>NVUP01000040.1 GCA_002401945.1 Paracoccaceae bacterium
GGTGGCAGGATCTTTCCCAAACCTGCAGCCCAGAACCGGGTTTTGGGTGCTGAATAAGGTGCCAACCTCGTTCAAGATTACCGTGGCACATGGCGCCGTTCTGGCCAACCTGCCCAATGAGGGGTCTGTGTCCTTCATCTCCAAGAAGCGCCCGACCTGGGACACCAGCCATACGGTGGGGAAAACCATCCACTACATGTTTTATCCAATGTGAGGCCCGATATGAACACCGTAAGAGCCGCCCAGATTGACCCAGAAACCGACCTCGTGACCGGCGTTGTCACCTGTCAGCAAAACATGCTGGTGATGCCCTATGTGATCCTGAGCGATGATCACCCCCTGCAGTCGCCAGAGGGCTGGTCCTGGTCCAGCGAGACATCCGCGTTGGTCTATGTCGCGCCAGCCATCACCAGCGATCAGGTGCAGGCCGAACGGACTCGCCGGATCACGGCCGGGTTCACCTTCCAGGGGCATATCTTTGATTGCGATGCTGCGTCCCGCCAAAACATATCCGGCGGCGCGGCGCTGGCCCTGGGCGCTATGATGCAAGGGGCACTGGCCGAGGATCTGCACTGGCATGGCGCGGCGGATGATTTTGCCTGGCTGGCGCAGGACAACACGGCAGTGCCAATGGACGCGCAGACCGTTTTTGCCTTTGGCGCGGCTGCGGCTGAGCATGTGCGGGTGCATATCTTTGCCGCCCGCGCGCTGAAGGACTTGGACGTGATTCCAGCGAATTACACTGACAACAGTTTTTGGCCACCCTCTGGTGGCTAAGCAAAACCTCTCCTTACAGGGAGGCTAAGGGGTGCTCTAACACCCCTTAAACACGGGGCCTAAGTTCTGACACCAGACCCCGCCGACCAACTAAGCCTTATGGCCGCTCCCACCCCTCGCGAGGGTCCGGCCTGTTTGAGGTGATTCCACTTGTCTATGCAAGACCAGCGTTGCGGCCAATGTGCCCGACTGCTATTTAAAATGGAGCCTGCCGCCCTATCCGGCGCGCTCAACATCAAGTGCCCAAGATGCAAGGCACACAATCACTTGAGGCCACAACAGAGCCCTTCCCCTATGCGCCAGGAGCGCGATGGAAAAGGCTCTTCAAAGTGCGTTTAACCCCCGTTCAAAACACCTCCCCTGTTGCCCCCTGGATGGGCGGCAAGCGCAATCTGGCCAAACGGATCACTGCGATCCTGGACGCCACCCCACATGGTCTCTACGCCGAGCCCTTTGTCGGCATGGGTGGTATTTTCCTGCGCCGCTCAATGCAGCCCCGCGCCGAGGTGATCAACGATCTCGGGCGCGACATCGCCAATCTGTTTCGCATCCTGCAGCGCCATTATCCGCAGTTCATCGACTGCCTGCGCTTCCAGCTCACCACCCGCGTTGAGTTCGAGCGCCTGGTGGCCACCCGGCCTGACACCCTCACCGACCTGGAACGCGCGGCGCGGTTCCTCTATCTCCAGCGCACCGCCTTTGGTGGCAAAGTGTCGGGACGCCATTTTGGTGTCGCGTCCGACCGCCCTGCCCGGTTCAACCTGTCGACGCTGGAGCCCATGCTCGAAGAGGTTCATGCCCGGTTGAGCGGCGTGGTGATCGAGTGCCTGCCCTATGCTGAGTTCATCACCCGCTATGACCGGCCCTCGGCGCTGTTCTACCTAGATCCGCCCTACTGGAGCTGCGAGGACGATTACGGCAAGGCGATGTTTGCGCCTGAGGATTTTGAAACTCTGGCTGGGTGGATGAGATCAGGCAAGGGCAAGGCGCTCATGTCGATCAACGATGCGCCCGAGATCCGCGAGATCTTTGCCGGGTTCCACATGGAGGAGGTTCAAGTCAGCTACACCGTGGCCCGCAAGGAAACCGCCAGGGGGAAGCGTGGCGAGTTGTTGATCCGGAACTTTGACCTGTAGGCCGAACCGCAACAGCCGGGTACGGGGTGGTTCCACTGGCTGCAACGCGCGCGTTTGAAGCGCATAAAAAGGAGCTTTTGAACGGGGCGTGTGTCATGTTCAAGATCTCAACCATCACTGAATAGGCCTTGCAACGACTGCTCTGCGGAGATTTGCGGTCATTCACGGTTGTTGACCCAACTGGTGCTATCGGCCCGGAGCCGCCGCTCGTGACTAACCCGTCTAACGGCAGCTACCAGCCCATATAAGRCCTTGGTGCGCGGTGCAGCATGGGGGACGTCTGAAGCAGGAAGAGCGGGCAACCGTCATTCGCTGTACTGCGCACCAATGGCAAAGGTGCGGACAAAGCGACCATATGCTAAAGCCATTTGAATGGCTGCTTTACGGAATGGCAAAACTACCGCTCAGCGCAAACTGGCTGCATTTAGCAAAAGGATCAGGACCACGATACCAAGAGCCGCAGACAATTGAAGTATGAGTACAAGGCGCAAGTCGATAAGCGACCACCCATCATAGTCTAAATCTGGATCAGATTTTCGGCTCAAACGGATATTCCGCCAATTCCACAGCATGGCAAAGTCACTATTTTGCATTAGTACCGGTTCAGCAATGAAAAAGAGAGACAGAATTGGCCACCCCAAAATTGCTAAGATAGCACCAACTCCCAACTTGAGCGAACTTTGGGACAAAGAGCGTGCCCAGAATTCAATGCGCCCAGCCGATACGCTCATTACATCAGCTTTGCGAAACCCTGCTACGTAGATGTATAGGGTTCTGGATACTGCAGAGCCAGTGAGCAGGTACATGAATATCAGATCTTTTTGAGCGGCGGTAAGCGAAATGGGAAGCCACCAAGTTAAAAAATCAATAAATGGGTGAAACAAGGCTTCATACGATGATCGAATGACCGCAATAAAGCTTACTAAGCCCAATGACAATGTGCGCGAAAGCCAGCTAAAAAGTGATMGCGCGCAAAGAGCAATTCCAATCCACTTTAGATATCCAGAGAACGCAGCACGTAGTTGCGTATCCCACTTGAATTCTTCTGCCAAACCTTCCCCCTACTTTTAGTCTTAGAAACAGATAATAACCAGTTGCATTGAATAACCCCAGCGGTTTTGAGTTTGTTTAAAAAGCGACCATTCGCTGCAGCCCCACATGGCGGTAACTTTGGGCTCGAACCTGCCGTTAGCTGCGGATCGTTCAAAGGTCCGGTCTGGGACAGTCCTGTCGATCCGACACACTTGGCGGCCCTACTTTGCAAAGGTGACTTACTGCGCATAGCTGCCGTTGGACCTGACCGCAGCGAAGGTCGGAAAACCGCCCTTCTAGACGGATGCTGCACTACGCACCAATGTCACGAAAATGCTTTTAGCCGGCATTGCGGGTGATGGGTCCAACAAACACCGTTCAAAGAGTGTTTAAAGAGACGTCAAAACCGGCGNTTTRAACGGTTTGMGYCACCGCCTGCCCAGTTACTGCAATTATTTGTGTCACAAAACTCCGTCCCTCATGACACCCTGATCCGTTACAGTTCCCCCAAAGGGAGTCGATGATGCGCAAACCAAAACCTGCACGGGAACGAGCTGCACGGGCGCTCTGCGATTTGGACAACCTCCCTCCCAACGCAAAAATGGATGGGAAACCGATGTGGGTGTCCTTCCTGCCAGAGGTAGACGCTGTGTTGCAGGCTGCGCTCAGCACAGAGGACTGGGATAAATTGAAGGGCGCAGAAAGCCTGGGATGACAACCGAAGAATACCGCGCTAGTTTCCCTCATTACTCAAAAACGAGTTGCTGCAACTATCTCTGTCCAAGTTTGCAAGAATCTCTGTCCGGCTACAACGAGTTGCTGCAACTTTCTCTGTCCATCCGTGCAAGAAAGTCTGTCCGGCTACAGCTAATGTAAAAAAGATTTACATGTGCCCTTGCAATACCCCAAGCCGACTCCGATATATCATAATGTGAACAAGATTTACATTATATCAAACGCAGGGAGACACCGAATGACGAGTTTCACCGACACTGCCCCGCCGCCCATCAGCGAGCAGGGATGGTTTGCACGCAGCGAGTCCTGGCTAGACAGCAAAGGCAAAGGTGCCTGGATTGCCGCCATGGTCCTAGGCTTCGTATTCTTCTGGCCGATTGGCCTTGCCCTGCTGTTTTACATGATCTGGAGCAAAAAGATGTTTGCATCCTCCTGCCGCCACCGCACCCGTCGCAACGACTGGTCTCGGCATTCGATGTCCTCGACCGGCAACAATGCCTTTGATGCCTATAAAGAGGATACTCTGCGCCGTTTGGAACAAGAGCAGAGCGATTTCGAATCCTTCCTGCAGCGCCTGCGCGATGCCAAGGATAAGGCCGAGTTTGACGACTTCATGGACGATCGCGCCAAAGCTGCCAGCGCTGACCCTGAGACCACGACCAAAAACGCCTGATCTCCCCCTCCTCCACCGGCCCAGTCCCCTGCCCTGCTCCGGGCAGGGGTTCCCTTTACCCGAGGACCACTCACTCATGACCGCCCTGCCCGATCCCGATTATCAGCCGCAATTCTACCAGGCGGTGACCAGTAAACGCCTGCTGGCCTGGGTCATCGACAGCATCATTATCGCCGCCCTGTGCTTTGGCGTGTCGGTGATGACCGTATTCATTGGCTTCTTTTTCTGGCCGCTGCTGTTTCTGGTCCTTGGGTTTGCCTATCGGGTGGTCACCATTGCCAACAGTTCGGCGACCTGGGGCATGAGCTTTGCCGGTATCGAATTGCGCACCCTGTCCGGCCAAAAATTCGACCTGCGGCTGGCCGTTCTGCACACGGCAGGGTATTCGATTTCCCTGATGATGCCACTATTGCAGGTTATCTCGGTTGTGATGATGTTGACTTCCTCCCGTGGCCAAGGCCTCACCGACGCCTTTCTGGGCACTCTGGCGCTGAATAGACGAGTCTGAAACCATWTCTCAGATCSCCACTTGGCGGTTTGCCAGCAGGTTGTTACTATTCCCGCAGGTATCACATCATCATCCCGGATCCTCATGCGCCACACGCTTCCGATTGCCCCGCAGTTCTACGTGACTGCCCCACAGCCCTGCCCCTATTTGGCGGACAGGATGGAGCGGAAGCTGTTCACGGCCTTGCAAGGGGATGACGCCGAGCAGCTGAATAACAGCCTTTCGCAACAGGGGTTCAGACGCTCCCAAAACGTTTTGTACCGGCCGTCTTGCGCCGAATGTTCCGCCTGCCTGTCGGCCCGCATCAAGATATCTGATTTCACCCCGTCTCGCAGTCAGAAACGAACCCTGCGGCGCAACGCCCATCTCAAACGCCGCGCCACCTCGCCCTGGGCCACCGAAGATCAGTACGCATTGTTTCGCCAGTATCTCGACAGTCGCCATGCCGATGGCGGCATGGCCGACATGGATGTATTCGAATTTGCCGCGATGATCGAAGAAACCCCGATCCGCAGCCGGGTGGTAGAATACAGCGATCCAGCGCAGGATCAACTGACTGCCGTGTCCCTCACCGACGTGCTCGAAGACGGGCTCAGCATGGTGTATTCTTTCTACACGCCCAATCTACCCAGAAACTCGCTGGGCACCTACATGATCCTGGATCACATCGACATTGCCCGCGAGGCTGGACTGCCTTATGTCTACCTTGGCTATTGGGTGCCGGGCAGTCCCAAGATGGGCTACAAGGCCGGGTTTGCCGGGCTTGAGATTTACAGCGGTGGTGGCTGGCAGCCTATGCGCGACGCCGAAGCATTCAAGGCCAGTCTGCACCCACTGTCCACCGATCCAATCGCGGAACAAGTGGCCAATATCAGCCTGCCTGACCGCCGTGCGCAGCCCCGATAAATGCAAGTACTACATGCCTTTTCTCTGCTGGTTCCGGATTATGACGCAGCAATTGATTTCTACTGCGGCACGCTGGGGTTCCAACTGGCCGAAGATATCGACCAGGGCCCCAAACGATGGGTTCGGATCCTACCACCTGGTGCCAGTCAGGGCAGCCTGATCCTGGCCCACGCCGAAGGCAAACGACAGCGCGCCGCCATCGGCGATCAGTTTGGTGGCCGCGTTGGGCTGTTCCTCCATACGGATGATTTTGCCCGCGACCATGCAGCCATGCTGGCGCATGGCATCCACTTTGAGGAAACCCCACGCCACGAGCCCTATGGCACTGTTGCCGTCTGGCAGGATCCGTTTGGCAACCGCTGGGACCTGCTTCAGCTTTCCTAAAAACGACGGGCCTGGTTAAATCTAGAACGAACCTCAGCTCCTTTCCAAGGTGTCTTAGTGGCCCGTCACGGGATCCTCCGGCACTCTTCCGGGGCGGCCTTGGGGCTCTGCCCGTTCGAACCTGAAATGATCCGCCCGTATCATTTTCGAAACGGGTCTTATTTCTTCTTGTTCAAAATACCTCGGGGGTGAATTGGCCCACCGGGCCAAGGGGGGGCAGCTCCCCCCTATCTCAAATAAAGTAAGGGGCCCTGCGGGGCCCCTTACCATTCTGTTCAGGCAACGCCAAATCAAAATCCAATCAATGGCCAATCAGCGCCGGTATTATGGTCACGATCACTGGGAAGAAATACAGCAACACCAACCCGCCAACCTGGATCAGCACAAAGGGGATCACGCCACGATAAATATGCCCTGTGGTGACTTCCTTGGGGGCCACCCCACGTAGATAGAACAGCGCAAAGCCAAAGGGTGGCGTCAGGAACGAGGTCTGCAAATTCACCGCAATCATGATGGTCACCCATTTGGGATCAAATGAGCCGCCATAGATAATCGGCCCGACAATCGGGATCACGATGTAGATGATCTCCAGGAAATCCAACACAAAGCCGAGGAAGAACAACACCAGCATTACGATCAGGAAGACCTTCACCTCGTTGTCGAAACTCTTCAGGAACTGTTGGATATACTCCTCACCGCCAAACGATATCACCACCAAGTTCAACAGCTGCGATCCAATCAGGATGGTGAACACCATCGAGGTCACCTTGGCGGTTTCCCGCACAATAGGTGTCAGTACCCCGCCCTTGAACAGCACCCAACAGCCAAACAGCAGCCCAAACAGCGCGTACAGATAGGTTGCATAGGCAAAGCCAAAGGCCACCCAGGTCTCAAAGCTGACCTTCGGCTGATTGATCCGCAGATCAAAGTTCACCCCAATCAGGATACAGATCAACACTGCAAAAGTGGACCAGATGATGATCTTGCCCGAMCGACCATCGTCCTGCARMCGRCGATARGCCGCCAGCATGATYGCRCCACCTGCCCCCAGCGCCGCWGCRGGYGTYGGRTTGGTRATRCCWCCCARGATCGASCCCAGCACCGCRATGATCARCACCAGYGGYGGGAACACCACCCGGATCAGRTCGTTGCGSGYRCAGCGGRCKGCSGCYTCACGRCAGCCATACAGYGCCAACAGGCTTGGCAGTGCAATCAGCAGAACCATSCCCCCTGGTGTYGTGGTMGGCGACACCARAACCGCATCCACCAGYGCAACCAGCAGMAKCCCGATGGCCCCCAGRATCAACGGCTTRGGATCGCTYGACGGYGAMACACCACGSCCSATGACCAGGGTCAGCCCCATCAGAACCATCAGYACAGTCAGACCGGTCCCAATCGGCGCAATACCCGCGATCTTGGCATCTTTGGCTGCGGTCAGTTCTTCCGGAGTCAGGCGCTTGCTTTTGGTGACTCCACCAGCATCATCGATGGATGCTTGCTCAGCCGCGGCCACGTCCCAGGCTTCTTGACCATGCAGTTCGATCATCGATGCCTGGCATTCCTCAGCCACATTGGTGCGCAGAGACGCCGCTTGACCAATATCTGAGAACGACGAGACGGTGATATTTTGACTGCCAATCAGCCCAACCGAGCCAAGCAATATGGCACCACCAATCAAACCGATGGGGGCTGCGAGGAACCAGAGCAACCCTTCGGATCGGGTAATCGGCTCGTTGGTGCTCTCCGCCATCATAACTGCGGGTGCCTTTTCCGGGTTCAGCATTGCATAGCCAAAGGCATACAGCGCATAAAGCAGCGCCAGCAGAATGCCGGGCAGCAGCGCCGCCTGGAACAAGGTCCCAACGGAAACAACCGCCGGTTCACCCAGGTAAGTCAGCGCATCGGAGCAACCCGCCTCCATGGCGCGGGCTTCCTGCGCGGTGGAATAGAGATCCCCCGCCAAAGTGCCAAGCAAAACAATCACAATCGACGGTGGGATGATCTGCCCCAGAGTACCCGCAGCGGCAATCACCCCGGTCGCCAATTCGGGCGAATAGTTGTTGCGCAGCATGGTCGGCAGCGCCAGCAGCCCCATGGTCACCACAGTGGCGCCAACAATACCGGTCGAAGCGGCCAGGAAGGCCCCCACAACCACAACTGACACGGCCAGACCGCCGGGCAGCGGACCAAACACCCGCGCCATGGTGGTCAGCAAATCATTAGCGATCTTTGAGCGTTCCAGGGTGATCCCCATCAGCACAAACATCAAAACCGCCAGCAGCGTCTCAATCGAGGCGCCTGCCAGAACCCGTTCATTCATCCGGTTGACGATGAACGACAGATTGCGGTCCATCGCATGTTCCCAACCGTTGGGAAACACCGATTGGCCGGCCGTTGGCAGATCCGGGTATCGGAACACCGACACCGAGTCGGGTCTGACGCCCGAATTGATCAGGTCGTGGTAGACTTGGGTWGARGTATCRACCGCMTGGTGGATCAGCARCCCKGCTGAATCCAGTGAGGCAATGATACCAAATGAGATAATGCCAGCACCGGCGATGGCAAAAGCCACCGGGAAACCAGAGAGGATGCCTCCGAAGAGGCAGAAAAACACGATGAGCAAGCCGATTTCGACGCCATCAAGACCGAATATCATATCCGCTGTCCTTTAGAATTAATGAGCGCCTTCATAGGCTTCTTCACCCTCGCCAAGGCTGTCCTTGTCGAGGTATTTACCTTCACTGCCCTGTCCTTCGACGCACTCAAGGAACGAGCGGTAGAAAAAGGCCATCGCGTGCAGGAAGACCATGCCGGCAAATGAAATCAGCAAGATTTTGAACAGGAAGTAGCCGTTAAATCCGTTTGGGCTGAAGCCGATGGTCTCGACGTTCCACCGCAATGCGCGGGATTTCATCAGTAGCCGTTCCAGCGTATCACTGGCCGAAGGGTTCGGCACAATCAGGTGACGCCACATGAARAACCAGCCGTACATCCAGATCAGCACCGCCGAGGGCATCATGAAGATCATTGAACCSACCATGTCGATCACCTTCTTGGTGCGATAACTGACACCGGCGTAGACCAGATCAACCCGCACATGGCCGCCCTGAACAAAGGTGTAAGTTGCGCAAAGGCAGACCACCAAGGCATTGTAAAGCTTCAACTCTTCGGCAAACCAGCTGATGTCCATCTGCAAGGGAATGCCAAAGCCAAAGCTCATGTCTGGCCGCGCGAATACCCGCTGGATGAACACGATAATGATTTGCTGAACAACCATCAGCAGGCCAGCCCAGGCAAAGAACCGCCCTACCGTATTGGCAAAGCCCTCCATGCCGCGCACCATGCCCCACATAAAGCTGCGGCGGTACACCCCAATGGCGGTCAGGACCAGAAAGGTCGTGAAGGCCACAAAAAAGAATTCGACCGAGGCACCGTAGTAGACAAASCGCATSAYKGCYTGTTTGTCTGACCAATCRAGCCAAAGCTGCGGRTGGCTRACCGCATAGCCRAAATTGTAAAAGGCCATGCCAATATTGTGCACCAGCCACCAGAGCCCGTCGAAGAGCCCCCCGAATATCCCTGCCAAGGAGATGCTACTATCTTCCTGCATTTTGCCCCCGGATGATTGCCAGCAGTGGTCTGGCGCTCTTGCCATCCTGCCTGCTGCCATTGATAAAAGGATCCCCCGCAGTGCGGAGGATCCAAGTGGTTTCTGTCCGGCCGATTAGCCCAGAACGCGGTCGCGCTGAGCGGTATAAGTGCCCGAAGACTGCTTCAACCAGGACGAAGACGCTTTCATCGAGGCGGTGTAGCTGTCGCTGATTCTCTTGAACAACTCGTCATCCATGTTCTCTGCCATCACCTCAGCCGAAGCCTTACCAAAGGCATCCCAGACCGAGTCAGGGAATTCCAGAACCTTAACGCCACCGGCCTGCAGACGCTGCAGCGCCGCACCGTTGTTGTTCAGGAACTGAGCCAGGTTCCACTGGTGGGTGTCACCCGAGGCCACTTCGATGATCTTCTGATGCGCTGGCGACAGGCTCTCGAACACGTCGAGGTTGGTGGCCAGGGTCAGACCAGCACCCGGCTCGTGGAAGCCAGCGGTGTAATAGGTCTTGGTGATCTCCTGGAAACCAGCCTTTTCATCCGCCCAGGGGCCGATCCACTCGGTGCCGTCGATGGCACCAGAGGACAGCGCCTGATACACTTCGGAACCTGGAATGTTCTGTACCGAGGCCCCCAGTTTACCCAGAGCTTTGCCGCCCAGACCAGGCATACGGAACTTCAGACCGTTGAMKTCTWMKKSASCRTKGMTSKCYYWKWWGMACMWKSCWSYKGMCYGYNCACCWRKSNNTKRSMWGSCNGSARSGMMTKCAGKCYWAAGATCTGGCCCAGCTCGTCATGGAACTGCTGGCCATTGCCGTGGTGATACCAGTTCAGCAATTCCTGAGCGGTCATGCCAAACGGAGCCGACGTGAAGAAGGCATAAGCCGGGTGCTGACCAACAAAGTAGTAGTCTGCTGCATGATACATGTCAGCCTGCCCCGAGGTCACGGCGTCAAACACTTCAAACGCGCCAACCAGCTCGCCTGCGGCCTTGATCTCGATGGTCAGATCGCCATCGGACATGGTGGTGATGTTGTCTGCAACGTGCTGAGCTGCGTCAAAAACGCCCGCCAGTCCGCGTCCCCATGCGGTCACCATGGTCAGGGTACGCTTGCCTTGAGCATAAGCCGGTGCGGCCAGAGTGGTCGCTGCTGCAGCCGAGCCGCCCAGCGCGGTAGTTTTTAGAAATGAACGACGATCCATTAGTGTTATCCTCCCAGATTATTCGGATTGCCCGGGGTCTGAACCCGGGCGGATCGATACAAGTGTCGCTAGCCTAGCCTCGACGCAAACGWTGTGAATACCTACTACTGCGTAGASCCGSGTGTTTTTTGGCCMAAAAACTGGRATTTTGCGCAATTTTCTGTCTCCCGCCTGAGYWGCCAWGCACCTTTYGCAAGTAAWTYYACCTGCGRCCTTTGATTTTCTGCCRCCAATTGCGTATCGATTCGCCTCATGCGCCTGTTACACTTCCTGATCCGTCCGAATTACGCCCAAAAACTGTCTCTTCTGGCCACATTGCCACTTATTGTGGCCGTGGCGGCGATTGCAGTTTTGGTGGCTTACCAGTCGCGCGCGCTGGCCGAGCGTGAAATACAGGCACTGGAACATCAGTTGCTAGAGGCCAAAAAGGCCGAGCTGAGAAACTATGTCACTCAGGCGCGCAACGGGTTTTCCTTTATCTATGGCCGCGCCCAACCCGATGACGAAGTCGCCAAGACCCAAGTGACGCAAATCCTGTCGTCGATGATCTACGGAACTGACGGGTTCTTCTTTGTCTATGATTACGATGGCACCAATCTGGTCAGCCCACGACAAACCGAATTCATCAATCAGAATTGGGCCGGGTTAAAGGACAGTGACGGGGTGCCAATCGTGGATGAATTCATCCGGCTGGCCCGCAAGGGCGCTGGCTGGCACAGCTTTATGTGGCAAAAACCCTCGACCGGGGAACCCGCGCAAATGGTGGCCTATGTGGTCGGCCTGCAAGATTGGCGATGGGCGGTTGGCACTGGTGTCTTTATCGACGACGTGTTGGCCTCGGTGGCCACCGCCCGCGCCGAAGTCAAAGCACGGGTGCAGCGGACCTTTGTCTATATTGGCGCCATTGCGCTGGCCGCGCTGATGGTGGTGTTTGCCTCGGGCATGATGCTGAATATCCGCGAACGACGGCTGGCCGATGCCAAGCTGAAAGAGCTGACGCAGCGGGTGTTCGACGCCCAGGAAGAAGAGCGTGGTCGGGTGGCGCGTGAATTGCACGACGGGATCAGTCAGATCCTGGTCGGAGTGCGCTTTACCCTCGACAATGCCCGCCGTCGCATGGCCCGCGGCGATCACTCCCGGGTCCTGGAGCCGCTGGATAAGGGCTTGGTTCATCTTGGCACTGCCATCACCGAAGTTCGCCGTATCAGCCGCGATCTGCGCCCCGCCGTGCTCGATGATCTTGGCCTTGGCCCGGCGCTCAAGGCTTTGACCAGCGATTTTGCCGCCCGCACTGGCATCGACACGGATTTCAACACAGTGGTGTTCAGCAACCGGTTGGACCAAGACAGCAAGATTGCTTTGTATCGTATCGCRCAAGAGGCATTGACCAATATCGAACGCCACTCTGGWGCYAGCCATGTCTCGGTTGATTTGCGCGGCCATTCCAAGGGCGCCACTCTGCGGATCGCTGACAATGGCACGGGTCTTCCCGCGCGTCAGGACCGGGACGGATCTGGGATTGGGTTGCGCAATATGCAGGAACGGATCGAACAGCTTGACGGCACCCTGCGCATTCTGTCATCACGTGGCACCCAAGGTGGCACGGTGATAGAAGCCCGGCTACCCCTGAGCCACCTGCTGCCCCCTGGCGGCATGGCGGCCTCTAAACGGGTGTCCTGAGCACCCGCTTGGGACCAAGAAAACGTGCCATTTTCTTGTGGGGGGCTGATGACAAAACTTATCCGCGTGCTGATCGTCGACGACCATCCAATGGTCGCCGAGGGCATCCAGTCGATCCTTGAAAGCTATGATGACATCGAGGTGATCGGGTCGCTGAACAATGGCCGCGAGGCGGTCGAGCGCGCAGCAGAACTGGCCCCGGACGTGATCCTGATGGATCTGAACATGCCCGACCTTGGCGGTCTTAGCGCCACCGAGATATTGCTTGAGCGTGCCCCAGCCACCCGTATCGTGATCCTGACCATGCATGACAGCCCGGAGTATATCTCCAGCGCCCTAAGCCATGGCGCCATGGGATATATTCTAAAAGACGTCCCCACCGACGAGATCAAACTGGCCATCGACGCGGTGATGCAGGGCAACAAATATCTCTGCACCGGCGCCAAAGGTTCATTGGAGCCCAAAGATGGCAGCACCCGCGAGTCGCTGACCACACGCGAACAGACCATCCTGCTGGAACTGGCACAGGGGAAATCCAACAAAGAGGTCGCGCAGGTGCTCGACATCTCAGTGCGCACGGTTGAGACCCATCGTAAGAACATCAAACGAAAACTTGGCATCAGCTCGACTGCCGGGCTGACCCGCTATGCGCTGGAACACGGGGTACTGCAGGGAACTGGCGCCGGACTGTAAATGCCTAACGGACAAATCGATCGCGGCCAAACCCGGCTGTCGTAAAGATTCTCCAGATCTGGCTTTCCAAATTCTGTGCCTCAATAGCCAAGCAATTGTGTCGGAAGTACCAAGTCAGATACTGGGCATAGCCGCCGCTGCGCTGCAAAGCACCCTCTAGTGCTAAATCGAACCCGCCCAGTCGCGTTACATTCTCGGATATATGGTGAAAATCGGACTTACCATAAAGAATAGCCGGGGTTCGATGCAAAAAACCCTCCAGCACGACCGTCGAATTGATCGACACCGAAGCACAACTGGCTGCCAGCATGTCATGAACGTTCGCATCGGTCAGCACCAGGCGGCTGTCGTGCCGAGCCAATTTGATAACCGCATCAATATCTTCAGCGTTGCTGGCCCTGGGGTGCGGCTTGACCAGAACGTGGCGATCCCCTGCTCCTGCCAGTACATCCTTCAGCATCTGCAAATCATCAAACTTGGACCCACCAGACAACCGAGGATAGTCACCTTGGAAAAAAACAGATACTGCCCCATTTGCAAAAGTCTGAATTTCGCGTGGTTGATGGTATTGTGATTGGCGCTGATCCGATAGTGACTCTGCAATCGCCGGTAAAACGGCTTAGCATGGCGAAACAACACTTGGCTGTCGTCATAGCAAAGATCGCTTATCGAGCTTAAAAACCGGGTACCCACAGGGTCCAGATGCCAGAACCCCTTAAAATACGCGAGACATCCATTCAACACATTGGGCATCTGAAGGCTACGATCGTCAATGATGTGCAGGTTTCCGTCATCAAAGCGGTCATCCTTAATCTTCCGGGTCCCCACTCGAATATCCGCATCCCGCTGTCGGCGCACGACTTGAACGCCCTGGCGCTCCATCATTGAACTGATGACGTCGTACAACCTAAGATGTGAGACCGAAAACGGCGCATCCAGATGATTGGCTTTCAGATGCAAAATAATTTGGGGCAAATTCAGGTTCCATACCGAGAATAGGACTGCACTGACCAACTAGCGATTTCCTACCCCCACGRTCCAGCCTTTGCGGCAGGATGGGCCGATCTTCTGGGAGATTGGAACCTCAATCACTCAGGATGCCTTGTCGCTCAAGGGGCGTCAGTGACGCTGCAGACAGGATCCCTCCAAAGCCCATCGCCGACCAACTTACCAGCGATAAACCCAAATATTTCACTGAAGACCGCCCAAACGCAATAAGATGTCCCAATTCACCCCAAAACTGACTCGATTGCCTGTTGACGCCCCTGCCCCCCCTCCATAATGTCGCTTTCAACGCAAAAGGAGCCAGGGACAATGACCACCCTAGTAGTAATCGTGGGAACCAAGCGCATGGGCCGGTGACGGTAGACCATAATTTGACCCATGCGCCTCCGACAATAAATCGGGGGCTTTTTTTATGCACAAACAAGTTTATGCACAGATGACGACGCCAATGGAGCAATGCAGATGAAACGTGAGATGACCGGCGCAAAGATGGTGGTTCAGGCCCTTAAGGATCAAGGCGTGGACACAGTATTTGGATACCCAGGCGGTGCGGTCCTGCCGATCTATGACGAGATTTTTCTGCAGAACGACATCCAGCACATTCTGGTGCGCCACGAACAGGGTGCGGTGCACGCCGCCGAGGGCTATGCCCGCTCGACCGGCAAACCCGGTGTTGTTCTGGTCACCTCAGGCCCCGGTGCCACCAACGCGGTGACCGGGTTGACTGATGCGCTGCTGGATTCGATCCCGATTATTGTGCTCACTGGCCAGGTCCCAACCTTCATGATCGGCTCAGACGCCTTTCAGGAGGCGGACACCGTTGGCATCACCCGCCCCTGCACCAAGCACAATTGGCTGGTCAAAGACACCGACAAACTAGCGAGCGTGCTGCACGAGGCGTTCCACGTTGCCACCTCTGGTCGGCCAGGACCGGTACTGGTCGACATTCCAAAAGACGTACAGTTTGCCACCGGCAACTATTTCCATCCCAAACCCTCGGCGTTTCATTACCAACCGCCGGTCAAAGGCGATTTGGAAGCGATCACCGAGCTGGTTGCGGCTCTGGAAAAAGCCGAACGCCCGTTGTTCTACACCGGCGGCGGTGTCATCAACTCTGGCCCTGCAGCCAGCCAGTTGCTGCGCGAGTTGGTTGAGGCCACCGGCATTCCGATCACCTCAACCCTGATGGGGCTTGGCGCTTATCCCGCCTCGGGCAAACACTGGCTGGGTATGCTGGGCATGCACGGATTGTATGAAGCCAATATGGCGATGCACGACTGCGATCTGATGATCAACGTTGGCGCACGCTTTGACGACCGGATCACTGGCGTGCTCTCGTCCTTTTCACCGGGGTCCATCAAGGCACATATCGACATCGATCCTTCCTCGATCAACAAGGTGATCCGGGTTGATATTCCAATCGTTGGTGATGTTGGCCATGTGCTCGAAGACTTGCTAAAGATCTGGAAATCGCGCGGTCGCAAAACCAATGCCGAAGCGCTGGTGACCTGGACCCGTCAGATTAATGAATGGCGCGAGGTGGACTGCCTGAAATTTGCCGAGGACAAAACGACCATCAAGCCGCAGTATGCCCTGTCCCGGCTGGAAGCACTGACCAAGAAATACGATCGCTATATCACCACCGAAGTTGGTCAACACCAGATGTGGGCAGCGCAGTACTTGAACTTTGAGGATCCAAACCGCTGGATGACATCGGGTGGGTTGGGCACCATGGGCTATGGATTCCCCGCCTCGATCGGTGTGCAAATGGCCCATCCGGATGCCCTGGTGATCAACGTCGCAGGCGAGGCCTCGTGGCTGATGAACATGCAGGAAATGGGCACCGCAATACAGTACAAGCTGCCGGTGAAACAGTTCATCCTGAACAACGAACGGCTYGGYATGGTGCGCCAGTGGCAGGAACTKCTGCATGGRTCGCGYTATTCSCARTCYTGGTCCGAGGCRYTGCCKGAYTTTGTCAAACTGGCCGAGGCCTTTGGCGCCAAAGGCATTCGCTGCTCGGATCCTGCCGATCTGGACGACGCCATCATGGAGATGCTGGAGTATGACGGCCCGGTGATTTTTGATTGCCTGGTGGAAAAACATGAAAACTGTTTCCCGATGATCCCATCTGGAAAAGCGCATAATGAAATGCTGCTGGGGGAGGCCGATACCGAAGGCGCCATCGAGGCCGGCGGCGCGGTGCTGGTGTAACCAGACCCGTTTTCTACATAGAAAACGGCCCGGAAAATTCGAATTTTCCGGGTCACGAGGAACCGAAAGGGACTATACATGTCTGCCCTACATATCAAAAAAGGCTCGACTCGCCATTCCGCTTATAACCTGCGCCCGACGTTTTCAGATGTGCAGGAACGACACACACTTGCGGTGCTGGTCGAGAACGAACCCGGCGTGCTGGCCCGGGTTATCGGACTGTTCGCAGGCCGTGGTTACAACATCGAAAGTCTGACCGTCGCCGAAGTGGACCACACCGGCCACCTGAGCCGCATCACCATTGTGACCAAAGGGACGCCACAGGTGATCGAACAAATCAAGGCGCAGCTTGGCCGTATCGTGCCAGTGCACGCCGTGCATGATCTGACGGTTGAAGGCCCGGCGGTTGAGCGTGAACTGGCCATTTTCAAGGTGGCCGGTGAAGGCGAAAAGAGGGTCGAGGCCCTACGTCTGGCCGACATCTTCCGCGCCAACGTTGTCGACAGCACGCTGACCAGTTTTGTGTTTGAAATCACCGGCGCGCCAGACAAAATCGACGCCTTTGCAGATCTGATGCGGCCGTTAGGCCTGGTCGAGGTTGCGCGGACTGGCGTGGCCGCACTTTTACGGGGCGCCTAAGCAGCCAATCCAGAACTTCCAGCATTAGCCAATGTAATTGCAGCGCGATGAACCTCCGCGCTGCTTTTGCATTGATCGGGGGGTAAACGGAATAATCTGCGCACTGCCTTGCGCCCGACTTGAACTCACCACCCCATCGGGCTGCGCCACGGCCAAGCTCTGTGCCAGTCCCGAACAGGCCGCCTCCTCCAAAATCTGTGGATTTTCTGCCATTCGCTGATTTTGATGCAACGACAAATCAAAACAAATCAAATCACCCTCGTGCAGGTCCACTGGTGCCTGGCGTTGCTTATGCGAATAATACGCCAGATCGCCCTGATCTTCACACCAAATGACAGCCTTATGGTGGCTTGCATCGCTCCAGAGTACCACACCATTCATGTCAAACCTCATAACTAAATACCCCGCAATTCTGAGGCAATTGGGAGCGTTCAAACATGGTAAATTCGGCGTCTGGCACTTGCTTTTTGTGTCTGAGTGGATAGCCTTGTGACTTACCATAGCGTCACTACTGTTACGACTTGGCGTCAATATGACTAATTTGCTCTGAAGTCCTGCGGGTGCCAGAGCATTGTAGCTTACTATTGAAACGAACAATTCCAAGGTCACAGACCAATGCCAAAGGTACCCCGTTCTCCGGCAGATTTGCGCGACATGTTCGGTGCCAATCTGCGTCAATTGGCACAACAATATCCTTCAATTTCCGAATTATCGCGGCAGTTGGGCATTAATAGGACCCAATTCAACCGCTATTTATCTGGCGAAAGCTTCCCTCGGCCGGATGTGCTGGATCGTATTTGCTCCTTTTTTGAGGTCGACGCCCGGATTCTGCTTGACCCAGTCAATAGCCTCGACACCAAGGGGCAAATTCTAAACGGGCCTATCCTTGTCGAGTTTTTGGGTCAGGGCGTCAGCGCGCTCTCGGAACAAAGCTTTCCCACTGGTATTTATCGGTTTTCGCGGCGTAGCTTTACCAAGGACAACAAGTACCTGATTGGTCTTACCTATGTTTTTCGATTGGACGGCGTCACCTATGTCAAAGGATTTGAAGCCAAAGAGGCGATGCGTCATCAGGGATTGCCCGCAGATCCACACACGCGTGAATTTCGCGGCTATGCGACCCGCCAGGACGACGGCGTAGCACTGATCATTGCCCGGCGGGGCGCGTTGACCTGCTCATTCAACTATTTGGCGCGAGTGGCCTCGCTCGAGAATAACTTCTGGGTTGGCTATGTCAGCCGCACAGTACGCGAAGGCACCAGCAGCACACGGGCCACTCGGATGGTTTATGAACATCTGGGCCACAAATTTGGCGACATTCTAACTGCCGCACGCGGGTCAGGGTTTGTCACCGAAAGTGCTCTGATGCCCTTCCATCGACGGTTGCTACAAGTTGGCGATCCATTCCGCTGACCCACCTTTAGGGCTGTCAGAAATGTCGCCTTGAGAAAAGTCGGGTCGCGAAACAGAGGGACAAGGGTGTTGGGCGAGGTATTACAAAAGGGTAACTTGAGCGAGGAACCCTGATGTCTGTCACTGATCTGTCCGCTGTGCGCACCCCAATCGAGCAGGCCCGAGGCCTGCCCAACGCCCATTATATTGATAACGCTGTTTTTGAGGAAGAAAAGCAGGCACTGCTGTTCAACCAATGGGCCGGTCTGGCGGTTGCAGCGGATGTGCCCGAACCGGGCGATGCCGTCCCTATTAGTTTCTTGGACATTCCACTGTTGTTGATCCGTGATCGTCAGGGCGTGGTGCGGGTGTTTCAAAACACCTGTCGTCACCGTGGAATGATCCTGGTTGATGCCCCACGCAAAATCGAAGGCGCAATTCGCTGCCCCTATCATAGCTGGTGTTATTCGACCGATGGCAAGCTGGTCAGTACGCCACATGTGGGCGGACCGGGTCAGAACACTCATGACGGCATCGACCGCGCCCTGCTGGGGCTGATCGAAGTGCGCAGCCATATCTGGCGCGACGTGGTCTGGATCAACCTGTCGGGAGACGCGCCTGAATTTGAACAGGCCATGGAAGATGTGATTACACGCTGGGCTGAATTCGACAGGCCTCTCTTTCACGGTGGGGCAGACAGCCAGTTCCAGCTGGAGCTCAACTGCAACTGGAAACTGGCAGTCGAAAATTACTGCGAAAGCTATCACCTGCCCTGGGTCCACCCCGGCCTGAACAGCTATTCCAGGTTGGAAGACCATTATCACATCGAACAACCCGGTGCATTTTCCGGCCAAGGCACATGGGTCTATCGTCAACTCCAGGGTGAGGATGGCGCAGTGTTTGCTGATTTTGACGGTTTAAGTGACAAGTGGGACAAGGCGGCGGAATATATTGCCGTCTATCCCAATGTGCTGCTCGGAGTGCATCGCGACCATGCCTTTGTGATCCTATTGCATCCCAACGGACCGGGCCAAACATCTGAACACATTCATATTTATTACGCCAAGCCCGATGCCGACGCCGCTCTGCGCGCGCGCAATACCAAGCTGTGGAAAGAGGTGTTTGCCGAGGACGTGTTTGTGGTCGAAGGCATGCAGCGCGGTCGCAAGTCGCCAGGCTTTGATGGAGGGCGGTTCTCTCCGGCTATGGATGGGCCGACGCATCTTTTCCACGACTGGGTCGCTGCGCGGGTGCAACAGCACCGGGCGCAGGCCACAGCCGCCGAATGACCAGCCTAGAGGCCCGTTTACTGACCGCACATGCGGCCAGTGACAGGCTGGCGCTGGTTGCGCTCTACACCGAGGCCGCCGACACCGCCGCAACTCAGGATGCGGCGGGGTTCTACCTGACCCAAGCCTATATTTATGCGCTCGAACAAGACCACGATGATGCCGCAATCCTGCGCAACAAACTGGTGTCTATGGGGCGCGAAAACTGAGCTAAGGCCTTAGTTGATTGGCCACCACAAGTGACTTTAGGACCGCAGCCTGCCCCCGGGGGCAGGCTGTCGTTCATTCGTCGTCGGCAATGACAACCAGTCGATACACATGCCAGCTGGCGTGGCCCAGCAATGGTAGAACCAGCAGTRGCCCAATAAATCCCGGCAACATGGCGGCAAAAGTGGCAATTGCAATGAATATCGCCCAGCCAATCATCAGCACAAAGTTCTGGCTGACATATTGAAAACTGGTGATCATCGCGGTGACAAAATCCACCTCGCGGTCCAGCAACAGCGGTAGCGACAGCACGGTGATCATATACAAAAGCAGCGCAAACAATGCGCCAACCACAGTCCCCACCGCCAGCATCGTCAACCCGCTTGGGCTAAGGAACACATCCAGCGATGACGATACATTGGTCATCGGAGACAGCCCCAGAAACAGCGCAAAAATCAAGTGCCCCAGAAAGAACCAGAACAGAAAGACCACCACGATAATGGCACATATCGACGGCAGTTGACGGCTGCCCTGTTGCAGGATGGCACGAAGAACAGCCCTAACATCTTTTGGCCGCCCCTGCTCCAATCGGTGCGAGACTTCATACAGCCCCACCGCAGCAAAGGGACCGATCAATGGAAAACCGATAGCAGCCAAAACTAGCCAAAAAGTGGTGCCGGTCACCTGAGTGATCCAAGCCATCGCCCAGCCAGCCAACACATAGAATCCTGAAAATGCCAATCCAAGTTCCGGTCTGGTCCTGAAATCTTTCCAGCCCCGGYGCAACGCCTGACGTAAAATATCCAAAGTCATCACCCGCAACTGCGGTACGCCAAAGGCTTTTTCTGCACTCATCAATGTCTCCTCCCAAAGACACCTCCGGCCTGATCACTCAGGACGGTGGGTCATTTTCCGGCCATCTAGTGGCTCGATGATAGGCATTTCCAAGGGCCAGGATCTGTTGGTCCTGCCCCAAAGCCCCAAAAATCTGTATCCCCATCGGCAACCCTTCAGCGCCAAAACCCGCCGGTGCGGCCAAGCTGGGTAGCCCCAACAAGCTGACCGGTACCACCACCTGCATCCAGCGATGATAGCTGTCCATTGCCACTCCAGCAATCTGGCGCGGATAGTCGATTTCCACATCAAATGGCCAGCACTGCGCAGTGCGCAACACCAAGGCGTCATATGTCTCAAACAGGCGCACGGCAGTCCGATGCCAGTCCGAGCGCGTCTCAGATGCCGCCTGAATTTGCGCACCCGTCAGGGCCAAGCCACGCTCCAGCTCCCAAATAGCGGTGTCTTTCAAATGCTCTTTTTGACCGGCCAGCGCCTGTAATCCAGCTGCCACTGCAAAGGAACGCAAAGTGATCCAGGACTCCCAGATACGGTCAGCCGAAAATGGCGGTGCCACGGGTTCAACCACATGGCCAAGATCCTCGAACACTTTTAGCGCGCTTTCACATTGCGCCAGCACGCCCGGTTCCATTGGCAAGGCACCACCCCAGTCACCCAGCCAGCCAATCCGTTTGCGGGTGACCTCCGGCAATGGAGACACCAAGTCTGCACCTCGTGCCAACGGTGCCCGCCGATCGGGCCCTGCCATCATATCCAACAGCAGAGCAATGTCAGTTGGACAGCGTGCCATTGGCCCGCTGGTGGAGAGCTGATGCAGGTACAAATCGCCCTGCGGCTCGGACGGCACCCAGCCCCAGCTGGGCCGAAACCCATAGACATTGTTCCACCCAGCTGGATTGCGCAGGCTTCCCATCATGTCGGATCCATCTGCCAGCGCCAGCATCCCGGTCGCCAGGGCCACCGCCGCGCCGCCAGACGACCCACCACAGCTGCGCGTCAGATCATAGGGGTTTCGGGTGGCCCCATGCACCGGGTTAAAGGTATGCGATCCCAGACCAAATTCCGGGGTATTGGTCTTGCCAATAAAGATCGCGCCGGCACGGCGCAGCCGCGCCACCATCAGGTCATCCGTCTGAGCCACAAAATCCGCCATCAAAGGCGAGCCTTGAGTGCTGCGTATCCCAGCCACATTGGCCAGATCCTTGACCGCCATGGGCAACCCATGCAGCGCGCCCCGCTCTGAGGCTTGATCCGCTGCCTTAGCCTCAGCCATCAGCGCATCACAGTCCCGCAGAGAGACAAGGGCATTCACCCGCGGGTTCACCACCGCGACACGATCCAATGTCGCCTGCATCAGCTCCACAGCTGTGAGCTTGCCACAACGTAAATCACCAAGTAAATCGACGGCAGAATGGTAGGTTAGAGGCATGGATTAAACGGCTCACAAAAGGTTCAACCGCAGCCTATCCTCTGGTTTTTCACAATTAAACCCACAGTTCACATACATCTTCAGGCGATGCAGGTTTCACTGGATAAACGATCAGACTCTTTACGACCGGCACGACAGTACAGAACAAAGCAGGCCGGGTTTCCCCGGCCTGCTTTGAAATCCTCTGGCCCAGTGGCCTAGTTTCCCTGCGCCTCAGCGCGGCTTTTGCCGGCCACGTCCATCGCCAGGGTTGCCGCCATGAGCCCATCCAGATCACCGTCCAGCACGCCTTTGGTATCTGACGTCTCATAGCTAGTGCGCAGATCTTTGACCATCTGATAGGGCTGCAAAACATACGAGCGGATCTGATTGCCCCAGCCTGCATCTCCGGCGTTTTCATGCGCCTCGTTGACCAGCGCGCTGCGTTTGTCCAATTCGATCTGATAGAGTCTCGATTTCAAGGCTTTCATCGCAATATCCCGGTTCTGGTGCTGCGATTTCTCCGAGCTAGTGACCACAATTCCGGTGGGATGGTGGGTGATCCRMASRGCYGNGWCSNTGRWRWTSAYKTKCKNGMCSRNCCTGCCCCCGATGAGCGGTAGGTATCAATGCGGATATCCGCCGGATTGACCTCAATTTCGATATTATCATCGACCACCGGATAGACCTTAACCGAGGTAAAAGAGGTGTGGCGTTTAGCAGCGCTATCAAAGGGTGAGATCCGTACCAGACGGTGCACGCCACTTTCCGACTTCAGCCAGCCATAGGCATTGTGACCTGTGATCTTATAGGCAGCGGATTTAATTCCAGCCTCTTCACCAGCGCTCTCCGACTGCAGCTCGACCTTATAGCCCTTTTTCTCGGCCCAGCGAACATACATCCGCGCTAACATCGAAGCCCAGTCACAGCTCTCGGTGCCGCCAGCCCCCGAGTTAATCTCAAGGAAGGTATCATTGCTGTCAGCCTCGCCGTCCAGCAGCGCCTCCAGCTCTTTCTTGGCAGCCTTTGCAGCAAGTGTCTTCATAGCGTCTTCGGCATCTGCAACGACTTCGCCGTCCTCTTCCATCTCGCCAAGTTCAATCATCTCGATGTTATCAGCCATGTCTTGTTTGATACCATTGTAAGTATCCATCGCATCGACCAACATCTGCCGCTCGCGCATCAGCTTTTGCGCCGCTTCGGGGTTGTCCCACAGATTGGGATTCTCAACCCGCGCGTCGAATTCCTCCAACCGGTGCGGTGCGGTTTCACGGTCCATCCGCTGCGCCAACAGCTCTAGAGATTTCTCAATCTGAGCGACATAGTTCTGGGTTTCGGCGCGCATGGTTCTGTCCCAACTGACTGTATAAGGTCTGCGTGATACCAAGACCTGAGAGACACCACAAGATGAGCACAAGTGTTATGACAGATGGTCTGGCCGCAATCTTGGCTGACCACCCCTAAAACCTGTCTCAAACACCCATGGCACGGCTTTGGCGGGTGCACCAGCCGGATGGCGCCCCCGCAGTTTTGAAACTATATAGCCAGGTCAACCGGGGCAAAGAGACGGCAGGGGCTGACCTATTGCGGGATCAGGCGGATCAGTAAAGTCCGCCTGAACTCAAGGTACCGGATGTTGCTTTGGGCCCTAGAATCGCTGTTCCACCGCTGGAGGTGGTGACCTGACGGCCAGCCTGATTGACCTCTTCAAACAGCGGCAGATCTGACCCGATAGCAAAACCACCATCATAACTCAGGCCAAAGATTGGCTCGGCGCCATCACGAAAATATTCCGCGACCACGTAATCGCCACTGGCCTCATCAGGCAGTCGCGCGCCGGTAAAGCGGTCAATCTTGATAAAATGACCACCCGGAGGCACATCAAAGGGACCACCGCCATATTTGGCTGTCGCCTTCTCCATAAACTGCTGGAACACCGGACCGCAGGTATTACCACCATAGGTGCCGCGCCCCAGCGGCCGTGGCCGATCGTGACCAATGTAACATCCGGCCACGATGTTTGAGGTAAAGCCGATAAACCAGACGTCGCGCGCCTCGTTGGTGGTGCCGGTTTTGCCCGCAGTGGGTACGCCCAGATGCACATTGCCTGCCGCAGTGCCACGCTCGACCACGCCGCGCATCATCGAGGTCAGCTGATAAGCGGTGATCGGGTCCATCACCTGATCGCGATCGGTGATAATCCGTGGCGCCGCGCCTTCGGGCAGCAGGGCTGAGGAGCAATCCACGCAATCGCGGTCATCATGGCGATAGATGGTCCGGCCTTCGCGATCCTGTATCCGATCCACCAAGGTGGGTTCCAGCCGCTCGCCGCCATTGGCAAACATCGCATAAGCCGTCACCATCTTGTACAGAGTGGTCTCTTGCGAGCCGACCTCGCTCTTCTTCTTGAGGTGGGCTCCACCATCTCGGGAAGCATCACCAATCATTCAAGTGGTGTCATGAGGGGGAATACAGGCGGCATTCGTGTTTCCGGTGGATCAAATATTGTCGGTGCCATTTCAAACTCTGGACGCATTTTAGTGGACGGCTCAGTTGGTACCGCCATTTTGGTTCTCAGTAGTTCYACTGTTGGTTCCATCACCAACTCGGGCACTATTCAGGGTGGTAGCGTTAGCGGATATGGTGTGAACGTCTTYRRTGGCTCTTCAGTAAGTTCAATCACCAACTCGGGCACCATCGAAGGTCCTGATGGGKCMGTTCAGTTCAGCAGCGTCGACAGCACACTMACCCTGCAAACYGGTTCYAACYTGATCGGTGGCGCAGACGGTGGCACAGGCGTCAATGATACATTGGTTCTTGAAGGTAACGGCGCAGAGAACGAAGTCTTCACTGACTTCGAACACGTCACGGTTTCTGCAAGCACATCAGGCACGTGGGTTCTCTCAGGCAATTCCAACTTCGATGATTTGACAGTGAACTCCGGTACGCTCGACATTCAAGGGACAATCGGTGTCACCACAGCAACAGTTGCTGGCGGTATATTGAACGTGTCTTCTTCAGG
>NVUP01000014.1 GCA_002401945.1 Paracoccaceae bacterium
TGAAATGATCAGCGGTCGACACCCCGCCGCCTCCAGCCGCGCCCGCCAAAATCCAAACAGGCGGCAATTGCGGGGATCTTTGAAGAAGAAGAAGCTCGACTCGTCGTATTCCCCAGCCAGAATCTCATCGGCGCGGCGGCGGAACCCTACCGCTGTAGGTGAATGTTCCCATTCCGGATTGAACGGCAACCAGTCGTCCCAGGCCGATCCCGCCGAAGCCAGTATCTCATTGTTCAGTTTATTGAGAGGGGCCGATTCAAAATATCCCTTGGGGTTGGCACCTTCCCCACCAATGGCGCGGCGCGGCATATCACAGCCCAGCAGGTTCAGCAGCCCACCCAGGGCCGACGTTCCCGACCGATGCATCCCCAGAATCACAAGGCATGTTCTGGCGGGGGTTTTCTTCGATTTGGGAGAGGGCATGATGTGTCCGAACGTCCGGGTGACTAAAGTATCTGAAATTTTGATTTACAGTTCTCAGCCGGGTTGTCCAGCACCTCCCGGGCAACCCGGCCTGCCTTTTCCCCCCACCCCCATGTAATGCTCCGGATCCATCTTGCCACGGCCGCCGGCCACACCATCTTGAAACCCCGTGTCCACAGCACAACGACTGGCCGCCAGCCGCTCGGGCGCATGCCGCGCCACTTTGGCCAGCAGCATCTCGGTTAACCGCCGCAGCCGGGCGGTGGTGGCTGCCAGCTTATCCGGCTGCAACCGGCGGCACAGGGTCAGCCCGTTGCGCACATAATAATACAGAAACACCGGGGAAGGTGCGCCGCCCTGTTCCGAGCGTTTGTGGTGATACAGCACCACCTGCGGGAAGGTGGCAATCCGGTGGCCCTTGGCCGCCGCATCCAGACACCATCGGGTTTCTTCAAAATATAGGAAATACTCCTCGGGGAAATAGCCGACATCCTGCAACACAGAAGACCTCAGGATCAGGCTGGCCCCGGTCACGTAATCGCAGGGAATTGGGGTCTCTGGCAGATGGTCAACATGCCAGCCAATATGGCCGTGCCGAGCGTCCAAGCCATCTTCCCAATGCACAAATCCACCCCCAAACCACACCGTATCCGGTCGATCCCCATACAGAATAGTCGACCCCAGAATCGATATCTCAGGATGCAGATCCGCCAGGTCCACCATCTTTTCCAAATACTCTGGCGGCGCCACAGTATCGGGGTTGACCAGCCACAGCAAGTCAAACCCCCGCAAACGGGCCAGCGCCAAAGCAATATTGTTACCGCCCGCATAGCCCAGGTTCTCAGGGGACTGGATCACCGTGCACTCCGGGAACTGTGTCACAAAGTGATCAAAAGCCGCGCGCCCTGCATCATTACTGACAATATAGATATGCTGGCCGCCATAAGACTGCTGCAGCAATGCGGTGACGCAGCGAAGGGTATCCTCAACGTGTTGGTAATGCAGCACCACCACCGCCACCCGGCCTGTGGCAGGCGGCACCGGCGCCGCCACCAAACAGCGACGCTGCGGGCCACCGGGGCCAATCTCGATCTGTTGCTCCACAGGGGCAGCCCGGGCGGCACGGCGGATTGATGCTGGGGCCACAAGGTCCTCCGGTTCACGCTGGATATCCTGCTGATATTTAGTCCGGTTCAGCCGCCGCGCCAGCGCCGCCAACTCGGGCAACACCCGTTGCAGCGCCGCCAACATCGGCCGCGCATCCCCATAGCGCAGCTCACCACTGGCCGGGTCCACCCGGTAACACTCTTGTTGCGTCGCGCGGTCCGGAAATAACGTCAACACCGGCCCCCTGGCGCCGCGCAACACCTCCGACTCGGTCTCACTGGCCAACAGCACCCCGTCATAGCGCGCCGCCTCAGCAGGGCTGAGATCCTCAGCAGAGCCAAAATGCAGGCGCAGGTGCACCTGGTCCGGCCGCAGCAAAAATCGGTTCACCGCTGGACCGGTGCTGACATGCAGCACCACATCATCCCCCAGCAACATAGACGACGGCAAATTCGTGCGAGGGTCCAACAACCGGACTCCGACCTCCTGCTGCCGCAACTGATCGCTCACCAGGGTGCTAATCGCCAGCGGAGCGCAGTCTCTCTCCTGCCCCGGTCGGTCCAGGCAGCGGACTGAAAATCGCAGATCTCCAAACAGGCGCTGCACCGCCGCTCTGACCGCCCCAGCGCGGGCCTGAATGCTGTGTTCTGTCAGCACCACAGTGCGCAGCTGCGCAACCAGGGTTTGCCGCTCCTGCGGATGTTCCAGGTAATAACGGATCACCCCCTGCATCTCATCCCCGCTGCGGCACACCGGCAATTGCCCGCCAAATACCTCTTGTGCCCCACGCAGGTTATTTGTGATCACCAGCGCGCCAGCCGCCAAGGCCTCAAACACCCGAGGGCTAAGCCCCCCCCAGCGTCGGCCACAAGCAGTGGCCTCGTCCAGCACCAGGTAACTTCCGGCATAGACCGCAGGCCTTTCCTCATCCGGCAACTCCCCCCGCCAATAAGGCTCTAACCAAGCGATATTGGACCAATTATCTCCATAGAGCGCAAACCGATAGGACAGGGTTTCGGTCTCCAGCTGCGTCACCAGTTGCCCTGGCGTATGATGAAAATGGCCATCGAAACAATAGTCACTCAGACCACCGGGACCGGCTGGGTCGGGACAAAACCTCTCAGGATCCACTGCGGGCCGCATCACCTCCACCGGCACCGACACCCGCCCGGAGAACACCTGCCGGGCGCGGTCCGAAGCGGCCCAAATCAGATCAAACTGCTGCAACCAGGGATGATCAAACCAGTGTTCCACCCGGTGACCAGCCCAGGCGACAAAGGTCAGATTGGGGTTGCCAGTGGTGACCCTGGCTGCAGACCAATCCACCTCCATCACCACCACCACGTCAAACCCATCTAGACTGTACCAATCCTCGGGCGGCAGATAACTGACCTGCCAGCCCAATTCGGACATCAGCGCCTTACCCAGTTCAAACGCATGGTGAAAATCGCACGCCGGGTTGGCAGTTTCCACAGCGCTGACGACAAAGGCAATCCGCAGCGAGTTCTGGCGCCAAAACCGGCCGCCAGCAACCATGTCCCGGCGCGTCGCCTGGCGAACATCTGCGCCAAACCGCGCCGCCAGCAAATCTTGATTTTTCACATAGCGACGCCGGGCGGCCTGATCCTGCGCCGTGCGGGTGGCCCCACGGATGTGATAGGCTTGGATGTGGTTGGCACAGACAATGCGCTTATTTAACACCCGGCGGGCAGCCAGGCAAAAATCCACATCCTCATAGCCATAGAAATAGCGTTCATCAAAGCCGCCCACCCGGTCAAAATCCACCCGGCGCAAAGCCATTGCCGCAGCGGTCACTGCCGGGACCTCCCAAGCGGTTTCGGAAATCCCCCTGGTCTCCTGACACAACGGCAGCTCATAAGGTGAAACCGGTGGGCGATCTGGGCGCAGCCCAAATTTCACTCCCAGGTGTTGCACAAAACCTGGCACCAGCCCGCCATCCTCCCCTGTGGCCGGCGACACCAGCTTAAGACCAACAATACCAATGCTGTCATCCACAAAACAGCGCAGCAGTGGCGTTAGGAGACAGCGGTCCAGAATGATGTCATTGTTGAGAAAGAAAACGATGTCTTCTTCTGCCAAGGCTACGCCGTAATTGTTGGACTGCGAAAAAGAATAGTTCTGGCCGCGGCACTGCACATCAATGTTGAGCTGCGCTGACCAGCGCTGGCACACTGCAACGCTGCCATCACTCGACCCATGATCGATGATGATAAACCGATAGTGCGGGTAACGGTTATGGGCGGCAAAACTGGCAAACAGCGCCTCCAAATGCCCGGCCCCATTCAAATTCAGCACAATAATGGCAACCGTCAGTGCAGGGCTCGCCGGGTCTTGGGGCAAGGGCAGCCGCACCGGGTCTGGGTCGCGCCAGACAGACGCGCCAGGGTCCAGGCTGATATGACTGCGGCCAATACGCCGAGCCGCCCATCGCTGCGTCAACTCCGGCAACGCCGTGGTCGCCTCTGGCAACCGCAGGCTAATGTCGCGCGCTTGGGTCAGGTCCAGCCCCGGCGGAAACGCAATCCAGAACCCGCAGCGACCCCGATCCTCGCGCCAGCCATCCACCTGCACGCGCTCCACCAACTCCCCGTCGATATGCAGCCCCAGGGGCAGGTTTTGACCAGTGCTCTCCCGGTCCAGCAGCCAGCCCGAGACCCCCTCCGGAGTGATCCTGTCGAGACCAGCGTCAAACCGCGATGGGGCTGGGAGCAGTGCCGACGGTGGCGGGTCCGCCACGTCTCCGGCCCCCGGCGCAAAGGCCAGCGCGACATCCTGGCCGTAAATCTGCACCTTCAGCCCCGCCCGTTCTGCGGCGCTCAACGGTTGCTCCAGAGGGATATGAAACCCGTGGAATCCACTGCTCTGCACCCATTGGGTCAAGCCGCCGCAAAACCCATCTGCGCTGGCCCGGCCCAGAATTTTTCCGGCCGCCGCAGCCACCACATCTGCACTGTGCTGGGGCTGCTTCAGGTTGATCGCCCAGCCCGAAATATGATCCGGGGTAATCTGTTCAACCAGACCTATCCCCGCAGGCGACAGGCTCACCGGCAAGGCAATCCCCCCCCCGTGCCGCCCAACTACATGTACAGCCAACTGCCGCAGCTGGCCATCCAGCAACGCCTCGGGGAGTTTGATTTCATACCTCTGCGCCGCATCAGGCAAAGGCCCGCCACCGGGCTCTGTTTGTGCCCTGGCCAGCACCTGCCCGGCGCCATCCTGCACCTCCACCGTGAACACTCGACCCGGCTGCTGCCGATCAGATACAGTTCCCCGCAGAACCAGGTCCAGCCCAAGACGCGCTGTAAACTGCCCCACCGGCCGTCTCTCTGGATGGATCTTCTGTGGGGCAGGAACCGCCCGTAAGGCAGACCGTCCTCCCCTGTAAAGCCGCCGCAAAGCAGCCCAGATCACACAGGGCTCACGCAGAAGGCTGGCACTGGCACCCCCCGCTCAATGCAATCCAGGAAGCCATGCGCCGTGTCCAGCGCCTCGCGGATGGTGACATCCATATCCAGATATCGATAGGTGCCCAGACGGCCAACAAAAGTGACCCCGCGGGTGGCTTCGGCCAGTTTCACATAATCGCCCAGCAGCGCCTTTTCGGCCACCTGGCGGATTGGGTAATAAGGAATATCCCCTGGCTCAGCAGCGCGGGCAAATTCACGGTAACAGACCGAGCCCTGATGGTCCTCCCAAGGAGAAAAATGCTTGTGCTCAGTGATCCGAGTGTAAGGCACATCCTCCTCGCCGTAATTCATCACCGCGCAGCCCTGATAATCACCATCATAGGTGAAACGTTCAAAATCCAGTGTGCGATAGCCCAACCGCCCCAGCTCATAGCAAAAATAACCATCCAACGCGCCCGAATAGAACACATGGTCGTATTGATCCGCTTGCGCCCGATCAAAAACAGTCTCTAACTTGACCGTTATGCCCGGATGATCGAGAATTTTCCCGATCATCGCCGTATAGCCATTTTCCGGCATGCCCTGATATTTGTGAAAGAAGTAATTGTCGTCATAGTTGAAGCGCACCGGCAGCCGCTTCAGGATCGAAGCCGGCAGTTCCGAGGGCTGACAGCCCCATTGCTTGATGGTGTACCCCTTGAAGAAGGCCTCATAGAGATCCTTGCCAACAAAGCGCAGCGCCTGTTCCTCAAAACTCTGCGGATCAGTGATGGATGTGTCGGCCTGTTGCTCCGTGATAAAGGCCCGCGCCTCATCCGGCCGCAGGGTTTTATCAAAGAACTGATTAATGGTGTGCAGATTCACCGGCAAGGAGAACACCTGTCCCCTGGAAGTGGTCTTGACCCGGTTTTTATAGGGCAGGAAGGTCTCGTATGTATTGACGTAGCTCCACACCTCTGCGTCGTCGGTGTGGAAAATATGCGGCCCATAGACATGCACCATGACGCCGGTATCACTGTCGCGCTCGGTGTGGCAATTCCCGCCGATGTGGGTGCGGCTGTCGACCACGGTGACCTCATAGCCTGCTTCGGCCAAGCGGCGCCCGATCACCGCGCCAGACAGCCCGGCCCCCACCATCAGAAGTTTGCCTGCCGACATGTGCGTATCCTTTTTGTAATATCACTTTTCTTAGACTGGAATTGCGGTGTCCCTGCAAGGCACCCCAGGCAGCCCCCGCCCCAAAAGCTGTCAGCTGTCTCTGCGATAGCCCAGAGTTTCGGCATAGGGAAAGGTCACCTCTTCCGCCATCGCATGCAAGTGAGCATTTTTTGAGTGCTTCCAGCCCTCGGCCGGAGTGATGACAATGTCGGTACGACGCTCTTTCAGCACCGTGGCATTGGCTGGTGGGAACAGATGCGTGTCCAGCCAGGAGATATCAGCCGTGTTGCGGCTGGTGAACAGCGACAGATCTGGCGTCAATCCGGCCCAGTCCTGGATTGCCTCAATCCAATGCCGAGGCCGCTCGGTCAGATCCTCATAACGCAGCCGCATGAACCGGTGCGGGTTCAGATCACGGATCACCTGCAACCGCCGTTGCCGCCCGGCCCAGTTGCGGGTCCGGCCGCGCAACACAGCCGGGCGCTTCAGCACCTTGGCCCAGCTGACAGCCACTGCGCGCGGGTCACGCACCAGATTCAACACATGCAAATCGATTTCCGGGATCAGACTAAGCGCCAGGCACAGGTCCACTGATTTGGAACTGTCAACCAGCAGCCGCCCCCCCGCCTGCGCGGCCGCCGCAATATAGAGATCGCGGAAAGCCTCAAGAAAAACGGCGTGATCCTGGGTCAATGCCTTGCGGACTGCAAGCTCGCCCCAGCGGGGATCCGCGTTGGCCGCCTTGCGGAACAGCTGCATCCCCTCGGTCAGCGCCTGCAAGGCTCCGGCGCCATGCAGCTTTTCGACCTGTGCCACCACGGCACCCCAATAAGAACAGCTTGGCACCGGTTGATCACAGCTGCAAATTTCCTGCTCCAGCAGGGCCAGCGGCAGGTCACGAATCTGGCCAATATTATAGACCTGCGCATGTTGTGACAGCATCAACGACAGGAAGGTTGTCCCCGACCGACCAGCCCCAGCAATATAAAGAACCTTAGTAAGCAATCGTCCCTCCAATATCGTAATTCATTTGCGAGTACGAGGATCGCAAAACTCGCACCAGCTTGCAACCGGATCATTTACGGCTTGTTTCATGCCTTGTTTTTTGGGAGAAACACAATGTTTTTTACGGCTGGCCAGGTACTTGACATGAAAGACCTTTTCCCATCTCCGATCGCGTCAAAGCGCTGGCGCGCCAGCGATGACTTCCTTCGGTCTGTCGCAAGATGGCCGGATCGCCCAGCCATCACCGTTGCCGGTCGCAGCTATTCCTACAGCGACCTCAACACCCATGTCCAAGCGCTCGCCGCAGCCATCGCTGATTGCGAAAACAGCAGCGATGCTCCCGTGGCCGCAATCTATGCCAACCGGAGCCTGGAGACCTATGTCGCGGTCCTCGCCGCCGGGATGCGGGGCTATGCCTATGTGCCGCTAAATTCAAAATTCCCCGCCGAGCGCAATCGCTATATCCTCGACCGCTCCGGGGCCTCGGTGCTGATCTTTGATCAAAACAGCGGCGCAGCCGTTGCGGATATTCTGACCAGTGACAGCGATGCTCCCACAGCCCCGCTCCCCCATCAGATCCTGAGCAGCAACGTGCCGACATCGACCCGCCGGGATCTCCCGCGTCTGCATGACAACCCTTATGCCTATGTGTTGTTCACCTCGGGCAGCACCGGCCAGCCCAAGGGTGTCGCCATTCGACACAGCAATCTGGAGGCTTATCTGCAGGCGACCTTTGCGGTCACCGATTATAATCACCAAGACCGAATGTCGCAAAATTTTGACCTCACCTTCGATCTCAGTGCCCACGACATGTTTGTCTGCTGGCGCGCCGGAGGCCATCTGATCGTGCCTTCCGCCGCCGATCTGGAACGCCCCGCCGACTATCTGCACAGCCATAACATCACCTGCTGGTTCTCGGTGCCCAGCCTGGCGCAGAAAATGCGCCTGCAGGGCGCGGTGCAGCCTGGATCCCTGAGCAATCTGCGTCTGACGCTGTTCTGCGGCGAGGCCCTGCCGGTCGATCTGGCACAGGACTGGGCCCGCGCCACCGGTCAAAGGGTGGAAAACTGGTATGGCCCAACCGAGGCCACCATTGCCTGCACCCGCTACCAGCTGCCTGCGGATCCGGAACAGATCCAAGGTCGGTTCAACCTGGTGCCCATTGGCATCCCGCTGCCCGGTGTGCAGACTCTGGTGCTGAAAGAGGATGGCAGCCCTGCTGCTGCCGGAGACAGCGGTGAATTGCTGGTCACCGGACCGCAGGTGGCGGATGGCTATGTCGGCGACGCCGATAAGACCGCCAAAGCCTTTGTGCTGCCAACCGGGCGAAGCGCAATTCACTACCGCACCGGCGATCGGGTCGAAACGGAAGAGGATGGCAACCTGCAGTTCATCGACCGTATCGACAATCAGATCAAGATCCGCGGCTACCGGGTTGAGCTGGGTGAGATCGAAGCAGTGCTGCGCAGCCACGCCGCAGGCTGCAATGCGGTGGTGGTTGCGCTGCCATTGAAATCCGCCATACCCACCAGCCTGGTCGGCGTGGTCGAAGGCTGGGAGGGCCCCGGCCGCCAGCTCAAACAGGCCATCGAAGGTCACCTGCCGGACTACATGACCCCCTCGCGGGTTCTGGTAATGAAACACTTCCCAAAAAACGCCAGCGGCAAGGTTGATCGCGGTGCCATTGGCCAGCGGGTTGTCAGCCGGCTGGAAAAAATGCACGCAGCGGCCACCCCAAAGAAAAAATTCAAACGTCAGGATCGGCTGGTTCAATTCATACAGCAGATCAACCCGGCCATCGCCCGCCAGGATATCGAGCGGGCAGAAAACCTGATGGATGCTGGCCTCGATTCGATGGGGTTTGTCGACTTCACCATTCGGCTGGAGAACCATTTTGACCTGTCCCTGACCCAGGAAACTGTGTCAGAGCTGTCGCAGATGTCCCTGACCCAGATGGTGGGGTTTCTGCGACGGGCGCTAGAGCCCAAAGGCGCCGACCGGTTCCAGCCGCCCACCACCGGCACATTGTCCTCTCCCAAACTGAAACGTCACCTGCATTACCGGGCCATGCGGGCGCTGGATATGCTCGATAAATTCCCTGACTTTGCCAAGACCACCACCGATCCAATGGTGCTGTGCATCGGCTCTTCCGGGTTTATGCGCGGGATCTGCCCGGCCACCATCGAAGCCACCGCCCAGCAGGCGGGTCACCGGGTCCGGGCCGGCAATCTCGGCATGGCCATGCTCAGTGTCGACGGCATCACCGAAGTCTGCGAGTTCCTCCGCAGCACGATGCAGGATCTGGACCGCCGCATTGATCATGCGGTGATCGAGATGGAGATCATGCAATTGAGCATTCTCCCCCCCGCCGGCGACATCGAGATCATGGAGGCCTTCAAGGCCGGCGCCTTCCGGGATGTCCCGCGTAAATATTATGATGCCGATACCATCTGGGAGGCTGACAGCGGCGGTGCCATCGCGGCCTCGGAAACGCCGGAGGCCGTGGTTAGCCAGGCCAATTGGGAACGCAATCGGAACCGCGAAATCCGCGATGCCTTTGACGGTCAGATCAAGATGGACAGTCGCGCCGTCGCCAGTTGGATCCGCGGCGTCAAGGCGCTGCAGCAGGTGAGCAACCATGTGACTGCAGTGATCCACCCGATCCAGAGCAGCGGAGCAAAAGCCGCCCCAGCCCAACACGGCCCCAACCATGTCCGCGATCTGATTGCACAAGTCACCCGCGAAACCGGGGTCGAGATACGGTTGGATACCGACTTTGACATGGCCGATGAAGATTTCAAGAATATCAGCCACATGAATGATCATCGTGGCCGCCAGACCTTTTCGGCGCAAATCACCCGCCACCTTTTCAAGTTCAAGCCTGACACGGCAGGACACACCGGAGAACATTGATGACTCACCCCCCCAGCTTTCTGATCTGTTCAGAGCGTTCTGGCTCAAACCTGATCAGCACAATCATGGGCACCCATTCCCAAATCTATGCGCCACCACCGCTTCACTTTGGCCAAGTTGTCTTTAAAAATCTGCATGAAACCCTCCCCCGTGGCACCCGTTCGCGGGCATGGGAAAAGCTCCAGGCCCAGGCCACAAGACGGGTCCGAAAACTGGCCGGTCCGGAGGAGGCCCAAATCCTGCAGGATTGGTTGGCCACCCGCAACACAGTTGATCCCGAGGAACTGATCCGGTTCCTCTATCTTCAGGTCCCTTCCGAGGCCACAAACAAGCGAGTCTTTATAAAAGAGAACAACCTTCACCAGTTGCTGTTCTTCATTCTTAACTGTTTTCCGGATGCCAAATTTGTCTTCCAGGTCCGCGACCCGCGGGACTTTCTAGCTTCGGCCAGGGCCGCCACGGCAGCTCCACACGGCAATAAATTCGGCTCCGATCGTGGCGCCCTCAGGGTTTGGGAGCAAGATCAGAGAACCGGCCTGCAGGCCCTTGCCCTGTTGGGGGCAGACCGCGTTTTTCTGCACCGATATGAGGATCTCCTGATCGATTCCGAAGCCGTGGTGCGGCGGATCTGCAGCTTTCTCGGCGTGGATTTCGAACCTGAAATGCTGGAGTTTCACAAGACTGAAAAAGCCAGCCAACTGGCAGACAGCCACAAGCAGCGTCAAAACATCAACAAGCCACTTATGGAAAATAATTTTGCCAAATACCGAAAGGCCCTGACCCAGGCTGATATCCGAATGGTGGAACGGCCCCTGGGCCGCCTGATGCACACCTTCGGCTATCCCCTGGATCTGATCCTCCTGGGCAAGGGGGCCAAGAAGAGCCGGCGCAAAACCTCTGCCGAACAGTCCAGCTTCCAACGCAGGCCCCTGTTGCCACCGCTGGACTATGGCCCCTCGCCTTTCTTCTGACAGCTCTGCTGCCAAAATCAGGGATCAAACCACATCCACATACTCTAAAGAGGGGTTTGGGGCCCTGATTACTCCTGAGCGCTCAGATCATCCAGACGTTTGTCAGCCGCTTCATCGCCACGTTTTCTTAAAAGGCGCCGGATCTGCTGCAGCGCCGGAGCATAAACCGTCTCCTCAGAAACCGGCAGCACCTGCCGCGCCTGGTCAAGATCATCAAAAAACGCGGCGCGCCCGACCACCCCGCCCAGATAGGCATTGATCGGCGCAAACTGCTCCACCAGATGCTGCCGATTTTGCACACCAAACAGCTCAATCTGAGTGCTGTCTGGCAACCTGAGCTTCGGTGTCAGGTCTCGTATTTCAGCGCGCAGAGCGCTGGCCTGGTCACGAGGCAACTCGGTAATACCCCGGCGAACAATCTCATAGACACCGCGATGCAGAGAGTCGTTTTCCCGCCGCTCCCGGGCCAGGCCTTTTGGGACTTTCAGCCCGTTCTGGGTGATGAAATCCGCCACCGACCCGCCTGCATTACGCACTTCGGTGTAATTTCTCAAAATCACCCGGGCTTCTGGCAAGGCCTGCAACCAGCCTTCGACCATCAGCCGATAATCAAAGTGAATGCCGCTGATATAGGGCTCCACCCCATTGGTGCGCAGCGGCGCAATCGTATGGCCAAACTTCAACCTCTGGCCGTGCCAAGACGCCAGATATTCATCAATCCGCCGCAGGGTGGCGGTCACCGTGAATTCGGCCTCAGGGAAAAACCCAACCAACTGGTGGATCAACTCCGGGGCAACGGCATTGAAATTGGCAAACACCTCGGCGGCCAGAATCATCGTATGGGGGGTGAAAAAGCTGACCTGCTGACGGATCGCATGTATCATCTGCGGCTGCCCCGGCAGCCGCTTGTGATAGTTGGGCACTTTGCCACCCTGGTGGTCAGCCAGCATCCGAAAGGCCAGCGCATTATGTGGTTCACGGGCATTGATCGGCAAAGGCCCATCCGGCTGATGCCGACCCGCTGCCATCGCAGACATCAGCGCCAGGCCTTCAAAATCAGTGGCTGGGTACAAAATCCCGGCCTGCGCCAGCGCCACCGCGTTGCGCGCCAGATAATCTTGCAACGAGGTCGACCCAACCTTGTGATGGCCAATAAACAGAATGATCTTCATAAATGCTCTTAAACCTGTTTTAGTCGGCTTGATCTTACCCTATGCGGGGGGGCGTCGCTCACTCAGCAACCTTTTGCGCCGCGCGGGATGGCTCTGCCATCTCCAACTTGTCCCGCCAATAGGTCTCGCTGGTCAGTCGGCCATAGTCACCCCGATACTGCATCGCCAATGTCTCATAACATTTAAAAAACCGCAGGCCATTGCGCAGGAACCGGCCACAGAGCTGCACCGCCCGCCACTTGTCATGACAGACGGTATAGGCCTTGGTTTCCTCGGCATTCAACACCGTGATCTGTGCCGCCCCCCACACATATCCGATATGGCCACGGTGTTTTGCCCGCAGGGTGATCTTGCGGCCCAGACGGCCATAAAATGGGATCAGCAATCCGTTTAGTGTCAGCTTCATCAGCAGCCGCCCGCCCCAACTCAGCGGAGTTTTGCGGATCGGTGGCAACCCATGGGTGGAGTCTATATTCTGCCAGGTCTCGCTCTTGGTCAGCGCCTTCAAATCAGCGCGCCGCTGCGCCATATCAGCGTTTTGATCAAAAAATTCAGGGCCTTGCATCACATCTTCCAAAGCCAAGTTGACCGCCGCCATAGTGTCGTAATGCATCCGTGGCAGGTTGCGCAGCATAAACCAGGCCGCTATTTTTAGCACCCGCAGCCGCCCCATATCCAACGCTGGCAGGCTCAAGTGATGCGCCATATGACTGCGCAGGTCCAAATACCAAGTCTGCGGGCTTTCCTTTTCAGTAAAGCTCTCCTGGAACGATACAACGCCGTTTAGGGTGACAATGTTAAAATCGTTGGCCAGCGAGAAACTGACATCATCCCCCCGGACAAAAAACGGAAAGGCCAGATGCTCGGCCCGTTCCAGCGGAAAGGCAAAATACCACCAGCCACCATAGAAATTCCACGGCACCGGGCGGCAGGCTGAGGCTTCCATGTCGATCACTTCGTCAACATCCCTCAGGTCGGTGCCCATATGCAACGGCTGGCATCCGCCATGAAACAACGCGCCGTTTTCCCAGATTGCCCAGCGGTGCTGCTCACCAATCATCGCACCAGCCACCGCCGTGCCCGGATCCGTTGCATAGGCCAAAAACTGATAGGTGCGTTCCAGGCTGTCCATATGGATCGAGGCATCATCATCCATGAACAGGCAATGGCTGGCGCCGCGCCCGCGCGCCTCCAGCAACCCGCGGGTAAAACCGCCAGCCCCGCCCAGGTTGGCATTTGGAATGATGCTGACATGGTCATTGGCTGTCGTTTCAACCGACTGGCCATTGTCGACCACAACCATATGCAGATGGTCCTGCATCCAGGACTGGGCGGCAAAGGCGCTGAACCGCGCCATGGTCCGCGCCACTTCGGCCTCCCGCCTGAAGGTGGTCACTGCCAGCACCAAATCGGGGCTGCGCCGCGGCGCCTGCCTGGTCTGCCAGCTGGCATTGAGCAACGCTCCCTGTCCCAGCGCCCGTAGTTCGAAAAACAACTGCCCCGGATCATACGGCGGCTGCAGCACATGGCTCAGCTCCAACCGCAGCTGACCGTTTTCCGGAAAGGTAACAATGTCACTAACCACCCGGTCCCAGGATTTTCCCCGCGATGCCAGAAACACCGACAGCTCAAACTCGCCAGCGCCCTCCAGCAACAGAGACAGATCTTCCAGCCCGCATTCCCGAACCCATTTCTCCCCGTTGAACAGATTGAACCAGGTGCTAAAGGCGACCAGACCACCGCTGGCAAAGCGCACCCGCCTGCCTCGATCCGATACCGCAACCGGGCCTTTGCTGCGCAGATACAGATCCCGTTCTGTGCAAATGCCGGACTCGGGCCACATCAGAGATTGCAGGCTATAGAAGCTTGGTAGGTCAGAATGATCAGTCAATGGGTGGCCTCCAAGTCCGCCTCTCTTTAGTCTTCCGTCGCCGCACATTTCAACTCATCATTTCCTGATGCAGGGCAATGGCTTCTTCAAGGTCCTCAAAATACTGCATTCTGCCATGCTCCAGCACGATGCCGGCATTACAGAATTTGCGCACCTGCCCCATTGAGTGATTGACCATGATGGCACTGGACTGCTGCATCCGATCGGCAAACAGGATCCGGCTTTTGCGCTTGAACTGGGCATCTCCCACTGCGGTCACCTCATCAACCAAGTAGGTGTCAAACCGGATCCCCATTGAGGCGCCAAAGGTCAACCGCGAGCGCATGCCCGATGAATAGCTGCGCATGGGCATATGGTAAAATTTACCCAGCTCGGCAAACCCATCGACAAAGGCCACCAGCTCATCGGTATCGACACCATAGATCCGGGCGATAAATCGCACATTTTCGGCGCCACTCAGGTCCTTGTGAAACGACGCCCCCAGCCCCACCGGCCAAGAGATGCTGCCATCGCTAACCACCCGCCCATGATCCGGGCGCATGGTGCCCGCGATGATTTTAAGCAGGGTTGATTTCCCAGCGCCGTTGCGCCCCAACAGCGCCAGAGATTTCCCGGTGGGCAAGGTCAGGTTCAGATTATCGATGACGATCTTGCGCTCGCCCTCCAGCCAGAAGCTTTTGGTCAGGTTCTCAAAACGGATCATAGGGCTCAACTGCGGTCCCGGATTGAATAATAAATCAGCGACAGGATAGACCAACCCAGCAACAGGAACAGCCCGGCCAGCCCGGCCAGAATAAACCGCTGCGGGTACTGCGAATCTTCCGCCTGGGTTGGCTTGATATAGGTGGCCAGATAGCGGCTTTGGCGCACCGCATCGTCGCGTGCCACTTCCAGCGCAGTCAAGGCCGCACGATAAGACGTCTCGGCATATTCCAGATCCACAGTCAGCCGCTCAAATTCGGAAATCAGCGACGGGTAATCCTCGCCCACAGCCCCGGTCTCGGTACTGGCTGAAGTAAAGGTCTGACGTTCTATATCGATACGGTCGCGGATCACGTCAATGCGCTGGCGGGCCGTTTTCAGCCGTGGATCCCCCTCGCTGACGCTGCCGCGCAGCAGGTCAAAGTCGATCAGTGCTTCAGCCAGTTGCTGCTGCAGATTGTTCATCACCCCCATGCGGCCCTGAATGTCGGCGTTTGGATCGACAATACGGGTGCGGGTGCGGAATTGGGTCAGCGCCTCGCGGGCGGCCTTCAGCCGTTCGATCGCCTCGTCCAGATCGGCCTGAGCATATCCCATCGCATCCTCGCGGGCACGGGCGTTCAGAACATTGATGCGAGTCTGGCTCTCGGCGACAATCTCGCGCGTGATGGCCTGCGCCATCACCGCATCAAACGCCACCGCCTGCACTTCAATCAGCCCAGAAGAGCCATCATAAGAAATGCTAACCACTCGCTGCCAGTACCAGACCAGATCTTCAAGACTGGCATCCGGCCACAGCGAAAAAGCCCAGTCATCCGGCCAGCGTTGCGCATAATGCGCCTTCAGGCCCAATCGCGCATCAACCACTTTGGCCATTTCCTGGCTTTGGATGAACTCATAGAGAATATCGCTGTCCGAAGCTGCGTTGCCACCGGCAAATTGTGCCAACCCGCCCAGCAGATCATTGGCGCTGCTGCTTTCTTGGCTGCGCACAGTAAACCCGGTGGTGGAGATATACTGATCCCCAGCCACGGTCCACAGATACAAAACCACCGCCACCAGCGGCGCCAGCACCAGCAGAAGGAAACTGGCCAGCAGCCCCACATGCCGCTTTTTCATCCGCGCCGGACGGGCGACCGGTGGCAATTGCAGGGCCGCCAGCTCTGGGGCAGCCAAGGCTTTGGCCGCCGCTCGTCTTTTTTTGCGCCGCTGTTTATTACCTTTGCCACGGCCCTTGCCTCTCCCGCCCCCTGGCACCAACAGTTGCACATTGCTTTGTGGGTCGGGTTCAATGACCTCGTTGCCGACAACTTCGGTTTGCACAGCGGGTGCAGCCGGATCATCCGGCAAGGACCGTTTCGGGTCGGGAGAAGAATTACCCTGCTTCATATCGGTCAATCTCGGCCTACATCCGTTTGTAATTGGCTTTAGTTGCTGCCATAGTATGGCTTGCTAACGTCTGCATCACAATGGGCTTTCATGGTCAGCATTCCTCCCGCGGCAGCGCCTGCCCAACGTCCAAAACCCGTCGGCAAACGTCGTTTTGCCACCCTGCGCACCATCTTCGCTCTGGTGCTGCGCGAGATGTCCACACGTTACGGGCGCACCCCCGGAGGCTACCTCTGGGGTGTCCTGGAACCCCTGGCCACCGTCATATTTCTCAGCCTTGGGTTTTCACTGGTTCTGCGCTCCCCCTCTCTGGGCACCAGCTTTTTGCTGTTCTACGCGACCGGCTATTTGCCGTTCAATTTCTACCAGGTGCTGTCCGGCTCCATCGCCTCAGCTCTGAGCTTTTCCAAACCACTGCTGAAATACCCCGCCGTGACCTGGCTGGATGCGGTGATGGCACGGTTTTTGCTCAACAGCCTGACCAACATTCTAATCGCGGCCCTGCTGTTTACCGGCATCCTGGCGGCCATCGGCAACCGCTCGGCTCTGGATCTGCCAGCAATTGTTCTGGCCATTGGCCTGGCGATGATTTTTGGCTTGGCAGTGGGGGTCCTCAACTGCGTGCTGATGGGGCTTTATCCAGTATGGAAAATGACCTGGGGCATCGTCACCCGGCCGCTATTTCTAGCCTCGGGGGTGCTTTTTCTCTACGATGACCTACCACCGATGGCACAGCAGGTACTGTGGTATAATCCACTGATCCATATCACCGGGTTGACGCGCACCGGATTCTTTTCCACCTACAACCCCGCCTACATCAGCGTCATCTATGTTCTGGTTGTCAGCCTAATAGTGCTCACCCTGGGGCTGGTGCTGATGGGCCGCTATCACCGGGTCATTCTGAACCGCTAACAGGACCTTCATCCGCCAGTGCCAAGACATTGCCGTGCGACCGGCCCAGACGTCGGCCCAATCCGTCACCGATGGCCCGCCAGGTCAGCCGCAGATACGCGCGCCGCACGCCGCGGTGATGGCGCACCTTGAGGATCCATTTGRRCRGYWNCYMCCWGNANYGYYGKSCAKRRSCAYSRGSCCRMMGSCNGGSGMTWNAWSMGCRWYWGRTNGCSKWNGGYRRWRRKRSRYSTYCSRCWKYRKWCGGAACCTCTGCCCCCCATCGGTATCGGAAAAGGTAGAGAAATCATGTTCAAAACAGACCTGTGGCGCAAAACCGATACGCCCCTCACCGCGCCCCAGTTCAAGAGTATACAGTGAATCATCGCCATAGATGAACAGCCGCGGGTCCGGGTATCCCGCCCGCTCAACAGCCTGACGGGAGATGAAAAAGCCGACGAAGGAGGTCACATCAATCGGGCAGAGATCGCCTTGATAAGCGGAATGAGGAATGTGAAAGCCATTGCGCCCCTTGCGCAGGGTGTTGAAAAACTGTCGGCCGGTCCAGAACGGGTTGCGCGAGGGGCGGTTCATTTCGCAAATCTCACCGCTGGGGAAATAGACCGCCGCCGCCAGCGCGTCCCAATCCCCCAGGGGCAGGCCATGAAACGCCGCCAGCGCCCCCGGCGCCGGGCGGCCGTCATCATCCATCAGCACCAGCCAGTCGGGATCATGCCGCCCCATCGCATGGCGCATCCCCCACTCAAAGCCGCCGGCGCCGCCAATATTTTGATCACTGCTCAACACATCCAGCCTCGGGTCACTCTGCGCCGCCAGCCAGTCACCGGTGCCATCCGTTGAGGCATTGTCGATCACCACCACCTTGGCCAGCTCCGTTGCCGGATGGTCCAGCAACCGCGCCAGGGTCACCTGCAGCTTGTCGAGCCGGTTATAACTCACCACCACCGCCACCAGGCGGCAGGGCAGAGATCGGCTCTGCGGTTGTAATGTCTGCTGCATGATCGGGATCCTGGTACTTGCGGTTCATCGCAAAACCCACAAATAGCCTCTGCTGTCAAACGCTTCGTGCTGGGGCGACCGAGGAAGCGTTTGACAGCAGAGGCCCAAACCGGCACCTAACCACCAGCCTATTGTTCTTGTCACCGGATACACCCTATGCGCACCGCCCTTGTTACCGGATCCGCCGGCTTTATCGGCTATCACCTCTCGGCCCGCCTGTTGGCGATGGGATGGCGGGTGATTGGGCTGGATTGCCTGTCGCCCTATTATGATGTCACCCTGAAACAGCGCCGCCATGCGCTGCTCGGGGAATATCCCAAATTCACCCCGGTGATTGGCAAGCTGGAGGATCCTGACCAGCTGATGACGCTCTTTGCAGACCATCAACCCAATGTGGTCATTCATCTGGCCGCCCAGGCCGGGGTGCGCCACTCTATTGAGGCGCCGCGCGACTATCTCGAGTCCAACCTGATCGGCAGTTTCGAGCTGCTCGAGGCCGCCCGGGCCCATCCGCCGGCCCATCTGCTGCTGGCCTCAACCTCCTCGGTTTACGGTGCCAACACCGAGATGCCATTCAACGAGCGCATGATGGTCGAAACTCAGATGTCGTTTTACGCGGCCACCAAAAAGGCCACCGAGTCGATGGCGCATTCTTATGCACATCTGTACCAACTGCCGACCACCATGTTCCGCTTTTTCACCGTCTATGGCCCCTGGGGTCGCCCGGACATGGCGCTGTTCAAATTCACCAAGGCGATGCTGGCGGATCAGCCAATCGACGTCTACAATCACGGGCGCATGAGCCGCGACTTTACCTATATCGATGATCTGGTGGCGGGCATTTGCGGGCTAATCGAGGCGGTCCCCGGCGATGCACCGGTGTCGGATCGCGACAGTCTCAGCCCTGTCGCCCCGTTTCGCAGCGTCAATATCGGTGCCAATGCGCCAACCCCGCTGATGGACTATATCGCCGCCATTGAGGCAGCACTGGGGAAACAGGCAAAAAAGAACATGCTGGAAATGCAGGCCGGCGATGTGCCCGCCACCTGGGCCGATACCGGCTTATTGCAGGATCTGACCGGGATCACCGCGCAGGTGGATGTCACCACTGGCGTGCGCCGCTTTGTTGAGTGGTACCGGGAGTATTACCAGGTCTGAGCGCGCTCGCGGCAGATTTAAATTTAACATAATATGTTTCGCGCGCGAAACATTTGGGGCGATCCGCCGGGCGGGCCTGCCAGCCGGGCGGAGCATTTAACAACAAAGGACAGTACATGCGTATTGCAATGATTGGCACCGGATATGTCGGCTTGGTTTCCGGGGTGTGTTTTTCCGACTTTGGCCATGACGTGATCTGCGTCGACCAGAACGCCGACAAAATCGACCAGCTGCGGGCAGGAAAAGTGCCGATCTACGAGCCCGGTCTACAGGACCTGATGATGAAAAACGTCGACTCCGGGCGGCTGAGTTTCACCACCGATCTGGCGACGGCGGTGGCGGGGGCCGAGGCGGTGTTTATTGCTGTCGGCACCCCGACGCGGCGCGGTGATGGCCATGCAGATCTGACCTATGTGATGGCCGCCGCTGCTGAAATCGCCGCAGCGATCACCGACTACACTGTGGTGGTGACCAAATCCACCGTGCCACTGGGCACCAACCGCCAGGTCAAACAGGTGATCGCCAAGGCCAATCCAGCGGCCCAGTTCGACGTCGCCTCCAACCCCGAGTTCCTGCGTGAAGGCGCGGCGATCGAGGATTTTATGAAACCCGACCGGGTTGTGGTCGGCGTGCAGAACGAGCGCGCCGCCGAGGTGATGGCGGATATCTACCGGCCACTTTACCTGCGCGATTTTCCAATCCTGACCACCGATCTGGAAAGCGCCGAGATGATCAAATATGCGGCCAATGCGTTTCTGGCCACCAAGATCACCTTTATCAACGAGATCGCTGGTCTGTGTGAGCGGGCAGGGGCCGACGTCAAAGAAGTGGCGCGCGGCATTGGGCTGGACGGCCGCATTGGCAACAAATTCCTGCACGCCGGCCCCGGCTATGGCGGATCGTGTTTTCCCAAGGACACCGCCGCGCTGGCCCGCATAGGTCAAGACCATGCCTATCCGATGCAGATCACCGAAACGGTGATCCGGGTCAATGAGGAGGTCAAACAGCGCATGATCGAGAAGCTGCGCGATGCCTGCGATGGCAGCTTCAACGGCAAGACCATTGCGGTGCTGGGGGTGACCTTCAAACCCAATACCGATGACATGCGCGACGCGCCCAGCCTGACCATTGTACCGGCGCTGATTGGCGGCGGGGCCAAGGTGCGGGTGGTGGACCCGCAAGGCATGGCTGAGGGCGAGGCGCTGCTGCCGGGCGTGAAATGGATGGAGGATCCCTATCACGCCGCCCGCAATGCCGACCTGGTGGTGCTGCTGACCGAATGGAACGAGTTCCGCGCCCTCGACCTCAAGGCGCTGGCGCATAAGATGGCCCGCCCGCGAATGGTTGATCTGCGCAATATCTACAGCGCCAAATCCGCCAAAAAAGCCGGGTTTGAACTTTATACCGCTGTTGGGCGCTAGGTGAATTTAACATAATATGTTTCGCACGCGAAACAATTGGGCCTGCCAGCCGGGCAGGTCCGAGCAGGGCAGGGGGGCGAGGTTTTGAGCCAGACCCCTCCTTTAGAGACAGAAAAGGCGCCCCAGTGATGTCCCTGGGGCGCCTTTTTCATGTGCTAAAAACGGGACTGCCTGCGGATCACCGCCGCTGCAACAGCCACTCTCTGAGTTCCATGATCAAGGTCTCGTCCACGCCTGAGCCGCTCAGCTCGATCCGGTGCTTGCCCGGCGTGTAGCCCAGCCGCAGCCCCGGCGCCACCTGGGTATTGATACGCTCATCTTTGGCGGGCAGGTGGTCACGAATTCGGGGACCACTGTCCACCGGGGTCGCTCCATTTTCGGCCTCTGACTGCCGGGTTAGAGCCGCAGTTTCCGCCGCGCTGACCGCTGCCGACAGGATCCGCAACTCGCCCACCGGGGTGTCGCGCTCGCCCGCGCGCAGGTGACTGGTTAGGGTCTCAGTAAAACTGGGGTCTCGGGTGATCTCGCGCACCAGCGACAGGCCCAGCTTTTCATTGATCGCCACCGGGAACATAAGCACTGCATCCAGCGCCTCGACCAGAGCGACAAAGCTGCCGATTTTGGAGCGCTTGGCGCGGGTGGCATTGGCAAACAGTCCTTGTAGAGCCATCTTTTGATTGGGATAGACCCCCTCGCGCAGGGCGCGCACCGCAATCCGGGCGCGCTCATAATGGCTCAGATTGACCCGGATTTCATTTTCTTCAACCATCGCCACATAGGCATCCCGGGCGCTTTCGGGGTGAATCACCAGCGCCTTGATACTGGCAAACTTAGACTCTGAAGTCTCGGCGTAGAGCCGTTTGAGTGCGGACAACCGCCGCCAGCCCGAGATCAAGCCGTGGGTCTTGCCATCGGGACGATCCCTCAACACCACCACTTCGATCGCGGTTTGCTGACCCCGGGCGCGCAGCGAGGCTATCAGCGCCCCCATCTCATCCTCAGCCTGTTCCAACCGATCGCGCACCAGGTGGGTCTCGTCGATCTGCTCCAACGTGATGCGTTCGATCAGGCGACCATCGGCGCGGGCAGACTCCAGCACCGCGCTCAACTCGCTGAGCGCCGCCTGCGCCGCCGCGTCCGAGGCCACCTGGGCAATCGGCGCAGCGGTGGCCAGCGGGGTGCCAAGCGCCGATTTACGCTCGGGCGCCGCGCTGAGATAGCTGGGCTGCGCCGGGGTCAGCCGTTTGCGTTTGGCCATGGTCATCTCTCCTCATGAGGTAAAGATCACTGATCCTGCCCCAAATCCTTTATTAGAGTCTTACTCAGCCGCGCGCTGCTGTTCCAATTCGGCGCGCCGCCAAATTCCCAGCAGCAATCGCTTGAAGGCGGCGTAGGTGGCATCGAAGGTTTCGCGGCCGCGGGCATAGGTCTCGCGGTTGAAATCACGATAGTCGGCCTCGTAGATGCCATTGACCTGTTCGCCGGCCTGACCGATCAGCGCGGTGAAATCCTGCCGGTGCGGTGACAAAGTCCGGCCCAGATAGGCCTGCATCAGCGCCGCCAGCTCGCCCTGCTGGGCACCGTCATAGCGGGTGATCACCGTGCGCACCGCCTCCCACTCAAAGCCCATCTCGGGACGCCCCAGCGCCCGGGCGGCGAGGTTCTCGCCATCCTCGATGCTGGCAAATGTCGAATGCAACATGTCAAAAAACCGCCCCGTAGAGTCGAATTCCAGGAACGAGGCGCCCATTGGCACCAGCAGAATGTCGGCCGCCGACAACCCGTTGATGGTCAGATATCCCAGCGCTGGCGGGGTATCTATGAACACCAAATCATACTCCCCCAGCACCCCGTCGGCGTCGAGCCGATCGGTGAGCGCATCCCACAGCTTCCAGCCGCGCGCCGCCATCCGCCAGACCGGGATCTGGAACTCAGCCCAATACAGGTTCAGCTGGGCGCCAATCAGGTCGATATTGGGCCAGTGGGTGCTTTGAATGACGTCTTTGGCGGTCATATCCATTGCAGCGGTCAGCGCCTCGTCCAGCGGCTGTGGGGCGTCACCACGATCCAGCCGGCGCTGGTTCTCCAGCCGCAGATGCTCGCCGTAATGGCGCGCCAGCAGCGGAAAGGCAGTTTGCCATTCATCCTCGACCTTGCCGCCAAAGATCGAGGTCATCGAGCCCTGACTGTCGAGGTCGATCACCAGCACCTTGTAGCCATCCAGGGCTGCCGACATCGCCAGATGCGCGGCGGTGCTGGTCTTGCCAACGCCGCCTTTGAAATTGGCCACCGCCACAATTTTGGCGGGCAGGCCTTTGGGGCGGTAGGGCAGGTAATTTTTGGCCTTGGAGCCCTGTTCGCCAAAGAAGGCCCGCAGCCGCAGCACCTCGTCCAGCGCGAACCACTTGGCGCCTCCCTCTGTTTCGGCGCGGCCCTGGGGCAGCTCGGGGTTGGCTTTGAGCACCCGGCGGAAATGGGCGCTGGCGACGGGGATCAGATAGCGGGTAATTTCCCAGGTGGAGAACAGCCGCAGCTGTTTACGACCCTGCTCATCCAGGCCCCGGCTGGACAGGTCGTGACGGCCGCGAGCGCAGGCGGCGGCAATCTCGGCAAAGCCAGCCGTGTCGGTGGGCTTGTCCAGTTCTGCCATCGCAACATCGGGGTCGATGTTGAAATAAGGCGGCAGGGCCTGTGCGGTTTTATGAGAATCTTTTGCCATCTGGATGCCTGTCAAAACTGCTGTTCCGGTGCAGCTTTAGCCATGGATCACGCATGGATATGCTGCCTTTGTGCTAGAATAGCACAAAAGAGGGCATATGGAAGAAAAAGCTGCAGGTGTTTGGTGTTTCCTAAGCAAATCCGACACTTACGGCAGTCGGAAAGCTCTCGGTTTGAGGCGTCGAAGATTTTTTTGCTAAGTTAATATCTAGTTATTTATAGTTAAGGGGCCTGGATGGCTCAGCAAAGCTCTTTTTTTAAAGGCTATGAGGGGGGTTTTTTGTAGGCATGTGATTCCGAAACCACGTTAAAGTGAATCTGATCCCCCGATAGGGTGACTCTGAACCCCCGTTGTGTAGTCCTGTGGATAACTCTAGGGTGGGTGTCACTAAAACCACGAAACCGAGTCATCCCGCGACAGGCATCAAGACGGGAGGCCGGTGAGATCGGGCAGGGATCACTATGAGTGCARCGCTGACAGGGGCCATGGGTCCGTCGGGAGGGCAGGGGGGGGTTTTCCTCTGCGACGTCTTTGGGGCGATTCCAAAGAATGATTTGGCCTCGATGGAACACCCGTTGTTTTCGCTGGCGACCCGGCCGGACCGGCGCATCCTGCACTATGAGCACAAGGGCACGCAGATCACCGTGACGCCCAGCGTCAAGGGATTGGCGACCATCCACGACAAGGACATTCTGATCTTTTGCATCAGCCAGCTGATGGCGGCGCTGAATGCGGGCCGCAGCATCAGTCGGACTCTGCATCTGAAAGCGCATGATCTGCTGTTGGCCACCAACCGCGAGACCTCGGGCGATGCTTACCGGCGGTTGCGCGAGGCCTTTGAGCGGCTGGCGGGCACTCGCATCACCACCAATATCGTCACCGGCGGCATCGAGGTGACCAAGGGGTTCGGTTTAATCGAGAGCTGGGAGATTGTGCGCCGTGCCCCGACCGGGCGGGGATCTGGGCGGATGACCCATGTGGCGGTGACCCTGTCGGACTGGCTGTATCAGGCGGTGCTGTCCAATGCGGTGCTGACCCTGAGCCGCGACTATTTCTCCTTACGTAAACCGCTGGAGCGGCGCATCTACGAGCTGACCCGCAAACATTGTGGTCGCCAGCAGGCCTGGACCGTGTCGGTGGACACGCTGCTGAAAAAATCCGGATCGGCCAGCCCGCGGCGGGTGTTTCGCAAGATGCTGCGCGACATGATCGCGGCGCAGCCCTTGCCGGATTATGCGCTGGAAGAGCTGCCCGGTGATCTGATCCGGTTTTCCCAGAAACACGCGGTGGTGGAGCGTCCCGGCGTGATGCCGCCCAGCCTGCGCTCTGACAGCCTGGAGCAGGCCCGGGTGCTGATGCCGGGGGTCGATGTCTATGCGCTGGAGGCGGATTGGCGCGGTATGTGGGCCCGCTCGGGCTCGCCACGGTTGCGGTCTCCGGATGCGGCATTTTTGGGCTGGGTGAAGAAACGGGCGCAATAGGTCCCGCAGGATCGTGTTGCAGCGCTGGTTTGCCGTGACAGCCCGGTGCGGGCTTGTTATTGCTGCTGGGAATTCGAGCGAATTTTGAGGCTATTGTGCAAATCGAAGACACCCCGCTTTCCGGCGTAAAGATTCTCACCCCTAACCGTTTTGGCGATGCCCGTGGGTTTTTCAGCGAAAGCTGGAACCGTAAGCTGCTGGCGGATCATGGCATCACCCTGGACTTTGTGCAGGACAATCACTCGATGTCGGCGCAGATCGGCACCGTGCGGGGGCTGCATTTTCAGGCACCACCCCATGCCCAGGACAAGCTGGTGCGCTGCGGTCAGGGCGCACTGTTTGATGTGGCGGTGGATATCCGCAAGGGCTCGCCCAGCTATGGGGCTTGGTTTGGCATCGAGCTGAGCGCCGAAAATGGCAAGCAGCTGCTGGTGCCCAAGGGATTCCTGCACGGCTTCATCACCCGGGCGCCCATGACCGAGATCCTTTACAAATGCACTGATTATTACGCGCCGGACTGTGACGGAGCGGTGCGCTGGGACAGCTGCGCTATCACCTGGGACCACCACGGCGCGGCAGTGCTGTCGGACAAGGATGTCGCCGCCCCACCGCTGGCCGAGTTTGACAGCCCCTTTGTCTGGGAGGGATGAGCAGATGAAGCTCTTGGTGACGGGCGGGGCCGGGTTTATCGGGTCAGCGGTGGTGCGGCGCGCCATTGCGGATGGCCACCAAGTGGTCAATCTGGATGCGCTGACCTATGCCGCCTGTCTGGATAATGTCGCCTCGGTGGCGGACAGTCCGAACTATGCGTTTGAACAGGCCGACATTCGCGACCGCGCCGCGTTGGATCGTATCTTTGCCGCGCACCAGCCGGATGTGGTGATGCATCTGGCGGCGGAAAGCCATGTGGACCGCTCGATCGACGGGCCCGGCGATTTTATCGAGACCAATATCACCGGCACCTTCAACATGCTGGAGGCGGCGCGCAAATACTGGGTTGAGGCGGGGAGACCTGAGGGGTTTCGCTTCCATCACATCTCCACCGATGAAGTCTATGGCAGCCTGCCTGCGGACCCCTCGGTGTTGTTCACCGAAGACACTGCTTATGATCCGCGCTCGCCTTATTCGGCCAGCAAGGCGGCCAGCGATCATCTGGTGCGGGCCTGGGCGGAGACCTATGGCTTGCCGGTGGTGCTGAGCAATTGCTCCAACAACTATGGCCCTTACCATTTCCCGGAAAAACTGGTGCCGGTGATTATTCTGAAGGCGCTGGCGGGTAAGGATCTGCCGATCTATGGCGATGGCTCCAATGTGCGCGACTGGCTTTATGTTGAGGATCACGCCGAGGCGTTGCTCTGCGTGGTGCAAAAAGGCGCGCTGGGGCGCAGCTATAATATTGGCGGCGAGAATGAACGGTCGAACCTCGAGCTGGTGAAGACGCTTTGTGCCATTCTGGATGGCAAGCGGCCACGCAGCGATGGCAAGCCTTACGCTGACCAGATCGCTTATGTCACTGACCGACCCGGCCATGATGCACGTTATGCCATCGATCCTTCGCGCATCCGCGACGAGCTGGGCTGGCGGCCATCGGTGACGGTTGAGGAAGGGCTGGAGCGCACCGTGCAATGGTATCTCGACAATGAGAGCTGGTGGCGCGCGCTGCTGAGCCGCGACGGGGTGGGTGAACGTCTGGGAGTAAAGGCATGAGCATTCTGGTGTTTGGCAAAACGGGGCAGGTGGCGCAGGAACTGGCGCGGCATGATGGCGTGACCGGCCTGTCGCGGGATCAGGCCGATCTGAGCGAACCGGCCGCTTGCGGCGCGCAGATTATGGCGCAGCGCCCCGCTGCCGTGATCAATGCCGCCGCCTATACCGCCGTCGACAAGGCCGAGGAAGACGAGGCACTGGCAAGCGTGATCAACGGCGAGGCCCCCGGTGCGATGGCACAGGCCTGTGCTGATCTGGGCATTCCTTTTGTCTCTATCTCGACGGATTACGTGTTTGATGGCAGTGGCACTGCACCCTGGCAGCCTTCGGATACCACTGGCCCGCTGGGGGCCTATGGCCGCTCAAAGCTGGCAGGTGAAGAGGCCGTAAGCGCCGCAGACGGCGCTTACGCCATCCTGCGCACCTCTTGGGTGGTCTCATCCCATGGCAGTAACTTTGTCAAAACCATGCTGCGGCTGGGCGCGGAGCGTGATCAGTTGAGCATCGTTGCTGATCAGATTGGCGCCCCCACCATGGCGCGCGATATCGCCGCCGCCTGCATCACCATGGCGCAGCAGTTGATCGACGATCCAGCCAAGGCTGGGATCTATCACTTTTGCAGCGCGCCACAGACCAGTTGGGCTGATTTTGCCCGTGAGATCTTTGGCCAGGGTGATCTCAGCTGTAAGGTGGTGGATATTCCCAGCTCGGACTATCCCACCCCGGCGGCACGACCCCTGAACTCAAGGCTCGATTGCACCTTGTTAGAGACTGTTTTTGACATCGCCCAACCCGATTGGCGATTGGGGTTGCGTGACATTTTACAAGATTTGGGAGCGCAGCGATGAGTGCGAGAAAAGGCATTATTCTGGCTGGCGGATCGGGCACACGGCTGTATCCGATCACCATCGGCATCTCCAAGCAATTGCTGCCGATCTATGACAAACCGATGATTTATTATCCGCTGTCGGTGCTGATGCTGACGGGGATCCGCGACATCTGCATGATCACTACGCCGCAGGACCGTGCCCAGTTTGAGCGCAGCCTCGGCGATGGCAGTCAGTGGGGAATTTCGCTGACCTATGTGGAGCAGCCTAACCCCGACGGGCTGGCGCAGGCCTATATTCTGGCCGAAGAGTTCCTGGATGGGGCTGCCAGCGCGCTGGTGCTGGGCGATAATATTTTCTTTGGTCACGGGTTGCCGGACCTGTTGGCGGCGGCGGATGCGCAGACCAGCGGTGGCACCGTGTTTGGCTATCACGTCGCCGATCCCGAACGCTATGGCGTGGTGAAGTTTGATGCGGATGGCAAGGCGCGCCAGATCATCGAGAAACCCGAGGTGCCACCGTCGAATTATGCGGTGACCGGGCTCTACTTTCTCGATGGCAGCGCCCCGGCGCGGGCGCGTCAGGTGCAACCCTCGCCGCGCGGCGAGCTGGAGATCACCGATCTGTTGCAGATGTATCTGGACGAAGGGTTGCTCAGGGTGGAAACCATGGGCCGCGGCTATGCCTGGCTGGACACCGGCACCCATGGCAGCCTGCTGGATGCGGGCAATTTTGTGCGCACTCTGGAGAACCGCCAGGGCTTGCAGACCGGCTGCCTGGAAGAGATCGCCTATGAGCAGGGCTGGATCAGCCGCGCCGATCTGGCAGCGCGGGCTGAGCTGTTTCGCAAAAACGGCTATGGGGCTTATTTGGCCGGGCTGCTGAGGTAAGACAAAAAGGGCGAAGCCATGAAAATCTTGTTTGTGCATCAGAACATGCCGGGGCAGTACCGCGAGCTGATCCAGTGGCTGGCGGCCAGCGGCGAACATGAGCTGGTGTTTCTGACCCAGCGCCGCGATGCGCTACAGATCCCCGGCGTACGGACCCAGATTTACACGCCACATCACCATCCCGCCAAAGACGCCTATGGGCTGTCCAAGGTTTGGGAAGAGGCCAGCGGTACCGGTTTTGGTGCGGCAATGGCCGCGCAGAAGCTGGAGCGCGACGAGGGCTTTAAACCCGATATCGTGCTGGGCCATACCGGCTGGGGTGAATTGCTGTTTTTCAAGGAAATCTGGCCGGATGTGCCAATCCTGGGTTTCTTTGAATATTTCTACCGCGCCAAGGGTGGCCCGGTGGGGTTTGATCCCGAGGATTCCGTCAACACTCATACGCCGTTCCTGATGGCGGCACGCAATGCGGTGCCCTTTGCCAATATCCAGAGTGTTGATCTGGGCCATGTGCCAACGCAGTGGCAGAAAAACACCTTCCCCAAAAGCTTCCACTCAAAATTCTATGCCTGCCATGACGGCATTCGCACCGATCTGCTCAGGCCCAACCCCGCTGTCAGCCTGGAGCTGGGGCGGCTGGAGCAACCGCTGCGCCGCGACGATGAGGTGTTCACCTATATGGCGCGCAATCTGGAGCGCACCCGTGGCTTTCACATCTTTATGCGCGCCTTGCCAAAAATCCTGGCGGCGCGGCCAAACGCCCGCGTGCTGATCATCGGCGGCAGCGAGACCTCTTATGGGCGCAAAAGTGGCCACGAGGGCGGCTTGCGCGGTGAAATGGAGGCTGAGGTGGGAGAGGATCTGGATTGGGATCGGGTGCATTTTCTCGGTCAGGTGCCTTATGAGAAATTCTGCGAAGTGATTCAGATCAGCCGCTGTCATATCTACCTGACCATGCCCTTTGTGCTCAGCTGGTCGCTGCTTGAGGCGATGTCGATGCAGGCCACCATTGTGGCCTCGGACGTGGCGCCGGTGCGCGAGGCAATCAGCCATGGCAAAACCGGGCTGCTGGTGGATTTCTTTGATGCGCAGGCGCTGGCCGATCAGGTGATCGAGGTGCTGGCGCATCCGCAGGACCATGCCCATCTAGGGCGCGCGGCGCGTGCCCATGTGGTGGCGAACTATGATTTCCTGAGCCACTGCCTGCCGGAACATATTGCGCGCATCAACAGCCTGCTACCTGCCGACAAACAGCTGATGCGGCGGGGCTAGTCGTTTTGTCAGATGCGGCTGGCAGAGGCAAACACCCCGAAGAAGTTGCCGATGATATTGGAGATGGTGAGCACGTCATTGATTGGCGATTCGGTGGCGATCACCAGATCGTCGGGATTGATCTGAAACTTGCGCGCCGAAAACAGCCCATCCGCCGAGGTCAGATCCAGTGAAAACACCACCCGCGTCTGGCGCGGGCCGCGCTGACCGGCAGCCACAGCCGCCGCGTCATATTCGCGCAGCACCAGCAAGCCTTGCGGATCGGCGCGGTTGTCCTGCAATCCGCCCATGATGGCCACGGCGTCCATCGCCGAGACCTGATCCTTGGTGAAAATATGCAGATCCTCGGTGCCGGTGGCGCCAAAGGAGAGGAAATACCGTTCATCTTCTTCGACAAACACCCGATCCCCGCCGCGCAACAGGGTGTCGAGATGCGGGCTGTTGAGCAGGGCGTCGACCGAGGTGCCATAGATGGTGCCGCCGCGCATCAGCCGGATCTGCGGGTTGTTCAGGTTTAGCCCAATGCCTCCGCCCGCTGAGATCAGCCCCAGCACGGTGTAATTGCGGTTGGGCATTGGATAGGTGCCGGGTTGTTCAACGCCGCTGACCAGATCCACCGAGTTGTTGCGGCCCTCGTTCATGTCAAGCTGCAGCTGTGCTGCGGGTATAATTGCCTCAAGCTCGGTTTGCAGGGTTTCGCGGGCCAGATCTGGGGTTAGTCCCAATACGTTTACATTGCCGATATAGGGCATGAAAATGGTGCCATTGGCAGCCACTTCGACATCCTGCAGCTGCACCATTTTCTGTTCAGAGGAGGTCAGCAGGGAATTGTCACTGCTGTCCCAAATTCGCAGCGTCAGGCTGTCACCGGGTTGGATGATCTGGGTTTTGGCGCCGTTGCTGTGGTGGATCCAGCGCAGGTTTTCCTGTTTTCCAGTGGGAGGCCATTGCGCCACCGTTGGTAAAAAGGCGTGGCTTACCGAGTAAAGCGCAAAATCGGCACTCTCTTCGCTGAGCTCGGTCAGAATCTCCTCGCTGACCGGAGCACCGCCAGGCAGGCGGCCACAGCCACTGGGCAGCAGGGTAAGGCTCGCGGCAGCGAGAAGAGAAAGTAGGATGCGCATGGAAAGCCTGCCCGGAAACGTCTTGATTTTTGCTCTCCGCAAGATACTGCCGTCAGACAGGCCGTCAACTAGTACAAGGATTTCTATGAATTTTCCCGACACATTGGTTTTGGGGGCAACAGGTCGGATTGGGCGGTTGCTGCAACTCAGCTGGGATCAGCCTGCGGGCGCGGCGCGGCTGCTGTGGCAGGGCCGGGCATCGGTTGGATTGGAGCAGGCGACTCATCAGGTGATTCTCGACCCTCTGGAAAATCCGGCGGGCCTGACACAGGCGGCGATGGGGCGGCAAATCCTTTGTCTGGCTGGGGGCATACCGGGGCGCGGTGATCTGGGCGACAACTGGCGTCTGGCCGAGGCCGCCCTACGCGCCGCGCCGCCGGGCGGGCGGGTGATTTTATGTTCCTCGGCCGCCGTATACGGCAACCAGTCGGGGCTGTTGGACGAGACCACACCGCTGCGCCCGGCCAATGACTATGGCAAGGCCAAGCTTGAAATGGAGCAGCGCGCTGCGGCGCTGGCGGCGGATCTTGGAATTCAGCTCTGCGTGTTGCGGATTGGCAATATCGCCGGGCTGGACGCCATCCTGGGTGGCTGGCGCCCTGGGTTTCAACTGGATCAGTTTGTCGATGGCAGCACTCCGGCGCGCAGCTATATCGGGGTCAGCACTCTGGCGCAGGCTCTGAGGGGGGTGCTGGCACTGCCGCAACTGCCAGCGGTGGTGAACCTGGCGCAGCCGGGACTGGTGCAGATGGGCGCGCTGCTGGATGCCGCCGGACTAAGCTGGATCGCACGCCCGGCGCCGGAGGCTGCCATTGCCAGGGTGGCGCTGGACACGGGGGTGTTGCAGGGGCTGCTGCAACTGCCCGAGGCGGAGGTTGCACAGATGGTGCAGCAATGGCGTGTGTTAGAGCCACATATAACAGGAAAGCAGGAGCAGGTATGACTTGGCGCAAGAAAATTTTTGATCTGTTTTTTGCCAGCCTTCTGGTGCTGGTGCTGGGGCCGATCCTGCTGGCTTTGCTGGCCTGGCTGCTGGTGAAACAGGGCCGCCCGCTGTTTTATGTCGCCGAGCGGATGAAAGGCGTCGATCAGCCGTTCAACCTGTGGAAGCTGCGCACCATGACGGTGGTCGAGGGCGACGCCGGGGTCTCGGGCGGCAACAAGTCCGCCCGCATCACCCCAATCGGCAACTGGCTGCGCCGTCGCCGGTTGGATGAATTTCCGCAGTTGTACAATATCCTCAAGGGTGATCTCAGCTTTGTCGGCCCACGGCCACCGCTGCGCGAATATGTCAGCCGACATCCCGAACTCTATGCCCGGGTGCTGCAAAGCCGTCCCGGTGTCACCGGGCTGGCCAGCATTGCCTATCACCGCCACGAGGCGCTGCTGCTGGAGCGCTGCACCAGCGCCGAAGACACCGATCACGTCTATTCCCATCTCTGCGTGCCACGCAAAGCACGGCTGGACCTGATTTACCAGCGCCACCAGAACATGTGTTATGATTTTGATCTGGTGTTTCAGACCATCGGTAATATTTTTCGCCGCGGCGGTTGATCCGGAAGGATCGGCGTAGGGGACGGATTTACAAGTGATTTGTTGCTGATGGCATTTTACGTCTCCACAAAAATGGGCTAAGTAAGGGTAGATATTATTCTCTGGCCAGATACTCGCCCTCTGGGGGGGCGCTAACATTGATTTCCTATGTCGTGAGGATGGCGGCAGAAATGTTTAATTTTATCAGCGCGCTGTCTCGCAAGCAGAAGTCATATATTTTCCTGGCGATTGATCTGGGTCTGATTCCGGTTGCTTTGGGCTTCACCTATGCGATGCAATCGCTGCCGGTCTCGGCGATGGCCACTTTGGGCACCGTGATGCCAGTGCTGCCGTATCTGCTGGCTGCAGCGGCGGCACTGTCTCTGGCAATGGGGTTGCCGCAGATACAGCTCAATGCCTATGAGCGCCACGCCGTTGCGCGTACGGCGGTATTTGCTGTTTTGGTTGCCTTTGGCGCAATGCTGTTGATCGGGATTTGGGGGCCGGAGTTGCCGCCTGGCACCCATGTGATGTTTGGGCTTAGCTATTTTTTGTTCTTGGTGGCGACGCGGGCGGTGCTGTACCAAGTTGTGTTGGGAATTTATCGCCGCGCTCAGCCGCGGCGGCGGGTGCTGATCTATGGCGCCGGCGCCACCGGAACCCAGTTGGCGCAGGCACTGAAAGCCCATGACCGCATCGATCCGGTGGCCTTTGTTGACGATAATACCTCGTTACAGGGGGTGATACTGATGGGGTTGGCAGTGTTTCCGCCCGCTCAGATTGCTGAGATCGTCAAAAATCGTCAGATCAAGCGGGTGTTGTTGGCGATGCCCTCGTTGAGCCAGCCTAAACAGGCGCAGATCACTCGTCGATTGCAGAAGATGGGGCTGGAGGTGCAGGCGCTGCCCTCCTTTGCTCAGTTGATTGGCGAGGAGGCGCTGGTGGACAAGCTGACCCCGGTGCCGTCGCAGAATTTTCTGGGGCGGGCGGTCTGTGACGTGGCCCTGGCCGAGGCCTGCGACAGTTATGTCGGGCGCGTGGTGCTGGTGTCCGGCGCCGGCGGCTCGATTGGGTCGGAGCTGTGCCGTCAGGTGCTCAGCTGCCGTCCGGCGCGGCTGGTGTTGTATGAACTGAGCGAGTTGGCGCTGTATACCGTGCATCAGGAGCTGGAGCAGCTGGTCGAGGGCACCGACATCGTGCTGGTGCCGCTGCTGGGCTCAATCACCGACCCGCGTCAGGTGCGCCGGGTGATGGTGGAGCAAAAAGTACAGGTGGTGCTGCATGCGGCGGCCTATAAACATGTGCCGCTGGTTGAGGCCAATCCGCTGTCGGGGCTGGCCAACAATGTGCTGGGCACCGAAACCCTGGCCCGCGCCGCCATCGAGGCGCAGGTGGAGCGGTTTATCCTGATTTCCTCGGATAAGGCGGTGAACCCAACCAATGTGATGGGCGCCAGCAAGCGGCTGGCCGAGCTGGTGCTGCAGGATATCGCCTCGCGCAGTGCGACGACGGTGTTTGCCATGGTGCGCTTTGGCAATGTGCTGGGNNCMWMRSSRWCGGNSGTGCCGCTGTTTCAGGAGCAGATCAGTCGCGGCGGCCCAGTCACCGTCACCGATCTGGCGGTGAAACGTTATTTCATGACCATCATTGAGGCGGTGCAGCTGGTGCTGCAGGCCGGCGCCGAGGCCAATGGCGGTGAGGTCTTTGTGCTGGATATGGGAGAGCCGGTGCTGATTATGCAGCTGGCCCGGCAGGTGATTGAAAGCGCTGGTTATACAGTGCGCGACGCCGACACCCCCGGCGGCGATATTGCCATCAAGATCACCGGGCTGCGCCCTGGCGAAAAGCTGGAGGAAGAGCTGACCCTGAGCCAGGAGCTGATCACCACCCGTCACGCCAAGATTTTCTGCGCCCGCGAGGCGGGATTGTCAGAGATTGAAGTGGCGGCGATGCTGCGGGGCTTGCGTCAGGCGCTGGCGGACAGTGACGAAGGCGCAGCGCTGCAGTTGGTCAGCCGTTGGGTCGAGGGTTATCGCCAACCTGTGGTTGGACGCCAGAGCTCTAAAGCTTAGCCGTGGCGAATACGCCGCAATGGGGCACAATATGACGTGCCGCTGTTGGTGAGGGCGTTGCTTGGGCGCGGGGTTTCGTGCTCTAAGAAAAATCAGAAATTCAAACAGGCATAAGGCGGTCGTTTTCCGTGTATCCCCCTCTGGCAGGACAGTTTTTTCGAGCCGCTCGCTGGCGCATCGCGCGGCGGCCCGGGCTCGGTTTGGCTGTGGCTGTGGCCTTGGTCGCCGCCCCACTCGTAGCGCAGAATCAGGTCACGTCGACCGCCGTGGAGGCGCCCAGCTTTACGCCGCTGCCGCCGCCCAGCCTGAACTTTTTTGGCACGCCGGGGCTGTTGGACATGCCCAGTGCCGAGATGATGCCGGACGGGCAATTTACCACCAGCTATACTTGGTTTGGCGGTCAGGGTCGCATTAACCTGAGCTTCCAGGCCCTGCCCTGGCTGTCGGCGAGCTTTCGCTACAACAGCATCAAGGATCTCAACCTCTATGGGTTTTCGACCTATTACGACCGCGGCTTTGACGTGCGGGTCCGGCTGCTGCGGGAGCGCCGCTATCTGCCTGCGGTGACGCTGGGGCTGCAGGATTTTGCCGGCACCGGGGTTTATGCTGGTGAATATATCGTCGCCACCAAGGGGTTTGATACACCTCCTCTGGGCGGCGCCCGCGCCGGGCGGCTAAAACTGTCGGCGGGGTTGGGCTGGGGACGGCTGGGCAGCCACGGGGCGCTTGGCTCCAGTGGCAGTCGGGTGCCTTATGATATCAACAGCACCGGCGGCAGCCTGTCTTATGACCAATGGTTTCGCGGCGATTTTGCCCCCTTTGCCGGGGCAGAATGGCAGATCAACGAGCGCTGGGGGCTGAAGGCGGAATATTCCTCGGATGCCTATGTGATCGAAACCCAGCAGAGTAATGTCTTTGAGCGCAAATCCTCGTTTAACTTTGGCGCCGAATACCAGGCCTCGCCGCGCACCCGGCTGGGCGCTTATTATCTCTATGGCTCTGAATTTGGCTTTACCGCTCAGATTCAGCTGAACCCCTATCACCCCTCGATTCCGATGTCGGTGCCCGCACCGCTGCCGATTGTGCCGCGCTCGGATTGGGTCAAATCGCGGGCGGATTGGAGCGGCGAGTGGGCACAGAGCCAGGACAACCGGCTGGCCGTGCGCGACCAACTGGCGCTACAGCTGGCGCAGGACGGGTTGATCCTGGAAAGCCTGGAGCTTGACAGTGGCCGCGCCGAGGTCCGTTTTCGCAATACCCGCTATCGCTCGGATGCGCTGGCGGTGGGCCGGGCAGCCCGGGCGATGAGCCGGTTGATGCCCGCCTCGGTCGAGACATTCCGCATGGTGGTGGTGCGCAGCGGCATGGGGCTGTCGGCGGTTGAAATCCGGCGTTCGGATCTGGAGGCGCTGGAGTTTGATGCCAATGCGGCGGATGCGCTGCTGGCGGTAACCGGCATTGGCGGTGCCGCACCGTTGCCCGAGGCGGCGCTGCTGTCGGCAGATCTCTATCCGGCCTTCAGCACCTCGATCAGCCCCTATAGCTCGCCGGCCTTTTTTGATCCGGCGCGGCCCTTCCGGCTGGATGTCGGGGTGGATTTTGAAGCCTCTTATGCCCCGGCCCCGGGCTGGATCATCGCCTCGACCCTGCGCCAGCGTCTGGCCGGCAATGTCAAAGGTGGCCGCGCCTCGAACTCGGCGCTCCCGCATGTGCGCACCGATCAGGCGCTTTATGCGCAATATGGCACCACGCTGGAAAACCTCTATGTCGGGCGCAGTTGGAAGCTGAGCCCGGATCTCTATGCGCGCAGCAGTCTGGGCCTTTTTGAATCTATGTATGGCGGTCTTTCGGGAGAGCTGCTGTGGAAACCGGTGGCCAGCCCATTGGCGCTGGGGATTGAGGCCAGCTATGTGCGCCAGCGGGATTATGATCAGCGGTTCAGCTTTCTCGATTACAGCATTCTCACCGGCCATGCCTCGGCCTATTACGAATTGGGCGGCGGCTATCTGATGCAGCTGGACGCCGGGCGCTATCTGGCCGGCGATTATGGCGGCACCTTCAGCCTGGACCGGACCTTTGCCAATGGCTGGTCGGTGGGTGGTTTTTTCACCCTGACCGATGTCTCGGCCGAGGAGTTTGGCGAAGGCTCGTTTGACAAGGGCTTCCGCTTTCAGGTGCCGCTGGACTGGATGTTGGGCAAACCAAGCCGCAATAGTTTTGGCACCACCATCCGGCCGGTGCAGCGCGACGGCGGCCAGAAAGTGCATGTGCCGGGGCGGCTTCACGGACAGATCCGCGAAGCCCATCGCGCCAGCCTGGTCGATCAGCGGGCAAGGATTTGGGAATGAGACGAGTGTCGGTGAAATGGGCCGCAGTGCTGGGCCTGGTCCTGCTGGGCGGCTGCAATCAGGGCCCCGAGGGGCCGTCGCTGGAGCTGGAGGTGTTTCAGCTTGTCCGCCAGCGGGTTTCCAGCATTGGGGGTGCTGCCTCAGCCGAACGGCCGCCGCTGACCCGGGCGGGGCTGGACGAGGTTGAGGGGGCCTATATCGAGGTGACGCTGGAGAACCGCGATATCTTTGCCTATCTGTCGCAGCAACTGGTGCGCCGCGATAGTTCTCCGGGTCAGATCGTGGTCTGGCGCACCGAGGATAATATCACCCTGTCGATGCGCAGCGGCGTGTTGATTGCCACCCGTGGGCTGGGGGATGACATCCTGTCTGCCTCGGCGCCGGTGATTGCGGGGCGGGGGGGACCGGCGAGAGGCGGCGAACGTCGCTATCAGATTCGCGGCTTGGACCATCGGACCCAGGTGTTGGTGCTGGCCTGCAGCTTGCAGGATCTTGGCGCCGAGACGGTGGAGATTGTCGAGCTGAGCTATGCCACCCGCCATCTGCAGGAACGCTGTGAGGGCGGTGGCGATATTGGTGGTGGCGTGGTGGTGAATGACTATTGGGTTGATTCGCGCTCGGGGCGAATTTGGCAATCGCGGCAATGGGCTGGTCCGACAATTGGCTATCTGCGCATCCGTCAGTTGACAATTTGATGACAACCGGAGCGTTTTTTCTGCAACGGATCTGCGAAAACCGGATCGTAAGGATTTTACCGCAATAAGTTTCGTTGAATTGCGGGGCAATCCCGCATAATGTCCGATTCAGCATTCCATGGAGTTTGAATAATGAAACAAATCATTGCAGCCCTCGCGCTGGCCGTTATGGCCACCACCACTGCTTCGACCGCTTCGGCGCAAGACGCCGCCACGCCAACCATTGTAGCGAACACTGGCTTGGCTGCCGGGCCTATTGGTGCCATTGCCCTGACCACAGTTGTGCTGGTTACCGTTGTCGCCAACAACGGCAGCGACGGCACCACCACCACCACCACTATCGCCAAGTGATCTTCCCTGGGGGACCCAGTGGGGTGCCTCGAGGCTGTGCTCGATAAACTGTATACAGCGGGTTTAGCACCAGAACATAAAAACGGGCCTGAGAGGCCCGTTTTTGGCGTATAATAAGCGGATTTTTACGATTCTCAGGATTAGCCAAAGATGAAGTGGTCTTCGCTCAGCTCGCTTAGCATTTCGTGATCAAACCCATCCAGCCGGATCCTGCCACTGTCATGGCTGATGATGCCGCGCATCAATCCATGGGCGCCCGGCGCGGCATGACTGGCAAACTCTAGGTCTTCAAACCCGGTGACTCCCCAGTCGCTAAGGTCAATCCGGTCTTCGGTGGGATTGAAATCGAGCACCACACCGCGGAACCCCCCGGCGGCAAAGACAAAGGTATCGCGGCCGCGGCCGCCGGACATTACATCGTTGCCGCCACCAGACAACAGCACATCGTCACCATTGCCACCATGGATACGGTCGCGGCCGCGACCGCCATCCAGGACATCATTGCCGTTGCCACCCTGGATGCGGTCGCGGCCACCTCCACCGTGGATGATGTCTTGACCGCCACTGCCGTTAAGATGATCCCGCCCGCTATTGCCAAAGAGATGGTCATTGCCGGCACCTCCGTAGATGCGGTCGCGACCGCCGCCGCCGTGTAGGATGTCATTGCCGCCAAACCCATGGATCTGATCTTTGCCACCGCGGCCCTGTACCTGGTCATTGCCCGCCCCGACGCGGGTAAATTCAAGCCGCATCATCGCCCAGGCCTCAAGGTCAAACCCGGCGGTGCTGCCCTGTAGTGTGGTCCCATTCGAATACGACAGCACCGGCGTCGCGCGGTGATCCTGACCGTTTCCGTCGTCATCGCCCAGCTGGGTGGCGGTGACAAAATAACGCTGTGCCCCCAGAAACGCGCTGAGATCCAGTTCTATATCCTGGCGGTCCTCGCCGCTGCGCTCCGAGGCGAACAGGACCAGGCGGGTGTCATTGCCAAAGCCGTGTACGTCGATATTTTGAGGCTGCGACCAGTCGAACACCGGCTCCAGATCAATCAGGCTATCGCGCATCAGCGAAAACATCTCTCCGGCGATCGTCAGGTGCTGTTGGTTCAGCGTCACCAGAGTGATGCTCTGGCTATTGTCAAAACTCAGTGGCCAGATCTGTGCTGTTTCAATGCCATGGGTGGTCATCTCGTAGAAGTTTTCGATGATCATGCTGGCGTGCTGCAGACCGCGATTGTTTAGGGCATTCCGTGAATTGGCGTTCCATTCGGTGATATGAAACGTGGGATCGTCCAACCCGGGGGATCGCTCCAACAGATTGGCAAAGCGCTGAAATTGGCTGAAACCAAAGCGGTATCCGCTGTCGGCCGCCTCAAACCCGCCGCTCAGGTAATGATGATCCGCAATGCCGCCGATGGCATCCGCAGCGCCGGGGATGGCATTGATCGCGTCTGCCAGGCTGTGCAGTTGTGCATAGGCAGGCCCTTGGCCTGGTACCGTCACCTGCACCCAGCCTGCGGGCACCACACCGTCAAAATACGTCGCGATATCGGCCTCGGTATAGACCGCACCACCGCCGTTGGGAGCCCCACTGGGATCAACATAGGCGGTGACATCGTCACGCGGCGAAAACAGCCGCGAGGCCGAGGACACCGATTGCACCACGATTTCAACCCTGCTTAGGCCCAGTTCGGCCAAGTGCTGTTGGATGGCCGGAGCCAGCACCGCCATCAGGCGGCCGTATTCCTGCGCTGTCATCTCGCCTGAGCCCCAAAATTCATTGCCCAGCTCGAAGGCGGTCAGCTCCACTCCGTTGGCAGTGGCGGCCTCAACCGTGTGGGTGACAAAGCCCAGCACCTCACTCAGATAGGCGGCATCGACCATATCGCGTTGGCCATAGCTGCCATCCAGTAAGGCCTCGGCGGCGCTGTCCCCAAAGCCACGTTTGGTTGGAATGACAATCGAGGCCGCCATGCCTTGGGCGCCGGCCTGGGCCAGGAAGCGGTTCATTGGCAGCAATGTCTCGCGGGCGTCAAAGATTGAGACTGTCGCATCCGGGGTGGTCATATCAAAGAAATGTTCCGTGGCGGCGCCACCGGGAAAGCGCAGCGTGGTGATGCCCATATCCGCAGCCAACTGGGCCAGGTCTGAGTTGGGCTGGCCAAATTCCTCATCGTAGATGGTGACCAGATTGACTCCAAAATGATCGGCAGTGATCACCGTGGCCTGGGATTCATCTGTTTGATCGGTAACTGCATATGCACTCATTGTTCCCGCTCCGTTCTTTCCCCGGAAGAGATGTACACTGGAGAGGAGGGGGCGGGCTAATGAATTCAAATTCGTATTTTAAGCCTATTTTGAGGATATTCAGAGAATGCGCCGTGGCGCCCGCTCCAGGGGAGGTGCCACGACTTATGTGCTCTCCTCACCCCAGTCAGAGGCTTGGCGCAATAAAAAGATGGTTTTTATTAGCCACAAAGGTAAATAGTGGTTTGCAGGGTTCTAGTTGCGGTGGTTGTGCGCATGTCATGTGGTTGGTGACGGTTTTGGGTCTGGCCAAAATGCGCGGCTATTGGGGCTGAAATTACGGGCGCAATTTTAACTTTTTAGTTTCATCAGGATTAAGGTCTCAACAATGAACCCCCTGCATTTTTTGTTTCGAATTTTACCAATCGTGGCTCTGACCATGGTTGCAGCTTCGGCCGTCTCTGCGCAGGTGGCGGTGCCGACGTTTTCCGCAGGTTTTACACCCAGTACAATTGGTCCTGGTGCTACCTCTACGCTGACCTTCACGGTCACCAATGGCAACGCCACTCCTGTTGACAACCTTGCTTTTTCGGTCCCTCTGCCCGGCGATCTGAAAATTGTTGGATCCGGGGCCAGCTCCACCTGTATTGGCTCCACATTGACTGCCGTTGACGGCACTGGGTTGATCAGTTTCGCCAATGGTGGGGTCGCCGGATCAGGCAGCTGTACCGTGACGGTGCCTGTGACCGCCACAACGGTGGCCGCCGAGACCCTCACAACGGGTGATCTGACCTCGGACGCGGGCAACAGCGGTCCCGCCACGGCCACTCTGACAGTATCGGCCACCCGGCCCGGATTTTCCAAATCGCTCAGCAAATCAACGGTGAGTTTTGGTGAAACCTTCACCATCACCTATACCATCACCCAGCCCTCCGGCGCGGGCTTGCTTATTGGCATGTTTTTTTCGGAAACGCTGCCATCGGGATTTACCATTGCCAACCCGGCCCAGGCAACTTCTAGCTGTAACGGCGGCTTCACCGCCACAGCGGGCAGTTCAACACTGTCTCATATCAGCGGCTTCATTACCGCCGGTACAGCCTGCACCGCAGTGGTGGATGTTGTTGCAAATGAAGTAGGAACCTTCATCCTGGAATCCAGCGAATTGGCCGCTGGCAGCCCGCAGGTTTCCTCGGGGACATCTGCCGCGCAGGTGATTGTGACCGCGCCGGCCGCGGGTGGCCTGTCGATGACCAAACGGTTCATTGGGGATCCGGTTGGTCCAGGAGAAACCGCCTTGCTGGAGTTCACCATTCGCAACCATGACCGTGACAATGCCGTCACCGGCATTGGTTTTACCGATGATATGGACGCGACGCTGTCTGGGATGGTGGCCACCGGATTGCCAGTATCGACCTGTGGCGGGACCCTGTCCGGCACCTCGGTCCTGGCCTTCACGGGTGGTTCATTGGCGGCGGGATCCTCCTGTACCTTTGATGCGACCATACAGCTCCCCGGCGGCGTCACGGGTGGCAGCTACCCCTCCATCAGCGGTACGATCGCTTCGGATCAGGGCAGCGGTGGCAGTGCCAGCGACACTCTGGAAGTGGTCGATTTCCAGGAGCCGCAGTTTTCCAAATCATTCACTAACGATCCAACCCAACCTGGCAGCACCGTTGTGCTGAGCTATTCTCTGACCAACCCAAATCCAGCATCTGCGGTGGCCGACATTGCATTTTCCGACCCGTTGTCTGCGATTTTTGGCGATCCCTTTACGTCAAGCACCACGACCAACACCTGTGGGGTGGCTATCTTTCAGGATGGTGGCGGCACAGGAGATCTGATTGTGTCCGGCGGCAGTCTGGCCGCCAATACATCCTGTCAGATTGACCTGACCATGACCGTTCCTGTTGATCTGGCACCGGGGGATTATGCCTCGACCAGCACCTCCCTGGGCTATTCGATCTCTGGCACCTCTTATGTCGGGGACACAGCCTTTGACACCTTGACCATTCAAGGCGGTGCAAATCTGAATCTGTCAAAGAAGTTTTCCGCCAGTCAGGCGGTCTCTGGCGGTAGTGTTGACCTTACCTTCACGATCTCCAGCGCGGCAGAATCTGTCTCTACTGCCACCGCCCTGGCCTTTACAGATGATCTGAGCGTCTTCCTGCCGGGCAGCACTCTGAATGCACTGTTGTCCAATGAGTGTGGCGGCAGCATTGGCGGGGTTGGCAGTGGCACTCTGACCTACTCGGGTGGCACAATTGATCCAGGCAACAGTTGCGATATCAGCGTCCGGCTGGATCTCGGCGCTGGGATTTTTGGCACCCGGATCAATACCACCAGCCAGTTGACGGCAACGGCTGGCGGCACCGCAACAACTGCGGGTGTGGCCAGTGACAGCCTGTTTATCAACGCCTCGGAGCCGGTCAGCCTGAGCATCGATTTCAACCCGGCCAGCGCCATTCCTGGCGCCACCACGGTGTTGACCTTCACCCTGGAAAACCCGGCCAGCAATCCAACCAATGCCACCGGCATTCTGTTTTTCAGCAATCTGGGCTCGACCCTCAGCGGGTTGATGTCAACAAGTGGCACGCTCAGTAATATTTGTGGTACGGGCAGCCAGATTACCGGCACAACCCTGCCAATTTTCACCGGTGGTGATCTGGCGCCCGGCGCTACCTGTAGTTTTTCGCTGAACGTGGAGGTTCCGGCAAGCGCTCCCAATGGCGGTTATAATGTGGTGACAAGCCAACCCAGTGCAACGGTAAATGCGGCAACGGTAACCGGCGAGGTTGCATCGGATACCTTGACGGTTCAGGGAGAGATTCTGCAGACCTCCAAGAGTTTTACCAACGATCCGGTTGTGGTGGGTGACAGCGTGACCCTGCAATTTAGCATTGAAAACACCAGTGCAGATGACGCGGTCACGGCCATTGCCTTCACCGACGACCTGGATGCAATGTTGTCTGGCGCCGTGGCCACCGGCCTGCCGGTCTCGGCCTGTGGTGGTACCCTGTCGGGAACCACCATCCTTGACCTCAGCGGTGGATCTTTGGCGGCCGGTGGATCTTGTACCTTTGATGTCACGGTACAGGTTCCAGGCGCGGCGACGGCGGGCAGTTATACAAATACCACCAGCAATTTTTCCGGCATCCTGACCGGATTGGCGGTCTCTGGGGCTGCGGCGACAGACAGCCTACAGCTGGTTTCGGTGGCGCCGCCAAGCTTTGGCCTGAGTATTGCCGGAGATCCGGTGGCGGCAGATGCCGATCTGACCTTTAGCTTTACCATCACCAACAATGATTCAGGCTCCTCCCTTACCGATTTGGAATTCAGCAATGACCTTGACGCGGCGCTGTCCGGCCTGCTCGTCACTGCGGGGACCGGATCAGACATCTGTGGGTCCGGGTCGACCCTGTCCGGCACCAGTTTCCTGAGCTTTACAGGCGGCACCCTGGGCCCCAGTGAAAGCTGTAGTTTTGACATCACGGTTCAAACCCCGTCCAGCCCGGCAGACGGATCTTATGACGTGACAACTAGCGCGCTGCTAGCCAACGGTTTGACATTGGCCAATGCCGCCAGCGACAGCTTTACGGTGGATGCCACCGACCCATCGCTGAGTGGCATTGACCTGATCGCAAGCTCGGACAGTGGCGCCAGCAACAGTGATGATGTCACTTCGGAAGACACGCCAACGGTGGAATTCACCGCCGAGTCCGGGGCAACGGTCGAGATCAACTGGGATGATGGTGCCGGATTTGTGGCCGCCAGTTCCGGCACTGGTGCGCCCCAGCAAGAGACCCTGGGCACGGGCTATGGCAGCGATGGTGATAAAACCATCCAGGTGCGCGCCACGGATGCTGTCGGCAATACCAGCACGCAGAGCCTGGTGGTGACCATCGATACAGAGGCGCCTGCCGCCCCGGCCACGCCGGACCTGCAGGCGACATCAGATTCGGGAGTGTCGGACAGTGATGACATCACCGCAGACACAACGCCGAGTCTGAGTGGCACGGCCGAAAATAACGCAAATGTCAGCCTCAGTTCCTCGCCGGATGGCGTTTTGGGCACGACAGCTGCCGATGGCTCGGGACGCTGGAGCTTCACTGTGGGGTCGGCCCTGAGTGAGGGCGATCACCAGATAACGACCACGGCCACCGATCTGGCTGGCAATACGTCCTCGGCGTCGACGGCTTTGGCGGTGAGGATTGATATCTCCCCACCGAGCATAACAGCCAGTGCCATTCGTCTGGCAGGTGCCACCGGCACGGGTGGCGCCTTCAAGATTGGTGATATGGTCACCGCGACCTGGGACAATAGCGCCAGCGGCGATGGCAACACGGATGTTGATAGCGTGACTGTAGATTTTAGCGCTTTTGGCGGCGGCAGCGCGCTTTTGGCTGCCAATTCCGGTGACAGCTGGACGGTAAGCTATACTATAGTGGCTGGTACAATTGATGACACCAACCGCAATGTCAGCGTAGATGCGACCGATCTGGCCGGGAATAGCGCTGTCACTGCCGGATCCTCGAATGAAACGGTAGATGCGGTGGCGCCAATACTGACGGCTGCAAACATCTCAGTTTCGGGTGGCTCGGGAAGCGGCGGCATCTTTATTATCGGCGACACCATCACGGTTGTCTGGGACAACAGTGGCTCCGGTGACAACAACAGCGATGGAATCGCCGAGGTCACGGTTGATTTCTCGCCTTTTGGGGGCGGCTCGACGGTTGCAGCAACAGACAGCGGCGGGCTGTGGACCGCCACATTTGACGTGGGTTCAGGCACCGGAACCACGGGTGACAATATTGAAGTGACGGCGACCGATAATGCCGGCAACACCACAATGGCGACGGATACGTCGGACCCGGATCTGGATACCACCGCGCCCGATGTGATCATCACCAGTGATGTCGCCTCTCTGAGCAGCGGTCAGACGGCCACCATAACCTTTAGCTTTAGCGAGACTCCGGTTGGGTTTGAGGATGGCGATGTAACCATCATCGGCGGCACCCTGAGCAGCGTTACCGAAGACGGATCTGACACTACGATTTACACCGCCGTGTTCACCCCAACCGTAGACAGCACCGTGTCGGCGGTGGTCACCGTGGCCGCAGGCAGCTACCGTGATGCGGCGGGCAATCTGGGAAGCGAAGGCGTCGGCCCGTCTCTGACGGTCGATACCACAACGCCGGGTGTCACCATCAGCAGCGACGTTGATACTGTTGGCACGGGGGAGACCGCCATCCTCACCTTTACCTTTACCGAAGAGCCAACGGGATTCAAAAGGCGCGATATTACGGTGACCAGCGGGCGGGTTAAGACGCTGCGAGTGGATGACAGTGATGCCAGAAAATACACGGCCACCTATATACCGTCCAAGGACAGTGCGGGCACGGCCTCGATTTCGATCGCGGCTGGCGGCTATACCGATAGCGCCGGAAATGCCGGCAGCGCCGGGGCGGCGATCGAAATCAGCTATGACACAGCCGCACCCAGTGTGACCCTGTCGGCCGAGGCCACAATCCTGTCGGGAGTGTTCCGGGTCACCGCCACCTTTGACGAAGAAATGACAGGGTTTCGCCGCCGTGACATTACCGTTGGCAATGGCCGTGCCAGCAACCTGGCCAGCAGCGACAACACCATCTTTACCTTTGATGTGACCCCGCAGGGGGATGGTGAGGTCACCATAGACATCGCCGCCGGGGTGGCGCGCGACGCGGCTGGAAACGACAATTCAGCGGCCGAGCAACTGAGCGTGACCAGCGACAGTACCGCCCCAAGTGTTGAGATTTCGGGGCCCACCGATGTTGTTGGCGAGCTGTTTCAGGTCACCGTCACCTTCTCGGAGAGCGTGACGGGTTTTCGCCGTCGTGACCTGAGTATCACCCATGGCAGTATCAGTAACTTTGCAGGCAGCGGGGCTTCTTACAGTTTTGAGGTCACCCCTGAGTTTGGGGAGACGGTGGTCATCGGTATTGCCGCCAATGCTGCCAAGGATACGGCTGGAAATGGCAATCTGGCGGCACAGGATTATTCGGTGCGAGGCTCCTCGCTGGAACATGAGTTTGAGGAACACCGTGACGAGATCCGAGATATCATCACGAACGAGGCCTATGCCCAGCTGAACGCGCAGATCTCGGCCAATACCCGTATGGTGCGCCAAGCGCGCAACCGGTTCATTCTGGGCAAAACCCAATTGGGCGATCCCGGCGGCGGCTATGCCGCGCGCAACAACATTGATTTTGACATCGATGGCGGCCTCGGCTTTGTCGACGGGGCATTCAACACTCGGGGGGTATTTTCCCAACAACGCGGCAATTTTGAAGGCTCATACCGGCGCATACTGTTTGGTGATTTTGACCTCAGTCGGGACCAGAACGGCACCGTCAGTGCCTATATCAGCGGTAAGGTTGCCTGGGAGCATATGATCAATGATCGCACCATGCTGGGCTATAATATCGGGCTTGATCTGGGCCGTTCTGATATTGAGGGCGCCTTTAGCGGCAGTCAGGACAGTATTGGCGTCTCGATTGGTGGCTATTTTGTCAGCCAGTTGGGCAATCGGCTTTATGCGGATGGGTTTATTTCCTTTGGCGCCGGGCGCAATAATCTGGAACTGGACAATGGAATTCTGGCGCTCAGCAGTGATTATGATTCTTATACCACCACCCTTGGTGCAGCGCTGACCGGGGTCTATGAGATGTCCGGCTACGAGCTCTGGCCCGAGCTGTCCTTCACCTATGGCTATACCGATATCGGAGTGATCGGTCTGACCGGCACCGCCTTTGGTCTGAGCAACAGCAATTTGACTCTGGATGCGGGCTATGTGGCGCTCAGCACGCTGAGCTTTGCGCCAGAGTTTATCGTTCCAATGGACGGGCGACCGGCCCTGGAGAGCAACAGAATGCTGAGTTTCAAACCCAACCTGACCTGTGAAATGATCAAATCGGGAACCTCGACCAGCAACTGCGGCGGCGGCATGGCTGTGGGTATCTATGCGGTGTCCAAGGATGGTCAGGCGCTGCTGGATGCAAAGGTTAGGATTGACCGAATTGGCGACATCACCCGCACCGGTTTGGAACTACGCTTTGATTATGCGTTCTGAATTGTAGGGGCGGTTGGTCTTGTCATAAACAGCTGTACTGCGGCTTTTGGACTGAGCTGTGCCTGGGATTTCAGGCGCAGCGACCAAGGTTGAGATGCTGGATTTTGCTTTGCTCCGCGGTGGTGATCCGGAGTCCGATTTTGGCAGCGGCACGACGCTGGCGTTGGACGGTGTAACTGACAGCAGTGCTCTGCTGGATGAGTCGACTATTCTCTAAAGTAACAGTCGCCAAGTAGGTAAGTGATCCTTATGCGTTGATCGTAAATCAACATGTTATTATATTTCAACATGTTATGGCGACTTTTCCTGGTAAATTATGGATCCTCTGAAAATGCAGCGAACCGGGTGATGAACCCGGTCTGTGTCAGAAAATGCGACCACGGCACCACAGCCCTCATTCCTGCCAAGACCATCTCACGCCGGGCTCACCTTCTGCTTGGAGGCAGGGTAAAAGAGCCATATGTCATGCCGCCTGCCGAGGTTTCAGAGGTCGATTTACTATTTGTAAACTTGAACCAGTGAATGTCGCTGCGGTAGTTCGGACCGTCAAATCTAGGCCATATTTGGGGCGTAAGAATTAAGTCTTTCGTAACGGTTTGAGAGCAGTCATGTCCGAAGTCGCCAACTATACCGCCCTTCTGTATTATCTGGAGGACGATTCCTTTCGGTGGAATGCCTCAGTTGATATTGGCACGCAGGTTGTCGTCTCTTACAGTTTTACCGAGGCAAAAAATCTGCAAAACCCAGCTGTTTACGATGCATATGGGGCCACCAGTTACTGGTCGTATGATGCGGCCCAACGATTGTTGTTTCGCGATGCACTGGATACATACGAAGCTGTCAGCGGGGTGATATTTGTCGAGGTGCAAGGCCCGGCAATGATCAATGTCTTTGGCTCAAGTGGCGGGTGGAGCGGCGGGTGGGCCAATATTGCCCAATCGGGCGAAACCTATACCTCTCAGGGCGATTTGGTGAATGCTTATCAGGGCATGGGTCCGGGCGAGTACGGGTATCAAGTCAATCTGCATGAATTGGGCCACGCGATGGGGCTGGCGCATCCTCACGATGGGGAAATCACCTTGGCGAGTGGCTACGACACCCAGACCAATACGGTGATGACTTATAACAACGAAAACCCCAATGCCACTGAATTGGGATCATTCGACGTGCAGGCGCTGCAACATCTCTATGGGGACGCGGGCCGTTTTGACGGCTGGACAGTGTCGGTCGATGCCGGTGACGTTGTGACCATCACCGGCACCCAGGCCGGTCAAACTATTCTGGCCACCGACCAAACAACTCGTATTTTTGGCCGTGGCGGCGACGATATGCTGCTTGGTCGCGAGGCCAATGACCGATTGTTCGGCGGCGGCGGCCATGACACCCTTATCGGTGGTCTTGGCAATGACCGGCTGCGGGGCGGCGGCGGCCGTGACCTGCTGATTGGCGATAGTGACCAAAGTGACTACTCCGGCACCGGCTCTGCCCGAGATCGGTTGGTTGGCGGCCGCGGCACCGACACCCTTTATGGCGGCTCCGGTAATGATCTGCTGGTTGGCAATGGTGGCGGCGACAGGATGTTTGGCGGTGCTGGCAACGACGAGCTACGCGGCGGCCGCGGGCGTGACTGGCTGAGTGGGGGGGATGGCGCCGACCGGCTGACCGGCGGTGGCGGCCGTGACGTCTTTATTTTCACCAATGCAGATGCCTATGAGACCGATAGGATCACCGATTTCACCGTCGGGTCGGACCGGATCGACCTGTCGGCGTTCAGCATTATGAACATGAGCAGCCTGACCTTTGACTATACCGGCAGCAATACCATCCTGTCGTACAGCAGCTGGTTTGAGCTTGAGCTGACCGGCGTCAGCGATCCACTGAGCGCCTCAGACTTTATCTTCGCTTAAAGCCACGTGGCCAGCTTGCGTCGTTCTGTGATGCTCAATTGTTGATATACGGCTCCCATACCGTTTTCTCTTGTTAGATAAACTACTGTTTTCTAACAAGAGTCGCAGTTGGAAGTAGCGCGCACCTTTGGTTTGTAAATTATCTCATAATGAGTGTTATGTTAATTACTTACTTGGATCTGCCGACACCCTGACTCTAGATTGTCACCATCGCCTGCAGGTCAAAGATCGGCAGCAGCACCGCCAGCACRATCAKCAGCACAAARSCGCCCACCARSATCATCARCAGCGGCTCCAGCAGYGCCGCRATGCGTTTGCGYTYGGTGCTCAGCGYGCTTTCCACCAGCAYSGCGCTGCGCTSSGCCATSCGCGCCARCCGCGMCGAGGCCTCGCCGGCGCTGACCAGTTGCAGCGCCACCGCCGGGATAAAGCTGAGGTGCCGCATGGCGCTGGACAGGCTTTCGCCACCGCGCACCGCAGCACTGACCTGGGCTGCCTCGTGTTGAAAGCGGGCGATACTCAGCACTTCAGCGGCGCTGTCGGTGGCGCTGAGCACCGCGTGGCGACTGGTCAGCACCAGCGCCAGGGTGCGCAGGTATTGTACCGCCGCCGCCTGGCGCATCAGCCGTCCCACCAGMGGCARTCTCAGCAGCARCWGATCWCGGCGCTGGCGCAGYTTTGGCACCCGKGCMSTCRCCACCAGMCYRGCRATCAWCRSCSCSGCSRSMSTGGCCARCASCMCMGGATGGGTYTSAATCCARSKGCTYATSGCCAGCACGWTYTGGGTCARMTCSGGYARGGGGCGCCCSGAGGTTTCAAACATSGCGACAATTTCSGGGGCYACMKTGACCATCAGCACCGCRCAGACCAGCAGCGAYACRRKCGCCACAAAAGCCGGATAGATCAGYGCSGTGGTGATYTGGGCGCGATCACTACCRGCCTGCTCCAGATGRTYGGCCAGYTCTTCAAACACCGYSRYYAGATCGCCGGCCCGCTCRCCSGCCTTMACGGCGGCCAGATAATAGCGCGGAAAACCRCCGCCGCTYTGCGCCARSGCCTCGSCCAGCGAGCTGCCCTGCATCAGCGCCGCCCGCGCCCGCGCCGCCACCGCGTCCATCACCGAGCCACCGCCGCCCGCTGCCTGCACCGCCTCCAGCACCGCCTCAACCGGCAGACCTGCGCTCAGCAGCACCGCCATCTGCCGGGTCAGCACCATCTGCAAATCCGCATTCAACTGCCCGCGCCAGCGCCAGCGGCGCCGCTGGCCAGAGGCATTTTGACCCGCGGTCTGCTCGGTGCCGCCGCTCAGCTGTGAGACAAACAGCCCCAGATCCTGCAACTGGCGCGCCGCCTGCGCCTCACTTTCCGCCACCACGGTGCCGCGTCGGCGTTTGCCGCTGTCGGTATAAGCGATATAGCCATAGGCCTTCACACCACATCCCCCACCACCCTCAACACCTCGGCCAGGCTGGACGTGCCTGCCGAGACCTCACCCAACCCCTGACCGGTCAGACTGTCGGCGGTGCTCAGCGCCATGTGTTTCAGCTCTGTCTCCGACACCCCGTCATCAATGGCCTGGCGCAGCGCTTCGGTGACCTCGACCATTTCAAAGATCCCCACCCGGCCGGCATAGCCGCTGTTTTCACACTGCGCGCAACCTTTGGGCGCACAGATCTGATCCGGCACCACCAACCCATGGCGGCTGAAATACTCCGCTTCCGAGGCACTGGGCGCATGGGTGCTTTTGCACTCGGGGCACAACCGCCGCAGCAACCGCTGAGCAATCACCCCGCGCAAAGTGGAGGCGATCAGGAAATCATCCAGGCCAAGATCGCGCAGCCGCACCACCGCCCCAACCGAGCTGTTAGCGTGCAGCGAGGAAAATACCAGATGGCCGGTCAGCGCCGCCTGCGCCGCCACAGAGGCGGTCTCGGCGTCGCGGATTTCGCCGACCAGGATTACATCCGGGTCCTGGCGCAGGGTGGCGCGCAGCCCGGCGGCAAAACTCATGCCAATCTCGGCGTTGATCTGGCTCTGGCTGATGCCGGGCAGGTCATATTCCACCGGATCCTCGACGGTGACGATATTGCGCTCGTCGCGGTTGGCCAATTGCAGCAATGAGTACAGCGTGGTGGTCTTGCCGGATCCCGTTGGCCCGGTGGCCAGGATGATGCCATTGGGCAATGCCGCCAGCCGCTGTAGCAGTGCTGCCTGCGCCGGGCTGAGCCCGAGGCTCTGCAGCGACATCAAACCGGTGGAGCGATCCAGGATTCGCAGCACGATGCGTTCGCCGTATTTGCCCGGCATCGACGACACCCGTGTGTCGATCAGCCGCCCGCCCAGCCGCAGCGGGATGCGGCCATCCTGCGGCAACCGGGTCTCGGCAATATCCAAGCCCGCCATMACCTTGAGCCGCGARACAATTTTGCGCACCGGCACGTCCGARCGRTCCATCACCACYTGCARAAAYCCRTCCACCCGCATGCGGATGCGCAAGCCGTCCTCATGCGGTTCCACATGCAGATCCGAGGCGCCAGCGCTGACCGCGCGGCGCAGCACTGTATTGACCAGCTGGATCACCGGCGCGTCTTCGGCCTCCTCCAGCAGATCGCGCTGCATCACCCCCATGCCCTGATCCTCAAGATCAAAGGACAGCTCGGTGGCGCTGTTGTCCAAATCGCCCTGCTGATACAGCCGCGTCAGCGCGCTCTCAAAGTCAGACTGGCTTTGTGGGCAAAGCTGCAGCGCCCGCCCAGCCCGGCGCCGCGCCTCGCGCAGTCCCAGCGCGGTGGCACCGGGGCCGGTGATCAACTGGCCGCCCTCCAGCAGCACCTGTTGATCGCGGGCAAAGGCAAAGGGCAGCGCCACCGGTGCCGGGGGGGATGCGGGGCTGAGATTCGGGCGCGGCGCTGGCTTACTGGCCGTTGAACCTGAGCCGGGATGGGAGCGGCGGGAAGTTTCGRCTCTGGGCAARGTCATCRATGAATCCKGCATCAAAGGGTTGGTTCAGGTCAGCGCCGTCAAACGGCAGACCCTGGCTGGGCGCGCGCGGGTATCTTCCACTATCCAGGGGCTGGGCTGCAAGGGCCGCCGCCTGGGCATCGCGCGCCGCCTTGCGGGTCAGCCGTGCCGCCTCGGCATCCGAAGACACCACCTGCGGCCGTATCATCACCAGCAGCACCCGCTGATCGCGCGAGGCGCTCTTGCCCTCGAACAAACCACCAATCAGCGGTAGATTGACCAGTCCCGGCACCTTTTGCGACACGGCGCCAGAACCGTTTTCCAGCAATCCGCCCAGTAGCACCACATGTTTGTCGCGCACCAATACGGTGGTCGACAGCGCGCGCCGGTTGGTGATCTCGCCGCCCGAGGCCGAGGTGTTTGTGGTCAGGTTCGACACCTCCTGCTTGATCACCATGCGCACGGTATTGTCGGCATTGATCTGCGGCGTCACATTCAGGGTCAGCCCGATATCCACCCGTTCGATGGTCTGGAATGGCTGGTTGGGCACCGAACTGTCGCCAACGGTAGAATAGCTGCCGGTGACAAAGGGCACGTTCTGCGCCACCACGATCTCGGCCTCCTGGTTGTTCAGGGTCATGATCGAGGGGGTCGACAACAGCCGGGTGCTGTCGGTGGCGGCAATTGCCGTCAGCAGACCAACAAAGCCATTGTCGCCGTTCTGCTTGGCGCCGCCGAGAAAGCCGCCCGAGCCAATATCCGGGGCGGTGCCATTGATGACGCTGGACACCAGGCTGGTCAGGCTGGACCGGCCGGCCAGGTTGAACTGGGCGCCGCCGACCACCGCATTGTTCAGTACCGCGCCAAACTGCACCGACAGATCCGAGAACCCCTGCACCGACATCTCAAAAATCACCGCCTCGATCAGCACCTGCACCGGACGGCGATCCAGATGCTGCACCATCGCCACGATATGTGGCATGGTCTGCGACGGCGCGTTGATCAGCAAGGAATTGGTGCGCGGCTCGGGCACGATGCGCACCGTGTCACCGCCGCCTGTGTCATTGGCAAAGCTGCGCAGCACCACATCGGCCAGGGTGGCGGCCTCGGCATAGTTCAGCTGGTGTACCCGCGATTCCATCCGGTCGCCCTGGGTGTCCAGCCGCTCGGCCAGGACGCGCACCTGCTGGCGCAGCGCCAGTGATCCGCTGACCACCAGGGAATTTGAGCGCCGATCGACGGTGACGCTGGCGCCCTGCGGTATGATATCCAGCGCCTGGATCACCTGTTGCACCTCAGCGGCGCTGGCGGTGTTGAGCCGGATCATTTCAACCGGCGCGATGCGCGGGATATCCAACCGGCGGATCAGCTTTTCGATGCGACGGAAATTGGCGCCGCGATCCGACAGGATCAGCAGCTTGGCGCCCGGCACCGGGGTGATCACCGCCTCCGAGGGCAGCAAGGGGCGCACCACTTCGATAACTTCCGACAGCGGCGCGTGCTCAATGCGGATCACCCGGGTTTCATAGCCATCGCGGCCAATGATGCCGGTGCCCTTGGCGTCGCCGGGGGCCAGTTCGCGGGCCACCATCATCGGCACGATGCGGTCGGCGCTCACCCCTTCGACTAGGGTCAGCCGGTTCAGTTCCAGCACGTTGAGAAACACCTCGTACAGCGCCTCGGAGGACATTTCGCGTGGCGCCAGCACCGTCACCGTGCCGCGCACCTGCGGGTCCAGCACAAAGCTGCGGCCGGTTGCCTCGGAGACGATCTGCACAAAGCTGCGCAGATCCGCATCGCGCAGATCCAGCGCCACCTGGGCGCGCAGTGGCGCGGCAGTTACCCCAGCCCAAGCCAGCATCAACGCCGCCGCCAGGACCCGTATCACTTTTAGCACTGTCATAGCCTGCTCATGTGTTCTGGCCTGCCCGGCGCGTTGTTATGCCCCCGCCTAGACCAGTATTTGTGCCCCGACGCAGACCACGGCTCAGACCGGCAGCCCCTTCAATTGCGCCAAGCATAGCTCATGACAGGGCAAAGAGCACCTGTCATGCCACGCCTTGGCCGTAGATTACTGCGACTGTGTCTCAAATCCCAAAAGCACCCGTTCGCCGTTCCGGCTCAGCCACAGCCCTTCGGCGTCAATGGCCTCGACCTTCAACCCCTCCTCGCCCAGGCTGTCGCCGATGCGCAGGATGATATCGCCGGTGGGATGGGTGACCAGGGCCCAGTCAGCACTGCCGTTGCGCACCACACCTTTCAGCCGGTAGCCCAAGCTTTCAATCGGCGGCAATGGCGGCGCGGGGGGCTGTGGTTCCTGCACGGGTTGCGGCGGCTGAGGTTCAACCACTTTCGGGGTGCCAAACAGCGCGGGCCAGCGCCGCGGCGGCAGGGCCAGATCGGTCCGGTCAGCCGCAGCCGTGGCGCGCACCGCGGCCAGCTGCACTGCTGTGTCTGTGGGATGCTGCAACTGCTGCCACAGCCCCTGCCCCAGCCAGATCGCTATGGCCAGAAAACTCAGGGTCAAAAGGGTGGCAATCACACGCATTACGGCAGGCTTTCCAAACGGCACCCAGGGCACCAGAGACAAAGGGCTGCGACGCAAGCATGTCACAGCTGTGACCACACCGCAGCCGCATGATGGACTGAAATCCGCGCCCATGATACTGAAAAGGAAAACACAAAAACAGGCAAAAGAGCAGGTCATGATGGTACAGAACACATCCCGACCCCGGTTGGTCGGGCGGGCAGGACGGCGCGCCCTGGCGCTAAGTGCAGTGCTGGCCCTGGGGCTCAGCGGCTGCGACGATGGCAGTGGTGCCGGCTCCAACAGTTTCCGCAATGATTACACCTCCGCGCGCACCGCGCTGGAAACCGGCCAATACGACAAGGCCAACCGGATTTATGCCCGCATGTTGCCGCAGGCCGGTCCGCTACAGTCGCGCATTCAGCTGGAATATGCCCATAGCCTGCTGCGCAGCGGCGCCTACGGCGAGGCGATCCAACAGACCCAAGGGCTAAGCCAGAGCCAAAGCGGCACCGCCCGCAGTGCCGCCCTGTCGGTGCTGGGCACCGCGCATCACGAGCTGGGCCTGGTGGCGCTGACCAATCAGGATGGGGCCACAGGCCGGCAACATCTGATCGCGGCACAGAATGCCATTGATGAGGTGCTGCGCAGCGATCCCGAGCTGGATCCGCTGGGGGCGCTGGCCGGACGGCAAGCCAGTATCAAAGTGCAGCTGAAGTCCTTGAGCTAACCGCTCAAGGCGCCTGCTGTGGCAGCAAGGTCAGCTCGGCCGAGACTTGGCCCGGGTCCTCCTCCGCGTGGCGCTGCAGTCGCAGGCTGGCGATGTCATAGCCCCAACCCGGATCCATCTGGCTCAACCAACTGGCCAGCAGGGCAAACTCCACCACCTCAAACCCCAGCTCAATACCGCCATCATCCTGGCCGCCCAGCCGGGTCACCATTGGCCGCAACTGCGCCGCCACCAGGCTTTGCTCCAGCCCGCTGATGCCAATGGGTGGCGCCAGCTGAGAGCCCTGCGGGCGCCCCAGCTGCGCCTGATCCGCCGCCCGTTCAGCCACCNAGATTTGCAAGGCGCGCGCCTCGGCGGTTTGGCGCAGGGCAGCGGCGCGACTGTCCAGCAGCGGCGCGATCAACCACAGCCACAGCAGCGCCGGCATCACCACCAACATCAGCAGCCCCAACAATCCCCGTTCCCGAGGGCTGAGCCGCAGCAGCATGTCGATCACCTGTGTCATTGCTGCCCCGCCTCTGCCTGTTTTGCCTGCACATGCAGCTCAGCCCGCACCCCGCCAACACCATCTTCGACCACCCGCGCCGCGCGCCGCTCCGCCGCAAGTCCGGCCCGCTCCAGCGACGTGACCAACTGGTCCAGCGCGGCAAAATCGACCAGCCGCAGCTCCAGCACCAGCCCCGCATCCTGACTATAATTCAGCACCTCGGGCTGCACCCCAGAACCCACCATCACATCCGCCACCTGACCGATTAGCAGCAACACCGACACCCGCCCAGACCCGGCTGTAACCTCGACCTGGCGCGCCGCCAACGCCCGCGACACCTGCAATCGCACATCCAGCAACGGCCCGCTGGGCACAAAGTGATCCCGCACCAGGGTCTCGATATTGCCCTGCAGCGCAGCGCGTTCGCGGTGCAGCTGGCGGATCTTCAGCCCCTCGCCCATCGCCCAAATGCCGACCATCAATCCAGCCGCCAGCAGCGCTGCCGCCCAGGGCAGCAGCTGTCGGCGCAACTGACGCCGCGCCGCGCGCGCATCGATGCGCAGATCCGCCGCCAGCTCGCCGTGTCCCAGCACCACRGGGGSGGCGATGCCCAGCGGTTTCAGCGCGCTGGCTTTAAACACCAGCGCAATTTCATGTTCTGCCAGCAGCTCCTCTAGCCCCGGCAGCTCTCCCTCCAGCAGCAACACGGCCTTGGGTCTTGCCAGTTCCGCATCGCCCAGCATTTGTGTCAGCATCAACCGGGCCAGATCCAGCTCACTGCTGAATCCGTCCAACAGCCCCAGCCGCCCCCGCAACCTGTCCCCCTGCACCGCCAGCACCCAGAGATCCACTGAGGCGGGCAAGGCCAGATAATCCGGCAACAGCGCCCGGCAGCCAGGATCCAACGCCGCGCGCCAGCGGCGCATCAGATCGGTGCCAGCGACCAGCACCCGGGTCCAGCTGGAGGCCTTATCCGCCCCGCAATAGGGTCTCATTTCGACCTGTTCTCGGGTCACCCCCAACTGATCCTGCAATTGCCGCCAGGCCACCTGCTCGCGCGCCGCGCCCTGCAATCCGGGCGGCAATTGCAGCGCCAGCAGCGGCGCCTCGCCCCCCGGCACCAAGGCAATATGCCCCGCGACCGGCTTGCCCCGACGGGGCGCGTCCAGATAAATAAAGTTAGGCTCAGCTGCAGCCCTGCGCCGCGCCGCGCGGCTCATATGCCGCCGCCCAGCCGGTACCAGACCTGCGGCCCGTAAGGCAGCGGGCGGCGAAAGATGATGGTTTGGCGCGTCAGGGTCCGGTCCTCCAGTTGCGCTGCAATATCAACGTGAAACCACGCCGAGCCAACCGCAAATCGCAACTCTTCCAATTCCGGCAGCCCTTCGAGTGAAAACGCGCCGCTGCTGCGCAGGATAAAATCCTCGACCGAGGTAAAGGGGTTTTGTCGCCGCGACAGCAGCACCTGCTCTAAACTGCCCGAATTGGCGCCGGGCAGCAGGCTGATCAGCACCTCGGGCGAGACCGTATTCAGGTTCAGCAGGCTGTCGCTGGGCAGGGCGGCCAGATAAGGCGCCAGCCGGGCAAAATAGCGTGGGCGCAACGCCGGGATCACCTGCAATTGCTCCAGCAGTAACACCGGTCCACCCTGCGGAGTGATTGCCGGGGTCAGCCGCGCATAACCGGCGCTATCACTGGGGCCGCCGGGGCGGACAAATTCGATGATCTGCGGCGCCAGCCGCGACGGCAGGCCCAGCCGCGCCAGCAGTCTGGTAAATCCGGTCTCGGCGCCCAGATCCTCGGGGTTGGCCAGCCAGTTGACGTTAAAGCGGCCCTGCAGATCGCTGATCTGGCCCGACAGCTGGCCCCGGTCCACCACCACATTGTCAATTGCTCCGGCCCAGACATCCGATCGCGCATCCACCGCACCGCCCTGCTGATCGGCGCGCAGCAGGGTCAGCGCCAGCGATTCGAACCCATCCAGATATAGCCGCAACTGTCCGGCACCCTGCAACTCGCTCTGCCGCAGCCGCGCTGATTCTGCCCGCCCCAGCACATAGACCGCCGCCGCCGCAAAGGCCGCCACCAGCAGCAGCGCATTGAGCAGCACAAAGCCGCGTTCAGATCCGGCACGCACCCTCATCGCATCCCCTCCAGCAGCCGCACTGGACCCAGCCCCTCGATCTGCAGGATCAGCTCCACCGCCTCGGGCAGGGTATCGGAATAGCTGTCCGCCAGCCGGATCAGCACCCCATCCGTATCGCCGCCGCCCAACTCAGGCGCCGCACGTGGGGCGCTGCTGACCACCCCCGGCAGCCAGCCCAGTTGCGGCCAGAGGCTGCGCAGGCCAAGGTCGGTGACCCCCGACAGATACCCCACCTCGGGGCTGACAGACTGATCCGAGCTGGGCGACAACACAGGCCAAACCCGGCGCATCAGCTGCTGGCGCGCCACATCAAGCCGCCATTCCACCCGGTGCAGCCCCAGCCCCGGATCTCTCCCCGGGCCGGGCGGCAGCTCAGGCTGGCCACTGACGCTAAAACTCAGGGTCAGCCCGTCATCCGATAGATGGATGGCCGATCGACTGCCGCCACCGGGGGGATGAAACAACACCGGCAGCAGCGCCGACAGGTCATTGCGCAGCAGCGCCAATCCCAGGCTCAACTCGCCCGCCTGTTGTTCCATCTGTGTCAGCCGGTCCCGCATCCGCAGATTGGCGGTCAGCGCCTGCAGCCCCATCACCGCCACCAGCGCAAACAGCGCCATGGCGGCGACCAGCTCAATCAGGGTCAGTCCCCTTGTTCGTCTCTGGTTTTGCCGCATCAGCCCGCCCCCGGAGGCGGCAGAAACGCGACCAGAACCACGGCCGGTCCCTCGCTGCTGACGGCGYGGATCTCGGCYTCGATAATGCCGCTGGCGGTGGYTTTGGTACTCACCGTCASCTGATAGSTATACGGCCCCATCTGCACCTGCGACGGCAGGCTCASSCCCCCGGACGGYCCAGACAGCCCGGCCAGACGCAGYTCYTCGGCGCGGTTCTGTGCCACCAGCTGCGCCARCAGACGCGGCATRGMYSCGCCAATCGCKCGGCGCGACTGGTCCACCGCCTGCAGCGCCGCCAGGCTGCCGATCGCCAGCACCAGCACCGCCACCACCAACTCCAGCAGGGTCAGCCCGCGGTTGTCGCACAGCCCGCGGTTGGTACGACCCATGCGCATCAGCCGGCGTCGCATATCAACCCCGTCCAGCCGTCACTGCGGCAGCTGATGCTCTCAAACTGAATGGAAAAGGCGCTGGTCTGGCCATTGGGCAGAAAGATGATGTCGGGGGTCTCCTGCGCCGCAGATGGACCCTCGATTTGATAAGACACCCGGCCTCGCCAGGGCATCAACTGTTCAGAGATCTGCCAGCCATCCCCGCGCCACCAAGCGATGCGGCGGCCCTTGGCGCTGAGCGCCAGCCCGCGTTGCACCTGACCGTGCACCGCCAGACTGCGGGCCTGATCATAGGTGGCTCGAAAACTCATCAAATCACTTTCACCACTCGCGCCACCCAGCCCCCGTGTCAGGGTGACCCCCAGCACCAGACTGGCCATCACCGCCACCACCACCACCAGTTCGATCAGGGTGACCCCCGCGTCAGAGGCGTGGAATGGGGCGTGGCTTACTGCAGGCTCCATGATCCGATATCCGCATCCGCCCCGTCACCACCCGGGGTGCCATCAGCGCCATAGCTGAAGATGTCAAAATCGCCATGCACCCCCGGCGACAGGTAATTATACAGCTGCCCCCAGGGATCTTTCGGCATCTGATCGACATAGCCGCCCTCGGCCCAGTTTGGCGCCAGCGGCGCAGAGCTGGGCGGGCTGACCAGTGCCGCCAGCCCCTGTTCGGTGGTGGGATAGCGGAAATTATCCAGCCGGTAGAACTTTACCGCGCTGGAGATGGCGCCAAGATCGGTGCGGGCGCGCACCATGCGGGCCTGATCGGGGCGATCAATCACCCGCGGCACAATCACCAGCGCCAGCACCGACAGGATCACCACCACCACCATCAGCTCGAGCAGAGAAAACCCGGCATCCGCAGTTGCAGAGTGATCTGCGGCACCATCCTCGGCTGCGGGCTGTAAAGACATTTGAGACATTGCAAAATCCTGTGTTGGCAGGATGATAGAAGCCCAGACGCCCCGAGGCAATCACCGAGGGGGCCGCCATCCCGCCCCTGACCCCGTAGGAGCCCACCTTGTCCGACCTAATCCCGCCCGAGCCCGGCGCCTGGGCGCTGCTGCTCCTGCTGCTCAGCCCGGCGGTTGGATCGTTCCTGGCGCTGCTGGTCGACCGGCTGCCACGCGGCGAAAGCGTGATCTGGCCCGGCTCGCAGTGCCGCAGCTGCGCCGCCCCTCTGCGGTCCCGGGATCTGCTGCCAATCCTGTCCTTTGCGCTGAACCGGGGGCGTTGCCGCCACTGCGGCGCGGCAATCCCGCCCTGGCATCTTTATATGGAGCTGGCGGCGCTGGGGTTGGCGCTGCTGGCGCTGGCGCTTGGCGGACCCCCACTGACCATCGGCCTGACGGCCCTGCTGCTGTGGCTGCTGCTGGCGCTGGCGGCTTGCGATCTGCTGTGGTTCCGGCTGCCCGATGGGCTGAATGCAACGCTGGTGCTGGCTGCGCTGACCTGGGCCGGATTGATACAGAGCGGTCTGATCCCGCCGCCGCCGCATCCGCTGCTGCCACATACACTGGGTGAGGCCTTGCTGGGCGGCGGCCTTGGTGTTGCTCTGTTCTGGGGCATCCGGATTGCCTATCACCAGCTGCGCCAGCGCGCCGGGTTGGGGCTGGGAGATGTTAAACTGATGGGTGGACTGGGGGCGCTGATCGGGGTCTGGCTGCTGCCACATCTGATGTTGCTGGCAGCCCTGATGGCGCTGAGCGGCGCAGTGATCGGGGCGCTACGCCAGGGCCGCGCCCTGAAAGCCAGCCGTGCCCTGCCCTTTGGCACCGCGCTGTGCACCGTTGCCGCCCTGATTTGGCTGCTTGCCCGCCTGCCGCATTGATGCGCGGTGCACGGCCCCCTAAACTGCCTACCAACCGCCCTGTTTCAAAAGATGTTTATATGTCCCGCTTTTCCAAACTTACCCTTGTCTGCCTGCTCAGCCTGACCGCTATGACGCCGCTTTCGGCCCAGACCCCGGCAGCGGGTCCCCTGCCCGAGATGGCCACCGTAGAACAGGCCTGGAAGCGCGGTGATTTTGTCACCGTGCGCCGCGATCTGGAGCACCTGGCCAAGGAAAGTGGCAGCGCATTGGCGCAGTATCGCTATGGTCAGGTGCTGCTTGAGGGCCGCGGCGGGCCGCGCGATCTGAACGGTGCGGTGCAGTGGCTGCAACAGGCGGTGGCGCAGGATCATCTGGAGGCCACCACCCTGCTGGCCCGCGTCTATCTCAGCGCCTCCGAGGATCAGCGCAACCCAGCCGCCGCTGCCGCCCTGCTGGCCCGCTCCGCCGCCCGTGGTGACCGCGAGGCGCAGTATTACCTCGCCCTGCTGAGCAGTGCTGGCGATGGCCTCATCAAGGACGAGGCTGCCGCCGTGAACTGGTTGCTGGCCGCCGCCGAGCAGGACCACGTGGCGGCGCAATATGCGCTCAGCCGGGCTTATGCCCGTGGGGCTGGCACCGCTGAGGATGCCGCCAAGGCGCTGCTCTGGCTGAACCGCGCCGCCGAGGCAGGCCACAGCGAAGCACAGTTCTATCTGGCGCTGACTTATGAGCGTGGCCAGGGCGTGGACCAGAATCCCGCCAGCGCGCTGCGCTGGTATCGCGCCAGCGCCGAAAGCGGCTTTATTCTGGCGCAGCGTATCCTGGGCACCCGGTACATGTTGGGCGACGGGGTCGAGCAGAACTTTGAGGAGGCGCTGCGSTGGCTGACCTCTGCGGCCAAAGCTGGTGAGCCCGGTGCGATGTCCAATCTGGGCTATATCTATGCCACCGGCAACGGCGTCCCGGTCGACAATACGGCAGCGGCAGCCTGGTACGCCCGCGCAGCTGAGGCCGGGGTGGGCGGTGCAATGCTGGCCCTGGGGCAGTTTTACGAGACCGGCAACGGGGTACCGCAAGATACCGCCAAGGCGCTGGCCCTGTACCAGCAGGCGGCAGCACAGGACCGCCCCGGCGCCACTCAGCGGCTGGTCGAGATGACGCTCAGCGGCGCAGTGCAGGATCTGCTGGCGCCGCATCAGATGGTGCCCTGGATGGCCAGCGCCGCCGGTGAGGACGGTGAAAACAGGGCCAAAGCCCTGGCCTGGCTAGAGGCCAGCGCCGCAGACAACATCCGCCCGGCGCAAACCGCGCTGGCGCTGCTGTGGCTGCAACAGGGCGAGGATACTGAGGCAGCCGCCGCGCTGTTGATCCAGGCCGCCACGGCGGGTGATCCGCAGGCGCAACTGCGCCTGGGCCAGCTGTTCACCACTGGCAGCGGCGTGGCACTGGACTATGTGCAGGCCCATAGCTGGCTGAACATTGCCGCCGCCAGTGGCGCAGCTGAGGCCGCCAAGCACCGCGATGTGGTGGCGCAACTGATGACCTTCGAGCAGATCGCCGAGGCTCAGACTGCGGCGCGCGATTTCTTTGACAGTGCCAGCGTCCTGCCGTCGCTGGACAGCCAATGATCCAAAGATGGCTTTTGGTCGCGCTGCTGCTGGGCCAGCCTGCCATGGCCGAACAGCAAGCCGAGCTGCCGGGCGCAGCGCTGTTTACTGAGGCCAACCGTCATCACAGCGGCGATGGGGTGCTGCAGAATTTTGCCACTGCCGCCGCGCTTTTTGAGCAGGCCGCCGCGCAGGGCCATGCCGGTGCGCAAAACCAGCTGGGCCAGTATTTCCACAGTGGTCTGGGTGGTGGCTTGGGGGGCGCGCAAAACCAGAAGGCAGCGCTGCGCTGGCTGCGCGCGGCCGCCGAGCAGGGCGATCCCCGACATATCTTTGATCTGGGTAAAGCACTGGAACAGGGGGCGGATGGCAGCCAGGATGCAACCAGCGCTGCCAAGGCTTATCAGCAAGCCGCCGATCTGGGCCACGCGGATGCCGCGGTCAGCCTTGGCGTATTGTACCAGAATGGCACCGGGGTGGCGCAGAATTATACCCGCGCGCTTGAGCTCTACCAAGGCCCCGCCGCCGAGGGCCATGCGCGGGCGCAGAACAATCTGGGCCTGCTCTATGTGCGCGGCACCGGGGTGACGTTGGATTATATCCGCGCCGCCACCCTGTTTGCCGAGGCCGCCGAGCAGGGATTGCCCACCGCCATGACCAACCTCAGCGTGATGTATGGCAATGGCTTTGGCGTCGAGCAAAGCGACGCGCAGGCCGCCGACTGGGAACGCCGCGCCAGCCAGCAGCGCCAGCAAGGCCCCCTTGGCACCGCAACAGAGGCCCCCCTCTGCAGCTTTGACCCACGTCTGACCCCGCCCGCCAAAGATCCCAACGCATCCGCCCTGCGCCACCGCGCCGCCGAGGGCGGTGACCCGGTGGCGCAATTCCTGCGCGGCTGGCAGCTGTGCAGCCGTACCCCTGCCAGCGCCGGTGATCTGCGCCAGGCCGGGATCTGGTTCAAGGCCGCCGCCGCCAAGGGCCATGGCCCCTCGATGACCAATCTCGGCTGGCTTTATCTGCGCGGCCGCGGCGTGCCGCAGGACTATGTGCTGGGCTATATGTGGCTGACCCTGGCGCAATCCGTCGGGCAACCGCTGGCGCTGGAGGACAGCGCCGCGCTGCGCCAACAAATGACCGCCGCGCAAATCAACGAAGCACAACAGCGGGCCACAGTGATCTGGCAAGAGATTCGCAATCGGTAAGAGAGCCACATCACAATCACGCTACCGGGGGTTGAATTTACCCCCTATTCTGCCGTCGCTACCGTCGCATTCCCCCTGACGTAAGGTTAATATTCTTTAAACTTATCCCATCATTGATGTATGGTCCATAAATCCACCGGGCCGATGGGCGCTGCTCCCGGCCAAGTATTGACACAATAAATTATCGAGTTGCGAGGCTCTGAATGTATATCTCTCTATGGCGCAGCCTTGTCCGACCCGCCTGCCTGCTTGGCGCGCTGTTGCTTGCCCCCGCCGCCGCCCTCGCCGCCACCCCAGTTGAGCAGCATAATTCAAACGCCATCTGGTTTGAAAATTGGACCGGGCTGCGCAATGCCACCCTGGTGGTCTCGGCCCCTGATGGCAGCCTGACCACGGTTGAGGCCGCCGCCGGTACCCCGGTGTTCCAGCTCAGCGGCGCCGAGATCCTGGATGGCATCTACCGCTTTGAACTGCGCGCCGCCACCGACGAGCAGATCAAGATCCTCAACCCGCAGAACAACGGCCGCGGCGAGGCGCAATTGGATTCCAAGGCCAAGCCGTTTTACATGAGCGGTCATTTCACCGTCTCCCGCGGGGTGATCATCATCCCCGAGGAGATTTCGGAAAGCGATACCAACTGATACCTGGTGGTCGGCCCGCGCCGATCCCAAACCCCACGCGAACAGGGAGATTTACAAAATGCCTTTTACTCACAGCCTAAAATCACTTGCCCTCACCAGTAGTGCCCTCTGCCTGATCAGCACCCTCGCCCTGGCCGACCAGGTGATCCTGGACGATCTGATCGTCGATGGCAGCGCCTGCATCGGTTTTGACTGCGTCAACGGCGAGAGCTTTGGCTTTGACACCATCCGCATCAAGGAAAACAACCTGCGGATCCACGCGGTGGACACCTCCAACAGCGCCTCCTTCCCTAGCAATGACTGGCAGATCACCTTCAACGACAGCTCCAATGGCGGTGCCAATAAATTCTCCATCGATGATATCACCGGCGGTCGCACCCCGTTTACCATCGAAGCCAGCGCGCCGAACCATTCGCTCTATGTTGATGACGGCGGCCGCGTTGGTCTGGGCACCAATCAGCCGGTGGTCGAGCTGCACATCCCGGATGGCGACACCCCAACCCTGCGGCTGGAGCAAAACGGCTCGTCCGGCTTTACCCCGCAAACCTGGGACGTGGCCGGTAACGAGACCAACTTTTTCATCCGCGACGCCACCAATGGCAGCAAGCTGCCGTTCAAGATCAAACCCTCAGCGCCGACTAACTCGCTCTTTGTCGACACCGATGGCGATGTTGGCCTGGGCACCGCGTCACCAGATGCAAGACTGGATGTGACCGCCCCCGCAGCTGCTGTCATCGCAGCAATTTTCCAGGGCGCCGGCACCAAGGTTGTTGACCTCAAAAGCACCGACAACGGGGCCGTGCAATACCGGCTGCAGTCGAACGATGGCAACCGCCGCGTCGTGGCTCTGAATGGAGCAGGCACCACTGAAACGCAGATTGTTATGGACAATAGCGAAATCCGCCTGGCCGGCGCCACCGACACCGGCGCGGGCCTCTGGGCCACCATCAGCGCGGCTGGCATCGTGACCAACATCGGCTCCTGCACCACTGCGGCCCCCTGTGATGCGGTGTTTGACCCCGACCTCTACACCGTGCCTTCGATCGAAGCACATGCAAACCAGATGTGGGACAATGGCTATCTGCCCGCAGTGGGTCCAACCCTGCAGGGACAACCGGTCAATGTGATGACCAAGATGACCCGCATCCTGAACGAGCTGGAACATGCGCATATCTACATTGACCAGCTGAACCAGCGCATCAGCCAGCTGGAAACCCAGACCGTAATCAAGTAAGCYTATCCTTCACAGGATCTTTTTGGGCCAATGCACCCCTGTCGGGTTGGTGCATTGGCCCTTGTTCAATTTAGGCTCAGGATGAATTATCTCAGCGCACTACAGCACTTCCACAGCCTCCTTCACCCGGCCTCCTACGTTGAAATCGGCTGCCGTCACGGCATCAGCCTGGCCCTGTCACACTGTCCAAGCCTGGCCATTGATCCCGATTTTGAGATTACCCAGCCGCTGACCGCGCCAACCCGCATTTTTCGCGAAACCAGCGATGCGTTCTTTGCCGCCCGGGATCTAAGCGCCCTGCTGGAGGGGCCCGTCGATCTGGCCTTTGTCGATGGCATGCACCGGGCAGATTATGTGCTGCGCGATATTCTCAATCTCGAACGGCACGCCAATGGGCGCAGTGTGATCGTGATCGATGATGTGCTGCCAGAGGACATCAGCTGGACCAGCCGCGAGCGCAACACCCAGGCCTGGACTGGCGATGTCTACAAGATCATTCCCTTTCTGCGCCGCCACCGGCCAGATCTGGCGATCACCGTCTTTGACATCGAGATGAAAGGCTTGGCGGTAATCCACCGTCTCGACCCCACCAACCAAAGCCTGCAGACCCAGCTGGCCCGACATGAGGCCGCGCTGGCCGGCGACAGCTTCGCGCTTGGCTCGGCGCAAGAGATCCGCCGCCAGCTTGACCCGCAGCCGGTCGAACACTTGCCCGATTTCATTGCCAACCTGAAGGCCGCGCGCGACCACAGCCCCGAGCCGACGGCCAATCTGACCACAGCCGCGCCCGCCTATCTGGATCTGCTCAAGCGCAGCCTGCTGAACGAGGTCTATCTGGATGATGAGCTGCGCATCCAGTATCTGCGGGGCTGCCTGGAAGACGGTGAGGAGTACAGCTACCAGACCCTGCACGACATCCGTCAAACCCAGGCCCCAGCCCTGGAAGAGCTGAAGCTGAGCCGCCAGGTTGGCCGCTTCCCGGGCCGCGACATTCACAAATCCGGTTTCAGCCACACCATGATGGGGCGGCTGCGGCTGGACAGTCTGCACAGCTGTCTGGACCATATCCAGAGCCATGCCATTGGTGGCGATCTGGTGGAATGTGGTGTCTGGCGCGGCGGTGGCTGCATCCTGATGGCTGGCTGGGCCCGCGCCCATGCGGTGACAGACCGGCAGATCCTTGTCGCCGACAGCTTTGACGGCCTGCCCGCCCCCAGCCTGGAGCAGGACAAAGGTCTGGATCTGTCAAAAGACAAATTCCCACAGCTGGCGGTCTCGGAAACTACCGTGCGCGATAATTTTGCCGCCTACGGGCTGCTGGATGAGCGGGTGATATTCCTCAAGGGCTGGTTCTGCGACACCCTGCAGGAGGCCCCAACCCAGAGTATTGCCCTGCTGAGGATGGATGGCGATCTGTATGAATCCACCATGGACACGCTGGTGGCGCTCTATGACCGGGTCAGCCCCGGCGGCGTGGTGATCGTCGATGACTATGGCGCCCTTGCGGTCTGCCGTCAGGCACTAGAGGATTTCTTTGCCAACCGCGCCGAAGACGTGCCAGCATTGCACCGGATCGACTGGACTGGCGCCTATTTCTACAAACCCGCCACGGCAGACAAGGAGGCCTGATGCGCAGCTTTACCACCGCCTTTACCGCGCCAATGCTGGACGGCTACCAGTCCGGGGTGATGTCTTATACCTATCGCGGCATTCGCTGCCTCAAAAGCCCGATCGACATCGCGCTCTATATGAAGCTGCTGTGGGATCTCAAACCGGGGCTGGTGCTGGAAATTGGCTCACACTCGGGCGGCAGCGCGCTGCTGCTGGCCGATCTTGTGGCCGGATTTGGGCTGGACACGCCGGTGGTCTCGATCGATCTGGAAATCCCCAAAGATGTGCAGGATGACCGTATCCGGTTTTTGCAGGGTGATGTTCTGGATCTTGGCAACCTGTTTGAAAAATATGACCTGGCCCAATACCCGCACCCCTGGTTCATCACCGAGGATTCCGCCCATAGCTATACCGGCTGCATGACCGCATTGCAGGTGCTGGCAGAGCACATGCAGCCCGGCGATATCCTAGCCGTTGAGGACGGGGTGCTGGATGATCTTGGCCTGTCAGATAAATATGACGGCGGCCCCAACCGGGCCATCACCGACTATCTGTCGGCGCATCCCGATCAGTTCCGCATCATGACCGAGCTTTGTGACATGTTCGGCCCCAATGCCACCTACAATCCCAACGGCTATCTGTGCAAACTCTAGACCAAAACCGGACCCCCACCCGCATGCAGCTGTCCATCATCGTCATTTTCCACAACATGCGCCGCGAGGCGGCCCGCACCCTGTACAGCCTGAGCTCGGCTTATCAGCAGGATGTAACTGCGGGTGACTATGAGGTCATCGCCATCGACAACGGCTCGGACAGGCCGCTGGACCCGGCAAGTGTCACCGGGCTTGGCGCCAMYWKYMSCYRYYTSWCWYWKRYGWMCWSCWSKRYTTYWCYGKSKGWRRMSRTKWMSMWMRKMSYGGGCATGGCAACCGCCGACAATCTGGCCTTTATCGTCGACGGTGCCCGCATGGCCTCGCCGGGCTTGATCCGCAAAACTCTGGATGCGCTGCGGCTGCACCGAAACGCCTTTGTCACCGCGCTGGCCTGGCACCTTGGCCCCGACATTCAGAACCGCTCCATGCTTGAGGGCTATGACCAGGCCCGCGAAGACCAGTTGCTGGACACAATCAACTGGCCCGAGCGGGGTTATGATCTGTTCACCATTGCCTGTCTTGCCCCCTCCTCGCGGCGCGGCTTTCTCGGCGGGATTCCACCAGAGTGCAGCTGGCTGGCACTGCCACGCGCTGTGTTTGACACCCTGGGCGGCTATGAGCTGCGCTTTCAAAGCGGCGGCGGCGGCTTGGTCAACCATGATTTCCGCAACCGCGCGATGGATTACCCCGGTCTGCGCCCGGTCCTGCTGCTTGGCGAGGGGGTGTTTCATCAGTTTCACGGCGGGGTCGCCACCAATGTCACCCTCGAACACCATCCCATGGTCCAGTTCAAAGCCGAATACCACGACATCCGGGGCACCGAATACAGCGCCCACCCCTGCCCCGAGGTGATCTATTATGGCAGCTTGCCACCACAATCCCGCCGCTTTACCCAGCCCGAATAGAGCTAATGCACGGGGTGTCAGAGCAGGGCTTTACCGTGTTACGCTGACTGCATTTAACAGTCTCCTAGCTGGAAATACCCCCCGATGATCCGGTTAAGCACCGCCCCCTACCAAAAACGCTTCCTGCTCGCGGCGCTGCTGATCGTCGCGCTGGCGGCGCTGTTCTGGAACACCTCGCGCTATCCGGCGCTGGATGAGAAACTGCTGATGTCCGGCGCCATCCAGCTGGAGGATGGGCTCAGTTTTGAGGCCGCCTTTGCCATTACCGCCGACATGACCCTGCTGCAGCGGATCTGGTTCTCTACCCTGAACTGGATCAACACCAATCTCAAAGGCATGAGCTTTGGCCTGCTGTTTGCCGCCGGTTTCCTCACCGCGATGCCCTATCTGAACCGGCGCAGCTTTGACGGCAGCTTTGCCAATGCGCTGCTGGGATTGAGCATCGGCACCCCGCTGGGGGTCTGTGTCAACTGCGCCGCGCCAATTGCCCGCGGCATGTATTCCGGCGGCATGCGCGCCGAGACCGTGCTGGCGGCAATGATCGCCTCACCCACTCTGAATGTGGTGGTGCTGACCATGGCTTTTAGCCTGCTGCCCTTTTACATGGTGCTGGCCAAGATCGCGCTCAGCCTGATGCTGATCCTGATTGGGGTGCCGCTGCTGTGTCACCTGTTGCCCCGCGATCAGGTGGCACCGGCGCCGCAGATCACCACCTGGAGCCCCGAAGAACTGGCCGTCGGTGCAAAACCAACCCCCGAACCCCTGCACCAGGCCGCATGGATGGTGGCGCGCAGCTTTGCCGCCAACCTGTACTACATCGTGAAAATGACGCTGCCGCTGATGCTGCTGGCCGCCGTGTTGGGCGCCATCGCCGCCACCCTGCTGCCGCCCGAGCTGATCACCAGCCTGCCCTTTGGCTTGGCTGCGCTGGGGATGATCGCCGCGGTGGGGCTGTTCCTGCCGGTGCCGATTGCCTTTGACGTGGTGGTCTGTGGCATGCTGATGGGGCTGGGGTTGAGCCAGGGTTATGTGATGGCGCTGTTGTTCACGCTGGGGTCTTTCAGCATCTATTCCTTTTTCATCATAACCCAGGCGATATCGCTGCGCGCTGCAACGCTGCTGTCTGGCATGGTGCTGGTGTTGGGGATTACCGCCGGGATGGGGGCGCAGGCTTATCATGACTGGCAAAGCAAACGGGCACTGGAGATCCTGCTGGGGGAGAACGACAATATCCCTTCCCCCGGGTTTTGGGCGGCCCAAGCCGCAACGTTAGAGCCTGTTGTTGCAACAGTGACCAGCACGGATGCCGCTCAGATCACCCTCACCCTCACCCCGCTGGCCGCGCCCTCCCCTGCTGCAGACAACCCTTTCACCCGCATCGAGGCCAGCCAGCGGGGCATCGACAAACCGCTGGAGTTCTCTTTCGCCGACATGTGGCCGCCGTTCTGGGAGGGCCGCAGCCTGAGTGCCGGTGACATTGATCGCGACGGGGATCTGGACCTGGTGCTCGCCTCCACCGAGGTGGGATTATACGCCTATGAAAACGACGGGTCTGGCCAATTCAGTCGCATCCAGCTGCCCGATGGCCCCCTGCAGGATCTGCCGGTGTTCAACGCGGTGCTGGTGGACATCGATAATGACGGCTGGCTGGATTTGTTTGTCGCCACCTATCGGCAGGGCAATTTTCTGGTGCAGGGCAGCGCCGAGGGTCTGGACACCGCCAATCCGCAGCCCGTGGCTAACCGCCCCGACGCGGTGCTGAGCCTGGCGCTCGCCTTTGGCGACGTCGATCGCGACGGTGATCTGGATGTTGCTTTGGGCAACTGGGCGGCGGGCTGGTACCGCCGGGTGCCGGGCGAGGAAAGCCGCAATCGCATCCTGTGGAATGACAGCGGCGCGCTGAGCGGAGACAGCTATCTCGACCTGCCCGCCATCCCCGGCGAAACCCTGTCGCTGCTGCTGTCGGATATTGATAACAACGGCACGCTCGACCTTTGGGCCGGCAATGATTTTGAAATCCCCGATGCTATCTATCTGGGCGACGGGGGTGGCGGGTTTTCCCAGATCACCTATCAGGATCAGCTGATCCCGCAGACCACCACCACCACCATGGCAGTGAAATCTGCTGACCTGAGTGGTGATGGCAGCCCCGAGATCTATCTGGCGCAGATTGCCGGCCGCTCCTCCGGGGTCTCGGACACCCTGAAAATGCAGCGACTGGAGCTCTATTGCGACGGCATTATCGACCCCGACGCACAAACCACCTGCCGCAAGAACATGGCAATCAAGAGCTGGTATAAATCCGGCAACAACTTTGATCCCAGCTATGCCGCCCGCTGCCAACAGCTGGGCCCGCACGACCAATTGCAATGCAAGGCAATGCTGATCAAGGACCTAGCCATTCAGCGCCGTGATGCCAGCCTCTGCGCGCTGATCCCGGCCACTCAGGATATTGCCAAATCCTATTGCGAGCTGCATTTCCGCCCCTCCCGCGCCGTGACCGCCGCCGAGGCCGAGGCCTCGATCCCGCAAATCCTGCGCTCCAACGTGCTGCTGCAACGGCAAGGCGATGCTTGGGCGGATGTGGCCGAGGCCCGGGGCCTCGATGTGGGCGGCTGGAGCTGGGACACCAAGATCGAGGATTTTGATCTCGATGGCGATCTGGATGTCTATATCGTCAACGGCACCTGGGTGCCGAACGAGGTGTCGCCCTCTAACTTATATTTTGAAAACGATGGCTCTAGTAATTTCACCGAGACCTCAGGCGTGATGGGGCTAGAGGATTACCTGATGACCGCTGCGGCGCTAGCGCTGGACATCGACGGTGACGGCGATCTGGATATCCTGACCCAGCCGGTGAACGGACCGGTGATGCTGTTTGTCAACAACGCCCAGACCCAGAACCGACTGGTCATCACCCTGGAAGATCATATCGGCAACCGCGATGGCATCGGCGCTGTGCTGGTGCTGACGGATGATTTGGGTCAGCAGCAGCGCCGCGAGATCCAGCTGGGCGGCGGATTTATGAGCTTTGACGCGCCAAGGGTCAGTTTTGGACTGGGCGAGGGGCGGCGCGCAGAGGCGCTGAGTATTCGCTGGGCGGATGGGGCCGAGACCCGGGTCATGGGGGATCTGCAGACAAATGCCCTGTACCAAGTGCGACGCCAGCTTCAATAAACCGACTGCAGAAATGATACGGCGGCGTCGGCCAGGCGGGATTTTGATCCAATGATCATCCCAACCGTTTCAAGTGTCGAGAGGGGGCGACAGCAGCCATCACCGCAATCCAACCACTGTTTGCACAATGTGCCACCGGCCAGGTGGTGCAGGTGGAGACGGTACAAAACGCAATAAGTTTATTCGAAAATACGCTGATTTTTCAGTGCTGCATTGGCCATGACTTGGTGTCATCGAAGCCACGGCGCTGAGGTCGTTGGAGGACCAAAATAATGGCAATTATTAACGATTTCAGATCTTTGTTGGTCAGCGATACCAGTGGATGGCACGATGGAGACGGGGTCATCACCTATTCGTTTCTGGGCCCCGACATGCCGCGCTATTACCCGCGAGTGAACACCGATGGGGTGCCGGGGCGCGATGCTTGGGATGTGGGTGGCGCCAATGTGCCCTTCACCAATGATTTTTCCATGACTGTGGCGCAGCGAGCGATGACCTCGCTGGCGATTGCCTCATGGAACGAACTGGCCAATGTCAATCTGCAGCCCGCCACCATCGAGCGCGGTGGCGCTGATATCACCGGCAATGGCACTCCAAAGGCGGCCGGTGGCACCGCCCTGCTCACCAATGACGACGGATCAGCCCTGGTCGACATCTCAGCGGTGTTTGAAGAGAGCATAAACTTTTTTGGCACCCATTATGATGCCAGCACTGAGGTCTTCATAAATACCAATGGCAATATCACCTTTGGCTTGAGTCTCATTCAGTATACCCCTTCCGGGATCTCTAATCACCTACTGTCGATGATCGCGCCGCTCTGGGCCGATGTGGACACCCGCGCAGGCAGCCCAATCCTGGTCGGTGTGGATGCCAGTCGCGATGTGGTCACCATCACCTGGGACAATGTCGGCTATTACGCCCAGCACGCCTCGCCCAGCAATTTCTTTCAATTGCAGTTGTTTGACCGCGGTGGTGGCGATTTTGACATCAGTTGGTCGGCCGACACCGCTAGCGATGGCGACCCGGCCACCGGCCTGGGCGGCACCCCGGCGCGGGCAGGGGTTTTGGCCGACAATGGCAGTGATTTCTTTGAGGTGCCGCCATCGGGAAATGAGGCGGCCATCACCAACCTGGAAAACATCACCGGCAATACCGGGGTCACTGGATTGTGGGTGTTTGAGGTGCGCAAGGGGCCCATTGTTGGCGATATTGCCTTTGGTAGCACCGAGTTCGACAGCGCCGACCTGTTTGGCTTTGTCTCCGGCTTCCCCAAGCCCGGCAATCTGGGCAACCAACCCTCGCGGCATGGCGATATGTGGATCAACCGCAGCAACGAAGATCAGTTTGTGCCCGGAGTGGGGCCGGTCTATGGCCATACCAGTTGGAACACCTATCTACATGAAATGGGTCATGCACTAGGGCTGCGCCATCCCAATGAACGGCCCAACAATGGCACCACCAACGGGCAGTTCACGGTGATGTCTTATGTGCCCCACCCCGAAGAGCTCGGCGAGTCGATACAGAATCAGGCGTTTTCACTGACGCCAATGGTCTGGGACATTCAGGCAATCCAGGAGTTATACGGCGCCAATACCAGCACCCGCACCGGCGACAATGTCTATTTTGGCGATGGGGATCCCTCGACCACCGCTACAACCGGCACCGAGTTGACCTATCAATATGCCACTAACAGTGCCAATAATCTGGGCATGCAGGTGCTGGGCAAGGATGGCAACTACCGCAATGTGATCCTGACCATCTGGGATGCCGGTGGCACTGACCTGATTGATGCTTCGGATCTATCGACCAATAGCCATATCGACCTGCGGCCCGGGCGTTATTCCTCAATCGGTGAGATCGACAATAACATCGCCATGGCCGCCGCAGTGCGCGATGGCGGCCATGTCATCAACTTTATCGAGAACGCCTGGGGCGGATCCGGCAATGACCGATTGACCGGCAACAACACCCACAACCAGCTGATCGGCAATGGCGGCAATGACCGGCTGGAGGGCGGCCGAGGAAATGATACGCTAGAGGGCGGAGCCGGGCGCGACCGGCTGTTTGGCCATCGCGGTCACGATGAATTGGACGGTGGGGCCCATCGCGACCGGCTGTTTGGCAGCCGCGGCAATGACCAGCTGAATGGGGGGGGCGGCAATGACCGGCTGATGGGGGGGGGGTGGCCGGGATGTCCTGGATGGTGGTCGGGGCCATGATCGGATGACCGGCRATAGCGGCAGCGACACCTTTATCTTTGGCCGCGGTCGCGACACCGTCACCGACTTCAACGCCACCTCGGGGGCTGAGGATATCGACCTGCGCGGCAGTGTTGAAATCACCGATTTCACGGATCTGATGACCCATCATATCAGCGCTGTCAGCGGCGGCGTTCTGATTGACGATCTGGGCGGAAATAGCATGTTGCTCGAGGGGGTCAGCCTGGGCGATCTGAGCGCCGATGACTTTCTGTTCTAAACTCAGCGATTGGCGGCGCGCGGCGGGCATCAGGCCGGGCATTTTAAAGATGCCTTGCCAATCAGCCCCGGCCCGAGCCGTCAAAAAATGAAATCATCACCGCCAAGATCGCTGCGCTGTAAATCCAGCAGCCAGATCCCGCCTTCCCCACTGACAATCAGCACGTCATCGCCACGCTGCCGCAGCAGCAAATCCCCAAAATGGGTAATTTCCCCGCGCAGGGCGCTTAAATCGATCTGATCGCTGCCGGGGGTAAAATCACTGATGCGGTCGCGGCCATGATGGCGGGCAAAGACAAAAACATCCCTCTCTGCGCCACCGCTCAACTGGTCGCGGCCCCGACCACCAGTCAGGACATCGCGGCCTGCACCGCCCTGCAACTGATCACGTCCGCCCTTTCCAAACAGCTGGTCAGCGCCCTCCCCGCCCAGGAGACTGTCCCGACCGCGGCCGCCACTCAACACGTCCTCCCCCGTGCCACCGTATAATCTATCCCGTCCACCGCCGCCCTTTAGCACATCCCCCCCTGCCTGCCCCCACAGCTGATCCGCCGCCTTGCCACCCTGCAGATGGTCCTCTCCCATGCCTCCCCACAATCGATCCCGACCACCACCTCCGTTCAAGACGTCATCGCCATCGTCACCCCACAGTTGGTCCCGCCCGCCACCACCGTTCAAAGTATCATGCCCCCCGAGCCCCTGAATCTGATTATCGCCATCGTCCCCATTCAGTCGATCAGCACCGCCGCTGCCATATTCAATGCCAGTGGGCAGGGTCTCCCCCAGCGGCATCCGGTCCGGAGCGATAAACCCGTTGGGCCACAGATCCTGTAGTGTCAACGACGTGCCATCGGCGCTGTGTACCGTGATCTCGGTGTTGTCCCACTCTAGGCGAATACCATTTGTTAGGATCTGAATCTGCAACTGACCGGGGCTGCGCAGCCCGGTGAAATGGGACATGTCGATCTGATCTCGCCCAACCTCAAAATCACTGATCTGCAATCCACTGCGGGCTGGGCACAGCACAAAGATATCCGCCCCGGCACCGCCATGCAGCACCCCTCCACCACTGCCAGACAACAATACGTCATCACCCGCAGCCCCCCACAGGGTGGCCTGACTGCCGCGCCCTAACAGCAGATCGTCCCCCCCGGTTCCAGTCAACTCCACGCTGTTGCCACTGGCCTCAATCACCGTCCCCAGGCTGTCCAACGCAACAGAGAAGCGGGCAATCCCCCCAGTGCTGCCGGAACTGGCAAAGATCTGAATTTGTCCGCCCATGACCGTGGCCTCCAGCGCAGTGACATTCTGCAACCCCAGGCCAGGGTCATGGGCCAGACTCTGCACATGCACCAACTGGCCTCCCGGTACCAACCGGAACAGGCTCAACCCGTCATCGCGGCCAGCGGCCAGCACAAAAACGTGGCCCTCGACCTGCACCACCTCTAGCGCCGTCAGCCCACCAAACCGGGTCTGGCGGCTGTCGATCAGATGATCATTCAGGCTGAGACTGCCATCATCCCCCAGCCGCAACACGCTTAGCGAACTGCTGCCCGCCGCGCCCAGGATGGCCCAGTTGGCTCCAAAGGCGGTGAGCGCCTGTAGGGCCGTGGGGGTGGCCAGCCCCAGCCCCTGATCCGGGCCAAATGTGTCGGCCAGGGTYAGCGCGCCGCTGACCTCATTGATACGAAAGCTGCGCAGCCCCAGGCCGCCACTATCCGCCACCAGCAAGAAGTCTGCGCCACTCCCAGCGCCGCCCACCGTCGCCAGCACAACCCTGCCCGACAGATCATACCCGGCCTCTGATCCTAATGTGGCCACCCTGCCCAGCACCTGCCCCTCCGAGCCCTGCTGCCAGCCCATCAGCAGGCTGCCCTCCCCCGGCATCTCAACGCTGGCATAGACCGCGCTGCGGCCCTGATCCAAATCCACCGAAATGACCGAGCCCAGCCCCTGGTCGCCAAGGCCAGACAGCAAACTGTGCTGCGGCGGTGACAGGCTGCCACCCTGCTCGATTTGGTACTGCACCAACTGGTTGCCACGGGTGCCGCCTAGGGTCAGCAGGCCAGCCCCCCCCAGATCAACCCCCCCAAGCCCAAGCCCCGAAACACTATGATAGAGACTGCCTATCAGCTGTGGCGCCATTGTGGCGTCCAGTGCAAAGACGCTCAGACCCCCATTCTGACCATTGACCGCATAAAGCCAGCTGCCCAGCGGTCCCTGCGCAATCTCCAGATCTCGCAGATCATAATCCAGCAGCGCATCATTGGCGCCAAACTGCCCCTCAAACACCAAATCCATGGCCATACCCCTTAAACACCGAGGCAGGATGCAGGGATCATTTGTCTGTAATCAGCGCTGAATTCTGGCAAAACAGCGGCGATTGTTTACATATTGACAACAATCAACGGAGACGCCGATGCAACGCCCGCCGCGCGCAGTCTTAGCACCGTTTTGATCCAACAGGCGCAGGCTGGACTGGCATCATTCRCNYGYCSCSWAKGMGYKCKGYMMCMKGWCCGRMYTNKMKMCYRGCNCTNGTCGMWGSCYKWSMYGSKRSYAWCNCWWGYKCAKRWWSMYRKMACCCATAACGAGGCACTGCAGCGACTGGATCTGCTGGTGCAGATGCGGCTGGCGGGGTTTGAGATTGAAACCCCGCCAGCCGCCCCCATACCGGGCGAGGCCTATGCGCTGGGGGTGGCCCCCAGCGGAGCCTGGGCCGGTCAGGCCGGCATGCTGGCGGTCTGGCAACAGGACGGTTGGCTGTTTGTGACACCGCAACCGGGCTGGCGCGCCTGGGGAGTGGCAGAGCAAGAACTGCGGCTATGGGACGGCAGCGCCTGGGGGCGGCCGCCGCTGCAGGGCGACACCCTGAGCAAGCTGGGCATTGGCACCAGCGCCGATAGTACCAACCGGCTGGCGGTCAGCGCCAGCGCCACGCTGTTCAGCCATGATGGCGCGGGCCACCAGCTGAAGATCAACAAATCCGACCCCAGCGAGACCGCCTCACTGTTGTTTCAGTCAGATTGGTCGGGGCGCGCGGAACTGGGATTGGCGGGGAACAATGACCTGTCGATCAAGGTTTCAGCTGATGGCAGCACCTGGACCCAAGCGCTGCGTATTGATGCCAATGGAAACCTGGGGCTGGGCGAGACAACGCCGCTGGGTCGGGTGCATATCAAGACCACATCGACCAGCCAATCTTCAGCCTATATCGAAAGCGCCAGTGTGGGCTATACGGGGGATGTTCTGCGCGTTGTATCTGCCAGAACGGCCTCCAACACCTATGATTTGATGGCGCTGTTCTCGGGGGCTGGGGATCGAGAATTCCAACTGCGCGGCGATGGCAACGGCTATTGTGACGGCAGCTGGACGGGGGGCGGCGCTGATTATGCCGAGTATTTTGAATGGGCCGATGGCAATCCAAAGGCCGAGGACCGGCGTGGAATATCAGTGATTTTGGAAGGTGCCAAGATCCGCCCAGCCGCCACAGGGGAGGCCCCCATCGGAGTCATTTCTGCCAATCCCAGCATAGTGGGTGATGGCGATATGGACCGGTGGAAGGGCAAATACCTGCGCGATGACTTTGGCGCATATCTCTGGGAAGACTACACTGTGTTGGCCTGGCAGAAGGCTGGCGAGAACCACAGCTATGCCACAGGTTTTCTGCCCGAGGGGCTAACCGTCCCGCGCGATGCAACCCGCAACATCCAGCAGCGCCGCAAACTGAACCCCGCATATGACCCGTCCCGGCTCTATGTTCCACGCGCCAAGCGCGCTGAATGGGATATGGTTGGCCTGATGGGTAAACTCCGCCTGCGCCGGGGCCAACCCGTGGCTCCGACATGGATCAGGATGCGCCAGGTTGCAAATAATCTGGAGGACTGGCTGCTGCGATGAACTTGGATGTCAGCTCTCAAAGCTGGCAAACAGCGTCTGCGACACATCCGGCCAGCTTTGGCTCTGTGCCCGCGCCAGTGCATTGTGCTGCATCTGCGCCAAGCGACCGTCCCGCTTGCAGGCCAATGCCTGTTGCAGCGCATGCGTCAGCGCCCCTGGAACGGTGCGGTCATACAGAAATCCGGCCTCATGCCCCTGCAATAGATCCTCCGTCATGCCAACACGGGGGATCACCGCAGGAACGCCAAAAGACAGTGACAGCAGCAAGGACCCCGAGGTCAGGATATTGCGATAGGGAAACACCGCCACATCAGCGGCCCGGAAGAACACCTGCAATTCGCTATCATCCAGAAACCGGTCGACCAGCAAAACCCGGTCCCGCTCAGCGGCGCTCAGAGCGGGCTCCAGCCGGGCAAAGATATCGTCATGCAAAGCGCCGGCGATCACCAGCCGAGCCTGCGGGTTGTTTGCCAGAATTTGCCGAAAACTGTGCAGCAGCCCACCCACTCCCTTGTAGGGGCGCACCTGACCAGCAAACAAAATCACATCCTCTTGCGGGGCAATCCCCAGACTTTGCCGAGCAGCAGCGCGCGTGATGTGATCGCCGTACACTCCCAGATAGTGGCCATGACGCGAGATGCGAATTTTCTCATCCGGCACCTCAAACACCGCGGCCACATCGGCAATTGAAGTCACATTATGGAAATGCAGCACATCCGCCAATTCCACAATTCGCTTGGACAGGCCGATTTCCAGCTCGGCAAAAGGAGTGTCATGCGACACCGTGTTGTGGATGGTCCAGATGATCCGCCCTCCCAGCTGTTTGAACCGGGTCAGATCCTTCAGGAAGCGGCGCACCTGCACCCGTGCCATGGCGCGATTTTCAACGCCCTGAAAAATGAAACTGGTCCAGTGTAAATGAAAGATCATCTCTTCCACTTCCTGCGCCTGCTGGCGGGCCCTCAGCGCGGTTTCAATGGGAGCGGCCAAAATTTCGTGTCGGCGCATCGCGGATTGATACAGCAGGCTCTGATAGGGGTTGGCGCGGGAATAATTTGGCCAGAACATCACCCGAGGGCGGCGCCGGATGCGTTTGTACCGCACCAGTTGCGGCAGGTCTGGGTCGCGCACCTGCAGCTGCCAGAAAGAATCCAGCCCCTGCCGCCGCAGCATCGCGCTCTGCGCCCGGGTGCTGCTGGCGGGCAAACAGCGCGGTTTCTGCCCATGGCGCGCGCTGAAAACCCCACCGAGCTGGTGCATGAGGCCGATTTCGGCCAGGTGCAGCATGATATCGCGCCCCGCCGCCGCAGACAGGCCAACATCCAGTTTCATCGTGCGCTCCCAAGCGGCCCGACGAAACATAAGAAATTCAGGGTTTGCAGGGGTCCCCATTAGATATTGGCGGGATATCAGAAACTGGCTGGTGACGGCACTTTCGCGCAGATTGACCCCGTGGCAACAGACCACATCCGGGTGCTCATCCAAATGCTCCATCAGATGCCGAAGTGCGCCAGGATATAGGCTGGTCCCCTCCTCCAGCAGCGCAATATAGCTGCCCCGCGCCATGGCAAGAGCCTGGGTGCGACCCTGCCCTGCCGCAGCCATCACCCCGGTGCTCCAGCGCAGCTGCAAAGCGGCGCCATAAGACGCCCGCAGCTGCTCAAGCCAATCGCAACCATCCGCCTGCAAGGCCAGGCAGATCTCGATATCTTCCACATTTTGAGCCAGCAGACTGTCCAGCGTCCGACAGAGGTCCGAGGCATCAGAGCCTGCGGTGATACAAAGGCTAACCTTTGGCACCTCAAAGCACCCGTCTGCAGGCCGGTCCCAGGCGGTGGCACACAGCGACCGCATCAAGGTCTGATCCAWMCYGSKYWWANKCWGCCRCTTCAGCGGGGACCAATTTGGGGACCAGCAGTGGCGCAAAATAGGCGCCTGCGTTGAAACAGCGAAAGGCCAGTTCACGACCGGCATGGCTGTGACTGCAAAAGCGCGAATCCAGCCCGCCCACCCGTTGCAGCATGACCCGGCTCAGCACCAGGTTCAGCCCCGCCACATCGCGAAACGGATTGGCAGGGTCCAAAACTGCCGCCGCGGATTTGCTGGCATAAGGCGTCAGCCCCTCGGGACATTGCATCAGCGGCTGTACCGCCAAATCACTGATGCGCCCCAGATGCGCCGCCCGCGCCAGCGCACCGGGATCCAACCGCAGCGCCCCGCTCAGCAACAGAACCAGATCTGCTCTGGCAGCCACCTGCGCCATATGGAGCTGTGCTGCGGGCTCCAGTATGGATCCAGGCCGCGCCTCTCCTGGCAGGCCGCGACGCTGAATTTCCTGATTAAACCGCTCGGCATGGGGGCCGGCAAACAGGGTCAGCGGCGGCAACATGATACCATCCTGCGCCGCCAGGCTGTCCAAAAACGCCGCGCCCGCATCCACATCCTGCAGCGCGTAAAAGACATGCATGCGGGTCTGTTCCAACGCCGCCGGCGAGGCCAGCGCTGCAGCCGCTTGATGCAAAAANTCGGCATCATTGCCGGTGCCAACCGGCGGCGGCAATGTTAGGTCGGGCGGGTAAAACAGAGGGGCCACCTGGCCCAAGTCCAATACCCGGAACGGGGGCCGCAACACTCCATCGCGATTGGCGGTGAACTCTGCCGGGATGTTGATCTTGGCACTCCCCCCCTGAAGCGCCCAGCGAAGCTGGAGGTGGCGGGCCAACAGATCAAACCGCGTCTCATCCAGCCCAGGATGGTCCCGCAAACGCTCTAGCCGCCGCCGGGCCAAGTCCAGATCACCGTTCCGACTCAGGTCCAACAGCCCGGAAACATATCTCCAAATCTCAACCATACGGGTGCCGCCCTATCCGCCTGAGCAGCCGGGTCCGACCAAATGGGCCCCTCATCCCCGCAGCATCCGCATCAGTTGCCGCAACGGTGCAGTAAGACGCCAACTGCTGCTGTTGCGAAGCGCATCCAGCGTCGTGCTGCTGTCGTGAACATCCTGCCGCAGCCCTTCCGTATCCACATAAAGATCCGCAACACCCGCTTCCAGCCGCGCCACAATATTTCTCTGGCGGGCCACCTCGGCCTGTTCGACAGCCAAAGCCGCCCGCTGTTGCAGCTGTCTCTGCGTCGCCAGTTTTTCCTGATCCTGCAGATGCTGCGCCAGACAATCGAGGTCCTCAGCCTGCATCTCTATAAGCCGGGTAATTTGTGCCCTGGCCTCCTCCAGGTTCTGCGGCACCGGCAGCAGCGGCGCAGTTGGATCTGGAGACAGTATCAGATGACGGCAGACCCTCTGTTGCAGCCGGGCCCCCAGCCCCATCAGAAACCCGTTGAAACTCTCCTGGAGCTCGGTGGACCCAAGCAATTCGGTCACCCGTTTGGGCATGTCAGATCCCAATGCCAGCAGCACTGGAGCGTCTGGCAGTCCCAGGCGCAACAGGGTTCCACCCGCTGGGCACACCGGTTCCAGCCTCTCCATCTCAGCGGTTCCGGCTCCATAGAACACCGCAGCACCACGCGGCGGTAAATGCTGCAGCCAAGGCATCCATCCTATGGCCTGGGTTGGGCACCGCCCCAGATGCACGGTCAGCACCGCCGCCGAAACGGCGGAAAATCCATCGCCGCCGACCAAAACCGGGCCAGATCGGTCCGAAGAATACGCCTGCCGGGCATCGTGAAATCGCACCGGATCTGGCCCCTCCAGTTGAACCAGGCAACGGGTGTCCAACGCCAACCGGGCGGCAGCCTGACACAGGGCCAGATGTGCCACCCCCTCCTGACCACCAAGGCTGACTGTCACCTGCGGCTGCAGGACCTCGCTCAACCAAAACAGCAACGGCAGAATGGGCACCGCAGCAGATGGTGTCAGATACTCGGGCTGCCAACACAGGCTGCAGTCGCGCAGCGCCGCCAAGGCTGCCAGTTCAGGGGAGACGGGCTGCGCCATGTTAGCTCCCACTCCTGGCACATATCTGCCATCCTTTATGCCCGTCATCCGTCACCACAACTGCCCCCCTTCTGCCCCGGATTACCCGCAGCAGTGAACTCCATCTGGTTCCAAGAACCGAGCGCCATATCGCGGGCCTGCGCAGTCATCTGTTCAATCTGGTCCTGACGTACCACCACGTGCTCCAGCTGCAGGTGTACCCCGGCGAGCTGTTCTTGCGCCTGTCGCATCTGCCGCGCTGTGAACATCTGCAGCCAGGCCTGGGTCAGCGCCTGAGCACCGCCGTCCATCAGCGCAGTCAGATAGAATCCGATTTCGCGTCCGACCAGTGGCGGCAGGCTGTCGCGAACCCAGCGCCGCCGCCGAGCACCACATAGAGCCGTCTCGGCTGCCGCCGCATAAACAAACACCGCATCTGGGGTCAGACGCTCCAATTGCCAGGCCATATTGGTGGCCAGCCATTGATCCGCCTGGGGTCGGCTGTCTGGATCCAGCTGCGCCACATGGCCCAGAATAGTCTCGTAGTGCTGGAACATCGCTGTCAAATCGGCGCCTGCCGCGCTCATGGTCTGGCCCGGCCGGTTCAGTCGGTGACAGGCCAGCGGCACATCGTAAAACCCGATGCGCTGGGTGCTCAGACAGATCTGCCAGTGAAGCGGGTTGTCCTCAAAAAAGAAATCGCCCTCGGGAAACCGGATCGCGTGCTGCTGTAAAAAGGCGCGCCGGTAAAATTTACGCCAGGGCACCGCGTTCATCCGCAGGGCCAGACTGCGCGCTGCCGCCGCGTCTGGATCTGGGGGCAGATCGTCCCAGACCATCTGGTCCGACGGCTCCGTGGTGCTCTGCGTGACCTCGTCAAAGACGAGGTAATTGACCAACAGGATGTCATCGCTGCCGGCGGCAAACCGCTGGCGTGCGCGCCGCACCCCCTCCGCCAACAGCCAATCGTCTCCGTCGACAAAAAACACCGCCTCACGGCTGGCACGGCCAAGCCCAATATTGGCAGCAATGCCAACCCCACCATGGGTATTACGGCCCAGAAACACCGGGCAATGCTCAATGTTCTCAGGCCAAGGCAGGCTGGCCAAAATCTGGCGGATGTCCTCAACGGTGCCATCGGTGGACCCATCATCAACGATGATCACCTGATCACCTGGGGCCACCACAGCACAGAGGCTGTCCAGACATTGGTAAATGTAAGGTCTGACGTTAAAGGTCGTGATGATAAATGAAACCTGCATCACCCCCCCCGGATCAGTGTTTCGGTAATGCGACGGGCCCGATATGGATCATCCCGATTGATCCGGGCAAACAGCCGCTGGCCAATTTGGGCGTGCAGCAATCCCTGCGCCCGGTCGTCGAACTCTGCTAACCACTGCCGCTGGATCCGCTCTCGGGCCCAGCCCAGCAGGTCCAGGTAGAAACAGGTAAAGGCGAACTGCCACTCCGGGTCAAATTCCCCGACCCGGGTCATCACCTCTGCCAGCGCATCAAAGACCTGTAATCGTTCGACCCCATTACGATTGGTCAGATGGTTCCTCGCCTGACCAACCACATGTTCACAGCAGAGGATATCTGCACAGAGGATGGTTTGGGCCTGGATAAACCCCAGCCAGTGCAAGACAATGTCATTGTGCACCAAAGTCTGACCGCAGGTGATGTCATTGTCGCGCAGAAAATCGGTGCGGTAGATCTTGTTCCACGGATAAGCGGCGATCCGCGCCAGCACCGGAGCCATCTCCGAGTCCAGCGGGCTGAGCAGATGCCGGGCCCCCACGGCCTGCCAGCGTGCCTCGTCATCTGCAAACAAGCCCGCAATGCCTGCATCCCGGCGGCGCTGTTCAATATGTTTGAAAATGCAGAAATCAAACATCTGCCCCTGCAGCCGATGCCATAGATCTGCCAGCGGCGGCAGCAGATGGTCATCGGCATCAAAAAACAGCACATGGCTGCCGCGCACCTGCGCCAACCCTAGATTGCGCGCCGCGCCCGCGCCCTGACAAGTCTCACTCCGCAGCACATCCAGCTCCAGACTCTCCAGCCCGGAAAGGTCGGCAAAATCCGCCAGCGACAGCGGCACTTCCGACCCGTCATCGCTCAGAATGATCTGTGAGAAAATACCCAGTCCAACCGCCCCGGCCACCACTGTGCGGGCGCCCGCCACATCATCACAGACCGGAATCACCAGCGACAGCGTCATGCGGCAAACAGCCGTAGGTCCAACAGCGTCGTCTCAAAGCTCTCCACATGGAAGAACAGGATGAACTCGCGCCAGTCGGCCCGTCGCGGCAGCCGCCGCTGCGGCGCCAGTTCCATCATGTCCATATGGCTGCTGGCGGCGCCGTAGGAGACCACGTCGCGGTCAAAGAAATGATCGACAAACCCCACCTCGGTGCCCGACCGCAGGCAGGCGCGCCAGGTGCAGGCGCGCGGCGCCTGGATGCGGGCGTAAAATCCGATCAGCACATGGTCGGACAGATCCACCTCGCCCAGAGCGATATGCAACGCCAGCCAGCCCCCAGGGTGCTGGACCGTGGTGCGCAGGGTCAGTCCGCCGCCCGGCAGCTGCAGGCTCTCCACCTGCTGTTGCCCCTCGGGGTCGGCATGAATCCAGACCCCAGGCGCCAGGACTCCATCCGGCGGCAACGGCCCGGTCGGCGGCTGCTCCAGCAGTGGATCCAGCACCGCAGCAGCAGCCTGCTGCAAGGAGAGTAGCGTGTTGTCTGACATATGGTCCGCCCCACTGAAAGCAGTAAAAAAACCTGCCTTTATCCTTAGATGCGACACATTCGCCAAACACCACAAGGAAAAATATCCCTAGGAGAGTTCTACTTGACGCTCTGGTGACAGGAAAGCAGATTACCCAAGACCACACACCCTAAAATCTTTCAGACGGGCAGCCAGAATGACGACAGAAATACCCCCTTCCTTGAAGGCAAACCTCTTTATCATTGGCTCGATGAAATGTGGAACAACCATTTTATACGATTTTTTGTGCCGCGATCACCGCATTGCGGGAGCCACAGGAAAGGAGGTGCACTATTTTTCTCTATACAAGGAAAAAGGAGAAGAATGGTATTCTTCTCATTTCACCCCAGACACACAAACAAAGTATCTCCTGGATGCAAGTCCAACTTATTTGGACATGGCGGAAAATTTCGAAATACCAAATGCCATCAAGAACTATGCTCCAGAGGCCAAAATCATCATCATGATCCGCGATCCAATCGATCGGGCCATTTCTCAATTGAACCACTTCCAAAAGGTCAACCAGCGAGACGACTTAAAGGGACTGAATATTTCAGATATTTTCCAAATCCTCGACGAGGATTTGCCCGTTGATGATAAGACCGCCACAGCAGCACGCTACATTCGGGATTTCTCTTTTTACGCGTCCAAAATTCAGCGATACATCGAGACTTTTGGAACTGAAAACGTCTTTGTCATTCACAACGAAGATCTGAGAGCACATGGTGATCAGGTCCTGTCGTCCCTTTATGAGTTTCTTGATCTCTCAGCACTGGACGATGAGCATTACTCCGAAAAGCGGTATGTGACTGGAACCCACGAGGTAAAAGTCCCGGTCTCCTTAAAAACCGGGCTCTATGCAAAATACGGCCAGGATTATTATTCATCATGCCGCCATCCCGGGGTTCAGCGCCCAACATCAAGTGATTCAGCCTTACACCTCAATCAACCAGTCGGAGCCATTGTGAACGAAGTTGGCATCGGCTCGGATGGCTTCTTATTTCTGGTTGGCGGTGGAAACTCTCCACTTGATATGTTGATCATGGACAACACTCAGCGCAGCAACATTGTAAAGCGCTGGGTTGATCAAACAAAAATCCGGCAAGCGACCTTATCTGAACTGGGCATCAAATACATCCAATGTATGATTCCAGAAAAAATCTCTATTCTGGGCGAGAAACTGGGCTGGGGCCTTGATCTCAACAAAAGCTTTGGCGACTGTTTCGGAGTACATTTCCCCAATGCGGCAGACAGCCCAGTTGTTGACCTGTTTTCCTTTTTCCGGAATTCACCTTACCGGGATCAACTATACTTTAAAACTGATAGCCACTGGACCCATGTTGGCGCCTTCGGTGCCTACCAGAACATCTGCCACAAGCTGGAAATCCCCTTCTGTGAAGATCTGCTAAAAAGTACTTCATCCTCCGGGCCGGTCACCTTCGACCTTGGCGCAAAAATGCCGTGGACGTTTCAAGAGGAAGGGCGATTTTTCCACTTCGGAGAGGGGGCTAAAATCACCGATGAAGGTGAGCTTGTTGCGTTCAAGAAAAAACACGGGCTGGAGAATGACGGCGGGCTGCATGTCGGGTCCTTTCTCAGTTTCGAACAGGATCATGCACCGCAGCCCGAATCGGTCCTCATCTTTGGCGATAGCTTCAGTGAATACCGGGATCATCTGCTCACTGGTCTGTTGGCTGGCACCTTCTCAAAGGTATCTTTTGCTTGGACAACAAACATTGATTACAATCTGGTTCAAGAGCTTAAACCAGACATCGTCATCTGTGCGATGACCGAGCGCTTCATGACGGCGGCCCCCAGTGACAATTTTGACTTAAAGGCCTTTGCCCATGACCGGGTTCGGTCCTACAAGCGGCCACAGGAATGAGTTAAGACGACGGTGCTGGTCCAGCCCCCCACGTATCAGGCTGGAAATTCAGCAACCGATCTTTTGAATAGCCTTTAGGAAAACTACTTACAAAGTCCGGAGCCTCCATAAATGACATCCTACAAATACGTTGATCCCATTCTTCGTACTGCAGAAGATCTAGCAAGAACCAAAAACACCGCCGCCGTTTATAATGCCTTACGGACAATGCCGCTGGCCGATTTTATCGGTCTTTCTGGTGATAACCTAGCCAAGAGCTTCCCACATTTGGCAAAGCATATCGCAACAATGCCCACGCCAGAAGTACAGGCGCGCTGGACAGGTCACTCTGGCCACCAGCTGTTGACCAAGTCCTGCAATCTGGTTCGCCTGCTACAGTTGCAGTCATACCATCTCAGAGGGCGTGATATCGGTAGCGGCCCTATTCTCGATTATGGCTGCGGCTGGGGTCGCCTGACACGAGCAATGGGGTATTTTGCGGACCCTGACTTAGTCCATGGATGTGATCCGATGGCCGCGTCTCTGGAGCTTTGCAACAAACACGGGGTGCGCGCCAATCTGCACCAGATTGATCCAATCCCAGCGGCATTCCCACTGTCTGACATCCTGTTTGACCTGGTCTTCTCCTATTCTGTGATGAGCCACACCTCAATGGAATCGACAATGGCGATACTCAGAACTGTACGGTCTGTAATCGCGCCGGACGGTTTCTTTGCCACAACCATTCGCCCCGTTGAATTCTGGGCCATGCGATCGCAGGCCTTCGGAGAAGAGAGAACCGCAGCGTTAGCATCCGACCATAATCGAACCGGTTATGCTTTTGTTGAAATTGGAGGCGGCGAAGGTCTGTCAAAGAACCATTATGGCGATACATCTTTCAGTATTGAGCGGTTCACGGCGATGGCCGAAGAAACCGGGTGGCGACTGGCTCGGATCGACCGTGACACCCTTGAGCAATACCAAATTTTAATGGTCCTTCAGCCCGTATAGGCGCAGCAGCAACCCGCCATGTTCCGACCAGCAGATATGCTCCACCTCAGTCGGAACATGGTACATTCCAGAAACCAGTTAGCCGCGTGGTTTTTGTGAATTTTGCGGACTTGCCTTCATAAAGTGCGATCTGACTTTCCGGATTTGCCAAATCCTGCACACGTCCACCATCAATTGAATAGGGCATATACCAACGCTTTGTACCGTCCAGCTTGTCGATGAGCCCAAGGGCGACTTCATCCAATATCAGGTAGGTATTCCAGCAATGCGCGCCGGACCGCATCACGCGCGCCATTTGACCAATGTAATTATCAACTTGGTGAATCAACATGTGGGTGAACAGCGACGTCGACCAGACGAAGTCAATACTCTCATCTTCGATAAAAAAGACATATTGATCCGCTTGATCCGAAGCTGTGCGGTTGTAGGTCGTGTTGAAGATGTCGCCACTTTGGCTTGGAGCATCCGGACCTGATCATCGCTGAAAGCTGTTTGGCTCGGCCTTGGTATTGTGACCGCCCTTACGCCGCCAGATGCATCTGGACGGGGGAGGCGCCGATCATAAACCGCTATGCGGATCATCCCCAACCAAAATCCCCTCTATTGGGCTCGGTTAATCTGCCAACCCAAATTGCTGCCGCAGTTCGGCGCGATAGGTCTCGCGTTTGGCCAGGATCTCTGCAGGCAGATCCACTTGCTGCGCGATGAACTCTTGCACGCTGACAATCTCGTCATAATGCTGCTGCCCATCGCGAGAATGGGTGACGCTTCCTGAATGGCAACGATGCATGTTCAGCGCCTTGGCGACATAACCAACCCGGCCACCCTGAACCGCAGCATAGGCATACATTTTCCAATCACAGGCCACCTTCATCCGATTATGATCTTCACGGGTGAAATCCAGTGCCCGGATCAAGGCCTCGCGGCGCCAGACCACTCCGCTGACATTCAGGATCAGGTTTTTGACCGACAGGAACCGGCGGGTAAATTCCGCCCCATCCATCACAAAACCGCGGTCCATGGCGCCGGGTTCGACAGTGTCGAAATAATAGCCATAGCTGGCGGAGAGTAGGCGATCGTGTTCGTCGCGCTGCGCGGAATCGCAGAACACAAAGGCGACATCCTCCTCCTCAAGCAGCTTCAACGCCACATCCAGGAATTCCGGCTCGGCAGTGTCATCAGCTTCGGCAATCCAGACAAAATCACCGCGGCTCATCCGCATGCCCTTGTCCCATTGCCGATAGCCCGATCCTGAATTAACCTCGTTTACCACCAGGGTAAATTCGCGATCGGTCTGCTGCCGGTATCCCTCCAGAAGTTGCAAACTGTCATCCGCAGAGCAATCATCCAGCACCAGCACCTCATACAGCGGGTAGCTCTGACCATAGACTGTATCCAGTCGGGCCACGAGATGGTCCTTGTAATTGTAATTCGGCACCACCACCGAGACCCGCTGCAGGTCCGGGTTCAGCATGCGCAACAGATCTCCGACGTAATCCTCAAAGCGAAAGCGGCTCTCTATATGGGCCTGCCGCAGCGCCGCCTGTTGCTGCCGTTCGGCCTCTGGCAAGTCCAGGAATCCAAGGATTTCAGCGGCAATTCCAGCCAGATTACCGCGTGCCACCAGGGCGCCGAACTCGGCGATCAGATCCGTGGAGCCACCACTGCCCTGCAGGCCAACAACCGGAAGCCCCGCCTTCAGCGCCTCCAGCACCACGGTTGGGAAAGGATCCTCACGCGATGACAGGAAAAACAGGTCGGCAGCCTCGTAATATGGCACCGGTGTATCGGTAAAGGGAATGACATGGATGCGCCCCGCCTCCGGTGCATCTGCGGCAATGTCCTCTAGATACCAGGTCTGCACATCGGCAGTTGTGCCGCCAATCCAGGCAAAATGCACATCCTGGCGGCGGGCACAGATTTCCCGCGCCACATTCAGGAAGATGTCGATCCCCTTGCGGGCATCGGCATAGCCCACATTGATCACCAACTTGTCGCTCTCCTTCAGCCCCAGTTTGGCGCGGATCCGAGTGCTGTGCTGGGGGTCGCTGCTCCAGGGCAAATAACTGCCCTGCGACCGCAGGATGCATTTGTCACTGTCCAGATCACCGGCCACCCCGGCAAATCCCGCTTCGACCTGGCGGGCAGGGAACACAATCAGATCCGCCTGTTCAGCAATGATCTTCACCACTGGTTCCAGGTTGTACTCACGGATCAGCCGCGGCAGCTCGTGGATCAGGCTGACCGCAAAATATCCCTGCGCCTTCAGATAGGGCAGCACCCAGCCCGACACCGTAGTGTTGACGATCGCCTTGCGGTAACCGTCCTGTCGTAACGATGCCAGCACGCCCTCCAATTCGGCGGCATCGCCCCCAACCTGATAGGTCGGCGCGATCTTGCGGTACTCTGCCACCAACGGCCCTTCGCCCAGCACGATAATCGCCACCTCGACACCATAACGCGCGGTCAGCACCCGGGCCATGTTCTTGACCAGCAACTGGCCACCGTGCCGATAGGCATCATGGCTAAACAGCACCACCTTGTCCTTGCTGGTGACAACAGACTGTTCGGTCAGAGCGCGGGCCGTGGCATTGAGATAGGCGCCGCCAAAATGCACATCCGGTTCCAGATAGGCGGCCTCGGCCCATTCGTTCCAAGCATTGATAAAAACCAGGGCTTCCCCCTCGAAGGGATGCGCCCGGGCATAAGAAATCGCCTCCGCCAGCCAGGCCTGGTATTTTTGCGGGGTCGAGCCATGATAGGTCATGCCGCCGCCCTGGCGGCGGGCATCATTGTCCCAGGACGGTGCCACCCCCCGCAACAGCGGATAGGGCGCCGGTTCTGCCATTACCGCATTGGCCACCATAGCGTCATAGGCCGCCACCTGGCCAGTGAAGCGCAGGTCGCTGATCTCCAGATCCTGGATCAGCGACGGCAGGTTGTGCGCCACCTTATGCGGTGGGAACTCCATGGCACCGTCAAGACCAAATTCGCCTGGATCCAGGCAGCCGAACCCCTGCGTCATGAAAATATAGGGATCTACCTGGTGCTCGCTGCGCAGCTTGCGGCGCCAGCGGGCGATGGTGGCGCAGGCATCGGGGATGATGCCGGGCCGGTACAGCACCAGCAGCGGCCGCCCGTTGATGCGCTTGTAGCGCGGATCGCGGAAGTAGCGGGCCCAGTCCGACAGCAGCGCCGCATCATCCTCTTCGCGGTAGTCCTGCTGCAGGATGATATCGTGGTCCAAGCCGTCCCAGCGCCGGGTCCAGTTTTCATTGGCCCAGAGGATCATAAAAGAACAGTTCAGATCTGGATTGGCCACAAAAGCCTCCAGCGGCTTTTCCAGCGCCCGTTTCTGGTTGAAGCGGTAATAGTAGAAACAGAACCCCTCAAGCCCGGCCTCATTAGCCATCTGCACCTGCCGCGCCATCACGTCCGATTGCAGCAGATCGTAATGGCCCAAGATCTCGGGAATACGCGGCTGATAATGGCCCTTAAAGCGCGGCATGCCCCGACCAACATTGCGCCATTCGGTGAACCCCTCACCCCAGGCCACATCATTCTCGGGGATGGGGTGGAACTGCGGCAGATACATCGCAAAAGCCTGGGCCGACAGACGGCGGTTGACGGCAATTGACGGGTCGCGAGTTTCATAAAGATCAGCAGATCGCTGGGTAAAGTGGCGCACATCATCATGCACGCAATGCCCGTCGGCCCGCCGGTAGGGATGCGGCTTGAACCCGGCCTGCTGGCCATCACTGACATAATGTTCCAGCGGGTTCACCCCTTCAGGGATACCATATTCAGCCCGATAATAGCTCAAGCTGAAAGAGGGGCTGGGATCGCGGCCTTCCCGCCAACCTTGATCACAGAAATGCACAAAGGGATCCAGCTCGCCCGCCGCCACATCCGGATTTTTACCCAGATAGAACTCTGCGTCAAAATATTGCCGCATCTGCTCTTGTGGGCCCGGACAACCGGAGCGCCCCTCGTCCCGCCCATTGGTGAGATAGTGCCAGAATGGGTTGAGGCCAGAAGCCGCCACATCCGGATAGGTATCCAGATAATAGCCGGTCGAAAACTCAGGGGTAGGATCACGCCGCTCGATCGCACCGTAGCGCACGTAGTGCAGAACCGGATCCACCTGGGCCGCCGCCACATCCGGGTAAGCGTCCAGATAAAAACCCCGGTCAAAAAATGCCTCAATAACCTGGGCAATGGATTGTTCAGTGTCCATAAAAATAAAGTATCCGGAGAAGTTTCGGGCGCTGGTTCAGGTGGGCTCTGCTTAGTGGCTTTACCGGGCTGGGGCAATCACTCTCGCTTCCGCAGAACCCGCGCGATCCGGCGTAGCGGCCCGGTGATTTTCCATGATGTACTGCTGCGCAGCTCACCAACCTCCTGCTGGTGGTTTATCAAATCCACCACCGTTTTTTCCAAGCGTTCTGCCAAGGCCGCATCCTGCGCCTCAAGATCGGTGATCCGAAGCGCCCTGTCCGCCAGCAGCCGCTCCTGCTCCCCGGCCCGGCTCTGAACCGCTGCCAAGGTCTCCCGCTGTTGCGCCATCCGCGCCTTGAGCGTGACACTCTCACGGATGGTTTCCTCTTCCACCGTCAACAACCGCCTGCGGGCCGCCTGCATGGCCTCTTCGGCAAATCGGCGCTCACCAACCTGACGCTCGACATCAGCCGTCAACCCCCCGATCCGGGTCTCCAAGTTCAACACCTGTTCCGCCTGGCCTTGGCGCAACTCGCGTATACGGCCATCCGCTTGCTCTGCCTCTAGGCTGCGCTGTCGCAGTGTCGATTCCACCTGCGCCAGTTGGGCACCAAGCCGCGACAGCTCAGCCTCCTGCACCTGATTGGCCTCCAGGGTCTCAGCAAGCTCCCGGGTCAGCACCGTTTCGCGGCCCAGGATCTCTTCCCGTTGGGCCACCATCTGCTCCATCTCCTGGCGGCTCTGGGCGCCGGCGCCGGCCCGCGCCAGCTGTGCAAACGCTGGACCCGCCGCATCCAGAGTGGCACGCAGCCGATCAAGCCGGACGTGATCGGCCTTGTCCTCGCCCTGCTGGACCCAGCGGCTGAGAATTTCATAGGCCTCACGAACCCAGTCCGACACCAGCGGATTGCTTTGCCACCGCGCCTCATCCGCACTGAAATGTCGCAACCCAACTTCCAGAAATGCCTCGATGTCCCCCGCGACACTGGCCAGCGCCCGCGGCCAGGCAATCCCCAGTTCCTCTGCCGCCCGTGTCGCCAGCCCGCTCCAATTGGTCAGCACTTGTTCGTAAGAGGTATGGAACCTTGGCAGATCCCGCCCCGCCGCCTCTGCATCCAGGACATGGCGCAGCCATAAAAGCAGCCCGTATTCCACTGGCAGCCCGTCCCGGCTGTGCAAGGACTGGGCCACTTCCCAGGGGTTGCGCAGGGTTGAAATGATCAGCGGTCKAYRSCSCRCCRYYKSMWRYYGNGCCYKYCANRWKCYAMRCRRRMSSMAATTKCKGGKRYCTTTGAAGAAGAAGAAGCTCGACTCGTCGTATTCCCCAGCCAGAATCTCATCGGCGCGGCGGCGGAACCCTACCGCTGTAGGTGAATGTTCCCATTCCGGATTGAACGGCAACCAGTCGTCCCAGGCCGATCCCGCCGAAGCCAGTATCTCATTGTTCAGTTTATTGAGAGGGGCCGATTCAAAATATCCCTTGGGGTTGGCACCTTCCCCACCAATGGCGCGGCGCGGCATATCACAGCCCAGCAGGTTCAGCAGCCCACCCAGGGCCGACGTTCCCGACCGATGCATCCCCAGAATCACAAGGCATGTTCTGGCGGGGGTTTTCTTCGATTTGGGAGAGGGCATGATGTGTCCGAACGTCCGGGTGACTAAAGTATCTGAAATTTTGATTTACAGTTCTCAGCCGGGTTGTCCAGCACCTCCCGGGCAACCCGGCCTGCCTTTTCCCCCCACCCCCATGTAATGCTCCGGATCCATCTTGCCACGGCCGCCGGCCACACCATCTTGAAACCCCGTGTCCACAGCACAACGACTGGCCGCCAGCCGCTCGGGCGCATGCCGCGCCACTTTGGCCAGCAGCATCTCGGTTAACCGCCGCAGCCGGGCGGTGGTGGCTGCCAGCTTATCCGGCTGCAACCGGCGGCACAGGGTCAGCCCGTTGCGCACATAATAATACAGAAACACCGGGGAAGGTGCGCCGCCCTGTTCCGAGCGTTTGTGGTGATACAGCACCACCTGCGGGAAGGTGGCAATCCGGTGGCCCTTGGCCGCCGCATCCAGACACCATCGGGTTTCTTCAAAATATAGGAAATACTCCTCGGGGAAATAGCCGACATCCTGCAACACAGAAGACCTCAGGATCAGGCTGGCCCCGGTCACGTAATCGCAGGGAATTGGGGTCTCTGGCAGATGGTCAACATGCCAGCCAATATGGCCGTGCCGAGCGTCCAAGCCATCTTCCCAATGCACAAATCCACCCCCAAACCACACCGTATCCGGTCGATCCCCATACAGAATAGTCGACCCCAGAATCGATATCTCAGGATGCAGATCCGCCAGGTCCACCATCTTTTCCAAATACTCTGGCGGCGCCACAGTATCGGGGTTGACCAGCCACAGCAAGTCAAACCCCCGCAAACGGGCCAGCGCCAAAGCAATATTGTTACCGCCCGCATAGCCCAGGTTCTCAGGGGACTGGATCACCGTGCACTCCGGGAACTGTGTCACAAAGTGATCAAAAGCCGCGCGCCCTGCATCATTACTGACAATATAGATATGCTGGCCGCCATAAGACTGCTGCAGCAATGCGGTGACGCAGCGAAGGGTATCCTCAACGTGTTGGTAATGCAGCACCACCACCGCCACCCGGCCTGTGGCAGGCGGCACCGGCGCCGCCACCAAACAGCGACGCTGCGGGCCACCGGGGCCAATCTCGATCTGTTGCTCCACAGGGGCAGCCCGGGCGGCACGGCGGATTGATGCTGGGGCCACAAGGTCCTCCGGTTCACGCTGGATATCCTGCTGATATTTAGTCCGGTTCAGCCGCCGCGCCAGCGCCGCCAACTCGGGCAACACCCGTTGCAGCGCCGCCAACATCGGCCGCGCATCCCCATAGCGCAGCTCACCACTGGCCGGGTCCACCCGGTAACACTCTTGTTGCGTCGCGCGGTCCGGAAATAACGTCAACACCGGCCCCCTGGCGCCGCGCAACACCTCCGACTCGGTCTCACTGGCCAACAGCACCCCGTCATAGCGCGCCGCCTCAGCAGGGCTGAGATCCTCAGCAGAGCCAAAATGCAGGCGCAGGTGCACCTGGTCCGGCCGCAGCAAAAATCGGTTCACCGCTGGACCGGTGCTGACATGCAGCACCACATCATCCCCCAGCAACATAGACGACGGCAAATTCGTGCGAGGGTCCAACAACCGGACTCCGACCTCCTGCTGCCGCAACTGATCGCTCACCAGGGTGCTAATCGCCAGCGGAGCGCAGTCTCTCTCCTGCCCCGGTCGGTCCAGGCAGCGGACTGAAAATCGCAGATCTCCAAACAGGCGCTGCACCGCCGCTCTGACCGCCCCAGCGCGGGCCTGAATGCTGTGTTCTGTCAGCACCACAGTGCGCAGCTGCGCAACCAGGGTTTGCCGCTCCTGCGGATGTTCCAGGTAATAACGGATCACCCCCTGCATCTCATCCCCGCTGCGGCACACCGGCAATTGCCCGCCAAATACCTCTTGTGCCCCACGCAGGTTATTTGTGATCACCAGCGCGCCAGCCGCCAAGGCCTCAAACACCCGAGGGCTAAGCCCCCCCCAGCGTCGGCCACAAGCAGTGGCCTCGTCCAGCACCAGGTAACTTCCGGCATAGACCGCAGGCCTTTCCTCATCCGGCAACTCCCCCCGCCAATAAGGCTCTAACCAAGCGATATTGGACCAATTATCTCCATAGAGCGCAAACCGATAGGACAGGGTTTCGGTCTCCAGCTGCGTCACCAGTTGCCCTGGCGTATGATGAAAATGGCCATCGAAACAATAGTCACTCAGACCACCGGGACCGGCTGGGTCGGGACAAAACCTCTCAGGATCCACTGCGGGCCGCATCACCTCCACCGGCACCGACACCCGCCCGGAGAACACCTGCCGGGCGCGGTCCGAAGCGGCCCAAATCAGATCAAACTGCTGCAACCAGGGATGATCAAACCAGTGTTCCACCCGGTGACCAGCCCAGGCGACAAAGGTCAGATTGGGGTTGCCAGTGGTGACCCTGGCTGCAGACCAATCCACCTCCATCACCACCACCACGTCAAACCCATCTAGACTGTACCAATCCTCGGGCGGCAGATAACTGACCTGCCAGCCCAATTCGGACATCAGCGCCTTACCCAGTTCAAACGCATGGTGAAAATCGCACGCCGGGTTGGCAGTTTCCACAGCGCTGACGACAAAGGCAATCCGCAGCGAGTTCTGGCGCCAAAACCGGCCGCCAGCAACCATGTCCCGGCGCGTCGCCTGGCGAACATCTGCGCCAAACCGCGCCGCCAGCAAATCTTGATTTTTCACATAGCGACGCCGGGCGGCCTGATCCTGCGCCGTGCGGGTGGCCCCACGGATGTGATAGGCTTGGATGTGGTTGGCACAGACAATGCGCTTATTTAACACCCGGCGGGCAGCCAGGCAAAAATCCACATCCTCATAGCCATAGAAATAGCGTTCATCAAAGCCGCCCACCCGGTCAAAATCCACCCGGCGCAAAGCCATTGCCGCAGCGGTCACTGCCGGGACCTCCCAAGCGGTTTCGGAAATCCCCCTGGTCTCCTGACACAACGGCAGCTCATAAGGTGAAACCGGTGGGCGATCTGGGCGCAGCCCAAATTTCACTCCCAGGTGTTGCACAAAACCTGGCACCAGCCCGCCATCCTCCCCTGTGGCCGGCGACACCAGCTTAAGACCAACAATACCAATGCTGTCATCCACAAAACAGCGCAGCAGTGGCGTTAGGAGACAGCGGTCCAGAATGATGTCATTGTTGAGAAAGAAAACGATGTCTTCTTCTGCCAAGGCTACGCCGTAATTGTTGGACTGCGAAAAAGAATAGTTCTGGCCGCGGCACTGCACATCAATGTTGAGCTGCGCTGACCAGCGCTGGCACACTGCAACGCTGCCATCACTCGACCCATGATCGATGATGATAAACCGATAGTGCGGGTAACGGTTATGGGCGGCAAAACTGGCAAACAGCGCCTCCAAATGCCCGGCCCCATTCAAATTCAGCACAATAATGGCAACCGTCAGTGCAGGGCTCGCCGGGTCTTGGGGCAAGGGCAGCCGCACCGGGTCTGGGTCGCGCCAGACAGACGCGCCAGGGTCCAGGCTGATATGACTGCGGCCAATACGCCGAGCCGCCCATCGCTGCGTCAACTCCGGCAACGCCGTGGTCGCCTCTGGCAACCGCAGGCTAATGTCGCGCGCTTGGGTCAGGTCCAGCCCCGGCGGAAACGCAATCCAGAACCCGCAGCGACCCCGATCCTCGCGCCAGCCATCCACCTGCACGCGCTCCACCAACTCCCCGTCGATATGCAGCCCCAGGGGCAGGTTTTGACCAGTGCTCTCCCGGTCCAGCAGCCAGCCCGAGACCCCCTCCGGAGTGATCCTGTCGAGACCAGCGTCAAACCGCGATGGGGCTGGGAGCAGTGCCGACGGTGGCGGGTCCGCCACGTCTCCGGCCCCCGGCGCAAAGGCCAGCGCGACATCCTGGCCGTAAATCTGCACCTTCAGCCCCGCCCGTTCTGCGGCGCTCAACGGTTGCTCCAGAGGGATATGAAACCCGTGGAATCCACTGCTCTGCACCCATTGGGTCAAGCCGCCGCAAAACCCATCTGCGCTGGCCCGGCCCAGAATTTTTCCGGCCGCCGCAGCCACCACATCTGCACTGTGCTGGGGCTGCTTCAGGTTGATCGCCCAGCCCGAAATATGATCCGGGGTAATCTGTTCAACCAGACCTATCCCCGCAGGCGACAGGCTCACCGGCAAGGCAATCCCCCCCCCGTGCCGCCCAACTACATGTACAGCCAACTGCCGCAGCTGGCCATCCAGCAACGCCTCGGGGAGTTTGATTTCATACCTCTGCGCCGCATCAGGCAAAGGCCCGCCACCGGGCTCTGTTTGTGCCCTGGCCAGCACCTGCCCGGCGCCATCCTGCACCTCCACCGTGAACACTCGACCCGGCTGCTGCCGATCAGATACAGTTCCCCGCAGAACCAGGTCCAGCCCAAGACGCGCTGTAAACTGCCCCACCGGCCGTCTCTCTGGATGGATCTTCTGTGGGGCAGGAACCGCCCGTAAGGCAGACCGTCCTCCCCTGTAAAGCCGCCGCAAAGCAGCCCAGATCACACAGGGCTCACGCAGAAGGCTGGCACTGGCACCCCCCGCTCAATGCAATCCAGGAAGCCATGCGCCGTGTCCAGCGCCTCGCGGATGGTGACATCCATATCCAGATATCGATAGGTGCCCAGACGGCCAACAAAAGTGACCCCGCGGGTGGCTTCGGCCAGTTTCACATAATCGCCCAGCAGCGCCTTTTCGGCCACCTGGCGGATTGGGTAATAAGGAATATCCCCTGGCTCAGCAGCGCGGGCAAATTCACGGTAACAGACCGAGCCCTGATGGTCCTCCCAAGGAGAAAAATGCTTGTGCTCAGTGATCCGAGTGTAAGGCACATCCTCCTCGCCGTAATTCATCACCGCGCAGCCCTGATAATCACCATCATAGGTGAAACGTTCAAAATCCAGTGTGCGATAGCCCAACCGCCCCAGCTCATAGCAAAAATAACCATCCAACGCGCCCGAATAGAACACATGGTCGTATTGATCCGCTTGCGCCCGATCAAAAACAGTCTCTAACTTGACCGTTATGCCCGGATGATCGAGAATTTTCCCGATCATCGCCGTATAGCCATTTTCCGGCATGCCCTGATATTTGTGAAAGAAGTAATTGTCGTCATAGTTGAAGCGCACCGGCAGCCGCTTCAGGATCGAAGCCGGCAGTTCCGAGGGCTGACAGCCCCATTGCTTGATGGTGTACCCCTTGAAGAAGGCCTCATAGAGATCCTTGCCAACAAAGCGCAGCGCCTGTTCCTCAAAACTCTGCGGATCAGTGATGGATGTGTCGGCCTGTTGCTCCGTGATAAAGGCCCGCGCCTCATCCGGCCGCAGGGTTTTATCAAAGAACTGATTAATGGTGTGCAGATTCACCGGCAAGGAGAACACCTGTCCCCTGGAAGTGGTCTTGACCCGGTTTTTATAGGGCAGGAAGGTCTCGTATGTATTGACGTAGCTCCACACCTCTGCGTCGTCGGTGTGGAAAATATGCGGCCCATAGACATGCACCATGACGCCGGTATCACTGTCGCGCTCGGTGTGGCAATTCCCGCCGATGTGGGTGCGGCTGTCGACCACGGTGACCTCATAGCCTGCTTCGGCCAAGCGGCGCCCGATCACCGCGCCAGACAGCCCGGCCCCCACCATCAGAAGTTTGCCTGCCGACATGTGCGTATCCTTTTTGTAATATCACTTTTCTTAGACTGGAATTGCGGTGTCCCTGCAAGGCACCCCAGGCAGCCCCCGCCCCAAAAGCTGTCAGCTGTCTCTGCGATAGCCCAGAGTTTCGGCATAGGGAAAGGTCACCTCTTCCGCCATCGCATGCAAGTGAGCATTTTTTGAGTGCTTCCAGCCCTCGGCCGGAGTGATGACAATGTCGGTACGACGCTCTTTCAGCACCGTGGCATTGGCTGGTGGGAACAGATGCGTGTCCAGCCAGGAGATATCAGCCGTGTTGCGGCTGGTGAACAGCGACAGATCTGGCGTCAATCCGGCCCAGTCCTGGATTGCCTCAATCCAATGCCGAGGCCGCTCGGTCAGATCCTCATAACGCAGCCGCATGAACCGGTGCGGGTTCAGATCACGGATCACCTGCAACCGCCGTTGCCGCCCGGCCCAGTTGCGGGTCCGGCCGCGCAACACAGCCGGGCGCTTCAGCACCTTGGCCCAGCTGACAGCCACTGCGCGCGGGTCACGCACCAGATTCAACACATGCAAATCGATTTCCGGGATCAGACTAAGCGCCAGGCACAGGTCCACTGATTTGGAACTGTCAACCAGCAGCCGCCCCCCCGCCTGCGCGGCCGCCGCAATATAGAGATCGCGGAAAGCCTCAAGAAAAACGGCGTGATCCTGGGTCAATGCCTTGCGGACTGCAAGCTCGCCCCAGCGGGGATCCGCGTTGGCCGCCTTGCGGAACAGCTGCATCCCCTCGGTCAGCGCCTGCAAGGCTCCGGCGCCATGCAGCTTTTCGACCTGTGCCACCACGGCACCCCAATAAGAACAGCTTGGCACCGGTTGATCACAGCTGCAAATTTCCTGCTCCAGCAGGGCCAGCGGCAGGTCACGAATCTGGCCAATATTATAGACCTGCGCATGTTGTGACAGCATCAACGACAGGAAGGTTGTCCCCGACCGACCAGCCCCAGCAATATAAAGAACCTTAGTAAGCAATCGTCCCTCCAATATCGTAATTCATTTGCGAGTACGAGGATCGCAAAACTCGCACCAGCTTGCAACCGGATCATTTACGGCTTGTTTCATGCCTTGTTTTTTGGGAGAAACACAATGTTTTTTACGGCTGGCCAGGTACTTGACATGAAAGACCTTTTCCCATCTCCGATCGCGTCAAAGCGCTGGCGCGCCAGCGATGACTTCCTTCGGTCTGTCGCAAGATGGCCGGATCGCCCAGCCATCACCGTTGCCGGTCGCAGCTATTCCTACAGCGACCTCAACACCCATGTCCAAGCGCTCGCCGCAGCCATCGCTGATTGCGAAAACAGCAGCGATGCTCCCGTGGCCGCAATCTATGCCAACCGGAGCCTGGAGACCTATGTCGCGGTCCTCGCCGCCGGGATGCGGGGCTATGCCTATGTGCCGCTAAATTCAAAATTCCCCGCCGAGCGCAATCGCTATATCCTCGACCGCTCCGGGGCCTCGGTGCTGATCTTTGATCAAAACAGCGGCGCAGCCGTTGCGGATATTCTGACCAGTGACAGCGATGCTCCCACAGCCCCGCTCCCCCATCAGATCCTGAGCAGCAACGTGCCGACATCGACCCGCCGGGATCTCCCGCGTCTGCATGACAACCCTTATGCCTATGTGTTGTTCACCTCGGGCAGCACCGGCCAGCCCAAGGGTGTCGCCATTCGACACAGCAATCTGGAGGCTTATCTGCAGGCGACCTTTGCGGTCACCGATTATAATCACCAAGACCGAATGTCGCAAAATTTTGACCTCACCTTCGATCTCAGTGCCCACGACATGTTTGTCTGCTGGCGCGCCGGAGGCCATCTGATCGTGCCTTCCGCCGCCGATCTGGAACGCCCCGCCGACTATCTGCACAGCCATAACATCACCTGCTGGTTCTCGGTGCCCAGCCTGGCGCAGAAAATGCGCCTGCAGGGCGCGGTGCAGCCTGGATCCCTGAGCAATCTGCGTCTGACGCTGTTCTGCGGCGAGGCCCTGCCGGTCGATCTGGCACAGGACTGGGCCCGCGCCACCGGTCAAAGGGTGGAAAACTGGTATGGCCCAACCGAGGCCACCATTGCCTGCACCCGCTACCAGCTGCCTGCGGATCCGGAACAGATCCAAGGTCGGTTCAACCTGGTGCCCATTGGCATCCCGCTGCCCGGTGTGCAGACTCTGGTGCTGAAAGAGGATGGCAGCCCTGCTGCTGCCGGAGACAGCGGTGAATTGCTGGTCACCGGACCGCAGGTGGCGGATGGCTATGTCGGCGACGCCGATAAGACCGCCAAAGCCTTTGTGCTGCCAACCGGGCGAAGCGCAATTCACTACCGCACCGGCGATCGGGTCGAAACGGAAGAGGATGGCAACCTGCAGTTCATCGACCGTATCGACAATCAGATCAAGATCCGCGGCTACCGGGTTGAGCTGGGTGAGATCGAAGCAGTGCTGCGCAGCCACGCCGCAGGCTGCAATGCGGTGGTGGTTGCGCTGCCATTGAAATCCGCCATACCCACCAGCCTGGTCGGCGTGGTCGAAGGCTGGGAGGGCCCCGGCCGCCAGCTCAAACAGGCCATCGAAGGTCACCTGCCGGACTACATGACCCCCTCGCGGGTTCTGGTAATGAAACACTTCCCAAAAAACGCCAGCGGCAAGGTTGATCGCGGTGCCATTGGCCAGCGGGTTGTCAGCCGGCTGGAAAAAATGCACGCAGCGGCCACCCCAAAGAAAAAATTCAAACGTCAGGATCGGCTGGTTCAATTCATACAGCAGATCAACCCGGCCATCGCCCGCCAGGATATCGAGCGGGCAGAAAACCTGATGGATGCTGGCCTCGATTCGATGGGGTTTGTCGACTTCACCATTCGGCTGGAGAACCATTTTGACCTGTCCCTGACCCAGGAAACTGTGTCAGAGCTGTCGCAGATGTCCCTGACCCAGATGGTGGGGTTTCTGCGACGGGCGCTAGAGCCCAAAGGCGCCGACCGGTTCCAGCCGCCCACCACCGGCACATTGTCCTCTCCCAAACTGAAACGTCACCTGCATTACCGGGCCATGCGGGCGCTGGATATGCTCGATAAATTCCCTGACTTTGCCAAGACCACCACCGATCCAATGGTGCTGTGCATCGGCTCTTCCGGGTTTATGCGCGGGATCTGCCCGGCCACCATCGAAGCCACCGCCCAGCAGGCGGGTCACCGGGTCCGGGCCGGCAATCTCGGCATGGCCATGCTCAGTGTCGACGGCATCACCGAAGTCTGCGAGTTCCTCCGCAGCACGATGCAGGATCTGGACCGCCGCATTGATCATGCGGTGATCGAGATGGAGATCATGCAATTGAGCATTCTCCCCCCCGCCGGCGACATCGAGATCATGGAGGCCTTCAAGGCCGGCGCCTTCCGGGATGTCCCGCGTAAATATTATGATGCCGATACCATCTGGGAGGCTGACAGCGGCGGTGCCATCGCGGCCTCGGAAACGCCGGAGGCCGTGGTTAGCCAGGCCAATTGGGAACGCAATCGGAACCGCGAAATCCGCGATGCCTTTGACGGTCAGATCAAGATGGACAGTCGCGCCGTCGCCAGTTGGATCCGCGGCGTCAAGGCGCTGCAGCAGGTGAGCAACCATGTGACTGCAGTGATCCACCCGATCCAGAGCAGCGGAGCAAAAGCCGCCCCAGCCCAACACGGCCCCAACCATGTCCGCGATCTGATTGCACAAGTCACCCGCGAAACCGGGGTCGAGATACGGTTGGATACCGACTTTGACATGGCCGATGAAGATTTCAAGAATATCAGCCACATGAATGATCATCGTGGCCGCCAGACCTTTTCGGCGCAAATCACCCGCCACCTTTTCAAGTTCAAGCCTGACACGGCAGGACACACCGGAGAACATTGATGACTCACCCCCCCAGCTTTCTGATCTGTTCAGAGCGTTCTGGCTCAAACCTGATCAGCACAATCATGGGCACCCATTCCCAAATCTATGCGCCACCACCGCTTCACTTTGGCCAAGTTGTCTTTAAAAATCTGCATGAAACCCTCCCCCGTGGCACCCGTTCGCGGGCATGGGAAAAGCTCCAGGCCCAGGCCACAAGACGGGTCCGAAAACTGGCCGGTCCGGAGGAGGCCCAAATCCTGCAGGATTGGTTGGCCACCCGCAACACAGTTGATCCCGAGGAACTGATCCGGTTCCTCTATCTTCAGGTCCCTTCCGAGGCCACAAACAAGCGAGTCTTTATAAAAGAGAACAACCTTCACCAGTTGCTGTTCTTCATTCTTAACTGTTTTCCGGATGCCAAATTTGTCTTCCAGGTCCGCGACCCGCGGGACTTTCTAGCTTCGGCCAGGGCCGCCACGGCAGCTCCACACGGCAATAAATTCGGCTCCGATCGTGGCGCCCTCAGGGTTTGGGAGCAAGATCAGAGAACCGGCCTGCAGGCCCTTGCCCTGTTGGGGGCAGACCGCGTTTTTCTGCACCGATATGAGGATCTCCTGATCGATTCCGAAGCCGTGGTGCGGCGGATCTGCAGCTTTCTCGGCGTGGATTTCGAACCTGAAATGCTGGAGTTTCACAAGACTGAAAAAGCCAGCCAACTGGCAGACAGCCACAAGCAGCGTCAAAACATCAACAAGCCACTTATGGAAAATAATTTTGCCAAATACCGAAAGGCCCTGACCCAGGCTGATATCCGAATGGTGGAACGGCCCCTGGGCCGCCTGATGCACACCTTCGGCTATCCCCTGGATCTGATCCTCCTGGGCAAGGGGGCCAAGAAGAGCCGGCGCAAAACCTCTGCCGAACAGTCCAGCTTCCAACGCAGGCCCCTGTTGCCACCGCTGGACTATGGCCCCTCGCCTTTCTTCTGACAGCTCTGCTGCCAAAATCAGGGATCAAACCACATCCACATACTCTAAAGAGGGGTTTGGGGCCCTGATTACTCCTGAGCGCTCAGATCATCCAGACGTTTGTCAGCCGCTTCATCGCCACGTTTTCTTAAAAGGCGCCGGATCTGCTGCAGCGCCGGAGCATAAACCGTCTCCTCAGAAACCGGCAGCACCTGCCGCGCCTGGTCAAGATCATCAAAAAACGCGGCGCGCCCGACCACCCCGCCCAGATAGGCATTGATCGGCGCAAACTGCTCCACCAGATGCTGCCGATTTTGCACACCAAACAGCTCAATCTGAGTGCTGTCTGGCAACCTGAGCTTCGGTGTCAGGTCTCGTATTTCAGCGCGCAGAGCGCTGGCCTGGTCACGAGGCAACTCGGTAATACCCCGGCGAACAATCTCATAGACACCGCGATGCAGAGAGTCGTTTTCCCGCCGCTCCCGGGCCAGGCCTTTTGGGACTTTCAGCCCGTTCTGGGTGATGAAATCCGCCACCGACCCGCCTGCATTACGCACTTCGGTGTAATTTCTCAAAATCACCCGGGCTTCTGGCAAGGCCTGCAACCAGCCTTCGACCATCAGCCGATAATCAAAGTGAATGCCGCTGATATAGGGCTCCACCCCATTGGTGCGCAGCGGCGCAATCGTATGGCCAAACTTCAACCTCTGGCCGTGCCAAGACGCCAGATATTCATCAATCCGCCGCAGGGTGGCGGTCACCGTGAATTCGGCCTCAGGGAAAAACCCAACCAACTGGTGGATCAACTCCGGGGCAACGGCATTGAAATTGGCAAACACCTCGGCGGCCAGAATCATCGTATGGGGGGTGAAAAAGCTGACCTGCTGACGGATCGCATGTATCATCTGCGGCTGCCCCGGCAGCCGCTTGTGATAGTTGGGCACTTTGCCACCCTGGTGGTCAGCCAGCATCCGAAAGGCCAGCGCATTATGTGGTTCACGGGCATTGATCGGCAAAGGCCCATCCGGCTGATGCCGACCCGCTGCCATCGCAGACATCAGCGCCAGGCCTTCAAAATCAGTGGCTGGGTACAAAATCCCGGCCTGCGCCAGCGCCACCGCGTTGCGCGCCAGATAATCTTGCAACGAGGTCGACCCAACCTTGTGATGGCCAATAAACAGAATGATCTTCATAAATGCTCTTAAACCTGTTTTAGTCGGCTTGATCTTACCCTATGCGGGGGGGCGTCGCTCACACAGCAACCTTTTGCGCCGCGCGGGATGGCTCTGCCATCTCCAACTTGTCCCGCCAATAGGTCTCGCTGGTCAGTCGGCCATAGTCACCCCGATACTGCATCGCCAATGTCTCATAACATTTAAAAAACCGCAGGCCATTGCGCAGGAACCGGCCACAGAGCTGCACCGCCCGCCACTTGTCATGACAGACGGTATAGGCCTTGGTTTCCTCGGCATTCAACACCGTGATCTGTGCCGCCCCCCACACATATCCGATATGGCCACGGTGTTTTGCCCGCAGGGTGATCTTGCGGCCCAGACGGCCATAAAATGGGATCAGCAATCCGTTTAGTGTCAGCTTCATCAGCAGCCGCCCGCCCCAACTCAGCGGAGTTTTGCGGATCGGTGGCAACCCATGGGTGGAGTCTATATTCTGCCAGGTCTCGCTCTTGGTCAGCGCCTTCAAATCAGCGCGCCGCTGCGCCATATCAGCGTTTTGATCAAAAAATTCAGGGCCTTGCATCACATCTTCCAAAGCCAAGTTGACCGCCGCCATAGTGTCGTAATGCATCCGTGGCAGGTTGCGCAGCATAAACCAGGCCGCTATTTTTAGCACCCGCAGCCGCCCCATATCCAACGCTGGCAGGCTCAAGTGATGCGCCATATGACTGCGCAGGTCCAAATACCAAGTCTGCGGGCTTTCCTTTTCAGTAAAGCTCTCCTGGAACGATACAACGCCGTTTAGGGTGACAATGTTAAAATCGTTGGCCAGCGAGAAACTGACATCATCCCCCCGGACAAAAAACGGAAAGGCCAGATGCTCGGCCCGTTCCAGCGGAAAGGCAAAATACCACCAGCCACCATAGAAATTCCACGGCACCGGGCGGCAGGCTGAGGCTTCCATGTCGATCACTTCGTCAACATCCCTCAGGTCGGTGCCCATATGCAACGGCTGGCATCCGCCATGAAACAACGCGCCGTTTTCCCAGATTGCCCAGCGGTGCTGCTCACCAATCATCGCACCAGCCACCGCCGTGCCCGGATCCGTTGCATAGGCCAAAAACTGATAGGTGCGTTCCAGGCTGTCCATATGGATCGAGGCATCATCATCCATGAACAGGCAATGGCTGGCGCCGCGCCCGCGCGCCTCCAGCAACCCGCGGGTAAAACCGCCAGCCCCGCCCAGGTTGGCATTTGGAATGATGCTGACATGGTCATTGGCTGTCGTTTCAACCGACTGGCCATTGTCGACCACAACCATATGCAGATGGTCCTGCATCCAGGACTGGGCGGCAAAGGCGCTGAACCGCGCCATGGTCCGCGCCACTTCGGCCTCCCGCCTGAAGGTGGTCACTGCCAGCACCAAATCGGGGCTGCGCCGCGGCGCCTGCCTGGTCTGCCAGCTGGCATTGAGCAACGCTCCCTGTCCCAGCGCCCGTAGTTCGAAAAACAACTGCCCCGGATCATACGGCGGCTGCAGCACATGGCTCAGCTCCAACCGCAGCTGACCGTTTTCCGGAAAGGTAACAATGTCACTAACCACCCGGTCCCAGGATTTTCCCCGCGATGCCAGAAACACCGACAGCTCAAACTCGCCAGCGCCCTCCAGCAACAGAGACAGATCTTCCAGCCCGCATTCCCGAACCCATTTCTCCCCGTTGAACAGATTGAACCAGGTGCTAAAGGCGACCAGACCACCGCTGGCAAAGCGCACCCGCCTGCCTCGATCCGATACCGCAACCGGGCCTTTGCTGCGCAGATACAGATCCCGTTCTGTGCAAATGCCGGACTCGGGCCACATCAGAGATTGCAGGCTATAGAAGCTTGGTAGGTCAGAATGATCAGTCAATGGGTGGCCTCCAAGTCCGCCTCTCTTTAGTCTTCCGTCGCCGCACATTTCAACTCATCATTTCCTGATGCAGGGCAATGGCTTCTTCAAGGTCCTCAAAATACTGCATTCTGCCATGCTCCAGCACGATGCCGGCATTACAGAATTTGCGCACCTGCCCCATTGAGTGATTGACCATGATGGCACTGGACTGCTGCATCCGATCGGCAAACAGGATCCGGCTTTTGCGCTTGAACTGGGCATCTCCCACTGCGGTCACCTCATCAACCAAGTAGGTGTCAAACCGGATCCCCATTGAGGCGCCAAAGGTCAACCGCGAGCGCATGCCCGATGAATAGCTGCGCATGGGCATATGGTAAAATTTACCCAGCTCGGCAAACCCATCGACAAAGGCCACCAGCTCATCGGTATCGACACCATAGATCCGGGCGATAAATCGCACATTTTCGGCGCCACTCAGGTCCTTGTGAAACGACGCCCCCAGCCCCACCGGCCAAGAGATGCTGCCATCGCTAACCACCCGCCCATGATCCGGGCGCATGGTGCCCGCGATGATTTTAAGCAGGGTTGATTTCCCAGCGCCGTTGCGCCCCAACAGCGCCAGAGATTTCCCGGTGGGCAAGGTCAGGTTCAGATTATCGATGACGATCTTGCGCTCGCCCTCCAGCCAGAAGCTTTTGGTCAGGTTCTCAAAACGGATCATAGGGCTCAACTGCGGTCCCGGATTGAATAATAAATCAGCGACAGGATAGACCAACCCAGCAACAGGAACAGCCCGGCCAGCCCGGCCAGAATAAACCGCTGCGGGTACTGCGAATCTTCCGCCTGGGTTGGCTTGATATAGGTGGCCAGATAGCGGCTTTGGCGCACCGCATCGTCGCGTGCCACTTCCAGCGCAGTCAAGGCCGCACGATAAGACGTCTCGGCATATTCCAGATCCACAGTCAGCCGCTCAAATTCGGAAATCAGCGACGGGTAATCCTCGCCCACAGCCCCGGTCTCGGTACTGGCTGAAGTAAAGGTCTGACGTTCTATATCGATACGGTCGCGGATCACGTCAATGCGCTGGCGGGCCGTTTTCAGCCGTGGATCCCCCTCGCTGACGCTGCCGCGCAGCAGGTCAAAGTCGATCAGTGCTTCAGCCAGTTGCTGCTGCAGATTGTTCATCACCCCCATGCGGCCCTGAATGTCGGCGTTTGGATCGACAATACGGGTGCGGGTGCGGAATTGGGTCAGCGCCTCGCGGGCGGCCTTCAGCCGTTCGATCGCCTCGTCCAGATCGGCCTGAGCATATCCCATCGCATCCTCGCGGGCACGGGCGTTCAGAACATTGATGCGAGTCTGGCTCTCGGCGACAATCTCGCGCGTGATGGCCTGCGCCATCACCGCATCAAACGCCACCGCCTGCACTTCAATCAGCCCAGAAGAGCCATCATAAGAAATGCTAACCACTCGCTGCCAGTACCAGACCAGATCTTCAAGACTGGCATCCGGCCACAGCGAAAAAGCCCAGTCATCCGGCCAGCGTTGCGCATAATGCGCCTTCAGGCCCAATCGCGCATCAACCACTTTGGCCATTTCCTGGCTTTGGATGAACTCATAGAGAATATCGCTGTCCGAAGCTGCGTTGCCACCGGCAAATTGTGCCAACCCGCCCAGCAGATCATTGGCGCTGCTGCTTTCTTGGCTGCGCACAGTAAACCCGGTGGTGGAGATATACTGATCCCCAGCCACGGTCCACAGATACAAAACCACCGCCACCAGCGGCGCCAGCACCAGCAGAAGGAAACTGGCCAGCAGCCCCACATGCCGCTTTTTCATCCGCGCCGGACGGGCGACCGGTGGCAATTGCAGGGCCGCCAGCTCTGGGGCAGCCAAGGCTTTGGCCGCCGCTCGTCTTTTTTTGCGCCGCTGTTTATTACCTTTGCCACGGCCCTTGCCTCTCCCGCCCCCTGGCACCAACAGTTGCACATTGCTTTGTGGGTCGGGTTCAATGACCTCGTTGCCGACAACTTCGGTTTGCACAGCGGGTGCAGCCGGATCATCCGGCAAGGACCGTTTCGGGTCGGGAGAAGAATTACCCTGCTTCATATCGGTCAATCTCGGCCTACATCCGTTTGTAATTGGCTTTAGTTGCTGCCATAGTATGGCTTGCTAACGTCTGCATCACAATGGGCTTTCATGGTCAGCATTCCTCCCGCGGCAGCGCCTGCCCAACGTCCAAAACCCGTCGGCAAACGTCGTTTTGCCACCCTGCGCACCATCTTCGCTCTGGTGCTGCGCGAGATGTCCACACGTTACGGGCGCACCCCCGGAGGCTACCTCTGGGGTGTCCTGGAACCCCTGGCCACCGTCATATTTCTCAGCCTTGGGTTTTCACTGGTTCTGCGCTCCCCCTCTCTGGGCACCAGCTTTTTGCTGTTCTACGCGACCGGCTATTTGCCGTTCAATTTCTACCAGGTGCTGTCCGGCTCCATCGCCTCAGCTCTGAGCTTTTCCAAACCACTGCTGAAATACCCCGCCGTGACCTGGCTGGATGCGGTGATGGCACGGTTTTTGCTCAACAGCCTGACCAACATTCTAATCGCGGCCCTGCTGTTTACCGGCATCCTGGCGGCCATCGGCAACCGCTCGGCTCTGGATCTGCCAGCAATTGTTCTGGCCATTGGCCTGGCGATGATTTTTGGCTTGGCAGTGGGGGTCCTCAACTGCGTGCTGATGGGGCTTTATCCAGTATGGAAAATGACCTGGGGCATCGTCACCCGGCCGCTATTTCTAGCCTCGGGGGTGCTTTTTCTCTACGATGACCTACCACCGATGGCACAGCAGGTACTGTGGTATAATCCACTGATCCATATCACCGGGTTGACGCGCACCGGATTCTTTTCCACCTACAACCCCGCCTACATCAGCGTCATCTATGTTCTGGTTGTCAGCCTAATAGTGCTCACCCTGGGGCTGGTGCTGATGGGCCGCTATCACCGGGTCATTCTGAACCGCTAACAGGACCTTCATCCGCCAGTGCCAAGACATTGCCGTGCGACCGGCCCAGACGTCGGCCCAATCCGTCACCGATGGCCCGCCAGGTCAGCCGCAGATACGCGCGCCGCACGCCGCGGTGATGGCGCACCTTGAGGATCCATTTGGGCAGCACCACCAGCAACGCCGGCCAGAACCACCAGCCCGCCGCCTGGCGATACAACAGCAACAGGTTGCGGTGGTGGTAATAGACCTTCCACAGCGGTCGGAACCTCTGCCCC
>NVUP01000015.1 GCA_002401945.1 Paracoccaceae bacterium
ATGCGCCTGTGTTCGGGATTGTCCATGGGGGGCAGTGTCGCTACCGTCGCTGTAACACCTAAGGGAGCGCATCRMAAAKSKCGGMKYSGKKSCCAACGGGAGGAGGGCATCAGGGATGCCTGACGATGGGCGGGAGCATCGCCGACAGTGAAAACCAGTGATAGTTTTAGGTAAATTGCTTGCCTATCTGGAAATCCCCGGCTAACTGGGCCAACCTTCTGTTTCAATCGCAGAACAAGTCGCCGCTACCTTGTAAAAAACGGGCTCAAAAATGACACGCATACATATCCCCGGCATTCTTGCCATGGCCACCATCGTTGTGGCCTCCAACATCCTGGTGCAATTCCTGTTCGGCCAATGGCTGACCTGGGGCGCCTTCACCTACCCCCTTGCCTTTCTGGTCACCGACGTGATGAACCGCGTTTATGGCAAGGACTCGGCCCGCAAAGTAGTACTTGCCGGCTTTGTTGTCGGCGTGCTCTGCTCGCTGATCGGCACTCAGATCATCGGCGAGTTTGGTCCGTTGGTGACCCTTCGCATCGCCATTGGCTCTGGTCTCGCCTTTCTTACCGCGCAAATGCTGGACATCTCAATCTTCTCGGCCCTGCGCCAAGGGCCCTGGTGGCGGGCGCCGCTGGCCTCAACGCTGGTTGGCTCACTTGTCGATACTGCACTCTTTTTCAGCGTCGCCTTTTCCGCCGCACTGGTTTGGATCGAACCCGGCAACGACACCTCATGGGCAACTGAAATGCTGCCACTCCTAGGCGTCGGCCCAATCGTCCCGCTTTGGGTATCTCTGGCCTGTGCAGATTGGATGGTGAAGCTAACTCTCGCGCTGATCGCCTTGGTGCCTTTCCGCATCATCGTGCGTAAACTATCACCTGACACCACATGATTTTGTTTTGACATCTCTCTTTTCTATGGCACGCTGACCACATGCGTAACACATGAAAGGAGGTACTCTATGTCTATTGGGAACTTGGAGTTTAGCGTCGGAACAGTTCGGGAGGCTCAGTGCTGAGGCAAACCTTAGCATTTGCAGAGACTGAATTGGTTACCGCCTAACCGGCGCGCCTCCGAAACTCAAGAAGGGCTGTCCGTTACGCTTTCGGTCGGCCCTTTTGATGTTTTAACAAGATTATTATGGCCCGTTTTTGCTGATCGGGTACAAACCCGACTTAACATTCCGATGTCTACAGACCCAGGGAAACTACCAATGCTGCGCATCACTGACACTATCGCGCTGCATGATTGGGAATTGTCCGARYWWTKKKYYMRKRSSYMGRKYYYYSRCGRWSARARYRWCRRCWWMRKYTSRASARMTKTTGWWMWYMGSWKWRAKKYMGAGCGTAGTCCAGCCCTTACTGGTCCTGTGAAAAACCGGCTTAAACGTCTGGCCGGGCGCCGATGGACCAAAGAAGGCGCGATTGTCCTGTACTGCGACGAGACCCGGTCTCAGCAACGCAACCGCGACCTCGTGCGCGAGCGATTGGCCGATCTGATCCGCAAATCACTGGTCGCCCCAAAGCGTCGCATCGCCACCAAACCCACCCGTGGCTCGGTGCAGCGCCGCATCACCGCCAAGAAACAGCGCAGCACCTTGAAAACGACGCGGGGTAAAATCGGCGAAGACTAATCCCTTGATTGCGCTCAGGCGGCGCGCTGCTAGTTTGCCGTCAAGTCAATCAGGAGAAGATCATGCGCCTCAACGGAAAAACTGCCATCGTCACCGGAGGGGCCTCCGGATTTGGCGCTGGTATTGTACAAAAATTCCTGAGTGAGGGCGCACACGTGATGATCGCCGACATCAATGGCGATGCTGCCATGGAAATGGCTGAGACATGCGGCGCCAACTGCATTGCCCAGACCGTGGACGTCGCCAATGCCGCCTCTGTCAACGCCATGGCTAAAGCCGCCATCGCTGCGTTTGGCCATGTCGACATTCTGATCAACAACGCAGGCGTCACCCATCTGCCGACACCATTGGACGAGGTCAGCGAGGACGATTTCGACCGTGTGTTCAACGTCAATATGAAATCGGTCTACCTGACCGCCCGCGCCCTGGTGCCACATATGAAAAGCCGCCAGTCCGGTGCCATCCTCAATGTGGCCTCCACTGCTGGCGTCAGCCCACGACCCAATCTAAACTGGTACAATGCCTCCAAAGGCTGGATGATCACAGCGACCAAGACGATGGCGGTCGAGCTGGCGCCACAGGGCATCCGCGTCAACGCCATCAACCCGGTGGCCGGAGAAACACCGCTGCTGAAATCGTTCATGGGTGAAGACACCCCAGAAATGCGTGCCAAATTCATCTCCACCATCCCGATCGGGCGGTTTTCCACCCCCGAAGACATGGGCAACGCCGCCTGCTTTCTATGTTCAGACGAGGCCAGCATGGTGACCGGTGTCGCCATGGAAGTAGACGGAGGGCGTTGCATATGAGCCGGGTAAACCTGACCGAAAAACTGGCGCTGTTTTCCTCGCATTGGGATCCAAAAGTTGTCGCGGATTACAATAACAACGACGTCATGGTGGTGAAATTCCAGGGCGAATATCCATTCCATGTTCACGACACCACCGATGACTTTTTCCTGGTCCTCGAGGGTGAGATGGTGATGGACATCGAAGGCCAAGAATCCGAGACGGTCCGCGCCGGCGAGATTTACATCGTCCCCAAAGGCGTAACACACCGCCCCTGCGCCGAGAAGGAATGCAAAGTCCTGCTGATCGAACCAAAGGGTGAACCCAATTCTGGCGACCCTGCCACTGCAGCGCCAAAACCAAGGATCTGACCACGCGCCTTCTTCTTGTTTTAAATACCTCCGCCGGAGGCCGCGCGCGATAGCGCGCTCCCTTCCCCTTTTTGCAGGACCCCGCCATGAAACCCGGCCCCAAGAACCTGATCACCGACGTCCCCGGCCTTTTGGTCGGCAATGCCCAGGACGACATGCTGAAATCCGGCACCACGGTGCTCACCGCCGATCAGCCCTTCACCACCTCGGTGCATGTGATGGGTGGCGCGCCGGGCACCCGCGAGACCGACCTGCTGGCTCCAGACAAATCGGTCGCACGGGTTGATGCGCTAATCTTATCTGGCGGCTCGTCTTATGGGCTCGACGCCTGCAGCGGCGTTGTCGATGCGCTGCGGGCTGCCGGGCGGGGTTTCRAWMTKSGSSMTGCGRYYWYTSSSSWKGWWYYYGGSGMWWTSYYGKWWKRSMWMCTSRAYGRYSKYKMCMMSRRCWSSCAGGACAACCCCTATCGAGCCTTGGGCCGCGCCGCGTTTGACGCCGCTGCCGAAGACTTTGACATTGGTACAACCGGCGCAGGCACCGGCGCCCTGACCGCAATGGTCAAGGGCGGGCTGGGCTCGGCTTCGTTTGTGTTGGACAATGGCATCACCGTTGGCGCTTTGGTGGCGGCCAATCCAATGGGCGCGGTCACCACTCCCGGCGACCGGCACTTCTGGGCCGCCCCATTTGAAGTCGACGGCGAATTTGGCGGCTTGGGTCCGGACCCGTCGACTGGGCTGGGCCGTAACCTCAATAGCCGCAAGATGGCAACCATGCGCGCACAAGCCGCCGGCCTTCCAATCCCCAATGAGCGTGGCAACACCACCATTGCCATTGTCGCCACGGATGCAGCCCTCAGCAAAGCCCAGTGCCAGCGGCTAGCCATCGCAGCCCATGACGGCATAGGCCGGGCCACAGTGCCGGCCCATTCGCCAGGCGACGGCGATCTGGTGTTTGCGCTCAGCACCGGCACCCAAAAGCGGCAAAATGCCGACGCGGATCTATCGCAGATCAGCCATGCCGCAGCGCTGTGCCTAAGCCGAGCCATCGCGCGCGCTGTCTACTGCGCCAATGCGTCACCAGGCGACCTTTTGCCCTGCTGGAGTAATGGCTAACGAACGCTTCACGCAGAGTTTAGCGGGCATGCGTTAAACTTGGCGGACATCCCGTTGACTATTCCCTCGCCTAGGCCCGTATTGCCAGTCGCCAAAAGAACCGGAGCAAACTTATGAAACGACTCATCGCAACTGCGTTCATCAGCCTTCTCGCTGTCCCAGCCTTTGCCGAGGGCGACATCGCCAAAGGCGAAAAAGCCTTTTAACAAGTGCAAATCATGCCACAGCATCGCTTCAGATGAAGGCGAGACCCTCTTCAAAGGCGGGCGAACCGGTCCAAACCTCTGGGGAGTCGCGGGCCGCACCGCTGGCACCTATGAAGGGTTCAAATACAGCAAAGACGTCATCGCCGCAGGCGAAAATGGTTTGGTCTGGAGCGAAGAAAAATTCGTTGCCTTCATCACCGATCCCAGGAAGTTCCTGAAAGCCGAAACCGGCAATAGCAAAGCCAAAACGAAAATGTCGTTCCGGTTGAAAAAGGGCGGCGAGGACATCTATGCCTTTTGGGCCAGCGTTGGTCCGGCTGCGGTTGCCGAAGTCTCCGTAGACACTGTTGAAGAGCCCGCCAGCAACTAATCCATAGCTCCCTGACCTCAAAGGCCGCAGTATCAAGCCGCGGCCTTTCGCTCCATTGCAATCGGGATGGCCTGAGACTAGCGATGTAAGCCGGTTATGTCCCCAACTGGGCCCAACCCGAATCGTAATTATCGCGGACGTGGAATGAACACTTTGATCCCTGCCTGGGTGGACGGCACCCTGGCCCCGACCGACAAGCTTCTCGCCCATAAAATGGGGCTGAAACACAAGGCCGTCTCGGTTTTTGTGGTCAAAGGTCTGGAGATTTTGCTGCAGCGCCGGGCACTGGGCAAATATCACACGCCGGGATTGTGGGCGAATACGTGTTGCACTCATCCAAAGTGGGACGAACAATCCTCGGCCTGCGCAGTGCGCCGAATGGAAGAGGAGCTGGGCATCACCGGCTTGTTCCCAGAGTTCCGTCACCATTTGGAATATCGCGCAGAAGTGGGCAACGGACTGATCGAGCACGAGGCCGTTGATGTCTTCCTGGCCCATGTGCACCATCCACTAAAGCTGGACGTGAACCCGGATGAGGTGATGGATACCCGCTGGGTAGGCTACCACGACCTATTGGCCGAAGTGGCCCGTTTCCCCGACCGGTTCACCCCCTGGCTTAAGATCTATCTGCAGAACTACGCCGATGTTATTTTTGGCCCGGACCTGATCATCGCCTCCAAGACTTGACCACAGCGGCACGTCGGTCGACCGCCTTGCCCGCAATGCCTTGGTGTGCTTCCTATGTTTCAACAACTTGGAAGGACGTTGAATGACCATTCTCATCGCTGGCGGTGGTATTGCCGGACTGACACTGGGGCTGACCCTGCACCAAATTGGCGTGCCCTTTCATATCTACGAAGCCACTGCAGACATCAAACCGATGGGGGTTGGCATCAACCTGCAACCCAACGCAGTCCGCGAGTTGCTAGACTTGGGCCTGGGTGAAGGGTTGGATGCCATCGGGGTAAAAACCCGGCAATACGGATTCTATTCAAAACTGGGCAAAACCATCTGGGAAGAGCCGCGTGGCACCTGGGCTGGCTATTCCTGGCCGCAATACTCGGTGCATCGAGGTGCCTTGCAGATGACGCTGTACCACGTGCTGCTGGACCGCGCCGGCCCTGATTGCATCACCACCGGTGCCCGCGCTACCGGCTTTGAGAACACCGACACCGGTGCCACCTTGTTGCTGGCCGATGGCCGCCGAATAAAAAGCGATCTGGTGATCGCCGCTGATGGCATTCACTCTGCATTGCGCGCGCAGATCGCGCCAAATGAAGGCGCCCCAATCTGGAACGGCCGCATCCTGTGGCGCGCCACCACCCGCGCCAAGGCCTTCTTAGGCGGCGCGGCCATGGTGATGATTGGCCACGATCAGGTGCGGTTGGTCGCCTACCCGATCTCGGAACCGGATGAAGATGGCATCGTCACCCTCAACTGGATTGCCGAGAAAAGCTTTGACCCCTCCGCGCCGTGGAAAAAGGAAGACTGGAACCGTGCGGCCAATATCAATGACTTCCTGCCCGATTTCAGCGACTGGCGGTTCGACTGGATTGACGTGCCCGCGCTGATCAAGGGCGCCGAGGTGGTCTATGAATACCCGATGGTCGACCGCGATCCACTGGACCGGTGGACCTTTGGCAATGTCACCCTGATGGGCGATGCGGCGCATCCAACCTATCCGGTTGGCTCCAACGGCGCCGGTCAGGCAATACTGGACGCCCGGATCATCGGCGCCCGGCTGCTGGATCACGGTGTTACCGCCGCCGCCTTGCAGGCCTTTGAAGACGAAGTCCGCCCCATTGCCACCAGGGTTGGGCAGGCCAACAGGTCGGGCAACGGTCCCGACGCGGTATTGCAACAGGTCGAAGACCTCTGCGGCGGCGATTTCGAGGACATCAACAGTGTGATCCCGGTGACCGAACTGGCCGCACATGCCGAGAAGTACAAATCCCTAGCGGGGTTTTCGATTGAGACCCTGAATGCAAAACCCAGCATCATAGCTGCGGGCGCAACGGTCTGAACAGCTGCCAACCGCGCCGCGTATCAGCGCGGCGCCAGGCCCAAGACTGCTGGGAAAGTCCCGGCGCAGCCGGACATCCAGCAGGCGCGGGAGACCTGCGTTTTCAAACGCCGATCACCGCCTGCACAGCGCGCTTCCAGCGGGCATAAGCCACCTCACGACTGTCGGCGTCCAGTTGCGGCGTGAACTGACGGTCCAAGGCCCAAGTCTCGGCAAATCCGTCCTGATCCGGATAGATCCCAGCCCGCATGCCAGCCAGCCAGGCTACGCCCAGCGCCGTAGTTTCCTGCATTACCGGCCGATCCACGGCAGCCCCCAACAGGTCAGACAGGCTTTGCATGGTCCAGTCACTGGCGCTCATACCGCCGTCCACCCGCAGGGTCACATTGATTTCACCGCCCCAATCAGCGCGCATCGCTTCCCACAGATCTCGGGTCTGATAGCCCACGCTCTGCAGCGCGGCGCGGGCCAATTCAGCAGGCCCAGAATTGCGGGTCAGACCAAACACCGCGCCACGGCTGTCCGGCTCCCAATAAGGCGCGCCAAGACCGGTGAAGGCAGGCACCAGCAACACGTCCTGTCCCGGATCTGCCTGTGGTGCCAGCTCGCCAGTCTGGGCCGCGTTTTTGATCAGCCCCATGCCATCGCGCAACCATTGCACCGCCGCGCCAGCGATAAAGATTGAACCTTCCAGCGCATAAGTCGGCTTGCCGTCCAGCTGATAGGCAATGGTGGTCAGCATGCGATTTTTCGAGGCCACCGGCGCATCGCCAGTGTKCAGCAGCGCAAAGCAACCAGTGCCATAGGTGGATTTCATCATGCCAGGTTTGAAACAAGCCTGCCCGATGGTGGCCGCCTGCTGATCGCCGGCAACGCCCAAGATTGGGATTTCGCCACCCAAAATATCCGCCTGTGTCACACCAAAATCAGCGGCACTGTCCTTAACCTCGGGCAGCATGACCATCGGCACATCCAGCAGCCCGCAGATCTCGGCGCTCCATTCCCCCTTGCGGATGTCATACATCAGGGTGCGCGCCGCATTGGTCGCATCCGTCACATGTGACGCCCCACCGGTTAGACGCCAGATCAGGAAACTGTCCACGGTGCCAAATAGCAACTCGCCCTTGGCAACCCGTTCGCGGCTTCCCGGTACCAGGTCCAAAATCCAGCTCAGCTTGGTGCCCGAGAAATACGGATCCAGCAGCAACCCAGTCTGATGACTGATCGTCGGTTCATGACCTGCGGCGCGCAGCGCCTCGCAGATCGAGGTGGTGCGGCGGTCCTGCCAAACGATGGCATTATGGATCGCCTTGCCGGACTTGCGGTCCCAAACCACGGTTGTCTCACGTTGATTGGTAATGCCAATGCCCGCAATATCCGCAGCCGAAACGCCGATATCACCCATCACCTGACGGCAGGTCTCCACCGTTGTGTTCCACAGATCCTCGGGATCATGCTCGACCCAACCCGCCTGCGGAAAATGCTGCGGGAACTCTTGCTGAGCAGACCCCGCAACCTGCATCTGACCGTCGAACAATATCGCCCGTGTAGAAGTCGTGCCTTGGTCGATTGCCAGAATATAGGTCATGTCCGCCCCTTCAATTAATATCGAAGCAGACACTAGCCGCAAAATCGCACTCGCGACCAGAGCTTACTAATTCCCTAGTACATCAACCGCGATATTGTCGATCAAACGAATGCCATCCATCCAGGCCGCCACCAACAAACGTGCCGGACGGGTTGGCCGATCCAACAGCTGCAAGTGCTCTTCGCAGCGCAGATCAAAATACTCGATATCGTTGAACCCTGCGGCCTGCAGCTTGATACGCGCCTCATCCGCCAGCGGTGCAAAACTCTCGCCTCCCGCCAGTCGAGCAGCAACCTGTTGCATGATCGGGTACAGCTTGGCGGCGCGCTCCAACCCCTCGGCCGAGAGCCGCAAATTGCGCGACGACATAGCAAGACCAGAGGTCTCGCGCACAGTTGGACAACCAATCACCTCAATCGGGATATCCAGATCGCGCGCCATGCGTTTGACCACCATCAACTGCTGAAAATCCTTCTGCCCAAAATAGGCCCGATGCGCCCCGGTTTGCAGAAACAGCTTGGCCACCACGGTGGCAACGCCATCAAAATGACCAAAGCGAAATTCGCCCTCCAGCACATCGGTCAGACCGGTGACCGAGATATTGGTGGCATAACCTTCCGGGTAAATCTGGCCACCATCGGGAACATAGATCACGTCGACACCAAACCCGACGAGCTTTTTAGCGTCGTCATGTTCGGTGCGGGGATAGCTGGCCAGATCAGCGGCGTTGTTGAACTGGCGCGGATTGACAAAGATGGTTACAATCACCCGGTCACAGTCTGCACAGGCGGCCTCGACCAATGACAGATGCCCAGCGTGCAAAGCCCCCATAGTGGGCACCACCGCCACGCTTTCTCCGGCCCGAATCCACGTCGCATGTTTGGCACGTAGATCGCTTAGGTGGCGTAGAATCGGTGGAGTCATTTCTGAGTGCTCTTCTTGGGGGCCTGATCTGCAAACACATGCTCAGCCGCAGGGAATTTCCGCGCCCGCACTTCGGCGGCATAGACGGCAATAGCCGCCCCGGCATCATCACCCAGATGGGCATAACGTTTGACAAACTTGGCTTTAAACTCTGTGAAAAACCCCAGCATGTCATCGACCACAAGTATCTGTCCGTCACATCCGGCCGAGGCCCCAATGCCAATGGTCGGGATCGCAATGTCAGCAGTAATCCGGTCCGCCAAATTTTGCGGCACCTTCTCCAGCACCACCGAGAACGCCCCGGCATCAGCCACCGCACGGGCATCGGCCAGYACCMWRTCWSCCTGCGCATCCCGGCCCTGCACCTTGTARCCGCCCAGSGTRTTGACCGACTGTGGYGTCAGCCCGATATGCGCCATMACSGGAATACCRCGCGCCACCAGRAAMCGRATGGTYTCASCSAWTTCCACGCCGCCCTCCAGCTTGACCGCAGCGGCGCCAGTTTCAGCCATCAGCCGGGCCGCGTTGCGGAACGCCTGCTGCGGGCTCTCCTCGTACGAACCAAACGGCATGTCAATGACCATCATCGCGCGCTCCAGCCCGCGTGCCACCGCCTGTCCATGCAGGATCATCATCTCCATTGTCACCCCCAGCGTCGAGGGCAACCCATGCAGCACCATGCCGACGCTGTCGCCCACCAGCACAAAGTCACAATGTGCATCCATCAGCCGCGCCATTGGCGTGGTATAGGCAGTCAGACTGACTATCGGAGTTTCACCCTTGCGGGCGCGGATGTCTTCGGCACTGGAGGCCGTCTTTTTGGCAGTGGCGCTCATGATGGTCCTGCTTGTAGTTCGGGTTGCGCACGACTAGCAATTTACGCCGCGTGCTTCCAGTGCGCGAAATGTCCCCACGGTCTTGCTTACGTTGCGCAAAGCGGGAACACTCTGGCCAAAGCGCCCGGAGATTTGGGCGCAAACAACCAGACGGGGAGATAATTTATGTCATTCAAATCAATAGTTCTTGCGGCGAGTTCGGCGCTGGCRCTGACCGCAGGCATGGCTATGGCCAAAGATTCGATCATCGTCGCCATGCAGCTAGAGCCGCCGCATCTCGATCCAACCAGCGCCGCCGCCGGTGCCATTGATTCGGTGCTGTACTCGAATGTTTTTGAGGGTCTGACCCGGTTCATGGGGGATGGTGCAGTGGTGCCCGGCCTGGCTGAAAGCTGGAAAATTTCCGACGATGGGCTGATCTACACCTTCAAACTGCACTCAGGCGTGATGTTCCACGACGGCACCACAATGGGCGCCGAGGATGTGAAATTCAGCCTCAACCGCGCCCGCGACGAAGATAGTACAAACGCACAAAAAGCGCTGTTTACTGACATCACCGATGTTGCGGTGGTGGACCCGCAGACCGTGCAGGTCACTCTGGCTAAGCCAAACGGCAGCTTCCTGTTCAACCTGGCCTGGGGTGATGCGGTCATCGTCGCCCCCGAAAGCATCGACGACATTAAAACCACCCCCATCGGCACCGGCGCGTTCAAGTTTACAAACTGGGTTCAGGGCGACAAGATCGAGCTGGAAAAGAACGCCGATTACTGGGGCACCCCGGCGATCCTGAACAGCGTCACATTCAAATTCATCAGCGACCCAACCGCCGCCTTTGCTGCCGTGATGGCTGAAGACGTGGATGTGTTCACCGGCTTCCCGGCGCCGGAAAACCTGCCACAGTTCGAGGCAGATTCACGGTTCCAGGTGTTGGTTGGCTCGACCGAGGGTGAAACCATCCTGTCGATCAACAACTTGCAACCGCCGTTTGACGATGTYCGMGTGCGCCARGCAGTGGCCCATGCCATYGACCGCCAAGCGATCATYGAYGGTGCGATGTTTGGCTACGGCACTCCGATCGGCAGTCACTTTGCGCCGCACAACCCGGCCTATGTCGATCTGACTGGAAACTCCGCCTTTAACCCGGAGAAAGCCAAGGCATTGCTGGCCGAAGCAGGGTTCCCGGATGGGTTTGAAACCACCCTGCACCTGCCGCCGCCCTCTTATGCCCGACGCGGTGGAGAGATCATCGCCGCACAACTGGCCGCAGTGGGTATCAAAGCCGAGATTACCAATGTGGAATGGGCCCAATGGCTGGAAACCGTGTTTCGTGGCAAGGATTTTGGCCTGACCATTGTTAGCCACACCGAACCGATGGACATCAACATCTATGCCCGCCCCGATTACTATTTCCAGTATGACAACAAGGGTTTCCAAGAGTTGATGACCGGGTTGAACGCCACCACCGATCCAGCCAAGCGGATCGAGTTGATGCAACAGGCCCAAACAATCCTCTCCGAGGATTACGTCAACGGCTACCTGTTCCAGCTTGCACAGTTGAGCGTCGCCAAGGCCGGAGTTCAGGGTCTGTGGACCAACGCCCCGACCCAGGCCACCGACCTAACAGCGGTCAGCTGGGCCGAGTAATCCCGCTACCGCAAAAGGAAAGGCCCTGGCAACGGGGCCTTTTTCAGTTGAAGGCCAGGCCGATGGCACGCAATTCGCACAAAAACCCTCTATGCCATTGTAAATAGATAATGTTTTTAAGTGCCCTTACGTTTCTTCTGCCGTCCCCTCTGGACCTGCGCAAATCCCGCTCCTAACGTGGCGGCAATGATACGCTATTCCATAAAACGCTTGCTCTCCCTGATCCTCAGCTTGGCCGTCGCCTCGCTGGTGATTTTCTTTGTGATCGAAGTGGCACCGGGAGATCCGGCGTCCTTCATGCTGGGCCTCAACGCGCAGCCCGATACGGTGGCCGCACTGCGCACCGAATTGGGGTTGGATCAGTCCAAATTTGCCCGCTACACTAGCTGGGTCACCGGCATGTTGAGCGGAGATTTTGGCACTTCCTACACCTATCGCACCCCGGTGGGCCGGATGATTTCCGACCGGCTGTGGGTATCACTGCCSYTRGCRCTYTATGCGYTGATMCTRTCSACMSTRATYGCCTTTCCSGCTGGCATCTAYGCCGCCGCWCGWCGYGGMAAAACYGGMGAYATGGCSGTGATGGGSGCRACYCAGYTSGGSGTSGCRGTGCCGAACTTCTGGTTTGCSATGATGCTGGTGCTGATCTTTGCCATCAACCTGCGCTGGTTCAATGCCGGCGGCTTTGCTGGTTGGGACAAGGGGCTGTGGGCTGGCCTGCACTCGCTTACCCTGCCCGCGATTTCACTGGCCCTGCCACAGGCGGCGATTCTGGCGCGGGTGATGCGGTCAGCGCTGCTGGATATTTTGGGCGAGGATTTCATGCGCACCGCCCGCGCCAAAGGTCTCAGCCGCCGTCAGGCGTTGTGGCGGCATGGGTTGCGCAATGCCATGATCCCGGTGTTGACCATCATCGGGCTGCAGTTCTCGTTCCTGCTGGCCGGAGGCATCATCATTGAACAGGTGTTCTACCTGCCGGGGCTGGGGCGCCTAGTGTTTCAGGCCATCTCAGCCCGCGACCTGATCGTGGTGGAATCGGTGGTGATGCTGCTGGTCTTTGCGGTGATCACAGTGAATTTCCTGGTAGATCTGGCCTATGCGCTGGTCGACCCGCGCCTGAGGAGYCGSACATGAGCCGCAATCTGATCATYGGMACCGCGCTGTCRTCGCTGGTSCTMCTGGCGGCACTGGTCTCSTTTGTCTGGACGCCGTTTGACCACGCSRCAATGRAYATYCCRGCCAAGYTGCARACCCCCAATGSMACCCACTGGYTGGGCACCGATCACTTTGGCCGTGATATTTTCTCGATGGTGATGGTGGGCGCGCGCACCTCGATTGCAGTGGCGCTGGTGGCGGTTGGTATCGGCATGAGCATCGGCATCCCGCTGGGACTGACTGCCGCCGCCCGCAGTGGCAGTTGGCTGGACGAGCTGATCATGCGCGGCAATGATCTGGTGTTTGCCTTCCCGTCACTGGTCATCGCCATCCTGATCACCGCCATATTTGGCGCTGGCGCGGTCAATGCAATCATCGCCATCGGCATTTTCAACATCCCGGTTTTTGCCCGCATCACTCGCGGCGCCGCGCTGTCCCTGTGGCAGCGTGAATTCATCCTGGCCGCTCGTGTGGCGGGGAAGGGTGCAGCGCGAATTTCAACCGAGCACATCCTGCCCAATGTCGCCAATCTACTGATTGTTCAGGGCACCATCCAGTTCAGCCTTGGCATTCTGGCCGAGGCCGGGCTGTCTTATGTCGGTCTTGGCGCGCAACCGCCCACCCCCAGCTGGGGGCGAATGCTCGCCGATGCGCAGACCATGGTTAGCTTTGCCCCACATTTGGCGCTGATCCCCGGCAGTGCGATCATTATGACCGTATTGGGGTTGAACCTGATGGGCGACGGATTGCGCGACTGGCTAGACCCTAAACTGCGGGTGGGCCGGACATGAGCCYGCTCGACATCAAAAAGCTGTCCCTGACAATCGCTAGCCTTCCGATCCTGCAAGACGTGTCGCTGTCGGTGGCTCCGGGCGAGATTGTCGCCGTCACCGGCGAAAGCGGATCCGGCAAATCGATGACCGCACTGGCGGTGATGCAACTGCTGCCGGATCTGGCACAGGCCAGCGGCACTATCACGCTGGACGGAACCAACCTGATGGACCAGAGCGAGGCGCAGATGTGTGCCCTGCGCGGCGCCTCGATTGGCATGGTATTTCAGGAACCAATGACCGCGCTGAACCCGGTCAAAACCATCGGCGATCAGGTGATGGAGACCATCCTGATCCACCAGGCGATGCCGAAGGCCGAGGCCCGGCAACATGCTCAGGATACACTGACCCGCGTCGGCCTGCCCGCCGATCGCTTTCCGCTCAGCCGTTTTCCACACGAATTGTCCGGCGGCCAGCGCCAGCGCGTGGTCATTGCCATGGCCATCGCGCTGCGCCCCAAGCTGCTGATCGCGGATGAGCCAACCACGGCGCTGGATGTCACCACCCAAGCACAGATCCTGACGCTGCTGAAAGACCTGGTGCAGGACTATGGCATGGGGCTGTTGATGATCACCCATGATCTGGCGGTGGTGGCGGATCTGGCTGACAAGATTGTCGTCATGCGGCACGGCAAAGTGGTCGAGACAGGCCAGACTCAGGCTCTGATACAGAACATGCAGCACCCCTACACCCGGATGCTGTTTGCCGCCTCGAACCATCGGGTGGTGCTGCCCCCTGCCCCTGCTCCGGTGCCGCTTCTGGAGGTGAAACAGGTAGTGCGCGATTACCGCATGCCGCGTACGTCGCTGTTTGCCAAGCCCGGGTATTACCGCGCGGTAGATTTGGTGAATTTCACCCTGAACCGAGGCGAGCGACTGGGGTTAGTCGGTGAATCCGGTTGCGGAAAATCGACCCTAACACGGGCCATTCTGGGGTTAGAGCCGCTTCAGGGAGGCGAAATCCTGTTGGACGGGACCGCCGTTGCCACCAGCCAGAATGCCAACCTTCGCCGTAAGATGCAGGTTGTGTTCCAAGATCCCTTTGGCAGCTTCAACCCGCGTCACAAGGTGGACCGGCTGATCACCGAACCGTTTTACCTGCTGGAGTCTCCCCCTAAAGGAAGCGCTCGCAGCGATTTGATTGCCGAGACGCTCATCGCCGTCGGGTTGTCCCCCGGTGACGCCAACAAATACATTCACCAGTTTTCCGGCGGTCAACGCCAGCGTATCGCCATTGCCCGCGCCCTGATCACCCGCCCCGAACTGATCCTGTTCGACGAGGCGGTCTCGGCGCTGGATGTCTCGGTGCGCGCGCAAATCCTCGACCTGCTGGTGGAACTCTGCGAAGCATATTCCTTGACCTATCTTTTCATCAGCCATGATCTGAACGTGGTCCGCACCATTACCGACCGGGTACTGGTGATGAAGGCGGGCGAGATCGTCGAACAGGGCCCGACCGAATCTGTGTTTTCCAATCCGCAGCATCCCTATACCCGATCGCTACTGGCCGCCGCGCCGGTGCTGCCTGAATTGGGCAAAGGGGCCGTCGTCGCATGAGCCTGACACTTGCCCTCATCTTGCCGCGCGAAGCCAACTTTCTGGCCGCAGCACTTGCCCCCTATTTTGGCGAAGTCGCACCAACAGCGGGCGTCAATCCGGACGATCGCGCCGAACAGTTTCTACACCGCAAGGATGTCACTGCATTCTGGATCAAGAAACAAACCGCACGTATCGGCTTTGCCATTGTTTTGAACCTGCCGGAAGACCGGCGCGAGCTGTCCGAGTTCGCAATCTTCCCCAAACACCGGCGTCAGGGATTTGGCTATGAGGCTGCGCAGATACTGTTGCAGGAATTTCCCGGCCGCTGGCGCATGGGCTTATCCGCCCACTCCAAGCAGGCCGCTGCTTTTTGGGGTACTTGTCTCAGCGGAATGCCCGGCGTCCGCGACTTGCGCGCTGGGGCTCCATATACTGAACATCAGATCAAAAGTTACACATTCGACATAGCAGGACCACATGATGACTGACACAAATCCTCTCTGGTTTGATCCCACCACCTGCCTGATCGGCGGCCAGTGGATCGCCCCAGCCAGCGGTGAAACCCTGGCCCTGGTGAACCCCTCGGATGGCAGCGCAATTTGCCAGATCGCCCGTGGTGGTGCTGCGGATATTGACGCAGCGGTGCAGGCCGCCGAGGCCGCACTGAACGGGGATTGGGGGCGCATGACGGCGCTGGAGCGTGGCCGTATCCTGACCCGGATTGGTCAACTGGTGTTGGAACGGGTCGATCAACTTGCCGCACTTGAGGCGATGGATGTCGGCAAGCCGCTGACCCAGGCCCGTGCGGATGCGGTGGCGCTGGCGCGTTATATGGAATTCTATGGCGGTGCGGCGGACAAGGTGATGGGCGAGACCATTCCCTATCTGGATGGCTACACCGTCTACACTCTGCGTGAACCACATGGGGTCACCGGCCATATCGTACCGTGGAACTACCCGATGCAGATCATCGGACGCTCAGTCGGCGCGGCGCTGGCGATGGGCAATGCAGCGGTGTTGAAACCCGCCGAGGAAGCCTGCCTGACCGCACTGGCATTCGCCCATATCGCGGTTGAGGCCGGACTGCCTGCAGGGGCGCTGAACGTGGTGCCGGGACTGGGGGTCGAGGCCGGGGCCGCACTGTCGTCGCATCCAGACATACAGCACATCTCGTTCACTGGGTCAGTTGCCACCGGCGCACTGGTGCAGCAGGCTGCGGGTAAGAACGTGGTGCCAGTGACGCTGGAACTGGGCGGCAAGTCGCCACAACTGGTGTTTGATGACGCCGATCTGGACGCCGCACTGCCGTTTCTAGTCAACGCTGGCATCCAGAATGCCGGGCAGACCTGCTCGGCCTCGTCGCGCATTCTGGTGCAGCGTGGGGTCTATGACGAAGTTGTTGCGCGCATGAGTGCCGCCTATGGTGAGTTGACGGTTGGCCCGGCAAGTGAGGATCTGCGACTGGGGCCGCTGATTTCCATGCGGCAGAAAGATATTGTCGAAGGATTCTTGGCCCAAGGTGCAGACCTGACCATCGCAGCGCAGGGGAAAATCGTGGAGCACGCGCCTTCGAAAGGGGCCTATGTCCGCCCAACCCTGTTTGCTGACGTCCCCGCCGATCACCCATTGGCACTGGATGAAATCTTTGGCCCGGTGCAGGTTATCATTCCGTTTGACACTGAAGAAGAGGCGCTCGAAATCGCCAATTCCACCGAGTTTGGTCTGGTTGCCAGCATCTGGAGCCGCGATGGTGCCCGCCAAATGCGACTGGCCAAAAAGCTGCGCGCTGGTCAGGTGTTTATCAACAATTACGGTGCTGGTGGCGGAGTCGAGCTGCCGTTTGGCGGGGTCGGAAAGTCCGGTCATGGCCGCGAAAAAGGCTTTGAAGCGTTGTACGGATTTTCGCAGTTGAAAACCGTCGCCGCGCATCACGGCTAGAGCGCCCCGGCAAAATCTTGGACCGCTTCGTCGAATGCTATTTAGCCCGGCACCGCCGAGCCGCGCCTGACCTTCCCCCCGGGAAGGCGCTTTGCACCTCCCCAAGGTCAGGCCCGCCCCTCATTGCTGTGGGGTATGAGTAGCAAGTTGGATGGAGCTAATTTTAGGTCAGCAGTATTGATTCATTGTTTCGCGCGCGAAACATTTCACGGGGATATTGCGGTTCAAGAAGGCTCGGATCGGGTGGTTAGACCTCCACCTTGATCCGCTCTTGCTCGCCCACCCCAAAGACCCGCTTATAACGCTCGATCTCATCCTGTGGGCCCAACGCTTTTTCTGGGTTGTCCGACAGCTTTACCGTCGGGTGCCCATTGGCTGATACCGCCTTGCAGACCAGCGAGAACGGCGCCAAACCATCGTTCGGAACCAGCCCCCGGAAGTCATTGGTCAGCAGGGTGCCCCACCCAAACGAGACATTCACCCGACCAGAAAACTGGGCGTGCAGAGCAGCGATCATTTCAACGTCCAGCCCATCCGAGAAGATCACCCGTTTCTGACTGGGATCCTCGCCGCGCTGCTGCCACCAGTTGATGGCAATTTCTGCCGCAGTCGCCGGGTCACCGCTGTCAATGCGAATGCCGGTCCAGCGGTTCAGCCATTCCGGCGCGCGGTCCAGAAAGCCTTTGGTCCCATAGGTATCGGGCAGGATGATACGCAGGTTACCCTCATGCTCGTCGTGCCAGTCCGACAAAACGTCATAGGGGGCCTGTGCCAGCGCCGCGTCATCTTCGGCCAGGGCGGAATAAACCATTGGCAATTCATGCGCATTGGTGCCAATCGCTTCGACTTCGCGGCGCATCGCAATTTTACAATTCGAAGTGCCAGTGAACTTACTGCCCAAGCCCTCTCTCATCGCCTGCACGCACCAATCCTGCCACAGGAACGAATGGCGGCGACGGGTGCCAAAGTCAGCAATGCTGAGCCCGTCAACCTGGCGCAGCTGTTCAATTTTCTCCCAAACCTTGGTCATGGCGCGAGCGTAAAGCACCTGCAGTTCAAACCGATCCATGCCGTTTAAAACAGTGCGACTGCGCAACTCCATCAACACTGCCAACGCTGGGATCTCCCACATCATCACCTCGGGCCAGCTGCCTTCAAAGGTCAGCTCATACTGGTCGCCCCTGCGCTCCAAATGGTAGGGCGGCAGGCGCAGGTTTTCAAACCACTCCATAAAGTCAGGCCGGAACATCTGCCGTTTTCCATAAAACGTATTGCCGCGAAGCCAGGTGCTTTCACCACGCGACAGTGTCAGCGTACGAATATGGTCCAGTTGTTCGCGCAGCTCACCTTCGTCGACCAGCCGAGCCAGAGGCACCTGCAATGACCGATTGATCAGTGAAAACGTCACCCTGGTGTCCGCCTTGTTGCGGAACACCGATTGGCACATCAGCAGCTTGTAGAAGTCGGTGTCGATCAACGACCGTACGATCGGATCAATCTTCCATTTGTGGTTATAAACCCGGGTTGCAATATCCACCGGTGACCTCATTCGTTGGTTCATTGGTTGATAAGACAGCGCGGCGCCGGGAGCAAGAAAATCAGCACCTCGCTGAGGTTTAGGTGCCCGCGCCATGGCGTTGCAACACGGCCAAGACATCTCTGCGGTTCAGAGGTTTGCTCAGAAATTCGTCCATGCCTGCCTGCAGGCAGGCCTCGCGGTCGCTGTCAAAGGCGTTGGCGGTCAGTGCCACGATCACCGGCTGCGTCCCCCCTCCACTACGAATGGCGCGGGTGGCATCGATGCCGCTCATCACGGGCATCGACATGTCCATAAACACCAGATCCGGCTTCATCGCCTGAACCTTTTCAACCGCTTCGCTGCCATCGCAGGCAAATTCCAATTGGATCGGAATATCGCGCAGGAATTTGCGCATCACCAGCCGGTTCACTTTGTTGTCTTCGGCCACCAGAATCCTCATGCCATCGCGGACGGAAGGAATATCACCTTTGGCATCGGGTGTGTCCAACTGTGTAACAACTGGAGCCTGCGCGGCCGCCAACTGTAGCGTCACTATAAAACTGGATCCAACCCCCAGTTCGGACCGGACAGTAATTTCGCCCCCCATCGCCCTAGCCAGTTTGCACGCAATGGTGAGGCCAAGACCGGTGCCTCCGAACCGGCGGGTTGTGGTGGTTTCGGCCTGCGAAAACCGCTCAAATACATGATCAATCTTGTTTTCCGGAATACCGATCCCAGTGTCTGCCACCGAGAAACTCAACTCCAGGTCATCCCCTTCAACTTGGATATTCAGCGCCACCCGCACTTCTCCCGCGTCGGTGAACTTGACGGCATTTCCCACCAGATTCAGTAGAATTTGGCGAATTCTGCGATCATCTCCGTGGACGTGCTTTGGCATCTCATCCGGCACATCCAGGACAAGACATAGCCCCTTTGCCTGTGCCTGGGGCTCCAACAGGCGAAGCGTTTCCTGAAAACACCTGCGAATATCAAAGTCCACACGCGRGAAGGACATCTTGTTGGCGTCCAGTTTCGACAGGTCCAGAACATCGTTGATGAGGGCCAGCAACGTGCGGGCGGAACTAAGAATCGTGTCGGTGTATAGCCGCTGATCGGTATCCAGGGCGGTCTCTTCCAGCATTTGCGCCATACCAATTACACCATTCATCGGAGTGCGTATTTCATGGCTCATGGTCGCAAGAAATTCGGCTTTGGTGCGCTCACCGTCTTCTGCTGCGCGCCGTGCCTCTTCCAATTGTTGCGCATGCAGATGGGCTGCGGTCACGTCGCGTTCAACCGCAACCACCATTTCGATTTCACCGTTATAGCCACGCACCGGGGCTTGGTTGGTCTCGATCCAGATCAAAGAACCGTCTTTGCAGCGGCTGCGGATCTCGACCTGAAACGGAAGCCCCTTGTCTCGGCTATCATGCATTTCCTCGATCGCCTTTGGGTCGGACTCGTCGGATCCCATCAGGGCGCAAGGAGACTGTCCGATCGCCTCGGAAAAGGCATAGCCAGTGATCCGGGTGAAAGAGTCATTGACCCAGATAATGAGGCCATTGCGGTCAATCAAATATATACTGTCATTGGCGTGTTCCGCCACCAGCGCCAAGCGCCTGGCCTGTTGCTGTTGTTCTTGCAACAAGGCGTTGGACACTTCCAATTGTTGGCGTTGCTCGAACTGGTCCTTCATGTGCCGTCGTGTTTGGCGAAAACTCCCAAAGATGAAACTTTGAACCCAGATCACCATTGTGTAAAGCATGGCCAATCCGGCCAGATTCATGTGAATGTGCGGGCCGGCGGCGGTTGGGCCCCACATTTCAAATGAAAGTATGAGTAGGGGCGTCAGCGCATATATTGTTAGTCGAACAATTCCGGCGATGCGGTTATACGGCAGAACCATCCCACCATTGATTGACGCACTTATCAGTAGCCCAATTGCAAATAGAGGTTCGGCATGGTCCTGTTGAGCATGCCACGACATCCACACACAAACTGATGTGGTCAGCGCCTGTATGCCAGCGGTCATTGCACTGATAAGCTGGACTCGACGCAACGAATGACCACGGTCCAACAGGATCGGCAGAACGCGCAGATAAAGACAGTCGGCAACATCACCTAGGCAAACAATTGCCGTCGCCAAAAATCCCACCTCCGGCGAGATCAGGAACCAAAGAATGATACCGGCCGCGACGGCAAAAATTTGACGATTGGCAAAGTGCCTAATGCGCCCCCGTGCATAGCGCAATAGCAGGTCTTTGGGGTTGTAGAACCGATTATAATCGGTCATCGGCCCCAAGGATGTCGCCCCCAGTTCAGTCATCGCCTAGCCTTGGTATTATTGCCACTTCGAACGTGTTTAGATCAATCGCCTTAATATTTGGAGACTCCAGCTTGACCCAGCGTCACCTCGGCATTTTTCATTTTCTCCAAAGCAACTGCTAAAGACCCCTCCATATCAATGGCCCGGCATGCCGCAAGGGCCACTTCGACCTTGTATCCCAAACGCACAGCGTCGAGCGCCGAGAAGGCAACACAGAAATCCGTTGCCAGGCCAACCATAGTCAAGTTGTTGAAGCCGCGCTCTTTTAGATAACCGTGCAATCCGGTTGGGGTCGTTTGGTCGTTCTCAAAGAACGCTGAATAACTATCAATGTCCGTCCGGTATCCTTTGCGGATAATCAGGTCAGCATCAGTGCGCAGATCCGGATGGAACGCCGCGCCGCTGGTGTTTTGGACACAGTGGTCCGGCCAAAGAACCTGCGCGCCGTAAGTCATTTTTGCGGTCTCAAACGGCGATTTACCGGAATGGGACGACGCAAAGGACGAATGCCCCTTGGGATGCCAATCCTGAGTTAGAATCACCGCATCAAAACCCGTCATCATGCCATTGATCATCGGCACGATTTCATCACCGCCAGGCACCGCCAATGCTCCACCAGGGCAAAAATCATTCTGCACGTCGATCACAATAAGCGCTTTGGTCATATAAATCTCCTGCTCAGGCCCATCCGACCTGAGCATTGGCAGATCTCAGGTCAATGTCGAGCTTGAAACCATGGGGCCATCGGATTATTCGCAACCCATGTATGTAATTTGCGCCCTGTACCACTTCACCCGGTTTTCCGATCCCGCCGCCATCAAACCAGCGTTGCTTGACCTGTGCTTGGCACAAGACGTCCAAGGCTCGCTGCTTTTGGCTGGCGAAGGCATCAACGGCACCATCGCCGGACCACGCGTCGGCATTGATGTGGTGCTGGCCCATATCAAAGCGCTGCCTGGTTGCGCCGATCTTGAATGGAAAGAGGCCCACAGCGAACGGCCTCCATTTGGCAAGATGAAGGTGCGGCTGAAAAAAGAGATCGTCACTATGGGGCAGCCGAATGTCGACCCCAAGGCGCATGTCGGCCATTACGTCGAACCCGAGGACTGGAACGCGTTGATCCAGGCGGAGGATGTGGTGCTGATCGACACCCGTAACGATTATGAGGTCGGCATCGGCACCTTTGCGGGCGCCATCGACCCCAAGACCGAGACGTTTGGTGACTTCCCCGCTTGGTGGGCAAAAAACAAGGACCGGTTTCACAACAAGCGCGTTGCGATGTTCTGCACCGGCGGTATTCGCTGCGAAAAATCAACCAACTATCTGATCGGAGAAGGCGTCGAGGATGTCTATCACCTCAAAGGTGGCATTCTGCGATACCTTGAAGAAATGCCTGCCGAGGACAGCACCTGGCAGGGTGAGTGTTTTGTCTTCGACAGCCGCGTCTCGGTGGGTCACGGCCTAAAAATTGGCCCGCATGAGTTATGCCACGGGTGCCGCCGGCCTATTTCCCCCGAAGACGTCAAGAAACCAGCCTTTGAACAGGGTGTGTCCTGCCATCAGTGCATCAATGACACCTCGGACAAGGACAAGATGCGTTTTCGGGAACGACAAAAGCAAATCATGCTGACCCGTGAGCGCCGCAAGGATCATCTGGGCAGCATTACAGCGTAACAAAAATGGCCACCCAATCAGGTGGCCATTTCTTTTGGGTGTTTTACGCTCCGAGGCACAAGTGCCGAATCAGAAATCCAGGTTTTCCACGCTCAGCGCGTTTTTCTGGATGAATTCCCGGCGTGGCTCAACCACGTCACCCATCAGCTTGGTGAACAGATCATCGGCTTCCACCATGTCATCCACCCGAACTTGCAACAGAACGCGCGCATCCGGGTCCAAGGTGGTTTCCCACAGCTGGTCCGGGTTCATTTCGCCCAGTCCCTTGTAGCGCTGCAGCGACAGGCCTTTTTCGCCCTCGTCCAGGATCGCCTTGAGCAGGCCCAGCGGCCCATGAATGGCCTGACTGCGGTCTCGGCGAACCAATGAGGCTGAGGTCGCGTAAATCTCTTGCAGGCTTTTTGTGAAACTGCCGGCCTTGCGCGCCTCGCCCGAGCGCAGCATCGGGCCGTCCAGGGTGCGCACTTCCTCGACACCACGCAGGATGCGGGCCAGTCGGATACCGTGATCCTGAGTGATGCGGCCGTGCCAGCCTTTTTCGTATTCCAGTGCGATCTGGTCCAGCCGCGCCGCAACCTTGTCGGCCACGCCTTGCAAATCGGCATCGACTGCACCGGGCACAAAGCCGCCAGCCACCGCCACCTGTTCCAGGATATGTCGCGGATAATGGGTTGGGAAGGCATCCAGCACCCGCTTCAGCTTACGCGCCTCACCAACCACACGGGTCAGATCCTGAGCGGCAAGCTCCTCGCCGTTGTCCAGTCGCAACACGGCGCCTTCAACCCCCTGGTTGACCAGGTAGTCGTCCATTTCCGCTTGATCCTTGAGGTATCGCTCGGATTTTCCGCGGSTRACYTTATACAGCGGCGGYTGSGCAATRTASARATARCCMCCYTCRATCAACTCGGGCATMTGMCGGAAGAAGAAGGTCAGCARCAGGGTTCGGATRTGGGCWCCRTCGACGTCCGCATCRGTCATGATRACGATCTTGTGGTARCGCAGCTTGTCGATGTTGAAYTCGTCGCGGCCAATGCCGGYGCCCAGTGCCATCACCAGGTTGCCAATTTCCTGGCTGCCCAACATGCGGTCAAACCGAGCCCGCTCAACGTTCAGGATCTTACCCTTCAGCGGCAAAATCGCCTGAGTACGACGGTCCCGCCCAGTCTGCGCCGAGCCCCCTGCCGAGTCCCCTTCCACGATGAAGACTTCGGTTTTGGAGGGGTCTTTTTCGGAGCAATCCTTGAGTTTACCAGCCAGGAAGTTCACATCCATTGCGGTTTTACGCCGAGTCAGCTCGCGCGCCTTACGGGCGGCCTCACGGGCATGTGCCGCTTCGATGATCTTGCCGACGATCTGCTTGGCCTGAGCGGGGTTCTCTTCGAACCACTCGGCCAGCTTTTCGTTSACCATACCYTCGACSGCCGGGCGCACTTCGCTCGACACCAGTTTGTCTTTGGTCTGGGAGGAAAACTTCGGATCTGGAACTTTGATTGACAACACGCAGGTCAGGCCCTCGCGGGCATCGTCGCCGGTAAAGCTGATCTTTTCACGTCGGGCGATGCCGGTGGCTTGGGCATAATTGTTGATGGTGCGGGTCAGCGCGCCACGGAACCCCGCCACATGGGCGCCTCCATCGCGCTGCGGGATGTTGTTGGTAAAGGGCAGCACCGTCTCGTGGTAGCTGTCGTTCCACCACATGGCGATTTCCACTACGATATCGTCACGCTCGCCAAGAATATAGATCGGCGTTTCCAGGACTGGTGACTTGTGGCGGTCTAGATATTTGACAAATTCCCTGACCCCACCGTCATACAGCAGCGTTATTTCCCGCCGTTCGGCCGGACGCTCGTCGATCAGCACAATTTTGACACCCGAATTCAGGAAGGCCAGTTCCCGCAGGCGCTTTTCCAGGGTTTCAAAAACATAGTCCAAGTTGCTGAAGGTGCCGGTTGAGGCCATGAACCGCACTTCGGTGCCGGTACGGTCACCACATTCGCCCACCACCTTCAGGTGATCGATGGTATCGCCATGCTCAAACCGGGCCAGATGCTCTTTGCCATTGCGCCAGATGCGCAGCTCCAGCCAAACCGACAGCGCGTTGACCACCGACACGCCAACCCCGTGCAGACCACCCGAGACCTTGTACGAATTGCTGTCGAATTTGCCGCCTGCATGCAGCTGGGTCATGATCACTTCGGCTGCTGACACCCCTTCTTCTTTGTGGATATCAACCGGAATTCCGCGCCCGTTATCCTTTACCGAAACCGAAGAATCAGCGTGAATTTTCACCGTCACCTCATCGGCATGGCCGGCCAGAGCTTCATCGATACCGTTGTCGACCACCTCATAGACCATATGGTGCAGCCCCGAGCCATCGTCGGTGTCGCCAATATACATGCCCGGACGTTTTCGGACCGCTTCCAAGCCTCTGAGAACCTTAATTGAATCCGCGCCATATTCTTCGGGGGCTTGCTCGGTTCCGGACATTCGCGTCTTCCTTTTACTCTTTGCGAATTTATACGGAATCCGGGCGGGATTGTCACGTGAATCACCCGTTTTTTATGGGCCTGATCATGCTGCTTTTGCGCCCAGACTTGCGGCACGGTCCAGCCATGTTTTCACCTTGGTTGCATTTGCATCGGTGGCGGGCGCAAACGAGGTAAAGCGCGTTGGGGTAATTCCAACAAAACCCAAAATCTGACGGCTGAGAATTTTCTTCACAGCGTTTCCATAGAACAACCGCAACAGCAATGGAGGCGTGTCGGAGGTCAACAGTACTCGGGCCGTTTTCCCGGTCAACATTGGCTTTGGAACGCCYAKAAARTTGGTRYTTCGAGTGTCRAAAGTSCGMCCSGGCARCAGGGCRCGRTCAAACAASCCTTTYAGTTTTGCAGGSAKCCCTCCCCACCAGAGCGGCGTCGCAAGRACRACATGGCTGGCCCATTCCACATCACTCAGAAACGCCTCCAAGTCTGGCTCAAGTGGCTTTGGGTTGGAATATCCACTTTGGCCGTAGTCCGGGTCAAAAGACATTGTCGGCAGATCATGAAACCGCACCAAGTGGCCTTGCGCTTCAGCCGCGTCCATATAGGTTTGGCACAGGGATTTCGACAGAGAGGTGGCACCGGGGTGACCGTTCAGGATTAGGATCTTTTGGGTAGGCATTTTGGGCTCCGAGTAGGTAAATTGACTATGGTCAGTTTTATATGGAGGTAAATTGACCATGGTCAATTACATACTGGTAACAACCTCGTGAAGTCGCGTGCGCCACAACAAAGACGGCTTCAAACCCGCGCAAAATTGCTAGAGGTCGCCGGGCAGATCGTCACCACTCAAGGCTACTCGGCCTTGCGCGTTGACGAGGTTGTTGAACAGGCCGGTGTTGCCAAGGGCACGCTATTTTCCCACTTCAAGGACAAAGACGGGTTGCTTGCGGTACTGATCGGCGCGCAGGTGATGGGCCACCTTGATCAAATGGAGGCACAAGGCGTGCCTCATTCGATCGAGGACATTACACGCCGCCTGGAACCGTTGCTGTCGTTCATTGCCACCGACAGGGTCATCTTTGACGTGTTGTTGCGCTACTCCGGCTCCACCGGTGCAAAGGTTGACGAGGTGATAACCGCAGGATTTATCAGGCAGATCACCCTGTTCGCAAGCTGGTTAAGCGAGATGCAACAGATGGGCTTGGTGCGCACTGACACCTCTGCCGAATTGCTGGCCGAAGGCATCCAGGCCTTCCTCAACCACGTGCTGGCACTGTGGTTCTGCATGGAACATAGCAACGAAGAAACCCCCGCCACGGCACTGGAACCCTTCTTGCAGACTTGGCTGCGACCCGTAAACTAAAGCAGCGGGATTGCCAGACCAACACAGATCAGCAACCCGGCAGACACAAGGTTGATCCGCCGCAGCACCCTCGGCGAGGCAATGTATTGGCGCAGGTGGTGTATGGATCCCGCCAGCGCCAGGTTTCCCAGTAGCGGCACCAGGAACGACAGGGTGACAATCGTCGCCACATCCCACTTGGTCAATTGCGACAGGTCAAAGAAACCCGGCAACAGCCCCATGTAGAACAAGATCGCCTTGGGGTTGCCCAGAATCACCGCCACTCCGGCCAGAAACCCAGCCCAGGTTCCGGGCCGGGTCAGCGCCCGGTTTTCCTGCACCCCGTCCCCCGCATGACGGATCAACAACACCCCCATGACCAGGAACATCAGGCTGGCGGCCCAGCGTAACACGGTCATCACACCGGAGACCTCGGAGATCAGCCAGGACATGCCAGCAACCGCCACCAGCGGCCACAGGATATCACCGAAAGCCACCCCCAGCGCCAGCGGCCAGGCAGCATGAAAGCCGCCAGATACAGATCGCGCCATCAGCGCCAGCCATACCGGGCCCGGCGTCAGGAACAGAACAAATAGCGCCCCAGCATAAAGCGCCAGATCCCAGGCTGAGATACTCACGACAGGTGGACCTGCGACAACCCGTCGGCCTCGGTCACCCGCAGCATCTGCGCCCGCGAACCCAATGAAGCAAACAGCTCTGGTCCGGTGCCGGTCATCCAGGCCTGCGCGCCAAGATTGCAAATTTCATCATACAGCGCCGCACATCGGGTCGCGTCCAGATGCGCTGCCACCTCGTCCAGCAGCAACATCGGCGGCGCCCCCTCCATCTGTGCCAACGCCCGGGCATTGGCCAGAATCAGCGAAACCAGCAGCGCCTTTTGCTCGCCAGTCGAACAGTCTTTGGCAGCCACGCCCTTGGCCGCATAGCGGCCGATCAGATCGCTGCGGTGCGGCCCGACCAGGCTTCGACCCGCAGCCAAGTCCCGAGATCGGCTCTCCGCCAGCGCCTCGCGCAGATCGTCCTCGCTGCCCGGCATCACCCCTTCGCTTTGGACCAACTCCAACTCGGCAATCGGAAATGCGGTTTCCGCCTCAGCCTGCGCTTGTTGCAAATGTTCCAAGGCTTGCAACCGCGCCTGATGCACCCGATTGCCCGCCACCGCCATCTGCGCTTCCAGCACCCGATACCAGGCCGGGTCGCGCACTTGTTCCTTCAGCAGACGATTGCGCTCGCGCATGGATTTTTCATAAGCCAGAGTTGCCTCGGCATGGTTGGGGTCAAAACTCAGCGCAATACGATCCAAAAACCGCCGCCGCCCCTCAGCCGCCTCAATCCACAGCCGGTCCATTGCTGGCACCAGCCAGACCACCCGGCAGATCTTACCCAGCGCAATCTGGTTGGCGGCCTTGCCATCAATTCGCACTTGCCGCGCTGCGCCTGCCTCGGACCAGATATCGATTTCGTAAATCTGGCTTGGCACCTGCAATTGGCCGGTCAGCTTCCAGCCCAGCGCCTCGGGGCGACGCGTCATATCGGCAGCCCCTGCCCGGCGCAAACCGCGCCCCGGYGAAAACAACGATACCGCTTCCAAAATATTGGTCTTGCCCGCGCCATTGGCACCATGGATGGCCACCGGGCGGCCATCCAGCTCCAGTTCCGCCCGCTTGTGCGAGCGAAAATAGGACAGGGTCAACGCGGTCAGAGCCAACATCGCCCGGCCTCATTTCTTCTTGTTRAAAATAYCTCCGCCGGAGGCATCGCCGTCAGGTAATCAAACCCGCATCGGCATCACGACGTAAACCGCGCTCTGGTCATTGCCTTCGCGCATCAACGTCGGATCCCCCGRGGAGTTGAACATGAACACTGCGTTCTCGCGGTCCACCTGATTGGCAATTTCCAGCAGGTACTTGGCGTTGAACCCAATTTCCAGCGGCTCATCGCTATAGGCCACGGCCAGCTCTTCTTCGGCAGCGCCGCTGTCGGGCGCGTTGACAGACAAGATCAACCGGTCTGCATCCAGCTGCAGCTTCACCGCACGCGAACGTTCTGAGGACACCGTAGCGACCCGGTCCACTGCCCGGGCAAACTCTTTGGCATCCACTTCCAGGCGACGGGTGTTGCCCTGTGGAATGACCCGGGTGTAATCGGGGAATGTGCCGTCGATCACCTTGGAGGTCAGCGTGATATCCGGAGTGGCAAAGCGCACCTTGGTCTCACTGACCGAAACCGCGATTTCCATATCGTCGTCATCCAGCAGTTTGCGCAGCTCGCCCACTGTTTTACGCGGCACGATAACACCGGGCATGTCGAGCGCGTTGGCAGGTAGATCAGCATCAATACGGGCCAGGCGGTGGCCATCGGTGGCCACACAGCGCAGCACCTTGCCGTCTTCGCCATCCGAAACATGCATGTAAACACCGTTCAGATAATAGCGGGTCTCTTCGGTCGAGATGGCAAATTTAGATTTGTCGAACAACCGCCGCAACAGGCCAGCCTTTGCAGAGAAATTCGACTGATATTCAGACGAGGCCATCACTGGAAAATCTTCGCGCGGCAATGTCGCCAGCGAGAAATTGGAGCGGCCTGCCTCAACCGTCAACCGCCCAGTGGCCGCATCGGCAGACAGGGTGACCAGAGCACCATCCGGCAATTTGCGGACAATCTCGTGCAGGGTGGTCGCTGACWYYGYSSTGKCGMYAKYMYSYTCRACCTSYSYRSRYKYSWWRYMRWYSRYKYMRMWRKYCRAAYMRSTKRMRMGAAAATGCACGTGCTCGCCTTCSGCCTCGATCAGAACATTCGCAAGAATCGGGATGGTGTTGCGGCGTTCTACGACCGATTGGGCCTGGCCCACTGCTTTAAGCAGGGCGCCGCGTTCAATACTGATCTTCATTCCCTCAATCCTCTGCGAATGGCCAGGAAGGGCAAAATAGCGTTTTACCCATGTAGCACAAGGCTTTTCATGAATTTGTTCAGGGGAAAGGCCAGACCGTCAAGAGACACAGCGCCACATCTGCCTTATTGACTGGCAACCGTTGCGATATGACCTAAGAAAACAGCCCCGAATATCTTCCGGGGCCGCCAATTCAAATAAGCGGTTTATGCTTCCAATGCGCGGCGCAGCATTTCGACGTCTTCAGCAATCTGACCGTCGGTYTGCTTTARCTCTTCGATCCGCTTRACCCCGTGCATCACYGTMGTGTGGTCACGMCCSCCAAAGCGGCGRCCGATTTCCGGCAGYGACCGGCTGGTCAGCTGCTTGGACAGATACATCGCCACCTGCCGTGGTCGCGCAAAAGAGCGCAGCCGCTTGGGGCCAATGATGTCAGACATGCGGATGTTGTAATAGTCGGACACCTTACGCTGAATTTCCTCAACCGTAATCTTGCGCTCGGACGCCCGCAGCACATCAGCCAAACAATCCTGGGTCAAGTCCATGTCAATCTCGCGCCCGACCAGCGAGGCAAAGGCAAACAGCCGGGTCAGCGCGCCCTCCAGCACCCGCACGTTGGTCGAGATACGATGAGCCAAAAATTCAAGCACACCATCGGCGATCTGAAGGCCGGGATAGGTGGCGCCATAYTGYTTKACYTTGGTCTGCAGGATGCCARGGCGCAGCTCATAGTCKGTSGGATGCAGATCAACCACCAGACCACATTGCAGACGCGACTTCACCCGGTCTTCCAGATCCTTGATTTCACCCGGCGCGCGGTCGGCCGAAATGATGATCTGCTTGTTTTGATCCACCAGCGCGTTGAAGGTGTGAAAGAACTCCTCTTGGGTCGATCCCTTGCCGGCGATGAATTGCACGTCATCCACCATCAGCACGTCAACCGAACGGAACAGGTGTTTGAAATCCATCATCCGGCGTTCGCGCAGGGCCTGCACAAAGCGGTACATGAATTGCTCGGCCGACAGATACAGCACGTTGAGATCGGGATCCCGCGCGGTCAACTCCCAGGCGATGGCATGCATCAGGTGGGTTTTACCCAGGCCAACGCCACCATAGAGCACCAGCGGATTGAAAGTGACGGGACCACCTTCGGCCACCCGGCGCGCGGCCGCATGGGCCAGTTCGTTGGGTTTGCCAACGACAAAGCTGTCAAAGGTAAACCGCGGATCAAGCGGCGCAGCTTGCAACGATTCCATTTTACTCTGAGTGGTGCTGACGGCAGGCGAAGCGGCATTGTCCCGCTCTGCGTTCCGGTCAGTCAATTCAACAAAGGATTCTTCCGCTCGCGCTGGTACACGCGCCGGACGGACCGGTGAATTGGCCGCAACCTTGAACGACAGACGCTGCACCAGCTCTCCCGATAGGCTGAACTCATGCAGGATTAGATCTGCAAAATTCTGGCTGACGTAATTGCCCATGAAATTGGTCGGCACGTGAAACACAGCCACGCCCCCCTCCAATTCATCGAATTCCAGTGGCTCAATCCACGTGGTATAGTTGTTTTTCCCGACCGTCTTAAGCAACCGCTGCCTCAGTTGGCTCCATTTATCTTGTGTCATCCCGCGCCTCATACGTCCCGATTTTGTGGCCATATTGGCCCACCACTTGTCCCCATATTCCGCATCAAACGCCAAGGAGCACGCACAGGCATATCCTATGCTGGCCAGCATGATACTGGCCAACACCATTTCCATTTAGAAACAGCATCTCTGGCGTTCGCAAAGTAAAAACACCCATGTTGCCACACGGATTTAGCCATCATTACACACACAATGCGACTGGGCTGCTACTCGGGCACGCCCGAAGCAGTTTGGTTCAATCCACGCAACAACCATACGTTGCGCAAATGAACATAAAGCCACGAAAGCCTCCCCGATGCCCATCGGGAATTTCGCGAGCAGCCTAGTCCCCCCAGCGAATGAATCGCTGTATCATTGGTAGCAACATCGGGGGTCAGCCATCAATAAAACTCTGATGTTGACTCGGCGATTGTGGATAAAGAATCCCTCTCACCCGCAGCACAGGTCTAAATGCGTGACCAAAAAAACAAAGGCGCTGCAAATTGCAGCGCCTTTGACGTTGGGTCAACCTTGGTCCGAAGACCCAATAGTTAGGGAATCAGCTCAGCGCTTTGACGCGAGCCGACAGACGCGACACTTTACGCGAAGCGGTGTTCTTGTGGTAAACACCTTTGGTCACACCGCGCATCAGTTCAGGCTGAGCTGCGCGCAGAGCTGCTGTTGCCACTTCTTTGTCACCGGACTCGATGGCTTCTTCGACAGTACGCAGGAAGGTACGGATGCGCGAACGACGGGCTTTGTTGACCGCAAAGCGCTTCTCGTTTTGACGGGCGCGTTTTTTTGACTGTGGGGTATTTGCCATGGTGTTTGACCTTACTCTCGGGTTTGTATCTCTGACGCGCAATGCCAGCCAACCCGGATCTGATCCACCGGTGTGATTCTAGCCTAAGCGGGCTGCACGCGCATATTGAGGCGTCACCTACGCGGGTTTCGCCATTTTGGCAAGCCTATGCCGTGGCAAGTCCCAGAAACTGAAAAGCAGGCCACGTGGGCCTGCTCTTACTCGCGTCACAATGTCTTCGCTTACTTGTCGCGGAACTGCGCTTCGCGTTTCTCCAGAAAGGCTGCCATACCCTCTTTTTGATCTTCAGTGGCGAACATCGAATGGAACACCCGGCGCTCAAACAACATGCCTTCGCTCAGGGTCAGCTCGTAGCTGCGGTTCACCGCTTCTTTGGCCGCGGCGGCTGTCAACAAAGACTTCTCAGCAATCTTCTGCGCTGCGCCCATCGCCTCTTCGATCAGCTTCTTGGCGGGGACCACCCGCGATACCAATCCTGAGCGCTCTGCCTCTTCGGCGCCCATGAAGCGACCCGTCAGGTTCATATCCATAGATTTTGATTTGCCCACAAAGCGGGTCAGTCGCTGGCTGCCCCCCATACCCGCAATGACACCCAAGTTGATCTCGGGCTGGCCGAACTTGGCGGTGTCGGCGGCAATGATAAAGTCGCACATCATCGCCACTTCGCAGCCGCCGCCCAGCGCGTAGCCAGAAACCGCAGCGATGATTGGCTTTCGGATCGCCGAAATGCGGGTGTTGACGTCTGCAAACAGGTTGCAAGTAAACACATCAACAAAGCTCATCTCCGACATCTCCTTGATGTCGGCACCCGCAGCAAAAGCCTTCTCGGAGCCGGTGAGCACAATGCAGCGCACCTTATCATTGGCATCCGCCTCTTCCAGGGCGGTGCACAATTCCTGCAGCAGCAGGGTGTTGAGCGCGTTCAACGCGTCAGGCCGGTTCAGCTTGATAAGGGAAACGTGGTCCTGCACTTCGACGATGATCGTCTCAAAGGCCATATTGTGAGCTTTCATTATTCCGTTAGGACCGATTTCTTAACACGCAACTCATCTCTTTCAAGCTATCTTTGGCACTTGCCACAATAGAAGGATGAGCGACCGGACTGGGTGATTCGATCTATTATACCGTCACATCCCTCGCGTTTGCAGGCCTCACCCTCGCGCCCGTACACATCAAAGCTGTGCTGAAAATATCCAAGACTTCCATCGGCTTGCCGGAAATCTTTCAGCGATGAACCGCCTGCATCAATTGCATCGGCCAGAACCTGCCGGATCACCGGAACCAGAGTGGCCACCCGCCGGGCAGAAATCTGTCCCGCTTTGCGACGTGGCGATATCTTTGATCGAAACAATGCTTCGCAAACATAGATATTGCCCAAACCAGCGATGATTCCCTGATCCAGCAGTGCCGATTTCACCGGCGTGTTGCGCCCTTCAAAGGCCTGGACGAGGTATTGTTCGTGAAAATCATTGCCCAAAGGTTCGGGCCCCAACACCGACAGCAACTTGTGCTGATCTGCCGTTGCCGTATCCAGAAGATCCATCGCTCCAAACCGACGTGGGTCATTAAAGGTCACCCGGGCGCCATTATCCATGTCAAACACCACATGATCATGTTTCTGCGCCGCTGGATGGTCACTTACAAATTGCCCCTGCGGATCGCCCGACACCGTCATTCGCCCTGACATGCCAAGATGAACCAATAGGGTCTCGCCGCTGTCCAGATCCGCCAACAGGTACTTTGACCGCCGCCGCAGCGCCAAAACCCGCGCTCCGGTCAGCCGTTCCGCCATACGATCTGGAAATGGCCAACGCAGATCCGGGCGGTTGACCTGCGCACGGACAATCACCGCGCCCTCCATCGCTGGGCTTAGCCCACGGCGCACCGTCTCTACTTCGGGTAATTCCGGCATGACATCGCTCCCAATCCAAACCGTCGCATTGTACCTCCCTGCCAGCACCTTATAACAGGGGCGAAATCTCAAAAACGGCAGCCCTATGTCAGACACATCCGAGACCACCACCCATTTCGGGTTCAAAACCGTCCCCGAGGCCGAAAAGGCTGGMCGSGTKCAARGCGTTTTCARCTCGGTGGCGTCAAAGTACGACATCATGAAYGATGTGATGAGCATGGGCATCCACCGTGTCTGGAARGACGCGATGATGGATTGGCTGGCSCCSYACCCCGGYCAGMRMCTRYTGGAYGTSGCWGGYGGCACCGGCGATATCTCGTTYCGSTTCCTGAAACGGGCCGGTCATGGCCATGCCACTGTACTGGATATTACCACACCGATGCTCGAAGCCGGCCGCACCCGCGCCGAGGCTGGCCAGATGGCCGACAGTCTGGACTGGGTCACTGGMGAYGCCATGGCRYTGCCGTTCAAGGACAAYAGTTTTGACGTCTACACCATTTCGTTTGGCATCCGGAATGTCACCCGACCGCAGCAAGCCCTGACCGAGGCCTACCGGGTGTTAAAACCCGGCGGTCGCCTGATGGTGCTGGAATTCAGCCAGTTGCCGAACGCCGCGATGCAAAAAGCCTATGATCTGTATTCCTTCAACGTCATTCCGCGCCTGGGTCAGCTGATCGCCAATGATCACGACAGCTATCAATATTTRGTCGAATCGATCCGCAATTTCCCCGATCAGGAGACGTTTYTRGRCATGGTYMGCAAAGCWGGCTTCGAGAACGCCAAATACCGCAAYYTAAGTCTTGGCATTGCCGCCCTGCACTCTGGCTGGAAGATCTAACTTATGCGCGGCCCCCACAACATCATCCGCCTGATCCGTACCGGCGCAACACTCGAGCGCACCGGCGCCATGAGCGTGGTGCTCGACGCCTTTGACGCGCCAAAACCTCTGCGCATCCTGGCCCATACCCTAGGCTGGCCGTTCAAATGGCTGGGCCACAAAGGCGACCCCGATATGCCGCCGCTCACCCGGGCGCTGACGGCGCTGGGRCCKGCCTATAYMAAGTTYGGCCAGATGCTGTCGACMCGRCCTGATGTGGTTGGCGAAGAYCTGGCCCTACAGYTRCGAGTGYTGCAGGACAAGCTGCCGCCGTTYTCCAAAGCCGAGGCAATGGCCGAGGTGGAACGCGAGCTGGGTCTGCCGGTTGACCAGATGTTCTCGGAATTCAGTGAACCCATTGCTGCCGCCTCGATCGCCCAGGTGCACCGCGCCCGCCTAGCCGACTCCGGCAAAGAAGTGGCGGTCAAAGTGCTGCGCCCCGGAATCGAGCGGGCTTTCAACAAAGATGTAGACGCCTTCTACTTTGCTGCCCGCATCGTCGATCTGTTTGCCCCCAGCGCCCGTCGGTTGCGCCCCCTGGAGGTGATCGAGCATTTTGACGGCGTAGTGCAGGCCGAACTCGACCTGCGCCTAGAAAGCGCCTCAGCCTCCGAATTTGCCGCCAACACCAGTCAGGACAAGGGGTTTCAGCTGCCGACAATCCAGTGGAACTACTCGGCCCGACGGGTGATGACGCTTGATTGGGCAGATGGTGTCGATCTCGGCGACAATGAGGCGCTGGACGCAGCAGGCCACGACCGCCGGGCATTGGGAGAACGGGTGTTGGGCCTGTTCCTGCGCCATGCGCTGCGCGACGGTTTTTTCCACGCCGACATGCACCAGGGCAATCTCAAGGTGGCGGCCAATGGCGACATCATTGCTTATGATTTTGGCATCATGGGCCATATCGACGAATACACCCGTCGGGTCTATGCCGAGATCCTGTATGGCTTCATCAAACGCGACTACAAACGCGTTGCCGAGGTCCATTTTGAAGCCGGCTATGTCCCCGCCGACCGCGATGTCGATGAATTTGCCCGCGCCCTGCGCGCGGTAGGCGAGCCAATCTTTGGCATGAATGCCAGCGGCATCTCGATGGGTCGACTGCTGCACTATCTGTTTGAGGTCACCGAACGCTTTGGCATGGAAACCCGCACCGAGCTGATCCTGCTGCAGCGCACTATGGTGGTGGTCGAAGGTGTCGCCCGTTCATTGGACCCTGACATCAATATCTGGGAGGCAGCCCACCCGGTGGTGGCTGATTACATCAAAAAATCCATCGGACCGCGCGCCGTGATCAAGGATCTGATGTCCACCGCCCAGGTCATGGCCCGCTTTGGCCCACGGCTTCCTGCGCTGGTCGAATCTGCTTTGATCGCCCAGTCCACCACTCCAGATGGCCGCAAGCGTCAGGGCTCGGCTTGGCTGACACCCGCGTTGGCCGGAGCCATAGTCGGTGCTGGCCTGTTTGCTGTCATCAGCCAGATTTTATAAAAAGAATCACTTTCAGCCAGCTTCATCTGGCCAGAAATAACCTCGGGGGTGAATTGGCCGCAAGGCCAAGAGGGGGCAGACAGCCCCCTCCCGCTTTCAAACTCAGAGCAGTTCTATGGCCAACGCGATCCCCTGACCGCCACCAATACACATGGTGATCAGCCCCTTGGTTCCACCAATACGCTCCAGCTCATACAGGGTTTTTAGGGTAATGATCGCCCCCGTCGCCCCCACTGGATGACCCAGCGCAATGGCACCACCATTGGGGTTCACCTTGGCCGGATCCAGACCCAGCGCCTTGTTCACCGCCAGCGCCTGCGATGCAAAGGCTTCGTTGCTTTCGATCACGTCAAAATCACTCACTGACAGTCCGATTTTCGCCAGCAGGTTCTGCACCGCAGGGATCGGACCAATCCCCATCACCTCGGGGTGCACACCGGCATGAGCATAACCCAGAATACGCGCCTTTGGCTTCAGCCCGGCGGCCTCAGCGGCACTGGCAGTGGCCAGCACCATCGCTGCGGCGCCATCGTTGATGCCACTGGCATTGCCAGCAGTGACACGGCCGTCCTTTTGGAACACAGTCCGCAACCCGGCCAGGGCCTCGGCCGTGGTGGCCTTGGGATGTTCATCCACCTCAAACGGCACCATGTCGCGCTTGACCTTCACCTCAACCGGCGTGATCTGGCTCTGGAAATATCCCGCCTYGATCGCCGCCGCCGCACGGCTCTGGCTCAGCAGTGCGAACGCGTCCATCTGAGCGCGGGTGATGTCGTGCTCATCCGCTACGTTTTCCGCCGTGACCCCCATGTGACCGGTGCCAAAGGGACAGTTCAGCGCCCCCAACATCATGTCCAGCGACGTCACATCGCCCATCTTGGCACCCCAGCGCTGCTGCATGATAAACGGACTACGGGACATGTTTTCAGCACCGCCAGCCAGAGCGAATTCTGCATCCCCCAGCATGAGCGATTGCATGGCCGAGACAATGGCCTGCGCGCCGGACCCGCACAAACGGTTGACGTTCATCGCCGGAGCACTCTCGGGCACCCCCGCCTGCATCGCCGCCACCCGGCTCAGGTACATATCGCGTGGTTCKGTATTGATCACGTGGCCAAACACCACGGTGCCGATCTGGCCTGGATCGACCCCTGAGCGCTGCATTGCCGCTTTGGAAACCACGGTTGCCAGATCAATCGGCGTGGTATTGACTAGGGCACCACCAAAAGTTCCAATAGCAGTCCGCGCGCCGTCCAGAATGACGATATCTGTCATGATCTCTCTCCTCATAAATCCAGTTGCGCCCATTATGCTGCCGCAGCATCGCCCTGTCTGCCAGGACGTCCCGTCATTGACAAACCCCCTGCCAAGCAGCAGGACTCCGTTATGACGGAAAATACAGACGATATTCTGACACTGCTGCCCTCTCGCCTAAAAGAGGCCCGTCGCGCCCAGGGTTTGAGCCTCGAGGCGGTGGCCAACCTTTCGGGCGTGTCCCGGTCCATGGTCAGCCAGATCGAGCGCGGCGAGAGCAGCCCCACCATCGCCACTCTGTGGAACCTGACCCGCGCTTTACAGGTGGATTTCGCCGGATTGCTTGAGTCGAAAGATGCGCAGGATCACGTCGAAGTGCTACGCGCAAACGACGTGCCCAAAATCGAGAACATGGGCCAGGGTTGTCGCATTCGGATCTTGTCACCGCCCGAGGACGCCGGAGGGCACGAGGTCTATGACATCCGGTTCGACAAAGGCGGCGCATTGAACAGCCAGCCACACACGCGCGGCACCCTGGAACAATTAACTGTTCTGAAAGGCGAGGTTGCGGTGGTGTCCGGAAAAGCTGAAACGCAATTGCAGGTCGGCGACACCGCGCGGTATGCGGCGGATGTGGTGCATTCGATCACTGCCCCCAAAGGGCCGGCGCGGGTGTTTTTGATCGTGAAGAATGCGTGAGTCTGCGCCGACTTCGGCTCTAATTACCTAATGGCCATGACGACAGTTTTTTATCGACTTTCTTCAGCGAAAACGATTCCTGCGCCTCATCCAATTGAACAAAATCTCCAACTTTGAACTGCTTGACGCAATCTAAATAGTGCCGAGCAAAGTCCAAGTAAGGTTCCTGTTCGATGCCCACGACAACACCGTTGGTCGTCAGTTTTTCCAAAATATCTTTCGGAGTAATCTCCCTGCCGGTATATACTAGTGCGGCAATATGGCAAACGTCCCCCTTTGGAACCGCCACCAAACAGGGCTCAGGGCGAAAAACAGGTAATGCAAAGGCCCTGCCCTTGGTAATCTTGCCGTTGACCACTGGAACGAGTGCTTTTTTTGTTGTCATTACCATTCTCTAAAAACGCTCTTTTTAACACCGCAGACACATAAGATAGCACATCCTTTACGGAGGTAGAGCGCTGCCGCCCGGTCTGTCACTGTGCCACTCTCTTATGATAACCCCTGCGCCACACATAGCGCGGCTAGGGACGGCAGAGTTAGCAACTCCTTGGTCCGCGCCACACGATCTTCGGTGTAATAGGCCTCTTCGTGCAGAATATTTACAGTCGCCACCAGAGTTCCGGCAATCACGATGGGCAGGTTGATCACGGACTGACAGCCCAGAGAATTGATCAGCTCATAATCCGGGAACACCTCGGCGATCTCTTCAATCGTATTGGCCACAAAACACTCATGCTGGTCGTGAACAATGGCAAACCAGCTGTTGCGGGTGATCGGTTTGGTGCCAGAGGTCGGATAGTTGACCGGGTCACTGGTATAGCTTCGCTGCGCCAGCTCGGTGGTCATATCCACCGTCATCACCGTGAACAGCTTGGCCCCGACCACGGTTTGCGTCAGATCACATAGCGCATCATAGGCTTGGTCTGGCGTCGTGGCATCAGACAGAGCATTTTCGAACTGAACCTGGGCAGTTGCTTTGATCATTCAGTCTCTCCAAGGAAATTTTGGCCACCATTGCTGCGATGTAGAGCGTGTTCAAGGGCATTTTCGCGCCATCATAAAATCCATCTTTACGGAATTTTTTCCGTCATAATGAAATCCTCTATTTCGGAAATGCATCCGTTATGCTAGACAGGCGACTCAAAGGAGCCCTGCCATGTCCCAAGCCTTTCTCAGTGATATCACCAATACTCTGCAACAGATCGAAGCTGAGGGGCTGACCAAGCGGGAGCGAATGATCACCTCGCCTCAGGGCGGCGAGATTACCGTGGGCGGACATCAGGTGATCAACCTGTGCGCCAACAACTATCTGGGATTGGCCAACCATCCCGATCTGATCGCGGCTGCCAGTGCCGCAATGGAGCCCAAGGGTTTTGGCATGGCCTCGGTGCGGTTCATTTGCGGCACTCAAGACATTCATCGTGAATTGGAACAGAAGCTGGCCAAGTTCTTGAACAAGGATGATTCGATCCTGTTTGCTGCCTGCTTTGACGCCAATGGCGGGGTGTTCGAACCGTTGCTGGGGCCTGAGGACGCGATTATCTCGGACAGCCTGAACCATGCCTCGATCATCGACGGTATCCGGCTGTGCAAGGCCAAGCGCTATCGCTATCTGAACAGCGACATGAATGATCTGGAGGCCTGGTTGAAACAGGCCCGCGAGGACGGCGCCCGGCACATCATGATCGCCACCGATGGGGTGTTCTCGATGGATGGCACTCTGGCCAAGCTGCCCGAGATCCGGGCACTGGCGGATAAATACGATGCTGTGGTGATGGTCGACGACTGTCATGCCACCGGATTTATGGGGCCTAATGGCGCTGGCACGCCGGATCATTTTGGCGTTGACGTTGATATTCTGACGGGAACTTTGGGCAAGGCACTGGGGGGGGCAATTGGCGGTTACATCGCCGGGCCGCAGCCAGTCATCGACCTGCTGCGGCAGCGGGCGCGACCCTATCTGTTCTCCAATTCGCTGCCGCCTTCCATCGTTGCTGCGGGGATTGAGGCCATCCGATTGGTCGAACAGGGCGCGGAACTGCGGGCACAGTTGTTTGAGAACACCCAGTTCTGGCGGGCGGGTCTGGATGCGCTAGGTTATGACCTGCTGCCGGGTGAACATCCGATTGTCCCCATCATGCTTGGCGAGGCGCAACTGGCGCAGGACATGGCGACGCGGTTGTTTGACGAAGGCGTCTTTGTCTCTGGGTTCTTCTTCCCGGTGGTGCCGCGTGGGCAGGCGCGGATCAGAACGCAGATGAACGCAGCCCTTACGCGGGATGAATTGGAACGTGCGCTGACTGCCTTTGGCAAGGCGGGCAAAGATCTGGGGATCATCTCATGAGCAAGCCAAACACCATGATTGCGCTGGAAAAATCCTTTCCTCAGGAAGGGCTGTGGATGACCCGAGCGCCAGTTCCCGAGATTGGCCCCGACGACGTTCTGATCAAGATCAAAAAGACCGGCATCTGCGGCACGGATGTGCATATCTGGAACTGGGATGCCTGGGCCGCAAAAACGGTGCCGGTGCCGCTGATCACCGGTCACGAGTTTGCCGGCAAGATTGTCGAACTGGGCCGCAATGTAACCGGCCTGGAGATCGGGCAGCGCTGCTCCGGCGAGGGGCATCTGATCGGCCACCAATCGCGCCAATCACGGGCTGGCAAGTTTCATCTGGACCCGGAAACCCGTGGCATCGGGGTCAACGTTCAGGGAGCTTTTGCGCAGTACCTGCGGCTGCCTGCATTTAACGTGGTGCCGCTGCCGGATGATATTTCGGACGACATTGGGGCTATTCTGGACCCCTTGGGCAATGCGGTGCACACGGCGCTGAGCTTTGACCTAGTGGGCGAGGACGTACTGATCACTGGGGCCGGACCAATTGGCATCATGGCTGCCGCGGTGGCCCGGCATGCGGGCGCGCGCCATGTAGCCATCACCGATGTGAATCCCGAACGGTTGGCGCTGGCCGAAAAAGTGGCCAACGTGCGACCTGTCAACGTCACCAAAGAAGATCTGAACGATGTTATTGCCGAGTTGGGCATGTCCCAGGGGTTTGACGTTGGATTGGAAATGTCAGGCAATCAGGCGGCGCTGGATCAGATGATCGAGGCAATGGTGATGGGCGGCCATATCGCGTTGCTGGGCATTCCTCCGGGCAAATCGCCAGTGGATTGGAGCCGTATTGTGTTCAAGGCGATCACCCTCAAAGGTGTCTACGGTCGGGAGATTTTCGAGACCTGGTACAAGATGATCGCAATGCTGCAGAACGGATTGGATGTCAGCGCTGTGATCACCCACCGATTTGATGTGGACGATTTTCAGCAAGGATTTGCCGAGATGAAATCCGGAAAAAGTGGCAAGGTTGTTTTGGATTGGACAAAGGCAACCCAAGGATGATACGGTGGCAATACCAAGATTCAACATGAATTGAAGTTGTGGCTGAGGGCAGAAAAAACCTTCTGTGGAACCAGAAAGCCCAAACAATTACGCTCAAAAATAACAAGCCTCCAGCCACCAGAGCTTTGTATCATGATTGGCCGCCAACTTCTTTTGAATTTCGGCCATATCGTGCGTTATTCGCTCATCTTGGCAAAAGCGCAACACGCCCCGTATCGGTAAGAACCCAGGCTTGGCGGCCTTCGAACACTGCGGCAGTCAGCGGGCGGCCATAGCCGGCACCCGAATCCAAATTGACCCGATTGCCGTGATGTTCGGGCTGTTGCACCTGGGTGTGGCCATGCACAACCAGCCAGGGATGTGGGTCGGGGTATCTTAGGAACTCCTGCCGAATCCAGACGTTGTCATCCTCGCTTTGATCCGCCAGCGCGATGCCCGGGCGGATACCGGCGTGGACAAACAGCAACTCGCCCTCTTGGTGATGACTGGGCAGAGAGGCAAGGAAATCCAGATGCGGTTGCGGCACCGCAGCGCTAGCACGGGCATGAACCCCGTTGGTGCGGTCGCCCTCAACAACCTCGACACCGTACGAGGCCAGAGTCTCAACCCCGCCGATGCGCGGATGCAGCCAATGAAACCCTACCAACAGCTGTGAATCGGTGCGCGGATAATCCTCCAGAAACATCGAGAACATCCGGTCGTGGTTGCCCATCAAGGTGACCCAATTGCGGCCTTCGGCCTGGCCTTGCTGCAGTAGCTCGATCACACCACGGCTGTCGGGGCCGCGGTCGGTGTAATCGCCAAGGAAAACGATGCGGGCATCAGGACCGCCATCCGCCTCGATGCGCTGCAACGCCGCCTCCAGCATCTCGWKMTGMSCGTRAATATCACCAATGGCGTAAATGGGAGAGGTCATGCTTGGCCCCGCGGTTGTACAGTCAATACCACGGGCTTAGGCCAAATCATCTGCGGTTTGGATGATCTTACCAGCAAGACCATACTCAATGGCCTCTGGCGCGGTCAGCCAAAAATCCCGGGTGGTGTCGGCTGATATTTTTTCCGCCGTCTGTCCGGTGGCATCGGCAAACAGGGCATCAAACCGTTCTCGCATGATGCGGATTTGCTCGGCCTGGATCATCATGTCCGTTGCCTGACCGCCAATCCCACCTGAGGGCTGATGCAACAGGAACCGAGTGTTTGGCAGGCAATACCGGTTTTCCTTGCGGGCACCGACATAAATCAACGCCCCGGCGCTGGCCACCCAGCCGGTGCCGATGGTGCGGACCTTGGGCCGGATAAAGCGGATGACATCATGCACCATGTCGCCACTTTCCACATGCCCACCAGGCGAGGAAATAAAGATATTGATCGGATCATCCCCCGCTTCGGCCAGGGCAAGCAGGTGCGCGACGGTGCGTTGGGCCAGCTTGTCGTTGATTTCACCGGTGACAATCACATTGCGACTTTGAAAGAACAGCGCCTCAAGCTTGCCGGAAGCCGGGGCGTCGTCCTGTTTCTCGGAGTCGTCCAACATAATGGGAAACATGTTTATCACCTATTTATTGCGGAATAATGCGCCTTGGTATTGAGGCCTATAGCAGCAGGAGACTGCAGGATCTGCAAGGGTCAAATCCCACAAAAAAGGGAACCGCCTGAATGGCGGTTCCCTTAGCAATCTTAACGCACAAGCCTGTGGATCAGACGACGTCGAATTCCAGCGGCTTGATCTGAGTGAAATAGCCGGTTTCCGCCAGTTGAGCGCGGGCACCAGCGGGCACTTTATCATCAACATAGAGCAACGCGATGGCTTCACCTCCAGCGGCGGCCCGACCCAGGGTAAAGTTGGCGATGTTGACGCCATGTTCCCCCATGGTCTGACCCAGAGTACCGATGATACCCGGCACGTCTTCGTTGGTGGTGTACAACATATGGGCGCCGACCTCGGCGTCGATGTTGATGCCTTTGATCTGRATGAAGCGGGGTTTGCCGTCACTGAACACAGTCCCCGCAACCGAACGCTCGCGCTTGTCAGTCACCACAGTCACTTTGATGTAGCCGTCAAAGGTACCGGATTTGTCCTGGTTGGTGGTCGAGATCTTGATGCCACGCTCTTTGGCGACAACCGGTGCCGAGACCATGTTCACATCCGGGTTGGCGCGTTTCATGATGCCGGCGATAACCGAACAGTTCAGCGCTGCCAGGTTCATTTCCGATGCAACACCATCATACAAGATGTTGATGGCCTTGATCGGCTCGTCGGTCATCTGGCCGGTGAAGCTGCCCAGATGATCGGCCAGTTTGATCCACGGGCCCATGACCTTGGCTTCTTCGGCAGTCACCGACGGCATGTTCAGTGCGTTCTCAACAGCACCAGTCAGCAGATAATTCGACATCTGCTCGGCCACTTGCAGGGCAACGTTTTCCTGCGCCTCGGTGGTGGCGGCGCCCAGGTGCGGGGTGCAGACCACGTTGGGCAGGTTGAACAACACGTTTTCCTTGGCTGGCTCTTCGGCAAACACGTCAAAGGCAGCGCCAGCCACGTGACCGGATTTCAGCAGCTCAGCCAGTGCCTCTTCGTCCACCAGACCACCACGGGCGCAGTTGATGATACGGACACCCTTTTTGGTTTTGGCCAGGTTTTCACGCGACAGAATGTTGCGGGTCTGGTCGGTCAGCGGCACGTGCAGTGTGATAAAGTCGGCACGGGCCAGCAACTCGTCCAGCTCAACCTTCTCAACACCCATCTTGTCGGCTTTTTCTTCGCCCAGATAGGGATCATAGGCGATGACTTTCATCTTTAACCCACGCGCACGGTCGCAAACGATGCCACCGATGTTGCCTGCGCCAATCACACCCAGCGTCTTGTTGGTCAGCTCGGTGCCCATAAACTTGGATTTTTCCCATTTACCAGCATGGGTCGAGGCGCTTGCCTCGGGGATCTGACGGGCCACGGCAAACATCATCGCAATGGCATGCTCGGCAGTGGTGATCATGTTGCCGAAAGGTGTGTTCATCACGATCACACCCTTTTTCGACGCCGCGTCTTTGTCGATGTTGTCAGTGCCGATGCCGGCCCGGGCGATAACCYTGAGGTTGGTGGCAGCCTCAAGAATGATCGACGTCACTTTGGTAGCCGAACGAATTGCCAAGCCGTCATATTGGCCGATCACTGCCGCTAGCTTGTCTTTGTCTTTGCCCAGGTCGGGCATGAAATCCACCTCGATACCGCGGTCGCGGAAGATCTGAACGGCGGTCTCAGAGAGTTTGTCGGAKACGAGTACTTTGGGAGCCMTGATAKTGGTCCTTTTGAAKTCTTTGGAGCGGGGRAGGTGCGTGGAACYACGCACCCTACWCTGTCAKTGAAGGCNGCGAYTTACGCCTGYGCTGCGATCTCGGCCTCRAAMGCCCAGGCCARCCAAGGCAGCATSGCCTGAATGTCCGAGGTYTCGACCGTRCCRCCACACCAGATCCGCAGACCGGCAGGGGCGTCACGATAGGCGCCGATATCCAGCGCGATGTTCTCACCTTCCAGACGTTTGGCTACTGCCTTTGCAAAGACAGCGCCGTCCTGGATGCGGCCATCGGTGAACTTCAGACAAACAGATGTGTTCGAGCGTGTCGCATCGTCTTCGGCCAGATTGGTGATCCAGTTGTTGGCATCGCAAAAATCAAACACCGCCTGCGCATTGGCATCAGCCCGGGCAATCATACCTTTCAGGCCACCGACCGAGCGGGCCCAGCCCAGTGCGAATAGGTAATCTTCGACAGCCAGCATCGACGGGGTGTTGATGGTGGCACCGGTAAAGATACCTTCGATCAGCTTACCACCTTTGGTCAGGCGGAAGATCTTTGGCAGCGGCCAGGCCGGGGTGTAGCTTTCCAGACGTGCAACTGCGCGAGGGGACAGAACGATCACACCATGCGCCGCTTCGCCGCCCAGAACCTTCTGCCAAGAGAAGGTGGTCACATCCAGCTTGTCCCAGGGCAGATCGGTTGCAAAAGCCGCCGAAGTTGCATCGCAGATGGTCAGCCCATCACGGTCGGCAGGAATAAAGTCACCGTTGGGAACGCGCACACCCGAGGTGGTGCCGTTCCAGGTGAAGACAACGTCGTTGGCAAAATCGATGGACGCCAGGTCAACAATCTGACCGTAATCCGCCGTTTTGATCTCGGCGTCGATCTTCAATTGCTTGACCACGTCAGTGACCCAGCCAGCGCCAAAGCTTTCCCAGGCAACCATCTCGACCTTGCGTTGACCAAGCAGCGACCACAGCGCCATCTCAACGGCACCAGTGTCGGAGCCGGGAACGATTCCGATTTTATAGTCGGCGGGGATGCCCAGAACCTCACGGGTGCCTTCGATGGCATCCTTCAGCTTGGCCTTGCCAACAGCTGCGCGGTGGCTACGACCCAAGGGGGCGTCGGCCAGTTTGGACAGTTCAAATGTGGGGGGTTTGGCACAGGGGCCCGAGGAAAAACGCGGATTGGCCGGCCGCGTTGCCGGTTGCTGAGTAGCCATTACTGCTATCCTTACAGATAAGTGCCCTTCGTTGGGGAAGGGTGTCCCACGGACAGGGCTAAGGCGCTGCGGCGCGGCATGCAACAGGATATATCGGTCGATTGCGGCCATTCTTAACGAGATTGCGACGTCAGCGGCTATGATCGGAAACTTTCGACCGCACATTGCCCGCAGCCTCTGCTCCGTATTTACTCACGTTTAGGAATTTCGAATCGGATATTGAGTATGAGCAGGCTGGCAATAGTGACCTATTCGGTTGCGCTGATGCTGATGGTGGGCTGGCTGCTGGTAGTGGGTCAGTCGATTATTCTCCCGGTTTTGGTGGGGATCATCGCGGTCTATATTCTGACCACCGCCGCCGAGGCGATGGTGCGGGTCCCGGTTCTGGGCCGGTTATCGCGGCGATGGCGGCGGTTTCTGGTGCTGCTGGCCTTTACCGCTGCCTTGCTGGTGCTGGCGGGCTTTATCACCAGCAACGCCACTGCGATTTCCGGAGCTGTTCCGGGCTATATCGAGAATTTTGACGTACTACAGGCGAAACTTGTCTCCCAATTGGGCGTGCACGAGCTGCCTAGCTGGGCCAATCTGAGCGAGCGGCTACTGGACCTGATTGACGTCACCACCTTAATGCCCACCGCTGTAGCCACCATTAGCAATGGCGGCACCGTGATTGTCGGCGCAGCGCTGTACGCGGTGTTCATTCTGGCCGAGTTGGACAACTTGCCAAACAAAACCCGCCGCGCCATGGGGCATCCTGAACAGGCGGAACACACCTTGGAAATGGCGCGCAAGATCAACGAAAAGATTGGCGGCTATCTGGCGGCCAAGACGCTGGTCAATGTGATCCTGGCCCTTGTTTCTTATGGTATTCTGCTGCTGCTGGGCATTGAACAGGCGGCATTCTGGGCGATCCTGATCGGGCTGCTTAACTATATTCCCTACATCGGCTCGATCATCGCGGTGATATTCCCAGTGACCATAAGCCTGGTGCAATACGCCTCGTTTGGCCATGCGGCGCTGGCGCTGGTGACCCTGATGATCCCGCAAATAGCGGTGGGCTATTACATCGAGCCCAAGTTTCTGGGCCGCTCGGTCAACCTCAGCCCGTTTACCGTGCTGTTATCGCTGGCGATCTGGACCGCGCTGTGGGGGATGATGGGAGCGATTCTGGCGGTGCCGCTGACCGCGATGGTGATGATCATTCTGGCTGAAATCCCCAACACCCGCTTTATCGCGGTGATGATGTCCGAGGCAGGCGACCTGTAGGCGGGGTCGCTTAGGGGGCTGGTTCCCGCTGGCGGGCGTGGCTATTAGGAGCGCAACAGAACCCTGCCCTATTCCTGCCCTTGGAGCCTGCCCATGTATACTGCCACTTTGCTTTGCGACCCTGCCAGCCCAACACTCGACCCGGCACTGGTCGAATCGTTGAGAAATGCCTGGGGTGGTGGGGATGCGCTGTGGCTGGCCCCGGATGAGGCGGCAGAGTTCGCACTGGATACGCTGCCGGACAATCAGTGGCAGGTTTGGGACGACCTCCAAGGCACGGGCGTCGACCTGGTGATCCAAAAGACCGTTGGGCGCCGCAAAAAGATGCTGCTGGCCGACATGGACAGCACCATGATCCAGCAAGAGTGCATTGACGAGTTGGCCGAAGAGGCTGGCGTTGGCGCGAGGGTCAAAGACATCACTGCCCGTGCCATGAATGGCGAGCTGGATTTTGATGGAGCGCTGACCGAACGGGTTGGCCTGCTCAAGGACCTGCCCGAAAGCGTGATCGCCAAAGTCTTGGCCGAACGCATAACACTGATGCCCGGCGGGCCGACGCTGTTGGCCACAATGAAGGCCGACGGAGCTTATGCCGCGCTGGTCTCGGGTGGCTTTACCGCCTTTACTGAAAAAGTGGCCGCTGAACTGGGCTTTGATGAAAACCGGGCCAATACGCTGATCGTGGCAGATGGCAAGCTAACGGGTGAGGCCTGGCGGCCCATTCTGGGGCGCCAGGCCAAGGTCGAAGCGCTGGAGCAGATCACTGCTAAGCTGGGTATTACCGAGGCTGACGTGATGGCCGTCGGAGACGGAGCCAATGATCTGGGCATGTTGAAACGCGCCGGAGCGGGAGTTGCACTGCATGCCAAACCCTCGGTCGCTGCGGAATGTGACATCCGGATCAATCACGGCGATCTGACCACTCTGCTGTATCTGCAAGGCTACAGCCGCGACGAATTCAAGGGATAATTCATGCTGGAAGTGGGTTTTGAGACCCTGCTGCTGTTGCTGGCGGCGGGGTTCGTTGCTGGGTTCATGGATGCGGTTGCCGGTGGTGGCGGACTGATCACGGTGCCGATACTGTTATTGGCTGGGGCAAACCCGCTGACCGCACTGGCAACCAACAAAATCCAAGGGCTGTTCGGGTCTGCAACAGCAGCACTGGCCTATGCTCGTGGCGGACATGTAGACCTGCGGGACCAGGCAGGATTGGCCATGATCGCCTTTGTCGCCTCCATTGCCGGAGCGCTGTTGATATCGGTGCTGCCAACGGACTGGATCCGCCTGATCCTGCCGGTTTTGCTGATTGGGATTGCCGTCTTCTTTGCCACCAAGAAAGGTTTGGGAGACCTTGACCGCGCGCGGCGGATCTCCCCTGCCCTGTTTGCAGCCACCATGGTGCCGCTWTGTGGGGCCTATGACGGGTTGCTGGGGCCGGGTGCTGGCAGTTTCTACATGCTCGCCTTYGTCTCRWTGGYTGGCTWCGGCATTCTCAAGGCCACAGCCCATACCAAACTRCTGAACTTCGCTTCAAAYGCYGGCGCCYTGCTTGCYTTTGCATTTGTTGCCACGCCCTGGTGGTTTACTGGCGTTGCCATGGGGTTGGCACAAATTGCCGGTGCACATGCCGGGGCCAGGCTGGCGCAAAAGAAGGGCGCACGGCTGATCAAACCTCTGCTCGTCATCACCTCGGTCACCCTTGGCCTGAAACTACTGTGGGACATGATCTGAACCTTTGCGGGATTCGGGGTGGTCGGCGTTTCGGCTTTCTATTTAACCTTTACATTAATTAACGTTTGCGTTAATTAATGACTCATGACAGCCCTATTAAAATCATTTTCAGCCCTGGCTGACGAAACCCGCATGTCGATCGTGGAACAGTTGATGGACCATGGTGAATTGCCTGCAGGCGATCTGGTGCGCGGATCGGGCATCACTGCGCCAGCGATTTCACGACATTTGAAGGTCCTGCGTGAGGCCGGGCTGATAGAACAACGTGCCGTCGGCACCCGGCGATTGTATTCCGCCCGCCCCGAGGGGCTGCAGCTGATCGCCASCTGGACCAAATCAAAGCGCGAATTYTGGGAAAACAGYCTGGAYCGGYTRGAMGCKGCGMTGATGGAGGACGATATATGACCGACCTRMGGTTGGAACGYGAMTTYTCRGTCASCCCMGASCGGCTGTTTCWTTGGRTMACCACRCCYGAGAAAYTRCTSAAATGGTGGGGRCCCGARGGCATGGATRTSCCCGAGCAYRATCTTGACCTCAGCCGCACCGGCCCGTGGTTTTCCATCATGCGCAACGGAGATGGCCAGCAGTTCAAGGTTTCGGGCCATGTCACCCACGTGGACGCCCCAAAATCGGTTGGCTTCACCTGGGGCTGGCATGACGATAACGATCAGCGCGGCGGCGAAAGCCACGTCACCTTTACCGTTGTGGCCAGCAATGACGGCGCGCGGCTGCTGGTCGATCACCGCAAGCTGGACGACAGCGAACAAAGCGCCCGCCACGAATCCGGTTGGACATCCTCTCTGCGCAAGCTTGCAACAAATATCACCTGATTACGCCCGCACTTTCCATTCAACCAAAGGATAATCGCTATGGCTCAATTCATATTCGCCTATCATGGTGGCAAAAAACCCGACACTCCGGCAGAAGGCGCCAAGGTCATGGATGCCTGGAAAAGCTGGATGGCCTCGATGGGCGATGCCCTGATCGTGCCCGGCGCACCGGTTGGTATGTCCAAAACTGTCAGCAATGGTGGCATTGCAGATGATGGCGGCGCCAATCCTCTGGCGGGCTATTCTGTGGTCGAGGCTGCTGATGTCTCAGCCGCCAGCGAAATGGCCAAAGGGTGCCCGATGGTGGTTGATGGCAATGGATCGGTAGAAGTGGCCGAAATCCTGGAAATGTAAGCAGATCGGCACATGCCACTAACAAATCAGGGTAGCTCCTTCCCGGGGGAAGGTCAGGCGCTGCCCGGCCAATCGGGCGGGCGATTTTTGTTGATCAGAACAACAGCTCAACGGATGGGCGCACCGTGCCACAGGTGACACCGCGGCGGTTTAGCAGCGGCACATTCATATACTTACCCGTTTCCGGATGATTGGCATCCAGCACACCCAAAGACACCAGAATGGCGGCAATCGCACATTCGCTGGCCCGGGTGGCACCATCGGTAATCTTTAGCGCAACTCCCAGACGTTTTTCCGGGATGATCGCAATAAACACCGCCTCAGCACCAGTCTTGATCGCCACCTTGCCACCCATGGCGCGCATCAGGTTGGTGCAGGCGCGGGTCTCACCCGCCACCAGATCGGGGTGCTTCATCATCGCCGCCACCAATTGCTGCGCCGCGCCCGAGGCCCGGTCAGATCGATCCGCAGCCGATGCAAACCAGGCCATCGAACGCGCCATGCCGGTCACGGTGGTGGCAAAGTTCGGAGCGGAACAGCCATCAATGCCATAACACAGGCTGTCCTGACCGGTGGTCTCTTCAAACGCCGCAAGACAGGCCTGCTGCACCGGATGATCCATTTCCACATACTCCGGTCCCGCCCCCATGTGCTGCGCCAAGGTCAGAAAACCCGCGTGCTTGCCGGAACAATTGTTGTGCACCTGGCAGGGGCTCCCGTCGGTTTTGATCAGGGCGTTGCGCGCCGGGATGTCATTTGGCAACTGCGGACCACAGCGAAAGTCGCGGCCACTCAGCCCCAATTGCGACAACCAGGTGTTAACCCGGCTGGTGTGGATTTCGGCCCCATTGTGCGAGGCACAGGCCAGCGCCAATTGTTCACTGGTCAGGCCAAACTTTTCGGCAGCGCCCGAGGTGATCAGCGGCAGCGCCTGGATCATCTTGGAAGAGCTGCGCGGGTAGATCACAGCGTCAGGATCTCCCCAGGTGCGCACCACCTGACCACTGTCATCACAGACAACGCCATGGCCCAAGTGGAGGCTTTCCAGCAGCTGGCCACGCCAGATTTCGACCATTGGAACCGGGTTTGTCATGGGTTTAGCCTCTTTTCTTGGCGATTTTCTGCCAATCGCCCTTTCACCAGTGGTGCTAATGACGTTAGTGTGGTTGTGTCAACATGCGAGAGAAACAGGCCTAGACGGTGGGTTCAACACATCAGGCGCTTTTGCATAATTGAGGTTATGACAGTCTTGGAGTCGGGACAAATGGCATCGAAACTTGCCCRCGTGATCGTGGGTCTGTGTCTGGCTGGCATGGCCGCCACCACAGCAAKCGCRCAAACAGCCCAAAGCACCAACCGCGTTGCCGCCAACGYGGACTGGAGCGTTTTTCAGGGCAATGATCCCATTGAATGCTGGGGAGTTTCAGCCCCCAAGGAATCGGTCAACACCCGCGATGGCCGTGTGGTGGCAGTACGGCGTAGTGAAATCCAGTTGTTTGTGTTCTATCGCCCGGATGGCGCCGCCAGAGGTCAGGTGACCTTTACCGGAGGTTATCCCTTTGCACCGGGATCCACCGTGAACATGGCAATCGGCGAATCCGAATTTGAACTGTTCACCGATGGCGAATGGGCCTGGCCTGCTACAGAAGCCGACGATGCCAAGATCATCACAGCGATGAAACGCGGCACGGACGCAGTCCTGACGGCGCGATCAGCTCGTGGCACTCAGACCCAAGACAGCTTCTCGCTGCTGGGCTTTACCGCCGCCATCGAAGACGCGGACAAGCGCTGCGCCAAATAGGTCCCAGACCACAGATTTTCGAAAACCCCGGCACCACAAGGTGGCCGGGTTTTTTTGTCTCGGATCACAATCAGTGCCAAAAACTTTTGATCTTGGCGCAAACTCCTATATAGAGCCGCATCCACCCCTTTAGTACCGAGTCCAAATCATGACCGCCGATGCACCGATCACCCAAGACGTTWWGACCCTGCCCCGCAASCTRCCCGAGGGCGGCAAGATCAACCTTGTGGGCCTGACGCGCGACAAGATGCGCACGACTTTGATCGAACTTGGCACCCCGGAAAAGCAGGCCAAGATGCGCGTTGGTCAGATCTGGCAGTGGATCTATCAATGGGGCAAACGCGACTTTGCCGAGATGACCAACCTGTCCAAGACCTTTCGCGCCGACCTGGCCGAGCGCTGCGTTATCGAAATTCCCGAAGTGATCACCAAGCAAGTGTCAAGTGACGGCACCCGCAAGTATCTGGTCCGCATCGCCGGTGGCCACGAGGTCGAGGTGGTCTATATCCCCGAAACCGATCGCGGCACCCTGTGTATCTCATCCCAGGTGGGCTGTACCCTGACCTGCCCGTTCTGCCACACCGGAACCCAGAAGCTGGTGCGCAACCTGACATCTGCCGAAATCATCGGCCAGGTAATGATGGCGCGCGACGATCTGGACGAATGGCCAGTGCCTGGCACCCGCACGGGCGAGGCTCGCCTGCTCTCCAATATCGTGCTGATGGGCATGGGCGAGCCGCTGTATAACTTTGAAAACGTCCGCGACGCGATGAAGATCGCCATGGACCAAGAAGGCATTCAGCTCAGCCGTCGCCGAATCACCCTGTCGACCAGTGGTGTGGTGCCGGARATYGMMCGSRYGGSYRMMGAAATCGGCTGCATGCTGGCAATTTCGTTTCACGCCACCACGGACGAAGTGCGCGACAAGCTGGTGCCAATCAACAAACGTTGGAACCTGGAGAAAYTRTTGCAGGCYCTGCGKGAYTATCCRCGGGTKGCCAACTCGGARCGYATCACCTTTGAATACGTGATGCTGGAYSRKRTSAACGACAGCAAGGAAGACGCCCAYCGKYTGGTYRAAYTGATCRARGGYATCCCKGCCAAGATCAACCTGATYCCGTTCAATGAATGGCCKGGYGCACCGTACAAACGCAGTTCGGGCAATCGTATCCACGCCTTTGCGGATATCATTCACAACGCCGGCTATGCGTCGCCAATCCGCAGGCCGCGCGGCGAAGACATCATGGCCGCCTGTGGTCAGTTGAAATCGGCCACCGAACGTGCCCGTAAAAGCCGCAAGCAGATAGAGGCCGAGGCTGGGATGTCTTCGTAACCGGGGCTGAACCTTTCCAGTCCACCCAAGGACATTCCTGAACACGGCCTTCATGAATTGGGCGGACCGCCTCAATACGTCGTATTTTTTCCTCAATCTCGGTAAAGTTTCGCCATGTCGAACAGTCAGTTTCCATTCTGAGAACAGTCATTTCAGGAGATTTTAAAATGGCCCAGGCAGATATTGGTGGCAACATGATCGAAGCAGGCATATTGGACCTGATCCGCGATGAGCGGCAAAAGGYATTGAGCGCACGGGAATGGAAATTCCGCCTAAAAGGGTATGGCTATGCCATCAAAGACGTGCGTGGTACGCAGGTTCTGACCAGCCTGCCCCAAGGCATTGAGCTGGGTATTTTACCARCAGATATGGCCTGACACCGGCACAGGTCTTTGAGTGCAAAACAGTATCTGGGCGGACTATTTTTCCCGCCCGGGAAGACTATCGCGCGGCGGTGCGGGCTCCCAGTTTTCAATGAGCTCCATCGCCTCTTGCGCGGTATCGACAAAGCGGAACAGGTCAAGATCCTGCTCCGAGATGGTGCCGGCATCCGCCAGCGCCTCCCAATTGATCACCTTTTCCCAGAACGCCTTGCCAAACAGCAGGAACGGCACCCGCTCCATCCGGCCAGTCTGGATCAGGGTCAGGCTTTCAAACATCTCGTCCATGGTGCCAAAGCCGCCCGGGAACACACAGATCGCCCGCGCCCGCATCAGGAAATGCATCTTGCGGATGGCAAAATAGTGAAAGTTAAAACTGAGATCCGGTGTCACATATTGGTTCGGCGCCTGCTCATGCGGCAACACGATGCTTAACCCAATCGAGGCACCGCCCGCATCCATCGCACCACGATTGCCAGCCTCCATCACCCCAGGCCCGCCGCCAGTGACAATCACATGGTCCCGCCCCCCGGTCTGGATTGACTTCAACGTCATCAACCGGGCAAATTCACGCGCCTGGTCATAATAGTCCGACAGGTCAGCCAAGGTTTGGGTGCGCGCCTTATCTTTGTATTCAGGGTCGGGAATACGGGCGCCGCCAAACAGCACGATGGTGCTTTCGATGCCACGTTCGTCCAACAACAACTGCGGTTTCAACAGCTCCAGTTGCAGCCGCACCGGGCGCAGCTCTTCACGGCACAGAAAATCCTCGTCGGCAAAGGCCAAACGATACGCCGGAGAATCGCTCTGCGGGGTCGAGGGCACATGTTCGGCCTGGTCCCGGTCTGAATGGGCGTCGCGGAATCGGCTATGGCGGTCGTCTTTCATATCGGGATCCTGCTTGCGTGTTTTCTTTCAGCCTATAAGGTCAACCGCCGCAACACTAGGCAAAGGCACGTAAGATGGGTTGGAAAAGCGATATTCAGGCCGCAGCAAAGCGGATTACCGGCCATATCCAGGTCACCCCGACACTGCAGGTCAGTGGCTTTGGCCTGAATTACCCGGTCGAGTTGAAACTGGAGCACATGCAGCACACCGGCAGCTTCAAGGCGCGCGGAGCTTTTAACACCCTACTCAGTCAATCCGTGCCTGCGGCTGGACTGGTAGCCGCATCCGGCGGCAACCATGGCGCGGCGGTGGGATATGCCGCGCATAAGCTGGGGCACAGGGCGCGCATCTACGTTCCTGAAATGGCCGGACCTGCCAAAATTTCACTTATCAAAAACACCGGCGCGGACCTGCAAGTGGTGCCGGGCGCCTATGCCAATGCCCTCGAATTGGCCCAGGAATATGAGGCCGAGACCGGTGCCATGCAGGTGCACGCCTATGACGCTCCAGCGACGGTTGCGGGACAAGGCAGCTGCTTCGCCGAGTGGCAGGCACAGGGATTACAGGCCGACACCCTACTGATAGCCGTCGGCGGTGGCGGGCTGATTGCAGGCGCCATGGCCTGGTTTGACGGTACCAAAAAGATCGTCGCAGTCGAGCCGCAAACCTCGCGCGCGCTCAATGCCGCACTGCAGGCCCAGGAACCCGTGGATGTCGAGGTCTCGGGTGTTGCTGCAAACGCATTGGGAGCCAAGAGTATTGGCAACATCTGTTTTGACCTGGCGCAATCTCAAAATGTCCCCTCTGTCACGGTCACGGATGCAGCAATTACTGCTGCGCAGATGGCCCTATGGAGGCAGCATAGGATTCTGGTGGAACCAGCAGGCGCCACCGCGCTGGCGGCGCTGATGTCCGGGGCTTACTGTCCAGCGCCGGATGAACGTGTTGCGGTGTTGATTTGCGGCGGAAATATCGCACCTGATCCGCTGGGATAGGTCTTGCAGGCCGACCGTATGGATTTTATCTATTATCTATGACCGCCACAATCGCCGACTTCATCTATCATAACCTCAGCGAGCGCATCGTCGCTGGCCACCTGCCAGCTGGTGAAAAACTGCGCCAGGACCATATCGCCCGCGAGTTTGATACCAGCCATGTGCCGGTGCGCGAGGCGCKGCTTCGGCTCGAGGCGCACGGGTTGGCGCAGTCCATTCCAAGACGCGGCACTCGGGTGACAGCACTAGACCCTGACGAAATCCGTGAAGTTATCGAAATGCGGGTGTCGCTGGAGGTGCTGGCGCTGACACATGCTGTTGCCAATCTAACCCAGGATGACGTGGATACTGCCGACGCGGCGCGTAACGCCTGTGACGAAGCCGACGACATGGTGACCTGGGAAAAGCTTAACCGCAACTTTCACCGGGTGATTCTGACGCCCTGTGCGATGCCGCGGCTGCTGGCGGCCATAGATGACCTGCACATTGCCTCGGCCCGCCATTTGTTTGCCAATTGGCAGCATCGGTGGAGCCGGCGGATTGATAAAGACCATGCTGCCATTGTTCAAGCGATGCACCGCCGGGACGTCGCTGCCACTTGCGAAATTCTGCGTCGCCACCTTCGCCGAGTGCGCTAATTACACCTGCCACATTTTTGACAAAACCATTAGCCATTGTTGTTGCACGTCAAATCTGGGGTGCTGGTAGATGTATTGTTTCAATTTCACCTTGACCGGGCACGGCGATACGCCCGGCACGGCAGCTGAGCCGGCTTGCGGTCAGGCGCTCATGAGCGCTCTGCAACCGGGCCTGTCCGCTGCTGGTTTTAAGTGCAGCAATATCGAGTTGAAAAACACTGAGTGGCAATTTTGCGCCACCAAAAATGGCACCACGTATCTCATCGGCAGCCGGGTCAGTGCTCGAACCGGTCGCCGCCAGGCGCAGGTCTACGTGGGTCACCGCCGGAGATTGATCGATCGGTTATTAATCCGCAACAAACCCGCACCGCAAAACTACGTTGAAAAATCCCTGCGCGACACGCTAAAAGCCTTGCCCAGGGTTTCCGACCTAAAAGAATTCCAAAGTTTCGGAGAAATCGAGGCCGCCAACGGCTCTTTCGCCGCAATCCGGCAATGACCTGAGCGGAGATTGCCGCTATGAAAGCCCGAACCATTCTGTTTTCGGAGCTATACACATGTCCAACGCCCAGCTGGAAACCGCCATCGAAGCCGCCTGGGAGGCCCGCGATAGCATCACCCCCGCCACCACAGGCGAACAACGAGACGCCATCGAAGACACGCTGAATGCGCTGGATTCTGGCATTTTGCGGGTGGCAGAAAAACAAGACAACGGTGATTGGCGCGTGAACCAATGGGCCAAAAAAGCTGTTTTGCTTGGCTTTCGCATCAAGGATATGGCGATGCAGTCGGGCGGGCCGCAAGGTTCGGGCTGGTGGGACAAGGTCGATAGCAAATTTGTCGGCTGGGGCGAGAGTGAATGGAAAGCCGCTGGCTTTCGCGCGGTGCCCAACGCAATTGTGCGTAAATCCGCCTTTATCGCCCCGGGCGTGGTGCTGATGCCATCCTTCGTGAACCTTGGCGCGTATGTCGACGAAGGCACCATGGTCGACGCCTGGGCCACCGTCGGGTCTTGCGCCCAGATCGGCAAGAATGTGCACCTGTCCGGCGGCGTTGGCATCGGCGGCGTGCTGGAACCAATGCAGGCCGGCCCCACCATCATCGAAGACAACTGCTTCATCGGCGCTCGTTCGGAAGTGGTCGAAGGTTGCATCATCCGCGAAGGCGCAGTGCTGGGCATGGGCGTCTACATCGGCCAATCGACCAAAATCTTCGACCGCGAAACCGGCGAGATCACGTACGGCGAAGTGCCGCCTTATTCGGTGGTCGTGTCTGGCTCGCTGCCGTCCAAAAACGGTGTCAGCCTGTATTGCGCCGTCATCGTCAAACGCGTCGATGCAAAAACCCGCTCAAAAACGGGCATCAACGAGTTGCTGCGCGACTGATCCATTCACCTCCGGCGGCTGAGGCTTTGCCCGCCGCCGGAGGTGGCGGGCAAAGCCCCTATCCTCTACAAAATGCCTGGCAGGTTCAGCCCATGCTCGCGGGCACATTCTTTTGCATCCTCATACCCCGCATCCGCGTGGCGCATGACGCCGGTGGCCGGATCGTTCCACAACACACGCGCTATACGGCGATCAGCGTCCTCGGTGCCGTCAGCGCAGATCACCACGCCCGAATGCTGTGAAAACCCCATGCCGACACCGCCGCCATGATGCAGCGACACCCAGGTGGCGCCTGAGGCAGTGCTCAGCAGCGCATTCAACAGTGGCCAGTCAGACACCGCGTCCGAGCCGTCTTTCATCGATTCGGTTTCGCGGTTGGGGCTGGCCACCGACCCCGAGTCGAGGTGATCGCGACCAATCACCACTGGCGCTGATAATTCACCGGTGCGAACCATTTCGTTGAAAGCCAAGCCCGCCTTGTGGCGGTCGCCGAGGCCGATCCAGCAGATGCGGGCTGGCAACCCTTGAAAGGCAATCCGTTCCTGCGCCATGTCGAGCCAATTGTGCAGATCGGCGTTATCAGGAAACAGTTCTTTCATCTTGGCGTCGGTCTTGCGGATATCTTCCGGGTCACCGGACAGCGCCACCCAACGGAACGGGCCGATACCGCGACAGAACAGCGGCCGGATATAGGCGGGCACAAAGCCGGGGAAATCAAAGGCGTTTTCCAGCCCTTCCTCAAGCGCCATTTGGCGGATGTTGTTGCCATAGTCGACAGTGGGAATGCCCATAGCATGGAACTGGCACATCGCCTCGACCTGTAGCTTCATCGAGGCACGGGCGGCTTTCTCTACCGCCTTGGGGTCGCTCTCCCGTCGTGCCTTCCAATCGCCCATGCTCCAACCCTGCGGCAGGTAGCCATTGATCGGGTCGTGCGCCGAGGTCTGGTCAGTGACCAGATCCGGGCGTACCCCTCGCTTGACCAATTCGGGAAAAATATCCGCAGCATTGCCCAGCAAGCCAACGGATTTGGCCTCACCTGCGGCGGTCCAGCGGTCGATCATCTCCAACGCTTCGTCGAGAGTATCGGCCCTTTCATCCAGGTATTTGGTGCGCAGACGGAAATCGATGCTGTCCGAGTTGCACTCTACCGCCAGGCAACAAGCGCCGGCCATCACTGCCGCCAATGGCTGCGCCCCGCCCATACCGCCAAGGCCACCTGTCAGGATCCACTTGCCGGTCAGATCGCCGCCATAATGCTGGCGACCAGCCTCGGCAAAGGTCTCGTAGGTGCCCTGCACGATGCCCTGGGTGCCGATGTAGATCCATGACCCAGCAGTCATCTGGCCGTACATCATCAGGCCCTTTTTATCGAGCTCATTGAAGTGATCCCAATTGGCCCAATGTGGCACCAGGTTGGAGTTGGCGATCAACACCCTTGGCGCGTCTTTGTGCGTCTGGAACACCCCCACCGGTTTGCCAGATTGCACCAGCAGGGTCTGGTCATCCTCTAGTTCCTTCAGGCTTTCGACGATCATGTCGAAGTCTTTCCAGGTGCGCGCCGCCCGGCCAATGCCGCCATAAACCACCAGCTCGTGCGGGTTTTCCGCTACATCCGGGTGCAGRTTGTTCATCARCATCCGCATYGCYGCYTCGGTTTGCCAGGAYTTGGCGGTGATCTCRGRSCCKGTGGGYGGRAASAYRTCGCGGGTGTTTTTRCGGGGATCGCTCATGTCGGTCTCCAATTGCTCAGGTCACTTAGGATGTTGGTGAGATGGTCGCGCAGATTGGCAGCGCGGGTGGGGATCATGGTCCAAGGGGGGGCCTCGGCACAGTATGTGCCCAGTGCCAACTCCATTTGGATGGCGTGATACCCATTGGATGGCTGACCATAGTGGCGGGTGGTCCAGCCACCCTTGAAGCGGCCGTTCAGGATATCTGTGTAACCCTCGGCCGCCTGGCAGCGGGAAACGACCATAGTTTCGATCGCCCGATCACAGGTGGCGCCCAGATTGGTGCCGATGTTGAAATCCGGCAGGCGGCCCTCAAACAGGAACGGGATGTCCCCACGGATCGAGTGACAGTCATAGAGGATGGCAAAGCCGTGGATCGCCTTCACTCGCGTCAGTTCCGTCTCCAAAGCCGCATGATACGGCGCGTGGTAGCTAACGCGGCGACGGTTGATCTCTGCAGCGTCCGGCTGCAGACCGTCGCGATAGATCGCCTGGCCGTCAAAGTTGGTCAGCGGGCACAATGTGGTGGTGTTCTGTCCCGGATAAAGGCTGGCGCCCTCCGGGTCGCGGTTGACGTCGATCACATAGCGATGGATTGGGGTGCGCACCGATGTCACTTCCGGTACCAGCCCGCCGTAGAGGTCATGGATATGCCAGTCGGTATCCGCCAACGCCTGGCCGGTTGGGTTCAGCTGGTTCCAGATTTCAGGTGGTACCTCGGTGCCGGTATGGGGCAGGCCCAGCACCAGCGGGCTGCTGCCCTGGGTGACTTCGATCATACCGAGACCTCTAGCCCAGCGGCACTGGCCACCTGACCGTCGCGCACCATGGCGCTGGCGATCTCGATATCAGGGGCCAGATAGCGATCCTCGCCCAAGGTCGGCACCTGCGCCCGCAGCATCGCAATCACGTCGCGCAGCTTGGGCGAAGTGATCAGCGGCATCCGTGCCTCAACCCCCTGCGCGGCGCAGAGCATTTCGATGCCCAGTATAACTGACAGATTGGCGTTCATCCGGCCCAGCCGCAATGCTCCGTGGGCGGCCATCGACACGTGGTCTTCTTGGTTGGCCGAGGTTGGCGTGCTGTCGGTGACGCAAGGATTGGCGAGGTGCTTGTTTTCGCTCATCAGCGCCGCAGTGGTGACCTCGGCGATCATGAAACCCGAGTTGAGGCCGGGATTGGGGGTCAGGAACGGCGGCAGGTCGTAGCTGAGAGTTGGGTCCACCATCAGCGCTACCCGGCGTTGGGCGATGGCACCGATCTCGGCCACTGCCAGGGCGATCTGATCGGCAGCAAAGCCAACATATTCGGCGTGAAAATTGCCACCCGAGACGATGCGGCCCAGGTTGACCAGCACCAGCGGATTGTCAGTCACCGCGTTGGCCTCGATCTCAAGCGTCTTGGCGGCGGTCCGCAACACGTCCAACGCCGCCCCCAGCACCTGCGGCTGGCAACGAATGCAATAGGGATCCTGCACCCGCGTATCATCCTCGCGGTGGCTTTCGCGGATTTCGGACCCTGACATCAAGGCGCGCATCTCACGGGCGACGTCGATCTGCCCGGCATGGCCGCGTAGTGAATGAATCTCGGCCAGTAGCGGCGCGGTAGACCCCATGATGGCATCGGTGCTCAGCGCGGCAATCACCATCGAGGCCTCGGCATTACACCAGGCGTCAAACAACCCGGCCAACGCGCAGGCGGTTGAGAACTGCGTGCCGTTGATCAGCCCCAGACCTTCCTTGGGGCCAAGTACAATTGGCTCCAACCCCGCCCGCTGCAACGCATCCGAGCTGGCCATACGCTGGCCCTCATAGGTGGCCTCGCCCGCACCAATCATTGCCGCCGCCATATGGGCCAGTGGCGCCAGATCACCGGAGGCCCCAACCGAGCCCTGAGACGGAATCACTGGGATCACCCCCTGCTCCAGCATCTGCTCGATCTGGTGAATCACCAGCCAACGCACCCCCGAGGCACCGCGTCCCATCGACAACAGTTTCAGCGTCATCATCAGCCGCACCCTGTCCTCGGGCAGTGGATCACCAACACCGCAGCAATGCGACAGGATCAGGTTGCGCTGCAGGGCAGTGGTATCYTCGGGCGCGATYTTSYKGCTRGCCAGYTTGCCAAAMCCRGTRTTSAYRCCATAAACCGCSKCRYCGCCAGCRGCGGCCTYKGCRACCAYYTKTGCRGCGGCTTCRACCSCWGGWCGGGCSYTGKSMWYMAGYTKYRCCGSRRKCWGRTYRCGRTAAATGTYKTYRAGMKYKGMMAGYGTYACKSYGCCNGGGNTNAKYRMRATCATMRSTYRCCTYSAWARATACGWKWGTGMAGCGGGTTAAAGCCGATGCGGTAGGCCAGTTCAGCCGGAGATTTGACATCCCAGACCGCCAGATCAGCGCGCATGCCCGAGGCGATTTGACCGGCATCGGACAGGCCCAGCGCTTGGGCGGCGTTACGGGTCACCCCGGCCAGCGCCTCGGCTGGGGTCATGCGGAACAGGGTGCACCCCATGTTCATCACCAGCAACAGCGAGGTCATCGGCGACGAGCCGGGATTGCAGTCGGTGGCCAACGCCATCGGCACGCCATGTTTGCGGAAGTGACCAATCGGCGGTGCTTGGGTTTCGCGCAGGGTGTAAAAAGCACCGGGCAGAATCACCGCCACCGAACCAGATTCACCCATTGCTTTGGCGTCCTGTTCGGTGGCGTATTCCACGTGGTCCACCGACAACGCGCCATACAGGGCCGCCAGCACGGTGCCGCCCTGATGGCTCAGCTGTTCGGCGTGCAGCTTGACCGGCAGACCCAGCTCTTGCGCCACTTTGAACACCCGCTCGATTTGTGCGGGTTGAAAGGCGATGCCCTCGCAGAACCCGTCAACCGCATCAACCAACCCCTCGGCAAAAGCGGCGCGCAGGGCTGGGATGCAGATCTCGTCGATATAGGCGTCATCACGACCTTTGAATTCCGCTGGCGTGGCATGGGCGCCAAGGAATGTGGTTTTGATCACCACCGGGCGCAGCTCTGCCAGCTTTCGGGCAGCGCGCAGCATGGTCAGTTCAGTATCGCGGTCCAAGCCATAGCCGGATTTCACCTCAACCACGGTGACGCCTTCGCCGAGCAGCGCATCCAACCGGGGCAAAGCACCCGTGACCAGATCGTCCAAAGTGGCGTTGCGGGTGGCCGTGACAGTCGAGACGATACCGCCTCCCGCCCGTGCGACCTCTTCATAAGAGGCACCGTTCAGGCGCATCTCAAACTCCTGCGCCCGGTCGCCGCCAAACACCAGATGCGTGTGGCAGTCGATTAACCCCGGCGTCACCAGCCGCCCACCCATATCACGGGTTGGCCAATCACCGTGGGCAGACGGCAGATCGGATGCGGCGCCAGCCCATTTGATACGCCCATCGGCGATGGCCACCGCGCCCGCAGGAACAAGGCCGTAAGGTCCCGCGCCGGGCACCATTGTGGCCAGAATTACATTTGTCAGAACATAGTGGGGGGATCGCGTCATCACTGCCTCGCAAATCTCTTGATGAAGTCAAAGTATGAGATTAACATTGTTATGTCTATACATAAGAGGATCAGATGCAGACCATTTTTGCCAAACGCGCCCGTACTCCCGATGGCTGGGTTCATAACCTGCGACTGACCCACGACGCTGGGCGGATCACCGCGATGCAAGTCGGCGCAGTGGTGCAAGCCGGTGATGTGACCGTGGACACCCTGCTGCCCTCGCTGGGCAATCTGCATTCGCATAGTTTTCAGCGCGCTATGGCTGGCATGACCGAGGTCCGTGCCGCCGGAAAAGACAGCTTCTGGACCTGGCGAACCCTGATGTATCAGTTCGTCGAACACGTGACGCCCGAGCAGTACCAATCCATAGCGGCGCTGGTGTTCATGGAGATGCAGGAGGCCGGGTATGCCGCAGTGGGCGAGTTTCACTATGTGCACCACCAGGCCGACGGGGCGCGATATGATTCGGTGAGTGAGCTGAGCCAACGGGTGTTTGCCGCCGCCAGTGAAACTGGGATTGGCCTGACCCACTTGCCCGYCCTCTACAGCTATGGCGGTGCAGGCAGGACAGAGCTGAACGGCGGGCAAATGCGGTTTGGCAATTCGGTTGATGAGTTTGGCGAGTTGGTTCTGCAAGCCCGCCAAATCGCCAGCACCACATTACCCTCGGACACCAAGGTTGGCATTGCACCACATAGCCTGCGTGCCACTTGCCCCGAGGATCTGACCGCAGTTCTGGCAATTCAAAACGGCAACCCTGTGCATATCCACATTGCAGAACAGCCCAAGGAAATCACCGATATTGAGGCCTGGCTGAGGGCGCGGCCGGTTGAGTGGCTGTTACAGAATGCCCCGGTCGATAATTCCTGGTGCCTGATTCACGCCACCCATATGACCAGCGCCGAGACCAGTAATATGGCGCAATCCGGCGCGGTGGCTGGGCTGTGTCCGATCACCGAGGCCAATCTGGGGGATGGAGCATTCAACGGTGCCGAATATCTGTCACATGGCGGTGCCTTTGGTATTGGTTCGGATTCCAACGTACGGATCGCGCTGCCCGAGGAGCTGAGGATGCTGGAGTACTCCCAGCGGCTGCGCGACCTGAGCCGGAATGTTATCATCCCTGGCGAGGGATCGGTCGGCGAGGCGCTGTATTTGGGGGCTGCTGCGGGCGGCGCGCAGGCATTGGGTCGCGACGCGGGTCGCATCGAGGTGGGGGCGCTGGCGGATCTGGTGGCCGTGGACGCCGATTCTGCAGCCCTATGTGCGCTGCGCGACGAGCAAATCCTTGACGGGTTGTGCTTTGCCGCTGGCGACGGGCTGGTCACCGACCTGTGGTCCGCAGGGCGCCACAAGGTACAAGGCGGGCGCCATGTGGCGCGTGATACCATCGTGGCGAACTATCGCAATGCGGTCCGCGATCTGTTGGCGATGATCTAAACTGGAGTGAACTGGATCCGTAGCACCTGCGCGTCGTCAGCCATCAAACCGCTGACGGCTTGATCCAGCACCAGCCCTTCGCCGCTGCTGAGGTGGCCAGCAGAGCCCAGATTCAGTTTGCCGTGCAGAACATAAAAAGCGTGTTGGCYTTCACTGGTGATAACCCGGTTGCCGGTCAGGATCTGTGCGCTGGCCTTAACCAACCTGGGATCGTAGATCACGTTAAAGGCTTGGCAGGCGCCATCCAGCAACCGTGCCGTCAGCAGTAACCCGCCGTCGAAATGCAACGGGTGATAAGGTTTGGCCGCAAGAGTGGTTTCACCGCCGGACAGCAGCAAGCCCTGCCCCGCCACAATGGTATGAATTCGGGCCAATCCGGGAAAGGTCGAAAATGCCCCATCTTGGGTGATTTCGGCCAGACTAAGCCGCCATATCATGCSGMCAYNAKSTTMRMWYAMMRMCARNTMRMKRSTGGTCSNTSTSMCGKTYTKMYRMSGCWCCKKNNAGACAGGCTAGCGACACAGAAACGCATGGCTGATCCTTTACAATTCCATTATCAAGCAGACATAATCTGGATAGGCCAGAGTTTTTATCAATGGTGGAGCGTCGCGTGCAAGAGCAGAAAAGGACCGGGTTCCAGGATGTCCGCGACGAGGTGCTGCGACGGATCGAGGACCGGATCTGGCCGCAGGGTGCATTGTTGCCAACCGAGCTGGAGCTGGCGGCCGAGTTTGGCTGTGCGCGGGCCACGGTGAACCGGGCGCTGCGCGAGTTGGCCGAGCGAGGCATCATCGACCGCAAACGCAAAAGCGGCACCCGGGTGGCGGTGGCGCCGGTGAAGCAGGCCAAGCTGGAAATTGCGGTGATGCGCCAGCAGATCGAAGAGATCAACGCCACCTATCGCTATGCGCTGGTAAAGCGGCAACAAATCCCTGCCCCGCCCTGGCTGGCGTCGCAGATTGGCCTGCAAGCCGACACCGAGGTTCTGCACCTGCACTGTATGCACTACGCCGACAACCGCCCGTYCCAGTTCGAGGAGCGCTGGATCAATATCAATGCGGTGCCACAGGTGGCCGAGGCTGATTTTAGCACCACCGGCCCCAACGAGTGGTTGCTGGCAGAGGTGCCGTTTTCCAATGCAGAGATCACGTTTTCAGCCGTAGCGGCAAATGCCCAACTGGCCGAGTTCCTAACCAGCAGCCCCGGCGCGCCGCTGTTCCAGATGGAGCGCACCACCTGGTTTCAACAACAACCGGTAACCTTTGTGCGGATGACCTTTCATCCCGGCTATCGGATGAGCACCCGGTACTGAGGCTCAAATCCGCAACAACCGACTTTCGTGTGACTTCAACGCAGGACGCGCGGTGGGTCCATAGGTGTTCAGGTCTGCCATCAGCTCAAGAACTTCGGCACGGGTTTCCGCATCAAAGGCCTCCAGGGTTTCCTCACTGGGGTGATAGCTTTCACTCTCAAGCCCGTTACCGCAGATGATTTCATGCTGATCAAACAACAAATGCACATAGGTCACCGGTCGGCCGTCCGCCTGCACCCGAATAGAGTGATCGTTGACCAGATACTTGGCCTTAACCAGGACCTCGGGTTGGCCAAATAGCAGATCGGCCTGCTCGGACGTGATCAACACCCGATGGTTCGGGGAAAGCGCAATCCGGTGATGACTGCCCAGCGCTCCTGCAGCAAAGACAACTGGCGCATCACGGCCTTCGGCGCGGCGCTGACTAGATCCAATCCAACGCAATGGCTGCAGCCCGTGATCTCGGGTATGAACCTGCATTCCTGGTTCCAGCTCCTCCACTGGCACCGGACCGTCAATTGTATCAATCAAAGTACCCGCCACAAAACAGGGCGTGGTATTAACCTCGACAAATCCGACATCGGTATTTCCCAGATCATCCGCCACCGTATAGGAAAACGTGTTGGTTTCCTCGACACCATTGTCGTTGAGGATGGAAAAGGTGCCATCGGCGTTCAAGGTCACCTGCTCGCCAGTGGCCAGGGTGACAGTGCTACCGGCGGTGACCGGCTGGCCGTTGATATGAGTGACCGTCAGGCTGGCACCTTCGCTGTGGATGTCGTTGTCCAAAACGTCTAGATGTTCCGATCCATCGCCAGAAATCGTCACCGCATCATCGGTTGCAATCAATGCAGTCTGGATTGAATCGCCTGCGATCAAGAGATTGGAATCGTATTTTCCGTCTCCAGCATCAGCGATGCCAATCTTGATGGTATTTTCCTGGCCTGGAATTACCGTCGCCTTGAGCGTCAGGGTTACGGTAAAGCCGTCCATCTCGGTGTTGTAACCGTCATCCGTATGAGCGTTGTCGACATAGAGGTTCTGATTGGAGCCATTGTTGATATTATCGACAGAAATATCGCCCTCACCGATGGTCAGTTCAGCCAGTTCCCCGTTGACCCAAATGCCAACAACATCGTTGAAACCCTCACTCACATATTCCAGATACTCCTCGGACGAGAAGGTGATCTGCATTGTCAGCGTCGACCCGTCGGGGACAAATGTCGCCTCAAACACCGCCGCATCATAGGTCTGCATTCCAGCGATCGCGTCCAGATCACTGGTCCCACCCAAATGGTGGTTTGTGGTGGTACTGGCCGATGTGTTCACATCACCGCTGCTGTTGGTGATATCACTTGCCTGACCGGTAGACAGAATAACCCCGGTATCCGACGGGGTGATACCCGGTGCCACTTGATCACCATTACTATAGATCCCCGAAGCCGAGGACGCGCCCGCATAGCTGGCACTGACAATAGTAATGCCATTCCCAAACATGGCGTTTGCCATGTCTGTAGCCGTGGCAGAGGTATCAATTGGCAATTCCGAGGCGGCGGGCATAAAACAGCTCCTAAATTCAAATATGGTTACAGCCCTATCTGCAAAAGATTTCCAAAGGCCCAATTTTTGGAAAATATCTGGCGCCAGAATGAGTAATGGAGCCTTCAGACGCTCCACTGGTTGACCCATGCCCCTGCACGGGGCTATGGCAGCGGCATGGAAAAGAAGAAAACATCCCGCCAGCAGGTCTATACGCTTGTGGTCCAGATTGGCCGCAAAGACGGCGATGGCCTGCCCAAAGGTGCCACTGGTGCGGCACTGATGATCTATGCCTCCGGCATCGACGAGGCCGAAGCGGTCCGCGAGACGGTTGCGATTTTAAAACAAGCCGACACGGCTCCGCTGGATGTCACGGGTTATGGCACCCTGGCCGAGCGRGAAGCCGAAGGTCACGARATCGAAGCCGAGGARCGTGARYTGATGCAGCGCGCGCTGGARGARAACTCGGTGATTGTGGCGCARATGACGCCGTWTTTTGGTGACGAAGAGCCGACAGTTCACTGACCGCCAATGGGGTCAGCCTAGCTGCGCGGCCCAAACCAACGGCGGTAGATCATGTCGTAGGTACCATCTTCGCGCAGAGCCAGGATCGCGCGGTTAACGTCCTCCACCCGCGCGGAACCGCTGGGAAAGATAATGCCGTAGTTTTCTTTCAGGAACACCGGTCCGACGGTGCGGCCAAAACCACTGCCTTGGTGAGTGGCGTAGTAGCTGAGAATCGGCGCATCAAACACCACCACCCGGATATTGCCGGTCTCAAAGGCCGCCAACAATGATGACAGCCCGTCATAGCCACGATAATCAATCTCACGCCGGTCCAGAAAACCAGCTGCCGTTGACCCATCAATGGTGCCGACGCGCTTGCCATAGAGGTCATTGACCGAGTTCACCGACCCGGTGATTGCTTCCACTGTCATCACAGCGGTGATCTTGGCCACAAACACCGACACCACAAACAGCGACGAGACCACAAGTATTACGCCAAAAATGCGGCCAATTGGGGTGCGTGGCACCCGTTCCTCAAATCCGCCGTTCACCACCAGATTCAGCGCCCACCAGAACGACGGAAACCAGGCCTCTTTCAAGGGTCGGTCAAAATATGGTTGGGCGCGGCGCTCAAATCCCCACATCGCCATACCACCGCCCAACAGCAGTACAAAGGCAATGCCAATGGCAGCGGCCAGATCCCAGGACAGCAGCGCCTTGGCCAGCGACGGCCCCCGCACATCWGWGGYYGGMACCATCATCTGCAAWCCGCTTTCAAAGATCGGCTGGCTGAAATCCATTTCAATTTCACGCGCTGCGGTGATCGAAATATTGGCGATTGCCAAATCAGCCTGACCGCTGCGCACCTGGTCCAGCATGTCAGAAAACCCATCCGTCCGATTGATCTGATACTCCCAGCCTAGCCGGTCGGACAGCTCAGTCAAAAGCTCGATAGAGAATCCGGTGTCGCGACCATTTTCAACAAATGAAAACGGCGGCCGGGTAACCGTAGCAACGGTCAAACTCTGCGCGGTCAGGGACTGTCCCCAGATCAGCAGCAGAATAAAAGGAGAAGCGATGGATCGGAGCAAAGGTCTATTCAAATCAAGAAAAATTCAGTTCCCAAATATTTAGGCTGAACGCATCTGTCGCGCAAGTGCGCCCGTATTAGGCGACCCTACGTTCAGCCAAAACCGTGGCATCAAAGGAACGCAACACCGGATRYTTCRASCGACCRTGTTCSGGYAAGCCGGACCGATCCAGCCCAGCCAACAGGCTAGCGGCCAGCCGATCCCGGTCCCGGCGCAAGCGGCCTATGAACAGACTCTCCACCACTGATCCGGCAGCCAGCGCAGTGGCATGATCGGGCAACAACAGCTGCCTATAGGTGGTCAGAGGCTGAACAGGATCGGGCTGAAAGGCGGTATGGGTGGCAAGAAGATGCTGCGCGGGCACCAGTACCGATTGGTGGCCAAAAAGATACTCCACCTCGGACCCCGACAATACCAATCGCTGTGACGGGGCGACGTCAATATCCTGTAGCAGGTCAAAATAGGGGGCCCGCAATCGGATCGGTTGAAACGACCCAAAGGCCGGCACCTGACGCCTTACAACATGCAGAACCGGWACCGTGACACCTTCTCCCGTCAGCACCARATCRCCACGCTGCARCGACGCCAAAGTSCGRTAYCCCTGTGGWGTYGCAATCGGTGTTTGCTCTGMCAGAGATGGCATTGGACCAACCGGTTCTATCTGRTCTGACAGYGCGATGTATTSCACATCCGAAGAAACAAACCGGAACGGGCCGGGCTGCAGCAAGGCTTGTAGATCGGCTAAACGCCAGGGTCGCGGAGCCTGCAGGTCAACGATCTGCGCTTGACCACCATCCACCCTCTCCAATGCCAACCGCCCCCAACGCCGTGGCGCATCCCACGAGTATGTCAGGCGCAACAGGTCAGCGCGGCCAGCCTCAAATGGGTTCAGGGTCTTGTGTAGCACCGCGCCTGATTGCTCCAGAACCAGATTCAATCCACCGCCAGGAACCGCCCGCAAGGCCAGCTTCACCGGCCAGTCGCTATCTTGGGCAAACAAGACCAAGGGTTCCGGGCGCCGACTGCTGGGCAATCGCATCTCAATCACCAACGATCCGCGAACCAGCAGTTCATCAAGATCTGCCTCACAGCTCGCAGACGTGCTGTTTGCCTCCAACCCACGGCGGTCAAAGCGATTACAATGCAAGGTCGAGACCGCCAGCCAAGCCATCAGTTCAGGCTGCCTTCACAACGGACAACAGGCGCGCTTCATAAGATTTCAGCGTTGGACGGGCTGCATCGCCATAGCCTTCGCCGGTGGCCGGATCCAGCTCGGGGAACAACGCGCAGATCTCGTCGACGATGGGCTGTTCCAGCAGATTGGTGGTCTGCGGTCCCGGCAAGAAGCTTTCGGTTTCCAGCCCTTCGGAAAAAATTACCTGATGCTGGTCAAACATCAGATGCACATAGGTCACCTCGCCACCTGGGCGGCGGGTCACCGAGCGATCGTTCAGCAAATCCTTGGCGGCCACCAAAACCTCGGCCTCACCAAACAACAATTCGGCCAAGCTATCGCGCACCAATACCCGATGCTGGGGCGAGACCAGCAGATCACGGTGCGACCCAAAGGTGCCCTTTCTAATATGAATGGGAGCAAAATCACCCTCGGCCTGAACCAGGCGGGAACCGATCCAACGGATCGGCTGCGCTCCGTCGTCACGGGTCTCGACCAGATCGCCGGGTTGCAGGTCCTCGACCGTCACCTCGCCATAGGGCGTGCGAATCAACGACCCGGCGACAAAACAGGGGATTGAACTGACGTTAACAAAGCCAGTGTCATTGTTGTCGCCGTTGGTGGCCGTGTAAGTAAAATTGAATTCATCGGCGTCACCGTCACCGGTCAGGGTCAAGGTGCCATCGGCATTCAACAGCACTGTTTGGCCAGTGTTAAGCGTCACAACCGACCCCACCGAAACCGCTACTCCGTTCACATGGGTGATTGTCAGCGTTCCGCCGGATTGGTTTACATCATTGGCCAAAACATCAATGGTTTTGCTGCCATCCGGGTCCAGATAGGTCGAGTCTTGGATGGCAACCAGATCGGTTTGGACCGAGTTTCCGGCGATCAACAGGTTGCTGTCATAACTGCTGTCGGACACGTCAGCGATACCGATGCGGATGGTGTTCACTTCACCCGGATTCACCACCATGGTCAGGGTCATGGTGACTGTCAGCCCGTCCATCTCGGTGTTGTAGGCGTCATTTGCGTTGTTGAGAAACAGGTTTTCGTTGTTGGTGGAATTCACATTACCCGGGTCGGCGTCACCATTGCCAATCACCAGATCCACCTGCACACCATTAATCCAGACTCCGACAAAATCCTGATAAACCGAGTTCTGAAACTCGGGATATTCCTCGGAAGAAAAGATGAACTGCATCGTCATCACCCCGGAATCCGGGATAAAACTGACATCCAGATAGGAGGCATCATAGGTGTTGGCACCAGCAGCAGCATTAAAATCGGAATTGTTGTTTTGGCCACCAGTGTTGGTCGACTGATTTGTATCCTGGTTCGCCTGTCCCCATGAATTGGTATATTGGGTCGCCCGCCCGGTGGACAGAATAATGCCAGTGTCGCCGGGGGTTGCGCCGGGGGAAATACTGTCGCCGTTGGAATAGACCGCCGAGGATCGGCTATCGCCAGTATAACTGGCGCTGACCACAGTGACCCCATCGCCAAAAATCGTCTGTGCCATCTGAGTGGCACTGGCATTTGTCTGATACGTAAGCTCTGACGCTGCAACCATGTCTCTGCCTCATTCCTCAATGAGACAAAACATCCAACGCAGGGGTTCTCCCGTCATTTCACACGGACCCCGCCTGTTGACGGTGGTTGGTTTGTGGTCCCGCTGTTACGGTGACCGCTGTGCTCGGATGCCCTGCCTCGGGTCAATTATTAAGAATCCCTTAACACGCTGATGTGCGATCTGTCATCCTGTCGACACAGTTCAGTTCAAGGCGCTGCTTTTACGCCACATTTACGATACYSWYYRYWYKKMMCYRKWANNYTGCWSCRRAWMGSWWWYYWSRCWRSKYCWWKKCAASMCMTWKWKSMCGSMGCSMGCACATGACCACGATTGACCCCGCCCGCCTGACTGCTGATCTGATCCGCTGCCCCTCGGTCACTCCTGTTGAGGGTGGCGCTCTGGTGCTGCTGGAAAAGCTGCTGACCGAGGGCGGCTTCACCTGTTGCCGCGTTGATCGTGGCGAGGTCAGCAACCTTTTTGCGCGCTGGGGCGACAAGGGGCACGCCCGCACTTTTGGCTTTAACGGCCATACCGATGTGGTGCCTTTGGGGGACGAGGCGGCCTGGACCATGCCGCCGTTTGGCGCCGAGGAAAAAGACGGGTTTATGTATGGTCGTGGTGCCACTGACATGAAATCCGGAGTTGCCGCTTTTGCCGCCGCCGCCATTGATTTTGTACGGGACACACCGCCCGATGGCGCGCTGATCCTGACCATCACCGGCGACGAGGAAGGCGAATCGGTGGACGGCACCACCGCGCTGCTGGACTATATGGCGACCGAGGGAGAGGCGATGACCGCCTGYCTGGTGGGGGAGCCCACCTGCCCTGACAAGATGGGTGAGATGATCAAGATTGGTCGGCGGGGATCAATGACCGCACGGTTCACTGTCACTGGGGTGCAGGGCCACTCGGCCTATCCGCACCGCGCCAACAACCCGCTGAACGCCATGGTTCGGCTGATGGATCATCTGGCCTCGTGCGAGTTGGATAAGGGCACCGATCACTTTGACGCCTCGACCCTGGCGGTGGTGACCATCGACACCGGCAACAGTGCCACCAACGTCATCCCAGCGCAGGCCAAGTCGACAGTGAACATCCGGTTCAACGATTCCCACTCGGGGGCCAGCCTGACCCGGTGGCTGGANGATGAGGCGGCTAAAGCAGCAGCTGAATTTGGCCTGAAGATCGAGGTCAACCTGCGCATTTCTGGCGAAAGTTTTATCACCCCACCCGGGGCGCTGTCCGATCTGGTCGCCGCTGCGGTTGAGGCCGAATGCGGCGTGAAGCCCCAGCTATCAACCACCGGCGGCACCTCGGACGCGCGGTTTGTGAAGAACCACTGCCCGGTGGTAGAGTTTGGACTGGTTGGCCGTACCATGCATCAGGTGGATGAACGGGTCGAGGTGGCGCAAATCCACCAGCTAAAGGCCATCTACAGCCGTATTCTAACGGATTATTTTGCATGAGTTACACGATCTCGGTCACCACGGATCACGACTCCTGTTTCGCGCTGCGGCATCAGGTCTTTGTTGGCGAGCAAGGCGTACCGATTGAAGAGGAACTGGACGATCTGGATCAGACCGCAACCCACCTGTTGGCAAAGGAAAATGGCGCGCCTGTAGGCACCGCTCGGGTGGTGTATCACGGCGASSTYGCCAARATTGGCCGAGTTTGCGTGTTGAAACCTGCCCGTGGCACTGGTTTGGGAGCWAAGCTGATCAAAGCCGCAGTGCAGATCGCCAAAGAGCAGCCGGGCGTCACCAAGGCCAAGCTGGGCGCTCAACTTCATGCCCTTGGATTTTACGAAAAACTCGGCTTTTCGGTCTATGGGCCGGTCTATCTGGATGCCGGAATCGAGCACCGGGATATGGTGCTCGAYCTTTAGTGAAACGCACGCTGATCATCATGCTGAAGCTACCGCAGCCGGGCCGGGTCAAAACCCGGTTGGGGCGGAATCTGGGCATGGTTGGCGCGGCCTGGTGGTTCCGCCATCAATCGGCGCGACTGCTGCGGCGTTTGCGAGATCCCCGTTGGCACATTGTGCTGGCCGTAACCCCGGATAACTCCCTCCCCTCGTCCGTCTGGCCCACAGACCTGCCCCGTATTCCTCAGGGGCGCGGAGATCTGGGACAGCGAATGGCGCGGATGTTAGGCGCGATGCCGCCCGGTCCCGTTTGCCTGATCGGCGCTGATATTCCCGACATCTCCCGCGCCCATATCGCCCGCGCCTTTGCCGCGCTGGGGGATCACGACGCGGTGTTTGGCCCTGCCCTGGATGGCGGCTATTGGCTGGTGGGGCTGAAACACCCGCACCGCCAGCCACGCGGCATCTTCACCAAAGTCCGCTGGTCCAGTGAACATGCGCTGAGCGACAGCCTTCAAAGCCTGCCGGGATACCGTATCGCTCTGACGGACAGCCTGCGCGACGTGGACACAGTCGCCGACCTGTAAAACCAGCACGAAAATTTGCCGATGACCTTAGCCGCTGACCATGTTAGGCGGGGGATATGAGCCGTATACCCTCCAAGGCAGAARTCCTCGACTGGATTTCAGCTAACCCGACCCTCACCTCGAAACGCGACATAGCCAAGGCCTTTGGTATCAAAGGATCTGACCGCATTGACCTAAAGCGCGCGCTCAAAGAGCTTGAGGCCGAAGGGCACCTGGAAAAGCGCAAGAAAAGCTATGGCGACCCGGACCGGTTGCCGCCGGTGTCGGTGCTGCTAGTCAAAGCACCCGATGCGGATGGCGATCTGTTTGCGCAGCCGTTGGAATGGCACGGCGACGGCGTCGAGCCAATTGTTCTGATCATGACCAGCCCCAAGGATCCAGCGCTGGGTGCCGGTGACAAGATTTTGGCCCGCCTGACCTTGGTGCAAGATCAGGACTACRCYTACGAGGCYCGGCTGATCCGYCGCATCGGMTCGAATCCAAAACGAGTGCTGGGCATATTCCGCAAGCGYTCRGAAGGYGGGCGTATTGTGCCGATCGACAAATCGGGGTCGAACGAATGGATCGTTGCCGATGATGCCACCCACGGCGCCCGCGATGGCGAGCTGGTCGAGGCAGAACAGGCCGGTCCCAAGGGCCGCATGGGCCTGCCGTGCGCCCGGATTGTTGAACGACTGGGGGATCCATCCGCCCCCAAGGCAGTGTCGCTGATCGCTATTCATCAACACGGCATTCCCGACAATTTCCCGGATGCCGTCGTGGCAGAGGCCGACAAGGCCAAACCGATGGACCTGAAGGGCCGCACAGATTTGCGCGACATGCCATTGGTCACTATCGACCCCTCGGATGCGCGCGATCATGACGACGCCTGCTATGCCCATGCCGATGACGACCCCAAGAACCCCGGCGGCCACATCGTCTGGGTCGCCATTGCCGATGTGGCTGCGTATGTACGCCCCGGCACCGCACTGGACCGCGAGGCCCGCAAGCGCGGCAACTCCAGCTATTTCCCCGACCGCGTTGTGCCGATGCTGCCGGATCGCTTGTCGGGAGATCTGTGTTCGCTGCACGAGGGCGTGCCACGCCCCTGTATCGCAGTACGGATGCAGCTGGATGCCGAGGGCAACAAGATCGCGCACCACTTTGAGCGTGGGGTCATGCGCTCAGCCGCCTCGCTGCATTACGCCGAGGTGCAAGACGCCATGGATGGCGCACCAAATGACCGCACTGGCCCATTGCTCGACAATGTAATCAAGCCGCTCTATGCCGCTTACGGCGCGCTAAAAATCGCCCGCGCCGCACGTCAACCGCTGGATCTGGACCTGCCCGAGCGCAAGATTATTCTGGATGACAAAGGCACCGTACAATCGATCAACTTTCGTGACCGACTGGACGCGCACCGGCTGATCGAGGAATTCATGGTGTTGGCCAATGTTGCCGCCGCTGAAACGCTGATCGCCAAACGCTCACCTCAGCTGTTCCGAGTACACGAAGAACCCTCGCCCGAAAAACTGGATGCCCTGCGCGAAACCGCTGCGGCGGCAGGGCTAACACTGGCCAAGGGTCAAGTGCTGCAAACCCGGCACCTGAATGCGTTGCTGAACGCTGCGGCTGGCACCGATGACGCCGAGTTGATCAATATCTCGACCCTGCGGTCGATGACGCAAGCCTACTACGGTATCGAGAACTTCGGCCACTTTGGACTGGCATTGCGCAACTATGCGCATTTCACCTCGCCAATTCGCCGCTACGCCGATCTGATCGTGCACCGGGCACTGATCACCTCACATGGCTGGGGCAAGGACGGGCTGGATCCGGCTGAGGTTGAGAATCTGGAGCAAACCGCGACGCATATTTCCGACACCGAGCGACGCTCGATGATGGCCGAGCGCGACACCACCGACAGATACCTGGCGGCGTTCCTGTCCGAGCGGGTCGGCAATGAGTTCACCGGTAGAATCAACGGCATTGCCCGCTTTGGTGCCTTTGTACGGTTGGACGAAACTGGTGCCGACGGTCTGGTGCCGGTCCGCACTCTGGGSCGTGARTTCTTTCACTTTGACGCCGATGCCGGCACCCTGATGGGATCTGACACCGGCTTTATCATCACCATTGGCCAGCGGGTGACAGTCCGGTTGACCGAGGCAACACCGGTCACCGGTGGGTTACAGCTGGAGCTGTTGTCGATCGACGACAAGCCCCTGCCTCGTGGTGGCAGCCGCAGCCCAGCAGGCCGATCCGGTGGCAAACGCAAGCAGTCCAAGGTTAAGCGCAAGAACGACAAGATCAAGCGCAAGGTCGTCCGCACACGGAAATGATAGTGTAGGGTGCGTGCTCGCACGCACCGCTATCTACCGCCTCAGCCGTCCAGCGGCTCGCGGATATGATAGGTCAGCGCCCGTTTGATCAACCAGCCGTGGCGCAGCGGTTCAACCTCACTGGCACGATCAAACAACACGGCCCGAGTGCCCTCGACCCGGTCCCAGGCTGGGAACGTCGTAAGATACTCAGGTATCAACTGGCTTTGGCAATGAACAAACACCCCAAACCGGGCACCCTTTGGCACTCCCAGCCGCAGTGTTGAGCCACTTTTGCTGTCGGGCGTCAGATAGGCGGGCTGGCCCCAGCGCAGGGTCTCTTCAACCCGACCAACAGCGGGCAATTCTGCGGCGATGTCAAAAATCAACGCGCGCAGCGCCAAAAGTCCACGGCGGGCCTCGGCATCGTCCAGATCAAAGGCCTGCTCAACTTTGGCGCTGGCAAAGGGATATGTCATGACAGGGGAACAGCCTCGTGGAATACCCGATCAACATAGCCGCTTAACACCGGGTCGTCACTGATGCGCCGCACCAAACTGGTTTCTACCATAGTCGAACGCATCGCCTGCAACATAGCTGCAACGCTGAAATCTACGCTGGTGATCTGGCCGCCCATCAGGAAAGGGCTGTCCTTCAACAATGTTGTCACCGCCTGAAGATCTTGTTCCAACCGCGCCTTGCGATCACTCTCCTGAAAGCGGCCAATGCCCTGAAAGGCCAGCCCCGTGCAAACGGATCGGCGGATAGAGTGGGTCACCGGGCGGCGAATTTCACTGCTGTCCGGCACCAGCCCGGAAGGGGTACGCAACACCGGCAATTTTCGGTGGGGCATCCTGCGCGGATCCTTCAAATCTTCGCGTTGCCAGTCTTGTCCGGAATAGGTCAGCAAGAGGGCCGCCTTGACGCAGAAGGGGCTAAAGCTAAAGACATCGCCGTGGCGAGGGTAGGTAAGCAAGGTCAGCATGGATCGTGTCCTATCTTTTGAAGACTGACCACTAGCTACTCAGCCCTGATGACAATTTCTGGCATTAGCAGTAGGTAACATGAGACATGTCCAGAACCCTTCGCCTGTTCCAATTGATGCAAGTCCTGCGCCAGGGCCCCGGCCCCCATACTTCCGCCGGTCTGGGAGATGAGATGGGGGTGTCGGCCCGCAGCATTCACCGCGATATCGCTACGTTGCGCGAGATGGGGGCGATTATCGACGGAGAGGCYGGCTATGGCTTCACSCTGATCGAAGACAACGCACTGCCGCCAATGGGCTTTCGCGATACCGAGCTAGAGGCGCTGGTGCTCGGCCTGCGCGAGGTGCAGCAGATCGGAGATCCGGATTTGGTTGCGGCTGCCGGCGAGGCGCTGCGCAAGTTGCAGGGGCGTTTGCCTCCACGCCAATCGCACCGGCTGCGCCACTCGGTATTGTCCGCCTACCGCTTTCAACGCCCTGAACCGCCCTCTATTTCTGTCGCAGATCTGCGAGAGGCGACATGGGACGAGTTGGAGGTGGCGTTTGGYTATACCGACGGAAAAGGCGCCACCACCACCCGCCAAGTAAAACCGCTGGGGCTRGTCTAYTTYGAYCAYTCAACGATGCTGATTGCCTGGTGCCTGCTCCGGCAGGATGTCCGGGTGTTCCGACTGGACCGAATGTCGGATTTGCGAATCACCGATCAAAGTTTCCGGCCGCATCGGGTGGTGATGTTGCGTGACGCTTTGACTAAAATCCGCACGGAAAAGCAGACCATGCAGGACAATGCCACCTCAAAAACGGCGGAACCTCGCAGGTCATTGGACTGAGCACTTTTGCCAAACGCTYTGACCGGGTACATTTGTCGCGAGCAGAAAAAAAACGAGGTGCAGAATGCGTGTTTTGGTTTGGGCCAGTGGTGTGGCTCTGTTGGTGGCGACGGCATCCGTTGCTGCTCCGGCAACATCTTYGCGGCCAGAGGGGCGGCCTGTTGGCAAGATCGAGCAGCAAGGCATCTATCAAACTGCTGCAGTCACGGCTCTGCGCCCGATAGCGCGGCCTGTTGTCGAAGCTCAACCTGCACCGCAACAAGTGGCCGCAAATCGTAATTTTCAGCTGTGGGTCAATGGGTTTCGCAAGCGCGCTAGGGCGCAGGGCATTTCAACCGCCACTCTGGACCGAGCCTTCAAGGGGATAACTTATGACCCCGAAGTCATCCGCCGCGACCGCAATCAATCGGAATTCACCAAGTCGATTTGGGAGTATCTTGACAGCGCGGTGTCGGACAAGCGCATCAAGAACGGTAAAAAAGCCCTGCGCGAGCAACGGCGACGACTACAGCGAATCGAGGCGACCTACGGTGTCGACAAAGAGGTGGTTCTGGCCGTTTGGGGGATGGAGAGTTCTTATGGAACCTACCGGGGTGACATGGATGTGGTGCGGTCGCTGTCGACCCTGGCCTTTGACGGTCGCCGTGGCCGGTTTTTTGAAAGCCAGTTGATCGCAGCGCTGAAGATCCTGCAATCAGGTGATGTGCCGCCGCGCAAAATGACCGGCAGTTGGGCTGGCGCGATGGGCCATACACAATTCATTCCGACCTCTTACCTGGCCTATGCAGTGGATTTCACTGGCGACGGAAAACGCGATATTTGGTCGGACAATCCCAGCGACGCGCTGGCCTCAACTGCGGCCTATCTGGCGCGATTTGGCTGGATCAAGGGGCAGCCTTGGGGTGTTGAGGTGAACCTGCCACGCGGGTTCAATTATGGCTTGGCCAGCCGCAGGATTAAGAAAAGCCCGGCGCAGTGGGCCTCTTTGGGGGTAAAGGGGATCAATGGGCGTCCGGTTCCGAATTACGGGACGGGATCTATTTTACTGCCCGCCGGAGGCAATGGCGCTGCCTTTATGATCTTCAAGAATTTCTCGGTGATTGAACGTTATAATGCCGCCGATGCCTATGTAATTGGCGTGGGTCATCTGAGCGACCGCATCAAAGGCGGCAAGCCGATCCAAGCCCAATGGCCGCGCGGGGATCGTGCATTGACCTTTAGGGAACGCCAAGAAATGCAAAAGCGGCTGACACGGCAGGGGTTTAGTACTCAGGGTGTGGACGGCAAAATTGGGCCCAATACCACCGCCGCAGTGCGTGCCTTTCAGGTCACCAATGGTCTGGTCCCAGATGGGCATGCCTCGCTCAACTTACTGAAACGATTGCGTTAAGGAAAACAGAGAGGGGGCCAGCCCCCTTTTGGCCAGATGAAGGATCTGAAATGGAAAAGGCCCCGATGTTTGCCGGGGCCTTGTTTTTTTGTGGAGGTGCTGAATGTCAGCCGGGTGRCATGCCGCGCAGGCGCTCTGAACGACGGCGCAGCATTTCAAGCGTCGCAAGCAGCAGAACTGAAATTCCCACCAGGATCGTTGCCACCGCCAAGATCGTCGGCGAAATCTGTTCGCGCAACCCGATGAACATTTGCCAGGGTAGGGTTTTCTGTCCTGCGGAGCCGACAAACAGCACCACCACCACCTCATCGAATGAAGTGATAAAGGCGAACAACCCGCCGGAGACCACGCCCGGCAGAATCAGCGGCATTTGCACCCGGAAGAAAGTGGTGACCGGGCCAGCGCCCATATTGGCGGCGGCCCGGGTCAGCGAGCGGTCGAACCCCACCAATGTTGCGGTCACCGTGATGATCACAAAGGGAATGCCCAGCACCGCATGAGCCAGAACCACGCCCATATAAGTACCCTGCAATCCGATGCGGCTGTAGAAGAAGTACATGCCAGCGGCCGAGATGATCARTGGYACGATCATKGGSGAAATCAGGATYGCCATGATGGCGCGGCGRAACGGTACRTGTGGCTGGCTGAGGCCAATGGCCGCCAAGGTGCCAAAGGTGACCGAGATGACCGTGGCCATTGGCGCAATCTTGACCGAATTCCACATGGCGTTCTGCCAGTCCTGGTTGCTGAAGAAGTCCTTGTAGTGTTTCAGCGAATACCCGGCCGGATCAAACCGCAGCATCTCGGGGGTGAAGGTGAAGAAGTCCTGAGCGTTGAAGCTGAGCGGCATCACCACCAGAATTGGGGTGATCAGGAAGGTAAAAACCGCCCCGCACATGACCCGGAACGTATAGTGCCACAGCACTTGGCCCGAGGTCAGGTAGGGCGCCAGATGAGCGCGATAACGTGAGGTGGCCAGCCAAAAGATAAACCAGCCGGCAAACCAGCCGAATAGCCCACCCAGCAGTGCTGCTGGCAAACCCGCTGAGGCAAACCCAGCCAGGACAAAAGCTGCTATCAAAGCCCACCGAATTGGTTTTTCCTTGTCCGTCAGCGCAGTCAGAGCAAAGCCCAGCGCCGCCATCAGCAAAGCGCCCAACAAGACTCCCATCAGGCCAGACCCCTGAGAGGTGCCGATGAAGAGGCCAAAGAAAGCCCCAGAACCGGCGGAGACCGCAGCGACAAAGCCGGGTGTTTGATTTTTTACTGGTGTTAATGTCATCTGTCTTACCCCAGCTTCACGTTGTCGATGCCGACAATTTTATCATAGGCCCAGTACAGGACCAGAACCACGGCCAGCAGAATGGCGCCCAGCGCGGCGGCCAGCCCCCAGTTCAGCGAAGACGAGATGTGGTAGGCGATTCGGTTGGAGATAAACACGCCTTTGGTGCCGCCAACCAGTTCCGGGGTGATATAGTAGCCAATCGACAGGATAAACACGAGGATCGACCCCGCGCCAATCCCCGGCACCGATTGCGGAAAATAGACTCGCCAGAACGCGGTCCAATTGGTGGCGCCCAGCGATTTGGCGGCGCGCAGGTATGTGGGTTGAATGGTCTGCATCACCGAATACATCGGCAGGATCATGAACGGCAGCAGGATATGGGTCATCGCCACAATCGTGCCAAACTGGTTGTTGATCATCACCAACCGGGCATCATCGGCCACCAGACCCAGCCAGACCAGGGTTTCGTTGATCACCCCCTGTTGCTGCAGCATCACCTTCCAGGCCGAGGTCCGCACCAGCAGTGACGTCCAGAACGGTAACAGCACCAGGATCATCAGCAGMKKWSARKWGCGRKWCSGSMNGYYRSCAWKKWYMNCRGKMMNAYCSRMYASRYCAASATWAYGNCNAKCTSNCAGTGATCACCATCGACATGAACATGGTGCGCTTCAGCAGCACCCAGTAGATCTGCTCGTCCTCGGGCCGCATTTCGGCACCCTCGGCGCCCTTTTGCATATCGGCGGCGTTTAGGAAGTAGCCATTGGTAAACTTGGGTGAATAGGTCTGGATGGTGCGCCAGACGTCTGGATCCCCCCAGCCTTTGGCAATATCTATGAATTTCTCTTTGAACGGGCCATCGTTTTCGAGATCCCATTTCTTGGCCTGGCGGCCAGCCTTGCGGAACAGCGAGGAAATCCCCGGTGTTTCATAGTTCAGACGGGAGCCGACACGCGTATGCAACTTGGCAATGGCGGCGATCTTGAGATCGGCGGCCAGGGCGGCATAAATCGCTTCGTCCGGGGTTTCGCCACTGSTGGCGTCCCAAWCTTTCAACGCCRMAACCGTGCGCGGCAGCGTCTCTGACACGATYTGGTTCTCCACCGAACGAAACARCATGTCCCCGATCGGCAARATAAARGTCAMCATWACAAACAGCAGCAATGGKGCAATCAGCAGCAGCGCGCTGATTTTCTGTTTCCGCAGSGCRCGCGCAAGGCTTCGCTTTAGCGGGGTGCCGTCAGCGGCCAGAACTGGGCCGGACTCGGTTGTATCGCTCATGTCAGGGGTCCCCGCCGGGTTTATTGGTGGAGACGGGCCCGCCTTCAATCTGCGCGAGCCCGTCCCAATATCAGCTTAAGCTTGGATTACTTAGCTAGCCACGCCTGGAATTTTGCATCCAGATCGTCACGGTTGTCGGCCCACCATTCGTAGTCATAGGTGTGATAGTTGGTCGCATTGGCCGGATCTGTTGGCATATGCGGTGCCATATCGATGCCCAGAGTAGCGTGTTTGCCTACCAGCGGTGCAGAGGACGCGCGCGCCGGACCATAGGAGATGTATTTCGCCTGATCGGCCAAACGCTGGGTGTCTGTGGCAAAGCGAAGGTAATCCATCGCCCGGRCGTGGCGCTCGGGGCTCAGACCTGCAGGAATGATCCAGCCGTCGATATCGTAAGACTGCATATCCCAAAGCATGCCAATCGGCTGGTTCTGCTCADCAATCGCCGAGAACAGACGACCGTTATAGGTCGACCCCATGACAACTTCGCCATCCGCCAGCAACTGCGGTGTTTCCGCGCCTGCAGACCACCAGATAACGCTGTCTTTAATGGTGCCCAGCTTAGCAAGGCCCTGTTTGACACCTTCGGGCGTGCCCAGAACATCATAGATATCTTCTTTGGCAACGCCGTCGCAGTACAGCGCCCATTCCATGTTATCGATCGGACGTTTCTGCAGCGCGCGTTTGCCCGGATAAGCTTCGAGATCAAAGATCGCACAGACAGAGGTCGGCGGGGTGTCACCCACCAGGTCAGTGCGATAGCCGAAAGTGGTCGAATAAACGATGCTCGGCACGAAACATTCTGACACCAGCAAATCGCCAAAGTCTTCGGACGCCGGAGTGCCATCGGGGGCAGGAGCCAGATCGACATCCGCATCGATTTCTATTGCCAGGCCTTCGTCGCACAGACGCATGGCATCAGAGGCCACCACGTCGACAACGTCCCAAGTGACGTTACYGGCTTCGTTCATGGCGCGAAGTTTGGCCACGGCTTCAGCCGAGCTTTCATCGTTGATGATCTTAACGCCGGTCATGGCGGTATAGGGATCATGATAGGCGGCCTTTTGCGACGCCGAATAGGCACCACCCCAGGATACGATGGTCAACTCATTGGCCATGTCTTGGGCCATTGCCATCGGTGCGATCAGCGCCGTGGTGGCCACCAGAGCAGACAGTTTGGTGAGTTTCATGTGGACTCTCTCCTTGTTAAATCTTGTTTTTATGTTCTATGCTCCCCCCCGGTCGTTTTTTGCCGGGGGTTTGGGCCGCAGCTGGATCAGGCGTCCAGCGCGCGGCAATCTTCGGCCAGCCAACCGATTTCGATCTGCTGACCAGGTTTCAGACGCACCTGATCGGGCGCATTGCGGGTTTTGACAAAAAAGTCGTCTTTACCGGCAACCCGCAATCGAGTGCRGAWNAATNGTCKCCCRWAKRGMTKRNNTSCAKCMSWYCSGCTTTCAGCGTGTGGGCACCTTCGGGCATCCGGTCTTTATTATATTCAACGCGCTCAGGGCGGATCGAAACACGGGTCCGCTCGCCGGCCTGGGTCACATTGATCGGCTTGGCGTCAATCAAATCACCGTTGTCCAACTGAACAAGACACGTGTTGCCTTTGATCTCTTTAACTGTGCCTTCAAAGGTGTTGTTCTCGCCAATGAACTGCGCAACAAAACTGTTCTGCGGCTCTTCGTACAGCTTGTCTGGCGGATCCAACTGCTGAATACGACCATCCTCAAACACCGCAACCCGGTCGGACATGGTCAGCGCTTCGGTCTGGTCGTGGGTCACATAAACCACGGTGATGCCCAGTCGGTGTGCCAGATGGGTGATTTCGAACTGCATCTTTTCGCGCAGTTGCTTGTCCAGCGCGCCCAAAGGTTCATCCATCAGCACCAGTTCGGGCTCAAACACCAGCGCACGCGCCAAGGCGATCCGCTGTTGCTGGCCACCTGACAGTTGCGAAGGGCGGCGGCCGCCAAAGGCGCCCATTTCCACCATATCCAGCGCCCGCATCACTTTCTCTTCGCGATCGGACTTGCCGATTTTGCGCACTTCCAACGGAAAGCTGAGGTTCTCGGCAATCGTCATATGCGGGAAAAGGGCGTAGTTCTGGAACACCATRCCAATGCCGCGTTTRTGCGGWGGGATGTTGTTGATTGAAATGCCACCCAGACGAATGTCGCCATGGGTTGCGGTCTCAAAACCTGCAAGCATCATCAGGCAGGTGGTTTTCCCTGATCCCGACGGCCCAAGCATGGTCAGGAACTCGCCCTTGGGCATGGAAAGGTTCAGATCTTTGACAACGAGATTTTCGCCATCATAACTCTTTTGAACACGTTCGAACTCTACGAACGCATCAAGGTTTGACGCATCAGCCAAAACAAGCTCCCTGGTTAATCGGTCCGGCAGATTGGCTCTGCACTTGTCACCGTTTCATGTAAACATACCTGTTCGTTAGTATGCAACCGGTTGGTCAGATTATTATTCTAAGCACTTTTGGCGCTGTGATCAGATCTTCCGCGACAGGTATCGAACGAATAGCGTCACTTTTCAAGATGACTATTGGTAAATTTGATTTCTGCCCAAGCAGGTCAAAAGACACAGCCCCCATTCAGTGGCTGAATGGGGGCTGGTGAGCTGTGAAATTGTGGCGGACAGTTTTGTAGTGTAATGCTCAGCCGGCGTTCAAAAGATCCCGCTTTTGCAGCTCGGCATAACACTCATCCAGCGCCGTCCGAGCGCGAGCGATCAACACATCAATTTCAGCCGTAGTGATCACCAGCGGCGGTGAAATGATCATCCGGTCGCCAACGTGGCGCATCACCAGATTGTTGGCAAAACACCGCTCGCGGCAAAGGAAACCGGCGGCTCCCGGCTCGGCAAACGGTGCCCGGCTGCCCTTATTGGGCACCAGAGCGATCGACCCCATCATGCCGACAATCTTGGCCTCGCCCACCAGTGGATGGTCGGCCAGTGCTTCCCACTTTTCCTTGAGATAAGGTCCAGCAACATCGCGCACGTGGTCGATGATGCCCTCTTCCTCAAGAATGCGCAGGTTTTCCAGCGCCACGGCTGCCGCCACGGGATGGCCCGAGTAAGTATAGCCGTGGTTGAACTCGCCACTACCAATGACCGCCGCAATCTCATCACTGACAATCGAGCCGCCGATTGGCGCATAGCCCGAGCTGAGCCCCTTGGCGATGGTCATGATATCCGGGCGGATGCCCATGGTCTGRCTGCCAAACCAATTGCCGGTGCGACCAAAGCCACAGATCACCTCGTCCGCGATCAGCAGGATTTCATACTTGTCGCAGATGCGCTGAATTTCCGGCCAGTAGCTGGCGGGCGGTACAATCACCCCTCCGGCGCCCTGGATCGGCTCGGCGATAAAGGCAGCAACGCGATCTTCACCCAGCTCCAGAATCGCCTTTTCCAGCTCCTGTGCGCGCTGCAGACCAAAGGCCTCGGGCTCCATATCGCCACCTTCAGCCCACCAATCTGGCTGATCAATGTGGTGAATATCGGGAATCGGCAAACCGCCCTGGGCGTGCATGCCGCTCATTCCGCCCAATGATCCACTGCCAACCGTGGACCCGTGATAGGCATTGTTGCGGCTGATGAGTATCGACTTGGTGGGTTTGCCTTTTTGCGCCCAATAATGACGCACCATGCGGATATTAGTGTCGTTTGCCTCGGACCCCGAGCCCGCAAAGAATACGTGGTTCAGATCCCCCGGCGCCAGCTCGGCAAGCTTTTTGGCCAGCGCGATCACTGGCACATGCGTGGTCATGAAGAAGGTGTTGTAATAGGGTAGCTCGCGCATTTGCCGGGCAGCAACCTCGGCCAGCTCGTCCCGGCCATAGCCGATGTTAACGCACCACAGACCGGCCATCGCATCCAGGATCTCGTTCCCTTCGCTGTCGGTCAGGGTGATTCCACGGGCACGGGTGATGACGCGAACCCCCATATCTGCCAGCTCTTTGTTGGCGGTAAAGGGATGCATATGATGCGCCGCATCCAGAGCCTGTAGCTCGGCTGTGGGCAAGTGATTGGTGATCGCATTCATGGGGGAACTCCTGATTCAGCGGGTTAACTCAAGAATATGATCAAATTATCCCGTGTCAATCGAATCAGTTGCCGCTGGCCAACCCCTGGATCACCTGCTCCATGCCCTGTGCGACATCCCGTTCCATCGCCAGCGCCGCCAATTCCGGGTCTGCCTTACGCAGGGCTTCCAGAATGTCCTTGTGCCGGTCGGGAAAGCTCTGGGTTCCCAGGCGCCCGCAAACCACCCGCAACGACGGCCCGAACCGCAACCAAAGCCGGTCCGCCAGATCCGTCAAAATAGGGGCGTCGGCATGCTGGTACAGCGCCGTGTGAAAGGCATAGTTCTGGGCCAGATAGCTGGCCACATCGCCGGCTGAAATGGCCCGATCCAGAGCATTGTCTATCCGCTCTAGTTCAGCGATCTGCGCTGGCGTTACCCGCAAGGTTGCCCGGCGAGTCAGCTCGCATTCAATTGTTTTCCTTGCATAAACCAGTTCATCTATGTCACCGGACCGAAGCAGCGGAACAGAGACACGTCGGTTGCCTTGAAACACCAGCGCGCCATCTGAAATCAGCCTCCGGATCGCCTCCCGCACCGGCGTCATGCCAGCGTTCAGCGACTCGGTCAAACCTTGGATCGTCACCGCCTGCCCCGGGGCCAGCTCGCCAAACAAAATTTGCCCGCGCAAGGTCTGGTAAACTGTCTCATGTGCCGGCGGTTTGGTGCCGGTATCGGGCTCGGTCTGGATCGCGTTCTTGGTAGATTTCACCTTGCCTCTTCCTCCTGTTTTTGGACAGTTTGCGTGACCCTGTCCATGATGCAAACATAAACACTATTGCCGAAAGAGGCAAAACTTGATCAAATCCTTTTCAGCCGGACCCTATACCGGCACGCACAGGGAGATACTCATGACACTCAAAACGATGACACTCACCGCCATCGTCGCGCTGAGCAGTGCCGCTGCCATGGCCGAAGAAGTTCGCGTCTACAACTGGTCCGACTATATYGACGAAGARCTGCTGACCAARTTCGAGGAAGARACCGGCATCAAGCTGATCTACGACGTGTTCGACAGCAACGRRGTTCTGGAAACMAAAATGCTGGCSGGCGGYTCYGGCTATGATGTTGTGGTGCCCWCSGGSACYTTCCTGCAACGYCAGATCACKGCYGGYGCRTTYCAGCCGCTGGATATGTCGAAAYTGCCAAATGCCGGCAACATGTGGGACGTGATCGAGGCGCGCACCGCGCAATATGACCCCGGCAACGCCCATTCGATCAACTACATGTGGGGCACCACCGGCATTGGTGTGAACACCGTCAAGGTTGCCGAAGTCCTGGGCGAGGATGCTCCGATTGGCTCGCTGGCGCTGGTGTTTGACCCCGCCAATATGGAAAAACTGGCCGAATGCGGCGTGCATTTCCTGGATGCTCCGGCTGAAATCATTCCGGCAGTCCTAGCCTACATCGGCGAAGCGCCCGACAGCCAAGACCTTGATGTAATCGCCAAAGCCGAGCCGGTGTTGTCGGCAATCCGACCCTATGTGCAAAAGTTCCACAGCTCGGAATACATCAACGCGCTGGCCAATGGCGATATCTGCGTGGCAATCGGCTGGTCCGGCGACATCCTGCAGGCCCGCGACCGCGCCGCCGAGGCTGATAACGGCGTCGAAATCGCCTATAATGCACCCAGCGAAGGCGCGCTGATGTGGTTCGACCAAATGGCCATCCCGGTTGACGCGCCAAACCCTGACGCAGCCCATAAATTCCTGAACTTCATCATGGATGCCAACAACATGGCAGCGGCGTCAAACTACGTCTATTACGCCAACGGCAACAAGGCGAGCCAACCGATGCTGGAAGAAGACGTGATCGGCGACCCGGCAATCTACCCTGACGAGGCAACTCTGCAAAACCTGTACACCACACGGCCCTACCCGGTGAAGGTACAGCGCAAAGTCACCCGTCTGTGGACCAAAATCAAATCCGGCATCTAATCCAAAATGCCTAACGCGGCGGGGCGCTTAACGTGCCCTGCCGCAAATTCCGCGTCAATTCCAGACGCGCACAAAATATGCACTGACGTGGTGCACGCTGGAAGGGGACCTGGCTTGACGACTGTWGAATTCGAACCCTGGAACGATCCGCAGGAAAAGCCGCTGATCCATTTCCAGAACGTCACCAAACGTTTTGGTGAATTTACCGCCATCGACAATCTAACCATCGATATCTACGAGCGGGAATTCTATGCGCTGTTGGGTCCGTCGGGGTGTGGCAAGACCACCCTGATGCGGATGCTGGSCGGKTTYGARACGCCTWCWGMRGGCACYATTMTGCTYGCCGGTCAGGACATCGTYTCRGTWCCACCSMACAARCGCGCCACYAACATGATGTTYCAGTCTTAYGCRCTGTTYCCACATCTCTCGRTYTGGGARAATATCGCCTTTGGCCTGAAACGYGAGSGCATGSCCAAAKCSGAYATMAAYGACCGCGTCGACGAGATGCTGCGGCTGACCCGGCTGGARCAATTTGSSCGCCGCAARCCRCATCAAATCTCGGGKGGTCARCGSCAAMGGGTKGCKYTGGCRCGATCYTTGGCCAARGCKCCRAAACTGYTGYTGCTGGACGAACCYATGGGCGCGCTCGACAAGAAACTGCGCCAGGAAACCCAGTTCGAACTGATGGATATCCAGGAAARGACCGGCACCACCTTTGTGATCGTCACCCACGACCAGGAAGAGGCAATGACAGTGGCCAGCCGCGTGGCAGTGATGGATCACGGAAAGATCATCCAGGTGGCCACACCGGACCGGATTTATGAAACTCCGAATTCTGTTTATGTTGCTGATTTTATCGGGGATGTGAACATTATCGAAGGCACGACCACCGCCATTGGAGAAGATTCTTATTCCATCGCCTGGGCAGATGACCGGGCACCATTGACTGCCAACTCGAACACCCCGTTCTCGGACGGGCAGAAATGTCACCTGGCAATCCGGCCGGAAAAAGTGGCGATCTCGGCTGACAAGCCATCAGAGGCTGCGAATGCAGTGCAGGGCAAAATCCTCGACATTGCTTATCTGGGCAATATCTCGACCTATCATGTCGAATTGCCGTCAGGCGTGGTGATCAAGGCGCAAGCCGCCAATACCCGGCGGATCTCGCGCCGCAGTTATACTTGGGAAGACACTGTCTGGCTGTCCTGGACCGCCACGGCCGGCGTGTTAYTGGCCAGCTGATGCGCAGATTTCTCCTAATCGCCCCCCCCTATGCCTGGCTGCTGCTGCTGTTCCTGGCGCCCTTTGCCATTGTGGTGAAAATCTCGCTGTCGGACTATGCTCTGGCCATTCCGCCCTATGTCCCGAAATTCAGCTGGGATGAAGGGATTGGAGCCTATCTCAGCCAGCTCGATTTTGAAAACTACATCTTCTTGACCGAGGACAATCTGTACTGGAAGGCCTACCTAAGTTCGTTCAAAATTGCCGCTATTTCGACCACACTAACGCTGCTGGTGGGCTATCCGATTGCTTACGGCATGGCACGGGTTCCGCCCGAATGGCGCCCAACCCTGATGATGCTGGTCATCTTGCCATTCTGGACCTCGTTCCTGATCCGGGTTTACGCTTGGATGGGCATTCTCAGCAACGAAGGGTATTTGAACCAGCTATTGCTGTGGATTGGCATCATCGACACCCCGCTGACCATCCTCAACACCAATACCGCAGTCTATATCGGTATTGTCTACACCTACCTGCCCTTCATGATTCTACCGATTTATTCCGCATTGGAACGTCTGGACGAATCGCTGATCGAGGCCGCTGAGGATCTGGGTTGTTCGCGCCTGACCGCCTTCTGGTTGGTGACTATCCCACTGTCCAAAACCGGCATTATCGCGGGCTGCTTTCTGGTCTTTATCCCGGCGCTCGGCGAATTTGTGATCCCATCCCTGCTCGGTGGTTCAAACACACTGATGATTGGCAAGGTCTTGTGGGAAGAGTTCTTCTCAAACCGGGATTGGCCAGTGGCCAGCGCAGTGGCGGTGGTTTTGCTGCTGCTACTGGTGGTCCCAATCGTGTTGTTCCAACGCAATCAGCAAAAACAGCAGGAGGCAGAACAATGAGTTTTCGACCTGTCTCCGGAAAATTCGAATTTTCCGACCCGAATTCTTTGAAGAATTCGGACTGGAGGAGAGCCCCATGAACAAGACCAGTTGGTTCAACGTGGTATCCCTGACGCTGGGATTTGCCTTTCTCTATATCCCGATGATCATCCTGATCATTTTCAGCTTCAACGAAAGCAAACTTGTCACCGTCTGGGCCGGATTCTCCACCAAATGGTATAGCGAACTGCTGCAAAACAAAGCGTTTCTTGATGCCGCATGGGTGACCAYCAAGGTGGCGGTGTTCTCGTCGACCATCGCCACTGTGCTGGGCACCATGGCCGCCTATGTCATGGTGCGCGGCGGTCGTTTCAGGGGCCGCACACTGTTTTCCGGCATGATTTATGCGCCACTGGTGATGCCCGAAGTGATCACCGGCCTGTCGCTGCTGTTGCTGTTCATCGGCATTGGCCTGGATCGCGGAGTGCTGACCATTGTGCTGGCGCATACCACGTTTTCAATGTGTTACGTCTCGGTGGTGGTGTCGTCGCGGCTGGTGACTTTTGACCGCTCGCTGGAAGARGCCGCAYTGGATCTGGGSTGCWCRMCRGCGCAGGCYTTYCGGCTGGTYACMTTGCCRATCATCGCCCCRGCGGTGATTTCYGGSTGGYTRCTKGCGTTYACTCTGTCGCTGGATGACCTGGTTATTGCATCGTTCACAACGGGACCCTCGGCCACCACCCTGCCGATCAAGATCTATTCGGCGATGCGTTTGGGGGTCAGCCCTGAAATCAACGCGCTGTCGACCATCATGATTGCCATYRTYACYRTTGGGGTGATYASKGCYTCRCTGGYMRCMAAACRSCRKRTGRTKCRACARARGCGWGARGARCARGAMGCGGTGCGCAGYTRATGCGKCGRATCTAYYCSGACTATGCTTAYGGMSCCGGCCCGCGCRRCAAYTGCTGGTGGGACGAGACCRTRSCMGYRCCGRACTGGCCSRYMCTRCAMGRYGMCATKGATRYCGATGTGGCCRTWATCGGYGGYGGWTTYACCGGMMTATCCGCCGCGCTRCATCTGGCCCAAAGCGGCGCTAACGTAATTGTATTGGAAGCCGAATCCCCAGGGTGGGGTGCCTCGGGTCGCAATGGTGGCTTCTGCTGTTTGGGCGGATCAAAGCTGAGCAGCGCGGCAATGCGGCGGCGATTTGGCAATCAAGCGACTGAAATCTATGAGGCCGGAGAGGTCGCGGCTGTATCGCTGGTAGGTAATCTACTCGATACATTTGGCATCGAGGCCGAAACCCATTCGCGCGGCGAAACTCAGTTGGCACATTCACCGCGGGCGATGAAGCGCCTGCGTGCCACGGCAGAATCGCTAGCGAAAGCTGGCGAAAAGGTCGAATTTCTGGAGCAGGATCAGCTGGCGGGACAGGGACTGAACGGTCCTTTTCACGGCGCGATGACCATACCGGTTGGCTTTGGTTTGAACCCGCGTAAATACCTGTTTGGCTTGGCCCGTGCGGCCCAGATGGCAGGTGCACACCTGTTTCAGCGCAGCGCCGTCACTGGATTGTCCCAGCAGGATGACAAGCATGTGCTCGTCACGCCCAAAGGCACGCTGCGTGCCAGACAGGTGATTATTGCCACCAATGGATACTCCTCCGAGGATCTGCCGCAATGGCTGGCGGGGCGCTATATGCCGGCCCAATCCACCGCCATGGTGACGCGCGTGCTCAGCGAGGACGAGATACAAAGCCAAGGCTGGTTCAGCGATCAGATGGCCTATGACAGYCGCAATYTRCTGCATTANTTTNCGGCTGATGCCCGATCGKCGYTTCCTGTTTGGCATGCGCGGYGGGCTKAYATCCTCGACCCGCTCGGAAAAAGCGATTCGCCGCCAGTTGCGTCGCGACTTTGAACAGATGTTCCCAGCCTGGAGCGGCGTTGAAACCACGCATTGCTGGTCGGGCATGGTCTGTCTGGCCCGCAATCTGGTGCCTTTTGTGGGGCCCGTGCCCGAGGTGAAGGGCATGTTCGCGGGCTTATGTTATCACGGCAACGGGGTTGCGATGGGGACATATGCAGGACGGCTGTTAAGCGATTTGGTGCTGGCCCAGGCACCTGGCCTGCCCTATTCAACCGCGATCCAATCCATGCCCCGATTCCCACTTGGCCGGGCCCGACGATTGCTGATGCCGCCCGCCTATGCGGCGTTGGGGCTGATGGATTGAAGCGCTGCCAGCTCTAGCTCCATGGCGTCGCGGTCGTGACTGCCACCCTGCTCTGCTTTCCACTGGCAATAGGCCGCCATTCGCCAATGAAACCAGGGCTTCAACGCCTGCAACCGTGCCACAATACGCCGATCCGGATAGGCTGCGATAAAGATGACCTCTTCCTCCTGCGACAGCGGAGACCCTCGGTACAGCAATTGCATCGCCGGTGACAGAAAAAGGGCCAGATCCTCGGCTGGATCACCCAATTGTGGGCATTGCCAGTCAATCAGTGTGAGAGTGCCATCATGCACCAACAAATTACCCGGCACCGGATCACCGTGGATCAACATCGGAGTCGCAAGCGCCGCAACCTGCCCTTCTGGTGCTAAATTTTGCAGATGTTTCGTATCGTTACACAGCGCCAATATCGCCAGTGTTTGAGCCGCTAGTTCAGCGCTGCCGTTACATCCCAACGGCAATCCAAAAAAGCCAAGCTGATCGTGCAGGCGCCCCAGCAGCTGCGCCACATGGGCTGACCCGCTCTGCCAAATGGTGCCGGTAATATGAACGTAAGCCAACCATTGGCGCCCATCGAACACACCAGCGTCGATCAAATGCGGCACCATTCCAGTGCCTGACAAGGCCACCAGACTCGCCCGTTCACGTTGAGCATCATTGGCAAATAGCGGATTGTTGCCATCTCTGTGATAGACTTTGACAACAGTGTCACCGGCGCGCCAGACGCAATTCGACCGTCCGCCGGTCAATCGCTCGGGATTTGCCACAGCCAACCCACGTGCCACGAGATGGGCAAATAGATTGGCTTCATGTTCAGCAGTCAGGGGTGGCAGGGCGGTCTCCGATCAACAGCCACCTGGTTTCCAGACAGCAAACAGTCTCGGAGTACGCCCGCGTCAGCCTCAGGTGGCTGGATCACGCAATGCAGTCACCGACGAGGCCAGAATCGCCGACCCGTCCCGAAGAATCAAGACAACATCACCACCCTGCATCTGAGTTTCTTGAACAAGAGAGTAAACCTCGGCGGTTTCCGACAATAACACTTCGCCGTTGTCGATACTTTCAACCTTAAAGGAATAGCTTCCACTCTCGAAGGGATTGCCATCGTCGTCCAGACCGCTCCATTGATAAACATCCGCAGAAACCGGCAGGGTGATCCGTTGCACTTCGGTGCCGTCGGAATCGCTGACCACCAGCTGAACTGTATCCGCAGCCGCGGCAGGATTGGGCGAAATAGTGATCGGAGTCGTGCCATCAAAATAGCCCGGCGCAGTTGCCCGTGCCTCCATTCCGACCCAGCCCGACATCGCGGCCATGTTCGCCAAACCCATTTGCTGGGCTATTGTCTGCAACAGATCGTTGCTCTCGTTTTGCTGCTCGACCATCGAGAATTGAGCCAACTGAGCCGCGTATGCAGACGAATCCATCGGCTCCAGCGGATCTTGATACTTCGCTTGCGCGGTCAACATTATCAAAAATGTCTCATAATCCGACGACACCGCAGATGTGCTCGAGGTGGTTGTATTTGCCGTGTTGGTCTGCTGTGGCGCCGCAGTGGCGGAATTTACTGCTGTGGTCATCGACTTATATCCTCATATCCAGCCCGGTTTCACCGAGCCGAAGGTTCTGTTGTGCCGGTTTTGGCATATTGTCGGCAACAACGCCGCTATCGCTCGCTTCAGATGATTCGCTATTGGGCGAATCGCCCTGTTCACCGCCCTCGCCCATTTGGCCGGACATTCCCTCGCCGCTGAATTCAAAAGAAATGTCCTCAAATCCCATACGACGGAATTCTTCAGCCAGCTCATTGATATGGCGGCGCATCAGATCGCCGGTTTCGGGCCGCTCTGTCGTGATCATCACGATCACTGACGTGTCAGTTGTCGTGACACGCATTTTCACCCGCCCCAACTCCTCAGGGTTAAGCGCGACATCAATGTTGCGCTCTCCCTTGGTTGCCAACGCCTCGGCCAATTGCACTGCCACCAAACGCGGGGTTTCGGGACGGTGAGTTGTTCCAGGACTCATCACCGCCTCGGTCAGCAATTGCGACAGGCCGGCTGGCTCGGATAACATTGGATCCAACAAGGCTTCGGCGTCACTTACACCGATCTGCCCTGCCGCGATGGTCGCCGTCGTTGAAACCGTTTGCGACACTATAACGGGCGCAGACGCCGCCGCATGACGGGTAGGTTGCGCTCCGGCGTTAACTGAAACAGTCTCGGCTGCTGGTCGGGAAGCGGCTTGTCCCTCTCTCACTGGCTCCATCATCCGCTGCAATGCGCCGTCCAGGCTTGTCCCAGTGGACTGACCAGCCTGCAGTTTGGGCTGAAAATCAATCTGAGTTGGCTCAGCCTTGCGTGATTTATTGCCCTGGTCGTTTTGCGGGAATGACTGGCTGCCTATGACTGCACTCGCAGCATTGCCAGAGGCTGCTTGAGTGTTCTGCCCAATTTCCGCTGCCTGATTTGAGACCTTAGTGTCTGTGGAAGGCGACAAACTCTGGTTCTGGCCCAGCACCAATTCAGCAGATTCCGACGCATTAGACTGCACCAATTGTTGCGGCAGGGCAGTATTTGACTGTGGCGGCAGGGCAGTATTCGTCTGTTGCGCCATGACAGTATTCGACTGTTGCGCCATGGCAGTATCCGACTGTTGCGCCATGGCAGTATTCGACTGTTGCGCCATGGCAGTATTCGACTGTTGCGCCATGGCAGTATTCGACTGTTGCGCCATGGCAGTATTCGACTGTGTTGCCGTCATCCGCATTTCAGCAATACTACGATGCGCAGTCCGCCGGACCGTTTCTCCGGATGCCGGTTGTTCTGATCGGGTACCGGCATTTTTTGCCTCCGATCCCATGCGATCGGCTTCTGGTGTCGGAGTTGCTGCACCAAGCGCGGAACCAACAACATCGCTGTTTGTCTCTTCACCCGTGCCGTTGGGCATCGCGGTAGTGCCGACGCCGCCTTCCTTGGACAGTGCGTCACTTGGCAATAGCGGCAACTCAGACTCTACGACATCCAGTTGAATTGCGTCTACGCCTTCGCTTTCATCAAGTCCCTCACCCAACTTGGGCTTGGATTGGCCGACCGCCCCTGAGGAARGCTCTGAGGGCGTAGCATCTGTAGCGCCAATTTTCTCGGTATCAGAAGCCCTCCCAGATTCAGACTGAACTGTGGCACCAACAGCACCCTGATGTTTTTCAGATGCTGAATAGTAGTTTTGAAAAGTCGCGCCATTACGAGCCGACTCGGGAGAGTTGGCCTTTGGCGCGGGTGTACTTTTGACCGCATCAAAAGCCGTTCCTGACTGAATATTTTTAAACATGTTGTTCCGGACATTCTATCTCGTCACGTCCTTAGTACACAAAACCGGTTACGGTAATTTTAACCGGTTATGGCGCATTCTCAGAAAAATCGATGCAATTCGAATATATTCACCTGGAGACGCCAATGCCCAACCTTACGCCCTCATTACCGCTCTCCATGCCTACGTCGCATCAAGTAACGCCCAATCAACAAGACCCGCTGCGCAAGGCCGCAATGCAATTGGAAGCTACGTTTATTGCGGAAATGTTGAAATCTGCCGGATTGGGGGAAACCCGCGAATCCTTTGGCGGGGGCTCTGGTGAAGACCAATTTTCCACATTCCTAATCCGTGCTCAGGCGGAACAAATGGCCCTGGCCGGCGGAATCGGCCTGGCCGAATCGCTTTATAATTCTTTGAAGGAGGCTCAAAATGACTGACCTAAACCCACAAGCGCTGATCGACGACCTCGACTCGATTCTAGATCAAGAACGCCAAGCCCTAGTCCAGGGCGACCTGAATAAGTTGGGCGAACTGCTGACAAAAAAGGAATCTCTCATCAATGACCTGAACAGCATTACCGATCTGGAGCGCGAGTCGCTGGTACAGTTGCAGGATAAGGTATCGCGCAACCAAGTGCTGCTGGACAGCGCCATGGAGGGAATCCGTGCAGTTGCAGCGCGCATGGCTGAACTGCGGCGCGTTCGCAAAGGTCTGGATGTTTATGACCAGGCCGGACGCAGAACACGGTTCAGCACGCGCGGAAGTGTCAACCTGGAGAAACGGGCCTGACCTTTTAAATTTGGAGAAAATTCTAAGAATGCCAATTTTGAAATTAGCATTCCTTTAGCACCTAATGGGCCAATGTCTCCTTGCACCTCAAATACGGGGTGGCGCGAACGCCAGAAACCGATCGCAGAAGTCAGAAGGACGTCATCAATGCCCATTTGGGCAGGCACTACATGGGGTCAAAGCGCCCCATAGTTAAAGGATACATGCTATGACAAGCATTCTGACAAACAATGGCGCAATGGTTGCGCTGCAAACTCTGCAGTCGGTGAACAACAGCTTGACCACTGCTCAGAACGAGATTTCAACTGGTAAGCGGGTTGGCGCTGCCAAAGACAACGCTGCTGTTTGGGCTATTTCCAAAACAATGGAGTCCGACATCGCCGGTTTCAACGCGATTTCGGAGAGCCTGGCCGTTGGCGAAGCGACTGTGTCTGTGGCTTCGGCCGGTGCCGAGCAGATCGTGGAAAAACTGATCGAAATCAAGCAACTGATCATTTCCGCTCAGTCTGAGAGCGTTGATCACGGTAAGATCCAGGACGACATCGATAAAAAGGCCGCACAAGTAGCTGCCATCATCAGCGCAGCGCAGTTCAACGGCGCCAACCTG
>NVUP01000041.1 GCA_002401945.1 Paracoccaceae bacterium
GCAATGCGCAACAATGCAGGTGTCAATATCTGCTTATGAGAGGAGCCACCCCATGCAGGTTACCACAATCGGCGTTGATCTGGCCAAGAACATTTTTCAAGTTCACGGGATCACTGAAGACGAAGAGGTTGTCTTCAACAGGCCTTTAAGACGCGCATAGCTATTGCCGTTCTTCACCAAGCTTGAACCCTGCCTGATTGGTATGGAAGCCTGCAGCAGCGCGCATCATTGGGCACGGGAACTAACCGCGTTGGGCCATGATGTCCGGCTGATCCCACCGATGTATGTCAAACCATACGTCAAACGCGGGAAATCCGATGCCATTGATGCCGAAGCCATTTGTGAAGCGGTGACGCGTCCGACGATGAGATTTGTTGCGATAAAAACCGTTGAACAACAAGCTCTGCTGTCGCTTCATCGCGCCCGGGCCCTGCTTGTCCGGCAACGCACGCAGTTGATCAATGGCTTGCGTGGTATGGTCGCGGAGTTTGGCGTCTGCATTGCAAGAGGCCTGGCGCGGGTTATCGGATTTGCAGAGGATATTCTGGCAGGTGAGGTGCTGGACTTGCCTGAGATTGCCAACGAGGTGATCCATAATCTTTGCGAACATCTCATGGCATTGCATGCCCGAATCCGGTGGTATGAAGAACGCCTCAAGCTAGTAGCCAAAGAAGATGCACGGGTGCGTTTGTTGCGCACCATACCGGGCGTTGGCGTGGTGACCGCCTCGGCAATCATCGCGAGCATTGGTGATGGTCATCAGTTCCGCAATGGTCGCGAGTTTGCAGCATGGCTGGGTTTGACGCCTGCAAACAAGTCCAGCGGCGGCAAAGAGAAGCTCGGGCGCATTACAAAAATGGGTGATCAATACTTACGATGTTTGCTCGTCGTCGGCATGACATCACTTGTCCGACAGACCAAATCGCACCCGGAGCGCGCCAGCAAATGGCTGACATCGTTGCTGGAACGAAAACCCGCGCGCGTCGCAACAGTCGCTATGGCCAATAAAACGGCAAGGATCGTCTGGGCCGTTTTAACCCGCAACCAGCCTTATACCCCGCACACGGCCTAAAGGGAGAAAGAACAACGAGTTAGCAAGACCCGCGAGATGATGGTGCATAAGTCTGCCGCCAAAACCAAGACACCCCGCCGAATGGCTCGGGCATTATAGCCCGCAAAGCTGATAGGGACTTGGTTTGCGGAACCCTTCAGGGCCAGCGGTCAAAACCGCGCAAACAGGCCGGACACATGACTGCTTCTGACAAATACACAATCTGATCAAAAATGTCTTGCTATGCAGGAGCCATCCACACATGCCATTCGCTGCACCAATCACCAAGGTCAACAGTGCGGGTTTTCAAATCAGAAGGCCCATCTGAATTTACGCTAAAGCGGACAGGCTGAAAGCCTGTGGCTTCGATCCATTTGGTGGAAAGTCAGAGTCAGATCAAGACAGCCATGTCGGCGCTTTGATCTGACGTTCTCTAACTGTTACGTGCTGTCATAAAGGGTTTTTGAATCTTCTGAGAATGGATTGGAAACAGAACCTTTTCGCAATCGCATCAACGCTCAAACATCGACAGATTGATGGCCATAAAGCTCTGACAGACTTGTCGCGGCGCGCCTTAAGGGTTCCAGAAACTCAATGATCTGGTTCAGTTTGCAGCGCATAACTGGAGCGTGCACAGAAAGCGTTGCCAGCAGCCTGCCCTGCGGGTCCAGGATCGGCACCGCAATTGCCGCCATTCCAGTCATGAACTCCTCGTCGTCGGTGGAGTATCCCATCTCGCGGGTCTTCCTGAGTTCTTCACGTAGAAGGTCAGGAGAGGTGATGGTTTTGTCTGTCTGCTTTTCCAAAGGCCGGGCCGACAGCACTCCATTCAGCATTGTCGCGCGCAAGGTGGACAGGTACAATTTACCGCTGGCCGTGCAGTGAAACGGAACCTGGGTGCCAATCGGCAATTGGATGCGTAACGGCCACTTGGTCTCAACCCGATCGAGATAGGTCATGCCTTCGCGGTCTGGTATCGCTAGGTTGCAGGTCTCGCCGACCTCATCAGCAACCCCTTTTAGAATAGCCAGGCGGGCGGTGCGCAGACACTCAGAAGACATCGTGTTAACGGCAAGAGCCCGCAGTCGCGGGCCCGGGCCGTAAGATCTTCCATCCAGATCGCGTTGTAAAAAACCCTCGGCTTCGGCGGTCTGCAGCAGGCGGTGAACAGTGGGTTTTGGCAGCCCCAAGGCCTCAATCAAGTGGGTTGATTTCACCGCGACCCCAAGACGCGCAACTTCTTCAAGGATCATCAGCAGCCGAAGATTAGTCGGTATCTGCGTTTCTTTCGAAGTCGTCGCATCGTTGGGCATCGCATCACTCTTTATCTATTGGGCAGAAGGATCAGCGCGAGGTCCGGTACAAGTGCCACCAGCACCCAAACGCAGATCAAAGCTGCAAGATAGGGAACCGTATAAGGAAGCAATCGGAAATATGGAACACCAGTCACCCCAGATGCAACATAGAGATTCAGCCCGTATGGAGGCGTGATAAACCCGATAGACGCGCCAACCAAGAAGATTACCGAAAAATGGATTGGATCAATGCCGACCGATACGGCAATCGGAGCGAGGATTGGAGCCAGGATGATAGTGACCGGCAGGCTTTCAAGAACCATGCCCGAGAAGAACACAATTGCCATCGAGGTGAACAGCACTGCATAGTAGCCACCCATCGAGGTTACGAAGTCACTGATGGTTTGCTGCGCCCCGAGCAGCGACAGGATTTGCTGCATCACTACAGAGATCGCGATCAGCGGCGCAAGGATGCCAGTGATTTGCGCCGAACGCACTACGATCGACGGAATCTGTGGAATGGTAAAGCCTTCGACCACAAACATTTCCGCAAAGCTTTTCTCGGTTGCCGGTTTATCACGGTCCGACCCCATGATTTTGTTCAAAGGGTAGCTGACCAGCCCGGCGATGATACAGAAGCCAACAGTGACTCCTGCCGCTTCGGTCGGGGAAAACTTGCCGGTATAGATGCCCCACAGCACCAGCCCGATGGCAAAAAAGCCTAACCAAGCGCCAAAGGCGGTCTTTAAAACTCGGTTCAGCTGCAGCGGGATCAGGTAACCCCAGCCATTGATGCGACAGATAATCCAGCAAGCAAATTGCATGCCGACCACCATTAGCGTTCCAGGCAGGATGCCAGCAACAAACAGGTCCGAGATTGGCAGGTTCAGCAGGAACCCGTAAACGATGAAGATGATCGAGGGTGGGATGATAATCCCAACCGTGCCACCCGCAGCGGCCGTGGCGGCCGAGAAGCGTTCGTCGTAGCCACCTTTGACCATTTCTGGGTGCAGCATCGCTCCGATAGTTGCTGTTGTGGCCGAGTTAGATCCCGAGATCGCAGCAAACAATCCGCAGGCACCAAGCGCGGCCATGGCAAGACCTCCGCGCAGCCAGCCCAGGCAGGAATAGGCAAAATCCGATAGTCTTCGAGCGATGCCGGATTGGTTGATCAAATCGCCGGTGAGGATGAACAGCGGCATGGCAAGAAGCGCAAAGCCTTTGTTGAACACATTCATCAGCTCGGCACCTGTATTGTCGAGCGTTAGGTCCAGCACGAACGAGCAGCCAATCACCCAATAGGCGATGACCAAAAGCACCGGCACACCCAGCATGAACAACATTGTAACCCCAAGAGAGATCAGCGTAACCCATGTTCCATCAGTCATCACAAATCACCCCCGATGACGGCCTGCTTGATCAGCGGCTCGCCGCTGCGCCAATTGGAGAAATCATCTTTCAGATTTTCAAAGACCCGTCCGATCAACAGAAGGAACGACAGTGGCACAGTGATTAAAAACCACCATTGCATCACATCGTCGGTGCCCAGAACAATCTGGAAGTTCGAGGCCGACAGAGCAGTCAGGCGAGTTGTGGTGACCAGAACGATGACCGCAAATATGAACCAAAGAACCGCATCAAGGATCAAGCAGGCCAGTTGCCCACCACGGGGCATAATCGTGCGAAACTCGGCAAAACTCAGATGGGTGCGCAGGCGTACATTAAACGCCGCTCCGAACCAGGCCATGATCATGAACAACAACGGCGGGATCGTGGTCGACCACGGTTGCTGGTTGGAGAAGATGAACCGATCGATCACCCCCCAGAAGATGATGAACGCGATCGCAAGGTAACTCCAGACCATGATCGTGCGCTCAAGATGTCTGTCCAGAACTGGCACCTTTGAATAGATCCACATGACGATCCCCCCCCCAAGAGCCGCAATGATCGTACCCACAGCCCATGCCGCGTCAGATTTAAGCGCGTTCCGGATCTCGTAGCTGTCCTGTGAAACAAAGGCATTGATTATCGCGTTGATATCAGACCAAAATTCCATTGATTCCCCCCTAAATGCTTGCCGCTTTACACGGTCGAAAGCAAAAAACAGGTCGGCACGCTTAGACGCACCGACCCCGTTAGCTTATGCCGAAATTAGGATTTCCACCAACGGCGGGGCTCCACGTTCTCGGGTTTCATGTCCTTGGGAACCTGACGGGCGATGTCATAGATTTCCTGGTAAGTGTCGATGCCACCAGCCCAGCCATTCAGACGCTCGCGCCACTTTTCCCACAACTGCGGCTGGAACTCGGGCGAGCACATCTCTTCCGCCATCTTGATTTGATCATCGGCCAGGAACGCGTTGCGGACGTTGTTTTTAGCAAAGATCGTATCAGGCATTTGCGGATCGGAATGGCCGACAGTTTTGATCAGCGCGGCCTCATTGGCGGCCTGCACGTGGGTTTGGGCCCAATAGGAAGATTCCATCACAGCATCCTGCAGGTAACCTTCGAGACCGTCGAACACAGAGGCGCTCATCGAAGTATGTTCGGTACCACAAAAGAATTTCAGGTCTACTGACTGGCTGACGACCGGCGCCATGTTGGCATATGCCACGGCCGAGGCCCATGTTTCCGCACCATCGATCAGGCCTTGCTTGAGACCATCAAGAGTTTCTTCCCAGGCGATAGGAACCGGGTTCAGGTTCAGGGCCTGCATGGCGATCCGGCCCAACTGTGTGCCGGTCACGCGGTTCTTGGTGCCAAACAGTTGCTCTAATTTGGTCACGGTCGGTTTGTCTTCCCACTTGAGACCAAGCTGTATGCCGCGCAATTCGCAATGGCTGAACAGGAATTTCAGGCCGTGCCGTTTTTCCAGCGGGTCGCGCAGGATGCGTTGCGATTCTGGGCTGTAAAGGAAGTGATATTGCGAAGCCCGCCCCGGGAACATGTAAGCAAAGTCGAGCACATTCAGGTATGGCGCGCCACCGGCTGAGTTTTGGGTCGAAGCCGCGTAGATGTCGATGATGCCTTGCTGTGTTTTCTCAACACAGGAGGTCTGGCCGCAGATTTGGTTGTTGCCGATAAATTCAATGCGAATTTCACCGTCTGTGCGGCTTTCCAAGTCCCGGGCAAACTCAAGTGCACCAGCGCGTTCGATCAAAAGGTTTTGAGCGTTGAACCCGGAAGCACCAAACTTGAGGGTATGTTTGGCAGGTTTGCTAAATCGCTTCGTATAGGTGGATTCCGCCGCGCTGGCGAGATTCGCAAGGCTCATAGCCCCACCAAATCCGCCCGCAGCCAGAAGCGTCGAACTCAGGCCAAACCGGCCCGCGACCCGAAATAAATCACGGCGTGAAATTCCGCTCAGCTTGTTAGTTATACTCATTGTTATTCTCCCTAAATGCAATTTTTGAGACTTGCAGTCTCATTAATACTTGATTAATGAGTGATCAAGCAAGGAAATTTTAGGCATCCTGCGAAAAGGGTCCTAGGGGGAACAGCCAATGTCGCCGAAAATAGCCGATTTTCTGATAATTGGTGCAGGGTCCGCCGGATGTGTATTGGCGAACAGACTGAGTGCTGATCCGGAGCATCGCGTGATTCTGCTGGAAGCCGGTGGGCGTGACTTAAACCCTTGGATTCATGTCCCCGTTGGCTATTTTAAGACATTGCACAACCCGAACACCGACTGGTGCTACAAGACCGAACCCGATCCTGGGATCAGCCACCGCTCAATTGATTGGCCGCGCGGTAAAACTCTTGGTGGATCAAGTTCAATCAACGGCCTGCTCTATGTGCGCGGCCAGAAAGAGGACTATGATCGCTGGGCGCAGCGCGGCAACCGCGGCTGGAGCTATGATGATGTCTTACCTTTGTTCAAACGCTCTGAAACGCATGAAAACGGCGCCGATGATTATCATGGTGACGATGGTGGCCTGTCAGTTTCGCTGATCCGCGCGAAAAGCGMCATCTCCGAGGCGTTCATCGATGCCGCTGTAGAAATGGGTGTGCCTCGCAACCACGATTACAATGGCAAAGATCAGGAAGGCGTCGGCTATTTCCACCAGACTGCCAAAGGAGGCTTTCGCTGCTCCAGCGCACGCGCGTTTTTGAACCCGGCCAAGAAGCGACCAAACCTTGAGGTCATTACCCACGCCCACACTGAATCTCTGATTTTTGATCCGAATGATCCACGTCGCGTGATCGGTGTTCGCTATTCACGCAAAGGCGTAATGCAAAAAGTAATGCTGAACCCTGGCGGCGAAATCGTGCTATCCGCAGGAGCCATCGGATCGCCGCAAATCTTGGAGCTGTCTGGGATAGGACGTGGCGAGGTACTGCAAAAAGCGGGTGTCGAGGTTAGGCATGAGCTGCCCGGTGTAGGCGAGTGTTTGCAGGATCACCTGCAGATCCGTCTGGTCTATGAAGTCAATGTGCAAACGCTGAACGACGCCATCAATCGGTTTGGGCCACGGATGGGAATTGGCCTCAACTACGTGCTGTTCCGCAAGGGCCCGATGAGCCTGGGCGCCAGCCAAGTTTGTGTTTTTGCCAAATCGATGGAAGGGCTCGAAACACCGGATATCCAGTTCCACTTTCAGCCACTCAGTGCTGWCMAAYSRGSGAWMAMRRWSMRMYSWTWYTYGSKMWKSWYSYCGKMGRKMTSTCMRKTGMKMYYKKARRKSCRKGSWYAMWYSMRCATCGCCTCGCCCAAATGGACGGACTATCCCAAAATCGTTCCGAATTACCTGTCGGCTAGAGCAGATCAGCTTTGTGCCATCCGCGCCGTCAAATTCGCCCGCGCAATGACCAAAACCAATGCGTTGAGCCCCTATATCCTTCGCGAACACGTACCGGGCAACAACCCACAGACGGACGATGAATTGCTGCAATGCGTCCGGGATATCAGTCAAACAATTTATCACCCGACCAGCACTTGCCGCATGGGTCATGACAATATGGCTGTTGTCGATGACCGACTGCGCGTGCACGGGATTACGGGGCTTCGCGTGGCTGATGCCTCGATCATGCCGGACATTGTGTCGGGCAACACCAACGCACCAACCGTCATGATCGGCGAAAAGGCCAGCGATCTGATCCTCGAAGACCGGGCGGCAGGCACCTGAAACGGTCCAAACATCTCAGAACATATAATTACTGTTGGAGACGCGCACAAAAGGCCGCCGTCGCGCCGTTGTTGCGTTTGTCGGAAAACCAATCCCCCGGATTATTTTCTGATCCTTCGCACCCTGTAAACTCGCCGCCTTGCTGCACAGAACGTGGACCGATGGCACTGAATTCCGTTCGGACCAGGTGGGAAACACAGCATGATCTAAACACCCATTACTAAACCTGACGGGGTCGTCCCTCATCGGACGAGGTTCGGCATGTAAACATGCCCTGTCAGGTAATAGATGAAGCCACAAATGGCTACTGAACCCCTTGAAGCGCGCCGGAAAGCAAGGCTCTCCACTGCCGATCTGACATATGCGTGGCGAATGGCTACCCAGAGCCCGTTTTGCCAGATGCTGCATTTTGCTTAGAAGTCAGCTTCTAAGCGCTTTTGTTAATTTTGGTTGGTAGAGGCTCACCGCATCAAATATTGAAAGTTGAGATCGCAAAACTAGGCACCCATTGCCTCTGACAGTGCCTTCATTCCTTTTGCCGCAGTTCTTGTTGTGCGTTGCCAAACAATCATCCGGGTTGGATCATGTGCTAACGGAACACCAGACACAATCGTGATCAGAAAGCGGGCGCAGACCGTCAGCGACAGATTCCAGAATGCCCTTGTTGCTGCACTGCATATCACGTCCGGCGAACCAATCAAGTTTCATCACTCGGTCAGGGTGCGGAGTGATTAGGCTTGGCCGAGTTGTGGGGCCGTCCGCGTTGAAATTCCAGGAATAGCCACGTTGCCTGGCCAGACCAAACAGGGTTTCGCGCCGCCAGTCAAAATCAGGTGGCAGGTGGTTTCCGGTGTTCAGGTCCCCACCGATAAGCACCGGCATGTCCGGAGCAAATTGGTCAATGGCGTCCAGTAATTTGGAAAACTGCACATGGCGGTGCTTTGAGTCTGCATTGCTTTCCAGATGGGTTGAAACCACGCAGAGCAATCCGGTTTTACCCGGCACCACAGCGATGATCGCCATGCGCCCGCCCAACCRTGGTTGATCCGGGTCGCTGGCTCCGGCCTCGGCGGTGAACCAATGGCCGTGATCATCCAACCGGATCATCACGACTTGCTCAAACGGAACCGAGGACAGAATTGCGTTGCCATGCCAACCCAGCGCATTGAAATCGTCGGTGCAAAAGGCACGTTCGGTTGGGCCGCCAAGGCCAAGCTCGTGAAACTCCACCCCAAAGGCATATTGCATGTCCAGTCGTTCCGCGATCTCTGCGGTGGTGTGGCGTTGGCTAGTGCGCGCCATACCGTGATCGACCTCGGACAATAGAACAATTTTCGGGGCAATGAGGCTTAAATGTTCCGCTGTTTCGACCGGAAACAGGCAGCGTTCAACATTCCAGGCCGCCACCGTGAAATCTGCAGACAGCGTCTCAGCACTTGCTGCACCACCCAGTTGCACTGCGTTCATTGCCGACACATCCGACAGAATTGCACGGTGTGTTTCAGCGGTTCGGGGGGCGGTCAGGATGCGGGTGCGCTCGGCTGGGGTGATCGGCGGCAGTTCAGGAAGAAGGGCCATAATCATAGCGCTTTCCCTGTGCTTTTGTCGAACATCCGCAGCGCCTCGGGGCGCAGACTGATGCGGGCTTCACCTGTTTGGGCCGAGACATCTTTGCCTAGGTAGATGGTGAAGGGCTGGTCGGCCAGTTTGCCATGCAACAACCGATGCGCGCCCAGTTCCTCAACAATCTCGACTTGAAACCCGATGTCACCTTCTGGGTGCAACACCACGTCTTCTGGGCGGATGCCCAGTGTGATTTCGCCTTCACCCGGGGCTGCCATCAGCGCTGTGTTGCCGTTGATCATCAGCTGGCCAGACTCCAGCCGCGCGTCGAGCAGGTTCATTGGTGGCGCCCCCATGAAACTGGCGACAAAGGTGGTGGCCGGCGCGTGATAGATCTCGGCTGGGGTGCCGACCTGTTCRATYCGCCCGGCGTTCATKACGATGATCCGGTCGGCCATGGTCATCGCCTCAACTTGATCATGGGTTACATAGATTGAGGTCACGCCAAGACGGCGTTGCAATGCCTTGATTTCGATCCGCATTTGCTGGCGGAGTTTGGCATCCAGGTTGGACAGCGGTTCATCGAACAAGAATAGCGACGGATCCCGTACTACGGCGCGCCCCATGGCCACGCGCTGGCGTTGGCCGCCTGACAACTGGCTGGGTTTGCGATCCAGGTAGTCGGTCAGGTTCAGCATCTTTGCCGCTTGCTGCACCTTTTCCTCAATCACATCTGCGGGGGTTTTGCGGTTTTTCAGCCCATAGCCGATATTGCGGCGCACGGTCATATGCGGATAAAGCGCGTAGTTCTGGAACACCATTGCGATGTCGCGATCGGCCGGGTCAACGTTGTTCACCACCCGGTCGCCAATGCGCAGTGCGCCCTCGGTGATGTCTTCCAGCCCGGCGATCATCCGCAACAGGGTGGACTTGCCGCATCCCGAGGGGCCGACCAGGACGGCAAACTCTCCATCTTTGATCTCAAGCCGCGTGGGGGCCACAGCTTCGAACCCGTTGGGGTATACTTTACGAACATTTTCCAGGGTTACTTGTGCCATTATCTTGTCCTTACTTATCAGATTCCGTCAATCCTTTGACGAACCAGCTCTGGAAAAAGATCACCACCGCGACGGGCGGCAGGATCGCAATGAGGGCCAGCATATTGGCGCGGCCATATTCGGGGATGTTGTTGCCTTCGAAATCCTGGGTGATCTGCTTGATACCGCGCACCAGCGTATACATGCCCTCTTCAGTGGTGATCATCGTTGGCCACAAATATTGGTTCCAGCCGTAGACAAACATGATGATGAACATCGCCGCGATCATGGTCTGGGACAGGGGCATCAGAATATCGATGAAGAACTTGATCGGTCCGGCACCGTCAATCCGCGCCGCCTCGACCAGTTCTTCGGGGATTGAGCGGAAATACTGGCGGAAAAAGAACGTCGCGGTTGCCGAGGCAATCAGCGGTACGATCAGGCCGGTATAGGTGTTCAGCAGGCCCAATTTCTGTGCAACTTCATAAGAGGGCAGAATGCGGACCTCGAGCGGTAACAGCAGTGTGGTGAAGATCAGCCAAAAGGCGAAAGTGGCAAAGCGCAGACGGAAATAGACCAGCGCATAGGCGGCCATCATGCCAATCACGATCTTGCCCAGTGCAAAGCCCAGCCCCAGGATCATCGAATTGATCAACATCGAGGTGCCAGAGTTCTCGCCTGAGAATCCGGAGGCCTCGAACATAGCTTTGTAAAAATTGGCTCCGAACTGGTCGCCGATCACAAACTCGGGGCCGTTTCTGATCGTTTGCACATCGGTGGTGGTGACCGTTTGAAGCACCATCAGCATTGGGATCAGCATGAACAGTGCGCCTGTGATCAGGATCGCATGATCCAGCACTGTGCTCCACTTGATGGGCCGGGCTGGTATATGGGTGATATCCGTCATGTCTGGATCCTCAGGTGTAATGAATGYGGCGTTCGACCAGGCGGAACTGGAACACAGTCAGCGCCAGAACCAGCACCATCAGGACCACCGATTGCGCCGAGCTGCCGCCAAGGTCGTTGCCGCGAAACCCATCCACATAGACCTTGTAAACAAGGGTCATTGGGTTGTTTCCCGGCTCGCCTTTTACCAGCGTGTCGATGATGCCAAAGGTGTCGAACAGTGAATAAGTGATATTGATGATCAGCAAAAAGAACCCAGTCGGGGCCAGCAGCGGAAAGGTCACATCCCAGAACCGGCGAGTGGCGGATCCATTGTCGATCAACGCGGCCTCGCGCACGGATTTTGGGATGGCTTGCAGCCCGGACAGAAAGAAGATGAAGTTGACCGGAACCTGTTTCCAGACCGAAACCAACACCATGGCGGTGGCGGTGTCGTTAAAATTGACGCCCAGTTTGAAGTCCCAGCCGATGCTGCGGGCAAGCTCGGTCAGGGGGCCCCAGCTTTGGTTGAACATCAAAACACCGATGAAGCCGGCCACCGGTGGTGCAACTGCGTAGACCCACATCAGCAACGTGCGGTAAGTCTTGGCACCGCGGATCACGCTGTCTGCCTTGACCGCCAATAGCAGTGCCAGAGACAGTGAAAAGAAGGTGACGAGCAGGGTGAAGATCAGCGTAAAGCGGCCAACTTTCATGTACTCGGTGCTGTTTGCAAGATCGGTGTAATTGWCCNNATCMCMWSWKANSTGKANNYWWRGCYARWYRRRTNYCNNTKAAKGYASRGNKWTGNARTRTNYYGMANTKSGCKGCKGRMYWGNAGAAWRWSAYAGCGATGATCAACAGCTGCGGCACAAGCAGAAGGATCGGCAGCCAGCGTGTGGTGAAACCTGCGCGTTTCATGAGACCTCCGGTCATAAGAGGACGGCCGCAGGGGCTGCGACCGTCCGACGTGTTGAGTATTGATCGCTTACTTTTGAGTTTTGGAGAATTTGGCAAGCAATGCGTTTGCTTCGGTCTCGATGACAGCAAACGAGTCTTCTACGGTTGTTTCACCGGTCAGGATGCGACCGTATTCGCGGTTCATCACGYCACGGATCTGCACATAAAAGCCCATGCGATACCCCTTGGTGTTTTCGCCAGCGGGCAAGGACAGCTGCAGGATGCCAATTTCGGCGGCCGGGGCGCGGTCATAATACCCATCGGCTTTGGCCATTTCATAAGCGGCTTCGGTGATTGGTACGTAGCCAGTTTCCTGGTGCCAGAAGTACTGAGTTTCTGGCTTGGTCAGGAACTGAAAGAACGCAGCGGTTGCTTTGTTCTCGTCAGCGTCATGTCCGGCCATGGCGAACAGGGCAGCACCACCGATGAAGGTTTGCTTGGGCTCGGTTGTGACCGCTTCCCAATAGGGCAAGTAAGTGGCCGAGAAGTCAAAGTTCAGGTCTTTCTTCGACAGACCACCAAATGAGCCGGAAGATCCCAGCCAGATCGCAACTTTGCCTTCCTCAAACGGGGTTTGGTTGTCGCTCCAACCGGTGCCGAACCACTCAAAGAAGCCGTCCTTCTGCCATTCGGTGACAGCAGTAAAGTGCGCTTTGATGGCGTCGTTGTTGACCAAGATTTTGGTGCCTTCAGTGCCGTCATAGCCGTTGTTGTTGCTGGCAAACGGCAAGTTATGACGCGACATGAAGTTTTCGGTGAAGATCCATGGCAGGTGCGATTGTGACAACGCTGTGTAGCCAGCCTCTTTCAAGGCAGGCGCGGTCACGGTTTGGAACTCTTCCCAGGTYTTGGGCGCRGTYACRCCRGCTTTTTCCAKYGCCTGTACGTTGAARTACATGATGGGCGAKGAGCTGTTRAACGGCATRCCAATCATTTTWCCGTCGGCATCRGCGTAGAAATAGCGCACACCAGARATRTAGTCGTTGATGTCRAARKCMAMRCCGTTRTCGAYCAGAAGATCCTGAACCGGAATGGTCGCRCCYTTGGCACCGATYACGGTGGCGGCMCCRGCATCAAACACYTGCATGATRTTKGGYTGCTCGCCGGCGCGRAASGCGGCGATACCTGCRGTCAGGGTYTCTTCGTAKGTRCCYTTRAAAACCGGCGTGATTTTRTAGTCATCCTGCGAGGCGTTAAAGTCCTTGGCAATGGTGTTAACGGTTTCGCCCAAGGCGCCGCCCATAGCGTGCCACCAAGTGATTTCAACTTCGGCGAAAGCGGTGTTTGCCATCATGGCGATTGCGGCAGCAGCCGTCGTGATCTTGAACTGGTTCATGTATGACCTCCAGTTCCAGGCGCGGTTCGGGCGCGGTGGAACAGTCAAAAATATGGAGAGACGACAGCCGCTCTCCCGGTTGGATGTGCAGCACTCTGCACAAACGCTCGACTACCCTTGATCTGTGATGGTCAGGTGAAGCTTTTCTTACAGTGTCATGACATTACTCAAAGACAGGCGGGAGGGGTCGTGTCATAAAGTCAGTTCAGCAAATCACAGAAGAGATTGTCGCGCGCGAGGGCGGCTATGTGAATGGTGACATTCCACTTTTTTGCAGTAGACAATTGGGAACGCGATCCAACAAACCTTGGCGACGAGCACACTGAAATTCGTTGGGTCAAACTTGCTGATGCTCCGAAGACGCAAGACTTAGCTTTCGCATCCTACGAAAAACTGTTCCCAGCACTGGTCGCCACCTCGATCGCAACCACCGAATGGTAACAAAGTCCGCTCAACTGCCCTTGGTGCAGGTAGCCGCGAAGGTCGGTTGTCCGACCTTTTTGCGAGTTATTGCGCTGCAGCATTCATCACAATGAGAGCTGATCATAGTCTCCCAACAACTGACAATGGCTGCACCAAGCCACAACTCGCTTCCGATGTTAAGAAAACCGTCAAAGCACCATTTTGCGAAGTTATTATGCTGCACGTAATAGTGCCGTAACCAACAAGGCGGACTGAATAGGCTATGCGTATATGGAAAGCAGAAGCATCACAATCTGATGAGCGTCACGCAAGAAAGTGGGGTATCTTTGCAATGCCAAGAGGAGAGGCCTTACGTCGTTGCGAGGAGTCAACCGGCCTACCGTATAATTGGGTGCATACTAAGCCGATGGGAAACGGTTTGGCCGAAGTCGCTTGGAACTAAAGTAGAGTGGTCATAATGGGCTCGGAATTGCCGTTTGCCACGATACAAACGAATGTAGGCCCCGGCTGCGGGCGTCAGGTCCGGGACCCTGCGGCGGCGGTTCCCCCCTTACATATTCTGAACCGCCAGCATGCCAGTTTTATCGCCCCGGATCTCTAGTGCCACAGTATAGACCTGCGCACCAAACCGCCTGGTAAAACGAACAACTGGATAGCCTGCGCTCGATGTTCCATCCGCCTCAATACTGTCAGATCGATCCAGGATGCGGGGCACCTCCCCCATGATTTTGACCAGATCGCCGGAGGGCACATCGGGAAAGCCACCCAGGAGGTGTTCGCAAAATTCTTCCAGTGATCCGGATGTTGCCATCATGGCCTCAACATTTGAGACCATGTCATTCATCGCCGGGGCCGTCGCTTGCCCCAATTAATCCCCCAAAAGCGCTGCAGGCTCAATGTCGTCAGAACGGCCCCCTGAGGGCTCTTGAGCCTGGAGAGCGATCCCCCTAGAATTTCCTTTGGGACTATTCAAATGGTATTCAAATAAAAGCTCAGGGCTAGTCCCGTCGCCTTTGCCCCCAGCAACTCGCGGATTTGGCGGCGTGGCGGCGGGTTTGCCCAAAATCGGGGCTCCGGCCTTGCGGGCGCTCAGGCCGAGTTTGTCGCGCACCTCTGCCTGATCGACTTCGAGACCGAGATTCARCTCGCCGCGTTTTAACCACTTGCGGATCCGCTCGGCCATTTCCGAGCCAATGGGGGTATCTTCATCGGCTTCCACTGTGATGTCGAGCTGGCTGACTTGACGTTTGCGGGTACGCTACTAAACCACTACCGACTGGCGTCGGTAGGATTTTTGATATGCTGTTCCAAGTACTGAAGTACGATGTCTTCGGTGATTGCCCCGTTGGTGGTTGAAAAATACCCCCTGCCCCAAAAGTGCCGCCCCCAATAGCGCTTTTTCAACTGTGGAAACTCGCGCTGCACCTTGTGGGAAGACCGCCCCTTCATCAGCCGCATCAAGTCGCTTATTGCTTCTTCGTGCTAAAGCACTCCCGTCTGGACGACGGGGGGTTTAGACCAATGAGTGGATAGTAAAAATGAGGGCCAGCAATAGCTTCATGGACCTTGAACAGCTTCCGCAGCCCGACACCGCAATTGTCTGCGCGGGGCATCGGCAGCCGTCAGCCGATGCCCCCCCTGACGTTGGTGGGTGCGATTGGGCTGACATCTTAACTAACATTCCAGCCCAAAACGTTTCAAACAGTACAACTCACACTCAAATGACCGCGTCGAACACCGGGGCTTTCAACTGCTATATTGGATGTTGCTTTGAAAAGAGGGTTAGAGCCACAGTCAAATGCCAGACTTCGCTGTTTGAATGTCAGCGGTGGCAGTTCTAGGCCAATAAGGCTCACCTGCAGCGAAAGTCGGCGATCCTCCCTCTTTTGAAAATGTACGCGCTGCAGCATTCGGAAAAATGAGCTGGAAGTGAAACTAAGTAACCAACAGCGTTAGCAATCCTTTTTCGTCCACATTATCCTCACGCAAACCCGCTTGCGAAAATAATTCTTGACCTAAAGTACGCTTGAGGAATTAGACAGCCTTGGTCACTGTTCCCAAACCAACGGAGTGCCCAGGAATGACGGACTTTCACGAAACTGCCCCCGTCGGATGGCACGAGATATTGAACAGAGAATATGCAGCGCCATTGTTGCTTGTGTGCCTTGGGGTCTGGCTACACGCCGCCGACAGTTTGCTCGTCGCAACGATGATGCCAAACATTATCGCGGACCTTGGCGGTGAGGCCTATGTTGCCTGGTCCATAGCCCTGTATGAAATTGGCTCAATCGTTGCTGGCGCTTCCGGTGCTGTTCTGGTTCTAAAAATGGGCATTCGCCAGCCGATGTTTATCGCAGCTATGACATTTGCCTTTGGCTGTCTGATCAGCGCCGCCGCGTTCAACATGCAGGGATTGCTGGCTGGGCGCCTGTTTCAAGGTATGGGCGGCGGCGGCTTGACGGCGCTGGCCTTCATCGGCTCTGCGCGCCTGTTTCAGGGCCGCCTGATCGCTCGCGTTATGGGCGTTATCTCGGTGCTGTGGGGGTCTTCGGCGTTCCTGGGGCCTCTGATTGGTGGGTTTTTCACCACCTATTCCAATTGGCGGATGGGTTTTGTGTTTTTTGCCATCCAGGCGCTGTTTCTGGCCGCTTTCGTGTTGTTCGGCAGCCGCGTCAGCGAATCCTCGGACAATCAGGATCGCAGCAAACCGATCCCCGTGGCACGACTGTTACTCTTGTCATTGGGAGTGTTGTTCATCGCCTATGCGGGCATTGAGGTGACTGTCCTGCGCACGCCAATTTTATTGGCCTGTGGGCTGGGCACATTGGCGGCGTTTTTGGTCATCGACGGCAATAGTCCYGGCAACCGYATTCTTCCSMAACAMCCGTTYAATCCGCGCAGCCCGGTGGGCGCGGCCCTGTTGATGACGTTCACCCTGAATATATCGACAATGGGTCTCAGCGCCTATGGGCCGCTTTTGATGGTGATCATCCACGACACACCAACAATTGTGGCCGGTTATGTCCTGGCCTGCGTTGCCATCGGCTGGAGCGTTGCTGCCTTCATTGTGTCCGGTGCCCCCGAAAAACATGACCCCATATACATCGCAGTCGGCATGGTACTGGTATGTGTTAGTGTGGTTGCCATGATATATGCCGTCGCAAATGGCCCGATCTTACTGGTGGCGGGTTTGGCAACGCTTGAAGGAGTTGGCTACGGCACCGCCTGGACGTTTATTGTTAGACGCTCAAAACGGCTGGCAGACGAGGATGATGTGGAGCGCCTGTCCGGCGCCCTGCCCACGACTGGGCGGCTTGGGTTTGCGGTCGGGGCTTCAGTTTGCGGTATCTTGGCCAACTATGCCGGTTTTTCGATAAACGGGTCAGCGGATGCCGCCCGCACCGTTGCCCGCACCATTTTTACTGGCAGCCTACCATTCGCATTTCTGGCCATGTTTGCCATGGTTTGCTTTGTATCGATGAAACCAAAATCAATCCGACCGTGACAAGGTTAGGTCGATACGCAATTGTCGGGCAATTTATGAAAGGCCCTGACCCGGTAAACCATTCGCTTGTGCCAAACCCTCCATTCAGACGAAGCCTTGGCCACAGTCTAACCGGAACTGTCCCAATGCAGACGTTCATTCATACCACAGCGAATGTCCTCTTCCCGCTCTTCGTGACAAATTTCTGCGATCGCAGCATTGGTCACAATGGGCTGGGAGCGGCCGTTAGACGTGTTTGGCGCGAACAAAAGCTCAGGGCCGAGGCTGTGTAAAAACTCAATTCGGCGACGATATCTAAAAATATTATTCCAGCATCTGCGATTCGCAGAGCACCTTCCCGAAAGCGCTAGGGCATTGATGCGTACTGAGAATATCCTCCCGCGAAATTTGAAAAAAACGAGTTGTCACACAGCCTCGGCCGTTCACGACATTTATTGGCGAATGAAGTGACCCGTTTGCAGCACCCTGCACATTTCGACACGAAGGGCGGATTGCGGAAGTTCGCTGCGGTGAGTGCCAACATCTTAGATGTGGATATTGCTGATGGGGTGGATAGCTCCTGCTCCAACCGACGTCGMGATGCGTCATACTGSAGGTGTCAAAATCTGCWATTGAGAGGAGCCACCCCATGCAAGTTACAACAATCGGAGTCGATCTGGCCAAGAATATTTTTCAGGTTCACGGGATCACTGAGAGTGACGAGGTTGCTTTCAACCGGCCTCTGCGACGCGCTCAGGTGTTGCCGTTTTTCGCGCATCTCGATCCTTGCCTCATTGGCATGGAAGCCTGTTCCACAAGTCATTACTGGGCGCGCGAGCTGACCAGGCTCGGCCATGAGGTTCGGCTGATCCCACCCATGTACGTCAAACCCTATGTGAAACGCGGAAAGTCAGATGCTATCGACGCCGAAGCAATTTGTGAGGCAGTCACCCGCCCTACGATGCGCTTTGTCGAAATCAAAACGGTTGAACAGCAGGCGCTGCTTTCCCTGCACCGCGCGCGCAATCTCATGGTCCGTCAGCGCACGCAGTTGGTCAATGCCTTGCGCAGCATGCTGGCAGAGTTTGGTGTGTACATCGCCAAAGGCCTCGCATGTGCCATCAGTTTTGCGCAGGGCGTGCTGGCTGGAGCTGAGTTAGAACTGCCCGAGATTGCGCAAGACGTGGTCCATAATCTGTGCGGGCAGTTGGACATTCTGCACGGACAAGTGCGTTGGTATGAAGTCCGTCTGAGACTTGAATCCAAACGCGATCCCCGTGTCAGGCTCTTGCAGACCATTCCCGGCGTTGGCCCTGTTACGGCCTCTGCGATCGCTGCAAGCATTGGTAGTGGGCACCAGTTCAAGAATGGTCGCGAGTTTGCGGCGTGGCTGGGTTTGACGCCGACCAACCGATCAAGTGGAGGAAAGGAACGATTGGGCCGGATCACTAAGATGGGCGACCAATATCTGCGCCAACTGCTTGTCGTAGGAATGACGTCACTCGTCAGGCAGACAAAATCCCACCCGGAACGGGCGAACAAATGGCTCATGGAGCTTTTGGAACGCAAGCCTGCCCGCTTGGCAACTGTCGCCATGGCGAACAAGACGGCGCGTATCGTCTGGGCCGTTTTGACAAAGAACGAACCGTATATGCCTCGAACGACCTGAAAGGATTTGAGGAACACGAGATAGCAAGACCTGCGAAATGATGGTGCAAAAGTCAGCCGCCAAAACCAAGACACCCCGCCGAATGGCTCGGGCATTATAGCCCGCTGAGCTGATAGGGACTTGGTTTGCGGAACCCTTCAGGGCCAGCGGTCAAAACCGCGCAAACAGGCCGGACACATGGCTGCTTCTGACAAAGGTACTGATTATATCAAAAATGTCTTGCTATGCAGGGGCCAT
>NVUP01000042.1 GCA_002401945.1 Paracoccaceae bacterium
GCAACCTCGGGGTATTTCTCGATCCTGAGAACGCGGGCAGTCCTGTCCCTGGGAGGCGCCGACAAAGGCTGCCTTGGCTTGAGTGAGCCTGTGGGCATACTCCAGGCCATGGACAAGCCAAGCCAGTTGAACGCGCGTTTGGCGGATTTGCCCGCGATATGGCGAAAGATATCCGATTTGAAGGGGCCTATACTGGCAACAAGCCAGATGCCAAGCCTGAGAATTATGACAACCGCGCTATTCCACTGGACTACTTTGTGGACGTCATTGCCGAACGTATTGAGGAACACAATTCTCGCCAAGGCAGATTGTCCCCTACTGCACGGGGTCGCTCCTTTGACGAAACATTCGCCGAAAGCTACGCATCAGCCCCCATCCGCAAGGCTACAGAAGGCCAGCGCCGCCTTTGGTTGATGGGCCAAGCAACCGGTAAGCTGAACAAGGATAACGGCCAGCTCCAACTATTCAAAAACTTCTACCATTCAGAATGGATGTCTGAGCTCGCAGGTAAAAAGGTTATCGCCAGGTTTAATCCCGAAGATCTATATTCCGGCGTCCACATTGAGACCTTTGACGGATCGTATCTTGGCTTTGCTGAGTGCCGCCAAAAAGTTGGGTTCTTTGACCTTATCGGAGCCAAGGAAGAAGCCCGCCGCAAACGCCGGATCGCGAAGGCGCAAAAAGAGCTACTGGAAGCCCACCGCCCTCTGTCTACGCAACAGATTGTCGCCGGTATGGACGCCCGCACAGCCGAATTGTCGGAGCGCGTTCAAGCCAAAGTGGTCTCGCCTGTATTTAGCAAAGACCCTGTGTCTGTTCCACGCCATCAGGTCACGTCAGATCCGGCAGTGGTTGAGGCCCGTAAGGCCTTTGAAGCCCGCGTAGAACAGAGACAGAAATCAGATCCCAAACCCAAAGCGGTTGGGCGGTTTCAGCCTGCATCAACTCCGCGAGAGCGGTTCCAGGACGCCAAAGACATCATCGCCAAATCAGAGGCCGGCAAACGGATTGGTAGCGGCGAGGCCGACTGGCTGCGCAGCTACATCGAGCTGCCCGAGTATCGCGGTTTCCACAAAGTAGAACAATTTGCAAAGCGGGACGACGCCGGTTGACGCCAAAAACGCCGTCCCAATGGCACTAAATGAAGAGGCACCACAATGTTACAAAAAACAAAACTCGGCGAATATGTAAAGCCGCTAACCAATGTTTACCTGTTGAGCTCACTGATTGAGACCCTTGAGAACCGTGACATTGGCCTGCCCGGCATTGGTGTGTTCCACGGCGAGCCCGGCGTCGGAAAAACCCATGCGGCGATGTTTGCCTCGGCGCACCAGGACATCCTGCATATTCAGCTCACCAACAATTACACCAGCAAATTCCTGTTCGAGAAGATCCTGAACGAGTTGGGTGCTCGGGAAAAAGGCTCAACTGCCTATCTGGAAATGCGCGCCCAGGAGAGCCTGGCGCAGGCTGGTCGCACCCTGGTCATTGACGAGGCCGACCATGCCCTAAAACCCCGCATGATCGACAGCATCCGGTTTCTGCATGATCGCTCAGACGTGCCGTTGATCCTGATCGGCCCCTATGACTTCCCCGCGAAACTGGCCAAATTCACCGCCATCGCCAGCAGGGTCATGCAGCGGGTCACAGCCCATCCGGCCAGCCTGGAGGATGCCCAATCCCTCGCCAATTATTATGGGCGCGGCATCAAAATCGCGCCTGACTTGCTGGAGCACATTGTCACCGTCAGACGCGGCAAGGTGCGCGAGATCTGCACCTGTATTGCCCATGTCAGAACCATGGCTCGCACATGGAACATGCAGGCCGTCACCCTAAAGGACTGGGGCAAAGAGCCCTTTCCGGCTGGTAACGAGTTTCTGGCCGTTGGGGGCGCTCTATGACGGGCCACACCCCATCGGGGCCACAGGAAGAAGAAATCTGGCGGTTCATCTCTTCCCGTCAGGTGTTCACCCACGGCGAGGTTGATGCGTTCTGCTCGGCTGGTGAGTGGAAACGAACCAACTACCTGCGCAACTTGGGCCGTCTCGGCCTGGTTACTCTCTATCAGCGCAAGCGCAATATTCGCTATTACACCACGCAGGACCCGGCGAACCTGTCTGGGGATGCATCTCAGATTGATAGCAGCGCCCAGAATGCGCAGTGGCGCGCTGATACCCTGCAATCCAAGATCTCTGCAGGTCAGGATATGCCCCTGGATATTCCCCTGTCGGTTCAGCCCTGGGCACCGGAAACACCCGAGGATAAAAAGCTCTGGGATTTTGTACGCGCGCAAATCCGGTTCACCCGCGACTATGTCCTGGCTCAGAAAATGGCCCCTGACAACAAGGTCACATTGTTCCTGCGCTCTTTGGAAAGTGCAGGCCTGCTGAGATCCGCCGGATATGAAGGCGGCAAGCCGTATTTCACCACGCTCACGTCGGTGGAAATCATGAACCGGGCCAAGGACAAACGCCTGACCAAGGAAGGGCGGATCTGGACCGCCATGCGCGCCGCCAGCAAGTTCACCATTGAAGACCTGCTGATGACCTTTGCCGGGCTGGAAGGTGAGTTCTCGGAAAAGAGTATCCGCAGCTATTGCGTGACGTTGCAAAAGGCCGGGTATTTGAAAGACACCCGCCGGGGCCGCGTTAAGGCGCAATCAGTTCGCTACCACCTGGTGCGCGACACTGGTCCCCTGCCCCCAACCGTTAAGCGCGTTCCGGTTGTGACCGATCCCAACGAGGGCCGTGTCGTCTATGTCCAGGGGGAGGAAGCCACATGGGCAACCTCGTGATAAGTGACCGGGAAATCGTGGCCCAGGATGCCTGGGGCGAGACAGTTCCCGACTGGATCATGACTCTGGTCAGGGAGTGCGACGGCAGCTCGCAAAACAAGGTTGCCACCCGCCTCGGCATCAGCGCCGCCGTCGTCAGCCAGGCCATTCGGCAAAGCTACCAGGGCAATTACGACAACATCGCCATGCGGGTGCGCGAGATCTACATGAGCGGCGATATTGAATGCCCGGCTATCGGCGTTATCGCCTCAGAAATCTGCCTGCATTGGCGTGACGAGATCCGCCGGGGCACCTCAACAGATCCCCAGCGTATTCTGATGACCCGGTTCTGCCGGAAGTGCCCCCGCAACAGACCCAACACCAACAGGGCGGCGGAAACACCAGCCCCGGACACTGAGTTCAAACTCGTTTTCAAATCGCGGAGGTCTGCCAATGCAAAGTCTTGAACCGAACCCGACTGAACGAAGCCCGCAAGAGCTGCGTAGCCTGCTGTCAGTCAATCTACGCACCCTCATTGGGGATGGCGTCGTCACCAAAATTTGCCGGGCCGCCAATATCAACCGCACCCAGTTCAACCGCTACCTGACTGGGGAGAGCTTTCCGCGCCCTGACATGCTGGACCGGATCTGCCGTTTCTTTGGCGTTGATGCCAATATCCTGATCCGTCCCATTCATGAGGCACCAGAAACACCGGAACGCATCCTCTTGCGTTACGCCATCCAGGCAGGCCGCTTTGACTGTGCCGGTGACATGCCACTGGCGCTGATGACGGTTCGCGCCTTTCCCAAATCCGCAACCGCTCGATTTATCCTGGCCCAATGTGCCGGGACCATCAGCCCTGGAGAATTCCAGATGCTGGCCGAGGAAGCGGGCTTTGCCGGACTTCCCGCTGATCCAATCACCATTCTGGCAGGTGTTATCGAAATCCCAAATACGGAGCCATTACTTTGACCAATCAACCCTCTAGCCAATTCGAGCCCGCGCCGATCCCTGATGGTCGCATCGTCATGAACGGCAATATCTACATGAAGGACGCCAAGGGCGGCCTCATTCCGGTTGACCTGGTCAAGGCCCAGGACCAGCTCCAGGACGAGACGGTGCGCAAGATTGCGGGTTATGCTCTGGCGCTCAGTGCGCAAATGGCCCGGTTCAAGGCGCATGTCTTTGACGACATCAGTGCTTTTGAGGCCATCCTGGAACAGGAATACGGCGCGACCATCGGCGGCGTGAAAGGCAACAAAACCCTGCTGAGCTATGACGGTTTGTTCAAGGTTCAGGTCTCCGTTGCCGACAAATTCGATTTTGGCCCGGAGCTGCAGGTCGCCAAGGGCCTGCTGGATGAATGCATGAATGAATGGTCAGCCGAGGCCCCGGCCGAGTTGCGCGCCATCATCACCAACGCCTTCAACACCGACAAAGAAGGTCAGATCAATCGCGCCGAGATCTTTAAGCTGCTGCGCCTGGAGATCCTGGACGAGCGCTGGCAGCGCGCCATGAAAGCCATCCGCGATGCCATGCGGGTGGTGGGCACCGCCACTTATGTGCGCTGCTACCAACGCCCGATGCAGGATGCCAAGTGGCAGTACATCACCATTGATTTGGCCAAGGCCTGAGGGGGGACGATATGACTGAAGATGGTTTTGAACAGAAAATCGCAGAGGCCTCAAACCGTATCATTGAAGCCAATCGGGCATGGCTAGACAGCATCGCATGCCTTTTCGGCGAGGCTGAAGGAGCCAATCTTGATCAGGATCTCTGCTTAGCAAGCGTCGCTTATCACACCCAACGAGCACAGAAGGCTGTTGAGGTGATGGAAAGTCCTGTCCCACCCAAGAAAGGACCCTGAAATGGCAAAGAGTAAAATTGAAATGCGCCAAGCTCTCCACAGCAGCTTCAGCGCCTAGCCCCCACCGGCATCGCCAGCATCAGCTACGCGATGCGCTTCTAAACTGCCCCCCGGCGCGCCTTTGGTTTCCAGAGGCGCGTCGCCGATGGCATTCCTGACATCGGCAGTACGCATCGACAGTCCCTGCAGGTCTTCTTTGATAGAATGTCCGCGTTGTCGGCACAGCACACCAGGCATTAAGCCGCTTTACAGCTTTCCCCATAGGCCAACTGGAGCGGACGGCCCGGAGCCGACCTTCGCGCCAAACCCGTCTAATGGCAGATTTCAGCAAAAAGCAGTCCCATCTTTTCTGGCAGCGCCTGAAGATGCGCGTAGAAACTGTAAGTGCTCGGTTTTTATGTCCTGTTGCCGAAAGCCAACGTTCGTATACCGGAATGAACGGTCAGCTGCACTGCAGGCCGCAGCCAACGAAGCTCTGCGTAAGTAGCCATGTCTTCAGTCTTTGGATAACTCTCAATTTTTTACTTTTGGGTATAGTTTACTTGCAGTTGTCCCGTTTTCGTTCCGTCCGGCGTGATCGACATACTGTTCAAGTTGTTGATGCTTTTGACGGCGAGAAGCTGTCACTTTATTGACAAGTAACAGATCATTCACAACGAAGAGATAGCCTGCATAGACAATGTGGTTTGGGCCTCTCGCCGCCCTCTTTAGTAAATGGCAATTAATATGAATAGATTCTCACTTCGTACCCAGGTCTTCATACTGGTCGGAACCTTTGTTGCCATGCTCGCTGCCATCACGGCGACCTCTTGGTTTGTCAGCGCTCGCTTGACAGAAAGCCTCCACCACTCGCGTGAGGTGGTCGCGCAACTGAAAAGCCTTGATGATATCAAAGAAGACATCGAGCAGGGATTGGCAGACCTTTTAGCGTTCACAGGTGGAGAGAGCGAAGGCATCGACAGACTACGTGGCAACATCCAAGAAGTTGCGAATGAGATTGCCAAGGCCGAGGAGCTGTTCCTCAGTGTCACCATCGACAAGGCCCGAAAACAGGACGTTTTTGACGTTGTCACTGGCTTGACACCAACAGTCACCGGGTTTGACGCGCTTTTGCAGCAATTGCAGCAGGCCGCGCCGGAAAGTCGCCGCGACTTGGCCTATTCAACTATTGTCCCGTCAATTTCCTACCTGCGCAGTACCATCGACGGGCTGCAGGATTCTGTCGGCGCAAAAAAACAGATTGTCGAGGACCAAATCACCGCTCAGATCGAGCGCAGTAAAACCATACAACTTACAGCCTCGGYGGCAGCCATGATCGGTGCGTTTATCATGGCCGTGATCTTTGGCGGCCTCTTAAGCCGCCCTGTTGTAGAATCTGCTCATGCTGTCAACAGACTGGTCCAAGAAGATTACGACAGCCCAATCGAAGGTACCCAGCGCGGTGATGAGGTTGGAGCGATTGCCCGCAACCTCGCCAGCCTGCGGGATCGATTGTCTGAAGCTCAATTGACCGAAGCAACGAATCAAGAAGAAAACAGCCGCCGGGTAGAGCTTTTCCAGACCTTGAGCGAAGAAATGAGCAAGCTGAAGGGCGGCGATCTGCAACGCAGGATTGCCTCCGGTGACTGGGCTGACCTTGGCGAAAGTTATGAGTTGCTGTGTATCGACTTCAACGATTTAGCCTCAGCCCTCGGTGATCTGGTGGATCAGCTTCGCGTAAGTTCAGGTGCGGTGCAGGACAACGCTGGCGAACTGGCCAATATGTCCAATGAGATGTCGCAGCGCGCAGAGACACAAGCAGCGACGTTGGAAGAGTCGGCGGCGGCACTGGATGAGATGTCTGCAGGCGTGCGTTCGGTTTCGGAGCAGGCCCAGGCCGCGGCCCGCCAGGCTTCGGATGGTCGTGAGCAGGCAGAAAAGGGCGGTGCAGTGATGCAACAGGCCATGCTGGCCATGGCTGCTATTACTGAATCATCTGAAAACATCAGCAAGGTCATTTCGGTGATTGACGATATTGCCTTCCAGACCAGCCTTCTTGCATTGAATGCAGGGGTTGAGGCGGCCCGCGCTGGCGAAGCTGGCCGAGGCTTTGCGGTAGTTGCATCCGAAGTGCGCAACCTGGCTCAACTAGCCGCCAGGTCTGCAAATGAAATTAAGGATCTAGTCAACAACAGCTCTAAGCACGTTGCGGATGGCGAACTTCTTGTCAAAGCAACCAGCGAAACCCTGGAGCGGATCGTCGCCAATGTAACCGGTGTGTCTGAGCTGGTGAGCTCGATCGCAATCTCATCCAGCGAACAGGCCTCAGGTGTGGCAGAAATCAGCATCGGCGTTAGCCAACTGGATCAAGTAACCCAGCAAAACGCTGCCATGGTTCATGAGACGAGAAATGCCAGCCAGAGGATGAGTGGTGAGGCTTCACGTCTCACGGACCTCCTTCAGCGGTTTGCGGTTAACGATCAAGGATCTGATTCCATATCCTTTGCTGCATAGATAAATGGTCAAGYACTAGCAGTTTGTTGAGAAATCAAAGGCGGCACCTGTACCGAGCTGCCAAAGTCCGGTGCAGGTGCTTTCGAAGGCCGTCTTGTCTATGTTGACGCATGCGCTGAGAATTCCTTTCACACGTACAGGGGATGGCGGCTCTGGTCGGCCCATTGGAGCACCCGGCGATGGTTGGCATGGCTTTTACTGTCGAGACCATGATGTACGTCTCCGGATCGCTGGAAGAGTTCCGCGAACACCTGCTGGGCGGTTTTCTCGATCGACCCTCCCGGGGGGCTGGCCAAAATCATGGGCGAGGCCATTGTTGCCTCCATGGCCGGCAGTCTTCGCAACCTTTTCCATCAATAACACCTGCATATTCTCTGCACTCAAATGCGTGGTTGATAACAAAACAGGTGGGTCAATTTTGCATGCTGATTCACACTCCAAACTCACTCCAGTCCAAAAAACACAGTTCAGGATATGCGCACAGCGGAGGTTTCAAATTATTCATTCACACCAAATTGCTTGCAAATAATCTTCGGCTTTAATATTCGACAGGCAGCCATGTTGCCCTCGTAGCCAGCTAATCCCTATTTTTGGCTTGGTGAGGCAATGGCACAATCTTCTTACATTGAAAGAATTTACACATCCGAGCGGACCCGCTTGCTGCGGTTGGTAATGCGTTTAATCAGAAATCGAGCGACGGCTGAAGAACTTGTTCAGGATGCCTTTCTAAATCTGATTGCCAGAGAGGCTGGGCCCGACATTCGATCGCACGAAGCCTATCTCACACGGATCGCCCGAAACTTGGCGTTGAACCATTTACGCCACTTGCGGCAGGGCGTTGAAGTGTCTGTCGACAACGCAGTGATAGAGGCTATGGGCGCGGCCCTCACCCAGTCAGGGCGCCAGCCGGTAACGCTCAGCGAAGGATGGCAGACAAGTTTTGATCAAAGCGTAATTCACGATGCGATAGAGGTGGGCCAGGACAGCATCGGGGCATGGAGGCATGGGCGCCTAATCTTCCACGCAAAACCTCTGCGCGACGTATTAAGCGAAATATCGCGATATCGTGGCGGTCGCATTGTGATTTGGGAAGATGCAATCGGTGACGTCCCGGTGACGGCCGTATTTGATGCCCATGATCCTGATGCGGCCCTGAATACTATCGTGCGGACGCTCGGGCTTAGAGTGCTGGAACTGCCCATCGGCATCGCCATTCTTTATACCTGACAATTTTTCTAATGTTTTTGATAATTACCTTCCCTGCTTCGCGGGTCAGTCTTTGTAAGGGCATTTAAAGGCCCAGACAAAAGACGACGAAGGGACTTGAATATGAGAATTCACCTAACGGCACCTGCCCGTGGGGGGGCAAGACGCGTACGTGGCATCACGGCGATGCTCCTGCTGTCAACGGTGCTTGCAGGGCCAATACTGGTCATGCCTGCGGCTGCTCAGGACGTGGACAATGCTCCGCAATCCTATTCCATACCGGCGCAATCGTTGTCTTCTGCGCTGATTCAGTTTTCCAAAGCCAGCGGACTGCAGGTCTTTGTMGACGAYCGKGTGGCGGCAGGTGTTCGCRGCAAAGCAGTTCNARGGNWCGCTSMCCGCTGAGGCCGCATTGGCAARRCTRYTKGCWGGAAGCGGGCTGAYAACGAAAKTTGTCGGMAAYAATACCATTKCKGTKRTTGARCCMGGAAGYCTGGAYCCGGCCTYTGTTGCRGARAGTGGTTCGCTYTTGCTGGATGCAATCGTCGTGTCCGGAGGGAAAGCGGCCGGTAAGATAGAGACTTACGAGACGCCTGCCCCGAAAGCCTATATCGCACAAGAAGATATCGAACGGTATCGTGGCTCAAACGCATCCGACATTTTTCGTGGTGTTAATGGTGTGATGTCCGGTGACTCGCGCAACTCGGGCAGCGCGATCGATGTGAACATCCGCGGTATGCAGGGCATGGAGCGGGTGGCGGTAACCATCGACGGCGCCATGAACAGTACCACYYTGTATCARGGSTAYCAGGGCATCAGTAACCGCAGTTATATTGATCCGGATTTCATTGCTGGCGTCGATATCACCAAAGGTTCGGATGCTTCATCCCGTGGTATCGCCGGGTCCGTTGCTGTGACCACGATTGAGGCACGTGACATTGTTAAGCCAGGTAATAACTGGGGTTTTCGGTTGAAACTTGAAGCAGGTAACAACACTGCGACCCCCAATGCGGGTGCCAAGTCCGGGTACGAGGTTGATAACAATGCGACGCTGGTTCGGGAGGGTATCAACAGAGGTACGCGCGCAGATTATATTGTAGCCACAAACGCGTTTTATGCAATGATTGGTATTCCTATTGTTATTACAGAGGCTCCCGATCTCGCGTATCCATATTACTACGACGGCGAGCAGCTGGAAGAGATTCCGGTTGAGGAATCCTACGTCTATTCAGATGACAGCACAATGAACCGGCCCAATTTCACTGACCTGACCCAAGCGTCCGGTAGTGCGGTTGTCGCCTATCAAGATGAAAGTTTCGAATTTCTTGCTGCGGTGGCCCGGCGGGTTCGTGGAAACTATTTCGCCGGCGAGAACGGCGATGGGTCATCTTCGGTAGAAAATCTCGGTACACAGCCTTATTGTGCTGATCCTGCAAGCGCCGGCTGCTTCCTCCCGTTAGCCTATTATGATGACTATTATGTACGTAGCGGTGACGTAAATTATCGCCTGGGCGAACAAGTTCTTAACACCCAATTGGAAACCACATCCGTGCTTCTAAAAGGGACTTATAAATTTGGCGACGGGCATGCGATCCAACTTGGTTATAATGGTTTCAAAAGTGAAGCTGGCGACAGGCTGGCGTCAGCGCTAACCTCCTCGTCAAGCCGGGCAGTTCAACAGGAACAGACGGTTGGTACAGATTTGAAAACTGTTACCTTGAAATACCGGTGGAAGCCGCTGGATAACGAGCTGATCGATTTGAAGGCAAACGTCTGGGGTACTGATCTTAAACGCAGAAACCCAAGGCGAGCAAACCAAGGCAACGCCGCTGTCTCGCCCACCGTTTATGGCTTGCCTGAGGAATTTCGTGTCGGGACAGACAATACCATGCATGGCTTTGATGTATCCAATAGGTCATCTTTAACCACAAATATCGGCCCGCTCGATTTGGACTACGGGTTCTCATATTTACATCAGGACACCAAACCAAGTGCCTATACCAGTATTCTGGAAGGCTGGTTGGATTTCCGAGACGGTGAACGCGATGAATATGCGGCCTTTGCAAAGGCAGACCTTGAAGTAAACGACTGGCTCAATGTGAATGCAGGCCTGAGATTTCAAAAGTTTACCAGCCTAGACCGAAGCCCGAGTACCGACTCCGGCTCTATTCATGGCCAATCTCTGAGCGATAGCGGTTGGAGCCCGAGCGTTGGTGTTGTGGTGGCGCCGTGGCAAGATACCCAGTTCTACGCGAAGTATTCAAGCGCCCTACGTCTTCCATCTATGTTTGAAACCCTAACCGGATTTAGCACTGCATTTAACCCGGATCTGGTGGGCGAACGTTCCAATAACTGGGAAGTCGGAACCAATATCACCCGCACGAACCTATTCACCGAGGGTGATACTACGATGGTGAAATTCGGCTATTTCAACTGGAATGTTGACAATTACCTGGCTCGCGAATGGAACACGTCTGGTCCGAGCTCAACGATGTTGGTTTACAATATCGATAAGGCAAAGTTTCAGGGTTTGGAGCTGAATGCGCGCTATGAAAATGGCGGTTTTGCGGCTGATTTTGCAGCCAACTATTATCTCGATGTCGCATTCTGCGTAACGTCTGACACTTGTGAAAGCACTTCACTATATGCGGATTACTCAACCAACCAGATCCCACCAGAATACACAGTCAGCTTGGCTCTTTCGCAGAAACTCCTCAACGAGGATCTCACCGTCGGGGGCCGTGTTGAACTTGTTGGCGCAAGGGCTGTTGGGCACGGACAAATCACCCAACAAGGTGCATCCCCGTTCATCAGCCTAATTGATTGGGATCCGTATACTTTGGTGGATGTCTTTGCCGAATATAAGATCACCGACAATATTACAGCAAACTTCCGCATCGAGAACCTGACCGACCAATACTACATCGATCCGCTCAGCCTGGTGGTCCAGCCAGGTCCGGGACGGACAGCGTATATTGGCGTGACAGCCAGTTTTTAAGCCTAAATGGCCGGTCGCAGTTTTCTGCACCGGCTACTTTCATTTCTCAAGACAGGTATATGATGACCCACCAAAGTGAAATTACCGCCCTTCTTTCTGATCGTCTTCGCGTGGCGACCCGCTCCACTCACCAGTCGGTTGATCAAACGATTATGGACGCCAAGCCGTTTGAAAACCTGGCCGCATATGGCCGCTTCCTCTGTGTTCAACACGGGATCCACCGCGATGTAGCGCCGCTCTATCACACAGCTGCAATCGCTGATCTTATTCCTGATCTGGCTGGCCGTCTAAGGCTTGGTGCAGTGGAACAAGACGCCGCTGATCTGGGGGTGAAGCTGCCAACCTATTTGGAACCGCCTGCATCCACCAGATCTGCACAGCTCGGCGTTCCGCGTGCCCTTGGCTGGCTCTATGTGGTTGAAGGTTCTAATCTTGGGGCCGCATTCCTCCTAAAATATGCCCAGAAAATGGGGCTGTCCGAAGACCACGGCGCACGGCATCTGGCTGCAGCGCCTGAGGGTCGCGCCTCTGATTGGCGGCGTTTCAAGGAGGCGCTAAACAGGGTTAAATTAAGTGAGGCTGAGGTAGGCGGAGCAATTCTGGGGGCGCAAGCGGCTTTTGCCCGAGTGCACCAGCTGGCGCACACTCATTTGGGCTGATCCTTCCTCACATTTTTTGCCTGAGCCTACCCTTTCTCCTGTTTCCAGATGGGTAGGCCATCCCCATCGAAAGCCTTCAATGCAAAATTGCTATTTTCTACCCTCTCCGCAAAGAATCGTTTGTTACGGTCTATCTCTGGCCCTGCTTTTCCTGGTGATCTCAAGCTCTCCCGGTGACGCCCAGGACACATCTCTTGCGGCAAGCGAGGAGGCAGACTTGATGGTGCAAGCTGCACCACCGGCAYCACCGATACTCTCCTTATCAGCGGATCACCCTCTGCCTGAGGCGATTGGCGACCCCGCACAGAGCCTTGAACTTGTATCACCCACTGGCGGAGAAGTTGCTGCATCGAAGCAACAGCTCGTTGCCCCATCTGAGGATCCCTTCCCTTCACCGCTTGAAGACCCTCTTGGAGCAACACGCTGGATTCTGGCAAAATCATCGGAGGCAGAACAAGATCTTTCGCCAATTGGTATGTWKMRWWMMRCCRRCRKSGTGGTGAAATTGGTGATGCTCGGTCTGGCATTTGCATCTCTGGTGACCTGGACAGTGTGGGTAGCCAAGACGTTAGAGTTGTGGGGCGCCCGATCGCGGGCGCGCCGTGCTCTGCAGGCTTTGGAGCGCTCTGAAACACTCTCAATGGCCCAGGCAATTCCGCGCGCCAACCGTGGTGCAGTGGGACGCATGTTGACGGCCGCATCGCAAGAGGCCGCGCGGTCAGAGCCAGCACTGAAATTCGCGGGTGGTGCAGGGTTGAAAGAACGTGTCGCCGCCGCGTTGGGCCGGATTGAGGCCCATGCCGGTCGTCGAATGGCACGGGGAACGGGGGTCTTGGCAACCATTGGTTCCACGGCGCCATTTGTTGGGCTTTTTGGTACGGTCTGGGGAATCCTAAACGCTTTTATTTCAATTGCTGAAAGTAACACAACCAACCTCGCGGTGGTGGMWCMARKSNTTGCYGRAKCGCTTCTGGCAACTGCAATTGGCCTTGTTGCGGCGATCCCGGCGGTGATCATCTACAACCTTTTTGCCCGCTCAGTTGCGGGTTACCGGCATCTATTGGGGGATGCCGGAGAACGGATCGAACGTTTGATCAGTCGCGATCTCGACATGCGGGCCGTGTCGATAGGTCAAGCCTCCACCTCAGAACCCCATGTTTTGCAACGGAGCAATTGAACTATGGCCGGTGGAATAAGAGAAAGTGACGRAGATTTGGTCGAAAACAGCGAGATCAACGTCACGCCTTTCATTGATGTCATGTTGGTGCTGCTGATCATTTTTATGGTCGCAGCACCGCTGTCGACCGTGGATATTGCCGTGGATTTGCCRGGCTCAACTGCACCTCCTGCTGAACGGCCTGATGAGCCCCTGTATCTGTCGGTTGAAACGGATTTGACCCTTCACCTGGGAGACAAAATTGTAACACGGGACATGTTGGCCGCCGAGCTAGAGCGGCTGAGCGAAGGCGATCACGACACCCGGATTTTCCTGCGCGCAGATAAATCAATTGATTACGGGTCTTTCATGGAGGTGATGAATCTTCTGCGTACTGCCGGTTATTTAAAAATCGCGCTGGTCGGCTTAGAGACATCTCCTCAACCCACAATCGCAGACCTCCCAGCTAAGGGCATCTCCGTTGCAAACGGCGGGGTAAGTTTACCAGGCGTCTCAGGTGAATAAATTGCGCAAGTTTTCCTGGGTAGTGGCCGCTTTCCTCACCGATATGTTGCTTTGGGGCGGAGCCGTAATGACGGTGGTCGCGGTACATGCCGGCGCAGTGATCTGGGTGATGCTAGATCCTCCGGTGGTGAACGCTGCTGGCCCGCCGCCTGCGATCATGGTCGAACTGGCTCTGATCAATGAGGCAATAGACACCGAAGAGACTGAGCTATCTGAGGAGATTGAGGACAGTCAGGCAAGCGAAGCTGCAGAAGAAGTCAAAGTGCCTGAACCAATACCCGAAGCCATGCCCGAAACGGAAGAAGAACGAGAAGAGGAGCCGGAGGAAACCCCTCCGCCTGAGCCACTGGAGGTCGAGCACGAGGCAGAGGTGGCACTCCCAACGCCACCTCTGCCGATAAAAACTCTAAAGCCAAAAGCACGGCCACAACAAAACTCCGCACCTGTACAAGCTGCGGTGAAGGCCAGAAGCCAACAAGCGCAGCAATCAACGCGCAATACTGCAGTACAATCGGCGCGCACAACAGGACGAACGATAAGCCCGGCAAAATGGCAATCACGCCTGTTGGCACATTTGGAACGGCATAAACCACGGTCCAAGGGCCAACGTGGCACCGCCTATATCACCTTCAGCATTGACGCAGCAGGAAACGTCCTCTCGGTGCGTCTGGCCCGCTCGTCAGGAGTTTCCAATATTGATCAACTCGCATTGAACCTTGTACGCCGCGCCTCCCCAGTGCCCTCGCCACCGCCAGACGTTCAGCGTACCATCACTGTGCCAGTAAAGTTTAACCGAAGATAAGCCTCGGAAAAGAATGATTATCGATATACGGACTCATGGAGCGCCTCCCAAAAATGGTCTTGCCACGCTTGCGTTCCGGCCTCTCAACTCATCTACCTTGTACCACCACATGGCGTTTCCGGTGTCGATAGTCGTATTGGTTACTAATGGGACGGACCGGCTGCTTCAGCCAAAGAGCTTGGCGACCTGATGCCCACAACAAAAGCAAAGGTAGAATTGCCATGGCCAGCTTTGAATACAACACCGACACTCTGGACCCTGCCCTGGCTGCAGTAGCAGCGGCTGTGAGCGATATGACCCCAGTGATGGAGGCCATTGGCGAGTTGCTGCTGGTCTCGGCCCAGGACCGCATGCGAGACGGCGAGCAACCCGACGGCACGCCTTTTGCACCGCGCAAGCAATCCACCTTAGACCGTTATGCCAAACTGGGGCTGACCTTTGGCGCGTCGCTGAATGTCTCGGGAGATAGGGGTATGAGCGGCCATCCGACGCCAAGCAGGCGAACGACAGGTTGGGCTACTCGCGCCGGTTAGGTCGCCTTGTAGACCAATCGCGGTATTTCTTACCCCAGATGGCCCCAGATCGTGAAGAACATAGTTGTTCTCCTGGAGGTGGTTGAACCAATCTTACGGGGCCATGGTCACAATGCCGACGGGCACTCCCAGGACAAGTCCAAATACGCAGCAAAGCCTAGGCTAGAGATGCGAGCCCCAGTGGCTTTGTAAGTCGAAAAGTGAATAAAATGTTAGACAGCGAAATTCTTGAACTAATAGAATTTGTACTCTTGCTCACGCCTGAACAGGCGCAACAAGCATTTATCTTTTGCCAGTCTTTGAGCCARSMRSMGSTKWCRGMKMKWWWWSSTSWWNNTKACMKKWWARAGCCGTAAGCTCCTCTTGGCTCAGCTTTGACATCTCCGAGATGACCCCGTCGTAGGCGGGGTCATTCCTTTTTCCAGTAAACACATACACAAATGAAATTCCTGCGGCTTCGCATACCCGAAGAACGTCAGTAATGCCTGGATTGCTTCCAGGCTTCATCATCCGCCCAACATAGTCACGACTATAGCCGAGACCGTCGGAGAGGATGGTGATTTTCACCTCCTTCGCGGCAAATTCTGTACGCATTCTGGTCCGCCAGTCGTCCATAAATCCATTCTGCATCAAGGCTAATTTAGTCCCACTATTACGACTTAAAAGTCGTACTGACAATGCCAAACTAATCTTGATAATGCTAAGTATAAGTCGAATATACGCGATTCAAAGACATGACGAGCAAAACCCAAACAACTGACGGTAGGTGGAAGATGCTAACCGACCACTATGAGAAACGCAGAAAGCTAGTGGGCGTGTCAAAGCGCAAACTTGCGCTTACCGCTGAATTGGAGCCGTCATATTACCAGCACTGGTTAGCTGGTGATTTTATGTTTCCAACCGAACCAAAACTGGCCGCGCTGGACGACGCACTGGACCATTTAGATGAAGTGAAGCGATTAGAAAAACGTCGCTCCGGAAAGTCAATTGACGCGCTTCCTGCGAGGGCCACATCATGACCCTCCCAGGGCTGTCACGTTCGGACAGTGGAGCGGGCCAAGCGCGAACTGCTAACAGCAGGGTTTCTCTAGAGCGGTTGAGATCAATGCTGCACCATGCACATTTCGACAATAGAGTGGCGAGCCGACAATCGCTGTGGTCAGTTCCAACGGCAGCAATGCGCAGTAATTGACCTTTGCAAAGTTGCCCCAGGACGCGCCGACATGGCGCGAACGGCCCAAAGCCGACACTGAGCAATCTCCTGAAATACTGCGGTCGCAGCCCGCATTGCTGCCGTTCGCAGCACCGGCGAGTTAGGCAGCATATTCACAGTCGGGTTCGCGCACTTTGGTGGCGTTTCAATTTGAGCCCTCGCTAACGCAACATTCTTTTGCATGCGCAGCACTAGGGCCTCAGTCTGTGACTTTCAAACCTGCGACCTCAATTAGAATGCCGATTGGCAAGAACATAAGTACTGTCCACACGTAGAGCAAATTGGCAGGATCGGATCCTGGTTCTCCCGCAACAACCCCATTGAAGCTGACCAACGAATAAACGGCAAGAGCGAGAGCAATGATGATTAGGCCAACCAGGGTCCACATGCTCAGCTTTTTAAAGAGAATTCCGATGGCGCCGCCTGCGACTGCAGAAATGGTGCCAATCAAAGTAATCGTGTTGCCGAGCCCAGGAACAATAGGCAGGAAATTTGCGAGTATTGCACTGATCAGACCGGCGACGGCCATAAACCCCACTTCTTTCATGATAACTCTCTCTAAATCCTAGTTTGCATCAATGAGAGGCCATATTGCCAATCGCTTTGCCGCAAGCAGTGTGCCTTCCGGAGACAACAGAAGAATGCTGGTCTCTTCTGCCGGAATTTCTGTAACGCCGCTAAACTTGAGGCTGACTTGCTCTTGTACGGTCACTTGTATGAAATTGTTGCGTTCTATACCTTCGAATGCTTGGGATGCGAGATCGTCAAGCTTGACAAGTTCATCAATGGACTTGCTTTGAACATTCTCAATTCCAAATTCAGAGAGCTGTCCGGCAACCTGCTCAACTCCAAGGCCAAAAGATTCTGGCCGAAATGCCATACTCGAACCGCTTTCCCCCGAGTATAGATCAAGTTGCAGGACTTGATCCTCAGGAAAGAAGAAGGCGACCAGCCATGTTATTGCTCTTCTCGGTTCCCCGTCCGAGGTATAGCTTGCTCTGATCTGAGTGCCCGAGATTTTGGGGCCTTCTTCGCTGGCAGGTTGCTGCACCCTGACATAGGCCACCGCTCCTTTGCTGCCGTCATTGCTCGTATTGATGGGGGCGTCGAAATCAATGACAAATGAGTCTTCGTTTCCAAAGTCGGTTGCGTCGCTGCATTTTCCGATCGTAAGGGGATCATCAAACGGAACAAGAATCCCTGCCTTGGGCCAATGAAACGAAAGGTTCTTTTCATGAAGATYTTCAATGAAGTGTTGAGCCTTAGTGCCAGCATAGCTGTTCCCCCAAGGATCAATATCACTGCCCCATGTGAAGTGAGTCTTTGCCGTTGAGCTGGTTTGACCGCTTTCAGCCGCAGGTGCGCCACTGTCGAAGCCGTTCAGATCGCATGCAAGCGCCGGTAAACTCGTAAGTGCCAAGAATATCATTGGTAAAAATCGGATAGCAGAGTTCATAATAAGTTCTCCAAATCTGATGTGTTCTATTTTCTAGGCAGTATTGTCTTACAGTTTCGTCGAGAGGACTGCCGTTCCGCAAGCTAAATCATAATGCTCCAGTTCTGTCGGATCGTTCACAAGTCAAACCGTGCTCCAAATTTTTCCTTTATCGGCACATTTGCCCCGTAACCTCGCCGCATGCAGGGCAGACCCATCCCTGACAATCAATGCCCGACCTCGAAAAACGCTAGGGTAACTGCCCACACAAATTATGGACCACGTCTTGCGCGATTTCGGGAAGTTCTAACTCGGCTCCAGCCAGCACGTCTTGCGCAAAACTGATGGCACGTGCGAGGCCTCTGGCGACGTATACGCCAAACTCTGCCAACATGCTGCGTAAGGCGTTGATCAGCTGCGTGCGCTGACGAACAATGAGGCTGCGCGCACGGTGCAGGGAAAGCAGCGCCTGCTGTTCAACCGATTTGGCCTCGACAAAACGCATCGTGGGGCGGGTAACTGCTTCGCAGATATCCGCTGCTTACAAAGGTGTTAATGCTCTACTTATGCAAAAGGGCGCACGAGATTTTCGTTCCGGGCAAGAATTTGGGCATGCCAACTTCTTTGACGAGGCGGTCGATATCCACCATATTTTTCCTAAAAAATGGTGCGTCGACAACGGTAAGGACCCAAAAGAATATGACTCTATTGTCAATAAGTCGCCTTTGTCTTCCAGAACCAACCGGATCATTGGCGGTGTTGCTCCGTCGATCTATTTAAAGTCATTGGAAGAAGGCTCGCATGAATTTCAGAGCGTCCCCGTGAATGACTTGAACCGCTATTTGCAAACGCATGCTGCCGATCCTGATCACTTACGTGACGACAACTACGAAGCGTTCTTGAAAGCCCGCCAAAAAACACTGCTTAGCTTGATTGAAAATGCCATGAAAAAGACAGCGAGTTCACAGGGCGTCGATGAAGGATCTTGGGGGGATGCGGGAGTTTGAATCCGAAAGAAGGCCATCCAGCCAAGAAGCGCAGACATTATGTTTGGGTGGCTTTTAGGTGAGAGGTTCCAACCTGACCTGACAACTGGCCGTTGTTCCGGCGACATTAGTTGTTCCATCCCGGATGGTCACATAGACCCTCGCCGCTCCGCGCTTTTCATGGCACGTTCGGTTCTGAGGGACATTCGGGAGGGCGTTCAATGCTAATTC
>NVUP01000016.1 GCA_002401945.1 Paracoccaceae bacterium
CAAAAAATCGCGTTCCACCACCAGCTGGCCGATCTTGGAATGCAGCTTGTCGATCTCAGCTTCATTGGGATGTGTGGCGTCATCTTTTCGCTTGGAAAACGTCGAGGCCATATTGGTGCTTCTCGGGCATGAAATGCTCTGTCAGCCGATGGATCGCCGTACGTTTCCAAGTGTMAAWCTGSRYNCKSYKMYCSSWCWCGGGACATTGCTACGCAATACCCTGCCGGGCAATGAATGCTTTGGGCCGCCCGATCCGGTTGTTCCTGACGGCTGTAAACGTCAGAGATTACATCGGCGCGCGCGCTTTGATGTCGTCATTGCCCACGGCTGACTGGCTCTTGGCGGACCGAGGATATGATGCGGACTGGTTCCGTAATGGATTGAAAKATATGGGAATTACTCCATGCATTCCGTCAYAAAAATCGCGAAAGAAACCTATCCCCCAYGACAAARCGCACTATAAGCTGCRCCACAAAATTGAGAACATGTTTGCCCGTCTCAAAGACTGGCGGCGCATCGCAACCCGTTACGACAGGTGCCCAGAACTCTTCCTCTCAGCCATCGCTCTCGCATCCATCGTGTTATTTTGGGTATGAGTCCTGACCCTAAGCCAACCCAACAGTACAATGACATCCATTGTCGAATCACTGCGCTTTTTTGATTGACCTCCAGACATCGGGTAAGGCGCATACTTGGAGAGTATAATTCCTGTTGTACTCACCAAAGCAAGCGGCAACGCGGGGGCTGTACCGCAAACTTACGACAAGTCACCGCCTCTATCATTATGACCATGAGCGAAACCAGCCGCGCTAGAATTCCAGCTACCTCTTGGCAACCATTTTAATTTCCAGACCTTGCATTCACTCCGTGGGTGGACTTAACGACAAGAACCACCAGCGCAAAAGAGACAGGCGCAACACAAATTAGGTGGAATGCATTTCTTTTTTGACGTCGAAATCTTTGTCGAAATATCTGATCGTCACTTCACCATCGAACCTACAAGAGCCGGGCGGTCCGCCCCGGCGAGCCAAAACGAATTTTGGGTACACCCTTTTAACTTGGCCGAACGCGCTATTTGCGCTCTATTCTGACTGTATTGATTATCGCGTACCCGTTCAGAAAGGACATGCCATGGCCGTCTCGCTCCAAGTGATCTATCCGATCAGCGATGGGACTACCTTTGATTATGACTATTACACCAGCACACATTTTGATCTGGTTGGCAAACATATGGGCCCACACATCGAAAGCCTGCTGGTCACCAAAGGGCTGGCTGGTGGACCGGATACACCGCCAGGGTTCCATGCCATCGCGTCTATCGTGTTCAAGGATCAGGATGCCCTAAACGCCGCCCTGGAAGCCGCGCCGCCGGTTCTGGCAGACATCCCGAATTTCACCAATGTTGAACCGCAGATGCTGATTGGCGAGGTCATCAGCTAAGCACTTCGTTGCGACACTCAGGCCGGTAACCCATGGGTTACCGGTACAAACCCCGCCCGGAAACTATTACCACATGGTCGCGGCGGCGCGTGCAGGCCAAGCTGCGTCGTAAGGCTCGCCGCCTTCTTTGCCATGGGTCATCTCAGCCAGGATCTCGCCCATACTGGGCAGACCCGCGCTATCGTCCTGTCCACTCCAGGTGTCGGCCCGCATCAGGGCACGGGCGCATTGGCTGTATATTTCCTCAATGGCAATCACGATCACAATGGCAGGCAGCTTACCCGCCTTCTCAAACCGCGCGCGCAAGTCCTGATCTGCTGTCACCCGCGCCCGCCCATTGACACGCACCACGTTGTTCGAACCTGCAACAAGGAACATCAGCGACACCCGGCCATCCCTCACAATGTTGCGCAGGCTGTCCAACCGGTTGTTGCCGCGCCAATCCGGCAGCGCCAAGGTGCCCGGGTCCAGTTCCAGCACCACCGGCCCATCATCGCCGCGCGGCGTGTCATCGGTGCCCTCGGGGCCAACCGTCGCCAACATGCACAGTTTCGATGCCATGATCCATTTGCGGTATAGCGGCGTCATCCGCCGCGCTACTTTGCGCAGAGACGGTGCCCCCGGTTGCCCGTACAGGGCCTCTAGCTGATCAATGCTGCTGATGTAATCCATCTGGCTCAAACCCCGCTTCGCGCATCAACTCATTCGATCGCGCCTCAACCCGCTGCTCTAAAACGTCCAGAAATTCCTTGCGGTCCAGCCCCGGCTCAATTGGCTCCAGGAATTCGACCACCGCCACGCCGGGATGCCGCGCCATGCCCTTGCGCGGCCACAGCACGCCCACATTGGTGGCGACCGGAACAACGGTCTGGCTCAGCTGTTCGTACAACACAGCAGTGCCAACCTTGTAGTCTGCCTTGGCCCCCGGCGCGACGCGGGTGCCCTGAGCATAAATGATCAACTGCCCGGCGTCCTGACGTCCGGCCTCAACATCACGCACCATCTTTTCAATCGCCGCCCCGCGTTTGCCGCGATCCACCGCMAMWMMGYMSRGSMGYKKGSSRWMTTKRSCAAWMRSMKGRKWGCKYWGSAYCYCKTYYTTSRTGATGANNNYRRCSRYYKSSAGCGCGGTGAAAATCATCATGATRTCMAGRAAYGAYTGGTGTTTGGCGGCAATCAAMACCTCGCCYTSKGGMGGCGTGCCGCGCACYTCGCAGCGAATGCCAACCATCCAGCGGGCGGTCCAGAAAATCCAGCGCGAATAGGTCTTGCAACAGGCCCGTGCGCCGGTTTTGCTAAAAATCGCCCAAGGTGCAAACAGCAGGCCGATGACAAACATCATCACATACATCTGCACRSWRAAYGCCAGCTCACGCAGCCATTGGAGGGCCTGTTTCACGTCAATTCTCCCAGTCKTTTYYTGGCYGCMCGGCTGGTGGCAATAAAGGCCACCAAAGCCCCCAGCAGCGGTATCGCCAATGGCAACAACCAGCCCCAGCCCACAAAGCCCAAACCAGTCAGAAACCCGCCCTCTTGTGAGGCGGCAGGCATCAGCCAAATCCCAATCATCCCCAGCCCAACGCCGACACTGCAGCCGATCAAGGCCCGCAGGGTGAACCGGCGCACAAAGGCATGCGCGATATAGCTGTCCTGAGCCCCCACCAGCCGCAAGACTTCAATCACCTGAGCATTGGCTGCCAGAGCAGCCTTGGCCGCCAGGGTGATCATGCCAGCCATGGCGCCGCCGATCAGCAGAATAGAGAACAGACCCAACCGTCGCAACGAGCGCGCCGCATCAACCAGTGGCTTGCGCCAGCGGCTGTGATCATCCAGCACCGCGCCGGGCACCTCAGCCTGCAACCGCAGCCGCAGCCCAGTTGCGTCATAGCCCGTTTCGGTCTCCAGCACCTCAATCAGTTGCGGCACCGGCAGGCTGTCCAGCGGYAATTCAGCACCAAACCACGGCGCCAGCAGCGCCGCTTGTTCCTCCGCAGTCAGCGCCCGCGCCGAGGCCACGCCAGGGGTTTGTTGCAACACCGTCAGTGCCGCCTGTGTCTGCGCCGCACGCTGGTCAGCGGGGGCGTYGATGCGCAGGGTGGCCGCACGGGCCAGTTCATCCGCCCAGCGATCCGCCAAGCGTCCTGAAGCCAGCGATAAAGCCAAGGCAAACACTGCCAGAAAAGCCATTGCAGCCGCCACAAACAGCGTCAGATGCGCGGTGAAACCACTAGGAGGCACCACCCGGTCCGCCTGCGCGTCGCCGACAATCAACCGGCGAATACGACCCTCGCTCATAGGTCCGCCCCCGCCAGTTGCAATCGCCGATCCGAGATCCGAAGCACCCGTGTCTGCACCTGGTTCTTGGCGGCGCGGATCAGCGCCAGATCATGGGTGGCGACCAATATGGTCTTACCCATGCGGTTCAGCTCAATCAGCAGCTGCAACAGCCGCTGCGACATTTCCCAATCGACGTTGCCGGTGGGCTCATCCGCAATCACCACCTCGGGCGACAGGATCACCGCCCGTGCCAGCGCCGCGCGCTGCCGCTCACCCCCCGACAGTTCCGGCGGATTGGCATCGGCGCGCTCGGACAGACCCACCCAGTCCAGCAACTCACGCAGGTTGGCCTCTTCCTCACCCAGATCCTTGCCTGATACCGTCAGCGGCAGGGCAATATTTTCCACCACCGACAGGTGATCCAGAAACTTGCAATCCTGATGCACCACCCCCACCCGGCGCCGCAGCATGGCCATCTGGTCCCGGTCCAGCCCCTTGACGTCCATATTGAACGCCCGCACCCGTCCCGAGGTCGGGCTAAGGGCGCCGTAACACAGCTTCAGCAACGTTGTTTTACCGGCCCCCGACGGGCCGGTCAGAAAATGGAACGTTCCCGGAGACAACTGCACTGACACATTGGTCAACAGCTCGCCGCCGCCGTAATTATAGCCTACATTGTCCAGCTCGATCACGGCTGCCCCCTGCTGATATTCAGGCTGTTGTGCCCCAGCGACGGGGCAGTTTCAATGGGCAGGCGCTGTTGCCGGCAATCCCCGGCCTGACCGGAGTCCCCGGTTCGAATGAATTGTCTCTTTCTTGGCGCTGCGGAACTGCATATGGTCGCAAGATAATTACCTTTCGGCAGGGGCGTGTAGGCCCAGGAGAGACAGAATGCGGCTGACATGTCCAAATTGCGAAGCCCAGTACGAGGTACCAGACGAGGTGATCCCGCCTGAGGGCCGCGACGTGCAATGCTCCAACTGCGGCGACACATGGTATCAAACCAGCCCCGATATGGCGCCGTCCACCACCACTGAGGCCGCCCCGGCTGAAGACACTGTACCAGAGTCTCAGCCCGATCCAGAGCCCACCATTCAGCAGGCCACCTCGGAACCGCAACTAGAGGCTGATGCGGACGACCAGGATCTGTCTCTCGACAGTTCGGACCCAGAACCAACAGCTGATCCCGAGCCAACACTGGACCCGGAGCCGGAGATCGAAGCCGAGCCGGAGGGGGCTTTGAGCGAAGATCACCCGCAGGAAGCACCGCCGAATTCTGGCCTGGCGCGCGGGATGGACCCTTCGGTCACCGGCATTCTGCGCGAAGAGGCCGAGCGCGAGACCCGGCTGCGGGCGGCTGAAAGCGCCAGCTTGGAAAGCCAGCCCGAGCTGGGACTGGACAGTGCTCCGGGGGATGAAACCTCTCGCCGCGCCCATCAAGCCCGCGATCGTATGGCCCGGATGAAGGGCGAAAATCCCGCCCTTCTGGCCGCCGCTGAAAGCGGATCACGACGTGGGTTGTTGCCCGACATCGAAGAGATCAACTCAACCCTGCGCGCCAGCGGTGATCCAGTGACAGCCCCAGCTGCGGCCACTGAAGGACAACACCCCAGCCGCAGCAAAAGCGGCTTTTCACGCGGCTTTGCCATTGTTTTGTTGTTGGTGCTGGGTCTGGTGATGATCTATGCCAATGCACCAAAAATCGCCGAGAGCCTGCCGCAGGCCGATCCTTATCTTAGCTCATATGTCGCACTGGTTGATCAGGCCCGGCTGTGGCTGGACGCCAAGGCAAGCGGCATGCTGCCAACAGAGTAATCCTCTCTCGCCCACAACCTCACCGCCTTAGGATGTCGTCCTAGRGGGCGGTGTAGGGTGCGTGCTTGCACGCACCCGTTCCGTGTATCAAAACCGGTCCAGAAGCCGTTGCAGATAATTGCGTTCACCCTCGCTGCGCTGGCGCTCATCGGCGCGACGGCGGATTTCTTCCAGCAGGTCCCAGGCCCGGCGATAAGCGCTGCCTTCGCCGATCCGGCTGCCGTCATCACCCACCCCATCGCGGCCCTCGGGCTGGTCCCGGCCCAGCGGATCCATCCGGTTGCCCTGACTGGCGCTGTTGCGCCCACCCTGGCTGCTGGCCTGGCCCTGCTGCTGCGCCATCGCTTCGCCCAGTGAGCGCATGCCTTCGCGCAGCCGTTCCATGGCTTCGGCCTGACGGTCGATCGCCTCGGCAAGATCGCCCTGCTCCAGCGCCCGCTCCGCCCCTTGCATGGCACGTCCAGCCTCTTCCAGCGACTGCCGGGCCGCATCGCCCTCTTCGCTGCCCGCCAGAGGCAGACCATTTTGCTGCCGCTGCAATTCCTGCCGCAACGCTTGCTGACGCTCGGCCAGCGAGTCGCCGGGGGCCTGTGATCCGCCCCCGCCCTGACCCTGTCGGGTGTTCTCATCCTGCCCCTGTTGCGAACCACCCTGCTGCCCCTGCTGGCTTTCGCCACCCTGGCCACCCTCGTGGTTCTGGCCCTGCCCCAGGCCCCCATTGCGACCCTGGTTGCCCTCACTCTCGCCGCTACGGGCACCGGGGTTGAACTGCTCCTGCAGATCGCGGAAAGCCTGATCCGACAACCCCTGCTGCTCGCGCAGAGTCTCTGCCAGCCCCTCCATCGCCTGCTGGCCTTCGCTGCCACCCTGACCTGGCTGCGCATTGGTCATGCGCATGTTTTCCATCATCTTCTGCAATTCCTGCAGCGCCTGTTCGGCCTCGGCCATGCGGCCCTGTTCCATCAGCTCCTGAATGCGGTCCATCATCGCCTGCAGGTCATCCTGCGACAGCTGCATCATGTTCTCGGGGATCTCCCCCTGTTCCAGCACCTCGCCATTGGCCTCGGCCTGACGTCGCAACTGGCGCATATAATCCTGAGTGGCCTCGCGCAGCTCTTGCATCAGCTCGGCAATCTCCTGATCGCTGGCCCCGTCGCGCATCGCTTGGCTCAGCCGCTCTTGCGCCCGGCGCAAGCGTTCCAGCGCGTCGCCAACATCGCCGTCTTCCAACAACAACGCCAGATCCCACAATGCACTGGTGATCTCCGCCTGCCGGTCCGGATTGAAACCAACCGCAGTATAGCTTTCCAGCCGCCGCAGGATCATYCGCANMMGYWRRTMKGCYGRRKKWYYRMGAMRCYKTSMYKSGKSRYSMYGYRWMWGMKCYSGYWKSAYYKKYRSMRCCCGCGGCGCATTGGCCCAAGACCACAGTAAATCCCGACGTTGCTCAACCACCGCCGCCGCCAAGGGATCAAAAAACCGCCGCGCCAGCAGTGGCGCCCCAAACCCAGCAGCCTCGCGGCTTTGCCCCGCAGCATCGCGCGCCACAAAGGTATAGATCACCGGCAGATTGGCCCAGGGATGCTGAGAAAAGTCTTCAATCAGATAGTCGGAAAAGCTGCGGCGATCTCCACTCAGCGGCAGCGGCAGATCCAGAACAATGTCTTCGCGCGGGTCGGGATCTATCTCCAGCCCGTGACGCCGCTGCAACGCCAGCAGGTCCAACGCAATCCGCACCTCGCCGCCGGTAATCCCATAGTCATCCTCAACCGCATAGGGCAGAGACATGGTGCCATCCGGCTCAATCTCCGGCTGCCCCGCCACCGAGATCTGCGGTGGCAGGTCTTCAATCACCTCGACCTGCCAACTGCGGCCACCACTGCCCTTGATGGACAGCTCGCCAGCCTGGGTAATTTCAAACTCCTGCTGTGGATCCGCTGCCGAGGGCAGTTCGCCAATGCGCCCGGATACGGTTTCCGCCAGAGTCAGCACCCCAACCTGGCCATAGAACCGCAGGGTCACCGTGCTGCCCTGCGGCAGGCGCAGCTCCTCGCCCTGAACATCATTAAGATACCGCGTCGGCAAGCCGGTATAACGTGGCGGCTGCAACCAGCCCTCCCAGGTTGGTCCCGACATCGCCGAGGCCGTCCCCGGCCCCATGTCCGCCACCGTACCAAGCCGCCAGATTGAGCCAAACAGCAAGGCAACCACCATCGCCAGCAGCGCTACAAAGCGCAGCGCATAGGGGTCTGTCGCCGCGATCCGTAAATTGGGATGTGGTGCCTTGGCCTTGGCAGCCCGCGCCGCCATACGCAGTTGATGCGCCTGCCACAGGGCTGTTGAGGCGGCATCATCACAGCCAATCGCCTGCGCATCCATCAGCGCATTGATCGGGCGCCCCGGCAGGGTTTCATCCAATCGCGCCAGTGCCTGCGCCCGGCTTGGCCAGCGCAGGTGTCGCAGCCCCCAAATCAGACAAGCGATGCTGCCCAGCAAGCTCACAACCGCCCCCGCCCAGACCAGCTCAACCGCCAAAATCTCGTGCAGGCCCAGCATCAATGCCGACACCGCCAGCATCACAATCGAAACTAATGGCCAAAATACCCGCAGGCTGGTCTCAGCAATCATCCCCAGCCGCGTCAGCCTCAGCTGCCAACGCAGGCGGTTCAGTGTCAACTTGGATCCAGGTCTTGCGGCCATAATTCCAACAACTCCATCAGGCCCACGCCGGATCGCGTCAGAGCCACTCGGGTATGCTATCGCGATTTATCATTTCGTCAAAGGTCGGGCGTCGGCGAATAACCGCAAATTGATCGCCATGCACCAGAACCTCGGGAACCAATGGGCGCGAGTTGTATTCGCTGGCCATCACCGCGCCATAGGCCCCGGCACTGCGAAAGGCGACCAGATCACCCGCAGCCAGTGGCGGCATGTCGCGCTGCTTGGCAAAAGTATCGCCGCTTTCGCAGACCGGCCCCACAATGTCATAGGGTTGACTTTCTACGCCCGCTTTGGGTTCCAGCACCGGAATGATATCGTGATGCGCCTCGTACATCGCCGGGCGGATCAGGTCGTTCATTGCGCCGTCAATGATCAGAAACTCCCGGTCCTCGCCGGACTTCACATAGATCACCTTGCTGATCAGCAACCCGGCATTGCCCGCAATCAGGCGGCCCGGTTCAATCTCAATCTCGCAGCCCAGGTGGCCCAGCGTTTTTTTGATCAGCTTGCCGTATTCCAACGGCAAGGGCGGCGCGTCATTGGATTGCCTGTGGTAAGGAATGCCCAAGCCGCCCCCCAGATCCAGACGACGAATGTTGTGACCCTCTGCGCGCAGCTGCTCGGTCAGCTCGGCCACCTTTTGATAGGCCAGCTCAAACGGTTCCAGCTCGGTCAGCTGTGATCCGATGTGCACGTCGATGCCMATGACMTCMARMCCCGGCAGCGAGGCGGCATAGGCATAAACTTGGGACGCCCGTGAAATGGGAATCCCGAATTTGTTCTCGGACTTACCGGTGGCAATCTTGGCATGGGTCTTGGCGTCCACATCTGGGTTCACCCGCACGGTGATCGGCGCCACCACGCCCAGCTCCAGCGCCACGGCGTTGATCACGTCCATTTCGGGCTCGGATTCGACGTTGAACTGGCGAATGCCGCCGCTCAGGGCCACGCGGATTTCTTCGGCGGTTTTACCAACACCGGAAAACACGATCTTGTCACTCGGTACACCTGCCGCCTTGGCGCGCAGATATTCACCCTGGCTGACCACATCCATGCCCGCACCGACCTGCGCCAGCGTCTTCAGGATCGCCTGATTGCTGGCCGCCTTCATCGCGTAGCAAACCAAATGGTCCATGCCCTCCAGCGCCTCGTCAAACAGCCTGAAGTGCCGCTGCAGGGTGGCGGTGGAATAGACATAGAACGGCGTGCCCACAGCAGCCGCGATCTCGGCCACCGGAACATCCTCGGCGAAAAGCGCGCCGTCGCGGTAAAGAAAATGATCCATATAGGCGCGATAGACCAAATCGGCGGGGCAGATCAATGGATTCCGGCTAAACAGGATGACGAGGGTTGCGACAAACGACAAACACCGCGCGTTAGCGCGGTGCCACGCCCAACCCTGGACTGGGCCCGCAGAGGCCCTTCAGGGACGGGAGCCCCCCGTTTCCAAAATGGTCTCAGAAACCGAGGTAGAGCCCAAACGGACCTTTGTTCAGGCCAACACCGCCCCTTGCATGCACGCCACTGCTTGACACGCTGACGCCAGCGTTCAGCGAGGGCTGAACCGGCTCGCCATCGACTCCGCAAGCAGAGACGATGGCCACGGCCATCAGAGATAAGGTCCATTTGCGCACATCAGTCTCCTTCATTTCGCTGGCAGCTTACGCCCCCAGAATCTCGGTCCAGCGGGCCACCTGCTGGCGCACCTGCGCCGGTGCGGTGCCGCCATAAGACATCCGCGACCCTACCGAGTTTTCAACAGTCAGCACAGTGAAGATATCATCCGTAATCCCGGCATGCACGCCCTGCATATCCTCAAGACTCAAGTCCGGAAGGTCACAACCACGGTTTTCGGCCATGGCCACCAATGTGCCGGTCACATGATGCGCATCGCGGAACGGCACCTTCARCACCCGCACCATCCAGTCGGCTAGGTCTGTGGCCGTCGAAAATCCCGATCCAGCCGCCGCCGCCAGAGACTCCTTGTTGGCGGTCATATCCTTGACCATGCCCTCCATCGCCGCCATCGCCAGCATCCAGTTGTCAGCAGCGTCAAAGACCTGCTCTTTGTCTTCCTGCATGTCCTTGGAATAGGCCAGTGGCAGCCCCTTCATCACCATCATCAGCGCCGTATTGGCGCCAAAGATGCGGCCAACCTTGGCGCGGATCAATTCCGCCGCATCAGGGTTCTTTTTCTGTGGCATGATCGACGATCCGGTCGAGAATCGATCCGACAGGGTGACAAAACGGAACTGCGCGGTGGACCAGATCACCAGCTCTTCGGCAAAGCGGCTCAGGTGCATGGCGCAGATCGAGGCGGTGCTGAGAAACTCCARMGCAAAGTCACGATCCGAYACYGCATCCAGCGAATTTGCSGCSGGRCGATCAAAGCCCAGCGCSKCGGCTGTCATGTCRCGRTCRATRGGRAAYGAKGTCCCKGCCAGTGCYGCMGCMCCMAGSGGTGATTCGTTCATSCGSRCSCGMGCATCSCGCACCCGGCTYAGGTCRCGGGCAAACATTTCMACATAGGCCATCATGTGGTGGCCCCAGGTTATTGGCTGCGCCACYTGCAGGTGRGTAAARCCGGGCATCACCCARTCCGCNCCCGSCCTCGGCCTGCGCCAACAGCGCTTTGATCAGCGCCAGAATGCCGGATTCGGCGGCATCCAACTGGTCACGCACCCAGAGTTTGAAGTCGGTTGCCACCTGGTCGTTGCGCGACCGCCCCGTGTGCAACCGGCCAGCAGGTTCGCCAATAATTTCTTTCAGCCGCGCCTCCACATTCATGTGGATGTCTTCCAGCGCAGTGGAAAACTGAAACGTTCCACTCTCAATTTCTGACAATACGGTGAGCAGGCCTTCCCGAATGGCCTTTGCATCGTTATCGGTTATTACGCCTGTTGCGGCCAACATCGCCGCATGGGCCCGAGAGCCGGCAATGTCCTGCGCCGCCATCCGCTGATCGTATCCGATCGAGGCGTTGATCGCCTCCATGATCGCATCCGGGCCAGCGGCAAAGCGGCCGCCCCACATCTGGTTCGAGGATTGGTCTGTCATGGTAAGATACCCGGAGATAAAATGCGTCTGTTACGTCTGATCCCCCTTTATATCGCCCTTGCCCTGGGTGCAAACGCCGCCCTAGCGATTGAATTGCCCGTGCTTGAGGCGATGCGTGTTGGCGACATGAAGAAACTGAACTTTCACAGCACTCCCAAGTCGGTCTCGGACAAGGCGTTTTTCCTTGAGGACGACACCGGCACCGCAACGCTGGCCGAGTATCAGGGCAAAATCATCCTGTTGAACTTCTGGGCCACCTGGTGCGCCCCCTGCCGCGCCGAGATGCCAATGTTGTCGGAATTACAGGCCGAATTGGGCGGCGATGATTTTGAAGTGCTGACCCTGGCCACCGGGCGTAATTCTCCGGCTGGCATTATCAAATTCTTTGACGAGACCGGCATCACCAACCTGCCCCGCCACCAAGACCCCAAACAGGCGCTGGCCCGCGAGATGGCGGTGCTGGGGCTGCCGATCACTGTGATCCTGGATCGTGAGGGCCGTGAAATCGCCCGTCTGCGCGGCGATGCCGAGTGGAGCTCCGACAGCGCCAAGGCGATTCTCTCGGCCCTGATCGCCGAGCAATAACGCGCTATCTTGTCCCCTGTGGCGCCCGCGCCCAGGGTCGCCCGCCTAGGGAGGACAGGATATGCACCCCGTTGTATTGTTGATTGGCCGTCTGCCAGCTGTGATTGGCAATGTGGCGCGGCAGTTGGACCATCTCCCCATCGAATGGCTGGGAGCGCATGATCACGCCGAAGTGGTGCGGCAGTTGGAGAATGAACCCCGAATCGCCTGTGTCATCATGGGAGCAGGTCTGGACGATGGTATTCGCGGCGATCTGATTGGTGTTATCGCCATGCTGCGGCCAGACATCTGCATTCACCTCAAAGACCGCACTTCGGGCCCCGAGGGATTGGTGCCGTTTGTCGAACGGGTGGTGCAACAGGAGCTGCTACTGCCAAGCGATCGGCTGGCGATKSSSSGRTRWSGRCWKSASCSRRYWYMRMWTAWKAKSSYGYWMYGSSWCSWKGGGTCACCGGAAAATTCGAATTTTCCGGGTCGATTTCTTTGAAGAAATCGGATGGGTCGGATGGGGTTTGGAACAGCTGAATATCTGATTTTCCCCTCTCGATGGTGCTGGGACACCAATTGACCCCACGCAACCTTTGACAGCTCCGAGCCTCTGCGCCCATCCTGAGCAAACAAAGGGGGTACCATGCCACTACATATTCTGCTGATTCTGGTGGCCGGAGGCATTGGGCTGATCGCAGTGCTGCTGCATCTGAGCGGACGTTCAGCCCAGACCGTGATGACGTCTGAGGAGGCCCGCAACGCCTGGCTGCGGCAATTCCCCGAAGATGACATCCGCCAGGTGCTGATCGCACAAGACGGTCATGCCGCATTGGTGCAGACCCCAAATGGGATGGGTCTGGTCTGGGCCTTTGGCGCCGATACCGTGGCCCGGCATCTGACCGGCTTTGACCTGACCGACACCAAACGTGGATTGCGGGTGAATTTTCACCAGTTTGCCGCCCCCTCTTCCAGCCTGACCCTTACTGAAACTGAGCGCGCCGACTGGCGTCTCCTGATGATCGCGGCCTGAGCAATCCCATGACAGACACACTCTCTTACCCCGATGTGACCCAATGGGCGGTGCCGTTCTTCATCYTGGCAATYTTAGGTGAAYTKGCCTGGATYGCSTTYAAAGGKCGKGGTGGSCGMTATGARACCCGKGAYGCSGTGACMTCSCTGRTCATGGGSGCMGGCAGTGTGGCCTYRGGCATTGTRYTGGGCTTTGTYGCCTGGGGRTTYTTYATGTGGCTYTGGGCGCTGACMCCGMTGRAYCTKGGCACMTCKSTGSYGGCGATYRTYGTSTGTTTTGTGYTGGATGAYCTGCGYTATTACTGGGTGCATCGCTTTGGCCACCGGGTGCGCTGGGTCTGGGCCAGCCACGTCAACCACCACTCTAGCCAGCACTACAATCTGACCACAGCACTGCGGCAGACCTGGACCGGCACCTTTTCGCTGATTATGATCGTGCGGGCACCGCTGGTGCTGATCGGSTTCCACCCGGCGCTGGTGCTGTTTGTCRGCGGCATCAACCTGATCTAYCARTTCTGGATYCACACCGAGGCGATTGGCAAAATGCCGCGCTGGTTTGAGGCGGTGATGAACACCCCCAGCCACCACCGGGTTCACCATGGCCGCAATGCCCGCTATCTGGATTGCAACTATGCCGGTATTTTTATCATCTGGGACAAGATGTTCGGCACATTTGTCCCAGAACAGGACTGCGAGGCGGTCGACTACGGCCTGGTGCACAACCTGGGCAGCTTTAACCCGCTGCGAGTGGCGTTTCACGAATGGATTGGCATCTGGCAAGACGCCACCCAGCCGGGACTGACCCTGCGCCAACGCCTTGCCTATATGGTGGCACCGCCCGGCTATAGCCACGATGGCAGCCGCGACACGTCGCAAACCCTGAAGGAAAAACACCTGGCCCGCCATCCCGAGGATACCGGCACGCCGGGGTTCAACTGATTGGCTTAGACAATCAACGGCCTGGCCTTCCTTCCATATTCGCTAAAATTGGATTTTTAACCGCCCCTTTACCCTTTTGGCACACCCTATCCATCAACGCGTAAAGCAATGAGACTCGGGCAAGCGATGAGGACCAGAAGGTGATAAAGCGGCGAAATTTCAAGGCGGATATGCCGGAAGGGTCTGACAACCCACTGAACGCAGCAGTTGTGGGTCGCGACAGTTCAACCCTCGACATGGTGGCTGAGGCGATCAAGCACAACCAAACCATGCTGGCCTATCAGCCGGTGATGCAAGCGCTGCCGCCACAACAAGTCGCCTTTTACGAGGGCTATATCCGGGTGCTGGATGCCACCGGGCGGGTAATCCCCGCCCGCGAATTCATGCCTGTGGTCGAGGATAAAGAGATCGGCCGGGTGCTGGACTGTTTGGCACTGGAACATGGGTTCAAGGCGCTCACCCGCAGCCCCGAGATCCGCTTGTCGATCAATATGTCCGCCCGCTCCATCGGCTATAGCCGCTGGATGCGGGTGGTTGACCGGTTCATGAAAAAAGACAGCACCTTGGGCGAACGGCTGGTGCTGGAGATATCCGAGGCCTCGGCGATGGCCGCGCCGGAACTGGTGGTCGATTTTATGGGCCGGATGCAGGAACACGGCATCGCCTTTGCCCTGGACAATTTCGGCGCTGGCACCTCGATCATCAAGTACTTCCGCGAGTTCTTCTTTGATGCGGTCAAGATCGACGGCCAATTTATCCGCGGCGTGCATGCCAATCACGACAATCAAGCAGTCACCCGGGCCTTGGTCTCGGTGGCGAAACAGTTCGACATGCTGGTGGTGGCTGAATCGGTGGAGACCCGCGAGGATGCCGAGTTTTTGGTATCGATTGGCGTCGATTGCCTGCAGGGCTATCTGTTCGGCGCGCCCTCGGTCAGCCCGCCCTGGATTGACGAGCTGAAACAGCGCACCCGCGCCTGATCCCCTCCAAAACTGCCTCCGTAGTAATACCCGGTTTCGCTGGAACCGGGTATTTTTCTGTTTACGCAATTGACTCGGACCGCCCGCCTGAGACACCCTGTCCGTTGCTGCAGCTGCAGCAATTCTCTATTTGAAACCCTGCAAGGGAGGGAAATGCCAGATGCTGCACCTGCAAACGATGCGTTCAGCACCGCCATTTTCCAGTACAAATTTGATGGCAGAGGACCCCTATCAATGACCAATGTTGTAATCGCATCCGCCGCGCGTACCGCCGTCGGCAGCTTCGGCGGAGCCTTCGCCAACACCCCCGCCCACGATCTGGGCGCCGCTATTCTGGAGGCCGTGGTCGAACGGGCAGGTATTGAGAAAGGCGAAGTCAGCGAGACTATTTTGGGTCAGGTACTGACCGCCGCCCAGGGCCAGAACCCGGCCCGTCAGGCCCATATCAACGCTGGCCTGCCAATCGAGGCTTCGGCCTGGAGTCTGAACCAGGTCTGTGGCTCGGGGTTGCGCGCTGTTGCATTGGGCGCGCAGCACATCATGCTGGGCGACGCCGAGATTGTTGCCGCTGGTGGCCAGGAAAACATGACCCTGTCGCCACATGCCGCGCATCTGCGAGCCGGTCACAAGATGGGCGATATGAAATACATCGACACCATGATCCGCGATGGATTGTGGGACGCATTCAACGGCTACCACATGGGCCAGACCGCGGAAAACGTTGCCAATCAATGGCAGATCAGCCGCGACATGCAGGACGAATTTGCCGTCGCCAGCCAGAACAAGGCCGAAGCGGCACAAAAGGCAGGCAGATTTGCCGACGAGATCGCCACCTTTACCGTCAAGACCCGCAAGGGTGAAACTGTGGTGGATCAGGATGAATACATCCGCCACGGCGCCACCATGGCGGCGATGCAGAAACTGCGCCCGGCCTTTGCCAAAGACGGCTCGGTGACCGCTGCCAATGCCTCGGGGCTGAACGACGGCGCTGCCGCCACTCTGCTGATGTCCGCCGACAACGCCGAAAAACGCGGCATCCAGCCGCTGGCCCGTATCGCCTCTTATGCCACTGTTGGTGTGGACCCGTCGATCATGGGTGTTGGCCCGATCTATGCCTCGCGCAAGGCGCTGGAGAAAGCCGGCTGGAGCGTCGATGATCTGGATCTGGTCGAGGCCAACGAAGCCTTTGCCGCTCAGGCCTGCGCGGTGAACAAGGAAATGGGCTGGGATCCGGCCATCGTCAACGTCAACGGCGGTGCCATTGCCATTGGCCACCCGATTGGCGCCTCGGGTTGCCGGGTGCTGAACACATTGTTGTTCGAAATGCAGCGTCGCGATGCCAAAAAGGGTCTGGCCACCCTGTGCATCGGTGGCGGCATGGGCGTCGCCATGTGTATCGAGCGTCCGTAAGTTTTCCAAAATCGCAATCAAAGGGCGCCGCTTTGGCGCCCTTTTTTGTGGCTTATGAAAATATTCTGCCTGAAGGCACAAAAATCCCGATCATCGGCGGAGTTCGTCTCAACTCGCCCGACACGGCTTGCGTGAAAAACCTTTCATATTACTGTGAAGATCCGCATGCGACAATTTACGCGGCACTATTGCAATTTTCATTGCGCAATAATATTGCGCCCTACATACCTAAACTGTAACAAGATTACCAAGTGAAATTTCTACAAGAGGATTCTCTATATGGCACGAACAGCTCTCGTCACTGGCGGCACTCGCGGCATCGGCGCAGCAATTTCTCAGGCGCTCAAGGCCGAAGGCTATAATGTCGCCGCCACCTATGCCGGAAACGACGAAGCCGCAGCTGCCTTTGCCGAACAGACCAGCATCAAGACTTACAAATGGGATGTTGCCAATTATGAGGCCAGCCAGGCGGGTATTGCCCAGGTTGAGGCGGATCTGGGAGTGATCGACATTGTGGTCGCCAATGCCGGCATCACCCGCGACGCACCGTTCCACCGGATGACCCCGGAACAGTGGCACCAGGTGATCGACACCAACCTAACCGGCGTGTTCAACACCGTGCACCCGATCTGGCCCGGCATGCGCGAGCGCAAGTTCGGACGGGTGATTGTGATCAGTTCGATCAACGGCCAAAAAGGCCAGTTTGCTCAGGTCAACTATGCGGCAACCAAGGCGGGCGATCTGGGCATCGTCAAATCGCTGGCTCAAGAGGGCGCGCGCGCAGGCATCACCGCCAACGCCATCTGCCCTGGCTATATCGCCACCGAAATGGTGATGGCCGTGCCCGAGAAAGTGCGCGAAGGCATCATCAGCAATATCCCCACCGGTCGGTTAGGCGAGCCCGAGGAAATTGCCCGTTGCGTGGTGTTCCTCGCCTCGGAAGACTCGGGCTTTATCAATGGCTCGACCATTTCCGCCAACGGCGGTCAGTTTTTCGTCTAAGTCAGGGACCATGACAAACACCAAGGGCCGACCCATTTGGACCGGCSSYWKSYSWRTCMSSKAMKAACGSKSSSGCYGCSYTYWGYGSRWMASTTRAKYSASKGRYSRWYMNAATCMRYRRYWSYAYCMTWYMMMWCACCTTGCATATTGCAAGCCAATCTCAATGCGGGTTAGACCGGATCAGCAGCCCCACCGCGCGATTGCGTTTTCGTGACTGGAAAAGCCAACGCCAGATCTGGCGGGCGGCCTTGCCTCGTTCCGCGTGGGCGCGTGTTATGGCGTCTCGGGTGGTGGCATTTGCACTGTATTCCAGCATATCGAAACTCCTTCGGTTCAGGCTTCTTTATCTGGGTTCAATATGCCTATCGTCGGCAAAGGCGACAAACGAGACTTTTCAAGCAGTCAGTTAAGTATTACTTGTGTGACCATGCCCAATCGCCTGCCTCCCCTCACCGCCCTGCGTGCCTTTGATGCCGCTGCCCGCCACATGTCATTCTCACGCGCGGCCGAGGAATTGAACGTCACCCCGGCAGCCCTGTCGTTTCAGATAAAGTCGCTGGAGGAGCATCTGGGCCAATCCCTGTTTCATCGCCTGAACCGGGCGGTTGAGCTGACCGAAGCAGGCCGTGCCTTAGCCCCCGGTGCAGCCGACGGCTTTCAGACATTGGCGACGGCCTGGAATACCGCCCGCCGCCTGCAGGACAACACCAACCTGACTATAACGGCCGGCCCAGCCATGACCGCAAAATGGCTGGCTCCCCGACTGTATGAGTTTGCCCGCGCCCACCCGGAAATTGATCTGCGGTTTTCCGCGACACTCCGCAAAATGGATTTAACACGGGACGACGTTGATGTGGCGATCCGGTTTGGTGAAGGAGAAGATGACGGTCTTTACAGTGTACCGGTGCGCAAGGAATGGCTGACACCCGCAATGACACCAGAACTGGCCGAGCAATTTTCAACCCCAGAAAGCCTGATGGATGCGCCGCTGATCTATGACGATTCGATAGATTTCCTGCGTCCCTCCTGTGACTGGCCGACCTGGTTCCGGGCCGTCGGGCTAAACCACACTCCGGTGCACGGCACCCACTTCTCTAATGCGGATCATGCTGTCGACGCAGCAATCGGCGGAGTCGGCGTTGTCTTGGGTCGGCGTGCGATGATCGTCAAGGATCTGGCCGACGGGCGTCTGGTCGCACCCTTTAAGATAGCGATCGAGACACAGGCACGGTTTCGCTTCCTCTGCCTTCAGGGGGCCGAAACGCGGCTACAGATCGCAGCGTTCCGCGATTGGTTTCTGAGCGAGATCGAAAAAACCGCACATATCTCAAATGAATTTACCATTATCCCAGTCGAGGACATCCCCCCCGTATGACCAGACCCAAAGCAACCGCAATTGGTTTCATTGCAGTCTTGCTGTGGTCGCTGCTGGCGCTGTTGACCGTCGGCTCGGCGCCCACTCCACCGCTACTGCTGAACGCGATCTGTTTCAGCATCGGCGGCACCCTGGGGTTGATCTGGACCGTGGCCAGTGGCCAGATGGGGCAATTGCGCCGCGTCTCGTGGAAAGTTTACGCCTTTGGCACTGTGGGGTTGTTCGGCTATCACGCGCTGTATTTCTCTGCCCTGCGGTTGGCCCCTGCTGCCGAGGCTGGGTTGATTGCCTATCTGTGGCCRYTGCTGATTGTKCTRTTTTCYGGCCTKCTSCCMGGCGAGAMCCTGCGSCGSGGCCAYWTGATYGGYGCTGTRTTSGGMTTTGCMGGGGCKGCSACMATTATCGCCGGWGSWGGCACCGGRTTTCAGRTGCARTATCTGCCSGGMTATGGRTTGGCCCTGCTCTGCGCSCTGACCTGGGCTGGATATTCAGTGATCTCCAGATTGGTGGGGTCGGCGCCGACCAGCTCGGTTGCGGTGTTCTGTCTGGCCTCAGCCATTGCCTCATGGGCGCTGCACTTTGCGCTGGAGGAAACCGTTTGGCCCATCGGCGCCCTGGGCTGGACCTCAACCCTGCTGCTAGGTCTAGGCCCGGTGGGTCTGGCGTTTTATGTTTGGGATATCGGTGTCAAACAGGGTGACATTCAAATGCTGGGCACCAGTTCATACAGCGCGCCGCTATTATCGACATTGGTTTTAGTGGTGGCCGGGATTGCCGCCCCTTCTTGGGGGTTGGCAGTGGCAGCCGCGTTGATCACCGCCGGGGCCGTATTTGCAGCCCGGGCCAGCGCCTCCCCAGCCCGGCGCAAAGCATCCAGCGCGGCGGGTAAGGGCTGACGGTGTCGCCTGTGCGTGTTGGGCGGGGCCTGCTGGCCCCTGCCCGCATTACGTCAGGTCAGTTCGACATGCGATAGGCGTTCTATCTCTTCCTTGAGTTTCAGCTTCTGCTTTTTCATCTCGGCAATTTCGAGCCCGTCTATGCTAGGTGCGCGTTGCGCAACTTCCACTTCATTACTTAGGTGCTCGTGCTTCTTTTTAAGTTCAACCAGATGCGAGCTGAGGCTCATGGCAATCCTCCTTAAGAGCTAAGTTTGCCCTATGAGTGGACCACAAGAACCTGGATCTGTCACGCTGCAGACGCATCCATTTGTCATGAAACTGTCACTTTCGGCTGGTTTCTGCCACCCAGCACAACTCAGACGGCGGAACCGCGCGCACCACTACCGAGACCCCGGCCAATCCAGTGCTTTGCCCCTGCGCAGGATGGCGGCGATCCAGGGTTGGTAACTGTCGCCATCCGCCTCGTGCCGCTCGCCCTGATGCAGGATCAGCGGCGCATGCAGGCGAAACGCCGCGCGGCCGGATTTGCGCGCCCGCAGAATCAACAGCTCTGGCGCCCGTCCCACCCGCGCGGCCAGCGGCAGCACCTCAATCGAGCCCAGCCGCCCATCACAGGCGATCAGCATTTCGGGCAATCGGTCCATCCGCTGGATCATGTGCAGCACGCCCTGCGGTGCCAATCGTTTGGCCGCCACCTCAATCCACAATGCCAGCGGCGTCTGTTCACTCAGGGCCGTGGCCCGCCCGGCATCGCTCGCAGGGCTATGTGCGCCACGCGGATAATAAGGCGGGTTGGCCAGCACATGATCAAACTGACGCTGGCGCAGATCCTCGGGCAGCCCGGCCAAATCCCCCTGCACCACTTCCAGCTCAATGTCGTTTTCGATCCCGTTGCGCCGCGCCAATTCTGCGTAAACGGGCTGCAGCTCCACCCCTGTCAGTTGCAGCCCTGACACCCGGGCGCCAAGGCACAGCAAAACCTGTCCTGCGCCACAGCCCAACTCAAGCACCCGTTGCCCGGGTTGGGCCGAAACGCTGGCCGCCAACAACACCGGATCCACCCCGGCACGATAGCCGTCCCTGGGCTGCCACAGACGCACCTGGCCTCCCAGAAAATCATTGCAGCTCAGCCCGCTATCGTCAAAATCGCTCATCTTCCCAAGGGAATTTCATTATCGCGCATCACCCGCTCGGCGGCGGCATGATCCTCGACGCGCACCATCAAACGGCGCGGAAAAATTCCGATGCCGCCTTCCAGGATGCTCATGTTTACGTCGAACTGAAAGCAGTCTATATCCTCACCTTCAAGAAGGGCGGAGGCAAAGGCCATGACTGTAGGGTCGGTGCTGCGCAAAAGTTCCTTCATAAGATGGGATCTAAGGGCAAGGTTGACAGGATGTCGAGCCTTGCAATCRGGAATRTGATGAACCAGAGCATGGYACAAAAGCCGCAYGAMCTGYTGGCGGCAACYYTSAGYGMYGAAATGGCGGCGGTRAACRCRCTGATYCASACCCGGATGGCSTCAAAACATGCGCCYCGCATCCCCGAAGTYACCGCCCAYCTKGTYGRDGCYGGBGGCAARCGTCTGCGCCCSATGCTGACCCTGGCKGCGGCCAAVMTRTGTGGHTATGACGGCGAGCACCACCTDAAAYTGGCSGCSACBGTTGAATTCATTCACACCGCCACCCTGCTGCATGACGATGTGGTTGACGAAAGCGGCCAGCGCCGTGGCCGTCCCACCGCCAATCTGCTGTGGGACAACAAAAGCTCGGTGCTGGTTGGTGATTACCTGTTCTCGCGCAGCTTTCAGCTGATGGTCGAAACCGGCAACCTGCGGGTGCTGGATATCCTCGCCAATGCCTCGGCCACCATTGCCGAGGGCGAAGTGCTGCAGATGACCGCGGCGCAGGACCTAAAAACGGGTGAAGACATTTATCTGCAGGTGGTGCGCGGCAAGACGGCCGCCCTGTTCTCGGCGGCGACCGAAGTGGGCGGGGTTATTGCAGAGGCCCCCGAAGAGCAAGTGAAGGCGCTGTTTGACTATGGCGATGCGCTGGGAATTGCCTTTCAGATCGCCGACGACTTGTTGGACTACCAAGGCGACGCCAAAACCACCGGCAAAAACATCGGCGATGATTTCCGTGAGCGCAAGCTGACCCTGCCGGTGATCAAAGCTGTGGCCCAGGCCACCGACGAGGAGCACGCCTTTTGGAAGCGCACCATCGAAAAGGGCCGTCAGCAAGAGGGTGATCTGGAGCATGCACTGGCGCTGATGGGTAAATATGGCACGCTGACCGCCACCCGGGATGATGCCCATGCCTGGGCTGATAAGGCCAAGATGGCCCTAAGTGTTTTGCCCGAACACCCAATCCGCCAAATGCTGATTGATCTGGCGGACTATGTGGTTGCGCGGCTGAACTGATCGGATTGAGGGGGGCGCTGCCCCCTCTTGACCTTGCAGSWMRATKSMSYSCTGNNAKRTAWKWWRRACAMGANGMANNAYTRRRGMMRMTSRSGAYWRWRKGGTGNMTSGSWCSYAMYAKKMYKGWTGCGNNNMYWKMTGCAAGTCTTTTGCGCCAAATTCGGCCAACCCCTGGCTTTCAAACAGCGCAAAACAGGTAGAACCAGACCCCGACATCCGCGTCAGATAAACGCCGGAAAGTGCTGAGAGCTTGGCCAGCACCATAGTGATGTCCGGAAACAGAGACCGGGCCGCGGGTTCAAGATCGTTGCGCATATCGGCCAGCCAAAGCAAGACCTCGCGCGCGGACTTAAAGCTGGGCAGCTGGTCCGGCATCGGTGGGTTGTTGCGGTCAGTCATCGCGCCAAAGACAGCCGGAGTAGGCACTGGGATGCCTGGGTTGACCAAAATGGCATGAAGTTTGGGGAAATTCTGAACCTGTTCGACGATTTCTCCGGTGCCCCGCATCCGCGCCGCCTGGGCCGCTAGGCAAACCGGGACATCGGCCCCCAGGAATTCGGTGCCGGAGGGGACGTCGGTCCCAGTCAATTCTGCTATAGCGCGCAGCGTTGCGGCAGCATCAGAAGATCCACCGCCGATACCGGCCTCGGCGGGCAGGTGTTTTTCCAGAGCGATCAGCCCCGTGTCCAGTCCGGACAGCCGGGCTGCGCGCATGACCAGATTGCTCTCATCATTGGGGACGCCATCGGCCAATGGCCCGGAAACCGTCAGGTTCAGCTTCGCGTCCGCCGTTGGTTCCACTGTGATCCAATCTCCCACATCCGCAAAAACCACCAGTGAGTCGAGCAGGTGATACCCGTCGGCACGCTGGCCGGTCACATGCAGGGTCAGGTTGATTTTGGCAGGCGCAAAAGCCTTAACCGTCATTGGCCAGCTTCAACGGTTCGGCGCCTTCTTCGGTTAGCACCTGATCCAAGCCGCGTTCCAGCTTGCTGCGAATGCGGTCAGGGTCTGCCTCGCTGTCGGCATCCTCGGGATCAACAAAAGACAGCGCCCGTTTCCACTGGAATTCAGCCTCCAGATAACGGCCCACGGCCCAGAACACATCGCCGAGGTGATCGTTGACCACCGCATCCACCGGCATCAGTTCAACCGCCTGCTCCATATGGGCCACCGCTTCGTCATAGCGCCCCAGGCGGTACAACACCCAGCCCAAGGAATCGACGATATAGCCCGAGTCGGGACGCGCTGCGACGGCGCGCTCGATCATGTCCAGAGCCTCATCCAGCTTGATCTGCTTTTCGACCAGCGAGTAGCCCAGATAGTTCAGCACCTCGGGACGATTGGGGTTCAGCTTTAGCGCGGTACGGAAATCAGCCTCGGCCCGGTCCCATTGGTGCAAACGTTCCAGGCTGATGCCACGCGCATAAAACAGAAACCAGGTTGCCGCGCGGTCCTTATCCATAAAGGACAGCGCTTTGTCATAGGCTGTAACGGCCTTGGCGTAGTCTTCTTGCTGGCGCAGCAGATCCCCCAGCGCCGAATAGACCGTTGGCTGGGTTGGGAACTCCCGGGTCAGCTGGTCCAGAACCGCGATTGCGGCCTCTGGCTTGGCGGCGCGGCGCAGCGCTTCGGCGCGGCCCATTTCAGCGGCGTGATAGTCAGGGTGCCTGGGCGATACCTGTTTGTAGGTGGCGACCGACAACTCGTAGCGCCCCAGATTGTCCAGCAGTTCTGCGCTGAGCAGCACCGCATCCACGTGACTGGGGCTCAGCTCGCTGGCCATACGGGCATAGACCAGAACATAGTCATTTGCCGCGTCACCGCTGAGTGCCGAGGCGACGGTAAAGAAGACTTCGGCGATGCCGTCCGTGACCGTAGCCGCCAGGGTAAAGGGCAGCGTTTCGCCAGCGGTCAGACGCTCAAAGACATTGTTCAGGCCCGGGTCAAGCTGGGGCCCAAAGGCCTCTGTCAGCAGTTCCATTGCCTGATCATTGCGCTCCAGTTGCGACAGGATCTGGACCCGGGCCAGTACAGCCCGGCGGGTGATCAGCGACAGCCTGCCATTGTCGGCTGCAAACATCGCCTCGGCCGCCTCGAAATCGCCGATCGACGCCAGCGCCAAAGCCCGGTGATACAACGCAAACATCCGCAGGCTGTCGTCTTCGGCCACGCGGTCGAATTGCGCCAAAGCCTGCGTTACGTCGCCGACCCCCATATGCGCCCAGGCCATTGTCAAACCATCCACCAGCGGCCCAACACCCTGGGCGGCCAAATCACGGTCCAATAATGCCTGATAGTCCTGTTCCAGGCTCAACCCGCCCACCATCACCATATTGGCAACCTGGCTGTTGATACCCTCTTCCCACATCCGTTGCGCCACCGGCAGCGCCCGTCGCAACTCTCCCAGCGCCAACTGGGCAAAGACCACGCTTTCCATCAACACCGCATTCTGCGGATCGCGCACCAGCGCCCGGGTGTAATAATCGGCAGCTGCCGCAAAATCACTGGCATAGGTGGCGGCGCGGCCTGCCAGATATGCACCTGCAGGCTCCTGTGCCACAACCGGAGCCCCGGCAGAAAATGCCAAGGAGAGGGCCAGAGTCGCCGTTGCGGCGCGTCGGAAAGAGAAAGTCACCGGAATAAATGCCTCACTACTTGGATTTCACACCAAGCTAGGCGCTCGCAGCCTGGGACGCAATGGCGCGGGGCAATACGGCGGCCCAATACACGGGTTTTTGCTGATCGTGAAAAACATGGAGGCATGTGGCCGACCATAAATGCGTCCGATCCCAATTTCGATCCAGTCAACATTCGCTCCAAGCCCTCAAAAAAGGGAATGAAGCACAAAGAGGAATACCAACAACATTGCAAAAATGGACAACGAGAACCGAGACGAAAAACCATTTCGCAAGGCATGCTCTGGATAGTCAAACTGCCAGCATCCCTGCTCGGCCGCCGCAACCAATTGATCAAGCGTAATTGGCATATAGGGGATCACTCTGCCATCGGCGTCAATCGGCAGTATCCTCCGTGAATGTGGAGGCTCGTCAGCGTTGAAATGAAACTCCCATCGGAGATCAGACAAATCAACATTGAACTTCTCCATATAACCTTCGAGAAAATCACTTGCATCCGCCCCATCCAAAGAAAAAGCACCAAGCAGATCGCTCTGCTCGGTGCCCTTGGATTTCTTTCCGGAAAACTTAGTGGCCAGCAAAAGTATGCCTTCGCGCACCGACATCCGATCACATATTCGGGTAGTTCGGTCCGTCACCACCCTGCGGGGTGACCCAGGTGATGTTCTGACTGGGATCCTTGATGTCGCAGGTCTTGCAGTGCACGCAGTTCTGGAAGTTCACCACAAACTCAGGCTTGCCGTCTTTTTCGACGATCTCATACACGCCCGCCGGACAGTAACGCTGCGCCGGTTCGTTGAACTTGGGCAGGTTGACGCTGATTGGCAGGCTCGGGTCGGCCAATTGCAGATGGCAGGGCTGGCTTTCCTCGTGGTTGGTCATCGCAAAGCTGACGTTGGTCAAACGGTCGAACGACAATTTGCCATCCGGCTTTGGATAGTCGATCATCTTGTGCTTGCTGGCCTCTTCGGTGGCCAGCGCGTCGTTCTTGCCGTGTTTTACAGTGCCAAAGAACGAGAAGCCAAACAACGTGTTGGTCCACATGTCCATGCCGCCCAGCATCAGCGAGGCGGTGAGGCCGTACTTGGACCACAGCGGTTTGACGTTGCGCACCTTTTTCAGGTCCTTGCCAATGACACCCTGGCGCACCTCAACCTCGTAGCTGGTCAGCTCATCACCGGAGCGATCCGCCTTGATGGCGGCAAAGGCAGCCTCGGCGGCGGCCTTGCCTGAGAACATTGCGTTGTGGTTGCCCTTGATGCGCGGCACGTTAACCATGCCAACCGCACAGCCCAGTAGCGCCACACCCGGCGCCACCMTCTTGGGCATCGACTGATAACCGCCCTCGGTGATCGCACGGGCACCGTATGCAACGCGCTTGCCGCCCTTCAGAAGATCCGCGATCATCGGGTGATGTTTGAAGCGCTGGAACTCCATATAGGGGAACACATTTGGGTTGCGGTAGTTCAGGTGCACCACAAAGCCGACATAGACCTGATTGTTATCCAGGTGGTAGATGAAGGATCCGCCACCGGCGTTGCTGCCCAGAGGCCAGCCCATGGTATGGGTGACCGAGCCCTCTTTGTGCTTGGCCGGGTCGATCTCCCAGATCTCTTTCATCCCCAGGCCGAACTTCTGTGGTTCGTGGCCCGCTTGCAGGTCGTATTTGGCGATCACCTCTTTGGTCAGCGAACCGCGCACGCCTTCGCCGAGGAAGACATATTTGCCGTGCAACTCCATACCCGGCTCATAGCTCGGGCCGGGGGTGCCATCGGCGTTTTTGCCAAACTCGCCAGCAACCACGCCTTTGACTTCACCGTTGTCGCCAAAGACCAGCTCGGAACAGGCCATGCCGGGGAAGATCTCAACGCCCAATTCCTCGGCCTGCTCGGCCATCCAGCGGCAGACGTTGCCCATCGACACGATATAATTGCCGTGGTTGCTCATCAGCGGTGGCATCGGAAAGTTGGGAATACGGACTTGGCCCGCCTCGCCCAGCATAAAGAAATTGTCGTCTTTGACCAGCACCGTCAGTGGCGCGCCTTTGGCTTTCCAGTCGGGGATCAGCGCATCCAAACCGCAAGGGTCCAGCACCGCGCCAGACAAGATATGCGCGCCAACCTCGGAGCCCTTTTCCAGCACCACAACTTCCAGATCAGCGTCCAGCTGTTTCAGGCGGATGGCGGCCGCAAGACCGGCAGGGCCAGCCCCAACGATCACCACATCATATTCCATCGCTTCGCGTTCGAACTCGGCCATGAGCTGCTCCTTGGCTATATTTCGCTACCGGCCCCGTCGGGCGCAACTTTGTTTCGCGATTGATTAGCGGTCACCCGCTACAAAGGTCAATCCGAACTCTACGTTACGGATCACTAGAACAGGTGTTTGAAGCCAAATACGCGCAAAAATCCGTCATTCAGGAGTGATTTTCCGCCTCAGCGTGGTCACCCATCAGATATCGCGGCCCCTGGCCCTTTTGTGCGGCCCTGTCCTTGGGGTTGTACAGCGCGCATTTTGGCAACGACAGGCACCCACAGCCAATGCAGCCATCCAGATTTTCGCGCAATTGCTGCAGGGTCTCGATACGCTGATCCAGGTGGTCACGAAAGCCTTCGGAAATCTTCGCCCAGTCCTCGGGTGTTGGCGTCCGCCCACCGGGCAGCGCCTTAAGGAACCCCCGGATTTGAGGCAGCGAAAAGCCGATCTGTTGGGCAATCATGATGAAACTGAGCCGCCGGATATCAGCCCGATGGAATCGTCGCTGACCACCGCTGTTGCGCCAGGGGGTGATCAGCCCCTGCGCCTCGTAATACCGAATCGCCGACACCGCCAGACCGGTACGGTCGGCCAGATAGCCGATTGAAACACCACTGAATGCAACCATTGTGCCCTCCCAAACGGTTCAAAAAATACCTTGACCTCAAGTTAGGTTTAGAAATTACGGTAAGGGGACACAAGTCAAAACAACATCACATAGGAGCCAGTAAAATGCCCGCAACTCTGGAACACACCAACTTCACCGTCGCCGACCCAGATGCCACCGCCGCCTGGATGTGCGAGGTGTTTGGCTGGCATGTGCGGTGGTCAGGAGACTCGATCAACAGCGGCTATTCCGTGCATGTAGGCAGCAAAGACACTTATCTTGCGCTGTACCGTCCGGCCACGCCTGCCAGCCCCAAGGGATCAAGCTATACAACCATCGGCGGCCTCAACCACCTGGGTTTGGTTGTCGAGGATCTGGACGCCTCCGAAAAAGCAGTCATCAAGGCCGGTTTTACCCCGAACCAGCACCAAGACTACGAGCCTGGCCGGCGGTTCTATTTCCATGACACCGACCGAATCGAATACGAACTGGTGCAATATGACGCGCCTTAAGCGCCAAAAATGGGCCGTTTTTTGCTAAACACCCTCACCACGAGGAAAATGACTGTTATCAGTTAGCACCTGCCCCTTGCATTTAGGGGGCAGTTTGGGTCAGATTATTGTCAACTCAACTTGTCGCCCCGGTGCACTTTGCATCGGGGCGCCAGTTTTTTAAATCGACACACACTGTTATAGATATCTGGACCAAGTCACATGGATAAAATTCCGATGACCCCGACGGGTTATGCCGCCATCGAAGCCGAGTTGAAGCACCTGAAGAGCGTCGAACGCCCTGCTATCATTCAGGCCATTGCCGAGGCCCGCGAACATGGCGACCTGTCCGAGAATGCCGAATACCACTCGGCCCGCGAAAAGCACTCGTTCATCGAGGGCCGCGTCAAAGAGCTGGAGGGTGTGATTAGTTTTGCTGATGTGATCAATCCGGCGAAACTGTCCGGCACCATCAAATTTGGCGCCAAGGTCACGCTGGTGGACGAAGACACCGACGAAGAGAAAACCTGGCAAATCGTCGGCGAATATGAAGCGGATGTGGAACGCGGAATGCTGAACATCAAATCGCCCATCGCCCGGGCCTTGATTGGCAAAGAAGAAGGTGACAGTGTCGAAGTGCGCACCCCCGGTGGCCAGCGCGCTTACGAAATACTGAAAATCGTATATTCCTGACCCAGAGCCCCACCGATGACCGGACCCCGCACAGAGCAAGACGCCAACCGCAGCCCCGCAACGGGGCTGTATGATGCCCCACGACAAGTTGCGATAACCCGTATCGAAACTATTGCGCTGGTGCTCAGTGTCACCTGGGCCCTGGGGGCTGGCTGGTTCTGGTTCTTCGGGGCCAGTAACACGATGGATCTTGCTGGTCTGTATCAGTTGATGGCGGTGCTGATGGTGCTGATGCCGGTGGTGATGATCTGGGTGGCTGCAACGGCGATCCGGTCCACCAAGGTGATGCATGACGAAAGCCAGCGCCTGCATGCGGCCATTGACGGGCTGCGCACGGCCTATGTGCTGCAACAACAGCAGACCGCAGCAGGCAGCGAGCCCTCGGTCAGCAAAAAGCTGGATGAAATCGCCGAGGCCACCCGCAAGACCGAAACCACCCTGGCAACCTTTCATTCCAGCCGCCGCAACACGCCACGGGTTGCGATTCCGGCCCAGCCCACAGAGACACCCGCCGAGGATCAGGGCTTATTGGCGCTGGGAACCACCGCCGAAGACATCGCCCCCTCCCTGCCGATGACCGAATTCATCCGGGCACTCAATTTCCCTGAAACCGCCGAAGACGAGGAAGGGTTTGCCGCCCTGCGTCTGGCGCTGCAGGACCGCAAGGCGGCGCAGGTGATCCAGGCGGCTCAGGACGTACTGACCCTGCTCAGCCAGGATGGCATCTATATGGACGACCTGCGCCCCGACATGGCCCGCCCCGAAATCTGGCGGCAATTTGCCCAGGGCGCCCGTGGTCGCTCGGTGGCAGCACTTGGCGGCGTGCGTGACCGAACCTCGCTGGCACTGACTTCTGCGCGAATGAAGCAAGACCCGATCTTTCGCGACGCCGCGCACCACTTCCTGCGGCGGTTTGATCAAATGTTTTCAGACTTCGAAAGCGAGGCCTCGGACACCGAGATTTCCGCCCTCGGGGAGACCCGCACAGCGCGCGCCTTCATGCTATTGGGTCGGGTGGCCGGCACCTTCGATTAAGAGGCAACCAAGCTCTCCCGCCGATCGCTACCGCATCAGAGATGCGTCGCGCTTGTTGGGCATAGCTGCGCGCGGCGGCCTCCGGCGGAGGTATTTTTAACAAGAAGAAAACTGGTAAAACCGGATAATTTGTTTTCCATCCAAACGGGGGCCAAAGGACGCGTTCCCGCGCGGGTTGCCTTGGAGGCGGTGATGAATGGTCGCACTCTCATTTTGGCACGCCGCGCAAAACGCACCGCCTGCCCAATGACGGGCGGGAGCGCCCGCTTACATGGCAAAACTGCTGTAGGGTATAAACCGCACCAGATCGTTTGGCCGGATATGAGCTTCTGCATCGCCCAGTTCCACCAGCCCCTCGGCCCAGCTGAGACCGCTAATCCGGCCAGACCCTTCCGAGGCAAAAACCTCGACCCGGCCCCCTCGGATACGCGCGCGCAGGTATTCCCGTCGCCCGGATTTCTTGCGTTTCTCAAATCCAGCGGGCACCAGGAACCCCTGTGGCTCTGCCCAACCTGCCCCCGCCATCAGACCCATCGCCGGGCGGGCAAATATCAGGGTGCAAACCAGCGCTGCAACCGGGTTGCCGGGCAGGCCAAACACCGGGGTCCCCTGCCACATCCCCAATGCCAGGGGGCGGCCTGGCTTCAACGCGATGCGCCATTGCTGCATTGCCCCGGCCTGACGCAGCAGCGCCGAAACGTGATCCTCGTCGCCAGCCGAAGCACCGCCGCTGGTCAGAATCACATCAACCTGTTCCGCGCCGCGGTCCAACCGCTTGCGCAAGGCCTCCCGGTCATCGCCGACCCGGCCCAGATCCACGGCGCCAAAGCCCATTTGTCGTAGCAGGGCCAGCAGCATCGGCCGATTTGCGTCATAAATCTGCCCTCTGCCTGCGGGCTCTCCCGCCTCAACCAACTCATCACCGGTGGACAGCACCCCGACCTGCAACACTTGGCGCACTGGCAGTTCGGCATGGCCGGTGGCGGCGGCCAGCGCCAAGTCGGCAGGCGTCACCACCCGACCCTTGGACAAAATGACCTGTGAGGCCAACACATCCTCCCCCGCGCGGCGCGCGTTGGCGCCCTTTTTCAGCGGCCCGTGGAATGCCACTTGGCCACCATCACAGGTCACATCTTCCTCGAGGATCACCGTATCCACGCCCCGGGGCAGGGCGGCACCGGTCAGAATTCGGATCGCGAATCCAGCAGGCACCTCGCCCTCAAAAGCGATCCCCGCCGCTGCGCGCCCTGTCACCAGGGGCAGCACATGTGGCCCTTCCGGGATCGGCCCGGCAAAACCATACCCATCCACCGCCGTATTGGGCAGCGGCGGGTTCGGGCGTTTGGCAAGAACATCATCCGCCAACACCCGTCCAATCGCCTGATCCAGCGGCAGGGTCTCCAAAGCGGTGATCGGGGTCAACCGATCGCGCAGTGTTGTCAGGGCTTCGTCCACTGGCGTCCAGTGAGTGCCCGCAGGTAGGGCAAAACAGTCGTTGCGCAGGGGCGGTGGCTTGATCATCCGGTCACTCCTGCTGTGAGATCCAATTCGGCTAGGATGAAATTGGCAATTGCTACCGTATCATCCAGATCAAACACCGCGCGGTCCAGATCCAGCGGCACGTCGCTGGCCACCGCATGAATAGTACTGTCACCCGGCGCGATCAGCGGTTGGCCCGCGGCTTGCCGATGCGCCTCGATCTTGGCATGTCGGTCACCCTTGTAGCCCTCGATCAGCACCAGATCGACCGGAGTGAGCCGCGCCAGCAATTCCTCCAGTGGCGGCTCCTCAGCACCGCGCAATTCCTGCATGATCGCCACCCGGTGGCGCGAGGCCAGGATCACCTCGGACGCACCAGCCTGCCGGTGCCGGTGGCTATCGGTGCCGGGTTGATCCACATCCGTGGAGTGGTGCGCGTGTTTGATAGTCGAAACGCTGAGCCCCCGAGTCGTAAAGTCTGTTACCAGACGCTCCATCAACCCGGTCTTGCCGCAGTTCTTCCAGCCGGTGATGCCGTATAATTTCATGGGTGTTTTGCCAGCATTGCCTCGGCCTTTTGCAGGTCTTCGGGGCGGTTGATGTTAAAGAAGGGGTCATAGTCCCAATTGGGGAACATGGCATCCGCCGCGTTGTGGCGGCTGGTCCATTGCACCACCTTGCGTACCCCATCATTCAAGGCGGCGCGCAGATCCTCGCGCAGGGCGACCGGCCAGAGGCCAAAGGTGGGTTGTCGCAGGGTGMCGCGTTCAGGATCAGGAGTGGCGGCAAGAGCGATATTGGTGTCGTCCATCTTGGCGGCGAGTTGCAGCACCTCGACCAGATCTTGGGGGAAGAATGGCGTGTCGGCTGCGGCGGTGACAATGTGTTCGGCCCTTTGTTCAGCGGCATAGTCCAACCCGGCCAGAACCCCAGCGAGAGGTCCAGCAAAACCGTCGATACTGTCGGGCAGCACTGGCAGGCCAAATTCGGAGAAGCGCGTCGCGTCGCCATTGGCGTTCAGCGCCATACCTGAGACCTGAGGTTCGAGACGTTCGATCACGCGGGACAGCAGGCTTTGTCCGCCAAGCTGCAACAACCCCTTGTCGCCGCCGCCCATGCGGGTGGCTTGGCCACCAGCGAGGATTATGCCGAGGGGTTTGGTCATATTGTTTTCCTTGTAGTCCAAGCGTCAATCGCCGCAATCAAACGATCACCACTCCATTCCGGCGGGAGTTTTTCGAAAGGAAAAACAAGGACTTCCTCCGGTTCAGTTCGGAACACATAGCCCAATTCAGCAACCTTATTGATCGCAACCCGAGACCATGAAAACTGCCCCGTCMCCCCMCCCCTCTCAACATGGAGGCCCTCAGAGCTTACCTTCACCTTYATGGGACTTTCATTAGGAATAATTTCCTTCGGGGCAAATCTCCGTTGCAATGCTGGCTTTGCAATCTTGTTGAACCATCGCAGATAAAAGTACCCAGTGAAGAAAGCGATTACAGCGATGTTATCAATAATGCCGAACAACATCAGGAAAACAGGAACCGCAAAAAACAAAGGCTTGGCGAGTTCGACTATCCATTGATCACGAGGACTGCGTAGTCCTTGTTCACGCATCTTTCCAAGGTGGTCTTGAACTTCTTGCATGGATGAAAATGTCATTTCCGCGGCTTCTTGTTTGCTACTCATATTCCTGCCTCAAATCATTTAGCCTCTTTATTGTTGTCCCGCCTAGCCGCGCCTGACCTTTCCGTCAAACCGTAGGTTTGCCATCGGCAAAACCGGGAAGGCGCTTTGCTCCTCCCCAATGTCAGGCACTGCCCTTGGCAAACTACACGCACCATTCGCTTATCTCGCACTTTTCCTGCGATGTTTTCCATCCTCAACTGGCACCGAGGCCGGATCCACATCCCGCTCCARCCGYTCSTCACCMGCCAGACARACRAACCGCTGCCCRCGCATSCGGCCGATCAGCGTCARKCCAACCTCGCGGGCRATCTCAACCCCCCAGGCGGTAAAGCCYGAGCGCGARGCCAGCACCGGRATGCCCATCATYGCCGTYTTGATCACCATTTCCGAGGTCARCCGCCCGGTGGTATACATGATTTTATCCGCCGCAGTGGCCCGTTCTGACAACATCCAACCGGCGATTTTGTCCACCGCATTGTGGCGACNAACATCYTCCATATAGACCAGCGGGCGGTCCTGGTGGCACAGCACCGAGCCATGGATGGCRCCYGCCTGCAGATACAGCGAMGGMGTRCGGTTGATCTTGCTGGCCAGYGWRTAGAGCCACGARGTTTTGACCGGAGTGGCAGGYAATTKCACATCCTCCAGCCCYTCCATCATGTCGCCAAACACCGTGCCCACCGCRCAGCCCGAGGTGCGGGTCTTTTTCTTCAGCTTGTCTTCRTACGAGGTCTGCACTTCRGTGCGCACCACMACMACCTCRAGATCATCGTCRTAATCGACRCCRGTRATCACATCRTCATCGCGYARCATCATCTGATTGCGCAGRAACCCCAGCGCCAGGTATTCGGGGTAGTCACCRATGGTCATCGCGGTGACAATTTCCTGCCCGTTCAGATAGATCGTCAGCGGCCGCTCCTCGACCACCGAGATCTGGCTGACTTCGCCATTGTGATCAACRCCRGTGACCGCRCGGGTCARSCGGGCNWTKSCCGGGNTTGGGRGCAATCAGATACTCCGTYACGTCGAATGTCTTGGGCAATTGCAACTCTCCCGGATCAGCCGTAGGTCAGTGTGATTAACCTAGGATCATGCCATGCCATTCACCACCACCAAATCAGCCTTTTGGATGGGCTTTCGCGACAGCGCCCCCTTCATTTTAGTGGCTGGCCCTTTTGGGTTGCTGTTTGGAGTGCTGGCCGCCGAATCGGGACTAAATGTCCTGGAGGCTCTGGCGTTTTCTCTGGCCGTCTTTGCGGGAGCAGCGCAATTCACCGCGCTGCAACTGATGCAAGAACAGGCCCCAACGATTATCGTGCTGATTTCGGCTCTGGCGGTCAATCTTCGGATGGCGATGTACTCGGCCTCCCTGACACCCTAYCTRGGCGCKGCCCCGCTATGGCARCGGGCCTTTGCCGCTTATTTGGTGGTCGACCAGTCTTACACCCTGTCGATTACGAAATTTGAGGCCGAGCCAAAAATGACTGTGCCGCAGCGCATGGCYTATTTYGCYGGCACCAATGGGATCATTGCGCCGYTGTGGATGACGGCCACCTGTATTGGCGCTTTGGTCGGGGCACAGGTGCCAGACAGTTGGGGGCTGGATTTTGTGCTGCCACTGGCCTTTCTGGCGATGATCGGGCCGATGCTGCGCACCCCGGCGCATCTGGCCGCCTGTTTTACCGCCATTGTCACCGCGCTACTGGCCGCCGGATTGCCCTATAATTTTGGACTGATCGTGGCGGNCCTGACAGGGATGATTGTCGGAGCGCAGACAGAACTCTGGCTTGAACGGCAAAAAGCAATGCGCGAGGTGGCCCGATGAGCCAATTCGACACTCTCACCCTTTGGACCGTCATCATTGGCCTGGCCATTGGCAGTTTCACCCTGCGGYTTGCCTTTTTAGCCCTGATGGGAGATAGGATAATGCCCGCTTGGCTGATGCGGCACCTGCGCTATACAGCGGTGGCAATCATCCCAGCACTGGTGACGCCGCTGGTGGTCTGGCCCAGCTCCACCAACGGGGTGACAAGCCTGCCGCATCTGGTGGCAGCACTGGCGGCGCTGGCGGTGGGGCTGTTCAGCAAAAACGTCATTGCCGCTATGATCAGTGGTGCGGTGACGCTTTACGGGCTTTTGTATCTGATCGGCTGAGCCAAAGCCCTCTGCCGCAGCAAACGGGCAGCTCCCGGTGGCCACCGGAGGCGAAACAGTGACTTATCCGTTCAACGCTGCGTTGCCCTGGGCCAGACCTTGCTGCAGGTCCTCGCTGTCATTTTCATAATATTTCTCGGTCACCACACCGGGCAATGCGCCAAAACTCTCCGACAGCTTCACCGGATAAAAGGTCTGGTCGATCTGCTCAAATCCGGGGATCTGCGCCAGTAGAGACGCCGTGGACTTGGCGCAAAAGACACCGGGAACCCGGCCATTGGTCACCGCCAGCTGATAGGCCAGTTCGGCCTGCTCGGGGGTCACCTCGATGGTTTGAATGACCACATGAAAGGTGCTACGGGCATGGCCGCTGCGATAGGCTTTTTCGACACCCGGCGTGATGCCATACAAAACATCGTCCCGCTCGGGCACCACATCGGCATAGAACGATCCAGCCGGATCAAAGATCACCCGCTGTGATGCATTGATCATCAGCGAGGTATGGCCGCCCTGCCCGGTGCGATTGCTGACCATCGTGTATAGCGTCAGCGTCGCCGGGCCCGGCGCGCGATAGGCCACCGCCGCCAGAGTGGCGTTATCTGCATTGGGTTGCGGCTGCGTGGCGCACCCGCCCAGCATAGTCAGGGCGACAAGCGATGCCGCGAAACTCGTTACAATACGCACAGACAGCTCCGGATCAGGTTGCGAAAACGGCCAGGAACAGCGCCAGCAAAATCATTGCCACGGCACAGCGGGACAAAAATGTCATGAAGCCGTTATAGGTATTTTGCTGAACCGTCGTGTCCATCGAGCCGTGCTGATGATTTGCCATGAGTAGTGTCCTATTCGCATATGTTTTGCGTTGAATATCGGAAATGCAAAAGCCTGTCACCACGTCATTGCGGCGCAGGGTGTTAGAATCACTGTTAGTTGCCACTCCAGCACTGCTCATAGCCATAGCCCCAACGCCAACTTAAGCCCGTGCAGGGGCCACCGCCGAATCGTACCGAGTAATACATACTGCCCGCCAGCAGCTCATAGGCCTCAACCACCTGCGCCTCGCTGACCTGGTATAATGTGGCCAATTCGGTCCGGCGAACCTCACCCGTGTCGATAACACAGGCCTGAAGCCTGCGATCCGCCAGCAGCCGCGCCTCATAGCTGTCGCTGGCATTCAAAGCTGATCCCGCGTTGTGATAAGCATGGTCATGGCTGACGCAGCAGGTTTCAAACGGCGGCTGCGCCAGATGGTCCCGGGCAAATTGCGGCCAATAAGCAGCAATGCTCTGCCAGGTGCTGGACAAGCCGCCACTGCAGCCGTCGGTGGTAAACGGTGCCGGAGCCGCCGCCGCCTGAGACATCAGCGCGGCATGGGCTTTCAGCTCAAGCCCGCGACCCAGTTGATCCCAGTCCTGTGCCGCAGCCGGGGCAGTCAGCAACAGACTTGTCACCATCACGGCATTACGGACTGACATCGCGGTACTCCTTGGGATTAAGATCCAGGCCCAACTCCTCGACCAGCCACAGCACCATGCGTTCCGGCGTATTCAGCCCGGCGCGCACGGCCAGAACATCCCGCGCCAATCCCGGCTCATCGGTGATCAACCCATCCACCCCCATCGAGATCATTTTGGACATTTGCAGCGGATCATTCACTGTCCAGACATAGATATCCTTGCCCGCGCCGTGCACCGAGGATATCAGACCCGGACTGGCGATCTCGGCCCGCACCGCAGCAAAATCACCGTCGAGACCAGCCAGATTGCCAACGGCCGTTGCCGCCAGAATGCCCGCCCGCCAGTCCGGACGCAGAGCTTTGGCCTTTTGCACCGATTCGTATTTCAGCGACATAAAGGCGATCTCGTCGGCCATATCTGCCGCCTCGACCAGCTGCACCGTGCGCCCCTCAAGATCTACATCATAGCCGTATTGTTTGAACTCGATCAGCAGCTTGGCGCGGCCTTTGACCTGCTCCAATACCTCACTCAGCAGCGGAATCCTCTGATCGGCGTAAGCAGGATCATACCAGCTGCCGATATCGACCTGCTGCAACTCCTCCAGCGTGCTGGCGTGGATCTGCAGATTGACCTTGGCCAGCTTCATCAGATCGGCGTCATGCATCACCACGATATGACCGTCCGAGCTTTCCTGCACGTCGATCTCAACCCAGTCGGTGCCCTGTTCCAGTGCCTCTTCGATCGAGGCGGTGGTGTTTTCCGGGCGGCTGCCAGCGGCGCCACGATGGGCGATGATCTCGATATCATCCTCGGCCTGCACCGCGTCAAACAGCGCCTGCCCCAGCCACAGTGAAAAACCCACCAGCACCACCGCAAAACCGGCAGCACCCAGCATCCCGACCCGCAGCCCCGACTGCTGGCGCAATTCCTCGGGCACCGGCGGGTGTTCGCCGCCAAAATGGCGCTCCAGCAACAGCGCCAAGGCCCCCAGCGCCAATGCCGACAACATTGCGTCGCCAACCACCCAGACCAGCATCACCAATAGCGCCAGCAGCAGCACCCGGATCATGCTGGTATCCGCCCCCACAGGCATCCAGGCAATGAGTGCCCCGGCCAAAGCCGCCAGTGACGCCGCAAACAAAGTGCGCAACAGCAACCAAGCCACCAGTTCGAGTTGCAGTTTGAAATGATGCCCCCGCATCCGCTGCGCGCTGACGGCAAAGCTGCTGCGCGGCGATTGCGCCTCAAACAGCACCAGATGCAGGGCCAGCGCCCAGGCCGACAGGCGTTGCAGCAACAGCAGCCCCAGCGCCAGTGCAAGTACCCCAATTAGCGCCGCTGCCAGTTTGAAGGCAGGCGGGTGATAGGTCAGGTAGTAATTGATGTCGAATTCGCTCAGCAGCCACAGCGCCACCAGCCCCCCTGCCACGACAAACGGCGCCGCCAGCAGCAGAATCCGCAACAAAAGCAGGCCGATGAAGACTGCCAGGACGTACAGCTTTCGGACCACGGCTAACAGCGCCACCCGCGCGGTCTGCCATTGGCTGACCTGCTCGTAGCGCAGCGAGGCCGCCATCACCGCAAAGCCGGTTACTTCAGCCACCAGCACGATGCTGAGAACCACGACAGACAAAACAAAACCAATGGGTGACAGCACAAACAGCGCAATATCTTGGTCGGTCAGTGCGGATTGGCTAGAGAAGGAGACCGCCAGATTGATCAAAGCGCCCAGCAGCGGTGCAATCAACGCCAGGGCCAGCAGACGCAGCGACACATGCACCGCCAGAAACAGCCGCCAGCGCCGCGTGGCTCCGGCGTAGGCCTGCAACACGACTGAGAAAGGTTTCAAAACAAAAATCTCCTAACAATACGACGCCCATAAAACGATGCGGCGTGCGATATCGCAAGAGTGGATCTGTCGGCGTAGAGTTTGGCGCAAATCTGCCCCTCAAGACGCCTGGTCAACTGTATGGCCGGTTTGACCCGCGTCAGACAGGATATGATTCTTGGTCGCGCCCACCTCTCTAGTTCAGGCGTTCTCGATATCAGAAACCAATTTGAAGCCGATACGATTGGCAGGCTGGTCCTTTTTGGGTTTGGGCAGAGCCCGCAACATTACGCTTAGCTGACTGACGTGCTGCACCAGCTGAGTTTTCCCACCAGCCCCGTCACTGCCGTAAAAGGTGATGATGTCGGGGTCAAAATACCCCATGCCTTCGATCCGCAGCACTCCCGTATCACCGCCGGTAAAGCCCATGGCGATCTCATGCTCACCGTCCAGATGCGTCTCGAAGTTCTGAATGTAGAGCACCAACCGTTCATAGGCCCAGCGCGCCGGGCTTTTGTTCTCGACCGGTTTGTTCAGTGCTGCTGGCACTTTGGCCAGCCCGGCCTGCGCCTTAGGGTCGGCGTGGACCTCGTGCAGTTTTGGGAGTGCAGCGGCCTCARCAGCCTCTGCTGTGGTTTTGATCTTGTTGTCCATGTTGTGCCCTCCTATTTAAGGTCGCCATGAATACCACTTTCTGTTGAAGCGGCGCCCACAGGCACGAGTTCATATTTGATGAGAGTGAAGCGAAATGCCCAGAGACCGGTAAAAAATCCAGCACCGAAACCGGCTATGCCACCTGCCAGTCCAGCGTATTCAACATGTCCAAGTATTCCTGCGATAAAGCCTGCAATACCACCCGCACCATACCCGGCTACGGCGCCAGCAAGTGTCGCACGCCAGAAAAAACTCCACCAGATTGGCAAGACTTGTCGATAGGTCATAGTGCACCCGTTTCCCTTTATAATTAGGGGCATCACCCCTTGCGCTGGTACAGCCAAGCGCCATCAGCGCGCCTGGTCCGCTCCAGTTTTCCAATACRATACAGGTGATTTACATGCGCCACCGCCTCGACCAAAGCAAGGCCGTACTCGCCATCGCCAATAGAGCGCTTGAACAACGGCGAGAAACATTCGGCGGCGGTTTTGGGCTGATCGAGGTAGTCCAGCAGCCGGTCCAGCGCGCCGTGATGGTTGTCGATCAACTGCCGCATCCGCAGCGGCAGCCGGGTGAACGGCAGCTTGTGGCCACCCAGCGCAATGTGATCGGCACGTGCTAGTGGCGCCAACCGCTCGCAGGCCTCCAGCCAGTCAGCCAGCGGGTCGGCCATCGGTTCGGTGGCATAGACGCCGATATTGGGGCTAATCGAGGACAGGATCTGGTCGCCAGTGATCACCAAATTGTCATCGCGGCTCCAGAAGGTCGCATGTTCCGGCGCGTGGCCGTTGCCCATATGCACGTCCCAGTCGCGCCCGCCCATGCGGAACACATCATCCTGCTGAATGCGGGTGAACCCCAGCGGCATCGGATAGACCACATCGGCAAAGTTGAAAGGGCGCTCGGCAATCCGCTTGTCATAGACCTCGGATGCCATGCCAGCGCTGCGGTAATAATCCAGGGTTTCCTGCGGCCAGACCTCCTGCACATCCAGCGTCAACATCCGGGCAAACAGCCAGGCGGTGCGGGTGGTGATCAGCTCGGCGCCATGTTCGGACTGGAACCAACCGGCATTGCCAATGTGGTCGGGGTGGTGATGAGTGACCACCACGCGCTTGACCGGCTTGCCCTTAAGCGGCCCGGCCATCAGCTGTTCCCAAATGGCACGGGTCTTTTTTGAGGAAAATCCGGTGTCGATCACCGTCCAGCTGTCACCGTCATCCAAAGCATAGACATTGACGTGATCCAGCTTCATCGGCAACGGCAGGCGCATCCACAACACGCCATCGGCGACCTCGATCGCTTCACCCGGTGCGGGTGGCACCTCCCAGGGGTGGCGCATGGTTACTTCGGGTACAGAGGTCATCAATCAGTCTGCCAATTCTTCAAGGCTCAGGGCATAAGCGCCAGCCGCGCCAGCCTGAGCATGTGCCAACAATGCCGCATGTTCCGGCAGCAACCGGGTGATATAGAACCGCGCCAGTTTTTCGCGCGGCCCGCCCAGATCAGCCATTGCCGCAGCAAGGTGGAAATGGCCACCCAACACCCGGGCAAAGGCCCGCAAGTAAGGCACAGCTCCGGCAAAGCGGTCGTTCATATTGTCCTGTTCCACCAGCCATTCGGTGGCTTCGCGCAGCGACTCGCAAGCCTGCCAGACGCTTTCGGCCATATTGGGATGGGTGGTGCGGGCGCGTTCSGCCTGYTCCTCGATYTCRTCWATCAAGCGGTTGGCCATGTCGCCACYGTCCAGCATYTTGCGCGCCACYAGATCCATCGCCTGAATACCATTGGTSCCCTCGTAGATCGCSGTCACCCKCACGTCKCGGAAGAACTGCGCCGCGCCACTTTCCTCRATATAGCCGGTYCCGCCGTGCACCTGCACGCCAATATCCGCTACCGAGATACCCGTATCGGTGCCAAAGGCCTTGGAAATTGGGGTCAGAAAGGCCGCGCGCGCCGCCCAGTCTGCCTCGCCGGTTGCAGCCTGCATGTCGATCGCCACCGCACAGGACAGCATGATCGCACGGGCCGCAAATAGATCGGCCTTCATCGTCATCAGCATCCGGCGCACATCAGCGTGATCCACAATAGTGCCGCTTTCGCTGCGCCCCTGCTTGCGCTCCAGCGCATACTCCAACGCCTGCTGATAGGCAGCTTCCCCGACGCCAATACCCTGACCGCCAACGCCCAGACGGGCGTTGTTCATCATAGTGAACATCGCGGCCAACCCGCCGTGTTCGCGGCCAATCAGCCAGCCGGTGGCCCCGTCATACTGCATCACGCAGGTGGGAGAGCCATGCAGCCCCATCTTATGCTCCAGACTGACCACGCTCAGACTATTGGCCACACCCGCCTCACCGTTGTCGTCAGGCAGGAACTTCGGCACCAGGAACAGCGAGATCCCCTTGGTCCCCTGCACACAATCAGGCAGCCGTGCCAGCACCAGATGGCAGATATTGGTGCAAAAATCATTGTCGCCCCAGCTGATGAATATCTTCTGGCCGCTGACCGCATAGGTGCCATCGCCGTTGGGCTCGGCCTTGGACATCAGCGCCCCGACATCCGAGCCCGCCTGCGCTTCGGTCAGGTTCATGGTGCCCGCCCATTCGCCGGAAATCAGCTTGGGCATATACAGATCCTTGAGCGCGTCACTGGCATGATGCGCCAGCGCCTCAATCTGGCCCTGGCTCATCAGCGGCGCCAGTTGCAACGACAGGCATGCGCCGCTCATCATCTCGTTCACAGCCGTGGTCAGTGCCATCGGCAAGGCCATGCCGCCGTGTTCTTCGGGGGCGCTCATGCCAATCCAGCCGCCCTCGGCAATGGCTTTCCAGCCTTCGCCAAATCCGGGAGAGGTGCGCAACACACCGTTTTCCAATCGGGCCGGTTCCATATCACCCGCCCTTTGCAACGGCGCCATCACCTCGTCACACAGTTTGCCTGCTTCGGTCAGGATCGCACTCACCACATCTCCTGAGGCTTCCGCAAATCGCTCGGTCAAGGTGACCTGCCCGTAGCCAACAATATAGGTCAGTAAAAATTCATACTCGGAAACGGGTGCGCGGAAACTCATGGCATCCTCTTTCTATGGGGCTGCAGCACGGGCTTGGATTCCCTCTACGCAGCCGGTAACTGTCAAAGCTTGGACGATTACCTAGCGGGGCCAGCCGCGCAAGCAAACCAAAACGCGGCGTCACCTATATGAACAGCGAACATACCATAATTTTGAGCTCTTCCGAGCACGATCTCGCCCAAGCCGCCGCACTGTTGCGGGCAGGCCAACTGGTCGCCTTTCCAACCGAGACCGTATACGGGCTGGGCGCCGATGCCCGACAGGGGCAGGCCGTGGCGGCGGTATTTGAGGCCAAAGGCCGACCCTCCTTCAACCCGCTGATTGCACATCTTCCGTCGATCACAGCGGCGCAACGTTACGTCGTCTGGACCAAATACGCCCAACAATTGGCCGAGGCCTTCTGGCCCGGCCCACTGACCCTGGTGCTACCACTACGCAAGGGTCACGGCATCTCGCCACTGGTCACCGCCGGGCTGGACACATTGGCCATCCGCGTGCCCGCCCACCCCACCGCACATCGCCTGCTGACGCTGGTCGATGGCCCGGTGGCCGGGCCCTCGGCCAACCCATCGGGGCGGATCAGCCCCACCACTGCGGCGCATGWGATAGCCGGGCTAGATGGTCGGTTGGCAGCCATTGTCGATGACGGTGCCTGCGGTGTTGGCCTGGAATCCACCATTGTCGGCCTGGCTGGGCCCCAGCCGATGCTGCTGCGCCCCGGCGGATTGGCCGCCGAGGAGATCGAAGCGGTGCTGGGTCGGCCCCTGCTTCATCGTGCCGCCCAGGACACTCTGACCGCGCCTGGGCAGTTGCTGTCGCATTACGCCCCCAAGGAACATGTGCGGCTGAACGCCTCGCATGCCGACTCTGGTGAGCTCATGCTAGGATTCGGTCCGATGACCTGTGACCTGAACCTATCCGCAGACGGCGATCTATCCGAGGCCGCTGCCAATCTGTTTGGCCACCTGCACCAGCTCGACGCGCTGAACAAACCCATCGCCGTGGCACCCGTGCCCACACATGGTTTGGGCCAAGCCATCAACGACCGCCTGCAGCGCGCCGCCGCCCCCCGAGACCAACACCCAAAACCTCCCGCGCCCACATAACCCCCAGCTTACGCCGGTCGCGATGTTGGGTTTGGGCCGGGCGCGGCTACGCCGCGCAATCCCGGCATCAAAGTTTTGAGTTTAACACTTATATCCAGCAACCGCAGGCCGGGACCGGGTCAATGATGGCCGCAGGCCATCGCGCCAATGCCCGGGCCCTGCTCGCAGCTCGTTGAGGCAGTTCAGACCTGCGTTACACTCGAACAGGTGATTTTAGGGGCCGAATTGCCCCTCAAGTCACCTCTCAGCAGGCCAAAAACACCGGGCCGCAGGCGCGGTGCTGCGCCCAACGGGGCCTGCGCCTCCGCCAGGAGGTCGGGGCCGGACGGGAGCACACCGTCGCTTCACGCGCGGCTAAATTCACGCGTGGCCCGCCTCGCTCGACAGACCCAACGGGTCCACCCCAAGAGACTTCAGCGCCGCGCCCCATTTCTGCTCATCCTCGGTGTCGAACACCAGCACCGCATCTGCCTCGACGGTCAGCCAACCGTTTTGGCCAATCTCGCCCTCCAGCTGCCCCGGCCCCCAGCCGGCATAGCCCAGCATCATCAGCACCTGTTTGGGGCCTTTGCCGATGGCAATATCCTCAAGAATATCCAGCGTTGCGGTCATCGAAAAGGCCTCGGAAATATGCAGCGAATTAAGACTGGCCTCATAGTCCGGCGTATGCAGCACAAAGCCACGCTGGGTCTCCACCGGGCCACCAAAGCGCACTGGGATCTCGCCCTGTGTCACCGGCTTCGGGGTGATGTCCAACTGGCGCAGCAGATCGCCCAATTGCACTTCGGGCGCCGTCTTGTTGATGATCAGCCCCATGGCGCCGTCCTTGGTATGCGAGCACAGGAAAACCACAGTGTGATCGAACCGTTCATCGCCCATGCCAAGCATGGCAATCAGGAGTTTACCAGTGAGATTCATATGCCGCTACCTCTCTGCGCCAACGCATCGTGCTTCCCAAGACGGTGACCGGGCCAGCAAATCATATCCGCTCCCCAATTTGATCTGGAGGCTGCGGTCCCTGTTTCGACCATGACGCGGCAAGCGGCCCTGTGCAAGGGCGCGCGGACTGCAGCGCCAAACCAATCCAGATCTGGGCTAACCACAACGTGACTTGGCTTTTGCACCTCACCAGCGCATCTATACCCCCATGAAACAGGCTCTTACAATTCTCTCCGCTGGACTGCTGGCCCTTGCCTCCGCTGCTTCGGCGGCCAGTGACACTGACCCCTTGGTGGAAATTGAAGTCCTCGACGGCGGTCTTACCGCGCGTGGCACTTATATGGGAGCGCTGCGGCTGACCCTGCAGGAGGGCTGGAAGACCTATTGGCGCAGCCCCGGCGATGCCGGCATCCCCCCCAGCTTTGACTGGCGCGGATCGCGCAATATCGCTGCCTTGTCGGTGATCTGGCCAACCCCTGAGGTCACCACAACATCGGGCTATCAGACCATCGGGTATCATGACCTTTTGGTGCTGCCGATTGAGATCACTCCGGAAAAGCCCGGCCAGCCGATTGTCCTGTCCGGGCAGATGCAGCTTGGCCTCTGCAAAGACGTCTGTGTGCCCTCCGAGCTGTCTTTTGACCACCAGTTGAACCTGCAAGCGGGCCGCAACCCGGCGATTGCCGCAGCCATGGCCAACCGCCCCTACTCGGCCCAGGAGGCCGGGGTCAAATCCGCCAAATGCAAGTTGTCACCAACCAAATACGGCCTGCAGGTTGAGGCCTATATTTCGATGCCCTCGGCAGGTGGAACAGAAGTTGCAGTGATCGAGTCTGGCACTCCTATGGCCTATGGCAGCGCCACCACCACAGAACGCCGGGGCGGGTTGCTGATTGCCACCACCGAGTTCCTGCCACTGACCAAGGGCAGTTTTGCACTGGACCGGTCCAAACTGCGAATCACCGTGCTGGGCAGTCGCCACGCAGTGGATATTCGCGGCTGCAGCGCTGGATAACGCAGGATGTCTATGAACCGCCCTCTGGTTGGCGCCATTGCCGTGGTCTGCCATTTGGATCGCGTGATTCTGGTGCAGCGCCGCAACCCGCCCAGTGCTGGCATGTGGGGCTTTCCCGGCGGCCATGTGGAGCTGGGCGAAACCGCTCTGGCCGCCGCCGCGCGCGAGCTGCTTGAGGAAACCGGGGTTACCGCCCACCCACTGGAATATCTCACCAATATCGACGTGATCCTGCGCGACGATAAGGGCCGCATTGAGCGCCAATACCTGCTGGTTGCAGTGTTGTGTGAGTATCAAGAGGGCACCCCGCACCCCGCCGACGATGCGCTGCAAGCCCGCTGGCTGGCAGTCGAGGATCTGGAAAGTTGCGGCCTGCCACTGCTGGACCAAGTGGCCGAAGTGGCACGGCTGGCCCAGGCCCGGATGCAAAATCGATAGGTATTATTGCTGCCCATTCCGCCGGGTGGCCGGGTGATCGCTGCCCCCAGCAGGTTACAGATTCTGGTGTCTCAGATCGGATTGCGCCTCCGCAACCCTAACCCCAGCGCCGCCAGCAGATAGCTGGCAATGACAATCGCCGCTGCTCCGCTCAGAAACACCAGCAGGGCCGCCCGCATCGGTGCCATTCCGGCCAAAACCGGTAACATCTCCAGCAAGATCGGGTGCATTGCGCCAGTGGCCATGGTCCGGCCCAGAGTCAGCGCCAGCCACACAACCTGCACCGCTCCAACGCCCAGCATTAGCCAGCGCGTTGCACTGGCTTGTAGCGCGTGACGCAACGCCGCCATGGGACGTGCCACATCGCGTTGCATCGCCACCAATGCGGGCACCACCAACAGCACCAGAACCATGCCAAATCCCAGGCCATAGACCAAGGTGATCACCGTTGGCTTCAGGAACTGCGCCTGCTGCGAGCGCTCAAACAACAAGGGGGCCAACCCCAGCACCGTGGTCATGGTGGTCAGCATCACCGGCCGCAGCCGGTCGGCGGTGCCGTCAATGATCGAGGGCACCAAGCCGCGCTCTTCGGCGTATTCGTCGATGGTGGTCACCAGCACGATGGAATCATTGATGATGATGCCAGTCATCCCCAATAGCCCCACCACCGTGAAAATGCTCAGCGGCACCTCCCAGATGTAATGGCCCCAGATGGTGCCCACCAGACCAAAGGGAATGATCGCCATCACCACCAGCGGCCGGGTCCAGCTGGCAAACACCCAGGCCAGCACCAGGTAGATGCCGGTCAGGCACAGGATCAGCCCGGTGCGGGCATCRTTCAAAAAGTCGTYTTCCTGYTCGCTKARCCCRCTCAGCCGCCATTCSACCTGYTGYTCGCTGGMRATCTTGGGCAGRATSTCRKTYTYYAGCGCCTGCAYGATYTGYTCGGCMCGSGMSGGRTCATCCTCRGARATRTCACCGGTGACCGARATCAGYCGRATGCCATTYTCSCGCCGMACMGTKGAAAACCCGCTGCGSYGRCTGACCGAGACRATRTCSGCCAGYGGCACATAGSTGCCAYTYGGMGYCCGCATCAGRGTKCGYTCCAGRAAATCSGCSSTSAGCTCGCCYTCGGGCAGYTCMACCCGGATGGTGGCMGASCGSGGACCSTCRGGRTAGGTYGCCGCCTCGATSCCRTTCAARCGSGMCCGCAASGCCCGGCCCAGMSYGTCGATGGTGAAATTCARCGCCTGCCCCTGMGGGGTCAGRTCCAGRATKAYCTCTTCCTTGTCATAGGCCAGATTGTCCTCCACCGCTGAGACCTCAGGATAGCGCAGCAGCGCCTCCTTGAGATCCTCGCTGGCCGCCTTCAGCGTCTGCACCTCGGCACCATAAAACTGCACGTCCAACGCATCGCCACCCGGTCCGGATCGCCAGCCGCGGAACGACACGGTTTCTGCCATCGGGTGATGGACAACGCTATCCTGCAACTCGGCGACAAAGGCAAAGCTGGAATAGGGCCGCAGATCAGCGTCGATCAGCTCGATGCTGATCCCGCCCAGCAGATCCGCGTCCTTGGCGTCGACCCCGGACAGCCCTCGACCAGCATTGCCGCCAATTTCGGCCATCACATAGTCCAGCGGGTTGCGGCCATAGCGCGCCTCATAGTCTTTGCCCAGCGCCTCGGTGGCCCGTTGCATCTCGCGCATCATCGCCAGGGTATCCTCCCGACTGGCCCCCTCGGCCATGGCAAAATTGCCGGTGACCGAGCCGCGCTCAGGCGCATTGAAGAACCGCCATTTGACGTCACCGCCAATGAACAGCGCCATCTGGCTTGCCAGCACCACCAAAACGCCTGCCAGCACCACATACCGGCCCCAAATCACCCAGACCATCAACCGCCGGAACAGAGTATCGCGGACCCAGCGAAAGCCCCGATTCACCACCCGGTTGGGCCAGTCGTACCAATGCTCCTTGGCGGCATGGGCAATGGCGTGGGACAGGTGGTTGGGCAGAATCAGGAAACACTCCACCAGCGAGGCCGCCAGCACCGCGATCACCGTATAGGGAATGTCACGGATCAGATCGCCAAAGCGACCACCAACAATGACCAGACCAAAAAACGCAATGATGGTGGTGAGAGTGGCGGCAAACACTGGCATTGCCATCCGTCGGGCGGCGTTCTCAGAGGCCACCACCGGATGTTCCCCCAGCCGTCGGGCGCGGAAATCGGCGTGCTCACCCACCACAATGGCGTCATCCACCACAATGCCCAGGGTGATGATCAGGCCAAACAGACTGATCATATTGATGGTCAGACCCGCCGCATACATGATGGCAATGGCGGCACACATTGCTGCCGGAATGCCCGCCGCCACCCAGAACGCAATGCGCGCATTCAGGAATAGGAACAACAGCGTCACCACCAACGCCAGCCCCATCAAACCATTGTCCACCAACAGATTGAGACGGCCGGTAATCGCCGCAGCGCGGGTCCGGATCAGCTCAACCGTCACCCCCTGCGGCAGGCTGGCCTGCATCTGCTCCACCACCTGCTCAACACTGCGCTGAATGCCAATGGCGTCGCCCTTATCCGAGCGGTCAATCCGCAGCGACATCGCCGGGTTCTCGCCAACATAATATGACCGGTTACGGTCCACACCTTCCACCCGGATCTGCGCCACATCACCAATGGTCAGGGCAGATCCATCCGGGTTGGACCGGAGCACAATGGCCTCGATCTCCTCGGGTTTGCGCTTTTCACGCCCCGTGCGCACCCGCGCATTGGCCCCCGAGATATCCCCCGCCGGGTCCGCATCCACTTCAGCCGCAATCGCCTCGGCAATCTGGGTCAGGGTCACGTCATGGGCAATTAGACTGTACGAAGGCACCTCGACCAGGGTCTGTGGCGCCGCAACACCACGGATTGTGGTGCGGGTCACGCCAACCGCAAACAGACGTGAAATCAGCTCGTCCGCAAACAATCCCAGCTGCGATGGATCCAGCGGTCCGGTGATCACCACATCGGTSACCCKRTCRCGCCASRCACCRCGYYKSACCTTKGGSTCYTCSGCCTSTTCGGGCARKGTGGTSACSGCATCCACMGCMSMYTGCACSTCRTYSGCSGCCCGCGCCATATCCCAGYYYGGYTCAAAATCCAGMSTGATKRTCGCCNCGCCYYYSCNGCGAYGWGGYSKWMGAKSMYTCSACYCCGTCCACCGCCAGCAGTGCTGGTTCCAACGCCTGCACAATGGCACTGTCCACATCCTCAGGGCCGGCGCCCTCCCAAATAACCGAGACCGTCACCCGGTCGATGATCACATCCGGGAAGAACTGCGCCCGCATATTGGGAATGGCCGCCGCGCCCGACACCAGCAGGATCACCAACAACAGGTTGGCGGCAGTCCGGTGACGGGTGAAATAACTGAGCAATCCTCCCGCCGAGCGAGGAAGATCACGGATCATTGGCTGGCTCCAAAACTTTGTAGGACAATTGCGGAGCGAGAGGCAGCGCTGACGTCCGCCCGGCACAGCCGCGCCGCACCTAACAGGCTCTGCCTGTTGAAACCTGAAGTGATCCCCCGGATCAATTTCAAGACCGTTTTCACTCCCCCCGGGATGGCGCTTGGCATCTCCCCAAGGTCAGGCACGGCCATCAGTTTCTGGTCGGGGAAAGTCACCTCAGCCCCCCATCCGCGATTCAATACGGGTCACCAGCTTGGCCGGCACCTTGGCCTCGGCCAACTGCCCCAGTACCCGTTTCTTGGCGTCCTCTGGCATGCGGTTGCTGCCCTCGACAAAGGCCGTTAGCCGCGCGCGTCTCTCATCGCTCAATTCGATCAGTTCCGCCTGCGGCTGAACTGTGGCCTCGTCGCGCAGCGCCCGCACCTTAATACCCGCGCCCAACAGCGGCGTGCGCCCGACCACCACCTCACGTCCGGCCAGCCCAACACCACGGATCAGCACCTCGTCGCCCTGACGGCGCACCAATTCGACCTGCAATTTTTCCAGCCGATCCTCGGCCCCCAGCACCAGAACCGACCCATTGGCATCCAGCACCGAGGCCGGCAGCCGTGCCACCGCGCTCAGTACAGGCTCGCGCACCGATACGGTGACAAAATCCCCCGGCTTGAACCCCGGCGCCGCCCCCAGCCGGGCATAGATCAACCGTCCCAACTGGCCCTCACCCGCCGCACCGCTGTCGCGACTGATCACCCCCACGGCGCTAAGATCGGCGCCGGTGGCATCCAGCGAAACCCGCACTGGCGCTGACAGCAGCCGTCCGTTTTCATCCAGCAATCGGGCGTATTGCACAGTGGAAATCCGAAACGCCACGTCCAGCAGCGATGGATCAACCAGCTCGGCCAGCTTTTCATTGGCCGACACCAGACGTCCCTCGACCAGGCTCACCGATTGCAGGGTGCCATCAAATTCCGCCAACACCGTGGTATCCGCCAAATCGCGGCGCGCGGTTTCCAGATCAATCTGTGCCCGTGCCAAGTTAGAGGAAGCCTGATCCACCCCCGCCTCAGCCTGCGACACTGCCTGACGCCGTGAAATCACCGATTGGCGCGCCTGCGCTGCAGCCAGTTCAGCCAGCTCGACGGTGGCGGCGGTGCCAACCCCGCGGCTTTTGAGATCGGTCTGACGCCGAAAGGCCCGTTGGCGCAATTCGGCCTGATCCTGGGTCGCGGCCAGCTCGTCCTGCGCCAGAATCAGCGCCCGGCCAGTCTCGCGTTCCTGCGCGCGGGCATCCTGCATATCGGCGTCGGACCGGTCCAGCGCGGATTGCGCATCCGCCGGATTGATCTGTACCAGCAGCTGACCAGCAGTGACCGCGCCACCTTCCTCAAACGCCTCGGCCAGGATGACCACCCGCCCCGCCACCGGCGTGCGCAGCTCCAGCCTGCGGCGGCTCTCGATCTTGCCAAAGGCGATCAATTCGGGCGCGATGCTCTGCAATTTAGCCACCACCAGATTGACCGCAAAGATCCGTTCCCGCGGCGGTGGTGCCTTATGCTCAACACTCATCCGCTGCTGCACTGCCCCAAAAATCATCTGCCCCGCATAAAGCAACAGGGCCACACAGGCGGTCGCAAGGAAAATCCCGGTCAAACTCTGACGCAAAAAGCGCATCTATCGTCCCTTTCAGGTGGCGTTGGCGGCCTGTCATAACTCTCTAGTCCCGTCGAAACTTATCAAGTTCCGGCAGGGTTTGCGAGGTTACACGCAGCAGCGGATTACTTCCGTCGCTGATGTTCTTCTAATCTGGGCATTATTTCCACAAAGTTACAGGGCTGGTGCCGGTAATCCAGCTGCATCGACAGGATTTCATCCCACCCGTCCTTGCAGGCACTGGGGCTGCCGGGCAGTGCAAACAGATAGGTGCCCCCGGCCACGCCGCCGGTGGCCCTAGATTGCACCGCACTGGTGCCTATCTTTTTCATCGAAATCAGGGTGAACAGGGTGCCAAAGGCCTCGATTTCCTTTTCATAGACATCGCGGTGCGCCTCAACCGTGACATCGCGCCCGGTCAGCCCGGTGCCGCCGGTCGAGATCACCACATCGACCTCTGGATCCGCCACCCAGGCGCGCAGCTGATCGGCAATCAGGGCGCGCTCATCCGGCAGCATCTTACGATCCGCCAGCACGTGCCCCGCCGCCTGCAACCGGTCCACCAGGATCTGCCCCGAGCGGTCCTGCTCGGGGGTGCGGCTGTCCGACAGGGTCAACACCGCAATGCGGACCGGGATGAATTGCTTGCTTTGATCTATGCGCGACATGGTGCTGTTCCGTCTTTTGGATGGGGGTCTCTGCCCCCATAATGTCCGCCCTGCTTTGGGTGGATCAATGATCTATCTCAAACCAGTTCACAGTTGGCCCGAGGTTGACCACTTCACTATCACCAATAAACCCACGCTGCCCCCAGCTGTCATGAATATGACCACAAAGCGCCAGTTGCGGCTGCAGCCGCTCAATCGCGGCAGCAATTGCAGTGGAGCCAACCGAGATCCCGTCTGAGGTCAGATCGGTCAACCCCTTGGGCGGTGAATGCGTGATCAGGATATCGGCGGCAGTACACTCATCCAGCATCTGTGCGGCGAAATCTTCACTCAGATCGCAGGACCACGCGCCAAACGGCGTCACCGGCACCCCGTAGCCCAGCCCAAAGATCCGCAGCCCGTCGATCTCAACCCCTGCGCCATGTAACACCGTGGTGCCTGGCAGCGCTGCCGCCTGCAACTCTGCGGCGCTTTCGGCATTGCCCGGCACCACCAGCATCGGCGCCGCCAGCCCCGCCAGCAATTGCATCGCCTGATCCAACCCCTGGCGCATATTGCAGAAATCCCCGGCCCCGATCACCAGATCCGCCTCGGTACTGGCCGCCACCAGATCCGCAGCACGGGCCCGCGCCATATGCAAATCAGAGAACGCCAGGATTTTCACGACAGCTCCGCCAGCCGCGCCTTCAGCGCCAATAAATCCGCCCAGGCAGCGCGTTTTTGATTTGGCTGCCGCAACAGATAAGCCGGGTGGAACATCGGTATCACTGGCTTGCCCCAGGCCTGCTGCCAGTCGCCGCGCAGACGGGTGATCCCGCGTTTCCCCAATACTGCCTGACAGGGAACATTACCCATCAGCACCAAAACATCCGGCTCGGCCAACTCCACATGGCGCTGCAAAAAGGGCTGCATCATCGCAATTTCAAGCGGCAGCGGGTCTCGATTTTGCGGTGGCCGCCAGGGCAGCACGTTGGTGATATAGACGTTCTTGTCACGCGACAGACCAATGGCCGCCAGCATCTTGTCCAGCAATTGACCGGAATTGCCCACAAAAGGTTTCCCTTCGCGGTCCTCGTCGCGACCCGGTGCTTCACCAATGATCATAACCCGAGCCCCGGCCTGGCCATCGCAGAACACCAGATTGCGGGCGCCCTTTTTCAACTCACAATGATCAAACCCCTGCAGCGCGGCGCGCAGACTGGGCAACCCGGTGGCCGCCCGCGCCGCCTGTTGCGCCTGCTCAACCGGATCCACGTCCTTGGGCTTGACGATCACAGGCGCCGGGCCTGTCTTCGCCTTTGGCGGCGTCGCCTGCAAAGCATAGCGGTCCACCGGCACGTCACCGATGCTTTCGGTCACCCCCAGCTCAACCTGCCACTGCAAAAGCGCCAGCGCGCTGTGATAATCCAATGCCGATTCCATAGGCCCAAACTACCCTGCCTGCCGTCAAGACGAAACACCCCGCCTTCACCTTGTTAAAAATACCTAATTCCCTCAGCTGCGACAGGTGCAACACCACTGTGCTCCCCACCGCACAACATCTTGCCCGCCTCCACCTGCCCCCCTATAACACCCCCGACCCATCGCGGAGCCTGCCCCATGACCCCCACTTCTTTCGGCCACAAACACCTGCTTGGCATCGAACCGCTGCAGCCGCATGAAATCACCATGATCCTGGATCTGGCCGATCATTACGTCGATCAGAACCGCGCCACCGAAAAACGCTCCGATGCGCTGGCCGGGCTGACCCAGGTCAATATGTTCTTCGAGAACTCCACCCGCACTCAGGCCAGTTTCGAGATCGCCGGCAAACGTCTGGGCGCTGATGTAATGAACATGGCAATGCAGGCCTCCTCAATCAAAAAGGGCGAGACCCTGATCGACACCGCCATGACCCTTAACGCCATGCATCCGGATCTGCTGGTGGTGCGCCACCCGCATTCCGGCGCGGTTGATCTGCTGGCGCAAAAGGTCAATTGCGCGGTGCTGAACGCCGGCGATGGCAGCCACGAACACCCAACCCAGGCACTGCTCGACGCGCTGACCATCCGCCGTGCCAAAGGCCGCCTTCACCGGCTCAACATCGCCATCTGTGGTGACGTCGCCCACAGCCGCGTGGCGCGTTCCAACCTGATGCTGCTTGGTAAGATGGAAAACCGCATCCGGCTGATTGGCCCGCCCACCCTGGTGCCCAGCGAGTTCGCCGAATTTGGCGCCGAAATTTATGATGACATGCACGAAGGTCTGAAAGACGTCGACGTGGTGATGATGCTGCGCCTGCAAAAAGAACGCATGGACGGCGGTTTCATCCCGTCCGAGCGCGAATACTACCACCGCTATGGGTTGGACGCCGACAAGCTGGCACGCGCCAAACCCGACGCTATCGTCATGCACCCCGGCCCGATGAACCGCGGCGTTGAGATCGACGGCACCCTGGCCGACGACATCAATCGCTCGGTGATCCAGGAACAGGTTGAAATGGGTGTCGCCGTCCGCATGGCCGTGATGGATCTGCTGGCGCAAAACCTGCGCGCAGAACGACTGGCCGAGGCCGGGTGACCGGGATGGACTCGGTGATCCACATCCCAGCGGGCGAACGTGGCATAATCCGCGTCTTTGACCTCGACATGCGCCCCGAACAGTCCCGGTTTCTGCGTGAACCCGGTGCCCTGGCTCAGGTCCTGGGCGTTGACGAGATCAATCTGGATCATGTTGAAATCTTCCCGCTCAGCGATCTCGAAGACCTTGGCCTTGTTGGCTATCTCAACGAGGGCTGCGGCGTGCCTGCGGATCAACTGGCGCCGGACCGCGAGGGTCTGATGGCGCTCAGCGGCCACGTGTTGCTGATCCGTTCGCGCGCGTTTGACGGCGAGGAGGTCCGGCTTACCCCGGCCACCCCGCTGACCCTGATCGGCACCTACCGCGAATATCTGACCCAGAAAACCGGCGCGCCGATCCAAACCAAAAGTGCCAGGCTCTATACTGCACCCCGCCTGTCGCCCCGCGCGGGCCGCGCCAAAGCCCGCCGCATCGGCGCTGGCCTGTTCACGGTGATCATGCTGGCTCTCCTCATTATCTTGCGAGTATTGGTAAAATGGCCATGACCCAATTCACTCCCGACCGCACCGCTTATATCCGCTCCCATTCCTGGATGGCCGCGCTGGCCATGGCTGTCGGCATGGCTATCCTGTGGGCCATGGGCAACCCGCATGTCTGGACCGGTGCCATTGGCGGGCTGGCGGCGATCATCCTGCGCGGCTGGTATCTGGCGTCCGAGGACCTGACGGTGGTCTGGACCCTGACCGACACCCACCTCACCGGCCCCGCCGAGCGCAATATACCGTTGAACCAGATCGCACGGGTGCGCACCATGGGCAGCTATGTACAGGTGGTGACCAAGAGCGGCGACAAACATCTGATCAAGTATCAGGCCGACCCTGCGGCGACCCTTGCCACAATCGAAAGAGCCCGGCTATGACCCTATTCTTCACCAATGCCCGCCTGATCGACCCCGAGGCCGGAACCGACGCGCCGGGCCATCTGCTGGTGCAGGATGGAAAGATTACTGAGATCTTTCCAGAAAACATCGAATCTGAACAGATGTTTCGCGCGCGAAACATCTCGCCAGAAGATGTTGAAATCATTGACTGCAAAAATCGCTGCCTGGCCCCTGGCATTGTCGATATTGGCGTCAAAGTCTGCGAGCCCGGTGAACGTCACAAGGAAAGCTATAAATCCGCAGGTCTGGCGGCGGCGGCTGGTGGTGTCACCACCATGGTCACCCGCCCCGATACCTCGCCCACCATCGACAGCCCCGAGGTGCTGGAATTTGTCACCCGCCGCGCCCAGGCCGACTCGCCGGTGAACGTGTTGCCGATGGCGGCGCTGACCAAGGGCCGGATGGGCCGCGAGATGACCGAGATCGGCTTTCTGATGGATGCCGGYGCGGTGGCYTTTACCGAYTGCGACCGGGTGGTCACSGAYACCAAGGTGTTCTCGCGCGCGCTGACCTATGCCCGCTCTTGTGGCGCGCTGGTGATCGCCCACCCGCAAGAACCGATCCTGTCCAAGGGCGCCGCCGCCACCAGTGGAAAATTCGCCACCCTGCGCGGTCTGCCCTCGGTATCACCAATGGCCGAACGTATGGGGCTGGACCGTGACATCGCGCTGCTTGAGATGACCCGCGCGCGTTATCACGCCGATCAGATCACCACAGCGCGCGCCCTGCCCGCGCTGGAACGCGCCAAGGCCAACGGGCTGGATATCACCGCCGGCACCTCGATCCACCACCTGACCCTGAAYGAKCTGGACCCSGCYGACTAYCGCACCTTCTTYAAGGTSAAACCGCCGCTGCGATCAGAAGATGACCGTCTGGCGGTGGTCGAGGCGGTGCGCACCGGGCTGATCGACATCATATCGTCGATGCACACGCCGCAGGACGAAGAAAGCAAACGCCTGCCATTTGAAGAAGCCGCAGCTGGTGCGGTGGCGCTGGAAACCCTGCTGCCCGCCGCCCTGCGTCTGTACCATTCCGAACATCTGGACCTGCCAACCCTGTTCCGCGCCATGTCGCTGAACCCGGCCAAACGACTGGGGCTGGCCTCGGGCCGCCTAAGGGCCGGTGCACCGGCTGACCTGTTGTTGTTCGACCCCGATGTGCCTTTTGTGATGGATCGCTTTGCGCTGAAATCAAAATCCCAGAACACCCCATTTGACGGCCAACGCATGCAAGGTAGGGTACTGGCAACCTATGTCGCCGGCACGCCGGTTTACCGGAGAGACTGATGCCCGCATTCGAGACAACCACCATCGCTCTGCTGCTCTGGGCCGTGATCGGCTATGGACTGGGGTCGATCCCCTTTGGATTGGTCGTGACCAAGGCCATGGGCCTGGGCAACCTGCGCGAAATCGGCTCCGGCAATATCGGCACCACCAATGTATTGCGCACCGGCTCCAAAAAGGCTGCCGCCCTAACCCTGCTGCTGGACGGCGGCAAGGGCGCGGTCGCCGTGCTGCTGGCGCGCATGATGGCGGGCGAAGACGCCGCACAACTGGCCGGCCTGATGGCTTTCATCGGCCACTGCTTTCCGGTCTGGCTGCAGTTCAAAGGCGGCAAAGGAGTCGCCACCTTCCTCGGCCTGATGCTTGCCCTGGCCTGGCCCGTGGGCATCGCCTGCTGCGCGACCTGGCTGGCCGCAGCAGCGCTTAGCCGGATTTCATCAATGGGGGCTCTGATGGCTGCACTGTCAGCACCGCTTTGGGCCCTGCTGTTGGGCCGCACCGATGCCGCCCTCCTGGCCGCCTTACTCGCGGCAATCGTATTCTGGCGGCACGCAGCCAATATCGCTCGCATCCGCACAGGGACCGAGCCAAAAATAGGCCAAAAATAGGCACGAATCCCGTCGCGCCTAAGGTTCAGAGCTGGCCCGCCAGAGAATGGGTTAGCGGCTGCCTTGCGCCATCCGTTCGGTGGCCTCGGCAGTGCGTTTGGTGTTGTCGTATATGCCAAGGAACAGATACATCATGCCTCCCATCAGAACGACATAAAGCCCTCCGAAAATCAGCACACCGATGGCTGGAAACACGCCACCTTCTGGGCTCATCATGGCACCACCGGCGCCAACGACCACGGCAATACACATGAGGACAATAAGAACGGTTATTAGTTTTTCTAGCGACGAAATAAAGAAGTCACGCATACCAATTACTCCAAATTACAAAGTTAATACGACAAGGATGCGGTTTTTTTGATTTTCAGGCAAGTTTTGGCCATTGCCCGCCACCGGTTTTCAGAAGCGCTTGAGCAAATATCCAAATGGACAATTCTCTCTTACAGAGCCTGTCCTGTAAAAAAACTGCGCAAACCTATGGCGCAATCTCGCAAACCGGCGTTTCAAGCTGCCCTTTCGGGACGCCAGAAAACCCAGCACCATGCTACAATTTCTTCTTGTTAAAAATACCTTCGCCGAAGGCATGCGCCGTCAGGCGCATTCCGCCGCCTGGCCATTGGTCGGGCGGCGCCAGCGATCTTATTCAATAGCTGAATTCGCCGTAGAYCYKRGTMAGATCYCCRTYCCAMTCKCCRTGATAGCGMTCSAGCAAYTCATCMGCCGGMACTTTWCCKSTGTCCARRCTRTCYTTCARCGCGTTCARRAAATGGGTYTCATCCGGCACCAWKCCAYCGGCACCWGRSCRMGCACGSGCCTTTAGSCCRGCCTCGGAAATSGCCACCACTTCGCGMGCCAGRTCCAWCATCTTGATGKYSCCRACCTGCGCCTGCAAYGCYTGCTGMGASGCMGCSACRCGSAGCCCCTCSCGGGTCTCRGCATCCCARYCTTTRRCCAGATCCCAGGCCGCATCCARCGAGGATTGATCATACATCAACCCAACCCAAAAGGCCGGCAGCGCACAGAGCCGCCGCCAGGGGCCGCCATCAGCCCCGCGCATTTCCATGTATTTCTTGATCCGCGCCTCGGGGAAGGCGGTGGTCAGGTGATCGGCCCAATCCGACATCTGCGGCTTTTCACCAGGGAGTGCGGGCAATTCACCTTTTAGGAAATCGCGGAACGACATGCCCAGCGCATTAATATATTGCCCATCACGATAGACAAAATACATCGGCACATCGAGCGCATAGTCGGCGTATTGTTCAAAGCCAAACCCCTCATCGAACACAAACGGCAACATGCCGGTGCGGGCATCATCCAGATGGCGCCAGATCTTGCTGCGCCAGCTTTTGTGGCCGTTTGGCTTGCCCTCAAAAAACGGCGAATTGGCGAACAGCGCCGTGGCCACCGGCTGCAGCGCCAGCGCCACCCGCAGTTTCTGCACCATGTCGGCCTCGGAGCCGAAATCGAGATTGACCTGCACGGTGGTGGTGCGCCGCATCATGTCGCGGCCCATGGTGCCCACTTTGCCCATGTAATCATTCATCAAGGCATAGCGGCCCTTGGGCATCAGCGGCATTTCATCGTGGTTCCAAATTGGCGCTGCACCCAGACCGATAAAGCCAACACCAATTTTGTCCGCAATATCCTTGACCTCGCGCAGGTGGACATTCACCTCGTCGCAAGTTTCGTGGATGGTCTCCAGCGGAGCCCCCGACAGTTCCAGCGCGCCACCGGGTTCAAGACTGACATTGGCGCCGTCTTTTTCCAACCCAATCAGGTTGCCGCCTTCAGTGACTGGCGACCAGCCATAGGTGTCACGCAACCCCTGCAGCACCGCCACAATAGAGCGCTCTCCTGCAAAGGGCAGCGGCTTCAGGCTATCTTTGCAATAGCCAAATTTTTCATGCTCGGTGCCAATGCGCCAATCAGACTTGGGCTTGCAGCCCTCGGCCAGATAGTCCGCCAATTGGCTGTGATGTTCGATCGGTCCGCCACCGGACTGGGGAATGGACATGAGCCGCGCTCCGTTGCTTTTCGTTCGTGTTGGAGGATCAGTCGTGGTGCGAAACTCAGCGACTGTCAATGCAACCTTTGGACTGAGGGACGGGTGCCGTGTTTTTCCCAGATCACGACCGTGTGAAGCCCACCGCGGCGCAGCTCGGTCAGCATCCGTTCTGTGCGCAGCCCCGGTAGGCTGGCAAAAACATCAAACAGGATCTCGGTGCCTTCGGCATTGATCGGGATATGCAGCGGCGCCTGCCCCGGCTGTTGCAGCACCCAATGAGCTGGTTTGGCAGTGTGATCCAGCGCCAGCTGTGTCAACTCGGACACAGCCACCGCGCCACCGGTCAGCGGTCCAAAATAGGCGATCTGCCCCTCGTCCACCTGCACCACTCCGGGACCACCATGGCCAAGACGGAACCGCAGGCGCTGCGCGCCGATGATGGCAATTGCGGTGCCAATGATCAGCAGCACCCAGCCCCCCCAGAACAACAGGCCAAACGCCCCAAGCACCCAGCGCAGACCCATCAGCAGGACCACTGCGGCGACAATAAGTTCGCGCCAGCGCCATAGGCTTGCACGGGCTTCGGGGCGGATAAAACTCATTGCCAATCTCCAAGCGTCTGTTGCCACAGGGTCATTGCCGCCACGGCTGCGGTGTCGGCGCGCAGAATGCGCGGGCCAAGGCTGACCACGTGGGAATAAGGCAGCGCATGCAGGCGTTTGCGTTCGGTCTCAGAGAAACCACCCTCGGGGCCAATCAAAATGGCCCAGGGGGCGTCTGACTTTTCGGCAGTGGCAAGGGCCAGTGCATTGCCCACCTCAGCCTCGTCACAGAACATCAACTGGCGGTCTTCGGGCCAGTGATCCAGCAGGTGTGAGAGTTTTTGCAGATCTGCGACCTGCGGCACATAGGTGCCGCCGCATTGCTCGGCGGCCTCAACCGCGTGGGCCTGCAGGCGATCCTGACGGATGCGTTCAGCATTGGTGTAGGTGGTCTGGATCGGCAGGATCTTAACGGCGCCCATCTCGGCGGCTTTTTCGACGATAAAATCAGTGCGCGCCTTTTTGATCGGGGCAAACAGCAGCCACAGATCGGGCGGCATTTGCAGCACCTTGGTTTGCGCGACACAGGTCAGCACACCAGCGCGTTTACCAGCCTGGGCTATATCGGCCAGCCATTCACCATCCCTGCCGTTGAACAGCAAWATTTGGCCACCAACAGCCATCCGCATCACCGCAAACAGGTAATTGGCCTGGCTCCGGTCCAGAGGAACCGATTGCCCTGCCCCCAGCGGGTGCTCTACATACAGTCTGATCTTTGCGCTCATGAGGCCCTACATATGCAAGGCGACGCCCCTATTCCAGATGATCCGGCCCCAAAGGGACAAGTTTCGGATGCCGCCCACAACAATTGGGTGGATTCCCGCGCGCCAGCGTGGAGCCGTCCCTATCTGCGATTATCGCGCGCCGACCGGCCCATTGGCACCTGGCTGCTGCTGATCCCCTGCTGGTGGGGCTTGGCGCTGGCGATGCTGTGGGACCAGAACCCGCGCTGGCAGGATGCCTGGATTTTCATAGCCTGTGCGGCAGGCGCCTGGCTGATGCGTGGGGCAGGATGCACCTGGAACGACATCAGTGACCGCGATTTTGATGGTCTGGTCGAGCGGACCCGCTCGCGGCCGATTCCCTCGGGACAGGTAACAGTCAAAGGCGCGGTGATCTGGATGGTGTTGCAGATCGCCCTTGCCGCTGCGATTTTGCTGAGCTTCAATCAGGCCGCCATTGCCATGGGTATCCTGGCGTTGTTCCCGGTGGCAATCTATCCCTTTGCCAAGCGGTTCACCTGGTGGCCGCAGGTGTTTCTGGGGCTGGCATTCAACTGGGGCGCCATGCTGGCCTGGGTAGCGCATACCGGCACGCTGAACTGGCCTGCAGTCTATCTCTACCTGGCTGGCATTTCCTGGACCCTGTTCTATGACACCATCTACGCCCATCAGGACACCGAGGACGACGCGCTGATTGGGGTGAAATCCACCGCCCGGCTGTTTGGCAGCGACACCCCTGCCTGGCTGCGGCGGTTTCTGGTTGCCACCACCTGCCTGATGGCGCTGGCGGTGCTAAGCGCATTGATGCCAAATGGATCCATTCTGGCGCTGCTGCTGGCGCTGATTGCCCCCTGGGCGATGGGCTGGCATCTGACCTGGCAGTTGCGCGCGCTGGACACCAATAACAACGAGCGACTGCTGCAATTGTTCCGGCTCAACCGCGATACCGGCTTTATCCCGCTCATCTTCTTTGCCGCAGCGCTGTTCGCGTGATTGATCCGCCGCGCCACAGCCGGTAAGAAGACGAAACACCACTTCGGATGATATTGCCCCACTTATGCGCCTTTCTTCACTATTGATCGTCAGCCTGACATTTCTGGCGGCCGCGGGTCTAAGCCTGGTTGCGGCTGGATTTTCCGTTACCGGCATGGAACACAGCACCGAAATTGCCGTGCGCCGCACCCTGGACGAGACCGGCCACGACTGGGCCGAAGTCACCGCAGATGGGTTGCGGGTGATCCTGAACGGCACCGCCCCGGACGAGGCCGCCCGGTTCACAGCGATCTCAGTTGTTGGCAGCACCGTTGATGCCGCCCGCATTATCGACCAGATGCAGGTCACCCCCACCGCCGACCTGTCGCCGCCCCGGTTTTCAGTGGAAATCCTGCGCAACGAGAGCGGCATTTCAATCATCGGCTTGATCCCAACCGGCTCGGATCGGGCCGCGATCGTCGAGCAGCTGGCCAAGCTGGTGAGCGAGGATCACGTCGCCGACCTGCTGGAAACCGCACGCTACGACGCCCCAATCGGCTGGATTGATGCAATGGGATTTGCAGTCAGCGCATTGCGCCACCTGCCGCGCGCCAAAATCTCGGTGGTGGCCGGACAGGTCACCATCACCGCGATCACCAACAGTGCCAAGGAAAAACTGGCGCTGGAGAAGACCCTGAACCGCGCCGCACCTCCGGGTTTGCGACTGGCCTTGGACATTGCCGCGCCGCGCCCGGTGATCATCCCGTTTACCCTGCGCTATCACCTAGACCAGAACGGCGGCCGCTTTGACGCCTGTTCAGCCGAATCCGAGGTCAGCCGCAGCCGCATTCTGGCCGCCGCCCGCGAGGCCGGTCTGGCGGCCCCCTCTACCTGTGTGATCGGCATGGGAGTACCCTCGCCCAATTGGGCTCGTGCCGCCGAGTTGAGCATCGCCAGCCTGGCCCAATTGGGGGCAGGATCAGTCACCATCGCCAATGCCGATATCACCCTGGTGGCCCCAGCGGACACCAACCACGAGCTGTTTGATCAGGTGGTGGGCGAGCTGGAAAGCACACTGCCCAAGGTCTTTGCCCTACATGCGGTGCTGCCAGATCCCGAGACTGACACAGGGTTCGCAGGCGTACCGGAATTCACCGCCACCCTCAGCCCCGAGGGCCTGGTCCAGTTGCGCGGCCGTCTCAGCGATGAAACTCTGCGCCACCTGACCGACGCCTATGCCAAGGCGCGGTTTGGCTCGAACAATGTCTATACCGCCACCCGGGTGGTTAGCGACCTGCCCGCCAGTTGGCCGGTGCGGGTGTTGGCCGGGCTTGAGGCACTGTCTCAGCTGCAGCGCGGCGCGCTTTCGGTGACCCCTGACCATGTTGATCTGCGCGGCATGAGCCATCAGGAAGATGCCACAGCCGAGATTTCCAAGCTGCTGTCCGCTAAATTGGGCAAGGCCGAAAGCTATGGCCTGGACATCAGCTATGAGAAACCGCCGGAGCCCGAGGACCAACCAATGGAACCGGAGCTTTGCGAAGCGGAACTTGCTGGCATACAACAGCTGGGCAAGATTGCCTTTGAACCTGGATCAGCCACCATTGCGGCGCAAAGCCGGGGCACCATGGATGCGATTGCCATGATCCTGGAGCAATGCGGCGAGGTCCGGTTGGAAATCCAGGGCCACACCGACAGCCAGGGCCGTGAACAGATGAACCAGAATCTGAGCCAGGCCCGTGCCCAATCGGTGCTGAACGAGCTGCGCGCGCGCCGGGTTGTGACCTCAAGCTTTTCGGCCAAAGGTTACGGTGAGAGCAACCCGATTGCCGATAACGCCACCGCAGAAGGCCGGGAAGAAAACCGCCGTATCACCTTTCACCTGATCCGCCCCGAGCCCATTGCCGAGCCAGAATCCACGTTGGATAGCGCCGCTGCCGAAGGTGGCGAGACCATCGCCCCCGACAGCGCGCCGCCGACGCCAGAAGAAACAGCGGACACCACCCCAGACGCTGCACCAGATGCCACCGAACAGGAGACTCCCGGACAATGAACAGAAGCGAGYTCATCATCACCACAGCCATCATCCTGTTTGCCGCCTTTGTGATGGGCTGGTTTGCCAATTGGCTGGTGCACCGGTTCACCCGGGTGCGGCAAAGCGATGTGGCGGATCTGGACCGGATGAGTCAGGAGCTGCACGAGGCGGAAGAGACCCGCGATCAGGCCATCACCTATTTGCAACAACGCGAAGCCGAGCTGAGCAACCAGCTGGCCCAAACCGAAGCCGAGTTGAGCGCCACCATGGACGGGTTGCGCGCCGCCCGACAAGAGTGCGAAGAACTGCGGGTGCAGCTCCCCAGCTAACGTCGCACTCCTCGCGGTATGTGCAAGCACGGCACCCGACACCAGACTGCAATCCTATTTGATTTTAGGAGCGTGGGTTTGAGGTGCACGGAATTGTAGGCGCTTTTAAAGAACGTCGGGCAGGCTCACCTCGGGCTGCGCACGCTCATCGATACTTGAGATAGGGTAATCCGCCCATTTATAATGGGGCCCGTCTGTAGAATTACGCGGCCATTTTCAGTGTCATGGCAGGTGTGATCCCACTGATTGCCATGTTGGGTCGCTCGTTATTGTAAGTCCAGAGCCATTGACTGGCTTGCTCCTGTGCCTTCTCAATGGTTTCAAAGATGTTCTGATCCAACCATTCATGCCGAACCGTTCAGGTGTAGCGCTCAATATAGGCGCTCTGCTGCGGCATGCCCGGCTGAATTTATTGGATGTAAATGCCCATCCTTTCAGCCCATGCCACAAGTTAACCGCTGATATACTCAGAGCCATTGTCGACCCTGAATATCTGCGGCTTGCCACGCCGCTCGATGATCCGGAGAGTTGGCCCGCCATAAACCCATGGACCAAGTGTGATTGGCGGTATCAGGCAGGGCCAGTGCATCTGGATTATCCCGTTTCATCTGGTTCTGCGGTTTGATCCTTAGGGTCAGCTCCAATTCGCAGTGAACCCGATAGAGCCGCTGATGGTTCCAGCCAAACCCTTTCACATGACGCAAATACAAAAACACAGGCCAAAGCCCCAGGTACGGCGGTGGCTGGCCAGCGTCACCAGCCACTCCGAGATCTCGGCATTCTCATCACTTAATGTTCGGTCATACCGGTCGCAACTCTCGCTAATCTGGAACGTCTGGCCAGCCAAATCCTTCACCCCACCAATCAAAGACGCATACGTGCCACCGGGCTTGGCCCGCCATTTGGAAAAACCGGCGCTGGTTCGGCGGGACAATGCTCCAGACGCAGGTGCTGCGGCTATTATTTGCAAGAAGCAAGCAGGGTGTCGCAAGGCTGGGCACCTCATGCGAAGGCAAAGCATCCAGCCTACCTTCGCGCATAATGTGGCATCCTGACCTGTAGAGGTTAAGGGACTGTTGCTATGTTACGAGTAGAACATACCAGGCGCTCTCATAGCACTGGTCAGCCGTCTGGCGCAGGCGCCTTTCAGGCTTTCCACACACACCAGCGGGATGGTTTTAGTAAATCTCAATCGTCTCAGGGTCCTGTTTGGGAAATTGAGGCCGCAAGCTGAGATGGGAAAAACCTCGCCAGAGAAATATTTTGCCAATCGACCCTCGTGGTCGTCCGCCCCGGGTCTAGCCTTGAAAACCATAACCAGATCAGCGCAGCGTCAGCGTGTGATCCCCTTCCGAGCCAGATCAGGACAGCTGATGACAATTCCCCTAAGCCTGGCCATTTGCTCGCAGGTCCACTTTGGTTTCGGTCCCGAAGACTTGGCCAATCAAGCCAATCGGCCCTCCCGTGTTGATCATGTGGCGCCAGTCCCGATATGCTGAAGGGCCCACCAAACCAACGGCGGCTGGWCCGTTCGGCTCAATCCATCCGCCAGTCTGCCAGGGCCACTGGTCGCCTCGCCCGCCTGGTATTGCGTGATTGGCGGGCCTAGTTCACAAATCGTCCGCGCCGGTGTCAGTCCGCAACTCAATGCCACTCTATATCCTCAAATAGCTCACCCAAAACCTGGTCACTGCCATTGCCTAGTGTAGGTGCCCTGCGCCAATCACTGTGACTGCCGACCATTGACCGGAGGCATTGTCGCTGACACGCCGCGCGCAACACGACGGAGGCGTTCTGCTCTGCGCGCAGCCATGAGAGTAAGCGCGAAAACCGCTGGGGTCGGATTTCGCATTAATTTCCTAACCCGAGTTTTGTGGATCAATATCAAAGCCTCGGAGTGATTTGACCGCTGAGGCCACGCAGCCGCAGGCTGCGCCGGGCCCAACGGGAGAAGATCATATTAATGATCATACGACGGGCGGGAGCCCCCGGCCCTACCAGCGGGTCAGGGCGTCTTCGTCTTCAGTTTTGGCAGCAACCCAATCGGTATTACCACTCCTCAAGATTTCCTTTTTCCAGAACGGCGCCCGGGATTTGAGGTAGTCCATCAGATATTCAGCCGCCTCAAACGCATCCTTGCGATGGCGGGCGGCGGTGGCGACCATCATGATCTGCTCTCCCGGTGCCAGACGGCCATAGCGGTGGATCACCAGTGCATCACCAAGCGACCAGCGTTCCATCGCGGTTTGTGCGATTTCGCTCAGGGCCTTGTGGGTCATGCCGGGATAGTGCTMGATCTCCATCGCCACCAATTCGCCGCGGTCCGCATCACGCACCACTCCGGTGAAGGTCACGATAGCTCCCATGCCCTTGTTGGTTTCGGCAAAGCTCTCAGCCTCGGTGCCCAGCTCAAATGCTTGCTCCTGAACCGACACGCGCATGTATCAGCCCCCGGTCATCGGAGGAAAAAAGGCGATCTCACGCACGCCGTGCAACGGGGCATCAAAATCGCTCAGCTCTTGATCCAGCGCCACCCGAATGGCTGAGAGGTCGGCAAAGGCGGCGGCGTAGCGGTCTTCGCGGGCGCGCAGCTCATCCACCAGCTCGGCAACTGTTGCAGCGCTGGTCTCGATCCGTTCACGCGGCAGGCCAATGCGTTCGCGCACCCAAGCAAAGTAGAGGATCTCCATCACGCATTTTCCTTCAGGAAAGGCAGCGCCTTACGCAGATAATCAGCGCCGGTGATCAGGGTCAGCGCCGCTGCGAGCCACAGCAACCACAACCCAAGCCTGCCGGACCAGATCATGGCTTCGAACTTCCAGCGGATGCCCTGCAGGTCTTCAACCTCGCCCAACAAAATTTGGTCGACAAAGGGCTGATCCATGCCCCAGGTGGCCATGCCAAGATAGTGTTCAAAAATGCCCTGGGCAAACAGCACCGCAACAGCAACCATCTGAGCGGTGGTTTTCCACTTGGCCAGTTTGGTGACTTTCAGTGTGCCGGCGGTATCACCCAGGAATTCGCGCAGGCCCGAGACGAACACTTCACGAAACAGGATGAAAGTGGCGGGCAGCACCAGCCAGGGGGACATCGAAGAATAGCCGACGATCACCATCAGAGCGATCACCACCATTGCCTTGTCGGCGATCGGGTCCAGCATGGCSCCCAGTTTGGTYTCCTGYTTCCAGGCCCGTGCCAGATAGCCATCAAGCCAGTCGGTCAGCGCAGCGATGACAAACAGCCCCAGTGCAAACCAATCCGCATAGGGGCGGCTGAAATAGAGAAACATCACCGCAAGGCCGGGAGCGGCCACCAGGCGAAGCAAGGTCAAAATATTAGGTAAAGTCCAAATCATAGGGCGGACCTTAACTTGCTCACGCTCATGTGGAAAGCCGATGCTAGCAAAATCTGTTCACTGAGGGCAGATGCCCTCGACGGGGGTATTGTTGGCCGGACGTACTGGGGATCAGCACAGGATTTCAAGGCGTTGGTCATCATTTATCCTGAAAGAAGTCGTATATTCGTTGCGCCAGCGCAACCGAGACACCATCGACCACTTTGAGGTCCGCCAGATTGGCGCGGGTCACCGCCTTGGCGCTGCCAAAATGCGCCAGAAGCGCGCGTTTTCGGCTGGCGCCAACGCCGGGCACCTCGTCCAGTGGGGTGGCACCAATGGCCTTGGCGCGCTTGGCGCGGTGGGTGCCGATGGCAAAGCGGTGCGCCTCGTCCCGCATACGCTGGACAAAATACAACACCGGATCGTTGCGTTGCAGGGCAAAGGGGCGCTGTCCTGTGCGGTGGAACTCTTCCTTGCCGTGATCGCGGTCAACGCCTTTGGCAACGCCAACCATCGGGATATCTCCAACCCCGTGCTCGGACATGATCTGCGCCACTGCCGAAACCTGCCCGGCACCGCCGTCGATCAGCAGCAGATCCGGCCAGTGCCCTTTACTGCGATCCGGGTCTTCCTTTTGCAGCCGCGAGAACCGGCGGTGCAGCACCTCTTTCATCATGCCAAAATCATCACCTGGAGTGATATCTTCGCCTTTGATATTGAACTTGCGATAGGCGTTTTTCATGAAGCCTTYGGGGCCGGCCACAATCATGCCGCCAACCGCGTTGGTGCCCTGGATATGCGAGTTGTCGTAAACCTCAATCCGCTGGGGCGGACCATCGAGGTCAAAGGCCTCGGCCAAGCCGCGCAGCAGTTTGGCCTGGGTGGCGCTTTCTGACATGCGCCGGGCCAGGGATTCGCGCGCATTGCGGATCGCGCCTGATATCAGTTCGGCCTTTTCACCGCGCTGTGGGACCAGAATCTCGACCCGGTGCGTGGTCTTGCCGCTGAGCGCTTCGACCATCAGGTCTTCGTTTTCTATGGCATCCGACAGGATCAACTGCCGGGGCGGCTCTTTGTTGTCGTAGAACTGGCCGATAAAGGCCTCCATCACCTCGGCAGCGCCGATGTCGGCGCCAACACGGGGGTAGAAGTCCTGATTGCCCCAGTTCTGGTTGGCGCGGATAAAGAACACCTGCACGCAGGCCTGACCGCCTTCCATATGCAGCCCGATGATGTCCGCCTCGGCCACCCCACGCGGGTTGATACCCTGTGCGGTCTGCACCTGGGTCAGCGCCTTGATGCGGTCGCGCAGGGCGGCGGCTCGCTCAAACTCCATCTCCTCCGAGGCGGCCATCATCTGTTCGGCCAGGTCTTCCTGCACTTTGGTAGAGCGGCCCGACAGAAACCGTTCGGCGTCGCGGACACTGTTCGCATAATCCTCGCGGGTGATCTCGCCGGTACAGGGGGCTGAGCAGCGCTTGATCTGGTGCTGCAGGCAAGGCCGGGTGCGGCCCTCAAACATCGAGTCGGAACAGTTGCGCAACAGAAATGCTTTTTGCAACTGGTTCAGGGTCCGGTTCACTGCCCCGGCACTGGCAAAGGGACCAAAGTAACTGCCCTTTTCCTTGCGCGCACCGCGGTGTTTCTTGATCTGAGGAAAGTCGTGCGATTTGCTGAGCAGGATATTGGGAAAGCTTTTGTCATCGCGCAGCAGCACATTGTACTTGGGCTTGAGATGCTTGATCAGGTTCTGTTCCAGCAACAGCGCCTCGGTCTCGGTGCGGGTGGTCAGGAACATCATCGAGGTGGTCTGGGCTATCATCCGCTCGATGCGCGGGCTGTGACCGGGGCGGCTGTAATTCGACACCCGATTGCGCAGATTGCGCGCCTTGCCCACATAGAGCACCCGGTTTTCGGCATCCAGCATCCGGTACACACCCGGAGAGCCATCCAGCGTCTTGAGATAGCCATGCACAACGGCATAACCGGTTTCAGGCACAGGAGGCTTAGGAGGCTTAGGAGGCTTAGGAGGCTTAGGAGGCTTAGGAGGGGGCAAATCAGTCATGTTACCAGAGATATGATTCCCTGCCTCCGGCTGCAACGTTCAAGGCAGCAAATCAAGCAGGAACTAATCCACCGAACCTGTGGATAACTGTGGAGATATCTTTTGTCTATCTGCCACTTTTCGTTGAAAACGAGAGGCTTTTCTGATTTGCCCATTTTTTAGGCAGGATATTAACTAGTTGATATCGTTAGACTCTTTTATTACCTCTTGTTAACTTCTTGAAAACAAATACATTTTTGTTACAATTTTATGACGGATTCCAGCGCGGTGCACAACTTTCTGCCGATTGTGCATCCGCAGCACAAAAACCAGCTATTCGCGGCCCATAACATCCGGGGTCTGCCAACCCAGATGTTGGCCGCCATCGACGCAAATCAACTGCCCGGTGACGGCGGGTGCATCGAGCAGATAGGCCAGCGCAGTGGTGATATCTTTGACCTCTGCACCGCGTTGCAGCACGGTGCTGGCCCGTTGACGTTGAAAGTCCTCGGCCGACTGGCGCGGGCCAGCCAGGGTGGGGCCAGGACCAATGGCATTGATACGCAGTTGCGGCGCCAACGCCTGCGCCGCAGTCTGGGTCAGGGTCCACAGGGCTGATTTGGCCAGTGTGTAGCTGAAAAATTCAGGCGTCAATTTGCGCACCCGCTGGTCAATCATGTTAACCACCAGCCCGGCGGCCAGCGGCTCGCCGTTGGCATCCAGGGAAATCTCCAATGCCTGCGCCGCCATATTCTGGATCAGCACAAAGGGTGCCCGCAGATTGCTGCCCATATGCCTGTCCCAGCTGTCGAGGCTGGCGGTGGCAGCAGTGTCATATTCAAAGATAGAAGCATTGTTGATCAGGCAGGTGATTGGCCCGCCGAGCCCGAGGGCCGCAGCGGGCAACAAGTTCTGTGTCTCATCCTCGGCCAACAGGTCCGCCCTGAGCGCCACTGCCTGACGGCCCAGCGCCTGGATCTCGGCGACGGTATCCTGAGCTTCACGCTCGGAGCGGTTGTAGTGCACCGCCACGTCATAACCGCGGTCAGCCAGTTTCAGGGCCATGGCTCGGCCCAGGCGCTTGCCAGCCCCGGTTATCAATGCACGCATGATCCGTCCTTTTCTGGCTGCTGCGGCCCTTGGTTTACAGGACCACCACCATATAGGCCAGATACAGGCCGGTCAGAACAAACCCCCACTTGCGGGTGATGTCCTGTTTGAAAAACACAAAGGGCACCAGCAGTAGCGAAGCCCCCAGCATCACCCAAAGATCGAAAGTCAAAAAGGTAGGTTTGACAGGGATTGGGCCAACAAAAGTGGCGATGCCAATGATGGCCAGCAGGTTGAACATATTGGAGCCGATGACATTGCCCAACGCCACATCCGCCTGACGGCGCAGTGCGGCCATCACCGTGGTGGCCAGTTCAGGCAACGAGGTGCCGATGGCGATCAGAGTCAGGCCAATCACCCGTTCGCTGACGTGATAGGTGCGGGCGATCTCGGTGCCATTGTCGACCAAGAGGTCCGCGCCCAGCGGCAGGCCAATCAGCCCCAGCGCCAGATACACACCAATGCGCCAATAGGGCATATTGGGATCGGCCTCATCGATGTCCTGCAAATCAGCGTCGCAGGCGCAACGGCGATGGGCGCGGGCCTCGCGGAAATTCCCCGCCAGCACCACGGCCAACACGGCCAACATGATCAGCCCCGACCAAATGGTAAAGACACCAAAAAAAGCCAGCGCAATGAACAGCACTGTGGCTCCCAGCATATAGACATAGCTTTTGCGGGTGTCGCATTCGCTGGTGTGCAGCCCAGAGAGAATCGCCGGAATGCCCAGTACCATCAAGATATTGGCTGTATTGGACCCCACAACATTGCCCAGGGCAATGCTGGGTACATTGTCAGAGACCGCCTGAATGGCAATCAGCAACTCGGGCGCAGAGGTGCCAAAAGCAACGATGGTCAAGCTGACAATCAGTGCCGGCACCCCCAACCTCAGGCTCAGATTCACCGCACCGCGCACCAGCGCATCTCCTGCCAGCAGCAGGATCAACAGACCCAACCCCGATAGCAGCCATGGCATCATCATCCGCGCCGTCCTTTTTCACAGGCACAGGGCCCTTTGCCAATATTGAAGCGTCTGCACTTTGGGCAGCGGGCCGACTCCAGCCGCTTTTGACCGGGATATTTCAGCTTGCCGAACATCGCCAGCACCGCCATTGCCACCAGAAACAGGGAGACGATCTTAAATATCATTTCAGAGACCAAAACGCGCAAAAGCCGCGCGTTCTTCGATGCCACTCAGGGCCTCCTGCGCCATCGACACCCCCACCCGGCTGAGCAGTGATCTTTTCAAACCATAGCGACGAAAGCGGACTTTTTTGCCAAACACTTCCTGCATTTTGGGTTTGAGATGGGCAATGCCCTCGATCAAACCCAACTCGGTGGCGCGCCGCGCCAGCCAGATCTCGCCAGTGAACAGGTTCTGCTCGTCGCTCAGCTTACCTTTGCGTCGTGAAGTCACATGCGAGATGAAATTCTGATGGATATCGCCCAACAAGGTTTTCAGCCGCGCCACGTCTTCGGCATTTTCYGGGCGAAACGGATCCAGCATCGATTTGCTTTCGCCGGCGGTATAGACGCGCCGCTCAACCCCGTGGTGGGCCAGCAATTTATGGGCGCCAAACCCCGAGGAAATCACTCCGATCGAGCCTAAAATGGAACTGTCATCCGCCCAAATTTCATCCGCCGAGACCGCCAGCCAATAGCCACCCGAGGCGGCGACATCCTCGACAAAGGCATAGACCGGCACCTCCAGCTCCACCGCCAGGCGACGGATACGGGCGCCAATCAGCGAGCTTTGCACCGGTGATCCACCCGGAGAATTGATCTCCAGCGCCACCGCAGCGGGTTTGCCCTTGCGAAAGGCGCGATCCAGAACGGGGGCCAGCGCTTCATCACTCAGTGCGCCTCGGCCAGGCATTCCAATGGCACCAGCAAGGCGCACAACGGCGACCAGTGGCGGTTTTTTCAAAAAGGGAAAGTGCAGTGTCATTACGCCGATGTAGATCGCCACCCCGTCCGAAACAAGGCACCGGCAGGCTGCGAAACGTCACGACACGCAAAAACAGCATCCGGCAGGACAAATTTGCAACGGATTAGCTCGCAACTTTACAACTGGTTAACGCCCGCAGCCCTACCTCTACTTAATTCGCGGCTCCCGCCCGTCTCAGGGCATCCCTTGGATGCCCCCTCGCCCGTTGGACATGGCACGCTACCGCGTGCAGCCTGTCCGCGAAACAAACCCGATCAGCAAACGCTCGAAGAACTGGCTCTTGCGGGACAGACAGGCCCTTCAGGCCTGTCTCAGCRGTCTCTGACCTGCGCCGCGCGTCAGCGCGTCGCCAGGCCCAACGGGAGGAGCGCCTCCGTCAGGAGGTCGACGACGGACGGGAGCACCGCGTCAGCCGCGAATGCGCCAGCCGGTTTTGAAAATCCACCAAATCACCGCCATGCACAGGGTGGTAAAGCCGCCAATTGCCAACAGGCTCAACCCCACCGGCACGTCGGCGGTGTCAAAGAACGCCCAGCGGAACCCCGAGATCAGATAGACCACCGGGTTGAACAGGGTAATTTTCTGCCAGATCGGCGGCAGCATCGAGATCGAGTAGAACGAGCCCCCCAGGAACACCAGCGGCGTCACGATCATCAGCGGCACCAATTGCAACTGCTCAAAATTGTTGGCCCAGATGCCAAGGATAAATCCCAGTAGCGCAAAGCTGAGACAGGTGAGCAGCATGAACAATACCATCGCAAAAGGATGCGCAATAGTCAGATCAACAAACAGCGAGGCAGTGGCCAGGATCACCACCCCGATGAACAGCGCCTTGGTGGCSGCYGCSCCGACATARCCCAGCACAATCTCCAGAAAATTGACCGGCGCTGACAGCAACTCGTAAATGGTGCCAATGAATTTGGGAAAATAGATGCCAAACGAGGCATTGGAAATCGCCTGCGTCATCACGCTGAGCATGATCAGTCCGGGCACGATGAAGGCGCCATACTCAATGCCCTCGACCTGATCTATGCGGCTGCCGATGGCGGCACCAAAGACCACAAAATACAGCGAGGTCGACAGCACCGGCGACAGAAAACTCTGCATCAGGGTGCGAAAGAACCGGGCCATTTCAAACCGGTAAATCGCGCCAACAGCGGTCCAGTTCATGAGGATTCTCCTGAGACAAGATCAACAAAGATGTCTTCCAGACTGGATTGACGGGTCCGCACATCGGCCAGCACCAGCCCGGCCTTGGCTACGTCATTCAACAGTGCGGTGATGCCGGTGCGCTCGGCCTTGGTGTCATAGGTGTAGATCAGCGCATCGCCGCCGTCCGCCAGCTGCAAATTATGATGCGCCAACGCCTCCGGCAGCTCGCTCACCGGTTCGGTCAACTGCACTTCCAGCTGCTTTTTGCCCATGCGTTCCATCAGCTGGTCCTTTTGCTCGACCAGCAGCAGCTTACCATCAGCAATCACTCCAATACGGTCGGCAATGCTTTCGGCTTCTTCGATGTAATGGGTGGTCAGGATGATAGTGACGCCCGAGGCCTTCAGCTCACCCACGATCCCCCACATATCCTTGCGCAACTCGACATCCACCCCGGCGGTCGGCTCGTCCAGGAACAAAACGCGCGGCTCGTGGCTCAGCGCCTTGGCAATCAGCACCCGACGCTTCATGCCGCCGGACAGCTCCATAATCCGGCTCTTGCGCTTGTCCCACAGTGACAGCTTGCGCAGGATCTCTTCGAGCAGCACATCATTGCGCGTCTTGCCAAACAGCCCGCGCGAGAACCTCACCGTGTTCCACACCGTCTCAAACGGTTCCAGATTGATTTCCTGCGGCACCAGCCCGATCAGCGATCGCGCGGAGCGGAAATCGTCGATGATATCATGGCCGCCGACAGTCACCGTGCCCGAAGTCGGCGTGATAATGCCGCAAACGGTGGAAATCAGCGTGGTCTTGCCCGCCCCATTGGGGCCAAGCAGGGCTAGGATTTCACCTTCTGCGATGTCGAGGCTGACGCCTTTCAGCGCCTCAAACCCATCTGCATAAGATTTCCGCAAATCGCGGATGGAGAGGATAGCAGGCATAACGTTCCCGTTCTGAACCGATCAGTTTGGATCACATTACTCTGCGTCGACGGTAGCTGCCAGAGGGTCAGAGCCCAAAGAGGATGCGCAAGTGGGTGTGCGCCTGTGCAGGGGTGTTAACCGCGGCCAGTGATTTTCTTCAACCAGCCCTTCTTTTCCTCAACCTCGGGCGCCGCGTCACCCTCGGCCAGGTCTTCAACCGGGGCCAGAGCATTCTGCAGATTGGTAAAGAACTGATCCGCCATCTTTTTGGCAAACCCGTCAATCAACCGGCTGCCCAGTTGCGCCAGCTTGCCACCAACCCTGGCCTCGACATCATAAGACAACAGGGTACCGGTCTCGCTGGGTGTCAAGGTCACCACCGCGCCCCCTTTGGCAAAGCCAGCTGCGCCGCCTTTGCCTTCACCGGCGATGGTCAGTTTTTGATTCTCAACCATGTCCGACATCACCACCGTGCCTTTAAAGGTGGCTTTGACTGGCCCAACTTTCTGGGTCACCGAGGCCTCAAAGCCATCCGCGGCAGAGCCAGTCACCTCGGTGGCCCCAGGCACACAGGCCTTCAAGATCTCAGGGCTCAGCAGCGCCGCATAGACGGTGGCCGGATCGGCGGCGATCTCCTTCTGGTCACTCATCTGCATGGCTGGCCCTCCCTGGTGTTCTGCAATACCTCCCACTCCTACCCCCAGCCCGGCACCTATGCCAAGTCTCTTACGACCAATTGGCAATAGCGGCAGAAGATGTCGCAACGGCGCGCGCCAGTGCCACCTGGCGTGATAGCCATCAAGGAGAGAGGAGCGCATGCATGAGCCAAGCCGTCACCATYGAGGCCCGCAGAGGGATCCTGTTCATCCTTGCCGGGATGGCGGCGATCTCGATCAATGACGTGTTGATCAAGCAGTTATCGGGCGGCTATGCGCTGCATCAGATTGTGTTTACCCGCTCGGCGATTGCTTTGGTGTTCACCATGATGCTGGTGCAATTTGAAGGTGGGTTTTCGATTCTGAAGACCCGCCACCCAGTGCTGCACGGTCTGCGCGGGTTGCTGCTGGTGATTTCCAACATGTCATTTTTCCTGGCGCTGTCGGTGATGCCGCTGGCCAATGTCACCGCACTGTTCTTTGCCGCACCGCTGTTCATCACTCTGCTGTCGATCCCGGTGCTGGGCGAGAAGGTCGGCGTGATGCGGYTGGGCGCKGTRGTGGTTGGCTTTGTCGGYGTYATCATCATGCARCGCCCCTGGGAGGGCAGCGACAGCGCCGACATAGATCGCATCGTGTTGTTGATGCCAGTACTGGCGGCGCTGACCTATGCGCTAAACCAGGTGTTCACCCGTAAGCTGGGCGCCACCACCAAGGCCTCGGCGCTGGCGGCTTATGTGCAGGGCGTGTTCATCCTGGTGTCGCTGGGGTTTTATCTGGTGGCTGGGGATGGTCGTTACGCCGTGGGGGTGACGGATCCGTCGCTGCAATTCCTGCTSYRGSYSYSSSMKYKRYSMRCKKWSRAWRAWTSSTMYKTSYYKWKCSGGMWSRGSKYYWMTGCYRYSATMMTSSGCKMKKRMYTWMSSCAGGCCTACCGGCTGGCTGACGCCGCCACGGTGGCGCCGTTTGAATACATCGGATTGCCGCTGGCGGTGATGTGGGGCTGGCTGATCTGGGCCGATCTTCCCGATTGGGAGGTCTGGCTGGGCATGCTGTTGATCATGGGGGCCGGGTTGTTTGTGTTTCTGCGCGAACAGCAAAAAGCCCGCCAGATTGCCCGCACCGGAATGCGCGGCAGGTATTAGGCGACCTGAGGATGACTGGTAGATCATCTCAACCCCCACATGCTGGACCATCCGCAGCTCGGGGCACTCCCGCGCCCACCTTGGCCATCGGCTTACGCCGCTGACCTTCGCGGGATTGGGCCCGGCGCCGCGCAAGCGCGGCGCCGGGCCCAACGGAAAGAGCGTCTCCGTCAGGAGGCCGATGACGGGCGGGAGACCTGGGTTAGCCGTGTAAAGTCAATACGGCAGGCCGACGTAGTTCTCGGCCAGCGAGGCCTGCGCCGCCTCCGATGAAAACAAATAGTCCAGATCGGTTTGCTGAAACCGCCGATCGACGTCAGTGCTGTCCGGAAAACGATGCAGCAGATTGGTCATCCACCACGAGAACCGCTGCGCCTTCCACACCCGCGCCAGGGCTTTTTCGGAATAGGCCTCCARCCCGGCATCATCGCCATTCAGATAGTGATCGACCAACCCGTGATACAGGTAATGGATATCCGAGGCCGCCGAATTCAGCCCCTTGGCGCCGGTGGGCGGCACGATATGGGCGGCGTCTCCGGCCAGGAACAGGTTGCCATAGCGCATCGGCTCGGCGACAAAACTGCGCAGCGGCGCGATCGACTTCTCAATCGACGGTCCGGTTTGTAACTGCACTGCCACCTCCTGCGGCAAGCGGGTTTTTAACTCGGCCCAAAAGGCGTCATCGGACCAATCCGCCACTTTGTCGGTGATCGGCACCTGGATGTAATACCGGCTCAGCACCCAACTGCGCATCGAACACAGGGCAAAGCCGCGCTCATGGCGAGCGTAGATCAGTTCGGGCGACACCGGTTTGGTCTCGGACAACACCCCCAGCCAGCCAAACGGATAGACCTTTTCATACTCGCGCAGCACATCGGTCGGGATCGCCTTGCGGCTGGCACCGTGAAAGCCATCAGCACCAACAATGTAGTCGCAGTTGATCCGGTGATTTTCACCACTCTTTACGTAGGTCAGATATGGCACATCGTTCTTCAGATCGTGCAGCGCCACATCCTTAGCCCCGTGGATCACCACGCCCCCCATATCAGCCCGCGCCTGATACAGATCCCGAGTGACCTCGGTTTGACCATAGACCAGCACCGAATTGCCACCAGTATGCTTGGCCAGGTCAACCCGATCCATACGACCCTGGTGGGCGATATAGATACCGTCATGGATCTCACCCTCGGCATCCATGCGGGTGCCACAACCAGCCTCACGCATCAGATTGGCAAAGCCATGCTCCAGCACCCCGGCCCGAATGCGGCCCAGCACATAGTCGCGTGTGTGTTTTTCCAGCACCACTGTTTCAATGCCGCGACGGTGCAGAAGTTGCGACAACAACAGGCCGGACGGGCCGCCGCCAATGATGCCGACTTGAGTGGTTGTAACGGGCATATGCGCGCCTTTCCTTTGAAGTAGCCCTTAATATGACCCGGAGTTACRGCTTTGCGAATGGACCAAGCGCGCAAGTTCTTGTACATTTCGCACATGAACACGCAAAGCCACATTCAAAGCTACAGCCTGTTTGGCGAGACCTCCGAGCTGGTGGATGCCCTGCATGTCGARAGCATCCARTCGCGMTCKCRRCKGCACAAYTGGGAGCTRAARCCGCACCGSCACGCRCGRYTKCACCARKTGCTRTTYATCACCRRCGGCGGCGGCGCRGCSGRGYTGGATGGSCGCARYCTSGCRYTGCCGCCGCCCTGCATCGTCAACGTGCCCCACAGCGTCGTACACGGGTTCCACTTTGACCCTGGCACCGCTGGCTGGGTGATAAGCCTGACCTCGGATCTGGTGGACCAATGCCTGACGGCAAACGAAGGGGTGCGCGCACCACTGAACCGGGCCTCTGTTCTGGAGATGCCAGCAGACCTGCACATCCTTGCGGACCGGATCCATCGCGAGTATTGCCGCCAGGGCTTTGCCCGAGCCCAGGTGCTGCGCGGGCTAGCCGCGGTGCTGACGGCACTGGTGGCCCGCGCTATTGATACGGTCCAGKGCAGCGGCGACGACGCGCGCGGCAATCCGCTTTTTGCCCGTTTCGAGGCGCTGGTCGAACGTGACTTCCGGCAGCGCAAACCGCTGGCGGATTATGCTAATGAGCTGGCGGTATCGCCTACCCATCTGAACCGCATCGTGCATCAAGCCACCGGGCATGCGGCCTCGCATATTCTCAACAACCGGGTACTGCGCGAGGCGAGGCGGTTGTTGATCTACACAAATCTGACCGCCGCCGGTGTTGCTTATGAGCTGGGCTTTGCCGACCCCGCCCATTTCAGCAGGGTGTTCACCAGGGGCACCGGGGTGCCGCCACGGGTTTTTCGAAAACGGCTGGAGGAAGCGTCTTAGAATGCCACCGGCAGCGCCCGTTCCGAGCTGGCGACACTCCCGTCTGGTGACGGGCCAGCACTTCGCACCTGATGACGCGCGGTAACGATCGCCGGACCNATCCACAAAACTTGACAGTCCCAACAAGAAGCAGGCCCCGTAGGCGGCAAGTATAAAGGCTGATCAAGAGGATGTGAGCGTGATCGAGACCGTGATTATTGCTGGGGTTGGCATGACCAAATTTGCCAAGCCCGGACAGAATGATCCTTATCCGCAAATGGGCGCAGCAGCGATCCGCGATGCGCTTGCAGATGCCGGGATCAGCTATGACGCGGTGCAGCAGGCCTATGCCGGGTATGCCTATGGTGACAGCACCTGCGGCCAGACGGTGATTTACCGCGTTGGCATGACTGGCATCCCGGTGATCAACGTCAATAACAACTGTTCAACCGGCTCCACGGCGCTGTTCCTGGCCCGCCAAGCGGTTCAATCCGGGGCCGTCGATGTGGCCTTGGCGCTWGGGTTTGARCARATGWWGCCCGGYGCRWTRGGRKCGSWTTKKGASGAYCGKMYCWGYCCRTTYSASKCCTTTGACGMSGCCACCGATGCGCTGGTCGGCCATCCCGAAATCCCGCTGGCGCTGCGCTACTTTGGGGGTGCAGGCAAGGCGCATAYGGAGAAATACGGCTCCACCATGACAGATTTGGCCCGCATCCGCGCCAAGGCCAGCCGCCATGCGKYRAAMAAYCCKMTKGCGCTRTTYCGCAMMGARSTMACCSCYGAGGAMGTACTGGCCGCCCCAATGATCTGGGAAGGCGTGATGACCCGTCTGATGGCTTGTCCGCCCACATGTGGGGCTGCCGCCGCGATTGTGGTCAGCGAAGGCTATGCCAAGAAACATGGGTTGGACAGCACAGTGCAAATCATCGGTCAGGCGATGACCACCGACACCGCCAGCACCTTTGACAGTCACGACATGATGCGCGTGGTGGGCTATGACATGACGGCCGCTGCCGCCGCGCAGGTCTATGAGCAAACCGGTGTCGGGGCCGACGATCTGGATGTGGTCGAGCTGCACGACTGTTTTGCCCACAACGAGATGATCACCTATGAGGGCCTGAGCCTGTGCCCCGAAGGTGGCGCCAGCCAGTTCATCGCCGATGGCAACAACAGCTATGGCGGCAAATACGTCACCAACCCCTCGGGCGGGTTGTTGTCCAAGGGCCACCCGCTGGGCGCCACCGGGCTGGCACAATGTTACGAGCTGACCCGACAATTGCGCGGCTCTGCCGGGGCCACTCAGGTTGAGGGTGCCCGCATCGGGCTACAGCACAATCTGGGCATCGGCGGCGCCTGTGTGGTCACCATGTATCAAGCCCAATAAGGGGCAGGCCCATGACCCCTGCCCCAGCAACACTATGGTGACACCGGCACCGCAAAGGACACAGCCATGCTGAACGGTATCCGCATTATCGAAGTTGAAGGACTGGGTCCGGGACCGTTTGCCGCCATGCTGCTGGCCGACCTGGGCGCGGATGTCATCTGTGTGCACCGCAAAGGCGGCACCGTAACACCGGGGATGCCCGAACGCTCGATCCTGGATCGCGGCAAGCGCTCGATCGAGCTGAACCTGAAAGACGCGCGCGATGTTGCGACGTTCAAGGCGCTGGTGGCCTCCGCAGATGGGCTGATTGAGGGCTTTCGCCCCGGGGTGATGGAAAAGCTGGGGCTGGACCCAGACATCTGCCAAGCGCTGAACCCAAGCCTGGTGTTTGGCCGCATGACTGGCTGGGGCCAGGACAGTGCGCTGTCACACACCGCCGGCCACGATCTCAATTACATCTCGCTGTCCGGGGCACTGTGGTACAGCTCCGCCCCCGGTGATGTGCCGCTAACACCTCCGACGCTGGTGGGCGATATTGGCGGCGGTGCGATGTATCTGGCGGTGGGACTGCTGGCGGCGATCCTGAAAGCAAAGATCAGTGGCACCGGCTGCGTGGTGGATGCCGCCATCTATGATGGCTCGGCCCATATGATGAACCTGCTGCTGACCATGCGCCAAACCGGCAACTTTGGTGTCACCCGGGGCCAGAATCTGCTCGACGGACCACATTGGAGCCGCACCTATCGCTGCGGTGACGGCGGGTTTATTTCGGTGCAATGCCTAGAGCCGAAGTTCTATGCCGAGTTCCTGCGCCTGTTGGACTTGGGCGAAGATGCAGGGTTCCAGCAGCAATATGACCAAAAAATCTGGCCCACACTCACCGACCGCCTGACCGGTCTCTTTGCCACTCATCCGCGCGACCACTGGGCGGCGCTGTTTAACGGCAGCGATGCCTGCGTTGCGCCGGTGCTGAACCCCGAAGAGRCCATGGCGCATCCGATGAACAGCCGCGCCACCTGGGTCGAAGCGCATGGCGCCCTGCAAGCCGCCCCGGCGCCACGGTTTTCAGGGCAGCCGGACTGGATCGCACCGCCCAGCCCGTCGCGCGGCCAGCACACGACGGAAATACTGTCCGAACTGAAGCAAGACAGCTCGGACACCAAAACGCGCTAAGATCTCAGTCTTTTTTCTGAGCAGCTGTTGCCGCTTTCATCCGCTCAAGCAACTCTGCCTTGGTGGCATGTTTGCCAAAGGGATTTTTATTGGTYCCTTTGGCATTGTGCTCTTTGTGACGCGGCGCGTTATTGCTTTTGCGGGACGCGCCTCTTGGTCCGAAATCCATCATGAAACCCTTTCAACTGGCACTTGTTGAGGCGCTCATGCCTGAAACCACGCGCCACAACAAGGCAAAGCGCAATATTGATCCCCATTCATCTGGCCAAAAATATCCCGGGGAGCGCGAGGGGCTGGCCCCTCGCCCCTCTTTATCCAGCCGAGCGGGCCCGCAGGTGCAGCCCCCTCATCCGACGAACATCAACCGCCGCGCACCGTATCGATCATCAGTTGCACGTTGTCCGGGTCCGCATCCGGGGTGATGCCGTGGCCCAGGTTAAAGATATGCGCGCCGCCCTTAAATGCCTCGACGATCACACGGGTCTCGTCCACCAGATCCTGACCGCCAGTGACCATATGGCGCGAAGCCAGATTGCCCTGCACACAGCCATCAACCTGCACATTCTGCGCCGCCCAGTCCGGGGACACAGAATTGTCCAGCGCCACACAATCCACGCCTGTTGCCTTGGCAAAGCCGATGTATTTCTCGCCAGCCTCACGCGGGAAGCCGATGATCGGAATGCCGGGATGGCGGGCTTTCAGCGCCGAGGTGATTTTGCGCGCAGGTTCCAGCGCGTATTTCTCGAACGCGTCGCCCGGCAGCGAGCCAGCCCAGCTGTCAAAGATCTTGACCACTTCGGCCCCCGCTTCGATCTGCATCGACAGATATTCGATGGTGGCCTCAGTAATCCGTGCCAGCAGAGCCTCAAACAGAGCGTTGTTTTCCTGACGCAGCAGATGCGCTGGCCCTTGATCCGGGGTGCCGCGACCGGCGATCATATAGGTCGCCACGGTCCAGGGCGCACCGGCAAAGCCAATCAAGGTGGTCTCGGACGGCAGTTCCCGCGCCACCAGTTTCACCGTCTCGTAGATTGGGTTCAGCACCTCGTGGATGTCACTGACCGGACCCAGCTTGTCGAAATCAGCYTGCGTGGTGACMGTRGACARTCGCGGSCCTTCGCCGGTGACAAACCAMAGATCCGCGCCCAGCGCCTGCGGCACCAGCAGRATATCGGCAAACAGGATCGCGGCATCAAAGCCATAGCGGCGGATCGGCTGCAGGGTGACCTCAGCGGCCAATTCGGGGTTGTAACACAGCTTGAGAAAATCACCGGCTTTGGCCCGGGTGGCACGGTACTCGGGCAGGTAGCGTCCGGCCTGCCGCATCATCCAGATTGGCGGTACATCCTGGGTCTCTCCTGCCAATGCCCGCAGCAGTGTCTTTGTCTCAGCCATGATCACCCTCATCCTTCGCTTAATCGTCTGGGTCTGCGTTGCGCGGCAAATTGTCAAGCCAAAGCGGGCGCCGACGGCTTGTCAGGGCATTGTGACGCGATTAAAGCTGCCTGATGACATTGACGCTGCCCTCCCCCGCYTCGCCCCTGAAAATYGGCACCCGTGGTTCGCCGCTGGCGCTGGCCCAGGCCTATGAGACCCGCCGCCGTCTAAGCGCTGCGTTTGATCTGCCCGAAGCGGCGTTTGAGATTGTCATCATCAAAACCTCTGGCGACAATCAGGCGCTGATTGCCGCCGACAAACCGCTGAAAGATCTGGGCGGCAAGGGGCTGTTCACCAAAGAGATCGAAGAAGATCTGCTGTCAGGTGCCATCGATATCGCGGTGCATTCGATGAAGGACATGCCAGTGGCCCAACCCGAGGGGTTGCTGCTGGATACCTACCTGCCCCGCGAAGACGTGCGCGACGCTTTTGTGTCCCCCAAGGCCTCGAAGCTGGCAGAGCTGGCGCCGGGCGCCGTGGTTGGCACCTCGTCGCTGCGCCGCAGGGCACAGCTATTGAATCGCCGTCCTGATCTGAATGTGGTGGAATTCCGTGGCAACGTGCAAACCCGTCTGAAAAAGCTGGGCGCTGGCGTTGCTGACTGCACGTTCCTGGCTATGGCGGGACTGAACCGGCTGGGCATGGTGAATGTCCCCGCCACAGCTGTCAGCGTTGAAGACATGTTGCCGGCCATTGCTCAGGGGGCCATTGGCATTGAGCGGCGCAGCGATGACAGCACGACCGCCGAGATCCTCTCTGCCATCCACGACATAGAAACCGGCCAGCGATTGGCCGCCGAGCGCGCCTTTCTGGCGGCGCTGGATGGCTCCTGCGAAACCCCGATTGCCGGTCTGGCCGAACTGGACGGCACCCGCCTGCGACTGCGCGGTGAAGTGCTGCGCCCGGATGGCTCCGAGGCGATAGCGGACGACCAAACCTGTGCCATCGAAGATGGGGCCGATCTGGGTCGAGAGATGGCGGCAAAACTACTGGCTCAGGCTGGTAAGGGCTTTTTCGACTGGCGCTAAGAGCAGTGCCCCAGCCAAGACCCAAACCGGATTTGACGCCACGCCCCATTTGACAGCTCGCATCCACCTCTGAAACGCTGCGTTCAGAGGTAACCAAATGACACAACGCTTGATGACGCCGGGCAAAGCCTATCTCAGCACTGCTGAAATCCGTCCATTGGCCGAACGCTCCAACGCCATGGGGCTGTGGCTGCTGATCCATTGCTGGGGCACCATTGCGCTGGCGATTGCCCTGTTTGCGCTGTTTCCCAACCCGCTGACGTTTGTTCTGGCGGTGGTGGTGATTGGCTCGCGTCAATTGGGGCTGGCAATCCTGATGCACGAGGCCGCCCATAACGCTCTGTTCAAAAACCGCAGCTGGAATGACCGCGCTGGAGAGTGGCTGTGCGGGAGACCCATTCTGGCTGAACTAGCGGCCTATCGCCATTATCACCTGACCCATCACCGGTTCACCCAGACCGACAAGGACCCGGATCTGGCGCTCAGCTCAAAATTCCCAACCTCACATGCCTCGCTGCGCCGCAAGTTCACCCGCGATCTGACTGGCCAGACCGGGGTCAAACAACTGGCTGGCCAAATTCTGATGTCCTTTCGTCTGGCTGGCGATCAGGACGCTATCGAGGCCGCCGCCTCGGACTTTGCCCAAAGCTTCAAGGCGCCAGACCTGTGGAAGGCGCTGCCGGTGTTTGTCGGCATCGTTGTGGCGCTGGGGCTGATTGGCGACTGGTGGTGGGGGCTGGCGTTCTGGCTGCTGCCCTATCTGACCTGGTTCCAGTTTGTGCTGCGGCTGCGCAATATCGCCGAGCACGGCGCGACTGAGAAATCCGAGAACCCATTGCAGAATGTCCGTACCACCCTTGCCACCCCGCTGGCGCGGTTGCTGGTGGCGCCCTATTGGGTCAATTACCATCTGGAGCATCACATGGTAATGCATGTGCCCTGCTGGCGGCTGAAACAAATGCACGCGCTGCTGCTGGGTAAGGGGCTGGGCGACCAGATGCGCATTGCCGATGGCTATGGTCAGGCGCTGGCCGAAGCCGGCTGGAAGCGATCATAAACCACAAACACAGGCATCATTCAGCGATCTGACCGCTCCAGCGCAGCCAGCTTGCTGGGCTGCCGCGGAACAGGTTCAGATCCACACCGCTGGCAATTCCTGGCACCTTGCCAGTGCCGCTGTACTGCCAAAAGCTCCAACCCGCTCCGGGATAAACCTGGGCTGGATGCCCGGCGACGGAGCGCAACCAGAACTCGGTGCCTTGCAGGCGACCAATGCCGGTCTGCTGGTAGAAATCTACTGTGGTGTAGAGGATCGGACGGCGACCATAATGAGCCTCAAGCATATCCAGAAACCGCTTGGCCTCGCGCCGGACATGCGCCCCATCCGGGCGCTWGGTGCAGGTGCGGGAGCGCGGATTCCACTCCATATCCAGCACATGTGGCAGCGCCGCAGAATCACGTGGCACATGCGATATGAACCAACGTGCCTGCTGCGCCGCCGGACGGCAGAAATAGAAATAGTGATAGGCCCCACGTGCCACCCCTGCCCGTCGCGACCCGGCCCAATAGTCCTGGAATTTTGGGTCGGCAACATCACCGCCCTCGGTCGCCTTGATATAGGCAAAGGACACTCCGGCGGCCCGGGCCTGACGCCAGTTGATATCCCCCTGCCAGCGCGACACGTCGATGCCGTGGATCGGATAAGATGTGGGTTTGCGGCGTTGCCAGTCAAACGGATCGCTATCGCCAAAACGAGGATAGGKGATCAATTGCGCCAAGGCCTCGGCTGAAGCATCCGGTATMGCCTGTATCGCCCGCACGAGTTCAGGCTCAGGCTCGGGCCGTCGACCACAGCCGATCAAGGCAGTGGCCATCACAATCAACACTATCAGTTTGCGCATAAAACCCCTGCCCTTACCGGGCGACATCCTTACCAATCACACAGTTCAAAATAGCGCTGCCGAAGACAGACACCCTAGCCCGATCACCCCTTTGAGCTCAGCTTCTGAGCCTCAAGGTGTTTAAAGATACGATGCAATCCCCGGCTTCGCCGCGCAAAGGCGCGGTGACGCAGGACCAGCCAAAAGATAAACACCAGATATATCGGCACCGCCAGCCACACCGTATCAAACCAGAAGGCGGCAATCAGAAACAGCCCTGTGCCCAGGCCATAGCGCACCGCCAGAGATCTCTGGTAGTTGATCTGGGCTTGAATATCCTTGAGATAACTGTCGATCACCGCCTGGTCTTGGGCAGTGATCGGCGGGGAAGGGAGCGGTGTAGTCATCGAACCATCTGAAGCCCCTGACCAAACATCGCCGAGGCCGCCGCAAATGAGGCAGGATCATCGGCAATCCCTGCTCCGGCCGTCAGCACATCTTCGACAAGTGTCGCGACCACCACAACGCCGGCGCCAACGATCAGCACGCCGCCAACCACCACCGCGCCATTGTCGACCACCCAGTCGAACACCTCGACATAAATCGGCTTTGGCACCGGCACCTTTACTTTGGGCTTGTCCGGAATGGCCTGTATTTCGATTTCAAGCCCAACATTGCCCTCAAACACCAGATCCTTTTTCTTGAACGACACTGGCTTGGGCGAAAGTGATGCCTTGATCGCGCCGGTCTTGGAGATGCTGATCGAGGATTTCCAGGTGGTACCAGATACGTTGCTGGCCACCGTGATGGAATCGACCTTGAATGACTTGAACTTGATAGAAGACTGGAATGGTTTCAGCCCATTGGCCAGTTCAGTCTCATAGGTCCGAAGGTTGAAGCTGCCGGGCAAGGCGCCTTTTTTCTGCACTTTGATCGACCCCTTCAGCGTTGTGGTGACAATCAGCGTCATGCCTGGGCCCTTCATCACCTGTTTGATCGAAGATCCCTTTTCCAGGTCAAATTCCAGCGTCGGATACATCACCGACACCGCAGGCTTGCGCGCCTCTGGTGTTGGCTTGGACGCTTTGGTCATCGAGGGCACTTCGCAGACGCCCACCGGGATATCGATGGCAGGGATTTTGAGCTCTACCCCGGCCAGGATGAAATTGCCCTTCGATTTGACCACCTTGGAGTTCTCGGCCGCGATCACGGGCCAGTACATTCCGTGGCCATATTTGTCCTTGGCGATATCCCACAATGTGTCACCCGGCTTGACCTTATAGGTGCCGCCCCCCGAACCCGTCATTTCAAACCAGGCGGTCACTGCGACTTTGGCAATCCAGGATGCGTCTTTCTGCTCGTAACTCGGGTAAGGTCTGATATCGAGACCGGCGTATTTTTTGGGCAGTGTTTTCATCGCCTTGGCAAGTGCCATTTCAAACACTTTCTCGACCGGTTTCGGGGGCGTCTTGGTACTGCTGTTTGTGAGTTTGTCAGCTTTTTTCTGCACATCCTTGGCCTGCACAGCCTTGGTCAGCAGTTTGTCCAACTCCTTGGCAAAAATCTGTTCGTGCTTGGTAATATCTTTGAGATATGGATTGCTCGACATAACGCCATCCTTGATAACAACAAATAACTAGTTACGAGACCGGCAACTTGCGCCTGTCTCAACGAACTGCGGCAGGTGACAACGTTAGACGCMATATCGCCCATAGATCCCGATCACAGCGCACAAATTTTGAGCGTCTGCTTGTCGGTGATCCACAGTGCCAAGCCCTCTCAATAACAATGGAGCTTTGCGTGTCGGGTTTTCTGACGTCTTACCAATAGCAAGGCCATCACCTATAAAATCGCCTTTAGAATATAACGCTGCGAAGTCATCCCGTCTAGGTTTCAAATGTCAGCACCCAAGCAGATCGACCTTATCGAGACCTAGCTTGGCGAACTTACCGAGAGATTTCTGCCGTCTGGGCACTGTGCAAATCCACAATACGCTTGCGCACCAGTTGAATATGAATACGGGCGGTATAGGCGATTTGCCGGTACAGAGGTGGCAGGCGCACMTGTGCCAGCCGCTCGTCCAGATCRACCAAACGTTGATCCATTTCACCCAGCTCARCAACGTCGCAGCCCTTGGTCAGCTCTTCCTCGATCTGTTTGATCTCGGGGTAGTGCTGCAGCACCCGCCAGCGCATCACAAAGGCATAGAGAGACGGGATTGCCCGCAACATCGGCAACAGAATGAACAGGATTGGCAACATCAGCAGGAACAACCGGTTCACCTGCGCCGCCATCCAATAGGGCAGCCAATCGTGCCAGGTTGATGCGCCGTTGATGATCAATTGCCGAGCCGCGTTATTGACCGGCAAGCCGTTGCCCTTGACTGACGGGAACCGGCCATGGTCGGTGATGATATCGCGACTGCTGTGCAGCTCGATCGCCGCCATCGTCAGCCGGTTAACCAAGGCCGGGTGTAGCCTGTCGCTGATGGCCAAGCGGGCCTCCAGCGCCAGCAACTGGCGCGGCACGGGCGGGATTACCGGGTCCAGCGAGATCKCCCCGGTGGGCAGCGTCACCGTGTTGGCATAATGCAGCCGCCGCGAGATTGCCTCGCTATAGTCCAGCGGCACCAGGCGGATTCGTCGGTCGGCATAGGCAGCGACCAGATAGGGGGCATCAATCGGGGCGACAAAGACGGCAATGTCGATTGTGCCGTCAAGCAGTGCTGTGACCGCTTCGCTGTAACTTAGCCCCAAGTGTTGATTTGCCGAGGAATGTAGCCCGACCGCAGCCTGAAAGTCGTGAAATGCTGCCGCAGTTCCAGATCCAGGCCGCCCACTGCTGATCCGCAGACCACTCCACAGGGCCGGATTGCCGGGTATCTCGATGTCGCGTTGGGTTAAAAACACCATGGGTTCAAAGAAAATGGCGCCTATGGCCTCGGTACTTTGCCCCGATACCTCGATGCCGCCCTGCAGAAAGGCGGCATCCACCTGCTGGGTCTCGATCAAATTGGCATTTTCGGCTGAGCCTGCGGTTTCGACGATACCCAATTCGATACCGTCACGGGCCAACACGGCGCGATAGCGCTTGGCCAGTTGATTATATGCGCCGCCAGCGGGGCCAGCGGCCAGTGTTAGAACTGTCGGTGGATGCAGACGCAGCAGCATAAGAACAGCCCCGGCCAGGATAAGGGTAACCCCAAAAAGGGCCCAGAACCGGGTGCTATTCAGCCATTTCAGCATCTGCGGCAGCTCAAATCCATTTGGCCATCGGCGGCAGGCTCATCAGCACCGCATCGGCGTCATGGCCGGTTTCAAGGCCAAATTTGGTACCCCGATCATAGACCAGATTGWATTCGGCATAGAGCCCCCGGTGGATCAGCTGCGCCTCTTTGTCGGCCTCGGACCACTCCTGTACCCGGCGTTTTTCCACCAGCGGTACAAAGGCGGGCAGGAAAGCACGGCCAATGTCCTGGGTCAGGGCAAAGTCCCGCTCCCAGTCGCCACTGTTGCGGTCATCCATAAAGATGCCGCCAACACCACGGGCGCGATTGCGGTGCGGGATATAGAAATACTCATCCGCCCAGGCTTTCAGCTTGGGATAGAGCAGCCCGCCATGTGGGTTCAGGTACTTCTTTTGCTGGTTGTGGAAATGTTTGGTGTCTTCACTGTATTCGATGCAGGGGTTCAGATCTGATCCACCACCAAACCACCAGGCATGTGGGGTCCAGAACATCCGGGTGTTCATATGCACCGCCGGAACATGCGGGTTCTGCATATGCGCCACCAGCGAAATCCCCGCAGCCCAGAACCGTGGATCCTCTTTCATCCCGGCCAGGCCCTTGCGCGCCGCCATCGCACTCTGCGCCTTCTCGCCCAACGTACCGTAAACCTCGGAGACATTGACCCCGACCTTTTCAAACACCCGACCGCCGCGCATCACGCTCATCAACCCGCCGCCAGCATCCGAGCCGTCGTCCGAGGCCCGCTTGGTATCCTTGACCTCAAACCGGCCCGGCGCCTGATCCGACAGCGGTCCGCTGTCATGGCTGTCTTCCAGCGCCTCGAATGCGGCAACAATCTGGTCCCGCAGGGTGCGAAACCAAGCAGCGGCCTCGGCTTTTTCGGCTTTCATGTCATCGCTCATATCAAGGTCTTTCAGCATGTTGCGTTGAGTATTGGCAGCACTTAGTGGACCGGAGCGGCCACCGGATCCAGCAATGTGCGGCCACCGTCCAGGGTCACGATCTGACCGGTCATAAACCCCGAGGCCTCGGAGGCCAGAAACTGCGCGGTCTTGGTCAGTTCGGTTGGTGAGGCGATACGGCCCAGCGGCGTGTGCGCCTCGATATCCTCGCGGAACGCACGGTTGTCTTTCAGCACCGCCTTTAGCGAGGCGCTCATCACCGACCCAAAGGCAATGCTGTTGACCCTTATCCGGTGCGGCGCCAAGGCAACCGACAGCGACCGGGTCATCTGATCCATTGCCGCCGAAGCCACCGAATAGGCCATCAGTTCCGGGTGGGTGCGCCGCGCTGCAATCGAAGACAGGTTGACGATTGACCCCAGTGGCCCGCTGCCCTCACGGCCCTCGCCTTGTTTCATCATCCGCCTCGCCACCTGCTGCGACAGCCGCAGGGTCGGCAGCAGGTTCTCGGTCAGCAGCACTTCGGTCGAGTCGTCCTCGGGGTCGAGCGGATCGCTGGTGAGCACCTGGCGGGCCCCGTTGACCAGAATGTCGATCTGGTCAAAGGCATCAATGGTGGCGGACAGAAGGTTGGCAATGGTCAGCCGCTCGCGCAGGTCACCAGCAAAATAGCGGCTGCTGCTGTCCTCGGGCTGGTCGCCCAACTCGCGGATCAGCCCGGCCTCATCCACATCGGCAAACATCACATTGGCCCCGGCGGCAGCAAATTGCTTGCCTATGGCAAGGCCAATGCCATTGGCAGCACCGGTCACAATGGCGGTTTTGCCGGAAATGGAAAAGGACATGGCTTAGGGCTCCGTCAGGACAATGCAGACGTCAGGTTATCCCGCATTTGCCAAATTGGAAACCACCCCAGTGGCGGCGTTCAACGGCGCAGGCGTTTGGGGCGGTAAGCATGCAACACCTTGAACCGGTTGTCGCCCGCAATTTCAGACACCTTCACAAACAACTCAGCCAGGGTGGTCTCATAAGGCAGATGGCGGTTTGCCACCATCCACAGGCTGCCCGAGGATGTCAGAACCCGTGCAGCSGTGGCGATAAAGGCCTGMCCCAGYGARGGYTCRGCRCTACGCCCRGTRTGAAACGGCGGGTTCATGATGACACCATCCAGCAGATGCGGCGGCTTCCAATCGCGCGCATCAGCCCAGTGGAATTGCGCCCGCGGGTCGGTCACATTGCGCTTTGCACAGGTCAGCGCGCTGTGGTCGGCCTCCACCAGATGCAGATTTTGGATGACTTCGTCGCGCCGCAACAGATCAGCCGAGAGATAGCCCCAGCCCGCGCCAAGATCCGCTAGATTGCGGCCCAGTTTTGCCGGCAGGGACTCGATCAAAAGACGCGATCCAGGATCGATGCCATCCGCCGAGAACACCCCCGGGGCGGTGACATAGCTATCAACTGTATTGAAATCATCACCTCGCCAATCGGCAAAAACCTGCCCGTCAGCCTCGACCCAGAATATCTTGCCATGTGCCTTGGAGATCGAGGCAGAGGTTTCGGTCAGCTTGCGCGCCGCCTTGTACACCGAATCGATTCCATCGGTTTTGGCGCCATCAATCAGCACCGGACCACAGCTGACTGCCACGGCCTGCGCCACCAAATGCCGCGCCAGCGCTTTGGCACGAGGCAGGAAAACCACCGCCGCAGCGATCTCGGTGCCCGGTTCCAGCGCCGCCACACAGTCATAGCCTTGGTTGGCAAAGGCATCATGATCGGGGCGCATCGGCTGCACCACCAGCACGCGGTCCTGCGGCAGCACAGACAGGTCATGCTCAGCGCGCGGGTGAAACACTGCAATCTTGCCATTTTCGGGCACAGCAAAGCCACCTGACGTGATCGCCAGGGAGAGACGGATGGACATGAGTGAGGCCTCTTATTCTTCTTTTTCCATGGTACATTGCAGCGGATGCTGCTGTCGGCGGGCAAAATCCATCACCTGACCAACCTTGGTTTCAGCGATTTCATGGCTGAACACCCCAACCACTGCCAAGCCCTTTTTGTGAACCACCAGCATGATCTCAAACGACTCGGCATGGGTCATGCCAAAGAACCGCTCCAACACCATCACCACAAATTCCATTGGCGTATAGTCGTCATTCAGCAGTAGCACCTTATATCGTGGAGGGCGCTGGGTCTTCGGTTTCGTCTTGGTGAGGACTCCGGTGTCCGTGGAGTCATCCGACTGGTCAGACATGGTATGGGGCAACAATGGCATTCGCGGTTCAATCCGGGTCAGGCATGGAAATTCGTCACCCGCTTATATAGCCTCAATCTCGGCGAGGAAAAGAGAAAGCGAGCAAGACTATGGCAAGCAGGTTAACGACCATCGGTTTTGACGCTGATGATACGCTCTGGCACAACGAGCGTTTCTTTCGGATTACCCAGCAGAGATTTGCCGAATTGCTGGCTGATCACACGCCTGTTGATCTGGACCCCGAGCACCTGGGAGAGCGTTTGTTAGCGGCAGAAAAACGCAATCTTGGGCGTTATGGCTATGGCGTCAAAGGCTTCACCCTGTCGATGATAGAGACCGCCATCGAGGTGACCGATGCACGGGTCCCAGCCACGGTGATCCACGAGCTGATCGAAGCCGGGCAAATGATGCTCTCATTTCCAATCGAGCTGCTGCCACATGCGCGTGACGCGGTCGCAGAATTGGCTGACAAATACCGAGTGGTGCTGGTGACCAAGGGCGACCTTCTGGATCAAGAACGTAAACTGGCACAATCCGGTCTGGGCGATCTGTTCGACGCGGTGGAGATTGTTTCAGAGAAAACCCCAGAAGTGTATCGCGAGATTTTTGGTCACCGAGGGGACGGGGTGGCACGGGCAATGATGGTGGGCAATTCCATGCGCTCGGATGTGACGCCGATGATCGCAGCTGGCGGTTGGGGCACCTATGTGCCGCATGATTTGACCTGGGAGCTGGAACAGGACAAGGCCCCCGAAGGTGATCCGAATTTCCACCAAATCCAAGATCTTTCGGAACTCGCCGGACTGGTGGCCAGCATCGGTTGAACACAGACCCTACATGCAACATCTGCGTTAATGCCTCTTTGCTTGTTATGTGTCACATCCCGGCAGGTAGTATGGCTGTTTCTTGAACAGGTCTGGCTTGAACTTGTGCCAGTCTTTCATCGCTTGCAAGGGCGACTTGCTTCCCAAA
>NVUP01000002.1 GCA_002401945.1 Paracoccaceae bacterium
GCTTTCCATTACAAAGCAGCCAAAGCTGGATAACAGATTCGTGGCTTTCATCAGCAAGCTATCAAGGTAAAGGCGTCTGCCGGGCCCAACCGGAGGCGGGTCTCCGTCAGGAGACCGCAAACGGGCGGGAGAACACCGGTGAGTGTGACCCGAAAGATCCTTCTTTACAGGTAAATCTCACCACTCAGTTTGATACATATCCTGCCACAACCTGCAGCAGCCTAAAGGCCGTTGCCGCGTCATTTTCAACCACCGCAAAGAATTCCTCTTCGCCGATCCGAAGGCAAGTCAGCTCAGTTTGTGCAATCATGCTAAGGGACCGTGGCTCTTTGCGGATCAGACCCAATTCACCAACCAGCCGTCCAGGACCTACATTGGCAATCAACCTGTCGTCCCGCCCTTCGACCGGCAGGAACAAGCCCGCCTCGCCTTCGAGAATCATATAGGCACCGTCGCTTGCGTCATCGTCTTTCAGGAATACCACCTCACCAGCCTTTGCCTGATACCAGCGGGCTCCAAAAGCGAGCAGCCGCAACTGGCGACGGTTCAACCCGGAAAACAATTCGGTCTGTTCCAGCGCCCGGAGTTTGCGGGCCAGGTCGGCGCTGGCGGCACCATCTTCGACGGCAACCTCTTCGGCTTCATCGCTCACCAACCGGCCTTGTCGCAGCTCATAATAGACATCGAACACCTCGGGACTTTCAAAGCTGTCGCTGAGGTAGATCAGGGTGGTCTCCGGCAGCAGGCGGCGCAGGTTCTTGTGCACCGATATGCGGGTGTCCAGATCATAGCTGGACATCGCCGAGTCCATGATCAGGATATCCGGCCGTTTGATCGTGGCGCGCGAAAAGGCCAGTGGCTCGGCAAAACTGGCCGCCAGCCCCTGCCCGCCCAGGGCAATCGGCAATTCAAAGATCAGCTCGACAACCAGATCGCGGACGCCGTTTTCCACCAGCAGTTCCGAYACCAATTTCCGCAATTCATCGCCCTTGGCTCCTGCCAGGTCCGAAATCTTGCCGAACAGCGCATTTTCCAGAACCGTCATTCCAGGCGCAAAATGGTCAATGTCCAGCGGCACAAACAAGTCGCCCAATGTGGCCATCAACCGGGTCGAGTGGCTTTTCCGGAAGCTCAGGATACGATCTTGCATCTCCTCGCTAAACGCCGGGCCAATCTGTTCCGCCGAAATCCGAAACGGCACGATCAACAGTTGCGCCAACTCCTTGTGATCCAGAGCCTCGGCGCCTTTGGACCGGGTTTTTTCAACCAGAGTCAGCGCTGCCTCATAGGCCGACGGCTCCAGCCCCAGCTTGCGAAACAGCGGGTGGTCAGTGCCATCCAGGCCAAAGATCTGACGTAACATGTCCACCACATCCTGGGTCAGGGCTACCAGGTCTTTGTCCAGCTTCAATTCTTTGATCAGGTCCAGGAACTCGGTCTGCTGCGCCAGCACCGTCTCGGTGATCGGCGCATGTGCGGTGGCATAGAGCAGATTTTCGGCCACTGGCAGCGCTGGATTGTATTGATCCGGTTTCAGGAAAAATGCGTACTGGCGCAGCCCGGCGTCGCGCACCGCCTGCTGCACCTGACCGCGCAATTGCACCAGACGGGCGCTCAGCTTCGGGTGGTTTTTGGGGTCAAAGCGCTGCTCCATNTMCGMGCNCKGANNMYMASGCARYKTMCKMYCMSWKCYMCKSSRYMRGYTGNNGCCWCCAGCCACGCAATTCTGCTTCGGTGGAAAACCCCGCCAGCGACGGGTCAAGCCAGGGCGCATCATGTGGATCAGGGCTATTGCCCGCCTTCAACGCTTTCTCGAACTGATCGGCATCGCGCGCCGCACCGTTGGGCCGTGGTCGCATCGGCATCATCACATTGTCGCCAAACGAGCCCTGAAACAGCACCGGCCGCGAGGTGGCATGACCGACCCGCGCCGCAATCACCGCCTGATGCAGCTTGGTCAAGTCATGCCCTGCAATGGTAACCGTGCCCGCCGAAGGCAATAACTCTCGGGTCAACAATTCCGCCAGCGCCCGGCGATCTTCTTCGGACGGAGCGGCGATGCCCACCACTTTGCCTGCTGGCAGTAGCGCGCTGAGATCCTCAAGCACCAGATTGCCATCGGCATCCCGCACGTTGACTCCCTCCAGAACGATATCGCCTTTCAGATGGACCAGCTCGTCGGGTTCCCCCTCCATCAGCGCCTCATCAATCATGCCTGACGGCGCAAACCGCTCCATGATCACCTCCCAGCGCAGGCTCATGTCCTGGGTCTGGTTGTAATAGGCCAGCAGTTCCTTCCAGGGCGAGGCGAGGTCTTTGTAAGCCGCCAGCGCCGCCACCAGTGCCCCCAGCGAGACCGAGCCCTGCAGCACCAAATAGCCACCAATTGCGTAGAACAGAAACGGCGTCAGTTGGGTGATGAAGTTATTGATAAACTTCATGAAGAATTTCTTCTGGTAGATCTCAAGGCGGATATCGTACAGCCGCCCAAGTCGATCCGTGATCAAAGCCATCCGGTAGCGCCAGCCGCCATTGATCCGCAGGGTTGAAGCACCGGCGGCGCTTTCGCCAATCTCGGAGGCCAAGGCGCGCACCTGTTTGATGCGTTGCTTGTTCAACAAGTTGATGCGCCGTTGCAACACAGGGATCAACCAACCCTGCAAGGGGATCAGCGCCACCGCCGCCAGGCCAAACCAGACATTTTGCAGAAACAAAAACATCAGGATGGTGATCATCTGTCCCGCCTGCAGCACCGGCTGGCTGATCGCATCGCCCATCAGCCCGCCCATCGGTTCGCTTTCGGCGGTGACCATCGACACCAGTTCACCCTGGCTGATCCGTTCGAAATAGGGCTGTGGGAACCGCAGGATCCGGGCAATCAGCTGATASCGAAACCGRCGCAACATRCGYTCGGCCAGCACRCCTTTCATGGTGTTGATGCGCATTTTCATCARGCCRTGSGCYGTCACCGCCARCAARAAYCCTCCRCACARCARCCACAGGAANWTCAANTTGCKCAACYGRRYRRCCCAGCACATCRATTGTKGARGTCTGYGMGCCRATKGCRTCGTTGATRATCCGCTTKGGCARYTCAAGCGTCAGGWACAAMAGCGGRAACARAGTGGTGGTAATCAGYAGYARAACCAACTGATCMSGTTTGGAGTATTTCCAGATRAAACGRAAAAGYGAGCGYTCGATGGGAAGGCTCCAACATGGCTATGGTAAATGTGTACGTCTCAATGCCTAGCGCGGTTCGACGGTCACAGGCAATGGCTTAGCGCCAGATGTCCCGTTGCGGCAGATGTTTCACTGCCCGATTGCCTGCGGCGAAAAAATCCGTAAGCTTCGACAACGTGCATCAACAATAGGAGCACCCACCTTGCCGGACTATGTCGGATCCATCCTGCTGTTGCTGGGCCTGTTGCAGATCAAGCATATGTTTGCCGACTTCTATTTGCAGACACCAAAAATGCTCTGCGGGCGAGGTCAGTATTTCCACATGGGGCGGGCCCAGCACGCCGGGATCCATGCGTTGGGATCACTGCTGGTTTTTCTGACATTTCGAGCACCAGTGCCGTTCATTCTGGCAATATGCGCGCTGGAATGGGTTGTTCATTTCAATATTGATTACTGTAAAGCCTGCTATTCCGACTCCAAGAAATTGATGCCCACAATGGCTGGTTTCTGGCGCGCCATGGGAACCGATCAGGCCCTGCATCATCTAACCTATCTGGCGATGGTTTGGGCTTGGGTTGAGTACGTCGCCCTCTGACCTATCGGTTGCTTTTACAGGCGGCAGTGATTTTTGCAGGCCCCGGTTGGGGCTCTGCCCCAAACCCCGGGATATTTTTGGCCAGATGAAGATGGATCCCCATCATGGAAGCACCGGCTTGTTGTGCTTGATGGTTCGCAGCACCATATTTGTCTGGGCGCTGGCCACCGCAGGCAGGCGGAACAGGAACTGCTCCAGAAAGTGGTTATAGGCCTCTAAGTCCGGGGCCAGCACCCGCAGGTGATAATCGGCCTGACCGGTGGTTGCATAACACTCCTGTACCAAAGCGTTGCCCTTTATCGCGGCAATGAACTCCACAAGTTCCTCCGGATCGTGGCGGGTCAAGTGCACGTGAACAATAGCCTGGAATCCCAGCCCCATCGCCGAGGGGTTGACGATAGCGCCGTAGCGTTCAATCACCCCGCTCCCTTCCAAGGCCCGCACCCGCCGCCATAGGGCGGAGGCTGACATGCCAACGGCCTCGGCCAGGTCAGCATTGGACATCCGCGCATCCTGTTGCAACAGAGTCAGGATCTTCCTGTCGCGATCATCAAGTTTCATAACGTGAATATCCATTTTGATTTTGGACCACAGAACGGTCAATTTACCCAATTTTCACGCAGACTCCAGATAATATGGCAAATTTCTCCATGCAGATAGGTTTATCCTTCCGTCAACACCACTGATCACGCAAAGAATGCCTTCCATGACCCAGCAAAGCCACGATTTTCATCAATATCAACTGGATGACCGCTACCGGCTGAACAAAGGTCGGGTGTTTCTGACCGGCACCCAGGCGTTGGCGCGGATCATGCTGGATCAGGCGCGACGTGACCGCAACGCCGGCTTGAACACCGCCGGATTTGTGTCGGGTTATCGCGGATCGCCGCTGGGCGGGGTGGATCTGGAGTTCTGGCGGTCAGCCAAGCGGATGCAGCAGAACGGCATCAAGTTTATGCCTGCGGTGAACGAGGATCTGGGTGCCACCGCGGTGCTGGGGGCCCAGCAGGCGGTGCTGGATCCGCAGTGCCAGGTCGAGGGGGTGTTCTCCATGTGGTACGGAAAGGGGCCTGGGGTGGACCGCTCGGGGGATGCGCTGAAACATGGCAATGCCTATGGATCATCCCCCAAAGGCGGTGTGCTGGTGGTGGCTGGCGACGATCATGGCTGTGTCAGCTCGTCGATGCCGCATCAGTCTGACGCGGCGTTTCTGGCCTGGTTCATGCCGGTACTGAACCCGGCCACAGTTGGCGAGTTCCTGAGCTTTGGCGAGTACGGCTTTGCGCTGTCGCGCTATTCCGGCACCTGGGTTGGGTTCAAGGCAGTGTCMGAAACAGTGGAAAGTGCGCGTTCGGTTGAGCTGGTGCCGGACCGAAAATTTATCCTGCCCGAGCTGCCGCCCTACCCCGGCGGGCTGCATATTCGACGCGCGGATCTGCCCAGCCCCGAGATTGAGACCCGTATTCGCGCCAAGCTGAAGGCGGTGCGGACCTTTGCCGAGGCCAATCCGATTGATCACCGCATCTATGACCTGCCCAAGGCCAGCTTTGGTTTTGTCACCACCGGTAAGGGCCACCTTGATCTGATGGAGGCGCTGCGACTGTTGGGGCTGGATGAAGCCGCCTGCCGTCGGTTGGGCATCGATATCTACAAGGTTGGCATGGTCTGGCCGCTGGCCCGCGCGCAGGCGCTGCGGTTTGTGCGCGCCAAGCAAGAGGTGCTGGTTGTTGAGGAAAAACGCGGCATCATCGAGAGCCAGTTCAAGGAGTATTTCTATGACTGGCCCGGAGATAAGCCCGAGAAGATGACCGGCAAATACGACAGCCAGGGCGAGCCGCTGGTGCCCTGGACCGGCGAGTTGAGCCCGCTGCTTCTGGTGCCCATTGTGGCGGCACGGCTGAACCGGTTCTTTCCCGGTGAAAACCTGCCGGCCAAGGCACGGGCGCTGACCGACATCCCCCCCATCCTGCTGAACATCCCCGGCGCCACCCGCACGCCGTATTTCTGTTCGGGCTGCCCGCATAACACCTCGACCAAAGTGCCCGAGGGCAGCAAGGCGAACTCGGGCATTGGCTGCCATGTGATGGCCAGCTGGATGGACCGCGAGACCGGCGGCTATGCGCAGATGGGTGGCGAAGGGGTGCCCTGGGTGGCGGCCTCGATGTTCAACGGCGGCAAACATATGTTTCAGAACCTGGGCGAGGGCACCTGGTATCATTCCGGCTCGCTGGCGATCCGCCAAGCGGTCGCGGCACAGACCAATATCACCTATAAAATCCTCTATAACGATGCGGTTGCGATGACCGGTGGTCAGCCGGTGGACGGGCCGGTCAGCGTGGCGGGCATTGCCCTGACCAGCCGCGCAGAAGGGGTACAGCGGATTGCGCTGGTGTCGGATGACATTGGCAAATTCAGCCGCGCCGATTTCCCCAGTGGCACCACGTTTCACGACCGCGCCGCACTGGATATGGTTCAACGCGAGCTGCGCGACATCCCCGGTGTCACCGTGCTGATTTACGAGCAGGCCTGCGCCACCGAGAAACGTCGGCGTCGCAAGCGCGGTACTTTGGATGACCCCAAACGGTTTGCCATTATCAACGATCTGGTCTGCGAGGGCTGCGGCGATTGCTCGGTTGAATCCAATTGCTTGAGTGTCGAGCCCAAAGACACCCCCTTTGGCCGCAAGCGCAAGATCAACCTGTCCAGTTGCAACAAGGATTTCTCGTGCCTGAACGGGTTCTGCCCCAGCTTTGTCACCGTTGAGGGCGCCACCCGGCGTAAGAAACAACCTGCTGGGCTGGATGCGGCGAAATTGGTCGCTGATCTGCCCACCCCGGATTTACCCGCGCTAGATACGCCGTTTGATTTGCTGGTTAACGGCGTCGGCGGCACCGGTGTGGTCACCGTCGGGGCGCTGATCACTATGGCGGCACATTTGGAGGGCAAAGGCTCCAGCGTGTTGGACTTTACCGGGTTTGCGCAGAAATTCGGCACTGTGCTCAGCTACATTCGAATTTCGTCCTCACCGGATGATGTGAACCAGGTGCGCATTGATGTGGGCGCAGCGGATGCGGTGATTGGCTGTGACGTGGTTGTCAGCTCAGCTCACAAGGCCTCGGCGCATTATGGTCCCGGCACCCGCATCGTGCTGAACCGGGCAGAAATGCCTACCGGAGATTTGGTGCTGCGCCGCGATGCGGATCTGAAAGTGGGGCTGCGCGAGCAGGCCATTGCCGAGGTGGTCGGCGCCGAAAACCTCAGCGGATTTAATGCCAACGAGGCCGCCGAGGCACTGCTGGGCGATGCGGTCCTGGCCAATGTGATGATGCTTGGCTTTGGCTGGCAAAAAGGTCTGGTGCCGGTCTCTGCCACGGCACTGGACCAGGCAATTGTGCTAAACGGAGTTGCGGTGGAGCAAAACCGCCTGGCGCTGGCTATTGGCCGCGCCATGGCGGCTGATCCCGGTCTGGTACAAGACCATTACAACGAGATCCCGGACGCGGTGGAAACGCTGAGTGATATGATCGAACGCCGGGCCAGTTTTCTCACCGGCTATCAGGATGTCGCCTATGCCAAGCGCTATACCGAAACCCTGTCCCACTTCCGCGACTCTCTGCCTGAGGATGTTGCCGAGGACCTGACCCTTGCAGCGGCAAAATCACTGTTCAAACTGATGGCTTATAAGGATGAATACGAGGTGGCGCGACTGCTGACCAGCCCCGCCTTCGCGCATCAGATCGACGCCGAATTCGAGGGGGATTTCAAGGTCCATTACCACCTCGCGCCGCCGCTTCTGAGCCGCAAAAAGGATAGCAGGGGCCGTCCGCTGAAACGTGCCTTTGGCCCATGGCTGCGGCCTGCGATGACACTGCTTACCAAGGGTAAGCGCCTGCGCGGCAGTTGGTTCAACCCCTTTGGCTATCACGCTGAGGCCCGACTGCACCGCGACCTGTTAGCCTGGTACGAGACAGCTTTGAAACAGGTTACCCAAGGCTATGGCGCAGATCATCATGAATGTTGCCTGAAAATTCTCTGCGCGCCGATGGAGATCCGCGGCTATGGTCCGGTGCGGCAACAGACGGCAGAAAGGGTGCAAACTGAAATCAACGCCGCGCTTGCGGCGCTTTAAACGTCCCAGAACTGCAGCGAATACTCGGTAAACTCTTCCATCTCTCCCGGAGCAGGCTCACAGCCGGTGAAAACCTTCAGGTACTCGGGCGTCATGGTCAGACGGTACTCTCCGCTTTCGTTCAGGCCCGCCATATCATAGCCAAGTTGCATGTAATACAATACCTTGGCGCGGGCCAATGCCTCCCCCTCCGAAAAATCGTAGCGCTGGAACATCTGGGTCAGCGCCTCAACCCGTCGCGTGTCAGAGCGATCCAGCAAGTTGCGCACCGGCCCCGAACGGCGCGCCCAATCGCGCACCGCAAAATCCAACGCTGTATTGAACAGCTCGGGGTTGGCAGTGCAGCGCCAGACGTTCAGCACAGCGGCGGTCACCGTCTCAGCAGTGGCATTGGCCTGGCCAACCATCCCGGCGGTATTGGTCTGCTCCCAGGTTTTCAGCAGCGTATCCAGCAGATCCTGGCGCGATTTGAAATACCAGTAAAACGAGGACCGCGACACCGCCATTCGATCTGCCAGTGCCAGCACTTTGACCTGTTCGACCCCATGCGAGATCAACACATCCATCGCCACATTCAGCCAATCATCGCGAGTCACTTTGATATTGCCAACCAAGGGCTTTAACTTGGGGTCGTCCCGGCGCAGGATTGGTTTCTGGGGCATGGAAGTCCTCTCGCATCATTCTACTGTGGTCGGATGCTCATATCTGAGCACTCGGACGGGCTTTAATCGCCGCATGCCAAGTCAAAGTGGCGTTGTTTTGCTCAGGAATTCGCATTTTGATAACCCGAGCAAACTCAACAAACACAAAGGCGCTGATATCGGCCAGGGTAAATTTGTCGGTGGCCAGATAGGTGCTGGCTTGCAGCCTATGCTCCAAAAGTTCAAAAAACTTTCTAGTGCGTTCCAAGCCACGTGCAGCCAATTCCGGAAGCTGCGCATAGCCCACCGGGCCCGGTATGGCACGCCCTTCGAAAAACGGATTGGTGTTGCGCAGCGCCTCGGCAATGGGCACCCCGCCCTGCTGCTCGGCTATTGCGTTCCACATCAGCACCAGGCCTTTTTCCTGAGCGCTCTCTCCCATTAGCGGCGGTTCGGGATGCATGGCCTCCAGATAAGCAGCAATGCCAAGATTTTCGGTCAGGGCCGTGCCCTCATCGGTGACCAGAACAGGGACCGTGGCGCCAGGGTTCACGGCCTGGAATGCCGCATCCAGCTGCTCGCCCTTGGCGATCGAGATGTCGTGGCTTTCAATCGTCAGGCCCTTCTCAGAAATAAACATCCGTGCCCGGCGTGGGTTGGGGGCGGTCGAGCAGTCGTAAAAAATCATTAACTTAATATTCCTCATCGTGAACAATTTAGACCCAGCCTAGGCAGCAAACGCGCTGTCCGACAACCTAGTATAGCGCCAACAGACCTTGGGTCCAGATCAGTGGGCGAGATCACGCCTGAAAGCGCGCCAATCGAAACGGGCCGACTGGTCCGCTTGTTCACAAAACCTGCGCCAAACAACGATGGGCGCCCGTGCGAACCATCGGCTACCGCCGTCAGCCAAAAACGTCACCGTCGATAGATAAAACAGCGCCCTTTGACCGCGTTTGCGGGTAGCGCCACTTCGGTCAGGGTTTCAAAATACATCCGGTCAGACGAGACCATCAGCCCTCCCGGTGCCATCAACGGCTCGATAAGCGGTGAGACCAAGCGGGCAAAGGCATTGTTCTTTTCCCGGTTGTGGCCACCCAGATCGGCGTGCACCAGGCTGGCGATGGGGCCAAACCGGGTCAAAGAGTCAGGCAGGGTTTGGCGCACGTCTCCCAGGATCACCCGATCCTCAGGCGGGGTGCTGTCTGGGTGCGAAGCCACCGCGCGCTCGAACACATAGATATCGCGCCCCTCGATATAACGGCGCATATGGTGATAGGTGCGGCCATTGCCCAAACCCAGCTCAAACGCCGGACCCTTCATCGCCGCAGTTTCAGCAATTGCAAAATCCAGACAGGCACGCTGCGACACCATTCGGTCAATAAACAGATCAAGACGGGACGGCATGAGCAAACTCCTTTTGGCCCGAAAATCCGTTTCGGGTTTATGCCGCCCGGTGTGGCAGAGAGCTCGGTCAATGTGTAGCGCAACAAAACGTCCTGCCACGCGCCGGCGCCAACCTGTGGTTTAAAAGTGCCTTAGCGCTGAAATCCCTTTGTCATGCAGGTGACCGGGCAAATGGAGTTTGACTAGACCGGCCCGAGCACGCGATGGTGGCAAAAAACGAGGGGAGAAATCATGACAGCGGCACAACAGCTGGTTGGGTGGGCCTGAATGCGGCCTTTGCTGTCAGTTGAAAATCTCAGTATTGGCTTTGGCGGTGGCGAACCGGTGGTTCGCAACGTCAGTTTTGAAGTGCGMCCCGGCGAGACCCTAGCGCTGGTCGGTGAAAGTGGCTCCGGCAAGACGGTGACTTGTCGCGCAGTTCTACGGATCCTGCCACGCGCCGCCCGCATCCATTCGGGCACCATCCGGCTAAACGGCAGCGCCGGGATGCAAGAGCTGTCAGCGCTGACTGAGCGCCAGATGCGCGATGTGCGTGGCAATACCATCTCGATGATTTTTCAGGAACCGATGCACTCGCTGTCGCCGCTGCACCGCATTGGCAATCAGGTCTCCGAAGTGCTGTGGCTGCATGGCCGCACCCGCGAAGCCGCTGCGCGCAAGATTGTGCTGGAGTGTTTTGAGCGGGTTGGCTTCGCCGACCCCGAGCGCGCCTATTATTCCTATCCGTTTGAACTGTCCGGCGGCATGCGACAACGGGCGATGATTGCCATGGCAATGGTCGCCAAACCGGACCTGTTGATCGCGGACGAGCCGACCACGGCGCTGGATGTCACCACCCAGGCCCAGGTGCTGGGGCTGATGAAAGAGCTGCAGCGTGAAACCGGCATGGCGATGATCCTGGTCACCCATGATCTGGGCGTCGTTGCTAATATGGCCGAGCAGGTTGTGGTGATGCACAAAGGCCGGGTGATGGAGYCCGGCCCGGCCGAGCCGCTGCTGCGATCCCCCGCCCACCCCTATACTCAGCAATTGTTCAATGCCGCCCCGGCCATTCCGGCCCACCCGCAAGCCGCGCCCGAGTTGCCGCAGGACGATCTGATCCTGCAGATGAAATCTGTGTCCAAAACCTATACCATGCGAGCGGGTAAACGCTGGCAGTCCGAAACCAAAATTCATGCCTGCCGGGGCGTCGATTTTGCACTGCAGCGCGGCACCACGCTTGCGATTGTTGGCGAAAGCGGCTCGGGCAAGACCACGGCGGCGCGTATTGCGCTGGGGGCGGAACTGCCAGACCCCGGCGGCGAGGTGCTGTTTCGCGCCACGCCGCAATCCGAGGCCATCGCCGTGCATCATATGACCCGCGCCGCCCGAACCGCGTTCCAGCGCGAGGCGCAGATGGTGTTTCAAGACCCCTATTCCTCGCTCTCGCCACGCATGCGCATTCTGGATGCACTCTGCGAGCCGCTGGAAATCCACGGCATCGGCTCCAAATCCGAACGCCGGGAGCGGGCAGCGCAAATGCTGCGGCTGGTGGGGCTGGGGCCAGATATGTTGCTTCGCTATCCGCATGCATTTTCCGGCGGCCAACGCCAGCGGTTGTCGATTGCCCGCGCCCTGATGCTGGAGCCGTCGCTGCTGGTTTGCGACGAGCCTACCTCGGCGCTGGATGTCTCGGTGCAGGACCAGATCCTGCGGCTGCTGGAAGATATCCGTGATCGCCAAAACCTGTCTTATCTGTTTATCAGCCACGACCTGGCTGTGGTGGCGCGCATTGCCGACGAAGTGGCGGTGATGCGGGGCGGTCTGGTGGTTGAGCAGGCGCCGCCGGACACTTTGTTTCACAACCCCAAACACCCCTACACTAAAGCATTGATCGCCGCCCAGCCCGAGCCGGACATTGACCGGCCGATAGATCTAAAGTTGGTGGCATTCGGCGCCGGCGCGCCAGACAGCTGGCCCGAGCACTTTCGTTTTTCCGACACCGTGATACCGTCACTGGTGCAATTGGAACCCGGACATAAGGTACGTTGCCATGTTTAACACGTCAAAATCCATTTTATCCCTGACCTTTGCAATGCTAATGATGCCACTTGCCGGTCTCTCAGCTCCAACCGTGCAGGAAAGCGAATTCTGGCGCSCYGASGTYGARGCSGGYRAYTTGCCSCCMGCCRCCGARCGGRTTCCYGAMGTGCCCYTRRTCGTSGATCTSGCCKCTCGCGGGCGSACKCYKGGMGTRCAGGGYGGCACCYTGAACACCATGATCACCCGCTCCAAAGACATCCGCCAGATGGTGGTCTATGGCTAYGCYCGGYTGGTYGGCTATGAYGCRGAYTAYGWGCTGCGCCCCGAYCTRYTGWTGTCCKTYGAKAACCAGGACAACCGCCGYTTYACCYTRAACCTNSSGCCCNGGWCATCGCTGGTCCARCGGYGATCCSTTTACCTCGGCKGAYTTTGAGTAYTGGTGGAAAGACGTCGCCAACAATGCCCTGCTCAACCCCACCGGGCCACCGGATTTCCTGCGCATCGAAGGCGAGCTGCCACGTGTCAGTTTCCCGGACCCGCAAACGGTCATCTATGAATGGGACAATCCCAATCCAAACTTCCTGCAAACTCTGGCGCAGGCACGACCGCCGTTTATCTTCCGTCCCTCCAAGTTTCTGAGAAAATACCACGGCGATTACGCAGACCCCGAGCAGTTGGCACTTGAAGTGGATGACGCCCGGGTCAAAAGCTGGGCSGCGCTGCACAACAARCGCGACAACATGTACAAGTTCGACAATCACGAGCTGCCAACCCTGCAGCCCTGGATGAACTCCACCTCGGGCAAAAAGATCCGCCACCTGTTTGTGCGCAATCCCTATTACCACCGGATCGACGAGAATGGCGTGCAGCTGCCCTATATCGACGTTGTCGAAATGGAGATCGTCTCGGGCGGGTTGGTGGCCGCCAAAGCCAATGCAGGCGAAGCCGACTTGCAGGCCCGAGGCCTGGGCTTTCGTGATATCGCCATCCTGCGCAAGGGCGAGGCTGATGGCGGCGATTACGAGACCTATCTTTGGGGCACTGGCACCGCCTCGCAGATCGCCATCTATCCAAACCTGAACGTCAACGACGATGTCTGGCGCGCCGTGCTGCGTGATGTACGGGTGCGCCGTGCCCTGTCGGTGGCGATCAACCGCGACTCGATCAACAAGGCGCTGTATTTCAAACTGGCCAAACCGGGTGCCATGGCGGTGTTGGAATCCAGCCCGTTTTTCGACCCTGAACTGCGCAATTCATGGGCTCAATGGGACCCGGAGCTGGCCAACAGGCTGCTGGACGAGGCCGGTCTGGATCAAAAGAACCGCTACGGCATCCGCAAACTGCCCGACGGCCGCCTGATGGAACTGGTGATCGAAACCGCCGGCGAACGACAGGAAGTTGAAAACGCTCTGCAGATCATCACCGACGATTGGCGCGATGTCGGTGTCAAACTGATCATGCGCCCACTGGACCGCGACATCCTGCGCAATCGGGTGTTTTCCGGCAATTCCATGGCCGCGGTCTGGTATGGCTGGGATAACGGCTTGCCGCGTCCCTATACCTCGCCAGCTTATCTGGCTCCGACGGACCAGGTGTTCTTTGCCTGGCCAAAATGGGGCCAGTATCATCAGACCGGCGGCGAGGTCGGTGAGGCCCCCGACATGCCCGAAGCGCAGCGGCTGATGGAGCTGGTTCACAATTGGGAAATCGCATCCTCGGACGAAGAACGGACCGCCGCCTGGACAGAAATGCTAAAGATCCACGCGGATCAGATATACGGCATCGGCATTCTGGCCGGCGCGCCGCAACCAGTGGTGGTCAATAAATCCCTGCGCAACGTGCCGACCAATGGCATCTGGGCCTGGGAGCCCGGCGCCCACTTTGGCATCCACCGCATGGACGAATTCTACTTTGAAGGTGGTGACGGCTGATGGAGATCCTGCGCTACGCGATCTACCGTTTTGGCACCATGTTGCTGACCCTGCTGGTGGTTTCGGTGCTGGTCTTTGCCATCATCAACCTGCCACCGGGCGACTACCTCAGCAACCAGATCGCTGAGCTGCGCGCCACCGGACAGTCGGCTGGCGTCGCCAAGGCCGAGTTCCTGCGCACCGAATACTCGCTCGACCGACCGCTGTATCAGCAATATCTGATCTGGGTTGGTTTTCTACCCGGCCCCCACGGGTTTTATGGGTTGGTACAGGGTAATTACGGCTGGTCGTTTGAGTTTGACCAGCCGGTGGCCGAGATCGTTGGCGACACCCTCTGGCTGACGGTTTTGGTCAATCTGGCTGCGGTGTTGTTTGTCTACGTGGTGGCGCTGCCGCTGGGCGTAATCGCCGCCGCGCGATCCCGCACATGGGTTGACTATACCTCAGCCTTTGTCGGTTACTTGGGGCTGGCCACGCCCAACTTTCTGCTGGCGCTGATCCTGTTTTACTACGGTCACAAGTATTTCGACCTGCCGATTGGCGGGTTGATGGACCCCTCTTATGAAGGCGAACCGATGAGCTGGGACAAGGTGAAATCAATCCTCGTCCACCTGATTGTGCCAACCTTTGTGATCGGCACCTCTGGTGCGGCGGCGATGATGCAGCGGCTGCGCGCCAACCTGCTGGATGAGCTGGGCAAACCCTATGTGGAAACCGCTGTGGCCAAGGGCATGGCCCCGGCCCGGATGCTGACCAAATACCCACTGCGCATGGCGTTTAACCCCTTTGTCGCTGACATCGGCAACCTGTTGCCCTCGATGGTCTCGGGTTCGGTTCTGGTGTCCGTCGTTCTGGGCCTGCAAACCATCGGCCCGACTCTGCTGACCGCACTGAAAACCCAAGACCTGTTCCTGTCGGCTTTTGTGCTGATGTTCGTGGCCCTGCTGACCCTGATTGGCACCATGATTTCCGATGTCCTGCTGGTGCTGCTAGACCCCCGCATTCGATACGAGGGGCGTGACAAATGACCCAATTGCCTGACGGTCGCTATGTCGACGACGCCCCCTTTGACGCCGATGCCTCCCTGCAACAGCTCGAGCGCAGCGACCTGGATGCCGCCAACTGGGTGCTGATCTGGCGCCAGTTCAAAACCCACAAGCTCGGCCTGATCTCGGGGATATTCCTGCTGTTCAGCTATGTCATGCTGCCCTTTGTCGGCTTTATCGCGCCTTATACGCCCAACGAGCGCCACCCCGACCACCTCTATTCGCCACCGCAGTCGGTCAATTGGTACCACGAGGGCGACTTCATCGGCCCCTATGTCTATCCGATGACCTCCGAGGCCGATATGCAGACCTTCCAGTGGGTGTTTGTGGCGGACACCGACAATCCCGCCAAGCTCGAGTTTTTCTGCAAAGGTGACGACTACAGGTTGGCAGGCCTGATCCCAGTCGAGACCCACCTGTTCTGCGCGCCGGATGATGCCACTGTGTTCCTCTGGGGCTCGGACCGGTTGGGCCGCGACGTGTTCAGCCGGATCCTGTATGGTGCCCAGCTATCGCTGACCGTGGGCATCATCGGCATCACCGTGTCATTCCTGCTGGGCATCACTTTCGGCTCCATCGCCGGCTACTTTGGCGGTCGTATTGATTGGTGCATCAACCGGGTGATCGAAGTCCTGCGCTCGCTGCCGGAACTACCGCTGTGGCTGGCGCTGTCGGCGGCAGTGCCGTCAAACTGGGGACCAGTGGCGGTGTTCTTCATCATCTCGGTTATCTTGGGTATCCTCGACTGGCCCGGACTGGCCCGTTCGGTGCGCGCCAAATTCCTATCCCTGCGAGAAGAGGAATACGTGCGCGCCGCTGAAATGATGGGGGCCGGCCCTGGTCGGGTGATCCGGAAACATTTGCTGCCCAATTTCATGTCGCACCTGATTGCCTCGGCCACGCTGTCGATCCCGGCGATGATCCTGGGTGAAACCGCGCTGTCCTTCCTCGGCCTTGGCCTGCGCGCGCCGGCGGTTAGCTGGGGCGTGATGCTGAACGATGCACAGAACCTGACCTCGGTTGAGATCTACCCCTGGATCGCCATTCCAATGCTGCCRATCATTATCGTGGTGCTGGCCTTTAACTTCCTTGGCGACGGGTTGCGCGMCAGTCTTGACCCCTACCAGCATTGACCCTGCTCAGCGCCCTACCCGGTCTCACCACCTATAGCGTGACCGGATCTGGCCACCGCCCCAGTGCCTTTGCAGTGAGTGAACTGGCCACCGCGTCTCTTGCCTCTGTCGGGACGGAACTGGCCGGACTGATGCAAACCCTGAACCTCACCGCTGAGCGGCCCGGGGTCACGGTGGACCATCGCCTGGCCTCTCTCTGGTACGGCTATAGTTTCCGCCCCAATGGCTGGCAGATGCCCAGCCTGTGGGACGCCATCGCCGGCAACTATCAATGTGCAGATGGCTGGATCCGCCTGCATACCAATCTGCCACACCACCGCGCCGCAGCGCTACATGTGCTTGGCTGCACCAGTTCCCGCGACGCGGTGACTGCAGCGGTGAGGACCTGGCAAGCCAGTGCATTGGAAAGCGCCATTGTTGAACAAGGCGGCGTTGCAGCCGCGATGCGCTCGCGGTCCGAATGGCAGGCACACCCGCAAGGCGCGGCAGTTGCCACCGAACCACTAATCGACTGGACAGCCCCGCACGCAGTCACCCTGCGGGATCGCCCGCAAGCGACGGCCACCCGCCCGCTCGCGGGTCTGCGGGTGCTCGACCTCACTCGGGTTCTGGCTGGCCCCATTGCCACCCGCACCCTAGCCGGGTTTGGCGCCGAGGTGCTGCGTATCGATCCCCCCGGATGGGATGAACCGGGAGTGATTCCGGACGTCTCTCTGGGCAAACGCTGCGCCTATCTCGATTTGCGTCAAACCGATGACCGGCAACGTTTCGAAACCTTGCTGGCAAGCGCAGATGTTCTGGTGCATGGCTATCGCCCCGGTGCGCTCAAAGGGTTGGGTTATGATCTGGAGGCCCGCAGACGATTGGCGCCAAATCGTATCGAAGCCACCCTGAACGCCTATGGCTGGACCGGTCCTTGGTCTCGTCGACGCGGCTTTGACAGCCTGGTACAGATGAGTTGCGGCATTGCCGACGCCGGGCGCAACTGGGCCGACACCACTCATCCCACTCCGCTACCAGTACAAGCGCTAGACCATGCCACCGGCTATCTGATGGCAGCGGCGGTGCTCTCGGCGCTGAGCGCTGCTGCCAAAGGCAAGTCAGTCCCGCAGGCGCGCCTGTCGCTGGCACGCACTGCCGTGCTGCTCACCAGCCTGGAAAAAACTGCGCCCGGCCCGGAGATCACCTCACCCATAGACGCCGATTTCTCCAGCACACCCGAGCACAGCGGCTGGGGGCCCGGCCAGCGTCTGGTACCACCCTTGCAACTGACCTCGACCTCAATGAGCTGGGATCACCCGGCCCAACACTGTGGCAGTGCCGCCGCCACCTGGCCGAAATGACCGAACCCACCCGGAAAATTCGAATTTTCCGACCAAAAATCTTGCAAGATTTTTACGCCGCGCCTTGGCGCGGTGCCACGCCCAACCCCAAGCGAGGCGCGCAGCGGATCAGCGCGGGGACGGGAGGGCTCCGTTGCGATAAAGACTACCGATCGTCACTGCCACCGCCGGTCTCATCCAGCATGTCGTCGTCAATTGCCGCCTGCACCGCGCCGGTGACCGCCTGCTTTTGCTGTGGGCTCAGATCATCTGCCTTGCCCTCGGCCAGACGCACGGTGACTTCGCGGTGGGCAAAACGGATGCCCTCGCGCTCAAACAACTGGCGTATTTCCTCGTAGACTTTCTTGCGCACCAGCCACTGATCACCCGGCTTGGTCATGAACTTGACCCGGATGATCATCGCAGAATCCTGCATCTCGATAACACCCTGCGATTTCAATGGCTGAATGAAATTCTCGCCAATCACCGGGTCGCTCAACAACTCCTGACCCAGTTTCTTGATCAGCTTGCGCACCTTTTCAACGTCGGTGTCATAGGTCACCCGCAGTGGCAGCTTCATGATCACCCAATCGCGTGAGTAGTTGGTCAGCACCCGGATCTCGCCAAACGGAATGGTCTGCAACGCGCCCAGATGATGACGCAGCTGGAATGAGCGCACCGAGATCTTCTCCACCGTGCCCTTCACATCACCGATATCGATGTATTCCCCCTTGCGGAACGCGTCATCCACCAGGAAAAACGCCCCCGAGAAGATGTCGCGCACCAGCGTCTGCGAGCCAAATCCAATCGCCAACCCGACAACACCAGCACCGGCAAACAATGGGCTGACGTTGATGCCCAATTCCAGCAGCACAATCAGGCCAATCGACACCACAACCACCGCCAGAATGGCGCCGCGAAACAGTGGCAACAGTGTCGCCAGCCGACTGGCGCCGGTTTCACCACCCTCATCGCCCAGCTCACCCTCGCTGGTATCGACGGTCTCGTCAGCGATCTTGCTGTCGATCCAAATGCGAAACAAATGGTAGACTACATAGCCAATGAACAGGATCGAAAYCACRTCGATCRCCCGYTCYGAARCSAYMGWGTYCATCCATKCYGCRTCGGGGTTCCAGATCACCAYCAGCGMATAGGCSCCMACCACAAARGCCAGGATTCCRGCCACCCGKCGCGCCAGATCCTCAAASGTRACMATYGCRTGCKGRRCAGWCASSRCKCTTGCCGTCTCGTCTTCTGGCCCTGCATCTATCGCCAACTCGGTCATGTCTTCGTTCAGTTGCTGCACCCGGCGAGAGCGGTCAAAGAACCGCTCGATCACATAGTTGATGGCGCCGTAAACAATCAGGATCGAGGTCAGCACCATATAGGTTCCAACCATCAGCGGGATTGGCGCCTCTCGTTCCAGCACCAGATCAAAGGCCAGGTTAAGCCAGCCGAACAACATATAGGCCATCATCACTGGCGCCCAAATCGTGCTAAGACTCCGCACCAACCAGGTACATTCCGCCTTGCTCTTACCGCCTCGAATGGCATTGCTGACGGCCCGCGCGATGAACGCCACCATCGCCAAATTCCCAACCGTGCCCGCCAGCGTCAGCACGCCGTGCACCATGGCATAAACGTTGTAGTTAAGACCAAAGTCCCCAACCCAGGTGGCAAACAGAATCGAGGAAATATCATAGGTCGCCWRCRCTGAGGCCCAGAGATAGAGCCGCTTRGCATCGCGGTCCGAAAAACTCGGGATACGGTATTGGCTGAGATAGGGTGACAACACCATCCGCCACAGGTCCGATACCGTGCTGGCCAGAAAATAGGCGGTGTAAACCGCTGTCACGGTGAACTTAACCGAACTGTCTTCTGCTGGTCCAAAGATTAGATAGCCAGCCAGGCCCGCAAATATCATCGCAAAGACCGTCGCACCAAGGCCCATAAAAAACCGGAACACCAGGAATGGCATTTTCTCGCGGTAACCTTCTGGTGCGGATTTGACCCGCGCGACCACCAGCCGTTTGGCGATCCGTTTGCCGTAAATCTCAATCGACACCCAGCGCCCGATCAGCAGCAGCAGCACGCTCCAGCCCAAGACCTCCAGATAGGTCTGAATGCGCCCATCGGGGCTGGTTTGGCGCAGGATGTATTTCACTTCAAACACCGAATAGGGCAAAGCCGCCAGTCGGCTACGCAGTTCTTGGCGGAACTTGTCCACTTCGGATTGCGCCCGCATYAGSGCCGARGGCCCACCCATCGGATCAACGACCTGCTCGGGATTCTCTGAAACGGCAAGGTCAGAGATCAGYTGACCRCGRCCATCCAGCACAATGACGCCAACTCCATTGTCCGCAGCTTGCTCGATCGCCTTGGCCAGCGCCTCAGCTCCACTGCCGTCATCGCTCTGTGCCGTCAGGGGATTGGCCAGCGGCAAGGTCAGCATCAGCGCTAGCAAACCACTCAATAGAAACCGAAAAAACAGATGCGTCATAGGGTAGGAAGTCCTCGGATGATTTGGTCGAAATTAGCCCAGTCGTGTTCACAGCGCAAACACCATGACCACACACAACTTTGCACGTAGGTGTGCCCTGTCTGATTGCATGTTAATTTCGCGCAGGCTATACATTTCCTGTTCGCTAACCACCGGGACGGGACACCTGCCAGCAAAGAATTTTGCGGCCGGAAAATCCACGGAGATACGCGAAGAAACATGGACCGTGCCTGCCCCCACCATTCCGGGCAGGCTGCGCAACCTGAGGCGGACGATGGCCGAGCAGAAAAGGGTTTTTCCCGACACCTCAATTGGCGCCGTTGCGATCGGCTTGTCGACTTGTGCGACCTGTCTGTCTGCGCCCATTCCCAACGTCCAAATTGCAGTCAACCGCTTCAGCCCGCCCCGCCGTGCCCCACTTTTTTGACCATTTCGCTCAGGTTCAAACATGACAGTCCACGCCACTTCCAGCACCACAGACGAGGCAAAGCCACGCGCCACGCGAGTGATGCTCTACAGCCACGACACCTTTGGCCTTGGTCACCTGCGCCGATCGCGCGCCCTGGCCGGTGCCATTACCGCAGCCGACCCGACCGCCTCGGCACTGATCCTAACCGGATCACCGGTGGCCGGGCGATTTGCCTTTCCGACACGGGTGGACCATGTGCGGCTGCCCGGTGTCATCAAACGCTCGGATGGGTCATATGCCTCGCGCACTATGGGGATGAGCATTGATGAGACCACTGAGCTGCGCGCCGGGCTGATCCGCTCCACCGCCGAGCAATATGACCCCGATATTCTGATCGTCGACAAGGAACCCACCGGGTTTCGCGGCGAATTGCTGCCTACCCTCGACCTGCTCAAATCGCGTGGCCGGGCGCGGCTGGTGCTGGGACTGCGCGACGTGCTGGACGAGCCCGAGGTACTGGCCGCCGAATGGGACCGCAAGGGCGCCATCCCGGCCACCGAAAGTTTCTATGATGAAATCTGGATTTATGGCCTCCGCTCAATCTATGACCCCACCGCCGGGCTTGACCTCAGCCCGGCAGTGCAGGCCCGCACCCATTGGACTGGCTATCTGCGCCGCGATCTTGGGTCTGTCGGTAAGCCACCCGAGCAACCCTACATCCTGATCACCCCCGGCGGAGGCGGCGACGGCGCCGCGATGGTCGATCTGGTGCTGGCGGCTTACGAACGCGATCCGGATCTCAACCCGCGCGCCATTCTGGTGTATGGCCCGTTTTTGTCCGGCGACACCCGTGCCGCATTTGAAACCCGTGCTGAACAGCTGAACGGTCGGGTCACTACGGTGGGGTTTGAATCGCAGATCGAAACCCTGTTTGCCGGTGCCCAGGGCGTGGTTTGCATGGGCGGCTACAATACCTTTTGTGAGGTGCTGTCGTTTAACAAACCGGCGGTCATCGTGCCCCGCACCACGCCGCGGTTGGAACAGTGGATTCGCGCCAGCCGGGCCGAGCAACTGGGCTTGATCGCCATGCTGGACGAAAATCGTGACGGCATGACGCCCGAGACAATGATCCATTCCATCCGCGCCTTGGCGCAGCAGAAACCACCCTCGGCGGCCTTCCCCCCCGGCCTGCTGGACGGGCTCGATTATGTCACCAACCGGGTGGCAAAGCTGCTGAGCAATCCGGCACGAGAGGCCGCTGAATGAGTAAACCGCCTCCGCCGCTGGCGGTTCTGGTCAAAGGCTGGCCGCGCCTCTCCGAGACCTTTATCGCGCAGGAATTGGTAGCGCTTGAAGCGGGTGGCCATAGCTTTGAGATCTGGTCGCTACGCCACCCGACCGACATCAAACGTCANCCCCTGCACGACCAATTGCAGGCACAGGTGAACTATCTGCCAGAGTATCTGTATCAAGAGCCTGACCGGGTTTGGCGTGCCCGCGCTACCGCGCAGGCGCTGCCGGGCTATACCGAGGCCTATCGGGTTTGGCGGGCGGATCTGACACGCGACCCCTCGCACAACCGCATCCGCCGCTTTGGGCAGGCCTGCGTGCTGGCCGCCGAAATGCCCGATGCAGTGCTCGGGCTCTATGCGCATTTCCTGCACACGCCGTCGTCAGTCGCGCGCTACGCCGCCATYATGCGCGRSYTGCCGTGGAGCTTYTCSGCSCATGSCAAGGAYATYTGGACMTCRCCYGAYTGGGARATYTCMGAGAARCTGTCCAGCGCCCATCACGGKGCCACSTTTGGTGCCACCTGCACYGGTTTTGGCGCCAARCACYTWCARCAGATGTCRGATGATCCMGCGCGSATCGACCTGATCTACCACGGGCTCGACCTCAGCCGCTTTCCCGCCGCGCCGGATCGCATCTGGCGTCAGGCAGATGATCCGCTGCACCTGATGTCGGTGGGCCGCTTGGTCGAGAAAAAGGGTTTTGACAATCTGATCGCGGCACTGGCACTGCTGCCCGCCGAGCTGGACTGGCATTGGACTCAGATTGGTGGCGGCACCCTCCAGGCAAAGCTGACGTCGATGGCCAAAGAGGCAGGTATCCATCACCGGATCACCTGGCGCGGAGCTTGTGACCAACCCGAGGTGATCGCCGCCATGCGCGCCGCCGATCTGTTTGTTCTGCCCAGCCGGATCGCCGCTGATGGCGACCGTGACGGGTTGCCCAATGTGCTGATGGAGGCCGCCTCGCAACTCTTGCCGATCCTGTCCACTGCCGTTTCAGCGATTCCCGAATTCATCACCAACGGCACGCATGGCGTGCTGGCAGATGACGCCCCCAAAGCACTGGCCCAAGCGATTCAGCAGATCGCCCAGCACCCCGAGCAGGCAGCCAAAATGGCCGAGGCGGCTCTGGCCCGGTTGAAAAGTAATTTTGGCATGACCCCCGGTATCACCCGCCTGTCCAAACGCCTGACCGCGATGCTGGCGAACCAATGACACTGGGCCAAGGCAAACGGGTTGCCTTCTATGCGCCAATGAAGTCGCCGCACCACATGGTGCCCTCGGGTGACCGGGAGATGGCCCGCAACTTGATGGCGATAATCAGCGCGGGCGGTGCCTCGGTGGAATTGGTGTCCGAGCTGAAAACCTATGACAAACACGGGGATCGGGATGTGCAGCAAGGCCTGCGCGCCCAAGCCCGCGATGAAGCCGCACGACTGATCCGCGACATGCCAAATGCCGACCTTTGGGTGACCTACCACAACTACTACAAGGCACCGGATCTGGTCGGCCCAATTGTCGCCAACGCGCGCGGCATTCCCTATGTGCAGATCGAAAGCACCCGCGCGACCAGTCGCCTGACCGGTCCCTGGGCGGATTTTGCCCAAGCGGCGCATGACGCCTGTGATACTGCCGAGGTGATATTCTACCTGACCGCCAATGACCTGATCACGCTGGACCGCGAGCGATACGGCAGTCAGCACCTGGTACATCTGCCGCCGTTTCTGCCCACCGATACCTTGCCTACGGCGTCTCCTCTCGACGGGCCGATGCTGACGGCAGGCATGATGCGCGCGGGCGACAAACTGGCCTCCTACCGTCTCATCTCCGAAACCCTGACGCAGCTATCCGGTGATTGGCAGCTGCACATAGCCGGAGACGGCCCTGCCCGACCAGAGGTAGAGGCGCTGATGGCCCCCTTTGGTGCGCGCGTCACCTTTCTGGGTCAATTGGATCGTGCCCAGTTAGCTGAGGCCTACATCGGTGCCAACCTGTTCCTCTGGCCCGGCGTGAACGAGGCTTTTGGCATGGTCTACCTGGAGGCACAAAGCCATGGCTTGCCCGTGGTCGCCCAAGATCGCCCCGGACTTCGCGACGTTCTGGCATCGGGCCTTTACCCCACACCGGAAGATGGCCCACAGGCGTTAGCCGCACAAATCACAGAATTTCTGAAAGACCCTGCCCTGCGCGCCAAACGTGGTGCCACGGCCCGCGCGATGATATCCCGCAGCCACCTGGCCCCTGCCGCCACTGCGCGCTTTTGGTCCACTGTGGCCCCGTTACTGGAGGCCTCCACATGATCCGCCTTGCCCTCTTGCGCCAYGGTCACACCCAYTGGAAYCGSGCTGGYCGRATYCAGGGYCGCAGTGAYATYCCSCTGGACGACGSAGCCCGMACCGAGYTGGCWGGCTTTRNNCNNCCNTCCCCTYSSMRYSRGRYYRRKCKNANNNNTGGTCCAGCCCGCTGTCTCGCGCATTGGAAACCGCCCAGATCGTGGCCAATCGCGCGCCACAKACKGCRCCMGMSCTGACCGAAATGTTTTGGGGCGACTGGGAGGGTTTGCACGGGCTTGATCTAAAGGCCGACCCCACCAGCGGCTTTCGCGATATCGAGAACTGGGGTTGGGACTACCGCCCACCAGCTGGCGAAACTCCGGCCGAGGTCTGGGCTCGGATTGAGCCTTGGATTGCCAGCCTGCAACGTGACACTGTTGCTGTCTGCCACATTGGCATCATGCGGATGATCCTGGCCCGCGCCTATGGTTGGAATTTTGACGGCCCCGTACCGTTTCGGATCAAACGCAACCGGCTGTTTGTGGTCGAGATTGATGGCGATAAGCTGACGCCACTCCCTGATCCCATCCGCCTGACAAAACGCACGGGCACCACATGAAAATCCTGATCGCTGTCACCCACCTGCTGGGCACCGGGCACCTTAGCCGCGCGTTGACCCTGGGCCGCGCCTTTGCCGCTGTTGGGCATCAAGTGCGTGTTGCTTCGGGCGGGTTTGCGGCGCCTCAGTTGAACACCGATGGGGTTGCGCTGTTGCAACTGCCACCGCTGCGCTCGGACGGGGTGGATTTTACCCGCCTGCTCACCGCCTCCGGGGATGTCGCAGACACCGCATACCGCGCCCAACGTCAGGCCATGCTCTGTGCTGCGCTGACAGAMATGCAGCCGGATGTTYTGATAACCGAGCTCTATCCCTTTGGCCGCCGCAAYCTGGCCGAGGAATTYCAAGCACTGCTRRCTGSYGCGCRGTCYCTGMCSCGCCGCCCRGTGGTGCTKGCCTCRATCCGCGAYATCCTGGCCCCRCCGTCCAAGCCGAAAAAGGCGGTTCAGGCAGATGYCATGATCGCYGAATTCTATGACGCGGTGCTRGTGCACTCCGATCCTGCGGCAACCAGTCTAGAAGTCAGCTGGCCCGTATCTGACATGCTGGCCGAAAAACTGCGCTACACTGGCTATGTTGCGCCACCCGCCGCCAGCCCTCATCCGCAGGGTCTGGGCCGGGGCGAGATCCTTGTCAGTGCCGGTGGTGGCAGCGTTGGCGATGCGCTGTTTGAATGCGCGCTAAAGGCTGCCACGCAGATGCSCGACACCCAATGGCGCCTGCTGGTTGGAGGTAGCGACGCGGCAGAGCGGATCGCCCGGCTCCAAGCCAAAGGCGCACCCGTGATTATCGAGCCCGCCCGCCCGGACTTCCGTCAGATGCTCCCCCTTGCTGCTGCCTCGGTCAGCATGTGCGGCTACAACACGGCACTGGACTTGTTGCAGGGCGGCACCCCTGCGGTGTTGATCCCGTTCGACGCCGGCAACGAGGTCGAGCAGGGTCTGCGTGCCAACAGTCTGTCGCCGCTGAACGGCATCGAAGTGGTCACCAGCGGTGATCTGACGCCTGACACCCTCTGCTCCGCCGTCCGCCGCACCATCGCAGCCACGCGCCGCGCCACTGACGGGTTACACTTTGACGGCGCTACCCGCACAGTCGAGATTGCCATTGAATTGGCGGAGCTGCGGACATGACTGCCGATTGGACCCCGTTGAACGACGAGCTGCAGACCTGGCAAGATCAGGACCTGACCCTGCCGCTGTGGTGGCGCGACGATGATGCAGTTGAGCCAACGCCTCAACTGGACCAACTGACCGAGCTATCGAAAAAACTGGGCCTGCCGGTGCACCTGGCAGTGATCCCTCGCGATGCCACCGCAGCGCTGGCTGCCTATGTTGCCGGCACGACGCAGCTTATCCCCGTTGTTCATGGCTGGGCCCATCAAAACCACGCACCGCAGGGCGAGAAGAAAGCCGAATTTGGCGCGCACCGTGCATTGGAACAGAGTCTGGCAGATGCTGACCAAGGCCTGAAAACCCTGCGTCCTTTGTTCGGCGACCAGCTGGAGCCGATGTTTGTACCGCCATGGAACCGAATTTCGAATGATCTGCTGCAAGGCTTGGCCAAACTTGGCTATACCACCCTGTCGACCTTCACCCCCCGCGCGCAGGCCGAGGCCGCCGCAGGGTTGGCACAGGTCAACACCCACCTCGACCCAATCCAGTGGAAAGGCAGCCGCTCACTGGTGCCGCCGCAACACCTGCTGGATCAAGTCACCAAACAATTGAGCAGCCGCCGTCTGGGCTTGACTGACAATGCCGAGCCCTATGGCATTCTGACCCATCATCTGGTCCATGGCGCGGCAATTTGGGACTTCACCGAAGCCCTGATCAGCCGTCTGCTCGCAGGCCCTGCCACTCCCTGGACCACTTCACAAAGGACATTTTCATGAGCCGATTGGATTCCATGCTCCGCCGCCTTGCCGCACAGCGCGACGGGCTCAATTGGGCCGCCGAGCAGATTGCCCAAGTTCCAGGCGATGTGCTGGACATGGGGTTGGGCAATGGTCGCACCTACGATCACCTGCGCGAGGTTCTGGTCGACCGTCGCATCTGGGTGATTGACCGGGTGTTGCAATGTCATCCCTCCTGCGTCCCCCCCGAGGCGGATTTTCTGCAGGGCGAGGCCGAACCGATGATAAAACAACTGACTGAACAGGGCCACAAACTGGCGCTGGCACATTACGATTTTGGGTTTGGCGTCAAGGATCAGGACGTTGCTGAGGCGGCCCGATTATCCCCCATCATCGCCTCGGCAATGGTGCCCGGAGGGCTGATTGTGTCAGGTCAGCCACTGGTTGGTTTTGAAGAGATGCCCGGTCCCGAAGGTATCGCTCCTGGCCGCTATATGTTCTATCGGGCCTAACCAGAGAACCCAGTGACCTAAAGTCGATACGCAATCTATTATGCGCCGCCCACCGATGCCCGGCGGTCATGACCTGCCCCAATTTCAGGTGCGCCTTCAGGAAACCAAGTGCCGCGCGAACCCGCACTGGCAGATAGGCGCGACTGGGGTAAAGCGCCCAAGCGCCGGTCTCAAATCTGGTCGCTGCGGCCTGCCAGTTGAGGGACACATTCACCAGACGCTCCCGATGCCAGATCCTCCGCGAACAACCAATCCGCCAGCAGCGCCGAACCCAACCCCAGTTGCGCCGCGTTAAATCACCCGGATGGGTAAGATCCCCGGCCTGCTCCAAATAACCGGGAGCCGCTCAGACGTGATACCGCGTGTGCTTCAGGCGGGTACTGATCAAATCCCCTTTAGGGGCCGGAGCCAGACGGATCGCCAGATCAATGCCCTCACCAACCAAATCCACGGTCTGATCGCTCAGTTGTAGATCCAATTCAATCCTAGGCAATTCATCCCAGAATTTCAGCAACGGTGGCACCAAGCCAACCTGCCAGACACCACCGAAGCCGAGGCGTTGCAGCACCCCGCTGAAGGTCTGGCGATCCCCGCGGCGTCAGCGACTGGCAACAAGTTTCTGACCTGATCGCCCAGACCGTGTCACGGTTTGGATTGCTCGACGTGCGGGTCAACAATACCGGAATTATTGACCCCATTTCTCGGATTATCGACAGCGATCCTAGGGCCTAGGGCCTAGGCAAAGTCACTTATATCAACGTCAAAGGCGCCTATCACGGGCTACGAGTTTCTATTCCGGTGATGATGACACGGGGTCAGGGAACAATCCTCAATATTTCGTCCGGGGTGGCGACCAGCGCTCTGGAAGAGCTAGAGTCACTATTGCGCCACCAGTTGTGGACTGCGCCCCAAAGGAAGTGCATCCACAAAAAACAGCCCCTACCGCCAAGAGGTCAGAGGGGCTATATGCCCCCTCAAACCCTAACGCTAAAGGAACCCACCCGATGTCCTTTGACCGCAAGATCAAAATCGCTCCCTCCATCCTTGCCGCTGACTTTGCCAATTTTGGGGCCGAGTGTGAGGCGATCGAAGCCCAGGGTGCCGATTGGGTGCATGTCGACGTAATGGACGGGCATTTTGTGCCCAACATCACCTTTGGCCCGGCCACCTGCGCTGCCATCCGGCCGCATATCAAAGGTGTGATGGACGTCCACCTGATGATCGCCCCGGTGGATTCCTATATTGAGGCTTTTGCCAAGGCAGGTGCCGATGTGATCACCGCCCATGTTGAGGCTGGGCCGCACACCCACCGCACTTTGCAGGCGATCCGTGCCGCTGGCGCCAAGGCCGGTTTGGCCCTGAACCCGGGCACCCCTGCCTCCGAGGTAGAGTATTTTCTCGACATGGTGGACCTGATCTGTGTGATGACGGTGAACCCTGGCTTTGGCGGCCAGAAATTCATCCACTCTCAGATCGAAAAGGTAAAGCAGCTGCGTGCGATGATCGGTGACCGTCCGATTCATATCGAGATCGATGGCGGCGTAGACCCCATCACCGCACCTCTGGTGGCCCAGGCCGGTGCTGATGTTCTGGTGGCTGGCTCTGCCGTCTTCAAGGGCGGGTCAGTCAGCAATCCTGGCCCTTACGGCGAAAACATCCGCAACATCCGCGCCGCTGCCGAAGGCGTCTGGGCCTAAGCGTTATGTGTAGGGTGCGTGCAAGCACGGACCCTACATTAGTTGCGCGGCAAAGTGGTCCAGCAGCCGGTGTTTCAAGATCTTGCCAGTGGGTGCCGCAGGCAGAGATGTGGCCATGACAATCCGGGCAGGCCGTTTGTAACCTGCCAATCGCTCGGCAACAAAAGCCCGTAGTGCGGCCATATCTGGTTCATCGCCGCTTACCACCTGAACAAAGGCCAACACGTGTTCATCACCATTTTCAACCCGGCCAATGACCGCCGACTGCACCACTTGCGGATGAGCGTTTAAAGCCGCTTCGACCTCGGGCGGGAACACGTTAAAACCACCGTGGATGATCAGCTCTTTGGCGCGGCCCTCGATATGCAGAAAGCCCTCGCTGTTGATCTGCCCCAGATCACCGGTGCTCAGCCAACCATTCCCATCAATCACCCGCGCGGTTTCTATGCGGTTGCGGTAATAGCCCAGCATCACATGTGGCCCACGCGTCAACACCTCGCCCAGCCCATCACCGCCGCCTTGGATATCCTGATCCACACGCACTTCGACCCCCGGCAAGGCTGGTCCAACCGAGATATCGGGATTGCCAATTGCGCTACGGGTCGCACAGATGCCCGCCGTGGTTTCGGTCATGCCATAGCCGTTCTGTAGCGCCACGCCGTAAAACGCCTCGGCTCGGCGTTTCCAGTCCGGGTCCAGCGGTGCCGCTCCGGAGGAGACATACCGCAGTGCCCCGCCCTGCAGCTGTTGGTAACCCTCTTCACGAGCAAATTGCATCAGCAAGGCATGCATCTGCGGCACCGCCGACAGCAATGTCACCCCACCCTGCAATGCCTAATACAGCTTGGCCGGGGTAAACCGCGCCTCCAGCCGCACTTGTGCGCCCGCAGAAATCGCCGCTGTCACCACCGAGGCCAGGCCAAACACATGGGTGACGGGCAGCACGCCGTAAATGACATCCTCCGCCGTCATATCGCGCAGCCGCGCCGAGGTCTTGCCGCCAAAGCACAGGTTGGCGTGGCTCAGCATCACCCCTTTGGGATCACCGGTGCTGCCAGTGGTATAAAGCAGCACTGCCAGTTGCGGGTCATCCTGTGGATTACTCGGATAGGGTTGTGCCAAATGAAGCTGCCCCCAAACTCCCTTGATCAGCTCAGCATCCAGCCGTGTGGCATGATCCACTGCCTCGACTGAGACCTCGGTTGTGGCCAGCAGCGCCGCTGGCCGGGCGTGGTCAATAATTCGACTGACCTCAGCCTCGCTCATCCGGGCATTGACCGGCACGGCCACCGCACCAAGACGCGAGCAGGCAAACAAGGCTGCCACCGCCGCGCAGCAATTCTCGGCCAGGATCATCACCCGGTCGCCCGCCGCCACGCCACTGACTGTCAAAACGGCCGCCAGTGCATCGCAGGCCGATGACAGATCGCGGTAACTCCAACTGGTCCCGATAGAGTCAGAAAACGCCGGAGCCGATGGGCGAAGGCTGCACTGCGTATCCAGAAAATCATGCCAACTGCTCATACCTTACTCTTTCCTGGGTAATGGCTCATCACGTGGACAATGCTCATACCCGTATCCGTTTGAATATCCCCGTCGCCGTCGCCAACAAGGCACTGTCCTCGCCGCGTAATTCGCCGTTCACATAGGCAAGGCTGCGACCGCCGCCCTTAGCCTGCGCTGTGGCCGTCACCCTGCCTGCCCGTGCCGCTGCGACATAGCTTATGTTTAGCGACACWGTGACCAAMGGCGGATGYRYCWCRCGRTCRAAAWARGSYKWKGCSSYRKWKYYGYWGMSMACAWNNAGCAGYRYCRSYMCMAKSCCRMYGYSSARCWSTMYGKYGCRRYYSASRWRTWSSKRMAWSARGKYYASSGYMACCCGGCACGAGCCGTCGCGTTGATCCATTTCAGTGCGATAGCCCACCAGTTGCTGGCAGCCGGGGTCTTCGATTTGGCGAATGTAATCAGGCGGTACTGAGGTCAATGAAGTGCTCCAAATGATAGTCGGCATCGCCAAACCGGTGTTCCGCCATGATGATCCGCTTGGCGATATGGGCCAACTCGTATTCCTGCGTCATCGCAATGCCGCCGTGCAACTGGATCGACTCCTCAGCAACCAGACGGCCAGTCCGCGCCACCAGATTGCAAGTGGCGCTGATATGGAGATCACGCAAATGCGGTTCGGCGTCCATGTGTCCCGCTGCATTGATCACCGCCGAGCGCGCCTGTTCCAGCTCGATCAACAGATCCGCCATGCGGTGTTGCAGAGCCTGGAAACTGCCAATCGGGCGGCCAAATTGTTGCCGGACCTGCAGGTAATCGCGGGTCAACGCCGTGGCGGTCTCCATCGCCCCCAGCGTTTCAGCCGCCAGCGCCACCGAGGCAGCGGCCGCGCGTTCAGCAATCGCCGAATAAGCTGCCCCTGCAGCCCCCAGCCGGGCTGAGGCAGGCAGGGTCACGTTGTCCAGCTGGATCTCGGCAGCGCGACCGCCAGCCAACAGGGGATACCCACGCAATGACACCCCCGGCGTTTCCACCGGTATCAGAAACAGCGAGATGCCACCCTCATCCGCCTCTGCACCGCTCTCTCGGGCCGAGGTAATCAGGTAACCAGCGGCCTCGGCATTGACCACCACCGCCTTGCGCCCGTTCAGGATAACCTCGTCATCCTGCAAAGTGACGGTGGTTTCCACATGGGCAAGGTCGTAACGACTGCCCGGTTCGCCATGTGCAAAACCCAGATGCAAAGACCCGTCAATCACCTGCTCGACCAGGTCTTGCTGATCCGGCGAGCCCAGCGAAGCAATCAACCCGCCGCCCAGTAGGGCGCTATCCAGAAACGGCTCGACCACCCCGGCGCGGCCCAGTTCCTCGAACACCAAGGCAATGTCAAACCCGGCGCCGCCATAGCCGCCCTGCTCCTCAGAAAACAACGCGCCGATGATGCCCAGCCCGGCCAATTGCGCCCAGATGTCGGGGCTAAATCCGGCATTGCTGGCCAGAATATCATTCCGCACTTCGGTGGTATAACGGTCGGACAGGAACCGGCGCAGGCTGTCCTGTAGCATCTGTCGCTCAATGGTCAGATCAAAGTTCATGCGCCACCTCCCAGTTTCACCTTGGCAATGATATTGCGCTGAATCTCGTTGCTGCCGCCAAAGATCGACAGTTTGCGATTGTTGAAATACTGCGCTGCCACTACGGCAGTGCCCTCGGGGCCAATCGGTTCCTCATTGCTGCCCTCCACCGCTTCCGAGGCAAACGGCATCGCGTAAACCCCAGCAGCGCGGCGGGCCAGATCGTTGATCTCCTGCCGGATCTGGGTGCCCTTGACCTTAAGCATCGAGCTTTCGACTCCGGGCGCTTGGCCTTTGGCGGCAGCCGAGATAATCCGCAGGCTGGTGGTGGACATCGCCATCAGATCAATCTCGACCTGCGCCACCCGGGCGGCAAAATGTGGGTTCTCGATCAGCGGTCGCCCGCGATGGTGCTGGCTGCGGGCCAGCCGTTTCACTGCCGCCAGCCCGGCCTGACTAAACCCAACCCCGGCGATATTGGTGCGCTCAAAGGTCAGCAGGTATTTGGCATAGGTCCAGCCTTTGTTTTCCTCACCCACCAGATTTTCAACCGGCACCCGGACATCGGTGAACCAGACCTCGTTCACCTCGTCACTGCCGTCCAGCAGGATGATTGGCCGCACTTCGATGCCCGGCGTATCCATGTCGATCAGCAGGAACGAGATCCCCGCTTGCTGCTTGACGGTTGGGTCGGTGCGCACCAGACAGAAGATCCAATTGGCGTATTGCCCCAGCGTGGTCCAGGTTTTCTGGCCGTTGACCACATAAGTGTCGCCATCGCGCACGGCCTTGGTCTTTAGCGAGGCCAGATCCGAGCCAGCGCCCGGTTCCGAGTATCCCTGACACCACCAGTCCTCGCCCGACAGAATACGCGGCAGATAATGGTCTTGCTGTGCTTTAGAGCCGAATTTCTGCAGCACCGGTGCCAGCATGGCCAGACCAAAAGGCACAATACGCGGCGCATTTGCACGGCAGCATTCTTCCTCAAAGATATGCCGCTGCACCGCGCCCCATTCACAGCCGCCAAACTCTTTCGGCCAATTGGGGGCCAGCCAGCCCTGCGCATTCAGCAACGCATGCCAGCGGTCATGGCCCTCTTTGCCCAGACTGCGGCCATCACGAACCACTTGCGCCAATTCCGGCGGCAGTTTGTCAGCAAGAAAACCCCGCACTTCGGCGCGAAACGCCTGCTCTTCAACTGAGTAACTCAGGTCCATGAACGCCTTCCTCCAATTTCCGCTGACTTGCCCGGCGGCATCGTCGGGCCTCAGTAAATCTCGAACAAGCCCGCCGCGCCCATACCGCYGCCGATGCACATAGTGACGACGCCCAGCTTGGCGCCACGCCGCTTGCCTTCACGCAGGATATGTCCGGTCATTCGCGCGCCGGTCATGCCAAAGGGATGGCCAATGGCAATCGAGCCGCCATTGACGTTGCATTTCTCGTCATCGATGCCCAGCCGGTCGCGGCAGTACAATGCTTGTGACGCAAAGGCCTCGTTCAGCTCCCACAGGTCAATATCATCAACCTTGAGCCCGTGGCGCTGCAACAGCCGAGGCACTGCAAACACCGGGCCAATGCCCATCTCGTCAGGCTCACATCCCGCGACGCAAAAGCCCTTGAAGGCCCCCATCGGCTCGATCCCCTGCTGCTCGGCTTGTTTGCTGTCCATCAGCACCAGCGCCGCTGCACCATCCGACAGCTGGCTGGCGTTGCCGGCAGTAACAAATCCACCATCGCGCACCGGGTTCAACCCAACCAGCGCATCCAGCGTAGTGGATGGCCGGTTGCACTCATCCTGGTCGACAGTGGCCTCGCGGTAAGAAATATCGCCGCTTTCGCGATCCTTGACCGCCATTGTGGTCTGCATTGCCACAATCTCGTCGTCAAACAGGCCCGCCTGTTGCGCAGCCGCCATCCGCAATTGGCTGCGCAAACCATACTCGTCCTGCGCCTCGCGGCTGATGCCATAGCGCTGCGCCACAATATCGGCGGTTTCGATCATTGCCATGTAGATGGCCGGCTTGTGCTCGGCGATCCAGGCCTCTTGTGCCGAGCGCAGCGTGGGCTGCACCATCGAGATGCTTTCAACGCCGCCAGCCACCATCGGGCCAGCGCCCTCGGCAGTGATGGCGTTTGCAGCCAGCGCCACCGTCTGCAGCCCGGATGAGCAGAACCTGTTCACCGTCATACCAGCGGCGCTGATCGGTAATCCGGCCCGCATGGCGATCTGCCGGGCGATATTATTGCCGGTCTCCCCCTCAGGGAACCCACAACCAAAAGCGCAATCCTCGATCAGGCCGGGATCAATCCCGGCGCGCGCCACAGCCGCCTGCACCGCATGCCCGCCCATGGTGGCGCCATGGGTCATATTGAACGACCCACGAAAGGATTTGGCCAGCCCAGTGCGGGCGGCTGAGACAATGACGGCCTGTTTCATATCAACTGTTCTCCCGGTTCAGATCTTCAAATGTGCGGCCCTCAGCCACCAATTGCTGCAACAGCGGCGCGGGCTGCCAAAAGAAATCGTCTTCTTTGGCGTAGGTCTGGATGTCGGCAAGGATACCGTCCAACCCCTGCATATCCGCCCATTTCAACGGACCACCGCGATAACGCGGKAAGCCATAGCCAAACAGCAACGTCATATCCACGTCCAGCGGTCGCCGGGCGATGCCCTCGCCCACCACCAATGCCGCCTCGTTGACCATGGCGCACATATAGCGGCGCACGATCTCCTCATCCGAGAACTCACGCGGAGTCAGGCCCATCTCGGCGCGATTAGCCTCGATCAGCCCCTGCACATCAGGATTCGGAGTTCCGCCGCGCTTGTCCGCCTCATAGACATAATACCCCTTGCCGGTTTTCTGCCCAAAATGCCCGTCCTCACACAGCTTGTCAGGAAAGCTCGTTAGCCTCTCGCGCGGATCCCGCGTAGCTGCCAGTCGTTTGCGTACCGCCCAGCCAATGTCGAGCCCGGCCAGATCAGCCACCTCAAACGGCCCCATGGCAAAGCCAAAAGCGGTCAGTGCCGCATCAATCTGATAGGGGCTGGCTCCGTCCAGGATCATGTGGTCGGCGCAGGTGCGATAGGTGGACAGAATACGGTTGCCGATAAAGCCATCGCAAACCCCGGCGCGCACGGTGATCTTGCCCAGCGTCTTGCCCAGCGCAAAACCTGTGGCAACGACATCGATGGCGGTCTTGTCAGCCACCACCACCTCGAGCAGTTTCATCACATGTGCGGGCGAGAAGAAATGCAGCCCGATGACATCCTGTGGGCGTTTGGTGCAGGCGGCGATCTCATTGATGTCCAAATACGATGTATTGCTCGCCAGAATTGCTCCCGGTTTACAGACGGCATCCAGCTGAGTGAACACGGTTTTCTTCACCGCCATGTCCTCGAACACCGCCTCGATCACCAGATCCGCCTGTGCCAACGCGTTGTAATCCGTGGCCAATACCAGCGCCTGAGTGGTCAGAGCGTCATACTGATCCGCACTGATCTTACCGCGTTTCACCGCGCCTTGCAGGTTGCCCTCAATTCGGCCCCTTGCAGCGGCGGCGGCATCAACGGTCATCTCTAGCAGGGTGACCTTCAGCCCCGACAACAGCGCCGCTGTGGCAATACCTGCGCCCATAGTGCCACCGCCAATGACGCCAATCTCAGCCAGCGACCGTGGCGCAACGCCTTTCAACTCTGGCAGCTTTGAAACAGCCCGCTCCGAGAAAAACGCGTGAATCAGTCCCAAACGCTGGTCCGACCCCATCAGCTCCATGAACAATTCCCGCTCGCGCAAAATGCCTGCTTCAAAGCTGTCCGCCTCACAGGCCGCCTGTACCGCCCGCAATGCGGTGGCCGGAGACAGCTGGCCGCGGCCCTTCTTCAGCAGTGCATCATAGCGCGCATCAAAATCCACACCTTGGGGCGCAGGCATGTCACAGACCGGGCGACGCGGCGCAGCTGCATCCAACAGTTCTTGTGTATAAGCCAAGCCAATCTCGCGCGGCTCGCCCTCGGCCACACGATCGATGATCCCCTTGTCCAGCGCCTCGGCGGCGGTGATCGGACGGCCTGTGGTGATCATCTCCAGCGCCGCCTCGGTGCCTGCTACCCGTGGCAGCCGCTGAGTGCCGCCAGCGCCGGGCAGAATACCCAAGTTGACCTCGGGCAGGCCCATTTTGGCAGTCGGCACGGCGATACGGTAATGCGAGCTCAGCGCCACCTCCAGCCCGCCGCCCAGCGCGGTGCCATGCATGGCGGACACCACGATCAGCTTTGAGGCTTCAATGCGCGCACAAAGATCCGGCAAGCCCGGTGCCAACATCGGCTTGCCAAACTCGCGGATGTCAGCGCCAGCAAAATAGGTACGACCCTCACCGTAGATAAGAACCGCCTTGGCCCCGTCRRCCTCGGCCYGTTYGATCCCGGYCAATAGCCCYTGTCGCACATCAATGCCCAGCGCGTTTACCGGCGGATTCTGCGCCGTCAACACCGCGATGTCTCCAAGTTTTTCGTACCTAATGGCGTCGCTCATCCGCTTTGTCCTTTGTTCAAAAGGGCGGCAAACCGCGGCACGCCCCTGTTGTTTTTGATCTAGCCATGGATGCCCCACCCAGGCCAAGCTCTTGACCCGGCGTCGACAGCCAAACCTCACGTCACTTCAACACCGACCCAAGGCCAGCGTTGTCAGATTACCGCTTGCTCCAGCAAGGGCCGCCCGGCCGGGATCCGGTCATAGGCAAAGGGCGACAGGTTCAACGTCTCATAGCGCCCCGACGCGATCCATTCGGCCACACCCCGCCCCATCGCCGGAGCCTGCTGCAAGCCATGCCCCGAAAACCCGTTGATCAGCAGGAAATTCGTGATCTCGGGATGCGGCCCGACAATCGCGTTCTGATCCAAAGTATTATAGGCATAATGCCCAACCCAGCTTTGCATCAGTTTCAGCGCATCAAACTGCGGGATGCGCTCGGCAATGGCGGGCCAGACCTTCTCCTCCCACAGGGAATGATCRGCGATGAAATCATCCGGYGCGACRGCAGGATCGTCATGMGGYGGRCAGCCGGCCATGTAGTATTTGCCATCGCTGCGCACATGCACACCGGACGGATCAACGGTCAGCGGAAGATCCACATCCAAGGGCCGCGCGGCCTCGAACACAAAAGTATAGCGTTTGCGCGGCTCAATTGGCAGTGAAACCCCCGCCATCTGCGCCACGTGGCCCGCACGCGGACCTGCTGCATTGACCACATGGCCTGCCGCGATCCGGGTACCATCCGCCAGCACAACACCCGTAACGCGCCCGCCGTCCCGAGATATGCCGGTCACCTCGTTGCTGACAAATTCAACCCCGCCAACCCGCGCCTTGCGGCGCCACCAGTCAAACATGCTGCCACCGTCGAAATACCCCTCATCCACCGGGTTGTGGCTGCCAATGCGAATGCCGTCGAGATTGTAGAACGGGAACTGCCCAGCCAGCATCTCACGCGAAAGGATCCGGGTACCGGCCCCCTCAGCGGCCTGCATCTTTTGCGCCACCCGCAGCACCTGTTCGCCCTCAGCCGAGGCGGCCAGATACATGTAGCCAAAACTCTGCATGTGGATCTCGGGCACATCGGGATCACCACCAAGATACGAGCGAAAATTGCGTACATAATCGGCGCCAAACTGGCTGACCTGCACATTGACCGCCTGGGTGAACTGCTGGCGAATGCAGCTGTTGCTATGGGCGGTCGAGCTGAGCTCGTAGGCCGGGTCACGCTCGACCACCAGAACCGTGCCATCAAAGCCGGGATGGTTGGTCAGAAACCAGGCCACCGAGGCGCCCATCATGGCGCCTCCAATGATCACAACATCATAGCTGGTTTGTTTGGGAGAGGTATCAATTTGCATGGGGGAAATCCGGCGTTAGTGGGTCTTGCAGGTAGCTCTATCCCAACGGCGTGATTTGGCAAGCTCTGTGGCTACTCCCCTTGGGCCGGACGCGAATTTATGCCTTATGCGGCTTTCACGGTGCCATCCGCCAACCAAGCGTCAAACACCTGCAGCGCTCTGTCGGTGAACGCCTGATCATTGATATGGCAGTCCAGTCTGTGCAGGTCCACATTATCAGGACAACGCAACATTACTTCGTCACAAAACGCAGCCAGCCCCTCGGCGTCGTGCAAATCACCGCCAGAGCGGTCCCATTCGTTACACCCTTGTTGGGGCAACAACAGCGCCACAGGGGCGGTTGCGCCCGACAGCTTCTCACAGAAAACACCCGCCACCTGCCGCCGTTCCTCTGCCGTCAACACCGCAGAGGTGAGCAGTCGGTTATGCGCATGGGTGGGTCGGCCCTCCAGCGCCGTCGGCACTGGCTGCCAGCCAACAATATCCACCAGATCGTAACAGCCCGGTGCTACCAGTTGCGGAATGCCCGCGCGTCCTGCATTGGTCATCCGGTCCGCCCCCGCCGACAAGCCGCCGAACATATGGTTCGAGACCTCCTGCGGTGCAAAGTCGAACACCGCGGCAAAGGCCCCCTCGGCGGCCAGGCTCTCAAAGGCCCGCCCGCCCWTACCGGTTGCATGGAACACCGCCACCTCAAACCCGCGCGCCTCAAGTGCTGGTTTCAGAGTCACCATATAGCGCAGTACCGTCTTACCGAACGAGGTCATGCCGATCAAAGGTCGTTCCCGCTTGGGGGCCTCCACCGCCCACGCCGCGCCCAGCACCGCACCCGCCGCCTGTGACAGCGACGCCTTGCAGATCGAGTTCAACCCATAAAGGCCACCCGCCCAAAGGATCATCTGCACATCACTGGGCAAACGCTCCGGCGGCAGTAACGGTGAGAATGATACCGTCGAGACGATGTATTTCGGCACCCCCACCGGCAGGGCCGCGCAGAGGTCCAGTGCCAGATCGGTGCCCATGGTGCCGCCAAGCACAATCACCCCGTCGATACGCCCGTCACGATAGAGTTGCAGCGCCTTGGCGGCGGATCCTCGCGCCATGATCTGCATTGCGGTGTTTTCATCGCCTGACGCGATCGCGGCCTTGATCGAGCTTCCACCCGCCTCGGCCACCTGATGTTTGCTGATATCCGTGGCGGCGCTGGGATCTCCCAGTACACTGACATCCATGGTCAGAACACTGCCGCCCTTCCCCCGGATCACCTGCGCCAGATAAGACAGTTCCTCGTCCTTGGTGTCATAGGTGCCGGCGACCAGAATTGTCTTTTCCGCCATCAACTCATCTCCCCTTTCCACACCAGCCGCTCGCGCGCCACTTTGCGTAAGCCGCCCCGTTCTTCTTCTTGTCCAAAATACCTCCGCCGGAGGCCGCTGGTTTTGCCCCGCAAAACCAGCGTCATAACTGTATCCACGCGGTTTTCAGATCGATGTATTTGTCCAGCGCGTGCAGCGATTTGTCATGACCATTGCCCGATTGCCCAACCCCGCCCAACGGCACCGTGTTGTCCGAGCCGCCATAGGTGTTCACATGCACTACACCCGCCCGAATACCCGCCACCATGCGATGGGCGCGGCTCAGATCTGCAGTCCAGACCCCGGCAGCAAGGCCAAAATCGGTGCCATTGGCCAAGGATAGAGCCTCTTCTTCGCTCTCAAATTTGGTGACCGCCAGCACGGGCCCAAACACCTCGCGCTGGAACAGCGTCGCATCGCGGGTCACTTGGGTGACGATTGTGGGCGCCATATAGCTGCCGCCGGTGTCTTGCAGGATGCAGGAACCACCTGTGATAACCTGCCCGCCCTCGGCCCGCGCCATGTCGATGAACGACAGGTTGCGCCGCAACTGATCCTCGGAGTTCACCGCACCAATGTGGCTGTTCAAGTCCAGCGGATCGCCAACCCGTAACGCTTCGGCCTCGGCCTTCAGGGCCTCGACAAATTCATCATGGATCGAGGCTTCGACCAGCAACCGCGACCCGGCAACACAGACCTGTCCGGAATTACGGAAGATGCCCATCGCCGACACCTTAGCCGCCTTGGCCAAGTCTGGCGCATCTGCAAAGACAATGTTGGGCGACTTGCCACCCAGCTCCAGATAACAGCGTTTCAGATTCGACGCCGCCGAGGCCTCGAGCAATCGCCGCCCCGTTGCACCGGACCCGGTAAAGGCCAGCACATCGACGCCCATGGATTTGGCCAGCGCCGCACCGGTTTCGACACCGGTGCCGGTGACCACGTTCAGCACCCCATCGGGCAATCCGCATTCCGAGCAAATCTCGGCCAACCGCAACAGCGACAGCGAAGCCGTCTCGGCAGGTTTCAGCACCACCGAGTTGCCCATCGCCAAGGCCGGTGCCAGTTTCCAGGCACCGATCATCAGCGGGAAATTCCACGGCACAATCGCCCCCACCACGCCAACCGGCACCCGGTGCACCAGCGCCAGAACATCCGGCGCAGTCGGGGCCACCTCGCCCGCCACCTTGTCCAGTGCTTCGGCGTAATAGCGGAAGGTGCCCGCCGCCGACCCGGCCTCGGCCTTTAGCGCCATGGCAAACTCGGTGCCATTGTCGCGCACGCCCAACACTGTCAGCGCCAAGGCCTCGGCCTCGATCTGGTTGGCAATGGCGTGCAGCACTTTCTTTCGTGCGGCGGGGGACTGGCGTGACCAGCGGCCATCGTTGAATGCCCGCCGCGCCGAGACGACAGCACCTTCGACATCTGTTGCTGAGGCGCCTTCAATCGTGGTTAGAAAAGATCCATCAATCGGCGAAGTAACTTCGAGTGGCGCGCCCGAACCTGCCTGTTTTGCCCCTTCAAGAAAGAGTTTTTGCGGCGCAACATCAGCCCGCCGAAGCCTGTCGATGAGGTTTTGGTCTGCCATTCGGCCTCCTTACGTTCCTTGCGGTCCTTCAACACGCGGATGGCATGACCCACCAGAACAAGTACGATGATAAGAAACAGGATAAACGCCACCGGCCGGTCGATGAAGTCAAACGGCTGTTTGACCCGCGCCATGGCGGCCCGCAGCTTGACCTCCATGATGCCGCCCAGCACCATCCCTAAAATGATCGGCACCGCCGGCAGTTTCAGCCGTTTCAGGATATAGCCCAGCACTCCAAAACCAGCCGCCATCACGCAGTCGCTGGCGGAATTGCGCAAAGAATAGACCCCGACAAAGCTGAGCGTCAGAATAGTGACGCCGAGGAAGCGGTTGGGAATACGCACCACCTGGATCAGTGATTTGGTCGCCACCAGCAGGAACAGCAGCACCAGCACATTGAGGATCAGCAGCGACAGATACAGCGCCACCACAAAATCCATATTGTTCTGGAACAATGCCGGGCCGGGCACCACGTTGTGCACATAGAACACGGTCAACATCATCGCCGTTAGCGCCTCACCCGGAATGCCCAGCGCCAGCAGCGGCACCATGGCGGCAGCGGGCACCGCGTTGTTGGCGGTCTCAGCCGCAATCAGCCCCTCGGACGAGCCATTGCCAAAATCCTGCGGCCGTTTCGAGGTTTTCTGCGCATAGGAATAGGACATGAACTGGGCGGTGAATTCGCCGACGCCGGGGATCATCCCCATCAGCACCCCAAAGCTGGCCGACACAGTAGCGATACGCGGGTGCCGCGCCAGTTCACGCATGCCCTGGAACATACCGCCGCGCAGCTTGGTGATATGCACCTTTTCGTCTTCGTCCATCAACAGCACAAAGGCCTGGGACAGCGCGAACAGGCCCAGCACCACCACGATCAGATTGATGCCACTGCCGAGGAAATCCTGATCAAAGGTATAGCGCTGCGAGTATTTCACCGGCTCTAGCCCGATGGTCTGGATAAAGATGCCAAAGGCAGCCAGCGCGCCGGCAATCAGCGCCTGGCCACGATGCGCCACCACCACCAGAATGAGCCCCAGCAGCGCAGCCAGAAAGATTTCACGCGAGCCAAACAGCGGTGCCACCTTGGCCAATAATGGTGCAAACAGGATCRGGCAGATCACCGAGAACACACCACCAAAAAAGCTGGCGGAATAGGCCAGCGACAGTGCGCGTTGGGGTTCCCCGCGTGCGGTCATCGGGTAGCCATCATATGTGGTCAGCGCATTCACCGCAGTGCCGGGCGTATTGATCAGGATCGCCGGGAYGGCGCCGCCGTACATGGATGATCCATAGATCCCCAGCAGCACAGTCAGCCCGACAATGGGATCCATCGAAAACGTCGCAGGCAGCAGAATGGCAATCGCCACTGCTGGGCCAACGCCCGGGATGGCGCCAATCAACACCCCTCCGACCGAGCCCGCCAGCAGTGCCAGCGCCACGTCCCAGCGCATCAGTATATCGAGAGCAGAGAGAAGAAGGTCCATCAGAAATTCAGTATGAAAAAGCTGCGCAGCGCGCCGGGAAGGTATTCATAGAGTGCTCCACCGGGGATTTTGACACCCAATAGGGATTTGAACAGCACCACAACGGCCAGTGCAAACGCCACGCTGATCACCATCATCATGCGGTTGCGGTAGCCCATGCGCCAGCTTAACGCAGGCACAAAGGCAAGCGTCACCGGCAGATAGCCCAGCACCGGCACAGCCAGCACGTAAGCCATGAACCACAGCGCATATTCCAGCACCTGTCCCCAGTTGCGTACCTCGCGCAGATCATAGCGGCTGACCCGGCGCCACGGCAGCAGATACAGGTGCAAGCCGCCCATCAACACCATGCCGCCCAGCCCCACCGCAGGCCAAAACCGGGGCTGAGCGACAAATTTTGTCTTCTCCACCCAGCGGGTCTGGCTGGTGATCTGGCTCAGCAGCAGCACTGCGATCGCCACAAAGGCTAAGGCAAAGACCAGCTGGCCGCGTCGGGGTCCGACARATCGGTGTTCAGTTTCTGAGGGCATGTCAGGGATCTATCGTACAGTATGGGTGGGCCAGAGGATACTCCGCTGGCCCTGCCGTTGATTACTGAAGCAACTCGCCGATGCGGGCGATGGYTTCAATGTCAGTCGCCACACGCGCCGCAGACTCGTCTGCGCCCTGCCAGTAGACCAGCGCACCGGTTTCCTTGGCCACGGCCTGTGCCCGCTCGCTCATCACGGTTTTGCTGGCCACTGCGATGATCTTGTCACGCACATCCTGCGGCGTGTCCTTGGTCACGAACAACCCGTTCCACAGCGCGATGTTCAGGCTGGCATCCAGCTCGCCAATGGTTGGCGCATCCGGCACCAACGCAATGCGCTCGTCGGTGATCGACACCAGCACCTTGATCTGATCCAGACACGGCAGGACCAACTGCAGCGTGGTGTTGATCACATCCGCATCACCCGAGGCCAGGGTGTTGCAGTCCAGCGCATCAAACGCCGCATCCGAGCCCCAGCTGAACCCTGCATTCACTGCAAAAGCCTTGGTCACCTGGGTTGGTGTCAGCACGTCACCAAAATGGCCCAGCGCCACGTCGTTGGATTTGGCATACTCCGCCAATTCCGCCATGGTCGAATACGGCGCATCAGCGCTGGTGGCGATCACAAAGGGATAGGTCAGGAAAATGCCCAGCGGCTCAAACTTGGCCGGGGTCAGCGGTGCGATGTCGATCTGGTGGCCGACCACCGGCACCCCAATCACAAAAGAGCCGATGGTGTATCCGTCAGCTGCCGCATTGGCCACTTCGATGGCGCCGGGGAACGGCCCACCGCCACCGCCGGGCTTGTTCACTACTGCCGCCGCAACGCCGTATTCCTTTTGGAAGTCATCGGCGATCATCCGCGTCAGCACATCTTCCAGATCCCCCGGAGGCCAGGGCACAATGAAATTCACCGGCTTCTCCGGATATTCGGCCAGCGCCGCACCGGCGCTCAGCGCAATGGCGGCAGTCGCCAAAGCGCCTTTAAACAGGTTGCTCAGTGTCATGTGATCCTCCCATAGGAATCTCAGATTATCTGGTTCATTATTTGAACCATTGGTTTGAATTTAGATTGACGACCGCCTGCATATCTGTCAACAAAATTGCATGGTCGGTGCATCTTTTTCCCGACCCACCCTCACAAACGCCGCTTACAGGAGGCCCGGCAATACCATGGGAACAGTCTCCAAAGCCCTGTCATTGCTGACATTTTTCAATCACGGCCGGTCCGAGATTGGCCTTAGTGACCTGACCCGCCTGTCGGGGATGAACAAGGCCACCGTCTATCGCATGATGGCTGAGTTGCAGGAATCGGGATTCGTCGAGCAAGCCGGAAACGACCGGTCCTACCGTCTGGGCCCGCAGGTTCTGCGCCTGGCCGCCCTGCGCGAGGCGGCGGTGCCGATCCTGTCGGTGTCACGCCGGGTGCTGCGCGATCTCAGCGATGAAACCTGCGAAACCACCCACCTGTCGCTGGTGCAAGGCACACAGCTCAATTCGCTGTCCCACGCCTATTCACCGCGCCACGCCACCAAGGTGATGATGGAGGACGCCGAGGTGCTGACCTATCACGGCACCGGCTCGGGGCTGGCGGTACTGGCCTATGCCGAGACCGCCTTTGTCTCCCATGTGCTGGCCCAGCCGCTACAGGCCCACACCCCGGATACCATCACCAACCCCGATACAATTCGCGCCCAGCTGGATGTGGTCCGGGCCTGCGGCATGGCACAATCGATTGGTGGCTTTGAGGCCGATGTGCATTCCCACGCGGTGCCGATCTTTGGTCCCGACCAACAGCCAATTGGCGCCCTCGCCGTTGCCGCTCCAGTATCCCGCATGAGCGCCGCACAAAAGGTGCTGATCCCACAGGCACTGCGCCACGCCGGCCAGACCCTGACCCATCGCATCGGTGGCATCTCGCCCACCAGCTATCCATCCGACCCCACGGCATGAACCGCCCGGTCCCAGTCCAAGCCCCGCTCAAACCGGGCTKCAATCAGGAGCAGACCCGATGAAAGATTCCAACTTCCTGAAGGAAATGAATGCCCGTTCCGTGTGGCACCCGATGGCCCACCCGGCTGATAGCCAGGCCAATCCCCCGGCCATCATCACCGGCGCTTCGGGCGTGCGCATCACCGACATTGACGGCCACGAAACCGTCGATGCTGTTGGCGGGCTATGGAACGTCAACCTCGGGTTCTCGTGCCAACCGATCAAGGACGCCATCGCAGCCCAGCTCGACGTGCTGCCGTACTATTCAACCTTTCGCGGCACCACCAATGATCAGGTGATCCAACTGGCCGAAGAGCTGCGCACATTCTTTGAGCCCGATGGGCTGTCCCGCGCATTCTTCACCTCAGGCGGCTCGGATTCGGTGGAAACAGCTCTGCGGCTGGCGCGCCAGTTCCACAAGATCCGTGGCGAGGCGGGCCGTACCAAGTTTCTGAGCCTGAAAAAGGGCTATCACGGCACCCACATGGGCGGCGCCTCGGTCAACGGCAACGCCAATTTCCGCACCCAGTACGAACCATTGCTGCCCGGCTGCTTCCACATCCCCGCCCCCTATACCTACCGTAATCCCTTCAACGAAACAGACCCCGAACGCCTCGCCCAGCTCTGCCTGCAAGCGCTGGAGGACGAGATCGCCTTTCAGGGCGCAGGCACCATCGCCGCCTTTATCATGGAGCCGATCCTGGGCGCCGGCGGGGTCATTCCACCCCACGCCAGCTTTATGCCCGGCGTGCGCGAAATCTGTAGCCGCAACGGTATCCTGCTGATCGCAGACGAGGTCATCACCGCCTTTGGTCGCACCGGATCCTGGAGCGGATCGCGTCACTGGGGCGTGCAGCCCGACCTGATGTGCACCGCCAAGGCCATCACCAATGGCTATTTCCCGTTTGGCGCGGTGATGATTGCCGATGCGTTTGCCGAGGTGTTCGAGAACGACACCACTGGCAAAGCAGCCATCGGCCACGGCTATACCTATTCCGGCCACCCGGTGGGAGCTGCTGCAGCCCTTGCCTGCCTGGAGGAAACCGTGAAACTCAACCTGCCAGAAAACGCCGCCGCGCGTGGCACCCAATTGCATCAGGGGCTTTTGGCACTACAACAAAAACACGATCTGATCGGCGATGTGCGCGGTGGCCACGGGCTGATGTGCGCTCTGGAGCTGGTCTCGGACCGCGCCAGCAAGACCTCAATCGACAAGAAAACYATCGGCGCWGTGCAAGAGGCAACYTATCGGGCCGGKGCMATGGTGCGGGTCTCGGGGCCCAATATCATCYTGTCACCACCGCTGGTGCTGACCGAGAGTGACGCAGCGGTCATCCTCACCGCGCTGGATGCTGGCCTCGCAGCTGTACAGTAAGCCACACCGCGCCCAACCCCAAATACTGTTTGGCCCGCGCCAGTGGCTCGGGCCGCACCCTCAGACAAAATAGACATAGAAATCACGCATCGCGTCACCTTCCAGATCGCGGGTCTTGCGCACTTCCTTCTGCTTCATGAACACATGATTGGCGACCAGTTCAGGCCCCACCGCCTCGGTCAGCGCCGTATCGCGCTGCAGATCCGCCACCGCGCCTTTCAGATCAATCGCAGTGCTTTCGCTGGCRTCAGTMYGRTCRAASCCGTCRMMKGKCYCNCATYKSYKRCMSSKNATMCYYRYTCTCNNWCCCSAAMMRMSMYSMCTGCAACACCGCTGCGGTGGCGGTGTATGGATTGGCCGAGGCATCCGCCATTCGATGTTCAAGCCGCGCCTTGGCGCCGCCCTCGGAACTGATCCGGGTGGTGACATTGCGATGGTCGCCGCCCCAGTTCTGCCAATAGCCCGACAGCGAGCCCGGTTGCAGCCGCATATAGCTGTTGGCGGTCGGCGCAATCAGCCCGGCCAGCCCCTTGTGGTGATGGACCAAACCGGTCAGGCAGCCCCGCGCCAGATCATTCATATGCTCAGGCCCACCGTGTGGCCCCGAGGACAGCGCATTGCCGCCCGCCTCATCGACAAAGGAGAAATTGATATGCATCCCGGAACCACCACCCTCGGCAATCGGTTTCGGCATGAAGGTCAGCACAATGCCGTATTCCAACGCAACCTCGCGCGCCATCAGCCGGAACAGCACAATGTCATCCACCGCCTTGACCGCATCGTCAAAGGTSAGRGTRTATTCAAACTGCGGGCTGTCAAATTCTGCCGTTATCATRTCGAGAGAGAAGCCCATCTCATCCGCCATCGCCCAGATCCGGTCGTTGAACCGCAAKGGGTCGGMAAAYGGCCCGGTACCATAAACCACGCCCCCCGGCGCGTCATAAGGCACCAACCGGCCATTGTCGTCGGCCTGCAGCGCAAAGGCCTCCAGCTCGATSCCWATYTTGGGMGWCAGMCCRTGYTTGCTCCAATCCGCCACCGCCCGYYTYAAGGCSCCGCGCGGRCATAGCCCCAGCAMCTCSCCTGCGTCATCRTACARATCCCCCAACACGATCTTGGTCGAGGCATGCCAGCTGTCGCGAATGTCATCGTGCAGCCAGCGCAGCTCCATATCCGGCAGCCCCTGCTTGACCATCGATCCCGGCGCATCCAGCAGGTCTCGATCGTAATGGGTGCCAAACACCGAGCGACAGAACCGAGTGCTGTCATCGCCGATCTTGGAATTCGGCAGGTATTTGCCCCGCATAATGCTGAGGTGATCGCAGAACAACGCGCGCAATCGGGTTTTCATATCTTGTCCTTCCTATAGGACCAAAATTGTCCTCTATGAATGTTGTCACGTCGGACCTTATCCGCCAAGGGAAGCGCCTTCCCGGGGGAAAGGAGCCGCGAAACTAATCATCAGGCCCGCGTCACCCGCACCGGCAGCGACTTGATGCCGCCAACAAAATTCGACCGCAGAAACCTCTGCTCACCATCCGGCTCGATGCTCTTTATCCGCTTGGCCAACTCCTGAAACAGCACAGTCACTTCCAGCCGCGCCAGCCACATGCCCAGACAGACATGCGGGCCACCCTGGCCAAAGGACAGATGCCGATTGGGGCTGCGCAGCAGATCGACGCGAAACGGATCGTCAAACACCGCCTCGTCCCGGTTGGCCGAGGCCCACCAATACAGCACCTTGTCCCCGGCGCGGATGGTCTTGCCGTGCATCTCAAAATCCTGCGTTGCGGTGCGCCGGAAGTAAGTCGCCGGGGTGGCCCAGCGGATGATCTCATCCGCCGCCGTGGCCCAGACGTCGCCGCCTGCCTGCATCTGTGTCAGCAGCTCGGGCTGATGGCACAGCGCCTGAATCCCCGCCGCAATCGAGTACCGCGTAGTGTCATTGCCCGCCGCCACCACCAGACAGAAGAAATTGCGGAACTCACCATCAGAAATCACCGAGCCATCTTTGGCCGGTTGCAAAATCATGTTCAGAATGCCCGAGGTATCCCCAGCGGCCTCTTTCTTGGCCATCAGATCCTTGGCGTAGACATACAACTCGGCCCCGGCGGGAGAGTTGAACGGCATCATGCGGAATTCATCGGTCTGCATCTTGTCCAGCACATGGGCGGTGAAATCCGGATCGGTATTGGCAATCAGCGCATCGCCCTTTTCCACCAGCCAGGGCAGGTCTTCTTCCGGCAAGCCCACAACTCGTCCCAGCATCCGCATCGGCAATTGACGGGCAATCTCCTTGACCGCATCAAAGCTGCCCTGCTCCAACGCCGGATCGAGGATTTCGGCACAGAGGTCACGGATTTCCTGTTCGTATTGCGCCATCATCGTTTTGGAAAACGCCCTTAGCAGCTTCATTCGGGTCTTGCTGTGCTCGGGCGGGTCGGTTTCCTGAAAGGTGCGCCGGGCCAGATACTCCTCGTAAGACTGATCCTCCATGCGGATCCCGCGCGCGGACGAGAACACCGCCGTATTCTTGTTCATTGCAGCAATATCGGCATGGCGAGTGACCGACCAGAAATCTTCACCGCCAGCATAATCGGTCCAATGCAAAGGGTCGTCACGGCGCAACCGGGCAAAAGTGTTATGCGGCGCACCATTGGCAAAGACATCGTGGCTACTGAGATCGGCAAAGCCGTCGTCATTTGGTGTCCAAAGGGTCATATCGGGCCTTCCAAAGGTACTTGCTTTGTGTATATTAATGGAAGTCATAAATATGTAAATGATAATCTTGTGAGCGAACTCATGCACTTGGCCATCCTGGTGACCAATACCGATTCCGGCACCTTTGCTGATCGACACCCCAAAGACGGGGAGAAATTCACGCGTTTGGTCCACATGGCGCGACCAAAATGGAACGTCACGGATTTTTCGGTGAAGGATGGAGAGTTTCCCGACGACATCGCCGAGTTTGACGGAGCCATAATAACCGGAAGCCCAGCCTCGGTGCAGGGTGATCACCCCTGGATCGCGCCACTGCTGAAGCTAATCCGCGACATGAATGACCGTCGTCAGCCGCTGTTTGGCGCCTGTTTTGGTCATCAGGCCATTGCCTTGGCACTGGGAGGAGAATTGGGCACCAATCCAAACGGTTGGGTCCACGGATTAACCCTCAATCAGATGGTTACCCGCCCCTTCTGGGCACAAGACCTGCCAGAGGAGGTCCGGCTTTATGGCTCCCATATGGRGCGAGTGACGGAATTACCCAAAGATGCCTCAAAGATTTCAATGTCCGGCAACACGATCACGGGTTTTGCTATCGGCAGCCATATCTACACAACACAGCACCACCCGGAAATGAGCCACGAGTTCATTTCCGCCCTGACAGAAGAAATGCGCCAAACCCTTGGCCTTGAGAATTACAGCCACGCCTGCCAAAGCTTGCAAGAGGCCTCAGATCAACACGCCTTTGCAGAAAGCATCGCGCGGTTCTTTGAACTTGGCCACAGCTGAACAAACGGTGTGTGCTTGCACGCACCCGCCGCACGGCTCAGCCCAATGCCGCCAGCAGATCCATCACCGTCACCTGATCAAACTGCACATGACGTACCATCGCCACCTCGGCACCGTCTCGATCATTGGCAAAGATCATGGCCGCGATCTGACGGTGCTCGTGGGCCGATTGTGCGATTGAACCGGGATAGCGGTAGCGGGCCCGGTAATAGGCCATCAACTTGCGGGCATTGGTCTTGATCATATCCACCAGAAACGCGTTACAGGAGCCCAGCGCCACAGCCTCGTGGAAGCGCAAGTTCAGCTGGTAATAGCCATTGGGATCGCCGTCACCCTTGTTTGCAGCATGGCTCTCGCAGGCCACTACCGCAGCCTCCAGTGCATCTGCTTGCACCGGTGATAATCGCCGCGCCGCCAATCCTGCAGCCTGCCCTTCCAGCCGTGCATGTACCTCGAGAATAGCCAGAAACTCCTCCAGCGTCGGCTTGAACAAGACTGCTCCCTTGCGGGGCAAACGTCGGATCAGGCCCGTCGCCTCCAGTTGGATGAACACCTCGCGCACCGGAGTGCGTGACACGCCGTGCCGAGCGGCAAGCCCACCCTCGTCCAGCACATCGCCCGGGTTCAGCCGCCCGCCGTCAATATCCGCAAGGATTGCGTTCAAAAGCTGCTCTGTCTGCCCGGCCATATCTCTGCCCTGTCCTGTTTGCGCCCAGAGTATATTCCCCGCAGCGTCAAGACAACGTCGTGTTATGAAGTCCTTGGGGGCGCTGCCCCCGCCTTCGGCTCCCCCGAGGTATTTTTTACAAGGTGAAAGCCGATAAGGGCCATTTTATGGACGCGACGTCTTTGGCACCGGGCCGCGGTATTTCCGGGTCAGCTTTGCATCCACTTCCTCCGCTTGGTAAACGCCCAACAGGATACCTTGGAGATCGGCTTTGCCACGCCCAGAAATGATCTGATCGTCCGACAGAGTGATCCGCTGAGACATCCGCAACGCCCATTGGTGCAGGCGGGCATACATCTTATCAATCACTTCGCCGTGCGCGATACTTTCACCAAGATCCACCAACTCGTCCGGGTCCGCGTCAAGGTCAAACAGCATTGGCCTTAGCCCGCCTTCGGCGTGCATGAATTTCCAACGTTGGTCGGTGACCATGAACAACCGCGCATCTTTGGGTTCCAGCCCCAGTTTTTCGCACAGCGGCATGGTGGAATAATCGAACTCTGCAATCGCATAATCGCGCCAAATCGGCACCTCGCCCTGCAGCCAGGGGATCAGTGAGCGTCCTTCCAGGATATGCGGCACCGGATCTCCGCCCGCCACGTCGAGGAAGGTTGGCGCCAGATCAATGGCCTCGACCAAGGCGTCACAGGTGCTGCCGCGGGTGGTATCCGCCGCGGGGCGCGGATCATAGATGATCATTGGCACCTTAATAGAGGGGTCATGAAACAGGTTTTTATCACCCAGCCAGTGGTCGCCCAGATAATCGCCGTGGTCCGAGGTCACCACGATCATGGTATCCTGCATCCGCCCGCTTTGTTCGAGATAGGCAAACAGCCGCCCCATCTGATCGTCAGCCTGTTTGATCAACCCCATATAGGCCGGAATTACTTTGTGGCGCACCTCATCGCGCGAAAACGCCTTGCCGATCTGGTTGTTCATCATGCCAGCAAACACCGGGTGGGTATTGTCGCGCTCCGCCTCAGACCGCACTGGCGCGAGCACATGCTCGGGGCCATACATGTCGTGATAAGGGGCGGGCACGATATAGGGCCAATGCGGCTTGATATAGCTCAGATGCGCGCACCACGGGTCTGTCGCCTGCTCGATGAACTCAATTGCCTTTGTGGTCAGCCAGGGGGTTTCGCTGTCTTCTTCAGCAATATTGGCGGGCTTATCAGCGTTGACCATGAACCAGCCCGAGGCAATGTCGTCGCCTTCGACCCCGGCATTGGCAAAATCAGTCCAGGGATTTTCTCCCGGATAACCTTTGGATTTTAGGTATTCATTATAAGGGCTGCGTTTGGGGTCATAGAACCCTTCCGGTCCCTCGGCCCACAACCCATCATCGCGCACCCAAGGGTCAAAACCGCATTCGCTTTGCCGCACACCAATGAGGCTGTCCGGTGCCAGCCCCAACCGACGCATACCTTCGGCGTCCGCCACCATATGGGTCTTGCCGATCAGGTGGCAGCTCATCCCGGCTTTACGCAGGTGATCCCCCATAGTCCACTCACCCACCCGCAATGGATAGCTGTTGTACTGCACCCCGTGGCTGGAGGGGTACCGCCCGGTATAACTGCTCATCCGCGACGAGCCGCAGGTTGGGGATTGCACATAGGCACGGGTGAAGCGCACGCCCTTGGCGGCCAGCGCGTCGATATGTGGTGTGTGCAGATGTGGATGGCCCGCGCAACTCAGATAGTCAAATCGCAACTGGTCAAACATGATATAGAGAATGTTCACTGCGGCCCTCCCTGACGATGATTCATTTATTGAATAAGTGACGCACGAAAGCCATGCCGTATGTCCCGGCTGAGTTTCAAGTCGCCTAAACCGGGCCCTACACCTAAGGTTGATCCTTATTGACCCCCAATTTTATTGATTGAGAAGACATTTGCCTGCAACACCCCCGGCCCCCATCTCCCTGCGCCCCGCCGAGACCAGCGACTGTTCCAGTCTGGCCGCCCTGTCGATCGAGGTCTGGATCGGAACCTATATCCGCGAAGGCATCAACGGTTTCTTTGCGGACTACGCCTTTGCCGAATTCACCGCTAACCGCTTTGCCAAACTGCTAAATGATCCAAACGAACTGCTGCTGGTCTCGGAAAACCGCAATGGGATCGACGGTTATATCCGTTTGCGCAACGGCCAGATCTCGCCAACAGGCGGTGCCTCAGATACCGAGATTGCAACGCTCTATGTGCAACCGCGTCATCAGGGCAAGAGCATTGGCCTTCACCTGTTRCGCACCGGGCTGGACCAGTGTCAGCAACGCGGCTGGGCGCTGCCCTGGCTGGCGGTAAATTCCGAGAACACCGGCGCCATCGTGTTTTACCTTCGACACGGATTTGTCAGTACCGGACAGACGCATTTTCAAATCCAAGACACGCGATATCTGAATGAGGTTCTGCAATTTTCTGACCCGCTGAACTGACCCTGTCGCGCTCGACATGCGTTACACTTTTTTTGAATTTCACGGTTTTGTGTTACATTCCTCTTGCCGCGAATCGCATTAGTTTCTATCACCGACCCAACGGTCGGCTTATTTGCTGCAGCTTTAGGAGACGCGCACACCATGGACGCATTCATCTGCGATGCCRCCCGGACCCCAATTGGACGCTACGGCGGGGCCTTGTCCTCGGTACGTACTGACGATCTAGCGGCCGCCCCAATTGCCGCGCTGAAGGCGCGCAACCCGCAGGTGGACTGGGCCAGCATCGACGATGTGATCTTTGGGGACGCCAATCAGGCCGGAGAAAGCAACCGCAATGTTGCCCGTATGGSYGCGCTGCTGGCTGGCCTGCCGCCGCAGGTGCCCGGCACCACCGTCAACCGGCTCTGCGCCAGTGGCATGGATGCTGTGGGCATGGCAGCACGAGGCATCAAAGCCGGCGATTACGACATGGCCATCGCGGGCGGTGTCGAAAGCATGAGCCGCGCCCCTTTTGTCATGCCCAAGCAAACTTCGGCCTTTGGCCGCGCCAATGCGGTGTATGACACCACCATCGGCTGGCGCTTTGTGAACCCCAAGATGGAGGCACTATACGGCACCGACTCGATGCCGCAGACCGCCGATAACGTCGCCGCCGACTATGGCATCAGCCGCGAAGATCAGGACGCTTTTGCCGCCCGCAGCCAGGCCCGTTGGGCTGCGGCGCATGAGGCCGGAGTCTTTGGTGATGAAATCACCCCTGTCCATGTGCCACAGCGCAAAGGGGATCCGGTGATCGTCGACACCGACGAACACCCACGCCCCGGCACGGATGCGTCCAAACTGGCCAAATTACGCGGCATCAATGGCCCGGATCTGACCGTGACCGCCGGCAATGCTTCGGGTGTCAACGATGGCGCTGCCGCGCTGCTGATGGCAAACGAGGCCGCCGCTGCCAACAACGGTTTGACCCCAATGGCCCGTATTGTTGGTATGGCCGCCGCCGGGGTTGAGCCTCGCGTCATGGGCATCGGCCCGGTGCCCGCCACCCGCAAACTGCTGGCCCGCCTGGGCCTTAGCATCGAGCAGATGGATGTGATAGAATTGAACGAAGCCTTTGCGGCCCAGGGTCTGGCCACTCTGCGTGAGCTTGGCGTTGCCGATGACGCACCCCATGTTAACCCCAACGGCGGTGCCATTGCCATCGGCCACCCGCTGGGCATGTCCGGGGCCCGGCTGGTTCTGACCGCAGCCTATCAATTGCAACGCACCGGCGGGCGCTATGCGCTGTGCACCATGTGCGTTGGCGTTGGGCAGGGCACCGCCCTGATCCTGGAACGCGTGTAGAGCGCAATCCAAAAACTCGACACCGGTTTTCGGACCGAATTGCGCGACAAAGAAGTTTGGGAGATCTGACGATGTATGCACAGATGGTTCAATCAACCGGCAAGGGCGTCAAATCCGCCGAGGAGATGACCCCCGAAGAGCGCGCCTTTCAGGCCCGTATCGACGCAGGCGAAAAAATCGAGCCCAAGGACTGGATGCCGCCAGCCTATCGCAAAACGCTGATCCGCCAGATCGGCCAGCACGCCCATTCCGAGGTCGTCGGCCAACTGCCCGAGGGCAACTGGATCACCCGGGCACCAACGCTGGAGCGCAAGGCAATCCTGCTGGCCAAAGTGCARGACGAGGCGGGTCACGGGCTTTACCTGTATTGTGCCGCTGAAACTCTGGGCGTGTCGCGCGATGAAATGACCGAGATGCTGCTGGATGGGCGGATGAAATATTCGTCGATCTTCAACTACCCAACCCTGAACTGGGCCGACATGGGCGCGGTTGGCTGGCTGGTCGACGGTGCTGCCATCTTGAACCAGGTGCCGCTACAGCGTACCTCGTTTGGCCCCTATGCCCGAGCCATGGTGCGGGTCTGCAAGGAAGAAAGCTTTCACGCGCGCCAGGGGTTTGACGCCATCCGCAAGATGGCCGAGGGCACGCTGGAGCAAAAGAAAATGGCGCAGGACTCGCTGAACCGGTTGTGGTTCCCGGCGCTGATGATGTTTGGCCCCTCGGACAAGGACTCGGTGCATTCGGCGCAATCGATGGCCTGGAAAATCAAGATGAACAGCAATGACGAACTGCGCCAAAAGTTCGTTGATCAGACGGTGCCGCAGGCCGAATATCTGGGCCTGACCGTGCCGGACCCGGAGCTGAAATGGAACGAGACCCGCGGTCATTATGACTTCAGCCAACCCGATTGGGATGAATTTTATGACGTGCTGAAAGGCAATGGCCCCTGCAATGTCGACCGTCTCGCCGCCCGCAACAAAGCCTGGGATGACGGCAAATGGGTCCGCGACGGGTTGATGGCACACGCCAAGAAAAAGGCCGCTGCCAAGATCGCCGCCGAATAACTGCAATTCCAAGCATTTCGCGCGCCCAGCTATAGGGGCGCCCCCTCAGCCAGGAGGAACAGAACATGAAAAACGAATGGCCCCTTTGGGAAGTCTTTATCCGCGGCCAACACGGCATGAGCCATCGCCACGTCGGCAGCCTGCATGCCCCGGACGCTGAAATGGCGATCAAGAATGGCCGCGACGTCTATACCCGCCGCAACGAAGGCCTGTCGATCTGGGTGGTTGAAAGCAACCACATCGCTGCTTCCTCACCCACAAACAAGGGCCCGATGTACGAACCCTCTCAGTCCAAAGTCTATCGCCATCCGACCTTTTTCGACATCCCCGACGACGTGGGGGCGATGTGATGACCCCCGCGATGAATAGGGAAGAGGCCTTCACTCAATTCCTGCTCAGGATGGGCGACAACACCCTGATCCTGGGCCACCGGGTCAGCGAATGGTGCGGTCATGCGCCGGTGCTGGAAGAAGACATCGCCCTGGCCAATACCGCGCTGGATCTGATTGGCCAGACCCAGTTCTGGCTTGGCCTTGCGGGTGAGGTTAAGGGAGAGGGCAAAAGCGCCGATGATCTGACCTTCCTGCGCGATGTCTGGGATTTCCGCAACCTGCTGCTGGTCGAGGTGCCAAATGGCGACTTTGGCCGCACCCTGATGCGTCAGTTCCTGTTTGATGCCTGGCATTCAATCCAGCTGGGACGACTGATGAAATCCTCGGACCAGCAGGTTGCAGCCATCGCCGAAAAAACCTCGAAAGAGGTGGCCTATCACCTGGAACGGTCTGCTGACACTGTGGTTGGACTGGGGGATGGCACCGAAGAAAGCCACCGCCGCATGCAACAGGCGCTGGTTTACCTGTGSCCCTATGTCGGCGAGATGTTCCAGTCGGATGCCGTCGATGCCGAGATGGTCGCGGCTGGTATTGCCCCCGACCCTGCTGGCTTACGCGACGAATATGATGCCCTGATCGGGCGCATTCTGGCAGATGCCACGCTGACCCTTCCAGACAGTGGCTTTGGCCACAAAGGCGGGCGCACTGGCAAAATGCATACAGAACACCTGGGCCATTTGCTGACACAGATGCAGTGGCTGCAGCGCGCCTATCCCGGCTGCAGCTGGTAACCGGCCAGCAATTACATCCGGTTTCTTGCAAGAAACCGGGACGGAATTTTCGAAAATTCCGGTGCACGACGCGACGCTTGGAACCCAAGGATGGCATGAACATGACGCGACCCTCCTCAGACCAGATCTGGCAATGGCTGGAGACCGTACCCGATCCGGAAATCCCGGTGATCTCGCTGGTGGATCTGGGCGTCATTCGCGGCGTTGAGTGGGACGATGATGTGTTGATTATCTCGGTCACCCCGACTTATTCCGGCTGCCCGGCCACCCGCATCATCAACCTCGATATTGAAACGGCACTGCGCGACAACGGCATCGAAAAACTGGAACTGAAGACCCAGATTTCACCGGCTTGGACCACCGATTGGCTCAGCGACAAGGGCCGCGCCAAGCTGGAAGAATACGGCATTGCCCCGCCGCAACCCGCAGGCGGGCCAGACCGCTGCCCAAACTGTCACAGCAACGACGTCACCAAGGTCAGCCAGTTTGGCTCGACCCCCTGCAAGGCCCACTGGCGCTGCCAGGACTGCCTGGAACCTTTTGATTATTTCAAGTGCATCTGAGGAGACACCCGTGGCGCGTTTTCACGACCTAGAAGTCACCGACATTCACAAAACCATCCGCGATGCCGTGGTGGTCACCCTAAAGCCGATCAACGGCGCGGCTGAACATTTTGAGTTCACCCAAGGCCAATACCTGACCTTTCGTCGCGACTTTGACGGCGAAGAACTGCGCCGTTCATACTCGATCTGTTCGGGCCGCGATGAGGGGTTGCTGCAGGTGGGGATCAAACGGGTTGATGGTGGTGCCTTCTCGACTTGGGCCAATCAGGATCTCAAGATCGGAGACACTCTGCAGGCGATGCCGCCAATGGGCAGTTTCTTCACGCCGGTCGCGGCAGATGCACACAAGCAATACCTCGGCTTTGCCGGTGGCTCGGGGGTGACTCCGGTTCTGTCGATCCTAAAAACCACCTTGGCCGCTGAACCCAGCTCACGCTTTACGCTGGTTTATGCCAACAAGGGCGTCAACACGATCATGTTCCGCGAGGAGTTGGAGGATCTGAAGAACCTCTATATGGGGCGGTTGAACGTGATCCATATCCTGGAAAGTGATGCCCAGGATATCGATCTGTTCACCGGCCTGGTAACGCAGGAAAAATGCGCCTTGCTGTTCCAACACTGGATCGACATCGAGAATACCGACATGGCCTTCATCTGTGGCCCAGAGCCAATGATGCTGGGCATCGCCTCCGCCCTGCGCACGGCAGGTCTGAATGACAGTCAAATCAAGTTTGAGCTGTTTGCCAGCGTGCAACCGGGCCGCGCGAGGCGCAAAGCCACCTCATCAGATGCCGCCCGCAGCGCCAACCTGACCCGCGCCGCCATCACCCTGGACGGCGCCACCCGCACCATCGAGATGCCCAAGGATCAGTCGATCCTCGACGCCGCTTTGGGCAACGCCATGGATGCGCCCTTTGCCTGCAAGGCCGGGGTCTGTTCGACCTGCCGCTGCAAGGTGATCGAGGGTGAGGTGGAAATGGCCGCCAATCACGCGCTGGAGGATTATGAGGTCGAAAAGGGATATGTGTTGTCCTGCCAGGCCTATCCACTGACCGACACCGTGGTGGTTGATTACGACCAATAATAAGCATGAGGGAGAGGGCACCATGACAGACGACATGAGTATTGAAAGTTACCTTGCGGCCGGGGGCGTGCTGACCAGCCCCAGCAACACGCCGCCACGCTACCGCGCCGAGGTGATGAAGATCATGGCGATTTTTGTCGACAGTGAACTGGCCGGTGCGGCCGGCTTTGCCGAGCTTATCAACGCAGGACCCGGCATCCGCGACCGTATGGCAGCAGCTCAGATTGTGTTTGAAAAAACCGCAAGCGCCCAACGCGTGCTCACCTTGATGGGAGAGTTTGGCGCCGACACCGACCGCTATGCCAACCATCACCCCTGGACCACCCGGCTGCCCCGCGACGCCGACATCACCCAGGGCCGCGGCGATCACGACATGCGATTGTCGGTGTTCAACTCCCCCCTCATCGGCTGGGCTGATGCGGGGATCATGAACCTGCTGATGGGCCACGCCGCGACGGTGCAGCTCGAGGAGTTTTCGCAGATTTCCTATCAACCCCTGGCCGAGGCCTTCCGCGCCATCATCCTGATCGAGACGCGGCACACCGAATTGGCAGACAAAGGTCTGGCAAACCTGTTGGAGCATAAGCCCGACGCAGCGTTGCAGGATTTAGTAAATTACTGGTGGCCCCGCGTCGCTGCCAGCTTTGGCGACGAAGCCTCGCAGAAATTCGAAGGCCTAAAGGCCATGGGCCTACGCAAAAACAGCAATGCGGTCCTAAAGGCCCGCTGGCAGACAGCGGCCACTGCACTCTTGGCAAAGCACCAATTGAAACCAGCCTCTTGACCCCAAAACTCGGCGCGCGCGCCTCCTCAACAGCGCAAATCGCTCAATTCTCGCCCCCTTTCATCTGGCCAAAAATATCCCAGGGGTGAATTGGCCCTAGGCCAAGAGGGGGCTGCCCCCTAAGCTCTCCCTCGACGTGCGCCCAGAACCTCGACAGCCCCCGCCGCCAGGATCAACACGCTCCCCACCGCCTGCCGCCAGCCAAACACTTCCCCCGCCCAGATCACCCCGACCACCACTTCGCTCATCAGCAGCAGTCCAACCCGCCCAGGCGCCAGCCGTGTTGTCGGTCRGATTGTCGGACCAGCATCGACAGCACATAGAGCGCCGTCAGCAACGCCCAGTGCCACGACAGCAACGCCAATCCCAACATCAGCGCAAAGCCACACGCTGCAGTTCGTCTTTCGACCAACAGCGTGCCCCAAGACCGGCGTTAGATAAAACAGCAGCACCGCGCGCACCACTTCGGTCATCAACAGGCTGGTGGAATATAGACTAAGGGCGCCGCCGGTGAGCAAACTGCAGACCAGCAACTGCCGCCAATGCTCCCCCATAGACACAGGCCGGGCCTTGGCCAATGTCACCAGCAACAAGGTTGCGATGCGGTAGATCAGCACGCCTGGCCAGGCACCCTCCAGACCAAACTCGGCACGCAATCGCTACGGCAGCCAAATCACCCCCCAGAGCGCCCCGCCCAGCACCAGTGCCACGCTGGCGGGTTCAGGCCGCGCAATCACGGCCTGAAATCTGTTCATGGCTTTTCCTTAGTCATCATGGCCATCACCTCGCACCAAAAGGCCCACACAACCCACAAGCGGCTTAGCGGGCCAGCGCCCGCATCCCCCGCACCGTATCGGCGAAACACGCATCAAAATCCCGCACCCAAGGGCCGTATTTGGCCAGAACCGGCAGCCGCCGCATCAGCTCAGCTTCGATCCGGGCGCTTGACCAGTAGGTTACAGCGGGCAGCAGGTTTTCCACCGGGCTGGCCAGCGGCTGAACTGGCGCCAAGAACAACAAAGAGGCGCCAATTGCGGTGCAATAGTTCTGGGTTTTCGGGCAGAGAGACTGGCAAAAATTGGCCAACGGGTGCAGGGATGGAATTGACCCCGAATGGGCCAACGCAACCGCCCGTTGCCTGGGATTTTCAATCAGGTCGCGCGGCGAAATGCCCACCCAGCTTAGTCGATCAGTGTCGGTTATTTCTGAGCCATGGCTATCCGCACCTGGAATTTGGTTGTCCAGAGGCATTCGCGCCGCCCCTTACGCCCCTTAACAAAGACCCGCGATCGGCGGCTTGCACGCCGTAAATACGATGTACCCGAGGCCCCTTTACCTGCCGCAGACACTACCGCACGCCACATTGACCTGAGAAAATTGACAGCGCGCCAATGCATGTCGCGAAAGGTCTGGACCTATGACCCAATTTCCCCCTACCCTTGCGCAAATTCACTTTCCCTCACGAGGCTCCCCGATGGCAACCGGCAGCAATATCCGCACCTATTTCAACGGCAGTTGGCAGGATGGCAACGTGCCAATCATGCGGGCCGCTGACCATGCGGCCTGGCTTGGCTCATCAGTGTTTGACGGCGCCCGCCTGTTTGACACCTTGACCCCGGACCTTGACTTGCATTGCGCCCGCGTCAACCGCTCGGCCGAGGCGCTGATGCTAACCCCGACGGTCAGCACCCAAGATATGGTGGCCATCGCCCGCGAAGGTCTGGCGATGTATGAGAAGGGTGCCGCGGTCTACATCCGACCCATGTACTGGGGCATCGACGGCGATGAATCGGCAATTGCCCCCTCGCCCGACACCACTGGGTTTGCGCTGTGCCTGGAGCAAATCCCAATGGCACCCGCCAGCGCCAGCGCSANTMTGMYYCRMWYSMRRTTCTGCCGCCCGGTGCTGGACAGCGCCGTGGTCAACGCCAAGGCCGGCTGCCTGTACCCCAACAATGCCCGTATGGTGCGCGAGGCCCGCTCCAAAGGCTTCTCCAACGCGCTGGTGCTGGACGCTCTGGGCAATGTCGCCGAAACCGCCACCGCCAATATCTTCATGGTGCGCGATGGCGAGGTGTTCACCCCAATCCCTAATGGCACGTTCCTCAGCGGCATCACCCGCGCCCGCCATATCGCCAACCTGCGCGCCGATGGCGTCACCGTGCACGAAACGGTGCTGGGTTATGCTGATTTTGAGGCCGCAGACGAGGTATTCATGTCCGGCAATATGAGCAAGGTCACCCCAGTCACTGCCTTTGACGACTGCCACTATCAGACGGGCCCAATCTCGGCCCGTGTCCGCGAAATGTATTGGGACTGGGCCAGCAGCCAGGATTGACACACCTGGTTTGGTACGGGTCAAGGGCGGCGCCAGCCGCCGCGCGGCACGCGTGGCTTGCCCTTGAGGCGGGGCAAAGCAGGATCACAATTGTGTAGGCGCTTGAGGGGCAGATCTGCCCCTCAAGCGCCTCTCAGCAGAAAACCTGGCAGCGCGCGTAGCGCGGTGCCAGGCCCAAGGCCGTTACGGGTGAAATGGCGCAGCCAATTCACCCGGCGGGCGCGGGAGAGCTCCGTCAACGGCAGGCAATGGCTCTATTGCACCAGACGACGGCTTACGCCATGATCCCTGCCAGATCAGTATGAGGCTCAAAATGCGCAAATTCCTTGTGGTGCTGGATGACAGCCGCGAATGCCTGAACGCCATGCGCTTTGCCGCCATGCGCGCCGCCAATACCGGTGGCGGCGTCGAAATCCTGTCAATCATCCCGCCAGATGAGTTCAATCACTGGATCGGCGTTAGTGAGGTGATCCGCGAAGAAGCCCGCGAACGCATCCATGCGCATTTTGAGGTTTTTGCCAAATGGATGCGGGATCGGCAGGGCATTGACCCGGTGCTGGTGATCCGCGAAGGCGAACCTGTGCAGGAAATCATCGCCCAAATCGAAGCCGATCCTGACATTGGCGTGCTAGTGCTGGGCGCCGGCACCGACCGCAAAGGCCCCGGCCCGCTGGTCAGCCAGCTCAGCCGGTCTTCGGGCAGCCTGCCAATCCCAATCACCGTGGTGCCCGGCGATCTGTCCAAGGAAAAACTGGAAGCCATTACCTAATCTGCACCTAATCTGCCTGCCGCGTCCAATTTAGAAACATTCCAAACCTTGACTTGCCCTGGTGCGGAGCGCATATCCTTGTGACGGCTTATGGAGACCCGATATGTTCATTCAGACTGAATCCACGCCCAACCCGGCGACGCTGAAATTCCTTCCGGGCCAGACTGTGCTCGAGGTYGGCACCGCCGATTTCCCCACTCCCGAAGCCGGGGAAAAATCACCGCTGGCTGCGCGGATATTTGCGGTGAGCGGCGTCACAGGTGTTTTCTTCGGCAATGACTTTGTCACGGTGACCAAGGTTGAAACCGTCGAATGGGATCATATCAAACCTGCTATTTTGGGTGCGGTGATGGAGCATTACCAATCCGGCTTGCCAGTGATGGCCGAAGATGGCTCTGCGCCGTCCTCAGGTCACGCTGAACATACCGGTGAAGATGTTGAAATCGTCAACCAGATCAAAGAACTGCTCGACAGCCGGGTCCGTCCCGCCGTGGCTCAAGATGGCGGCGACATTACCTTTCACGGCTTTGACCGCGGTGTGGTTTATCTGCACATGCAGGGTGCCTGTGCCGGCTGCCCCTCGTCCACTCTGACGCTAAAAATGGGTATCGAGAACCTGCTGCGCCACTACATCCCCGAAGTGACCGAGGTCCGCCCTGTTGCCGTCTGAGCCGCTGATACTAGGATTTGACACATCGGCCGCGCATTGCGCGGCCGCTTTGCTGCGGGGCGACCAGATCATTGCCAAGCGCATAGAATTGATGACCCGCGGCCAGGCCGAGCGACTGATGCTTTTGCTAGAAGAGGTTCTTGCTGAGGGCGACGCCACCTGGAGCGATCTGACCGCCATAGGTGTTGGTGTTGGCCCCGGCAATTTCACCGGCATCCGCATTGGCGTCTCTGCCGCCCGTGGATTGGCGCTGGGGTTGGAGATTCCGGCAGTTGGCATCACCGGCTTTGAAGCGCGTAAAGCAGAGGGAGAGCTGGCTGCAATTCCCGCTCCGCGTGACCAGGTCTACGCCGCACTACCAGACCAAGCACCGCGTCTGATGCCAGCAACCGAGGCCATGGACGCCGCACGCGGTGCCGGGCTGACCTTTGCGGCCGAGGCAAGCCCGGCAGGTCTCGCCGCATCCATTGCCCGCATCACTGCGCTGCGTTTTGAACGGGCTACCGAAGCCCCTGCCCCGCTCTATATGCGCGCCGTTGATGCGGCCCCCTCGCGGGATGTGCCACCGGCGCTGATTGATGGCTAAGGCGCTGACGCCTGCGGCTATGGCACTCACCCATGCCGCTGCCTTTACCCAGTCCCGCCCCTGGAGCGAGGGTGAATTTACCTCTCTGTTGGACAGTCCTCTGACCTTTGTCTCCGGGGATGAACGCTGTTTTGCACTGGTTCGGGTGGTTGTGGATGAGGCAGAGCTCCTCACCATCGCCAGTCATCCGGACCACCAGCGACAGGGCTTGGCACGGGCTGTAATGTTGAAATGGCAAAGCCAGGCGGCGCAACTTGGAGCAGTCACCGCGTTTCTGGAAGTGGCTACTGACAACAACCCTGCCCGCCATCTATACGCAGGCTGTGGCTTTTCCACCTGCGGGAATCGCCCCGGTTATTATACCCGTCAAAACAGCTCACCAGTGGATGCCGTGCTGATGCGACAGGCCTTACCCACCGGTAAATAGCGATTGACCCCAGGCCAAGGGGCCAGAATCCCACCAAATGGTCAAAAAGCGGTTGACCCCTTGCCCGGGCTGCGGCCTTAATTACTGCACCTTTTAAGATACCTCTTTTACCCGGGCGGCTGGCACCACTGGTCGCTCCAAACAAAAAACAATCGGGAGTACCCACATGACTCTGATGAAATCCCTGATGGGAGCGGCCGCAGCAATGGCCCTGACCGCTGGCGCTGCACTGGCTGAACCGGCGCTGATCTTTGATCTTGGCGGCAAATTCGACAAATCCTTCAACGAGGCTGCCTTTGGTGGCGCCCAGCGTTGGGCCGAAGAAACCGGCGAAACCTTCCGTGAAATCGAACTGCAGTCCGAAGCTCAGCGCGAGCAGGCTCTGCGTCGCTTTGCCGAAGTGGGTGCCAACCCAATCGTCATGGCCGGCTTTGCCTTTGCTGACGCATTGGGTCAGGTTGCTGCTGACTACCCGGACACCAAATTTGTCATCATCGACATGGTGGTGGATGCCCCCAACGTGCGCTCGGTGGTGTTCAACGAGCATGAAGGCTCGTATCTGGTTGGCATGATGGCGGCTCAGGCCTCCAAAACCGGCACCGTTGGATTCATCGGCGGCATGGATATTCCGCTGATCCGCAAGTTTGCCTGTGGCTATGCCCAAGGTGTGCTGGCCGCCAATCCCGACGCCAAGATTATTGCCAACATGACCGGCACCACACCTGCCGCCTGGAATGACCCGGTCAAAGGCTCCGAGCTGACCAAGGCACAGATCAGCCAGGGCGCTGACGTGGTTTATGCTGCTGCTGGCGGCACTGGCGTTGGTGTTCTGCAGACCGCAGCTGACGAAGGCATCCTGTCGATTGGTGTCGACAGCAACCAGAACCACCTGCACCCAGGCAAAGTCCTGACCTCGATGATGAAGCGCGTCGACAACGCTGTGTTTGCGGCCTTCACCGATGGTGCAGATATGGAAACCGGCTTTAACGTCATGGGCCTGGCCAATGGTGGCGTCGGCTACGCACTGGACGAAAACAACGCCTCGCTGGTCAGCGCCGAAATGCAGGCCTCGGTGGATGCGGCGTCGGCCAAGATCGCCAGCGGCGAGCTGGTTGTGCACGACTATATGTCCGACGACAGCTGCCCGGCTCTGAACTTCTAAGCCATTCATAGCAACCAAATAGAAGGGCCGCGCACCTATGCGCGGCCCTTTTCCCAAGGAGTGCTTCCATGCCATCTTTTTTCAGATCCGCGTTTGACGCCGGAAGCATGACCAATGCTAGCCATGTGCAGATTGTGACCGCAGCCGGAACAGGAGAGCGCGCATGACCCTTATTCCGGCTATCGAACTCAAAGGCATCTCCAAGGCTTTTGGCCCGGTCCAGGCCAACAAAGACATCTCGATCCGCGTCGCCCCGGGTACCATCCACGGTATCATTGGCGAGAACGGCGCTGGTAAATCCACCCTGATGAGCATCCTGTATGGGTTCTATAAAGCCGATAAGGGTGAAATCTGGATCAACGGCAAGAACACCGTAATCCCTGACAGCCAGGCCGCCATTGCCGCCGGCATCGGCATGGTGTTCCAGCACTTCAAACTGGTGGAAAACTTCACCGTGTTGGAGAACATCATCCTTGGCGCCGAGGACGGTCGACTGCTGAAGCCCTCGCTGTCCAAGGCGCGCAAGCTCTTGAAACAGCTGGCCGCTGAATATGAGCTAAACATCGACCCCGACGCCCGCATCGACGAAATTGGCGTTGGCATGCAACAGCGTGTCGAGATCCTCAAGGCGCTGTACCGCCGGGCCGATATCCTGATCCTGGACGAGMYTWCSGNGARTRSNGRYYYYGCCCRARNCNGWCCWKCWNTTSYGSRTSMTGMNAYSGRWWGCGSGAAGARGGYAAAACCATCATCCTGATCACCCACAAGCTGCGCGAGATCATGAATATCACCGACACTGTATCGGTGATGCGCCGTGGCGAGATGACCGCAACAGTAAAAACCTCCGAAACCAACCCGGCCCATCTGGCCGAACTGATGGTGGGCCGCAAGGTGCTGCTACAGGTCGACAAAGTGCCCGCCAAACCCGGCGCGCCAGTGTTGGAGATCGAAAACCTGTCGGTGCGCGACGACGATGGTGTTGAGCGGGTCAAAGGCATCAATCTACAGGTCCGTGCGGGTGAGATTCTTGGCATTGCCGGGGTGGCCGGCAATGGCCAGTCCGAGCTACTCGAGGTACTGGGCGGCATGCGTTCGGGCACCGGTTCGATCCGGATGAAGGGGGTTGAACTGCCGCTGTCCGGGGCTGGATCACATGGCCAGGCGCGGCGTGCGGCGCATATTGCCCACGTGCCCGAAGACCGCCAGAGCGAAGGTCTGATCATGGACTTCTACGCTTGGGAGAACGTCGCCTTTGGCTACCACCGCGACCCGATGTATCAATCCGGCATGCTTATGAACAACGCCGCCCTGCGCGCCGACACCGAAGCAAAGATGAAAAAATTCGACGTGCGACCACCAGACCCCTGGCTCACCGCCAAGAACTTCTCGGGTGGCAACCAGCAAAAGATCGTTGTGGCACGCGAGATTGAACGCAATCCAGAACTTCTGCTGATTGGCCAACCCACCCGTGGCGTCGATATTGGTGCCATTGAATTCATCCACAAACAGATTGTCGCACTGCGCGACCAGGGCAAGGCGATCCTGCTGGTGAGTGTCGAGCTGGAAGAGATCCTGTCGCTGGCCGACCGGATTGCGGTGATGTTTGATGGTCACATCATGGGCGAACGCCTGCCGCATGAGACTGACGAAAAAGAACTGGGCCTGCTGATGGCTGGTGTTGTCGGGGAGGCCGCATAAGATGGAGAAGATGCCCAAATGGGCCGATGTGGTGCTGATCCCCCTGATCAGCCTGATATTGGCCGCCGCCATTTCTGCGCTGGTAATCCTCGCCATTGGTGAAGATCCGGTTGAGGCTGTCAAACTGATGGTCGATGGAGCCTTAGGGTCAACCTATGGCTGGGGGTATACACTATATTACGCCACCAACTTCCTGTTCACCGGCTTGGCCGTATCGGTGGCCTTTCACGCCCGATTATTCAACATTGGCGGCGAAGGCCAGGCGATGCTGGGTGGCCTTGGGGTGGCGCTGGTGGCGCTGTATATTCCCTGGCCGCACTGGTCGCTGGCGCTGATCGGCGCCTCGCTGGCAGCGGCGCTGTTTGGCGCGGCTTGGGCCGCAATCCCGGCCTATCTGCAGGCCAAACGCGGCAGCCACATCGTGATCACCACCATCATGTTCAACTTCATCGCTGCTGCGGTGCTGAACTATGTGCTGGTCAACGTGCTGCGGCCCAAAGGCTCGATGGACCCCGCCACCGCACGGTTCCCCGAGATGGTCCACTTGCCCACCCTGCACGAGATCCTGGCCCCGCTTGGCATCGCCTTCCACAAAGCTGGCCCGGCAAATGTCAGCTTCCTGGTGGCAGTTGCGGCCTGCTTTGCGATTTGGTTGCTGATCTGGCACACCAAACTGGGATTTGAAATCCGCGCCTTTGGTAAGTCCGAGCAAGGCGCGCTCTAWGCCGGTATTTCGCCCGTTAAAATCACCATGATTGCGATGCTGATCTCCGGCGGTTTGGCTGGTATGATGGCAATCAACAACGTGATGGGCGAGGCCGAACGACTGGTGCTGAACGCCACCGAGGGCGCTGGCTTTATCGGCATCGCGGTGGCGCTGATGGGGCGCTCACATCCGTTTGGCGTATTCCTGTCCGCAATCCTGTTCGGCTTCCTGTACCAAGGCGGCGCGGAACTGGCGCTATGGACCAAGATCCCGCGCGAGCTGATTGTGGTCATTCAGGCATTGGTGATCCTGTTCACCGGCGCTTTGGACAATATGGTGCGGATGCCGCTTGAGAAAATATTCATTGCGCTGCGGAGGGCCAAAGCCTGATGGATTTCCTGACCCTTATCCAGGTGCTCGACAGCACCGTTCGTTTGGCCACTCCTCTGCTGCTGGCCTGTCTGGCCGGCCTGTACTCGGAACGTGCTGGTATTTTTGACATCGGCCTTGAGGGCAAGATGTTGGCAGCGGCGTTTTTCTCGGCGGCGATTGCTGCGGTCACTGGCAATGTCTGGCTGGGACTGCTGGCCGGCATTGGTGCTTCGATGATGCTGGCCGCACTACACGGACTGGCCTCAATCACCTTTCGCGGCAATCAGCTGATTTCCGGTGTGGCCATCAACTTTCTAGCGGCGGGTATGACTGTACTGATCGCTCAGGACTGGTTCAAACAGGGCGGTCGCACCCCGTCGCTGATGGGAGCCGGGCGGTTCAACCCGATCACCCTACCGTTTGCCGACGACATCGCCGGAGTGCCGATAATCGGCCCAATCTATGCCGAACTGCTGTCGGGCCATTCGATATTGGTCTACCTGGCTTTTGCGGCGGTGCCGGCCACGTGGTGGATCCTAAACCGCACCCGCTTTGGCCTGCGCCTGCGCGCAGTTGGTGAAAATCCCGCAGCAGTGGATACTGCCGGCGTGTCCGTTGTTGGCATGCGGTTTGCCGCGGTTGCCATCTGCGGGCTGCTCTGCGGCGTCGCTGGGGCCTACCTTGCCACCTCGCTCCAGGCCGGTTTTGTCAAAGACATGACGGCTGGGCGTGGCTTTATCGCACTGGCAGCGCTGATCTTTGCCAAGTGGCGGCCCTGGCATGCTATGGGCGCTTGCCTACTGTTTGGCCTGCTGCAGGCGGTGGCGCTGCGGTTCCAGAACATCCAGTTGGGCGGCATCACCATCCCGGTGCAGGTGATGGACGCCCTGCCCTATATCCTGACCGTGGTGATCTTGGCTGGTTTTGTCGGTAAGGCGGTCCCGCCCAAGGCCGGCGGCGAACCCTATGTAAAAGAACGCTGAGACCAAGCCTTCGTTACAGCACCGTTAACGCCCGGCCCCATGCCGGGCGTTAACGTTTTTGGCAACCGGATCTCCCGCCCGTCGCTTGAGCATCTTCGATGCCCGCTCCCGATCGGCCTGGCGCCCACCAGTGGCCATAAAACCGTCGCGTTCGATAAGTCCAGTTTTTCATTCTACCCAGTCCTAGGTGCTGCATAGCGGCATCGGTGGTTGATTTTGGTTAAGCGCCCGGTCTAACTAAACGATATGCAGATTTACCTTCCTATCGCCGAGGTCTCGGTCAATGCTTTCTTGCTGCTTGGGCTGGGTGGCCTGGTGGGCATCCTGTCGGGCATGTTCGGGGTAGGAGGCGGCTTTCTGATCACGCCTTTGCTGTTCTTTATCGGAGTGCCGCCCGCCGTGGCCGTGGCGACGGGTGCCAATCAAATTGTGGCCTCGTCTTTTTCCGCCGTACTCGCGCATTTTCAAAGGCGTACGGTTGATCTTAAAATGGGACTGGTCCTGCTGATTGGCGGCCTGGCTGGCGCCGCCATTGGCGTGGTGGTGTTCAACTACTTGAAGAGTCAGGGCCAGGTCGATTTGCTGGTCAAGCTGTGCTACGTGTTCTTTCTCGGTATCGTTGGTGCGTTGATGCTGGTCGAAAGCCTGAACGCCCTCCTCAAATCACGCAAGGGAACCCCCGCACCGCGCCGCCAGCGCAATTGGGTGCATGCCCTGCCCTTCAAGATGCGATTTCGCACCTCGGGGCTGTATATCTCGGTAATCCCACCCCTGCTGGTCGGTCTTGCCGTTGGTGTTCTGGCCGCGATCATGGGTGTTGGCGGCGGTTTCATCATGGTGCCCGCGATGATTTATATCCTGGGCATGCCGACCAAGGTTGTGGTCGGGACCTCGCTTTTCCAGATCATCTTTGTCACCGCGTTTACCACCATGTTGCACGCCACCACCAATTACACCGTTGACGTGGTTCTCGCCGTTCTGCTGCTGATCGGTGGCGTGGTCGGGGCGCAGTTCGGCACTCAGATCGGTCTGCGCATGAAGGCCGAGCAATTGCGCATTTTGCTCGCTCTTTTGGTTGTTTCGGTTTGCGGTAAGCTGGCGTTGGAACTGGTGCTGATGCCAGACGAACTGTTCTCAATCGCCAAACAATGGAGGCATTGATCATGCGTTCCCTACTGGTGGCCTTGTTGTTGTTCGCCCTGCCCGCCCAAGCCGCCGAGGAAGAGGTGGTGCTGGGGTTGAGCCAGGACCGGGTGGCGATCACTGCCAACTTTGACGGCTCAGAAATCCTGATTTTTGGTGCGGTCAAACGCGAAACCCCAATCCCGGACGCCGACCAAATTCAGGTGGTGGTGACCATCTCAGGGCCAGGCCGTCCAGTGCTGGTGCGGCGCAAGGAAAAGAAGTTTGGAATCTGGATCAACGTCGACAGCGTGCTGGTCGATTCCGCCCCCAGTTTCTATGCGATTGCCACCAGCGCACCACTGGATCAGGTGCTGACAGACACCGAGGATCTGCGCTATCGCATTTCCATCAAACGAGCAATCCGATCAGTCGGCGCCGCCATGCACATTAGAGAAGCCCAGGATTTTGCCGACGCGGTGGTGAGAATTCGCAAAAGCGAACACCTGTATTCGGTGCGCGAGAATACTGTCGCCGTGGACCAACAAACGCTGTTTCGCACCGCCATTGAAATGCCCTCCAACCTGACCGAGGGCACCTATACCGCCCGCATTTTCTTGACCCGCAGTGGTCGGGTGATCTCCCACTATGAAACCCCAATCGAGGTGCGCAAGGTGGGATTGGAACGGTTTTTGTTTACTATGTCGCGTGAGCGGCCCTTTCTTTACGGGCTGATGTCACTGGCAATTGCCATCTCTGCCGGATGGGGGGCCTCGGCGGCGTTCCGGCTATTGCGCAACAGGTAGGGCTGTTGGCTGGCCTCTTACCCGCCCTCGGCTTCCAGTTTCAAGGCGGCAACTGGGGCGGCGCGTAAATCATCCACCCGCAGCGGCGCGCTGGGTTTGGCGAGCCGGTTGCGCACCACCCAGATCAAACGTTCTTGCGCCCGCGTAATGGCGACATAGGCCAGCCGTTTCCACAGCGGGTGCCCTGCCTCCACCCGCCCCATTTTGGCAGCCACATAGAGGTCAGGCGCAAACACCTGGGTTGTGTTCCATTGCGACCCCTGCGCCTTGTGAATGGTCACCGCCGCACCGTGCAGAAATGTTGCCCCCATGCGCGCAGCAAAAGGGATAAATGGTTCTTCCTCGTCCGGTTTTTCGATCTTCACAATCGACGCCGCACTGACCTGAGGATCCTCGGCGCCCATCACGTGCAACCGAGAAAAACCGGGTTTGCGGCCCGGCCCAAGATAAATAACCTGCGCGCCCTTGATCAGTCCGCGCGCTTCAAGATCCAACCGTTTCTTTCGGTGTTTCATCGGCAGTTCGATGCCGTCGCAGATCAGCGGCTCACCCGCCATCAACGCGTCCTCAGGCGCGCCATGCACCGCACGAAAGGCATTGATCAACCGGATTCGGGTGGCATTGCGCCAGACCAGCACCGGGCTGCGCGCCATCAGATCAACCTCAACCCGCTGGCCCCAAACCACCCGCTCGTCGCGCTTGGACACATCCTCAATCATGTTTTCAAAATCCTGAAACGACAGTTCAGGATCGGACAGCGCATGGGCCAGGTCCAGGATTGGATTGTCGGCGTCCTGRCGGTGSAYSCGGYKWAGTTCCAGCTTNNGCKCGGNNCGGKCAGMSMRTCAAACACCATSSYGCCMGAYTGGTTYACYGGKGCCARCTGGGCCGGRTCGCCRAACAGYAMCARATTKGGGAAAATCTCTTTCAGGTCGTTGAACTGACGGTCATCCAGCATCGAGGATTCATCAACAAATCCGATGTCCAAGCCTTCTTCACGGCGCTTCCATCCGGTGATGAAATCCGAGCCGCGCAACCCTGCCGCGGCCATCGCCCCAGGAATGGATTTATTACGCTCATAAAACGCCGCCGCTCGGGCCAGTAATTCATCAGACAGTCCCTCGATTTCCGGAGGGTTTCCCTTGCCCATCAGCCACTCGGCCAGCCGCTCATATTCGGGGTCGTACATCGGCGTATAAAGGATGCGGTGAATGGTGGTTGCCGGCACGCCACGCAGGCGCAACACCGAGGCCGCTTTGTTGGTGGGGGCCAGAATCGCCAGGGTCCGTCGATCCCCCTTTTTGCGGCTCTCATAGTCGCCCGACACCACATCTACACCGGCCTTCTCCAAAGCCTTGTACAGCTCAGCCAGCAGCAGAGTTTTGCCCGACCCCGCCTTACCAATCAGCGCCATCACGCCGCCTTCGCCTTTGGGCGACTGCAGCAGGCGGTCATCCAGATCGACGCCGGCCTGGCGTAACATTTCGGTAACGCTGTCAAATGCAGCGGCCTGATCTTCGGAGAACTGAATGGGAGGTGCGGTCATGACGCGACCCTACAGGCGCGAGGCTGGCTTCACCAGAGGCCAGTCTCGCGTTTGCAACGTGTTTTCAAGCGCTCAGCGCCATCTGCTGATCCACTGGACCGCCAAAGGAACGGTCGAACCACATGCGTGAAATTTCAGGTGCAATACCTGCTCTCTGAGCCACCATATCAAAGCTGTTGGGGCTGAATTCCCACAGTCCTACATTGATTTGATCGCGACCGGTGCCTTCGGTGCCCAGTACGTCGGGTGAGGAACCAATAGCCCGGTAGATGCGAATCATCCGGCGGTCAAAGACACCGACAAAGTGATCAATGTGGAAATTGCGCATGATTTCACCACCGCCCAGCATCAGCGCTCCGGCCACTTTGCTGGTGGCATCGCGCGACAGGCAGAACCGGGTGCATTCCCAGATAAATGGGCTGCAAATCGGCACTCCACCGGTCAGATGCCCAAAGATCTCATTTACCATAACCCGCCCGGTGGTCGGCAAAAATCGCATCGAGCCGCCATGGCTGCCATCGGGTTGCTCCCAGATGACATAAAGCGGGTTAAGCGCGTCATACTGGTCGCGCTCCTCGCCGGATTGATCAATATCGACATCCCATCCGAGTCGCGTTTTGAACTGATCCGCCCGATCAACGAACATTGAGTGTGCCAGGTCAGAAAACTTATGAAGGTCGTTTGCATAAACATAGCGAAGCATTGCTGTCTCCTTTTCGCGTAAAAAGAAAACAAAACCTACGACCAAAGTGGTTAATTCATAATAAGTATTTCGCCATTAATTGGAAACAAATTGTTAAACAACAATTAACCCACGACTCATTGCCCGCGCAATGGCATGTGTGGTATTCAAGGCGCCCAGTTTGAACCGGGCACTTTCCACGTAAACCCGCAGCGTGTGTTCGGAAATGGACAATGTTTCAGCCACTTGAGCCCGACTGTAGCCCATTGCCAGCAAGGTCATCACGTCCACTTCACGCGGTGACAGGGTGCGGGATTGTTCTGGCGTCCGGTTGGGTTCAAAGTCCAACGCCTTGCGATTGAAATAGTGCGCCAACAGAATCAGGTCGCGGCTGTGCCTGTCGGTGAACTTTTCCCAGGTCTCGTCGTCGCAATTGTGGCTGATGGTAAACAGCGCAAATTGTCCGTTGGGACCGCGAATCGGAATTGAATACCCCTGGTTGCCAACCCCGTGCTCCAGCGCATCCTTAAGGAAGACACGCGCCGACTTGCTCGTCCAGTCCAGCCGTTTCCAATCCACCGGATGGAAGCGCTGAAAGCAGCCCGTGATAACCGGATCGGTCCGCAGGTACCCCTGCTCAAGATATCGCTTAACCCATTCCGGAGAATAGGTGCCGCAGCCATATTGCTCGCCAACGCTGTCGACCCAATGGTAAACAATGTGATCGATTTCAAAGAGGTCACGAACTTTTTCGATGACGTCCTGAATACCTTCAAGTGTACTGGTGGCCTCCAGTATCTTTAGGATCTTGTCCAAATTTATTCTGTTCGCCATTCGTCCGCGCACCAGCTGTGTCATTTAGGGACGCCAATTCGACCGTCGCAATCACCAGCGTTTCATCCAAGTGATCAGCCAAAGCCCCCAAGTCATTTGCAGCCGCAAATGCCCTAAGGTCAACGATAACGTCCAGCATCCAGTGTTTTTGAGTCATAGCAGTGCCTTGTTCCGCAAGTACAGCGTCAAAAAGGGATTAACATGTATGCATATCGTTAAAAACTCGCCGTTTCCCCCTCCCCTAAAACAGGGAGGCTAAGAAATGCAAGCCATTGTATCCAAACATCTTGGCCACAGAACCGTAAACACCCACGAATCATGTGCGGTGATTCGTGGGTGTTTGCATCTATGGGCGGCTCATAGTTGATGAACCGATTCTTATGCCTGGTTTTACCCGGCTTCGAGCACATCTTCGAGGGTGCGCAGACCCGTTTTAGGCGCCTGCACCAGGACCGACATATTACCCGGTTTATGCTCATTTCTCAGCATTTTCATATGGGCCTGCGGCAGGTCCGCCCATGAGAACACCTCGGACATACAAGGATCAAGACGGCGCTCCAACATCAGCTTATTGGCCGAGGCCGCCTGTTTCAGATGCGCAAAGTGGCTGCCCTGCAGGCGCTTCTGATGCATCCACATATAACGCACGTCCAGGGTCAGATTGAACCCCGTGGTGCCGGCGCAGATCACCACCATGCCGCCCTTTTTGCAGACAAAGGTCGACACCGGAAAGGTCGCCTCGCCCGGGTGTTCAAACACGATATCAACGTTATTGCCCTTGCCGGTGATCTCCCAGATCGCGGCGCCAAATTTGCGCGCCTCTTTGAACCAGGCAGCGTATTCCGGCGTGTTCACTGTTGGCATCTGCCCCCAGCAGTTAAAGTCCTTGCGGTTCAGCACACCTTTGGCGCCCAGCCCCATCACAAACTCGCGCTTATCCTCGTCCGAGATCACCCCGATGGCATTGCCGCCCGCCGTGTTGATCAACTGGATCGCATATGAGCCCAGACCACCAGATGCCCCCCAGACCAACACGTTCTGACCCGGCTTCAACTCGTGCGGATGATGACCAAACAGCATCCGATAAGCCGTCGCGAGGGTCAGCGTATAACAGGCGCTTTCCTCCCAGGTCAGATGCTTGGGACGCGGCATCAGCTGCTGCGCCTGCACGCGGGTGAACTGACCAAACGACCCGTCCGGCGTTTCATAGCCCCAGATCCGCTGGCTGGTCGAGAACATCGGATCGCCGCCGTTGCATTCCTCGTCGTCGCCGTCATCTTGGTTGCAATGGATCACCACCTCGTCGCCAACCTTCCAGCGGGTGACCTTGTTGCCCACGGCCCAGACAATGCCAGCCGCATCCGATCCGGCGATGTGATAGGGCTGTTTGTGACCGTCAAACGGGCTGATCGGGGTGCCAAGTGCAGCCCAGACACCATTATAGTTAATCCCCGCTGCCATCACCAGAACCAGCACCTCGCGGCTGTCCAGCGTTGGCACGTCGACCACCTCCTGCAGCATCGCGCTGTCCGGATCGCCGTGGCGCTCCCGGCGGATGGCCCAAGCGTACATCTGTTTGGGGACAAACCCCATCGGCGGCATCTCACCCATTTCATACAGGTCTTTTTCGGGCGCTTCATACGCCAGTACGCCAGGGTTGGTATCCAGAGCCATAACAGCCTCCATTTTGCCTCTTTTGCCGCAGTGCAGAATCGCGRCGMTYASTAGGRRATARAAACGGMCAAGCAATAAAGCAACCGTTTTNYGRCATNRTTTTGTAATTWTSTAACCYMGCAAGTGCAGMAWRWTACTTYGCKGGTGCAGAAAMTTCCGAWGYATYCWCRMWGGGMACCARRTGCCGAATAGAGTTAGCGTAGAAACTCAGCAGGTCACGTTCGCTATCAACCGGGCTAAAACGGCCAGCCTCACTGGTAATCACCCCACGCTCGACCAGTTGGCGCAGCCCCACTTTGGCGGCATAGTTCCAATCATGGCGTGGCATGTGGATATGCGCCAATGGCATTTGTTCAATCAGCTGTTCCATTTTCTGGGTCAGCGCCGACCGAGACATGGTGCCATATTCACAGAGCAGCCAAGCCACCAATGGCACCGGCAATACCGGCACGATCTCTCCGATGCGTTGCATCAGGTCTTGTGCCAAAGCTTCGGTGACATCGCCCCCCTTGTCGCTGGAAAACTCGGCCAGACTGACCGGACGCCCAAAGCTGACCGCAGCATAGCCAAACCGATGATAGCGACCGGTCATCCACAGCCACAGCTGACGCAACATGCGAAAGGCAACCACACTGATTCCCGCTCGAAACCGACGCTGCTGCGTCCGCGCGGCCGAGGTCAGGATTTTGTCCTCCAGCACCCGATCATAGTTCAGCGCCACCGGCACAAACACCACGTCGCGCCCCTTTGGGTCATGGCCATCCACAATGTATTTCAGCAACCCCAGTTTGGGCGCAGCCAAAGCCCCGGTCAGGCTCAACCCGCCTTCGGGGAATATGGCCTGTGTCACCCCTGCCTCGGTTGCCAGCCGCACATAGGTCGACAGCACCTTGCGATACAGATCATTGCGCGAGCGGCGGCGGATGACATAGGCCCCCAAAGCCCGGATCAAGCGGCTCAACGGCCAAACCTGCGCCCATTCCCCCACCGCATAAGACAATGCCGAGCGTTCGGCGGCCAGATAGGTCACCAATACATAGTCCATGTTCGAGCGGTGATTGATCACAAACACCACTGTTGCCTCGCTCTCAATCTGCCGCAGCGCCGCCTCGTCATAATGGCCCAGTCGCACCCGGYACAATGCATTGGACAAAAAGCGGGTCAGCCGAATGGCAAAACCAAAATAGGCGATGGCGGAAAACGACGGCACGATTTCGCGGGCATAGCGGCGGGCCTCTTGAAAGGCGACGTTTTCGGGAATGCCCTGGGCATGGGCGTGATTGGCAATCGCCTGCCCCACCCGCGGATCATAGATCAGCCGTTGGATCATATCGTAGCGTCGCGCCAACTTGAACGGTTGTATGGGGCGCTCCAACCGCTGGTTCAACTTGGCCACAGCGCGCTCCAACCGACGCCGGAAAAACCAGCGGACCGAGGGAAGCATAACCTTGTCCAAGGCCGCAATCAGGGCGAAGCCCAAAATCAGAACCAACACCCAAAGCGGCATTTCAACAGCACGAGACATGTGTCGAAACTGACAGGAAAAATCCGACCCGTAAATGCCGGTCATTCATTTCAAAAACCACACACCGCGCCCATCATTGTAACAACAGACTATTGCCGGACGCTCTTTTCAGACTATTCTGCATGTGTAAGATCCACTCACGGAACCCATTGGCGCCTTGGCGTCCAATGAAAAATATCATTTTGAAGAGAAAGAATATCATGTTCTCCAGAAGCCACCTGATTACCACAATGGCAGCCTTGGCCATTACCGCAACCACCGCAATTCCAGCTTTTGCATTGGATCGGCGGGTACGAATTGTAAACGAAACCGGGTATGTTCTTGTCGAATTCTATGGCTCCAACAAAGGCTCTACCTCCTGGGAGGAGGATATTCTGGGGCCAGACGTTCTGGGCTCGGGACAATCTGTCATGGTCAACTTTGACGATGGCACCGGCTATTGCAAATTCGACTTCAAAGCCATTTTTGACGATGGCGACGTGTTGGTCAGGAAAAATATCAACATCTGCGAAATTGGCACCTACACCTATAACTAACGATCCGGTCACCTCGGACTAACGACAAGCGTGCCGACTCTGGTCAGGCGCGCTTTTTTGATGCGAAATCGCACAATTGCCGCAATGCAGCGAATTGACAGAGCCATAATATTTCCCGTATCAAACCGATAACGAAATATAATTTCAATGCCATTCACGAGGACCTGATGACGCAGAAAGACCGCCCCTGGCTGATCCGTACCTATGCTGGCCATTCCACCGCCACGGCCTCAAACGCATTATACCGCAGCAATCTGTCGAAAGGCCAAACCGGCCTTTCAGTCGCCTTTGATCTGCCGACCCAGACTGGTTACGACAGCGATCACACCCTGGCACGCGGTGAAGTGGGCAAGGTTGGGGTGCCGGTCTGTCATCTGGGTGATATGCGCGCCCTGTTTGACCAGATCCCGCTGAACCAGATGAACACCTCGATGACCATCAACGCCACCGCGCCCTGGCTGTTGGCGCTCTATATAGCAGTGGCCGAGGAACAGGGTGCTGACGTGCGCGGCTTGCAGGGCACCGTGCAGAACGATCTGATCAAGGAATACCTCAGCCGCGGCACCTATATCTGCCCGCCCAAGCCCAGCCTGAAGATGATCGCCGACGTGGCCGAGTATTGCTATACTAATGTGCCCAAATGGAACCCGATGAACGTCTGTTCCTACCACCTGCAAGAGGCTGGCGCGACGCCTGAGCAGGAACTGGCCTTTGCCCTGGCCACTGCACAGGCGGTACTGGACGAGCTGCGCCCCCGTGTTCCAGCCGAGGATTTTCCGGCGATGGTTGGGCGGATCTCGTTCTTCGTCAACGCCGGCATCCGCTTTGTCACCGAGATGTGCAAGATGCGCGCCTTTGTCGATCTTTGGGATGAAATCTGYGARMAMCGCTATGGCGTCACCGASCCMAARTTCCGCCGCTTCCGYTATGGYGTKCAGGTSAACTCGCTKGGCYTGACKGAACAGCARCCMGAAAACAACGTCTACCGCATYYTRATCGAAATGCTGGCYGTGACCYTGTCGAAAAATGCCCGYGCCCGYGCCGTKCARCTCCCSGCCTGGAACGAGGCACTGGGCCTGCCCCGYCCCTGGGAYCARCAATGGTCAATGCGMATGCAGCAAATCCTGGCCTATGARACCGACCTGCTGGAATTCGATGATCTGTTTGACGGCAACCCGGCAGTAGACCGCAAGGTCGAAGAGTTAAAAACAGGCGCCCGCGCTGAGCTGAGCAACCTCCAAGGCATGGGCGGCGCGGTGGCGTCGATCGAATACATGAAATCGCGATTGGTGGAATCAAACGCCGATCGCCTGGGCCGGATCGAACGTAATGAGACCGTGGTGGTCGGCGTCAACCGCTGGACCGAAGGCGAACCCTCGCCGCTGCAAAGTGAAGACGGCGGCATCATGGTGGTTGATCCGGCGATGGAACAGGAACAGGTGACGCGCTTGACCAGCTGGCGTCGCGACCGCGATGATCCACAGGTACAGGCCGCACTGACCGCGCTGCGCACTGCCGCCCGGAACGGCGACAATATCATGCCCGCGTCCATCGTCGCCGCCAAGGCCGGGGTCACCACCGGCGAATGGGCTGAAGAGATGCGGCAGGTCTACGGCACCTATCGTGGCCCGACTGGAGTATCCGCCTCCGTCTCGAACAAGACCGAGGGCCTGGACGAGCTGCGCGAAAAAGTAGACGCAGTCAGTGATCAACTCGGGCGGCGCTTGAAGTTCCTGGTTGGCAAGCCGGGCTTGGATGGCCACTCGAACGGCGCCGAACAAATTGCCTTTCGCGCCCGCGACTGTGGCATGGACATTACCTACGAGGGGATCCGTCTGACACCCGAGGAACTGGTCACTGCTGCACTCAACGATCAGGCCCATGTGGTGGGCTTATCGATCCTGTCGGGCAGTCATCTGCCACTGGTGCAAGAGATGATGGATCGCATGCGCGACGCTGGTCTGGGTCATATTCCAGTGATCGTCGGGGGAATCATCCCAGATGGTGACGCCGAAACTCTAAAAAAAATGGGCGTCTCACGTGTTTACACCCCAAAAGATTTCGAGCTAAATGCAATCATGAAGGATATTACGGCCCTGGCGGCTCCCCAATCGGTTGAGAGTTAATAAAAAAGAACACATATCAGGGCAAAAAANGCAAAAAAAATGATGAAATCGGTCTGACAATTGGGTCATAACCCGATACGCGCTAATTAATTGGCGTAGGTACTATAAATTGGAGACTAATATGACCCTCAACCTTGCGGAAATGTCGCGCAAAGATCTTCTGCAGCTCAAGATTGATGTTGATGAAGCCCTGAAAACGGMMGRSSMAYKWSWRCKYMWTRAKSYMMTTMWGKCYGYMRWRYWGGYYRCSGYAKAATACGGTTTTTCGCTTGAGGAAATTGCCAATGGTGGCCGCGCAGCCGGCAAACGATCCAAGGCAGCGCCGAAATACAGAAACCCGGCAAACCCAGAAGAAACCTGGACCGGACGCGGGCGCAAACCGCATTGGATTCACACCGCCTTGACATCCGGCGCTGATATCTCTGATCTGGAAATCTGATCCAGATACGGAGAGCGCTCGCATGACCATTCATATTGGTGCCGCAAAGGAAGATATTGCGGAAACCGTCCTTTTGCCGGGCGATCCTTATCGCGCCAAATGGGCGGCGGAAANCTTTCYKYAMGRWNGTGCGKCTGGTGAAYGARGTGCGCGGCATGCTKGGWTTYACCGGCACCTGGAAGGGACATCGCGTCACCATCCAGGGCAGCGGYATGGGMATGCCSTCSCTGTCGATCTAYGTCAACGAGCTGATYCGCGACTWTGATGCYMARACATTGATCCGCATCGGRTCCTGTGGYGGCATGCAGGAWCAGGTCAAACTGCGCGACGTKATCGTSGCSATGACCGCCAGCACSCTYAGYACKCCCTCACGCGGTATCTTCAAGGAGCTGAACTTTGCTCCCTGTGCCGACTGGGGTTTGCTGCGCGCTGCGGTGCAGGCCGCCGAGGCCAAAGGCACCACCACCCATGTCGGCGGGATTTATTCATCGGATGTGTTCTACGACGAACGCCCGGATCTGAATGAACAAATGGTGCGCCACGGCATCCTGGGCGTCGAGATGGAGGCTGCAGAACTGTACAATCTGGCCGCCCGCCATGGGCGACGCGCTCTGGCGGTGCTGACAGTGTCGGATCACCTGCTGACTGGGGAATCAATGCCCTCCGATCAGCGCGAGCGCAGCTTTGCAGAGATGGTAGAGATCGCCCTCGAAGCTGCCTTTAGCTGACCCCTGCCCGCGCCCGCTCGCCCATTGGGCTAGAACGGCGCGCCAGCAAAGCCCTCAGCCGTGCCGGGTACCCTTCCGGCACGGCATTTTTTATGGAGGGGCGTTCTGCCAGCACACGGCGCCAAGCTGCCAGACCTGGGAGCTCCTGCAGTAACTCCTGCTCCAGAATTGGCTCCATCGTGTCGAAGTAGCGAAAGATGGTTCCCCAGACCCCGTCGACCATATGAAACTGATCGCCCTGAAAATACGGCCCTGTCACTTCCGCCTCTATCCGCGACAACCTGATCTGCAGCGCCGTCTGTGCCGCCGCAAAACTCACTTGGTCAGGTGCGTTGTAGAAAACACCTATCGTTTTCAATACCTCCGAGCCAAATTCTATCCACGCCCTGTGCCTCGCCTTTTCCAATGGGTCGCAGGGATGCAAGGACCCCGGAGTGATCTCATCCAGATATTCGGCAATGACCTGGCTTTCGAACAGCACATGGTTATTGGTCTGCAACAGTGGCACCCGGCCCAGTGGCGATAAGCGGCTAAACCAATCGGGTTTGTCAGCAAGATCTATGTAGCTGCGACGATGCTCGATGTTTTTCTCACTCAGCACAATGACAGCGCGCTGCACGTAGGGGCAAAGGTCATGGCTGATCAAATGGAATTCAGGCATCAGGGCCTCCTGTGTAAATGCATATGCATCTACATGTGGATGCCGCCTTGCATGTCARTGCATCTGCATTTACATTCGTCACATGGCCCAAACCACCACCCCCGCCGTCTCCACCTGGATCGCCTTGTTCCGTGCGCAAAAGCGGGCTCGTTCTGCAATTGACGCGGCCCTGAAATCCGCAAACCTACCGCCACTGGAACAATACGACGTGCTCTGGGCGCTAGAGCAGGCACTGCCGGAGGGACTAAGGCCATTTGAACTGGAGCAATCCGTTCTTCTGCCGCAGCACGGCATATCGCGCCTAACCACCCAAATGGCCACCCAAGACCTGCTGACCCGCCTRCCCTGTTCCGATGACAAGCGCGGATTCCGGTTGGTGCCGACGTCAACGGGGCTACAGCTGCGCCAAGACATGTGGCAGGTCTATCAGCCGGTGATCAAAATATTCTTTGGGCCACAGCTCAATCAGGAGGACATCCAAAACCTGACGCAGCTGCTAAACCGCAGCGGTTAGCGCCCATGGCTGCCGTCATAAGAGTTGACCCTAGGGCTGGCCCAGCCTTCCAGAGCACCCGCGACTGGGGCAAACACCTCAACCAGTAGCGGATGACAGGCCGCCGTATCGCTGGAATGTTCCGCGCTGCAATCGCCACCGGGACAGGCGCTGAGCGCGCCCAACAGGTCGATCTCGGCAAAGAACTCCAGGTAATCGCCGGGACGCACTGGCGAGGCCTTCATGAAATACTGCCCGGTGTCGCGGGTAAAGCCGGTGCACATAAAGACATTCAGCACGTCATGCACATGTGGTTCCGCCTCGGCCAGAGACAGGCCTTGATGGTCCGCCAGCGCCCGGGTCAGATTGGAGTGGCAGCAGTGATGATACTGGCTGCCTGCCAGCAGATTGCCGGTATAGGGATCGCAGCGGGTGCCAATCACATCATGCACCGCGCCTCCGTATTGGTCGATGCCGTACCAGCCCAGCGTGTCATGGGTGATCGTCGCCATGGGTCGTAACTGTGGAAAACTACTCCACATCCGCTCGCCTGTGGTGATGTGGGTGCCGTGCAACGCGCGGGTTTTTCCTGAATAAAACCGCTCATCCAGATTGTTGCGATTCCACAGATTCAGATCCCCCACCTGCGGGCCATCGACCGATGAGATGCGAAAGAAATGCCCCGCTGGCACCTCAAAGCAGGCAGCATCGCGGGCCGGAACCAGCACCTCATCCGTTTTGACTGCGCCTTGCCGCGCTTGACGATAGAGCGCCAGATCAGCAGCGGGCAGGCTGTCAGTCGGATAGCAGATCACCGGCTCCACATCGCGGCGCGCAGCAGCATCCTCTGGCGCTGTTGTCAGATCATCCACGCCAGGGTCAAAGGCTGCTTTGGTCATTGGTCTAAGGCTCCATCCTGTTAGCCTATATCAAGACCCAGCAGGGCTTGGGATGCAAGCCGACCACATTGCCCAAAAGTGAATACCTGTCTCCTGGCACATTTGTTTCAATGCCCCAGGAGATCGTTATTGACTGATAAGTCTACGCTCAGTTCGAGAAACGCTTGGCAAAGAAATCGACCATTTCTGGCACCATCGCGTCGCCCATGCCCTGATCAATCGCCGAGGTCAGCGCCTTGTCAGCGCAGCCCGACATGATGGTTTTGGCACCCAGATCCTGCGCCATCTTGCGGTAATAACCGACATCCTTGGAGGCATTGCGTACAGAGAACGCCAGCACTTCGGGGTCGCCGTCAACGCCGTAGGCCTTGATGAAATCCATCATGCCCGACTTCAACGGCCCGGCTGACATCACGTCATACAGGCTCTGCCGAGACACGCCGGCCTGATCCGCCATGGCAAAGGCCTCGGCCATCGCGCTGGCGGTGGTCATCGCAAAGAAGTTGTTGATCAGTTTGATGGTGTGACCCGATCCCAGCTCGCCCAGGTGGAACACGTTTTCACCCAGATCCTTGAGCACTGGCTGAACCGTCTCGAAGGCCTCGCGGTCGCCCGAACACATGATGTTCAGCAATCCGTCTACCGCGTGTGACGGCGTGCGGCCCAGTGGGGCATCCAGATAGATCGCCCCCTTGGCGGCCACTTCGGCGCCCAGTTCCTTGGTCGATCCGGGCAGCGAGGTGCCAAAATCGATCACGATCATCCCGGGGCGCAATCCAGCAATCACCCCGTCGGCGCCGCGCATCCGGCTTTCGACCGAATCCGAGGTTCCCATACACAGCATCACGATATCCGAGGCCTCRGCCACGGCGCGGGCATTGGCCCCTTCGGTGGCWCCATTGGCAACGGCRGCGTCSACGCGCGGGCGSGMCACRTTGCCCAGCACGGTRAGCGAATAACCCAGCGATTGTAGGCGACCGACCATAGCGGCGCCCATCAGTCCAAGTCCGATAAATCCGATGTTTGGTTTTGTCATTTTATTGCTCTCTACAATGAGGAGTTGAATAGGATCGGGGCAAGGCCCCAGGTGAACACGCAGCCCAGAAGTTTTAGTCTGGGCGCAGAACAGTCAAATTGGACAGGGTCACACCCGGGTCGGGCCGAACCCCAGTATAGGCCTGAAAACTACGCATTGCCATGTGTTTGAACAAATCAAACCCGGTCAGGATACGCAGCCCAGACCCGCTGCAGTCGCTCAGGAATTGCGTATCAGTTGGGGTATACACCGCATCAAAACCCCAGGACTGCGCGCCGATCAGATCGGAGGCAAACGCCGTACCAGGGTTGTATCCCATACCCAAGGGCGTGGCATTGACCAAACCATCCGCGCCTCTGATCGCCTCGGGCCACTGATCGGGTGACACTATCGTGGCACGGGGGCCAATGCGGTTGGCCAGATCCCTGGCGCGATCATCCGAAGTATCAAATATTCTGATTTCACTGGCCCCTAGCTCAATCAGGGCTGGCGCAATCGCCCGCGCAACGCCGCCTGCGCCGGCCAGGGCAACGACGCCCACCGCAGTATTCGCCATGTGGCTTTTCCAAGCCGACAGAAACCCCGAATAATCAGTATTGAACCCGGTCAGCCCGCCGCCAAGCACCAAGATGTTTGAGGCGCCCAAGTGGTGCAGCTCAGCCGCCATACCGTCGCCCGCATAATCAGCTGCCGCCTGCTTATAGGGATGGGTGACCGAGACCCCGTCCCAGCCCTCGGCTCGCAATCCATCGACGAATTTCACAAAGTCGAACTCCGGTAGTTCAGCCGTATCAATCAGCTCAAACCTCAGTTCGATATCTGCATCCCGGCACATCAGCTCTAACGCCGCCGGAAACCGCGTTTGGCTGATATGATCGCCGATAAGCCCACAGCGCAGGACCTTCATTGCGCTTGCTCGCCCATCAGTGCCGCCTCGATCTGCAATGTCACGGCAAGCGTCTTGGCCGCATCCCGCGCATCAATCAACGGTGCCGCGCGTCCCGCAACAACATCGGCAAAATGTTCCAGTTGAGCCACCAAGGGCACCCCCTCGGCGCAGGGCAATTTGCTCGGCTGCGCGGATTGTGACCAATCCTCTGCCCCGCTCCACAGTGTCAGCGAGGGAAAGCTGATCGCGCCTTTGGTGCCGGTGATCCACAACATGTCCTGGTTGGTGGTGCCGATATTGGGGTTCTCGCCGGTGCCGGCCTCAAATCCCCAGGGCGAGGGGCTGGTGTCGGCAAAGGCAAGGGTCGCAACTCGACCATTGGCAAATCCTAGGGTGACTCCACCGCTCTCGATGCGGCCCTGCCCGCGCAAAGCTCCAGAGCCAAAGCCCGAGACATGGATSACSTCKCCAAACAGRAACCGCAGCAGATCCAGCTCGTGCACCAGATTGATCATGATCGGAGACCCGGCCCGTCCGGCCCGCCATGGCACATCAAAGTATTCATCCGGCTTGCGCATTGCCCAGATCATCGAGGCCAAAACCGTGGTGCCAATCCGTCCTGAATCCAACAGCTCTTTCAGCGCCCGCACCTTGGGGTGATAGCGCCGGTGATGGCCCACCAAGGCCGTCACGCCAGCGCGTTCAACAGCGGCGACCACCCTATCGGCTTGCTCCATAGTGCCCGCTACCGGCTTTTCGAWCAGCATATGCCAGCCACGCTTTGCGGCAGCCTCGGCGTTGGCGGCGTGCAGATCCGTGGGGGTTGCAATGATGATGCCGTCAACCGGCACGTCAACCGCCTCGATCGAGACAAAACTGGCGACAGGGGCCGCCGCTCGAACTTTTGGATCCGGGTCGATTACTCCGACCAGATCGAATTTCGGATGATCAGCTACATGCGCAATATGGCGCGCTCCGATCAGCCCGCCACCTGCCACAACTATACGCATAGGTTCTCTTTCTCAGTCTCCGGCAGCCCTGGCCAAGTGTAGCCAAGGCTGCCGGGTCTTTATATTGGACTACCTGAAGAACATCGTCAGTTCGGGGAAGAACAGGATCAGCATCAAAACAATCAGCTGAATAGCGATGAACGGCATGAAACCCCGGAAGATATCAGGCAGAGTGATATGCGGCGGTGCCACCGATTTCAGGTAGAACGCSGCKGGCCCAAAGGGSGGCGASAGGAAMSWCACCTGCATGTTCAYACAGAACAAGATGCCAAACCAGGTTGCCAGGAACCTTGGGTGATCGACCAGCGGCGAGAACACTCCGATCTCCTCGATCGGCAGTTTCATCACAATTGGCAGGAACACCGGCATCACCAGCAGCACAATGCCAACCCAATCCATGAACGCGCCCATGAACAGGAAGATGATCATCATCACAGCCAGCACACCAATTGTCGGCAGGTCATAACCAGTGATCAGATTGGCCACATAGGTCGGCCCTCCAACGATGGTATAGGCCCCGGCCAGCGCGGTTGCACCAATGGTCACCCAGATGATTGTCCCGGTGGATTTGAACGTCCGCATCAGCGCTTCACGCACCAGTCTGATCGAGAACTCTCCACGCGCGATAATCAGGATCAGCACCGCCACGGTGCCCATTCCGGCCGCCTCGGTAATGCCGGTGATACCGCCATAGATCGACCCCAGAACAACGCCAACCACCAGCAGCGGTGCCACCATGCCTTTGCCCGCGTCCCACGCCAAAGCAACACGYGCCGGGCGRATGACMAAGAACARGAAGGCCAGCAAYSCGRCAATGATCGCACTGCGWGTCARCACCTGGCCYTGRGTCAGAGCRAYAGTATATTCATYAGCCCGSTCAAAGAAGATCARGAACCCGGTGCGCAGYAGKGTTGCCCCCAGTCCAAGRATGGCAAGCATCGCCAACAAAGCCGAGCCATAGATCCGTTTTTGCGGACTGGTCATGTCATCCGGGCTGGGCTCTGGCAGTGGCGCCAGGCTGGGATTCAACCGGGTGCGCACAATGATATACAGCATATAAAGCGCAGCGAGGATAAAGCCCGGGATAAAGGCACCCTTGAACAGCGCGTGAATCGAAGTGTCGGTGATCAGCCCGTAGAAGATCAAAACGATCGACGGCGGGATCATTGTTCCCAGTGCGCCCGAGGCACAGATCGTACCAACCGCAAGGTTCTGATCATAGCCAAGACGCAACATYTGCGGCAGMGCRATCAGSCCCARCAGCACCACTTCGCCACCGATGATCCCCGACATCGCCGCCATCACCACCGCCATCACCGATGTGACCAGAGCGATACCGCCCCGTGTCCGGTGCATCCACATCGACAGCGTGGTATACATATCTCGGGCGATGCCGGATCGCTCCAGTAACGTCGCCATTAATATGAATAGCGGTACCGAGACTAATACATAGTCAGTGGTCAGCCCATATATTCGCTGTGCCAGAATATTCAGCGGTCCGGTGCCGAAATTTCCAAACAGCAATTCGGGGCCGAATTTCATCACCAAAACAACAACGGCCAGAAACCCCGAGGCAAACCCAAGCGGCATGCCGATGGCCAACAACGCCAACATCCCCAACAACAGAACAAGAGAAATTGTTCCGATATCCATTACCTGCTCCTTTAAGTCTTTTTATTGTGCCTTAGCGGCTGCGGCGGCCTGCGCGCGTTTTACTTCTTCGATATCGAGATCGATATCATCCATCACATTGTGTGATTCTGGGTCATCATCCCAATCCATGATCAGGTTGGAAATCGCCTGTATCGTCACAATGATCAATGTGATCAGGATCAGAGGCTTCATCGTCGCCGGGATTGGTGGATCCCATGCGGTTCCAAACCGCTCCCAKCGCATGAATTTAGCAAAGGCTTCGCCGAAACCGCCCCAGATCACCGCGATACAAAACAACGTAATGAAAAGCGTCGAGATTACATCGAAGGTTCGCCGGATGGGCCGGGAGACCACGTCATACAGAATGAAGATCCGGATGTGGCTGCGTTGTTGCATCGAGTAGAGGCCAGCAAACATGTACACCATGCCAGCCATCCACAGAGATGCCTCGTTCACCCATAGCGTCGGTTTGCCAAACAAATAGCGCATGATAACTTCGTATACCATGATCGCAACGATCACCGCAGGAAGCCACATCGCAACGCGGCTGAACCCCCAGGTGACCAGATCAACTGGACCTCTTCGTTCATGTTCGACCATGTGATTGTCCGTTCAGAAAATTGGAATAGCGGGCAAAATAAGGGCAGGCGGAACCCAACGCGGTTCTGCCTGCCCTTGTGGGTTGCTTAGTCGGCAACCAGTCCCAACTGGGTCAGATACGCAAGGTGGCTTGCCACCAGAGCCTTGGCTTCTGGAGTGGTTGCATACTCGGGCCATGTGGCCTGTGCAGCGGCACGGAACGCGGCCATGTCTTCTTCGGCCCAGGCGTGCAGCGTGACACCATTTGCGATCAACTCAGCAGCAGCTTCAGCATTGGCTTTTTCAACAGTCAGTGCGGTGCGCAGTGCCAGGCTTTCCATGGCAATCGACATGATTGCACGATGGTGTTCCGGCATTCCGTCCCAGACGGCTTTGTTACAGGCCAGGTGATCCGACGGCATCGAGTGGAAGCCGGGGAATGTAGCATGCTTGGAAATATCGTACAGACCCATGCCCAGGTTGTTGGCCAGCGACGAAGCGTCTGCACCGTCGATGATACCGGTTTCAAGCGCGGTAAAGATTTCGGTGAAATCCATCACGATCGGGCTAGCACCCATTTTGGCAAAGATTTTGGTTTCCATGCCGGGGGGTGACCGGAATTTCCAATCTTTGAAATCTTCCGCGTTGCGGATCGGACGGTTAGAGGCAAGGCTTTCCTGGCCACCAGTCCACCAGCCGATAAGCTGCATGTCGTATTTGTTATACAGCTCCTGTGCAGCCTCAAGACCGCCACCGTAATACAGCCAGCTCAGCTGCTGATATGGAGTGGCATAGCCACCCATGATGTCGCCAACAAACTGAAAGGCCGGGTTTTTGCCGGTCTGATAGCCACCGCCGGTAAAGTCGCAATCCAGAATGCCGGTGGCAGCCGCGTCGAATGTTTCGACCGATTTGACAACCGAAGCCGAGAAGAACATCTCAACCTGGATTTCGCCGTTCGACATAGCTTCGATGTTTGCGATGTATTCCGCAGCCAACTTGCCCGATACGGCCTCGGGACCGTGGTGGGTCTGAATGCGCAGTTTGGTTGTTTCTGCGGAAGCCGTCATTGCGGTGGCAGCCATCAGTGCAGCTACACCAACAACAGAAGCCATCTTCGCCAAATTGTTCATAGTGTCCTCCCAGACAATTTTCAGAGGTGACACCCGCAACCTTGTAATCAGCGCTTGGCCACCACTCAACGAAACCTTAGCAAGCGCCTCTTGGTGCGACAACAAAAATCTTTAATCTTTTGAATTTTGAATTTTTGCGTTAAGTTCAAAATTATTCACATTGTAAAAAGACATAAACTCCATGGCGCGCAAGACCGACACCCCCGACATTTACGATGACCTGCGGACCAAACTGATGGCGGGTTATTTCCCGCAAGGCAACAAGCTGAAACCGTCCGAGTTGGCAGGTTTTTATGGCTGTTCTGTCAATACAGTCCGCGAAACTCTGTTTCGCTTGTCCACGGTTGGCCTGGTAATTTCCGAGGATCAGCGCGGATTTCGGGCGCGCCCAGCCTCCCGCCAGCGCCAGCATGATCTGGCCAATTTTCGAATCTCTCTTGAGCAATTGGGCGCGGTTCAGTCCATCAAAAACGGCGGCATCGAATGGGAGGCCCGACTGACTGCGGCGCATCACAAGCTGTCGCATATCGAATCGCGAATCAGTAAGGCTGAAAATATCGAATCAATACTGATGCCCTGGGGCGCAGCGGAATGGGAGTTCCACGAGACCCTGTTATCGGCCAGTGATTCGGCGTTGCTGCGCGAAGTCTTCAAATCGATCTATGACCAGTTCCGCCAGCAACTGGCGACGCAGAGCGACAATTTTGGATTCTTCGAGGGCAACATTAACGAGCACCGACGTATTGTTGACGCCGCCCTTGCGGGCGACGCCGATGAAATTTGCAAAGCGATCCACGATCACCTGTGCAGAACCTTGCTCAAGGATTAAAAGCAAGGTTCCCCTCGCGTTAGCTGCGGCCCAAGTCCTCATTGATGTAAGTCTGGATGATCGCCCGAAAGCTGGCGTCCGAGGTAAAGCCAAGTGCCGTGGCCCTGGCGCTGTCAAAATCCTGCGGCCAGCCACTGACAATCTTGGCAACTTCGGGGTCGGCCTCAGGGCGGATTAACGCAACCGTGTCAGCACCGGCGATCTCACCAAGGGCTTCGATCTGTTCAGCCACGGTGCAAGACACCCCAGGCATGTTCAGGCTCAGACGCCCTCCCAACAGGTCAGAGTCCAGCGCCGCCGCATGACGCAGGAAACCCACCGCCGACTTGGGCGAGGCATGGCTGTGCCGCACGCTATCCGAAACCGGCAGAATCGCCTCTTTGCCATTCAACGGTTCGCGAATGATCCCCGAGAAAAACGACGATGCCGCCTTGTTCGCCTTGCCCGGTCGCACACAGATTGTCGGCAACCGGATCGAGATCCCGTCAACAAACCCCTTGCGGCTGAAATCGCTCAGCATCAATTCACAGACCGCCTTTTGCGCCCCGTATGAGGTCAGCGGTGCCACCAAAAACTCATCACCGATCTTATCCGGGAACGGGGCTCCAAACACCGCGATCGAGGACGAAAACACCACCCGAGGACGATAAGTGCCACCACTTGCCTCATGTTCGCCGCGCAGCGCCTCCAGCAAGGCCCAGCCGGCGAACATGTTCACCTGCCAGCCCTTGTCGAAATCCTGCTCGGCCTCGCCCGAGACAATTGCAGCCAGCTGGAAAATGATGTCCGGGCGGGTTGCGGCCAAGCCAGCGGCAGCACCGTCGTCGGTCAAACTGCCGACCAGCCGACGGCTCGCCGCAGCGCAGTTATCTGGGAACCCAACATCGTAGAGAGTAACCTCTGCCGGTTGCCCCTGCCAGCCAGTATCAGCCAAATGATGCGCCAGTTTCTGGCCAACCATACCACCGCCGCCGATGATCAGAATTTTAGTCACTGCTCAATGTCCTTCATTTTATTGCGCTTGCGTAGCTCCAGATACAGGCCCGAGTGATCGAGATCACTGCCGCCCATGTCCTCACAGAAAGTGGCAAACCTGTCGCGGATGTGTTGCGACACCGGCAGGTCCAGGTCAAGCGAGCCCGCCTCTTCCAATAGGTTGTTCAGATCTTTGAGCTGGAATTTCGACAGTCCACCCGGCGCAAAGTTGCGCTCGGTCATTCGCTCTCCGTGTTGTTGCAGAATGATGCTGTCAGCAAATCCACCTTTCAAGGCGCGCCGCACCGCTGCCGGATCAGCGCCGCCTTCCTCCAGCAACAACATCGCTTCGGCCACTGCCCCGATGGTCACCGCAACAATCCCCTGATTGGCCAGTTTTGCCAACTGCCCCGAGCCCGACGGACCAACATGCACCGGCCGCCCCATGGCTTGCAGCACCGGCACCGAGGCTTCAAAAACCTCGGCCTCGCCTCCCGCCATGATCGCCAGACTACCTGCCTCGGCRCCSCGGGTGCCACCMGACACYGGCGCATCCAGATGYRATACACCCAGCTCTTTCAAATGCTGCGCYTGCGCGCGSGCCTCAGCCGGTTTGACCGARCTCATCTCGATCCAGGTCGCACCGGCCTGCAAGGCCTCTGCCACCGCAGCATCCGTCACCACCGAGGCCGTCGCAGTGCCATCGCTCAGCATGGTGATGATGTACTGCGCTCCACTTACTGCCGCCTGTGGTGATCCAAACACTGTGGCGCCATCACTGGCCAGCGTTTCAGCCTTTGCMGRKYTKCRRTTCCAAACCTGAACCGGGTGGCCCGCAACCAATAGATTGCGCACCATTGGCGCCCCCATCAGGCCGGTTCCCAGAAAAGCAATTGTTGGCTTTGTCATATCTTGTCCCATCAACTTGAAATCGTCATGCCGCCATCGACATACAGGGTGTGCCCATTCACAAACGACGACCCCGAGCCGGACAGGAACACCGCCGCACCAACCAGTTCATCAACATCTCCCCAGCGCCCAGCAGGCGTGCGCTGCTCTAGCCATTGCGAAAATTTTGGGTCATCGACCAGCGCCTGATTAAGCGGCGTCTTAAAATACCCTGGAGCAATGGCGTTGATTTGCATCCCATAGCCCGCCCAATCGGTCGCCATACCCCTGGTCAGATTGCGGATCGCCCCTTTGGTGGCGGTATAGGGCGCAATACCGCCCCGGGCCAGCTCACTCTGAACCGACGCGATATTGATGATCTTGCCGGCCTTGCGCGGAATCATCCGCTTTGCCACCGCTTTACCCACCAAAAAGGCACTTTTTACATTGGTGTTGAACAGTTGATCCCACTTGTCTTCGGGATAGTCCTCCAACGGGTGCCTGAACTGCATTCCGGCATTRTTGATCAGRATATCAATCGGYCCRTTCTGATCCTCGATATTGGCGACACCTGCATTCACAGCCGCGCTATCAGTCACGTCAAAGGCCTCGACCTCGACATCAAAACCCTTGGCGCGCAGAGCTTCAGCTTCGCCTTCAAGACGGTCGATATTACGTGCATTCAACACCACGGTCGCACCATATCCCGCCAGCCCCTCCGCCAGTGCTCGACCAATTCCAAGGCTTGATCCCGTGATCAAAGCACGCTTACCAGTTAAGTCAAAAAATCCCTGTTTCATCACCTCAGCCTCTGTCTTGTTGATTGGTCATCTGTCTCATTAGCACTCTAGTATTTCAGTTCGCTTTGGAATAGCCATTACGAAAAAGGGTCGAAAATACCCGCCCGGGAGGAATAATGAAGGTCGTTGTCATCCATGCAGCCAAAGATCTGCGCATCGAAACCCGCCCTCTTAAGGACCTGAAATCGGGTCAAGTCAGGATCAAGATTGAGGCCGGCGGAATCTGCGGGTCAGATCTGCATTATTACCAGCACGGTGGGTTCGGAAATATCCGCGTTCGCGAGCCAATGATTCTSRGYSRYKAAATCGCAGGTCGGATCATCGAAACAGGCGCCGAATCCAGGGCTCTGAAGGTCGGAGATACAGTCGCCGTCTCCCCCAGTAGGCCATGCGGTAACTGCTTGTATTGTAACGAGCAAAAATTCAGCCATTGCCTGAACATGCGGTTCTACGGCAGTGCAATGCCGATGCCTCATATTCAGGGCGGGTTCCGTGAGGATCTGGTTGCAGATGCCTCACAATGCCACCTGGTTTTGCCTGAAATTCCAGTCGAAATCGCCGCCTTTGCCGAGCCACTTTCGGTGGTCCTGCACGGCATGAAACGGGCCGGAGATCTGGCCGGAAAACGGGTGCTGATCACCGGCTGCGGCCCCATCGGTGCGCTGTGCATTTTGGCGGCCCGCGCGGCAGGTGCTGCAGAGATTGTCATCACCGATGTGATCGACAATGTCCTGAACATCGCCACTCAGATTGGCGCCGACAAGACCATCAATGTGGCCAAAGAACAGGGTTGGACCGCGCAGTACAGTGACAACAAGGGCTACTTTGACGTCATGTTCGAGGCCTCGGGGAATCAGTCAGCACTGACCGCCGGTCTCGAAGTTCTGCGCCCACGCTCGGTTTTGGTTCAACTTGGCCTTGGCGGTGACGTGTTGATTTCGCAAAATACGGTTGTCGCCAAAGAAATCGACATCCGCGGCGCCTTTCGCTTTCACGAAGAATTTGCCGATGCGGTCGAGATGATCAACACCGGGAGCCTCAATCTGGCACCGTTGCTGACCGCCCGCTTCCCAATAGATCAGGCTGTTGATGCATTTGAGCTTGCAGGAGACAGGCATCGTGCCATGAAGGTTCAAATCGATTTCACCAACCACTCTGGACAGGTCAAGCAATGACAGACGGAAGACTAAAGGGAAAACGCGCGGTTATCACTGCCGCAGGTCAGGGAATTGGCCGGGCAACCGCCCTGGCGATGGCGCGCGAGGGAGCACATGTCTTTGCCACCGACGTGAACGCCCAGGCTCTGGCCTCGCTGCAAGACGACGCCGAAGGTCAGCTGGAAGCCTTCACCATGGACGTTCTGGACGTGGCTTCGGTGACCGAAGGCGTGACCCGTGCRGCACCGGACATCCTGTTCAACTGCGCCGGTTTTGTGCACAATGGCTCCATCCTCGAGGCRACTGAGTCAGAGATTGATTTTGCCATGGACCTGAACGTCAAATCGATGTTCCGCACCATCCGCGCAGCGCTTCCGGTGATGCTGGAACGCGGCGCTGGTTCGATCATCAACATGTCGTCCGCCTGCTCATCGGTGCTCGGCGCGCCGAACCGGTTTATCTATGGCACCTCCAAGGCGGCGGTGCTTGGGCTGACCAAATCGGTGGCCGTGGAATATGTCACCAAAGGCATCCGCTGCAACGCCATCTGCCCCGGCACTGTCGACAGCCCGTCCATGCACGCGCGACTGCGGGCCACCGGCGATTACGAGGCGGCACTCAAGGCTTTTGTTGCCCGCCAGCCCATGGGCCGCATCGCCACCTCCGAAGAAATTGCTGCCCTCGTGGTCTACCTGGCCTCGGACGACAGCGCCTTTATCACTGGTCAACCGCACGTCATCGACGGCGGCTGGTCCGGCTAACGCAACTATACAAACCAAAGGAGTGCCATCATGTCCGGCACGAAATCCCAACTGCGCTCGCAGAAATGGTTCAACAACCCCGATGATCCAGAGATGACGGCGCTCTACCTTGAGCGTTATCTGAACTACGGTCTGACCCGCGAAGAACTGCAGTCCGGCAAGCCGATCATCGGCATTGCCCAGACCGGTTCCGACCTGAGCCCCTGCAACCGTCACCATATCGAGCTGACCAAGCGGGTCCGCGACGGTATCATTTCCAATGGCGGCACCCCGATTGAAATTCCGGTGCATCCTATCCAGGAAACCGGCAAGCGTCCTACGGCGATGCTGGACCGTAACCTGGCTTATCTCGGCCTTGTCGAAACCCTGTTTGGCTATCCAATTGACGGTGTTGTCCTAAACATCGGCTGTGACAAAACCACCCCAGCCCTGCTGATGGCGGCTGCTACAGTCAACATCCCGGCAATTGCCCTGTCCGTTGGCCCRATGCTGAACGGYTGGTTCCGCGGCGAGCGYACCGGRTCSGGTACYATTGTYTGGAAAGCCCGTGAAYTGCTGGCKGCSGGTGACATCGACGAYGAAGGCTTCCTKGAACTKGTYRCSTCYTCGGCSACRTCYGTSGGSTTCTGYAACACCATGGGCACYGCCASCACGATGAAYTCYCTGGCCGAGGCYCTGGGYATGCARCTGCCCGGMTCGGCWGCGATCCCRGCGGCYTACCGYCAYCGYGGCCAGATCAGCTATKMCACCGGTCAGCGCATTGTCGACATGGTGCACGAGGACCTGAAACCCTCGGACATCATGACCCGCGAGGCGTTTGAAAACGCCATTGTGGTCAACTCGGCCATTGGTGGYTCCACCAACGCGCCGATCCACYTGAACGCCATTGCCAAGCATCTGAAGATCGARCTGAACAATGACGATTGGCARACCCTTGGTCACAAGGTGCCGCTGCTGACCAATCTGCAGCCCGCAGGCGAATACCTGGGCGAAGATTTCTTCCGTGCCGGTGGCGTGCCCGCCATCGTCGGCGAGCTRATGAGCGCCGATATGTTGCCGCACCCMAATGCAGTGACYGCCAACGGTAAATCCATCGGCGACAACTGCAGTGAAARACGCACCGCAATCGCCGAGGTGATCAAACCCATCGCCGAGCCGATGGAGGCAGAGGCTGGGTTCATCAACCTCAGCGGCAACCTGTTCGACAGCGCAATCATGAAGACCAGCGTGATCTCGAAAGAGTTCCGCGACCGCTACCTGTCGTCCCCCACCGACCCCAACGCCTTTGAAGGCCGCGCCGTGGTGTTTGATGGTCCCGAAGAATTCCACCGCACCATCGACGACGAAGCGCTGAACATCGACGCACATTGCATCCTGATCATGCGCGGCGCCGGTCCCATCGGCTATCCCGGTGGTGCCGAGGTGGTGAACATGCGTCCCCCCGCCTATCTGCTCAAGAAAGGCATCCATGCCATGCCCTGTCTGGGGGATGGCCGTCAGTCCGGCACCTCTGGGTCGCCTTCGATCCTGAACGCTTCGCCCGAGGCTGCTGATGGTGGTGGCTTGGGTCTGGTTAAGAATGGCGACCGCATTCGCATCGACCTGAACACCTGCACCGCCAATATGCTGGTGGATGACGGTGAGATCGAAAAACGCCGCGCCGCACTGCCCGCAGATGCCTACACACCGCCCAGCCAAACACCTTGGCAGGAGCTGTTCCGCGAAAAGGTCCGCCCTTTCTCGGAAGGTATGATCATGGAGGGTGCTGATGAATTCCAGGATATTGCCCACGGTTCAATGCCGCGCGACAACCACTAATAAGGGTATTAAAACATGAAATTAGTACGTTACGGAGAGATCGGCGCGGAAAAGCCGGGTCTGATCGACGCAAACGGCACCCTGCGGGATCTCTCGGCGCATGTCAGTGACATCGCCGGCGACACCCTGTCAGACGCCGGTCTGGACGCCATTCGCGCTCTGGACACAGCCACCCTGCCCGCCGTCGAAGGTGATCCGCGCATCGGCACTTGCGTTGGTAATATCGGCAAGTTCCTGTGCATTGGCCTGAACTACTCGGACCACGCCGCCGAAACTGGCGCTGACATCCCCAAGCACCCGATCCTGTTCTTCAAGGCAAACTCGGCCATCGTCGGCCCTAATGACCCTGTGGTCAAACCACGCGGATCAACCCACACCGACTGGGAGGTCGAGCTGGGTGTCATCATCGGCACCGCCGCCAAATACGTCTCGGAAGAGGACGCGCTGGACCATGTGGCCGGCTATTGCATCGTCAATGACGTCTCCGAGCGCCACTTTCAGACCCAGCTGACCGGGCAATGGACCAAGGGCAAATCCTGCGACACCTTTGGCCCCACCGGCCCTTGGCTGGTGACACGGGACGAGGTTGGCGACCCGCAGTCACTGGGCATGCGGTTGGATGTGAACGGTAAGCGCATGCAGACCGGCAACACTGACACCATGATCTTTACCGTGGCACAGATCATCTCGCATCTGTCGCAACTGATGACCCTGCATCCGGGTGACGTGATCACCACCGGCACCCCTCCGGGTGTTGGCATGGGCATGAAGCCCGAGCCGGTTTATCTAAACGCCGGTGATAAAATGGAACTATGGATCGACGGGTTGGGCCAGCAAACTCAAACCGTTTTCGAAGACGCGTAAGGAGCTCCCATGAAACCCGACCTGCTTTTGATTGGCACCGTAACGGACATTATGATGACACGGTTCACGGATGAATTCACCGTGCACCCCCTTCCTGCGCCCGATGAAGTGCAGGCGTTTCTGGACACAACCGGTCCATCGGTGGTCGCAGTGGCCACCAATGGGCACAATGGTGTGCCCGCCGAGATCATGGCGGGCCTGCCAAACCTCAAGATCATCTCCAGCTATGGTGTYGGYTATGAYGCCATCGACGCCGAYGCAGCGGCGGCACGGGGCATTGTGGTCACCCACACTCCCAACGTGCTGAATGACGAGGTCGCCAATACCGCGATCATGCTGTGGCTGGCGGTCAGTCGTAACCTGGTGCCCAACGACGCCTATGTCCGCGCAGGCCGTTGGGTGGCCGAGGGCAATACGCCACTTAGCCGCTCGGTTCAGGATCGCACCGTCGGTATCCTSGGYCTTGGCCGCATTGGCCAGGCCATTGCCGACCGTTTGGCRATGTTCAACGCCACYGTGGTCTACCATTCGCGCAGCGAAAAAGATGTGCCGTACAAGTATTACGGCGATCTGACCGAAATGGCTGCGGCCTGCGATGTGCTGATCTGCATCACTCCGGGCGGCGCCAGTACCCAAGGCATCGTCAACAAACAGGTGATCGAGGCCCTGGGCGCCGAGGGTATCCTGATCAACGTCTCGCGCGGCTCAGTCATCGACGAACCTGAAATGGTGAAAGCCCTGCAAGATGGCCGTCTTGGCGGAGCTGGGCTGGATGTGTTCGACAAGGAGCCGCAGGTTCCGACCGAGCTGTTCACTTTGGACAACGTTGTGCTGCAGCCTCACATCGGCAGTGCCACGGTTGAAACCCGCAAGGCCATGGGAGACCTGACTTGTGACAACCTCAGCCAGTTCCTGAAGGATGGCACCACTCAGACACCAGTTCCTGAGTGTAGTCAGCTATAGTCAATAACGCTAGGGCCGCGCCTGACCTTGGGGAGGTGCAAAGCGCCTTCCCGGGGGGAAGGTCAGGCGCGGCCCGGTCCACAAGTGGACCGGGCTAAAAAGTATTTAATTACATCACGCAGCCCATCTGCCAGGGCACAAACTCTGCGCCGCCAAAACCCAGCGCCTCGCTCTTGGACTTCTCACCCGAGGCAATGCGGATCAGCAGCTCAAAAATCTCTTCGCCCTTTTGCTCGATGCTGACGCCAGCACTAATGATATCACCACAGTTCACATCCATGTCTTCGCTCATGCGCTCAAACATTTCGGTATTGGTGGCCAGTTTGATGCTGGGGCTGGGCTTGAACCCCGACACAGATCCGCGCCCTGTGGTAAAGGCCACCAGATTGGACCCCGACGCGATCTGCCCGGTGATCGACACCGGATCGTAGCCGGGGCTGTCCATGAACACGAAGCCATGTTTGGTGATTGGCTCGGCAAACTTGTAGACATCCGTCAGTGGCGCACTGCCGCCTTTAGCCACGGCACCCAGAGATTTCTCCAGAATGGTGGTCAGCCCGCCGCGCTTGTTGCCCGGCGACGGATTGTTGTTCATCTCACCGCCATTGCGTTCAGTGTATTCTTCCCACCAGAGAATGCGATCCACCAGCTTTTGCCCAACTTCAGGCGATACCGCCCGGCGAGTCAGCAAGTGCTCGGCGCCATAAACCTCAGACGTTTCGGCCAGAACAGTGGTGCCGCCATGGCGTACCAACAGATCCGAGGCATAGCCCAGCGCCGGGTTGGCGGTGATCCCGGAATACCCATCCGAGCCACCACATTGCAGCGCCAGCGTCAGATGCGACACTGACGCAGGTTTGCGCTCAACCTTATTGGCGATCTGCGCCATGTCTTTCAGGATCTCCAGACCCTTTTCAATGGTGCGCCGGGTGCCTCCCGTCTGCTGAATTGTCATATACCGAAAGCTGTCGCTGTCGCGCATCCGCACTGCGCCAACCAGATCCTGGATTTGCATCACCTCGCAGCCAAGACCAATTAACAGGATCCCGGCGAAATTCGAATGCTGCGCATAACCCGACAGAGTGCGGTACAGGGTCTGATACCCCTCGTCATCCCCAGACATGCCACAGCCTGTTCCATGTACAATCGGAACAATACCATCGACGTTGTCCAACCCATCCAGCAGGCCATTTTTCTCGGCCGCCTCGGCAATAAACCGGGCCACCGACCCAGAACAGTTCACCGAGGTCAGAATGCCCAGATAGTTGCGAGTCCCGACTTTGCCATCCGGCCGGTGGTAGCCATTAAACGTCCGGGCTTCGGTGATGGCAGGCAGCGGCTGCGCTTCTGAGCAAAATCCATAATCCTTACCATATTCGCCCATGACCAGGTTATGGGTGTGGACATGATCCCCAGATTTAATGGTCGCACTGGCGGCACCAATGATCTGACCATAGCGGATCACGTTCTGACCCTCATCAATCGCCACCGAGGCAATTTTATGGCCGCGCTTCACCTCGGCGTTCAGGGTCAGACCCTGCTCTGCCAGCTCGGTATCGGCGGCCAGATCCTGTAGGGCGATCAGTACGTTGTCATCACCATGCAGGCGAATAACCAAATTGTCGGAATTCTTCATTGAGGCTACCTATATGCGCATGTTACTTGCGGAAAACGCTGTGGGAGCTTTGCCTTGACGGGTCAGGCAGAACAGCTAACATGTTAGAATGTAGATAGTGAAGGCCACATGATGCAAGGGGAAAAGGACACGGATCACCAATTGATGCCTTTGGACAGCTTTAGCGGCTCCCTGTCGACGCGGGTGCATCTTGTCCTCAAGGACGCGATCCTGTCGCTGTTTTACAAACCGGGCGAGATTCTGCGCAAAACTGAAATCTGCGCAACACTGGGCGTATCGCGCTCGCCAGTCACCGAGGCGGTGGCAAAGCTCGCCGCCGAGGGTCTGGTAGAAGTGGTGCCGCAGGCCGGCACCTTTGTGTCCCGGTTCTCGATGGACGACATCCGCGAAGGTGCTTTCCTGCGCGAAGCCCTAGAGATGGCCGCAGTGGARYAYGTSGCMYTGAACATCACYGAMCMGCAAAAGGTWCTGYTSCGKCGYAAYYTGCGYATGCARGWSGCYYTGGCCGAAGACGGYGATGTCGAAGGSTTCCTGCAGATGGAYGMMRACATGCAYAAYCTGATCATGTCRTTYACYGGMTTYAARCGGCTKGCRACRYTGGCSGACASCRCYTGGACMCAGGTCAGCCGGGCCMGRCATYTGCAYATGCCMACWCCSGGMCGCATGCARWCCTCGGTCRMRGAACACRSCGCYATTGTYGMMGCCATYATYRMCCGCGACCCMGARACCGNCAAANCARGCRATMCGYSATCACGTGCGMCWKCTGGTCAAATATATCGAGCCGCTCGAGGCCGAGCGACCCGAATTGTTCAGGCCCGTCTAATCAGGCCCGTCTAATCAGGCCGGTCTAATCAGGCAAACGCCCTTAGCGCAAATCTGCCATCGCGACAAAATCCATATCAGTAAAGTCCTGATTGTCGCCGCCCATCGACCAGATGAACCCATAGCGACCAGTCCCGGCACCGCTGTGAATGGACCACCCCGGTGACAGGATCGCCTGTTCATTGGCCACCACAAGATGGCGTGTCTCGGTCGGCTCGCCCATCAGGTGAAACACCCGCGTGTCGGCCTGCATGTCAAAATACAGATAGACCTCTGAGCGACGGTCATGGGTATGGGTCGGCATCGTGTTCCAGATACTGCCRTCYTTGATCATRGTRATCCCCATSACCAACTGRCAGCTGTTGCAGATRTCCGGGTGAATATACTGGCGCAGGGTTCTAACATTGGCGTCCGTCTGGGTCCCCAACTCGATCAGATTGGCATCCTGCGCGGTTATCTTCTGCGCCTCATACGCGTGATGCGCCGGGGTGCTGACAAAATAGAACTTTGCCGGGCTAGAGGCATCGCGGCTTTCAAACACCACCTCTTTCACGCCCATTGGCACATAAAGACAATCGGTGGCCGCCAGATGGTATGCCTCGCCATCCAGACTCACCGTTCCGGCGCTGCCGATGTTGATGATGCCAACCTCGCGACGGTCCAGAAAATTTGGCGACCCGATCTGTTTACAGGACCGCAACACCAGCGCCTCGGTGGTTGGCATGGCGCCACCAATCACTGTCCGATCCAGGTGGCTATAAGTCATAGTGACGCCGCCCGGGACAAAGATATCAGTGATCAGGTAGTTCGCGCGCAACTGCGCAGTATCAAAAGTTTTGGTTTCTGCAGGGCTTGAGACCTGGCGAACAGCAATAGACATAACATCTTCCAATTTTCTTGTGAGGTTCCAGGTCGCCAGATCTGAGAGAACCACTCAGATCCCGGTCAAAGATGACGACGCCCCAGTGTTTTTTACAACAGTTTCCCGACCTGACGGCCCGGGGCCAACAAACCCCAAGCCTTTCGTCCGGTGTCAGCGCTTGGCCAGAAACTCGTGCATACGGCCCAGCGCACGACGAATGTTCTCTTCGCTGTTGGCATAGCTGATGCGGATATAGCCCTCACCCAGAATGCCAAAATCAGGACCGCCGATGGTAGCCACCCCCGCCGTTTCCATCAGCTCCGAGGCCAGCGCTTTGGCTTTCCACCCCGTCTCTTTGATGTTCGGAAAGGCATAAAAAGCGCCCTTGGGCACCACACAGCTGACCCCAGGCATCGCATTCAGCAACTCGACAACAACGCCGCGGCGGCTGTCAAAGGCGGCCAGCATTTCCGCAACGCTGTCCTGCGGTCCGGTCAACGCTTCTAGTGCTGCATATTGCGACGGAGTGTTGACGCAGGACCAGGCGTTCACCGCCAGTTTGCGCGCCTTGTTATACAGATCATCCGGCCAGACCGAATAGCCCAACCGCCAACCGGTCATCGCATAGGTCTTGGACCAGCCGTTCAGCAGGATCAGCCGGTCGCGGATCTCAGGGTAAGACAGCAGCGTCACATGCTGCTCGCCGTCATAGAGCATCTGGTCATAGATCTCGTCCGACAGAATGGCGACATGGGGATGTGCCTCCAGCCCGGCCACCAACTGGTCTATCTCGGCCTTAGGCGTCACGCCACCACAGGGATTGGCCGGAGAGTTCAGGATCACCAGCCGGGTTTTATCGGTGATCAGCGACAGCATTTCCTCGGCTGAAACCGCGAACCCGCGCTCTTCTCGAATTGGCACCGGCACCGGAGTCGCCCCAGTGAATTCAATCATCGAGCGATAGATCGGAAAGCCAGGATCGGGATACATGATCTCGACTCCGGGTTGGCCAAACATCAAGATCGCGGTGAACATGGTCACTTTGCCGCCCGGCACGATCATCACGTTGTCGGGGTTCACCTCAACGTCGAACCGCCGGTGCAAATCGCCAGCAACCGCCTCGCGCAACTGCGGAATGCCGGTGGCCGCCGTATAGCCATGCTGCCCGTCCCGCATCGCCTTGACTGCCGCCTCGACAATATGCGGCGGAGTTGGAAAGTCCGGCTGTCCGATGCCCAGGTTGATCATGTCCACCCCTTGAGCAGCCAGCGCATTGGCGCGCGCCAACACGGCAAAGGCATTTTCTTCGCCGATCCGGTCAAAACTTGGGGCAGTCATCATCGCTAAAGTTCCCTTGTCAGAATGTTAGGCCGCGATAAATCGCGGCCCAATAAGCCAGTTCAGTAAATTGAACAGCTACCACTCTAGCATTTTAGTAGGTTGCACGCCCGCCTGACAGGTCAAAAACCGCCCCTGTGGTAAAAGAGTTTTCGGCGCTGACCAGCCAAGTGATCATATTCGCCGCCTCTTCSACCTCCARAAACCGGGCACGCGGGATTTTGGACAGCATATAGTCRATATGCTCCTGCGCCATCTGGTCRAAAATCGGYGTSCGCGCCGCCGCAGGYGTGAYGCAGTTSACYGCRATGTCYTCCCCSGCCARYTCCTTRCCCAGCGAYTTGGTMAAGCCAATMACCCCKGCYTTRGMCGCAGAATAGGCGCTGGCGTTGGGGTTGCCCTCTTTGCCCGCAATCGAGGCGATATTGAGAATACGCCCATAGCCCCGCGCCCGCATGCCAGCCACCACTGCTTTGTTGACGTGATAGGTGCCGGTCAGATTGATGGCGATGATCCGGTTCCACGCCTCGTTGTCGTAGTCTTCCACCGTGGCGTTTGGTCCGGCAATTCCAGCGCTGTTGACCACAATATCGATGCCGCCCAGCGCCCGTTCGGTGTCACTGACAGCCCGAGTGACCTGACCCCAATCCGAGACATCGCAGGTGACCGCATGGATCTGATCGCCAACCCCATGCGCCGCAGCAGATTGCTGGTTCATGTCCGTATTCGCATCCCAGCTGGCCACCCGTGCGCCCGAGCCCAGCAATCGCTTAACCACAGCCAGGCCAATCCCCTGCGCGCCGCCAGTCACAACCGCTGTTTTGCCCGAAAGATCATATGTATTCATCTGGTTCTCCTACCCTGCGCAAATTGTTAGCAAGGTTACGAGAGCGGCGCGAGGCCTGTTTCACCTCAAGTTGCACTGAGGACCATGAGCCAATAGTTAGACGCGGAAACCAGGCTACTCTTCAAAACGGCCCGTGTCGTCACGCCCGCCTTCAAATTGTTTCATATCGGGGAACGCAGGCAACCAAGTCTCTCGCCGAACTGTCCAACTTTCATAGGTCGGTTTAAGTTGATCAGGCGCATCAAGGGCGCCGAGGTGCAGTTCAATTTCATCGGCACTTCGCGCAAAAACCGAAGACCCGCAACAAGGACAGAAAGATCGCCCAGCATAATCGCGTATCTCGCCTTCAATCGTCACTGCATCCTGAGGGAAAACTGCGGCAGCGTAGAAAACAGCCCCATGATGCTTGCGGCAGTCGAGACAGTGACAAATGCCAACCCGGAAAGGGCGACCGGTCGCGACAAATCGAACTTTGCCGCAAGAACAACCGCCGGCAAATCGGTCCATGAGACGCCTCCTCGAAATCAGTTCCCTCAAATATTTACAGTGCGTTCAGTCGGGCGTCTATGTTTGGGTCGCGCAGAGGCGGACCCTGACCAGTATTGGCTTGGGTCAATAAGCTGACAGACCCATCGAAGATCCATGACGTAATTGATTTTGAAAATGGTGCACCCGACACGATTCGAACGTGTGGCCCCCTGATTCGTAGTCAGGTACTCTATCCAGCTGAGCTACGGGTGCACTATGGCGGGGTTTAGTGTCACCCGTCACCCTGCGCAACCCCAAAAACGAATTTAAAGGGTGCCATCGCCCTTGGGCAGGCAGACGTCAAAAATGGTCCCCTCAGCCCCGGTTTGCCGCAGGCTGACAGAGCCACCGTGACCACGGGCCAACTCGGCCGCAATCGCCAGCCCCAACCCCGAACCACCCTTGCGCGTACCGCCCTGAAACGGAGTGAACAAGTTCTCTTGCGCCCGCTTGGGCAGCCCCGGTCCGGTATCACTCACGGATATCCACCAGGCCTCATCATCCTCAAAAGCCGAGATACTCACAGTTCCCTCGCGGCTCGTAGCAGCAATCGCCTGACGGGCGTTGCGCACCAGGTTCATCACAATGCGATAGATCTGCTCGGGGTCGGCGCGCAGCACCAACTCAGTGGGCACCTCACTGATAATCTCGACCTTGGTGTCGCCCAAGGCAATACTCTCAGCTTCGATCAGATCCTCAACCACCTCGCCCAGGTTCATCATGGTCAGCGTCGGGGCGGGCTCTTCAGCGCGGCCAAAGGCCAATGTGCTTTCACACAGCGATATTGCGCGGGTCATTGAATTCACCAGTTTGGGCGCCAGACGCCGCACCAAAGGGTCTTCGCTCATCTCGATCCGGTCGGTGAACAGTTGCGCCGAGGTCAGGATATTGCGCAGATCATGGCTGATCTTGGCCACCGCCTCGCCCAGTTGCGCCAGCCGTTGCTTTTGCTTCAACGCCTGGGTCAACTCGATCTGCAGCTGCATCAACGCCTCTTCCGCCTCGCGCAGCTCGGTCACCCCGGCACTGGGTGTGATAATGCTGCGGGCATCTTCGGGGGCAGCGGCATAGCGCTGCATATAGCCCACCACCACCTTGATTGGCTTGACCAGAAAGGCGCGCACAGCGGCAAACAGCAACAGCGCGGTAAAGATCGAGATCACCGCTGACAGCAGCAGGATGCGCACGCCGTAATCGATCATCGCCATGCGCAGCGGCGCAGTCTCCATAGTGATCTCGATCAGCAACCCGGCCTCGCGCACCGGCGCACCAATCACCCGAATAATCTGGTTCCCCGGCGTCACCAACCGACGCATCGCATCACCAATCAGGACAAGGGGACTGGCCATGCGCAAATCATAGGTTCTCTCGATCGGCTGCGGGATTGGCGACGATAACATCAACTGGCGCACCGCATCGCGGCGCAGCACCACGTTGAACACGCCTGCATTCTCCAGCAGCTCGGCCTCCAGCTCGACCTCCAGCATGTCGTCAGCCAGCAGCACCAGCGAGGCAATCTGCGCCCGCTCCAGCCGCGCCAGCAGGTAATCCTCGCGGAACCGTGCGATCGAGGGCACAAAGATCAGTATTTCTGCCAACATCACGAAAACCGTGGTCAGGATTAGAAATCGACCGGAAAGCGAATTCAGCATTGCAGCCTTTCTGGCTCAGGGTATCCAGCGCTGCACAAGCCGGACCGCGCGTTTAACAAATTGACTATCAAAAAGCCGAGGTGAGAAATAGGCCCCGGCCACTCGTTTGTTGATCTCGCCAATCGTTGGATAAGGCGCAACCATCGCCGCAATTTGGCTCATTTTCAGACCATTGGCCAGCGCCAGCGACCATGTGCCGATCAGCTCGCCCGCCTGATGCCCCACAATCGAGGCCCCAACCGGGCGGCCCTTGACCACCATCACCTTGATAAAGCCTTTGGTTTTTCGTTCCGCCAAGGCCCGGTCATTGTGGAGATAGTCGAACCGGACCACCTCCAGCTTGACGCCAAAAACATCGCGAGCCTGCGTTTCAGTCAACCCCACTTGCGCCAATTCAGGGTCGGTATAGGTCGCCCAGGGGATGTGATTGGTTTTGGCTTTGGACGGCAGGCCAAACAGAGCCGACCGAATGATCACCCCGGCCTGATAGCCCGCCACATGGGTAAACTGCGGGCCGCCAGTGATATCACCGATGGCGTAAACCCGCTTATTGCTGGTCCGCAGACTGTCATCCACCTGAATGCCTGCCCGATGGGTTGCAATGCCCGCCCCCTCAAGCCCCAACCGCTCGGTATTGGCCTTGCGTCCAACGGCGATCAGCAGATGTGACCCCTTAAAAACACTGCCATCCTTGGTCTCGACCTCAATCGCACCGGCTGCGCCACKMRGTNTTGYYCRCCWWCGCACCTTCGGCGATCTCAATGCCCTCATCACGCAGGCTGTCCAAAACGACCTGCGCCAGTTCCGGGTCATCCTTGCCCAGCGCGGTCAATCCTTCGATCACCGTCACCTTGCAGCCCAGCCGCACATGCGCCTGCGCCATCTCCATACCAATCGGGCCACCGCCAATGATCAGCAGGTGTTCTGGCGTCTCGCGCAGATCAAACAGCGTCTCGTTGGTGACATAGGGCACTGCGTCCAGGCCGGGGATCGGTGGCACCAGCGGCGACGATCCAGTGGCAATCACCACTCGACGCGCGGTGATCACATGCTCACCAGCCTGCACCTGAGTGGGAGAAATGAAGTGGCCGAACTCGCGGATCACCCGCACGCCAAGGCCCTCAAATCGTTCCTGGCTGTCCATCGGTTCAATGCTGGCAATAACGTCGCGCACATGCTCCATCACTGCGGCGTAATCCACCTGCGGCACCTGATCCGCAACACCAAAATCAGCCGCGTGACCTTGCCCATAGGCCACCTTGGCACTAGCAATCAGCGACTTAGAGGGGACGCAGCCATAGTTCAGGCAATCACCACCCATCTTGTGGCCTTCCAACAGCACCACATCAGCACCCATTTGGGCAGCCCCCGCCGCAACCGACAGCCCCCCGGACCCGGCACCAATCACCAGGAGATCACATTTCAGCTTTAACATGCTCAGACCTCTTTCTTGCCACGCAGGATGTTGATGATAATTGGCAGCGTGGCCAATACACAAAGTCCCATTATAGGGCCGATGATATGGGGTTCCCACAGCAGGCTCAAATTCGGGTCTTCACCGCGATCAAACACCTCGCCCAACCCAACGCCAATCCAGGTGAACACAATGCCACCGGGAATGATGCCAACTGCCGTGGTCCATAGGAAAGTGCGGAACCTGACCCCAACCAAAGCAGGCAACAGGTTGGCAACAAAAAACGGCACCGCAGGCACCAGCCGCATCAACAGCAGCACTGGCACCTCGTTCTCGCGCAATCCGTTCTTAAAGCTCTGCAACCGCCCCTCGGATGCGTCCAGCTTGGCGGTCAGCATGTCGCCCAGCCCCCAACGCGCCGCCGAAAAGATCGCCGCCGCACCAAAAGTGGCGGCGGTGATGTTGAACAGGGTGCCCGCCACCAAGCCAAACAAAAACCCTCCGGTGACCGAGGCCACCGCCGCGCCGGGCAGTGAGAACGCCACAATTGCAATGTAAATCGCAATGAACATTGCTGCCAGCCCGAGGAAATTCTGATCCCGGTAAGCGATCAGCGATTCGCGATTGTCCCGCAGGGTGTCAAAGCTCAGGTAATCCCGCAGGGTAAAGGCGCCAATCACCGCCACGATCAGCACGATCAGCAGCGGCAGATGGCGAATTATCGGGTGTTTTGTGGTGTCACTTGGTTGGCTCATCAATTTCACTCTCCGGTTTGTCCCCTTGCTAAGCACAAAATGAGGATGAGGCGAGCAAAGCGGTATCCCCCTCACGATGCGTTGATCGCAGGCGGCACAATTGTGAGATTGGTTTCAGATCTGAAAAGTTTGGCATCATGCCTGATCACAATCTCCCTGTTTTGCTGGACCCACTTCAAAACACCGGGCCGTGTCTGACCTTGGGGTGGTGCAAAGCGCCTTTCCGGGGGCAAGGTCAGGCCCAGCGAGGCGGTGCCGAAGCAAGAGCATCCCTATGCCAATTGACACAGATAAATCCCTCAGCCATCCGTCAGCTTAGTAAAAAAGCCAGAAACATTGCATTCCGACCAAAAACCAGCCCTACAGGGTTTGACTCGGCTGCCAATCCCTTCTAATGACCGGGCTTCGAGATAGACACCTCGGGAGCTTTTGTTCGCCTTCCGACGCAATTAAATGGAGACCGGAGCGATGAAACGCACCTTTCAGCCTTCGAACCTGGTTCGTAAACGTCGCCACGGCTTTCGTGCGCGCATGGCCACCAAGGCAGGCCGCAAGATCCTGAATGCACGTCGTGCACAGGGCCGCAAAGAACTGAGCGCATAAACGCGCACTCAGTAGTCTGACGGATTTTACACCGCCGGAGGCCCCCACGGATGGCATTGCCGCCCTTGGGAACACGCCTCCGGCGGTGTCCGTTTGTTTAGGGCGTGTTGCATTTCATTGCTTTTTGGGCATTTATCTGCCGGTATGAGGCAGCGTTTGCATAACACAATGCGTTCATCCCGACAGATAAATTCGATCTAATGCTACACGCTACAGCCATGTCGCAATTGCCGCAGGTCCATATGCAGGTTCTTTCCAAACGCAGTGAATTCCTCGCCGCTGCCCGCGCTCGCAGGCAGGGTAGCAAGGGCATGATGGTGCAGGGCCGCAATCGCGGCGATGGGGATGGCACCCGGGTTGGCTTTACCTGTTCCAAAAAGGTCGGCAACGCTGTTGCCCGCAACCGTGCCAAACGCAGACTGCGCGAAGTGGCGCGCATTGTCCTGCCCAGCCACGGCAAGCCCGGCTGGGACTATGTGCTGATTGGCCGCGCCACTGAAACCGCCCTGCGCCCGTTCGAACAGCTGCAGGGTGATCTGATCCACGCGCTGAAAAAGATCCACAACGCCCCCCGCCGCAAAGACTGAGACAATTCAGGCCCATCCGATGGCAGCACCATCCGGAAAATTCGAATTTTCCGGCTCGGAATTTTCCAAAATTCCGGACCATCCTGCCCAAGTTGTGGCACCTGAAACACTCCCGGAACATTGCAGCCCGCTGCCACTCCCCCTATCTACATCTTATGAACCCTATCGCCCATATTATCGCCCTGCCCGTGCGCGCCTACCGGTTGATCTTCAGCCCCTGGGTTGGTTTCAACTGTCGCTATCAACCGACCTGTTCAGCCTATGCACTTGAAGCGCTTGAGAAACACGGAGCACTCAAAGGCAGCTGGCTGGCAGCAAAACGGATTGGCCGGTGTCACCCTTTTGGCAGCGATGGCTATGATCCGGTACCGGATAGCAAAGATTCCCATGCTCCCCCGCGATCAGATTAAAACAAGCCCGGCCTTGTCACTTCTGCGAGTTGGGATCACCTCCCGGTCCAGCTCGCCCGCCAACGTAAAGCTTAAATCTTTGTAAAACTGCGCGCTGTCAAAGTACCAAGCGTGTGTTGCCGCCATACCGGCCTCATAATCCGCCCGATTGGCCTGAAAACGAGGACCACAGTTCAAATTCACAGTCTTATCCGATCGGTTTTCAGGTAGTCCAACTCGGCCCAAGCGCCGCGACACCCCAACTCGTTTGATGTTCGACACCGACAGTACAGCGTCATAAGGGCTGTAGTAATTGGTCAGCCGCGCCGAGTGACGCAAGAGTGAGCTCGAGTGGGAATTGCCCTGTGTCATTGAGTTCGAAGAGATGTCAGCCGCCACTAAAGCCACCTGCGCCACCGACCAGCTCTTGCTCGCCTCAGTGTGACTGTCATCTGCATAGTCAAACGCTTCGCGCACAACAAAGCAGCCCATCGAGTGGGCCAAAATATGCAAGTTGGTCTGGCAATTGGGCAACTGGCGCCTGACAAAACCTTTGATACCCTTTTCCATCAACATCTCTGCTGCCGCCCTGGCATCCCGACGATCTGAGGCATACCCCAACACGGTGCCATCGCTGGGCCAATCGAAACCGACCACCGGCCCCCTGAACCCCTGTTCTCTCAGCCCTGCCACAACCTTTTTGTAGCGGCGGCGCATCTCGTGCTGCTCGGTGTTGAAACCGTGAACGAAAAAAAGGATATCAACCTCGGTTTCTGTTTCGTTACCGGCCGCCCGCTGCACTTGTTTAAACCAGCTGCCACTGTTGCTGATGATGGTGTCTTTCGTAATTGGAGCCGCTTCATCCACTGCGATCAATCGCATGGCGCCAATCTTATCGGTGAACTCTCCGCCCTGCAAACGGCGCGCGGACATAAAAAATTCCATAATATCTTCCCCTCTGCAAGCAATAAGTGTCTCATGAAAGCAGCACTCAACCAAATGGATTTAATCGTGCAGTAACAACTCTCTATTCACCTTGGCCACGAGATCTGCAATTTTCCCCGTTTATTTCAGCACCAAATTGCGGTACTGGCCCTGATCCAGCAGCATGAGGCTCCCATGTTAGACAATGACAGCGCTATCCACCCGCTGTTTGCCGGCGCCCCCTCAACCACCGAGTTCAAAAAGCTACGCAAGCGCATCGTGCGCTATACCCGCGAGGCAATTGAACAATACGGCATGATCGAGCAAGGCCCCCGCGCACCCGACGCCAAGCCGCAGAAATGGCTGGTCTGCCTGTCTGGTGGCAAGGATAGCTATACCTTGTTGGCGGTGCTGTACGAGCTGAAATGGCGCGGCTTGCTGCCAGTGGATCTGCTGGCCTGCAATCTGGATCAGGGCCAGCCGGGATTTCCGGCCACAGTGCTGCCCGAATTCCTGCAGAAAATGGGTGTGCCGCACCGGATCGAATATAAAGACACCTATAGCGTGGTGATGGACAAGATCCCCGCCGGTCGGACCTTTTGTTCTTTGTGCTCGCGTCTGCGCCGTGGCAACCTGTATCGCGTCGCCCGGGAAGAAGGCTGTTCGGCAGTGGTGCTGGGCCATCACCGCGACGACATCCTGGAAACGTTTTTCATGAATCTGTTCCATGGCGGTCGCCTGGCCACCATGCCGCCCAAACTGCTCAATGAAGAGGGCGATCTGTTTGTTTACCGTCCCCTGGCCCATGTCTCCGAGGTGGATTGCGCAAAATTTGCCCGCGCGATGAACTACCCAATCATCCCATGTGACCTGTGTGGCAGTCAGGACGGGCTGCAACGCCAGCAGGTGAAACAGCTTCTGGACGGGTGGGAATCAAACAGCCCGGGCCGTCGCCAAGTGATGTTCCGGGCCTTGATGAATGCCCGCCCTTCACACCTACTGGACCCAAATTTGTTCGATTTTTTGGGGCTGGAGCGTAAAAACTCGGATTCAAGCACAAATTCCGACGAGATTCCCGTTCTGCGTTAACGGACGAGTCAGACCAGCAACCCTATTCTCCTGTTAGCGCGTAAGAGGCGTATAGGCGAAAGGTCATTTCATGCTCCATCCGAATWCAKRTYWYNTGAKMMKWMTKCKRMASAWGGWMYTRSCRGYSYTGCYWSGSCMNCMGAKKSKNGCCTTTCTTCCTGCCCTGACCCTGGCCACATTCTGGCTGGGCGGAGAGGTGGCCCTGCTGGCCGTTGCGCTGGGATTACCGGTGCTGTTTGCCGCCATGGGCGCCTTTAGCAACACCAAGCTGTCTTTCGTCCCGCGCGACAGTGTGACTGGCATGCTGTTGCGTGAAGGCTTTGAAATGGAATTGGAGCGGGTCCATACCGACACCGATGACACTGGCCTGCGATCCGCAACTCTGATCCTGGAAATTGACGATTACAAGGAACTTATCTCCCGGCACGGCCAATCCGCCGGCGATGCCGTGGTGCAGCGCTGTGGCGAGAGAATCATCGCGACCTTGCGCGACAAAGACACCGTGGCCCGAATCGGCGACAGCAGATTTGCAATTTGCCTGACACCGGTGCAACAACTCGACCTGGAACTCACCGTACAACTGGCCGGACGGCTGCAAGCTACGCTGGAAGAACCCATTTCGCTGGATGGTGCTTCGCTTTACCAATCCTGCTCGGTTGGTTTTTGTATGCGCAGCCGGGCGCCGGGGAACAGTGCAGCCGAATGGTTGGCCGCCGCCAATGCCGCCCTGGCCGAAGCGCAGCACAACGGCCCCTCGGGTATCCGCGCCTATAGTGCCGATATTCATCGCCGCACCAAGGCCCGCAGCGATCTGCGCCAAGATGCAGCCGCCGCTTTGGAAGGTGGGCAAATTCAACCCTGGTTCCAGCCACAGATCTCCACCGACACTGGCAAGGTCAGCGGATTTGAGGCGCTGGCCCGCTGGTCGCACCCGGTGCATGGCATGATCCCGCCCTCGACCTTCCTGCCCGCGTTGCAAGAAGCCGGCCTGATGGAACAACTCAGCCAGGTGATGCTGTATCACGCGATGACCGCGCTCAAGGCCTGGGATGCTGCCGGCGTAGACGTGCCAACCGTTGGCGTCAACTTTGCCACTGACGAGCTGAGAAATCCCGGTCTGGTGGACCGCATCAAATGGGAAATGGAACGATTTGACCTGGCCCCCGGACGTCTGACCGTCGAAATTCTGGAAACCGTGGTCAGCGATTCTCCGGATGATGTCATCACCCGCAATATTTCTGGTCTTGGCGCGCTGGGGTGCCAGATTGACCTCGATGACTTTGGCACCGGCCACGCCTCGATTGCCTCGGTGCGTCGCTTCAACATTTCGCGCATCAAGATTGACCGCTCCTTTGTGATGAAGGCCGACCGCGACCCGGAACAGCAGAAACTGATCGGCGCCATCCTGACCATGGCCGAACGGCTGGAGCTGGAAACCCTTGCTGAAGGGGTGGAAACCGTGGGCGAACACGCGTTGCTGGCACAGCTGGGCTGCAACCATGTGCAGGGCTTTGGCATTGGCCGTCCGATGCCCTTTGATCAAACCCTGGACTGGATCACTGCGCATCAGGCAAAACTGCAGGACGCCCCGGTGATCGGCTCTCGGCGCAACTAACCGGACCTGAATTCACCAATTGGGCACAATGACCTCCCAATTGGCCCGAATCTGCTTGACCTTTGGGGGTCATATCTGTTGAACCACACCCTGTCATTCCATGTACAAGGTTGCAGTCCCAAATGGACGATCAGAACAAGAATCTAATACTCGCAACCGTGCTCAGCTTCCTGGTGATCCTCGGTTGGTATACCTTTTTTCCACCACCCGAGCCGGTGCCAGCCGTTGATCCTGCGGTGACCGAATCGGTGGCTAACGGCGGCACCGCCGGTGCCCCGGGTGTTGGTGGCACTGCTGCAGAAACTGACGCAACCGCAACCGCACAGGCCGCCGAGGCCGAGGCCCCCAAGGCACCGCGTATCGACATTGACACGCCGCGCCTGTCCGGCAGCATCTCGCTGCAGGGTGGCCGCATCGACGATCTGTCGCTGAAAGATTACCGCGTCACGATCGAAGACGATGCCGAAATCGTCAAAATGCTGTCCCCAGTGGGCGAGGCCGGAGCCTATTACGCGCTTTATGGCTGGGCTCCAGGTTCGGGCCTTGCAGCAGACGACGTTCCCGGTGCCAACACCATCTGGCAGGCACAGAGCCACAATACTCTGACCCCGGACAGCCCGGTCACCATGACCTGGGACAACGGCAACGGCCTGCTCTTCTCGCGCACCATCGCCATCGACGAAGACTTTATGTTCAGCGTCACCCAGTCGGTTGAAAACACCACCGGCGCGCCGGTGGCTCTTGCCCCCTACGGCACCCTCGCCCGCCACGGCGAACCAGCGGATCTGAAGAACTTCTTCATTCTGCACGAAGGCGCCATCAGCATGACGGATGGCCGGTTGAGCGAAACCAAATACAAAAACATGCCCGATCTTGACGTCAATGAACGCGAGCGGGTGCCAGCCGAAGTGTTCCAGGTTGAGGCCAATGGCTGGGTTGGGTTCACCGACCACTATTGGATGTCGACTCTGATTCCCGCTAAGGGCCAAGCCTTCCGGTCCATTGCCAAATATGACGAACATCGCGACATCTACCAAACCGATATCGTGCTGCCGACCATGACAGTGGCGGCGGGCCAGTCATCCGAAGTCACCACGCGGCTGTTTGCCGGCGCCAAAGAATGGGCCACTATTCGTGCCTATGAGACCGACGGCGTTGACGGGTTCATCAACAGCATCGACTGGGGCATGTTCTTCTTTCTGACCAAGCCGATTTTCTGGCTGCTGCACAACCTGAACCAGGTGATTGGCAATATGGGCGTGTCGATCATCGTCCTGACCCTGATCCTCAAGGCCCTGCTGTTCCCGCTGGCTTACAAATCCTACGTCTCGATGGCCAAGATGAAGGAATTGCAGCCGCAGATGGAGGAGCTGAAGAAGAAAGCCGGCGACGACAAGCAAATGGTCCAGAAGGGCATGATGGAGCTGTACAAGAAGGAAAAGGTGAACCCCGCCGCGGGCTGTCTGCCGATTCTGATGCAGATTCCGATTTTCTTCTCGCTGTACAAAGTGATCTTTGTGACCTTCGAGCTGCGTCAGGCTCCGTTCTTTGGCCCGTTCCAGGACCTCAGTGCCCCTGATCCAACCTCGATCATGAACTTCTTTGGTCTGCTCCCATGGGGCGCGCCCGAGCCTGGAACAATGATGGCCACCGTGCTGATCGGCATTCTGCCGCTGCTGCTGGGCGTCTCGATGTTCCTGCAGCAAAAGCTGAACCCGGCACCAACGGATCCCACTCAGCAGATGATCTTTGCCTGGATGCCTTGGGTGTTCATGTTCATGCTGGGCAGCTTTGCGAGCGGCCTGGTGGTGTACTGGATTACCAACAACACCATCACCTTTACTCAGCAGTATCTGATCATGCGCAGCCAAGGCTACACGCCGGATGTGTTTGGCAATATCAAGTCAGGCTTCAAGAAGACGCCCAAGACGGATAAAAAATGACACGCCGAGTTGCACAAATGTGGCGGCACCCGATCAAAGGGATCGGGGCCGAGCCACTTACAGAGGTCCGCCTATCAGAAGGCGGGCCTTTGCCTTTGGATCGGGCCTGGGCTGTGTTGACCGGGACCTCCACCGACACTGGCGAATGGCAGAAATGCCGGAACTTTGTCCGTGGCTGTTTTGGTCCGGAACTGATGGCGGTAACCGCCACAAGTGATGGCGACCTGTTGACGCTGAGCCACCCGAAACAGGGTGAGATCACCATCAACCCGGCAACCGATGGTGCAAAACTGGTGGACTGGATCACGCCGATCTATCCAACACAGCGCCCGGCACCCCATACGCTGATCAAAGCGCCTGAGGGCGGTATGGCTGACGCCGATTTCTCCGCAATCTCCATCCTGTCGCTTGCCTCGCTGCAAGCCCTTGGTGAGACCCTCGGCCAGGATCTTGATCCACGTCGGTTCCGTGGCAACCTCTGGTTCGACGGCGCTGCCCCATTTGAGGAGTTCGACTGGATCGATAGCGAACTGAAGATTGGCGGCGTCCGGCTAAAAGTGATCGACCGGATCACCCGCTGCCGCGCCACTGAAACCAACCCTGTCACCGGCGAGCGTGACGCAAATACACTAAAAGCCCTGCGTGAGCATTGGGATCATACGGATTTTGGCATTCGTGCTGTGGTCCTGAATGATGGCGATGTAGCGCTTGGTGATCCCCTCGAGGTGCTCTGATGCAAATTCAATTTACCCTGGCCGAATCGCCAGACGACTTCACAACTGAAAAGGGCCGCAAGCTGTTTGCCGGCGAGTCCGAGTTTGTCAAAGGTGTGGTGGCGAYGTCTGGCCTGCCGCCTGCTGACCGGATGGAGGTCTGCTTTGCCGGCCGCTCSAACGTKGGCAAGTCCAGCCTGATCAACGCGCTGACCGGCACTCGCGGCTTGGCACGGGCGTCAAACACGCCGGGCCGGACGCAGGAAATCAACTATTTCACCCAAGGTCCCGATCACTATCTGGTCGACCTTCCCGGCTATGGCTATGCCAATGCGCCGCTGCCGGTGGTGGAAAAATGGCAACGCTTGCTGAAACAATATCTGTCCGGCCGCCAGACCCTGCGCCGCGCCTTTGTTCTGATCGATGGCCGCCACGGGGTGAAACCGGTGGACGAAGAGATCATGTCGCTGCTCGACAGCTCGGCGGTGACGTTCCAATGCGTGCTAACCAAAATGGACAAGGTCAAAGACAAGGACCGGGATGCCATGCTGGATCAGGTGCGCAGCAAGCTGGCATCGCACCCGGCGGCTTATCCCGAAATGGTGGTGACCTCGTCTGAAAAAGGCGATGGCATTGCCACCCTGCGCTCGATCATCGTGGGACTGGTCTAAGCAGAGACGCCCTGTCCGTCATATCGGTTGCTGATCACGCCGGTGGCCATGAAACTATCCAAGCAAAGGGGCCCCACCTGAAACAAGGTGGGGCCCCTTTTGCGTCGCCATCATAGCTGAGCAGCGTCAAACGTGCTGGGCACCGTTCACCTCGATCTCGGCCCCCGAGATATAGGAACTGTCTTGCGAACACAGGAAATAGATCGCGGATGCCACTTCCTCGGGTTGACCCAGTCGCTGCATCGGCAGTTTGGCAACAATCTTGTCGGTGCCTGGTGACAAAATCGCGGTTTCCACCTCTCCCGGCGCAATCGCATTGACCCGCACCCCCATGGGGCCAAAGTCATGCGCCATTTCGCGTGTCAGCGCCGCCAGCGCAGCCTTGGAGGTGGCATAAGCCGCTCCGGCAAAGGGATGCACCCGACTGCCCGCAATCGACGTCACATTGACCACTGAGCCCTTGGCGGCGGCCAGCTCGTCTTTCAACCCACGCGCCAGCACCACTGGCGCAAAGAAATTGACATGGAACACCCGGCCCCAATCCATCAGATCGGTATCCAGCGTGCTCAGCCGCTCGCCATTTGGCCCTTTGGGTGAAATGCCGGCATTGTTCACCAGGGCATCCAATTGGCCATCCAGCAGATCCTGGATCACGCCTACCGCGTTGATGGTACCTGCGGGATCTCCCAGATCAACCTCCACGTGGTTCTCTTGCCCGCCGCCCCAGGGGCATTCCTTGGGGAAAGGGTGGCGTGAGCAGGTAATCACCCGCCAACCCTCGCTATTGAAACGGCGCACGGTGGCATGGCCGATGCCCCGGCTGGCCCCTGTCAGCAACATTGTCTTCTGGCGCATAGACCGATCCTCACCTTTGAACTTACCGGCAACCCTACCACTGCACTCTCTGGCTGCAACGCCACACTTGGCACCAACGCCAGAACCGCGTAACAGAACCTGTCAAAGGGACCCCAAGCGATGAAGAAACAGCACATGAACCGCGATTGGATTGCCACYGCCGCCACCCTMTCYAGCGCSCTGCCCTATTTGCAGCGCTATGACGGGGCSATYGTTGTSGTYAAACTGGGCGGTCACGCCATGGGCAGTGACACCGCAATGGAGAGCTTTGCCCGYGATATYGTGCTGYTRCAGCAGGTYGGRGTGAACCCGGTGATCGTGCATGGCGGCGGYCCRATGATCAATWMSATGCTRGMSCGGCTGGRCATNCAANTCCGARTTTGTSRATGGCAARCGSGTCACCGATCARGCCACSGTCGAGGTGGTTGAAATGGTKCTGTCCGGGCTGGTCAACAAACGCATCGTGCAGGCGATCAACGCCCAGGGCGGCCGCGCGGTTGGCCTGTCGGGCAAAGACGCCAATCTGATCACCTGCGAGCAGACCAACCCCAAGCTTGGCTTTGTTGGCACACCCTCGGACATAGACCCGACACTGCTGCACAACCTGTTTGCCAATGACATGATCCCGGTGATTGCCCCGCTGGGCGCGGGTCGCGATGGTGAAACCTATAACATTAACGGTGATACCGCTGCCGGGGCCATTGCTGCGGGGCTCAAGGCCGATCGGCTGCTGCTGCTCACCGATGTGTCCGGGGTCAAAAACTCCGAGGGTGACGTGATGACCGAGTTGAAGGCCGAGCAAATCCGGCAGATGACCCGCGACGGGGTGATTGCTGGCGGTATGATCCCAAAAACCGAAACCGCGCTGGCAGCCATCGATGGCGGAGTGCGGGCCGTGGTCATCCTGGACGGGCGCGCACCCAATGCGGTGCTGCTGGAATTGTTCACCGAACATGGGGCCGGCTCCCTCATCCGACCTGACTGACAGGACGCTGACAACAACGTGTTTCCTTTTTTCTTGCCTTTGCCAAATGCATGCGCATTTTCGAAGACATGGAACACGAAGCCACCCTCCGCCTCGCCATCTTTCTTRGTCTGTTTGCGCTGTTCGCCTGTGCCGAACAKCTGGCCCCGCGACGGGCGCGTCAGCAATCCCGCAAGGGTCGTTGGTCCACCAACCTGGCGATCACGGTGATCAACACGGTGACCCTGCGCGCCCTGGCTTTTGGCCTGCCGCTGCTGGCGGTGGGGGCGGCGCTGGACGCCCAAGCCAAAGGCTGGGGGTTGTTCAACGCAATCCCCCTGCCAAACTGGCTGGAGATCACCCTGGCAATTTTAATCCTCGACCTGGCGATTTGGCTGCAACATCTGATCACCCACAAGGTGCCGCTGCTGTGGCGGTTGCACCGGGTACACCACGCAGATCGGGATATGGACGTCACCACCGCCGTGCGGTTCCATCCACTCGAAGTTGCGCTGTCGATGCTGTTGAAAATTGGGCTGATCTACCTGTTGGGACCCGCCGCAGTGGCGGTGGTGCTGTTTGAAATCATTCTCAACGGCACTGCCATGTTCAACCATTCCAACCTGCGTCTGCCGCTCGCCCTGGACCGCGTTTTGCGACGGGTTCTGGTCACCCCGGATATGCACCGCGTGCACCACTCGGTGCACCGGGCCGAGCACGACAGCAACTATGGCTTTGCGCTGGCCATCTGGGACCGCATATTTGGCACCTATGTCGCCCAACCCGCCGAGGGTCACGACAACATGACTGTTGGGCTGCACTGGCAGGATGGGCGTCCGGCCCAATTGGGCTGGAGCCTGTTGTTGCCTTTCAAAGCCCGATGATGCTGAAACAGTTAAGCTTGGCTGTTCAGGCACAGGGATTAGAAATCCATGGCACCCTGCATCCACGCCGGACTCCGGTCACCGGGCTAAAGGACGGCACATTGCTCCTGCTGGGAACGGCCGGCGCCTTTTGGCCCGTGTTTACCGCCTCAGACGAAGGCCAGGATGGCAGGCCTGATCCGGTTGATCGGTGGTCCAGCCGGGTGATCAGCGCCCTGGCAGAGCAGTTTTCCGCAGCTGCTTTTTTCCCGTTTGGAGGCCCGCCCTATGCGCCCTTTGTCAATTGGGCACTGGCCTCCGGGCGCGCCTTCACCTCCCCCTCGCAAATGATGGTGCATGATCAGGTTGGCCTGATGATCTGCTACCGTGGCGCGTTGCATTTTGACGATGAATTTGACATCCCGCCGCCGCCGCTCGACAGCTCTCCCTGCGGAACCTGCAGCGATAAGCCTTGTCTGCACAGCTGCCCGGTCAGCGCCCTTGTTGACGGAGGCCCCTATGGCGTGCAGGCTTGCCATGATTTCCTGGACAGCGATGCGGGCCCCTCCTGCATGAGTTTCGGCTGTCTGGCCAGACGCGCTTGTCCGCTCAGTTCCGGCGCAAATCGCGATTTTTCCCAATCAGCGCATCATATGCGCTATTTTCATTACACATGACCTGCACATTGATTCTGACCCGCCACGCCAAATCCGCTTGGGACAGCACCGCGCCCAGCGATCACGCTCGCCCGTTGAACAAGCGGGGGCGTCATTCGGCTACCGCATTGGGAATATGGTTGAAGGAAGGGGGACATTTACCCGATCAGGTGATTTCCTCGCCATCCCAACGCACCCGCGAAACCTATGAGTTGATGCAGCTGCAGGCCCCAGCGGCGTTTGTGGAACGGCTGTACCACGCCAGCGCCGACATCATCTTTCAGGTGCTCAGCGAGGCCGAGCGCCCTGATATCATGATCTTGGGGCATAACCCTGGAATTGGCACATTTGCCCGCGACATCACTGCGCAAGCACCAGATCACCCGCGGTTTTTCAACTATCCAACCGGGGCAACGCTGGTACTGCAGTTTGATATTCCCCGCTGGGGGGACCTGCAGTGGAACAGCGGGAAGCCGGTGGATTTTGTGGTCCCGCGCGAGCTGCTGGTGGAATAATACCCAACCGGCGGTGCGTGCCAGCACACACCGTGGTCTGCGCCAGTGCAAAGCTTGAACAAAAAGGCCGGGCGCTGTGCCCGGCCTTTTTGTATGTCGCGAGTGCCGTCTGGATCAGTGACCCAGGATCTGGCTCAGGAACAATTTGGTGCGTTCGCTCTTGGGATTGTTAAAGAACTCTTCTGGTTCGTTCTGYTCRACAATCTGACCYKCATCCATAAAGATCACCCGGTTKGCCACCTGACGGGCAAAGCCCATCTCGTGGGTCACMACCAGCATGGTCATGCCCTCTTCGGCCAGCTCGATCATSGTRTCRAGCACCTCTTTGATCATCTCKGGRTCCARSGCCGATGTKGGTTCATCAAACAGCATRATSCGCGGMYKCATGCACAASGASCGYGCAATCGCCACCCGCTGYTGYTGACCACCGGACARYTGSCCRGGRWAYTTCAGCGCCTGYTCGGGRATYTTSACCTTYTCCAGRAARTGCATCGCCGTYTCTTCGGCTTCTTTSYKSGGKGTYTTRCGCACCCAGATCGGVGCCARSGTCAGGTTWTCMAGGATCGWCAGATGCGGGAACARGTTRAAGTGCTGRAACACCATCCCCACYTCGCGGCGRATYTTGTCGATGTTTTTCAGATCGTTCGACARAACGGTCCCATCSACVGTGATCTTGCCCTGCTGGTGTTCYTCCAGCGCGTTVACGCAGCGGATCAGGGTBGATTTHCCCGAKCCCGAAGGCCCGGCRATCACAATCCKCTCACCTTGGTTGACGGTYAGGTTGATGTCACGCAAYACGTGAAACGWCCCGAACCATTTGTTCATGTTWGAGATTTCAATCGCRACCTGATCCGAGACTTGCATCTTGGAMCGRTCGAYKGTGCGTGCWGTAGCCWGTTCAGACATATGTTGAACTCCTTAACKGTGGCCRGTCYGAAGCTTGCGCTCCAGATACATGGAATAACGGGACATAGAGAAACAGACGATGAAGAACAGGAACGCRATGAACGCGAACAGTTCCCAGTAGATGCCGTTCCAGGMRGWATCGGCGCGGATGGCACTTGCCAGTCCGATCACGTCAAACAGCCCGATAATTGACACCAATGTCGTATCCTTAAAGATCCCGATGAATGTGCTTACGATGCCTGGAATGGCAACCTTCAGCGCTTGCGGCATGATGATCAGCCGCTGTGCCTGCCAGTAATCCAGACCCAGACTGTCTGCGCCCTCATACTGCCCACGCGGCAGCGCCGCCAGACCACCCCGGATCACTTCGGCCATATAGGCCGCCGAGAACAGGGTCATCATGATCATCACCCGCAGGATGATGTCAAAATTGGTACCAGGCGGCATGAAGATGTTCAGCAGCAACGAGGCCACAAACAGCAGCGTGATCAGTGGAACACCGCGAATGAACTCGATAAAGCCCACGCAGAGAAACTTGACAACCACCAGATCAGACTGACGCCCCAAAGCCAGAACCACCCCAATTGGCAACGAAGCGCCAATTGCAACAACGCCGAGCAGGATCGCAATCATGAATCCCCCAAACTGGCGGGATTGCACGGCTTCTATGCCAATGGGAAGCACCGAAGACAGGCCGGATGACACGTAGCCAGACAGCACGAGCCACCAGATAACTGCAGCCGCAACAGCAGCAATCATCGTCATAAGTTCGCTCATGTAGGCCTTACCGTAGCGAAGGACACCAAAACCGATCACAAAACCAAGCGCGGCACAAATTGGTGACCAGATGGTTCCGCCCCACATCAGCCAAGGCATCAGGAAGGGATAAACCGCCGTGAACATCAGCGCCTTGACAGGTACGTGGTCGGAAAACAGGATTGGGCTCAGCGCCACAAAAAGCAGGACCAGCGACAAGATCGGGCGCCAGTACAGATCGCTGGGGTAGAACCCAAACAACAACTGCAGCCAACGCTCTTTGATAACCCCCCAGCAGGCATGCCCATGGGTTTCGCCCCAAGTTGCCTTCRTGATCTCGCGGCATTCCGTCAGGGAATCTGCATTCCAGACAGATTGGAACACCCAAGGCAGAATACCGGACAAAACAAAATAGATCGCATAGATCGACAGCACTGTCAGAATGCCATTGATCCAGCTCGAGAACAGATTGTGCCGCAACCAGCCAATAACACCAACCTCAGAYCCMGGAGGKGCYTGCTCTGGCAGCATKTCTGTGCGGACAAAAGAAACATCASTCATATTACCGCTCCACCAGTTTGACGCTATTGTTGTACCAGTTCATCACCCCTGAAATGCTCAGCGAGATRGCCAGATACACSACCATCAGYARCATSACRCATTCCAGCTCGCGACCSGTYTGGTTCATGGTGATACCMCCCARMGTRCCGGTGATATCCATGTARCCCACCGCAATCGCCAGCGACGAGTTYTTGGTCAGGTTCAGATAGTTCGAGATCATCGGTGGGATAATAACCCGCAGAGCCTGCGGCAGGATCACCAGGCGCATTGTCCGGCTCGACCGCAGTCCAAGGGCAGAGGCTGCTTCGGATTGACCTTCGGAAATCGCCAGAATACCGGCGCGCACGATCTCAGCGATGAAGGCCGCCGTATAAAGCGACAGGGCCAACCACAGGGCAATCAGCGAATTCCGCATGTGAATACCGCCCCTGAAGTTAAAGCCCTTCAGCTCGGGATAACCCAAGTGGAACCCCAGTAGGATCATCAGAACAAGTGTCGGCCCAAACAGCAGTCCCAGCAGAATATGCCATGTTGTTGGACGATTCCCAGTTTCTTCCTGAAGGGCATTGGCCCGTGCAGAAACCTTGCGCATGCCAAAGATGCTCAATCCCAACACGATCAGGAAGGCAACCARATCCATCGARAYGTCAAAYCGCAKCGMCATRTCMCCCARRAMGTGAATATCRCCCAGGCTGCGYGAAAACAGCGGCTCRGGAATATARAYSCCCCGRTTGGTRACMGCGAYRGTGTCGAACAGRTCCATCGWCGCMGTKGGGTTYTCRCCCTTRAASGCGCGTGGCRYTGGYAGRSTTTCGATCAGGATGGCCATSGCCAAAAYGATCCACAGCARMACCGGCACRTTGCGGAAKGTTTCCACATAGACGGTCATGATCCGCGCGATCAGCCAGTTATTGGACARYCGCATAACGCCRACAAACACRCCRATGACSGTSGCSGTRATRCASCCCAGMACMGCAAYRACYARKGTGTTCAGCAGMCCCATYAGGGCGGCGCGGATATGACTGTCTTGGCTGTCATAGTCCAGCAAGCGCTGGTTGATATCATAACCCGCTGTGTCCGTCAGGAACCCAAATGAAATCGGTTTGCCCAGCGTGTTCAGGTTGGTGATTGCGTTGTTGATGAGCCAAGCCGCCAGAAGCATAAATGCAAACATTGCGATGACTTGGATTGTAGCTGACCGATACCGCGTATCGTAAAGGAGCATCGATAGTCGAAACGACTCCTTTGGTGGGTCAGTGAGTAGTGTCATGACCTAGAAATCCCCATGGCTCTCGGATTGATTTTCTTTGGCGAGGTTAAATCCTCACTCGTCGACGATCCGAAGCGTTCTATAGAAAGAAAAAGGGCGCAGGGGTTCCCTGCGCCCTTTCCACTAAGTGTTTAGCGGAACGGAGGYGARTASATCAGGCCGCCKTYGGTCCAYTGYGCGTTCARRCCRCGCGCCAGRCCAATCGGRGTTTCTTCGCCRATGTTCTTGGCAAAGATCTCACCRTAGTTRCCACCRRCYRSRATSGCCGCTTTGGCCCAAYCAGCKTCMAGACCCAGCATYKCRCCCAGRGTACCTTCGGTSCCCAGCAGACGGTTGATCTCWGGGTTGTTKGTGCCCGCAGACATWTCRGCSAKATTGGCCGAKGTCACRCCCAGYTCTTCAGCTGTAACCAGTGCGTTCAGMGTCCAGCGAACMACATCRCCCCAYTCGTTGTCGCCRTGACGKRCCAGMGGRCCCAGCGGCTCTTTCGAGATGATTTCKGGCAGCAGAACRTGRTCRKCMGGWKWTTCRAAMGTTGCACGYGTSGCGGCCAGGCCRGAKGCGTCTGTSGTGTASACGTCRCAWGCACCRGCCAGATACTGYTGCTGACCTTCGGCRTTKGTTTCGATCGGAACCGGCTCATAGCTRATGTTGTTGGWACGGAAGAAATCCGCCAGGTTCAGCTCGGTGGTGGTACCGGTTTGGATACAAACGGTGGCACCGTCCAGTTCTGTGGCCGAGGAAACACCCAGATCCTTGGGAACCATGAAGCCCTGGCCGTCATAGTAGTTGACGCCAACAAAGGTGAACTTCAGGTCGACATCGCGCGAGAAGGTCCAGGTGGTGTTCCGGGCCAGCATGTCGATCTCGCCGGACGCCAGCGCGGTGAAGCGGGTCTTGCCGGTGGTCGGAACAAATTCAACAGCCGTGGGATCACCCAGAACCGCAGCGGCAACGGCGCGGCAGATGGAGACATCAAAGCCACCCCATTCGCCTTTGGCGTCGGGTGCAGCAAAACCAACCAGGCCGGTGGTGACGCCACAGTTCAGTTTGCCGCGAGCTTTGACATCGTCAAGTGTGCCAGCAGCAGCAACCCCAGCAGCCAGGCCGGCTACAGTGAGCGCGCCCAAAAATACGGTTTTTTTCATTTTTACCTCTTCCTGATTTTTTCGCCTTGGTCGGCGGTTCGTTACCGACACCAGCAATGTCGGAAATGGGACTGAAATAGGTTTTTCCCCTAATTCGACGTTAAGTCTGGGCTAATTCATCAACAAACGTCAAGTGCAGGACCACTAAATTCGATGGTCGGATAGCGAACTTTTTGGGATTGACTGCATTTTCAGCCTTCAGGACGAGGTCTGGTAATTTGCTGAACCGTCAAGAAAAATCGTAAAACCGCTTGGCATGCAGAAATGCCAGCCGCTTGATTTCGGCCTGGGCCTGGGCTTCTTCGTCCGGGCCCCACTGTTCTTCCTGCCACAATTCGTCCAACCGCGACAACGTCCAGATCTCGGCAGCGCTGCGCCACCCAGCCGCCGCGGCAAACCCCAGTATCAAAGATCCGGACATGCTGACCAAATCATGGAAAGCGGCCAATTGGAACGCCGATAGGGCCTGAACCTTGGCCCGCAGGCTCTGCAACGCCTTTGTATCCTGCGGCTGATGTCGGATACCGCACCGCCGGTGCAATCGCACGCCCAGCTCGGTTGCGGCCCAATCCAGCGCCGGATTCCAGTGGTTGTTTTGTCGCTGAACCAGCTCAACCGGGCTCTCGGCGCGATAACACAAAAGGTCAGAATCGCCATAGTCTGCTAGCATGTTAGCTACTTCACCATGTTGCGCCCGTACCTTATCCAGCGCCGCATTGGCCGTGCGAGTGCAAGGCATGGTATGCGGATTAACCGCATCTTTCTGAGCCCGCCATTCGACGGCAATTGCCTCGGCCATGGCACGAGTGGGAAGGATCAGACCCGCCTTTGCGGGTGTTTTGACCGGGCGGCCATCCAATTCCACCCCGAATCGCCCCTCTGATTCGGTCACCTGGACCTGTTCCCAAAACCGTTTTTGCTTCCATGTGCTCATGGTTCAGGCGCTCCAAAGTCGCTGCAACAGCGGTGCCAGGTCGGCAAAACTGTCGATAATGTGATCCGCACCCAACTGATCTGCCGGATGATAACCCCAGGTCACCGCAATGGTGGTCACGCCTGCAGCGCGTCCCATGTCAATGTCATAACTGGTGTCGCCAATCATCACCGTATGTTCCGGCGCAACTCCGGTTTCGGTCATCGCGGTGTGGATCATCGAGGGGTGCGGTTTTGACGGGTGGTGGTCAGCCGATTGCCGTGTGACAAAACAGCTCAGCTCATGTGTCGCAATCACCGCATCCAAGCCACGCTGGGATTTGCCCGTGGCCACGCCCAACAGATACTCCGGCACCGCGTGCAGCGCCGCCAGCATCTCAGTTGTGCCGGGATACAGCGGCGAATGCGTCGCCCCCGCAGCCTGACGTGACACCATATACGAGGCCTTGTAGCCCGCCACCAGCGCGTCACGTTTCTCGTCGTCAGCACCGGGGGCCAGTTTTGCCATCGCCAGATCTAATGAAAGACCAATAATCGACAGGATCGCCTCGCGTGAGGGCGCGACATGGCCAACTTCGGCAAAGGCCTCAGCCATAGCGCTGGTGATGGCAACCTGGCTGTCCACCAGGGTGCCATCCATATCAAACAGAACCAGCCGCAGGTCTGCGCTCATTCCATCTCCTCAAACGGATCTTCGGGCACATCTTTGGGATTCCACTGGAAATAATCCCAGGTGTCTTGCATGTGTGGTGGCAGCGGCGCGGTGATGTGCAGCACCGACTTGTTCACCGGGTGCTGGATCTTCAGGCTGCGCGCGTGCAGGTGCAGCTTTTTCGAGATATCGCCGCCCAGCTGTGCGCCCCAGCCATCGCCCAGGTTTTCCTGGCTTGAGCCACCGTATTTGCCATCGCCGATAATCGGATGACCCAGCTCGCCCATATGGGCGCGCAGCTGGTGGGTGCGGCCAGTGATCGGGTGCAGCGCCATCCAGGCAGCACGTCTGCCCGCGGCCTCCAGCATAACATAATCGGTGACTGCCTTTTTGGCGCCGGGGGTATCGTCGATGTCGCGCGGGTGCACGTTATACATCTTCTCGCCCTCACCGTTTGGACCATGGCCAAAGGCCTTGACCAGCCCGGTCTTGATCATGCCGATCTTGGGGTGCGGCACCCCGGCCACCACTGCCCAATAGATTTTCTGAGTCTCACGGTGGCGGAACGCTGCGGTCAGCGCCTTGGCCGACAGCCGGTCCCGCGCCAGCAGCAAAACACCCGAGGTGTCCTTGTCCAGCCGGTGCACCAGCTTTGGCTTGTCCTCATAGCCAAAGCGCAGCGCCTCGGCCAACCCGTCCACATGGCGGCTTTGACCGCTGCCACCCTGCACTGCCAACCCATGTGGCTTGTTCAGCGCAATCACATGATCGTCGCGGTAAATCACGCAGGACTGGATCAGCTTGATATCAGCATCCGAGAGGCGTCGCTCGGCGATGTCGTTGGGTCGGTGATCTTTGGCAGGCAGTGGTGGCACCCGCACCGTTTGCCCGGCCATCACCCGCGTCGAGGGCTTCACCCGACCACTGTCGACCCGCAGATCGCCCTTGCGGCACATCTTTTCGATGCGGCCCTGGCTAACATGTGGAAACAGCCGCCGCAGCCAGCGGTCCAGCCGCTGGTCCGTGTCGTCGTCCGAAACGATGATTTTCTGTACGCCGCTCATGTCAGCACCCCTCTTGCGGCCATCAGGCCAAGAAACAATCCAGTCACCGATAACACCACCGACATTGCTACATATAGCGCCGCATATCCCAGCGCCCCGCGTTCCATCAGACTGACTGTCTCCAATGAAAACGCCGAAAACGTGGTGAAGCCGCCCAGAAGCCCAGTCATCACAAAGGGGCTTAGATGCGTCAGCCCACGATGCGCTGCAAAAATCACAAAGACCCCCATCAGAAAGGATCCAACGACATTCACCGTTAGTACAGCAACCGGAAATGGGTGGTGACCCAGCAGGCGGATCACGCCCAATCCTGCCACGTACCGGCACGCCGCGCCGATTGCGCCACCCAAGGCGACATATAAGACCGAATAAAACATGGGCGGTCTCTCGCGTGTGCTGCGCCGGATGTCAAGTTTTGCGGTGGGATTGTCATATTTTGGCAAAATCTCCGTGCCGTCCGATCCCACCACTGAACCGGGCTGCCCCGGCAGTGCCCTCTTTGCGCACCGCGTCCAGGCCATTGGCCCATTCCACTTTCAACGCCTGGCGCACCGGCATACCGTGCGTTTCGATAATCGTGCGCCGGTCCGCGAGCATCGCCTGCTGCGGGAAGCGGGCAATCTCATGCGCCATCGCCTCGGCCGCCTGACGCGCGGTGCCATGCGGCACCACCCGCTCGCACAGACCAATGCGATAACATTCCTCGGCCTCGACCTTGCGCCCGGTCATGGCGATCTCCAGCGCCTTGCCCTGCCCGACCAGACGCGGCAACCGCACAGAGCCGCCATCGACCAGGCTGATCCCCCAGCGGCGGCAATACACGCCAAGATAGGCTGTTTGTGCCATCACCCGCACATCACACCACAGTGCCAGCTCCATGCCTCCCGCCACGGCTGCACCTTCGATAGCGCCGATCACCGGCTTGGACAGTTCCAACCGGCTCGGCCCCATCGGGCCACGCGGGTCCGGAGTCGCGCCGTCGGAAAAAGCCAGTTTCTGCGCTATTTCGCGCTCGAACCGGTCCGGGTCTGACAGTGTTGCGCCGTATTTCAGATCCCAGCCGGCACAGAACGCGCCCCCTGCGCCCCAGAACACGGCGACAAGTGCCGTCTCATCCGCCTCAAATTCGGTAAAGGCATCGACCAGTGCCTGCGCCGAGTCCGGGTCCATGGCGTTGCGGGCCTCGGGTCGGTTGTGGATGATCGTCCAAACCCCCTCGGACTTTACTATTTCGATGCTCATACCCTGTCTCCTCCAAACATGACGGTTTGAAAGGCAGTCAAACAGAGCATCCCACGCAGGTCACCGGTGACGTCCCGTCTGCCAGAGTGTGACCCGGCGTTTACCGTGCATCTTCGACTTTCTAACGATGGGCTATTTACCAGAATTTCTCTGCGCCCGCAGTTTGGCAAAATAGTCGACCCGACGTTTCAACTCGCGCTCAAACCCGCGTTCAACCGGCTGGTACAGCACTGGATGTTTCATATCATCCGGGAAATAGTTTTGACCGGAGAACCCGTCTTGGGAGTCATGATCATAGGCATAGCCGTCGCCGTAACCCTGCTCGGCCATCAATTTGGTCGGCGCATTCAGGATATGTTTCGGAGGCGGCGCGCTGCCCGACTGTTTGGCCAGAGCGCGGGCTGCTTTGTAAGCCACATAGCCCGCATTGGTCTTGGGTGCCAAAGCCAGGTAGATCACCGCCTGCGCCAGTGCCAGCTCCCCCTCGGGGCTGCCCAGACGTTCGTAAGTCTCCCAGGCCTGCAGGCAAATCGCCTGCGCCTGCGGATCAGCCAGGGCGATGTCCTCAACCGCCATCCGGGTCAGGCGACGGGCCAGAAAGCGGGGATCTTCACCGCCTTCGAGCATGCGAGCGAACCAGTACAGCGCCGCATCTGGATCAGAGCCGCGCACCGATTTGTGCAGCGCCGAGATCAGGTTGTAATGCTCGTCACCGGATTTGTCGTATTTGGCCGCCCGCCGCATCAGCCGGGTGGACAGCGCATCCCGGTTCAGCGGCTTGTCGACCTTCCAGGCGGCAACCTGTTCGATCAGGTTCAGCAGGGCGCGGCCATCGCCATCAGCCATTTCCTGCAGCGCATCGCGAGCATCGGCAACCAGAGGCAGCGCGCGGCCCAGCTCTTGCTCGGCGCGCTGGGTCATCAGCTCCAGATCCACCAGCGTCAACCGTTCCAGCACCAGCACTTGTGAGCGGCTGAGCAGCGCGGCGTTCAGCTCAAAACTTGGGTTCTCGGTGGTGGCCCCCACCAGCAGGATAGTGCCATCCTCCATATGCGGCAGGAACCCGTCCTGTTGGGCCTTGTTGAAGCGATGCACCTCGTCGACAAACAGCAGCGTGCCCCGCCCGTTCTGCCGCCGGATTCTGGCCGCCTCAAACACTTTTTTCAAATCTGCAACACCGCTGTAAATGGCGCTGATCTGCACAAAATGCAGATGGGTTTCATCCGCCAGCAAGCGCGCGATAGTGGTCTTGCCAACGCCCGGTGGCCCCCAGAAAATCAACGATGACAGCGATCCTGAGGCCAACATGACCCCCAATGGCGCCTCAGGCCCCAGCACCTGAGCCTGACCAATCACTTGCGACAAAGACTGCGGTCGCAGCCGGTCCGCCAAAGGCCGATTGGGTTGCGGTTGATCAGGTTGCGCCGCGCCGGTGTCGAATAGATCTGCCATCTTTACAACCGGAACCGCAGGTTCAGCCGTTGACCGCCGCGCAGCAAATTCATCTTTACCTGACGGCCAGCATCTGTCAGCAATGCAGGCACATCAGCCGTTTCTGTCACCAAATTCCCATTAATCATCTGCAGCACATCGCCTGGCCGCAACCCTGCTCGGGCGCCATGACGCCCCGGATCGGTGACCACCACCCCCTCGGCACTCAGTGGTAGCCCCATACGGATGATTATTACCGGGTTGATACGTGCCACGGTCAAACCGGGCAGCACCGATGTCTCCCCCAACTGCACCAGCGCCGCCGGCGGAGTGTCGGGGGCCGCCATCATCTGCACCTGCAGCACATCCAGGTCTGTGCCGCGCAGGCGACTGATCTGAGCAGTGCCTCCCATGCCGGCCACCGACATGCGGAACGCCATCTCGGAGGGTGAATTGACCACCTGTCCATCCACCCAGGTGATCACATCGCCAACCTTGAACCCGGCCGCAACAAAAGGGCTGGCCGGGTGCAGATCGGAAATCACCATGCCTTCGGGCAGCTCCATTGCCATCGAGGCCGCCATATCCGCATCCACCGGCTGGCCCGACATGCCCGCCCAGGGCCGTTGAAATTCCTCGGCACCACTCTGCGCCTGATGCACMARYWSGCGCANNRAMKYGSCWRSGWYRGCWRMMMMAMKKCYGRWRSAGCSSMMCSRSCKKSYSRRKMTASRRGTGTTGATGCCAATCAGATCACCGTTGACGTCAATCAGCGCCCCACCCGAGTTGCCGGGGTTGATGGCGGCGTCAGTCTGCAGGTAATAGCCAAAGCCTTCACCGGTGGCGGTGCCGGTCCGCGCCAACCCGGAAATAATGCCGCTGCTGACGGTTTGACCAACCCCAAAGGGATTGCCGATGGCCAGCGCCAACTCGCCGACCTCAACCTGATCGCTGTTGCGCAGATCCAGAAACGGCAGATCCGTCGCCTCTTCCAGCTGCAAAATCGCCAGATCGCTGGCTTTATCGGCCAGTACCACACGGGCGCTGTATTCGCGCCGGTCCGTGGTCACCACGCGGATTTCGGTGGCCATGCCAACAACGTGGTAATTCGACACCACGATACCGTCCGCCGAAAGAATGACTCCCGATCCCAGCGAGTTCTGTACCCGGGGCTGTGGCTTGCTTAAGCCGCCGAAAAATTGGTCAAAGAAGGGATCGTTTGAAAACGGCGTGCGCTGGCGTTCCTGCGTGATGATCTTGGCATAGATGTTCACCACAGCTGGCGCCGCCTCTTTGACCAGCGGTGCAAAACCAAGGCTGATTTCGGCCTGAGAACTGGGCACCCGAGTCTCTGCCACCAGCGGGCCAGCAACAACAATCGAAAGGATAATGAGGGCTGCGCGGATCATTTTGGCTCCAACTAAACGTGTCCCTAGGATATGCGGGGGCAATTGGGCAATTGCAAGCACGGCTCCTGTTGAAGGATGTCAGCAGGGGCGCTGCCCCTCTTGGCAGCAGGCCAATTCACCCCGGAGTATTTCTAAAAAGATGAACTTCGAAACAGAGACTGCCGCGCGGTTTCATCTGGTAAAAAATATCCCCGCCGAAGGCAGCGCCGTCCCGGCACCTTGGCAAGCTATACAACAAAAAAGCCCCCGGTCCTTTGGACCAGGGGCTTTCAACATTCGGATGTGAAATCCGGATATCTTATTCGTCGGCGGCAACTTCTGCGGCTGCAACGCGGGCTTTGTCGCCAGCGCCTTTGGCATCGCGGTCGCGGTCAACAAATTCGATGATCGCCATCGGTGCCATGTCGCCATACCGGAAACCAGCCCGGATGATACGAACATAACCACCGGTGCGGTCTTTGTAGCGTGGGCCAAGGATGTCGAACAATTTGGTGACATACTGGTCTTGCTTCAGCTTCGACGCGGCCTGACGACGGGCGTGCAGATCGTTGCGTTTGGCCAGAGTGATCATCTTTTCGATGACCGGGCGCAATTCTTTTGCCTTGGGCAGAGTTGTCTTAATCTGCTCGTGCTCGATCAGCGAACCGGCCATGTTGCAAAACAGGGCTTTCCGGTGCTCATGAGTACGATTCAGGCGGCGGTAACCACGTGCGTGACGCATTTTCKWATTCCTTCTTCAGGTTTNTGCTTTGTCTGGCAGCCGATGCGGGTCAGCTACTCTCCTTGGGGCAYMWKYGCCCATATTTTCCCCGGCAGTCCGGGCATTTANAGGGGAGGACARYNTGCCCTCCCCCAAATTTTTAGAACGAATCTTCGAACTTTTTGGCCAGATCTTCGATRTTRTCYGGTGGCCAGTCCTCGACGTCCATKCCGAGATGCAGACCCATGCCCGARAGCACTTCCTTGATCTCGTTCAGCGACTTGCGGCCGAAGTTCGGCGTCCGCARCATTTCTGCTTCGGTTTTCTGGATCAGATCGCCGATGTASACRATGTTGTCGTTCTTCAGGCAGTTTGCCGARCGCACCGACAGTTCCAACTCGTCTACCTTCTTCAGCAGCAGCGGGTTGAACTCGAGACCATCGTCTTCGTCCTGACGGGACGCAGATTCCGGCTCGTCGAAGTTGACGAAGATCGACAGCTGGTCCTGCAGGATGCGAGCAGCAAAAGCCACCGCGTCATCCGGCGTGATCGAGCCGTCGGTGTCAATCTTCATGGTCAGCTTGTCATAGTCCAGCACCTGACCTTCGCGGGTCGGCTGCACATCATACGAGACCTTTTTGACCGGCGAGTAGATCGCATCAATCGGGATCAGACCAATGGGTGCATCTTCCGGCTTGTTCTTTTCAGCCGAAACATAACCATTGCCAGTGTTCACGGTCAGTTCCATGAACAGATCAGCGCCGTCGTCCAAGTGACAGATCACGTGGTCGCGGTTCAGGATCTCGATGCCTGCGCTCTCAGAGATGTCACCAGCGGTGACGATCGCAGGGCCTTTGGCGTTGATCGACAGCCGCTTGGGGCCTTCGACTTCCATCCGCAGGCAAACACCTTTGAGGTTCAGAACGATGTCAGTGACGTCTTCCCGCACACCAGCAACGCTGGAAAATTCGTGCAGAACGTTGTCGATCTGAACGGATGTGATGGCAGCACCTTGCAGCGAGCTCMYCMRARYKMGGCKYAKSSMGWYRSCCWRKGWYRKWCMWMARSSWSGWTYYASCSGMKCSRSMWSKMCMSWKGMYYGSCRYRMWKKSWYKTTGYYTRRYTTCACATCAAGCTGTGTCGGCTTGATCAGTTCTGCCCAATTCTTATGGATCATGCGTTCCCTCCATTCCTGCCTGTACCCCATGTCCGATAGGTTCAGGCGCCCGAGGTTTCWAATGACAAACTGGGGCCCGTGCAGAGACACGGRACCCCAGCGATAATTAAGTGTCGCTTAGACGCGACGGCGCTTCGGCGGACGACAGCCGTTGTGTGCCATCGGTGTCACATCACGGATCGAGGTGATGTTGAAACCAACTGCAGCCAGAGCGCGCAGAGCCGATTCACGACCGCCACCGGGGCCCTGAACTTCGACTTCCAGAGTTTTAACACCRTGTTCCTGCGCTTTTTTGCCTGCATCTTCTGCAGCCAGCTGAGCAGCATAAGGCGTGGATTTCCGCGAGCCCTTAAAGCCCATGGTACCAGCCGAAGACCATGCAATTGCATTGCCTTGAACATCCGAGATCAGGATCTTGGTGTTGTTGAACGAGCTGTTAACGTGAGCAACGCCGGAGGCGATGTTCTTGCGCTCTTTTTTCTTCGTACGAGTCTTATCGCGTGCCATTGATCAAACCCTCCCTTACTTCTTCTTACCAGCAATTGCCCGTGCGGGGCCTTTGCGAGTACGAGCGTTGGTGTGAGTCCGCTGACCGCGAACCGGCAGGTTGCGACGATGACGCAGACCGCGATAGCAGCCCAGATCCATCAGACGTTTGATGTTCATCTGAACTTCACGGCGCACGTCRCCTTCGACGTCCACATTGGCGTCRATGTGCTCGCGAATTTTCAGAACTTCAGAGTCRGTCAACTGGTTGACACGACGCGCTTCGTCGATGCCTACGGCTTCGCAAATTGCTTTGGCCGTCGTGTTACCGATTCCGGTGATATAGGTGAGGGCGATTGGAACCCGCTTTGCAGTCGGGATGTTTACGCCGGCAATACGTGCCACGTGATGCGTTCCTTTTGTTGCGGTTCCGTAGTTCCGGAACCTTTTTTCACAACACTCAACCTTGGCAGTGACGCCACATGGTCCAGCATTTTGAGGTGGTCTTGCAGATGGGACAAGCCCAGCCACAGGAAATGATTCCCTAAGGGATGGGCTTGGGTATGAGGTATTTTASAGATCGTCAACCCACCWTKKAGATGAGGYYGCTTTTCTTTRYAYAGCCWCCYKCCCYACCSGKCASTTCACAAGAAAAAGGGCAGGAAAACCTGCCCCTCTACGAACTCAGATAGGTGAAGCCGTCAGCCCAGAATGGCCTCGATCGACTTTTGCACCTCGATGATATCAGCCAGACCGTTGACCGGACGCAGGTCGCCCTTGGCATAGTAGTAGCCAATCAGCGGCGAGGTCTTTTTGTAATATTCCATCAGACGGGTGCGCAGGCTGTCTGCGTTGTCATCCGCACGCCGTTGCATTTTGTTGCTGCCACAGACATCACATTTGCCTTCTGCAGCGGTTGGCTTGGTCTCGTCGTGATAGACCTCGCCGCAATCGCCACAGGTGAAACGCCCAGCAATGCGCTTGACCAGCGCATCGTCGTCCACCCGCATTTCAATCACCGTGTGCAGGGACTGGCCCAATTTGGCCAGCAATGCCGCCAGCGCATCAGCCTGGGCCAGAGTGCGCGGGAACCCGTCAAAGATAAAACCGGCGCCCGATTCGGAGGTTAGTTTCTCTTCGATCAGACCAATGACGATCTCATCCGTCACCAGCTTACCGGCATCCATGATCGCAGCCACTTTTTGGCCCATCTCGGTGCCGCTGGACTTGGCCGCGCGCAGCATGTCGCCAGTGCTGAGCTGAACCATGCCGCGGATATCGACCAGATGGCGAGCCTGGGTGCCTTTACCGGCGCCCGGCGGGCCAAGCAGAATGATATTCATCGACGAGCTGGCCCCCGGCGACCACGTTTCTTGCTCTTGCCCCGCAGCTGGCTTTTCTCAATCAGACCTTCGTACTGATGCGCCAACAGATGGCTTTGCGCTTGCTGAATGGTGTCCATGGTTACCGACACCACAATCAGCACCGAGGTGCCGCCAAAGTAGAACGGGATGGCAAACTGGCCGCGCAGAATTTCCGGCAGCAGCATCACCAGCACCAGATAACCCGAGCCCAGCACCAGCACGCGGTTGACCACGTACTCCAGATACTCGGCGGTCTTCTTACCTGGGCGGATACCCGGCACAAAACCATTCTGATTCTTCAGGTTTTCGGCAACCTCATCAGGTTTAAACGACACGTTGAAGGTGTAGAAATAGGCGAAGAACACGATCATCGACACAAAGAACAGCAGGTACAGCGGCTGACCGGGGCCAAAGTTGGCCAGTAGCCAGGACATCACCGGGCCACTGGTGGCACCAGACGAGAAGGTCGAGATGGTGGTGGGCAGCAACAACAGCGAGCTGGCAAAGATTGCCGGGATCACGCCTGCTGGGTTSACYTTGACCGGCAGATGCGAGGARCCRCCGTCATARACCTTCATSCCRACCTGRCGGCGCGGGTACTGAATATGGATCTTGCGCAGSGCKCGCTCCATGAASACCACAAACATRATGATSGMRATGACCATYAYCAGCACCAKSACGATAACCGCAGGGCTGATTGCACCGGACCGACCCGAGGCAAAGAACTGTGCCAGAGCCGCCGGAACCTCGGCGATAATACCAACAAAGATGATCAGCGAGATGCCATTGCCCAGACCACGTTGGGTGATTTGCTCACCCAGCCACATCAGGAACATGGTGCCGCCGACAAGAGTGATCATACAGGCAAGGCGGAAGTACATGCCGGGATCGGTGGCCAATTCACCTGCCTCAAGCGACACGGCCAGCCCATAAGACTGGGCGGTGGCCAGGGCCACGGTGCCAAAGCGGGTGTATTGGTTGATCTTCTTGCGGCCCTGCTCGCCTTCTTTCTTCAACTGTTCCAGCGCGGGAACCATCGAGGTCAGCAGCTGGATGATGATCGAAGCCGAGATATAGGGCATAATGCCGAGGGCAAAAATACCCATTCGGCCAAGCGCGCCACCGGTGAACATCGACACCATGCCGCCAATACCTTGGCCGGCCTGAGTCATGAACTCTTTCAGGGCGATTGTGTCGATGCCGGGAACCGGAATGAATGTCCCCAGACGGTAGACAATCAAAAGGCCCAGGGTGAACAGGATGCGATTACGCAGGTCTGTCGCTTTGCCAAGCGCCGACCAGCTGGTGTTCGCCGCCATTTGTTCTGCTGCTGATACCATGAAAAAGGTCTCTTTATTGCGAAAACGCCGCCCTGAACCATTTTCCGGCTCGGGCGGCGTTAATTGGAAAACTGAAGACTATGTAAGCGGCATTGTTGCCGCTCACAAGCGCTTACTCAGCTGCAGCGGTTTTTGCGACCAGGGTCAGCGCGCCGCCAGCCTTTTCTACTGCTTCAACGGCGGATTTTGAGGCGCCGGTCACAGAGATTGTTGCCTTGGCAGTGATCTCGCCTTTGGCCAGAACGCGGATACCGTCCAGCTTGCGACGTACAACACCCGATTCGACCAGGGTGTCTTCGGTGATCGACTTGGCATCGAGTTTGCCCAGGTCGATGAATTTCTGGATCAGGCCCAGGTTGATGACAGCAAATGCCTTGCGGTTTGGTTTGTTAAAGCCACGCTTTGGCAGACGTTGGTACAAAGGCATCTGACCGCCTTCAAACCCTTTGATCGCCACACCCGAACGGGATTTCTGACCTTTGATACCACGGCCAGCCATTTTACCGGTGCCGGAGCCCGGACCACGACCAACGCGCTTGCGTTTTTTGGTGGCGCCTGGGTTGTCGCTGAGTTCGTGAAGTTTCATGTCGCTTCTCCTTGCCGGATGTGACCCACGAAGCGTATTCGGATCAACCACGGCGTATAGTGATTTTGATTCTGTGACCCGGATGGCCACCGGGTGCCTATAGACCTGTTGGGGGGATGGGGCAAGGGTGGACAAGAAACCCGGCAGCTAGTGAGTTAGCTCATCGTATCTAACTTCAACTACTAGCTCTTCACCTATACTCATTTTGTCATAGATCCCCCGCTCCTGTTTACTGATTTTGACGATAAGCCCGATGAGGGGTTGCCCCGTTTTTGGATCAAGCAGAACTGGGCTGAGTAGGTTTCCGGACAAACACTCCTTCAACCTTGCAGCCGTCAGATCTAGCCCAGAGCGAATCTTTTCCAGTTCTGACTGCCCACGTTCTTGGCTAGGAGCATGCAGTAAATTTCCAAAACGTTCAGCATCCCCTCTTAGCGCTTCGGATACCGGAACGTAGGTATATATGAAATTCGATCCATCCTTAAACTTGCAATTTAGAGCTTGAATCTCTGGTCTTTCGTAAATCCGCTGCAGCTCTTTACCTTGCTGCCCAATTTTCCAACTCCTAGGAAGTGACTTCCGGTAGGATTCCTGAGCTTCCAAGTACTCATGTTGTCTGCACTCAACAGCACATCGCAATTCAAAAGCCGCATAGAAAAGGGAGGCTATGTCGCCAGAAGCAAGTTGTTCCTCTGCTCTAGTCAGGTAACTTTCAGGATCGGTGTAATACATTTTTTTCAAAGGTCCCCCAAAGCACCAATCTCAGGAAAGCAGGAAGTACCGCAGCAATCAAGTCGAGCACTCCCACTTAAGAACCTACACAGACGGTAATTCCCGACTTTGGAAACCGCCGCAGCAGCGCCTGACCTTGGGGAGGTGCAAAGCGCCTTCCCGTGGTGCTGAAAGCACGCCCTTGGCGTGACGGGGAAGGTCAGTCTCGGTTTTGCCTTTGGCAAAACTGATAGGCATGCAAGTTTTGCCGCCAAGGCCCCTGCCCTGTCGGTTGCTGCCCTGCTGCGAGCCGTATTGCGGTGGGAGCCGGATAAAAGATGGCGGCGCCGCCGGGGTGGATGCAGACGGGGGATTGCCCCGTGCTATGAACGGTTCAAATGCGCCCCCTTCTTTACGAGGGCCTAGCTCCGGTGTGGTGCCGGGGGTGTCAGGCCCGGCGGATCGCGATCAGGGCCTAAGATGCCATTCCTGCCTTAAGATGCCGTGGGCAGGGCGTACGCCACCCCCGCAACAGAAAACGCCCCCACAAATGCGGAGGCGTTACTGGTCATTCAAACCCCGGGAGGAGGATAGGGTCGAATGAATTCCGTCGCGTTTTCCAGTTCATATTAGATCGGTTTTCACTGCCTCTCGCCGTTGGCTCGAACGCAAATACCGATGATCTGATCCAGAAAGAACTGGAAACGCTTTAGTGACCGTATACGTGGATACGGGAAATATCGGCGATGTCGCAACGGCGGACACCAATATCTGACAGCTCGCGGCTGCTCAGATTGTCCAGCTCGGCGTAGGTGCGTTTGTAATCGGCGTTCAGCGCCCAGGCTTCTTTAGCATCTTCAAAGAAGCCACGGATGCGGGCCATCAGGTGGAAACCGTTGGAGGCAGTGTYGATGATGAGTGCCATGATATAGTCCTTACTTTTTCAGCTGAGACCCATTCCCCAGCTCTGTGTTTTGTCTTGTTTGGTAAGGCTTAAATAGGGGCTTTATGGTCGCGCTAACAACCGACAGTTCGGTCAGCCCGCTATGCAGTGGTTGCATGGGGAAATTCATAATTGCGTCACAAAACACACCGACTCATATGGAAATCCAGAGAGTCACTGCTGATTTTGCAGTGCCCCGTCGGTGATCTGGTAGTAGTCACCCTTATCCGCCACAAAGATATGAAGACCCAACTGCACCCCGGTTGGCGTGTCAAAAGATCCCATGGCAATCGCGGTCTGCCGTTGGAACATCGGATCCCAGAACAGGGTTGATCCGCAGACAGCACAAAATCCGCGCCGGACCTTATCCGAGGATTGGAACCAGGTCAGGCTCTGTTCGCCGAAGATCGTAAGTTTCGATCGGTCCACATCTGTTGAGACCAGATAATGGCCGGTCTGCTTGCGGCATTGGTGGCAATGACAGCCATTGGGGTCGGCAATCTCGCCTTGGAATTCAAACGTCACCGCGCCGCAGAGGCAGGATCCCTTGTGCATTTTACACCCTTCCCCTTATGAGCGGTCGATCTACGGAGCCACGATAGGAGGACACTAGCGTCTCCCCAAACGAAAAACGCCCCCGGCGGAACCGGAGGCGTTTTTGATGTCTTAAAGAAGAAGGGGGTTAGCCTTTTTCTTCGATGATCACGACCATGTGTGAAATCTTGTTCACCAKGCSGCKKWYKKMWSGMRWKKYMYSYARCTCRYSKRKYTYKTSMWTSTWGYYSRRRCSCASRMMRMYSMSKKYTTGACGCTGTTTGGCGGGRCGGCGGATCGGSGARCCGATCTGCTTKACGACGATRGTTTTAGCCATSTTCCGRTCTCCTTAMGCTTCAGCTTCGGCMGGAGCCGCTGCTGGTGCTTCGTCCCGCTTGGGCAGGATGTCGGCAANCTTTNTTACCACGACGCTGWGCAACSGAACGGGGGCTCTGCTCTTTKGTCAGRCCGTTCATGGTTGCGCGGATCATGTTGTARGGGTTCTGCGAACCCAGCGACTTGGACACAACGTCCTTGACACCAAGCATCTCAAAAACCGCACGCATCGGGCCACCGGCGATGATGCCGGTACCTTCAGGAGCACTCCGCATCACAACTTTACCAGCGCCGTGACGGCCCTCGATGTCGTGGTGCAGGGTCCGACCTTCACGCAGCTGAACGCGGATCATCTGACGCTTGGCTTGCTCGGTGGCTTTACGAATGGCCTCGGGGACCTCTTTCGCTTTACCTTTACCAAAGCCAACCCGGCCTTTTTGATCGCCGACAACTACCAGAGCTGCAAAACCAAAGCGCTTACCACCTTTAACGGTTTTGGAAACGCGGTTGATCGCAACCAAGCGATCGGAAAATTCCGGGTTTTCGTCGCGATCACGACGGCCACCGCGGCGATTGTCATCTCTTGCCATGAGGCATTCCTTTCATCCGGCGCTCGCGCGCCTAATATCCAATCCTGGTGAGTGCCCCATGACAGGGCCCCCCCGGATTATCGGGGCGGTGCAAGATGCACCGCCCACACTGTTTAGATCTTCAGGCCAGCTTCACGGGCAGCGTCGGCGACAGCCTTCACTTTACCGTGGAACAGGAAACCACCGCGATCAAAGTAAGCTTCTTCAACACCGGCTTTCTTGGCGCGTTCGGCAATAACCGTACCCACTTTGGTCGCTGCTTCGATGTTGTTCTTGCCGACGAAACCCAGATCTTTTTCCAGGGTCGAGGCAGAAGCCATGGTCACGCCACGAACGTCGTCGATCAGCTGAACGCTGATGTTCTTGTTCGAACGGTGAACGGAGAGACGAAGACGTCCAGCGTTCACACGGCGCAGTTTGTTCCGGACGCGCAAGCGGCGCTTCAGAAACAGGGTTCTTTTGCTGTTTGCCATTTTGCAGGTCCTTACTTCTTCTTGCCTTCTTTGCGGAAGACAAATTCACCTTTGTAACGAATGCCTTTGCCCTTGTAGGGCTCGGGCTTACGCCATGCACGAATGTTGGCCGCAACCTGACCCACAGCCTGATCATCAATGCCTTCGACAATGATGATGGTCGGCTTGGGAGAGGTAACAGTCACACCTTCGGGCGCGGTGTATGTCACATCGTGAGACAGGCCCAGGTTCAGCTTCAGGGTGTTGCCCTGCATCTGTGCCCGGTAACCCACACCCTGGATCTCCAGCTCTTTTTTAAAGCCGACGGTGACCCCGGTTACCAGATTGGCAACCATGGTGCGGGACATGCCCCACTGCTGACGTGCCCGTTTGGACATGCCGCGTGGCGTRATRGWGACAACGTTATCTTCGACCACCAGGGTCACGTCGTCAGTGGCGGAGAAGCTRCGGGTCCCTTTYGGGCCCTTAACTTCGATGGTCTGGCCRGACACAGAKGCTGTAACACCTGYRGGTAGYGTGACCGGTTTTTTMCCAATACGAGACATMGATTGACCTCCTTAGAAGACGGTGCAGAGCACTTCGCCGCCAACATTGGCCGCCCGTGCTTTTGCGTCCGACATCACACCCCGAGGAGTGGAGACAATCGACACACCCAGGCCCTGACGGACGGATGGGATGTCATTGACGCCCATGTAAACGCGACGACCGGGTTTGGAAACCCGCTTCAGCTCGCGAATGACAGGTTCGCCATCGTARTAYTTCAGGCTGATTTCGATAGCCGGGTGGCCATCRGAACCAGTRGTYGACTCATAGCCACGGATGTAACCTTCGTCTTCCAGCACKTCCAGWACYCWGACCCGCAGCTTGGAAGCTGGAGTYGAGACWGTGGATTTGCCGCGCAACGARGAGTTACGGATCCGGGTGAGCATATCTGCGATAGGATCGTTCATATCTGTCTCTCCCTTACCAGCTCGATTTCACCATGCCCGGGATCTGGCCTGCTGAGCCAAGGTCCCGCAGCGCGATCCGACTGATCTTAAACTTACGATAGTAAGCGTGAGGTCGGCCGGTCAGCTGGCAACGGTTATGCAAACGTGTAGCCGAGCTATTGCGCGGCAGTTTTGCCAATTTCAGAACCGCAGCAAAGCGCTCTTCCATTGGACGGCTTTGGTCGCTCGAGATCTCTTTCAGCGCTGCCCGTTTGGTCGCAAATTTTGCCACCAGAAGCACCCGCTTTTTCTCGCGTTCGATCATGCTTTTCTTAGCCATGTCTATTCCTTCCCGCGCTTACGAATTGAAGGGCATGTTGAGAGCTTTCAACAGCGCCTTGGCTTCCGCGTCRTTATCMGCGGTCGTAGCGATCACAATATCCATGCCCCAGTTTTCGTCGATTTTATCAAAATCGATTTCCGGGAACACAAGAAGCTCTTTCAGGCCCATGGCGTAGTTGCCACGACCGTCAAAAGATTTACCCGATACGCCGCGGAAATCGCGGATACGGGGCATTGCGATGGTGATCAGACGATCCAGGAATTCATACATCCGGTCGCCGCGCAGGGTCACCTTGGCGCCCATCGGCATGCCTTCGCGAACGCGAAAGCCAGCAATGGAAGTCTTGGCGATGGTGGTCAGAGCTTTTTGACCAGCAATCAGGGTCAGTTCAGCCTGAGCCGACTTTGCCTTTTTGCTGTCACGGACAGCGGCACGACCGCAGCCAATGTTCAGAACGATCTTATCCAGCTTGGGGATCATCATTTCGTTCTTGTAGCCGAATTCCTCTTTCAGAGCCGGGCGAACCGTCTCTTTATAGATGGTCTTCATGCGCGGGGTGTAAGCAGCAGTATCAAGCATCGATCACGTCCCCTGTGGTTTTTGCAAAGCGCACCTTCTTGTCGCCTTCCATGCGGAAGCCAACGCGGGTTGCTTTGCCGTTTGCGTCCAACAGTGCCAGGTTCGACAGCTGGATCGGCAGGGCTTTGGGCAGACGCCCGCCTTGCTCGGTCTGGGTCTGACGCGTGGCGCGGATGGCGATGTTCACGCCATCAACAATTGCTTTACCGGCCTGGGGGTTCACAGAAGCGATAACGCCCTCTTTGCCCTTATCCTTGCCAGCCAGCACGATGACCTTGTCACCTTTGCGGAGTTTAGCAGCCATGATTACAGCACCTCCGGAGCAAGCGAGATGATTTTCATGAAGTTTTTCGCACGCAACTCACGCACAACCGGGCCAAAGATACGTGTACCGATGGGCTCGTTTTTAGCGTTGATGATGACGGCAGCGTTGCTATCAAAACGGATAGCAGTCCCGTCTGGACGGCGAATAGCTTGAGCGGTGCGTACGACGACGGCCTTGAGGACGTCCCCTTTCTTTACGCGACCACGTGGGATGGCTTCCTTTACCGAGACGACAATGATGTCACCTACGGATGCGTATCTACGCTTGGAACCACCCARAACCTTGATGCACTGTACTCGGCGAGCGCCTGAGTTRTCAGCAACATCCAGGTTAGTTTGCATCTGGATCATTTGGTTTCTCCCGACCTATGGAAACTGGCGATGCGTGCCATGATGTTCCCAGGGTTTCGACAAACTGGGATGTCTGTCGGTTAAGGGTTCTAAAGGCTCTTAAGCTTCCAGAACTTCCCAGCGTTTCGTTTTCGATTTTGGCGCACATTCGATGATGCGAACTGAATCACCAACCTTGAAAACGTTCTTCTCATCGTGGGCCCGATATTTCTTGGACTTACGGATGGTCTTCTTCAGAACAGGGTGCGTAAAGCGGCGTTCAACCGAGACTGTAATGGTCTGGGCGTTGGCGTCGCTGGTCACAACGCCAGTCAAAATACGTTTGGGCATCGTGTCGCTCCTTATTCAGCTGCAGCTGCAGCTTTTTGGTTCAGAATGGTCTTAACACGGGCAGCGCTGCGGCGAGCCACTTTGATGCCTGATGTGTTTTCCAGCTGACCGGTGGCCTGTTGAAAGCGCAAATTAAAGCTCTCTTTCTTCAGGTTTACGAGTTCATCRCGGAGTTCATCCGCAGATTTTTCGCGAAGATCCTTGGCATTCATAGCCTCAGTCCTTTCCAATGCACCAGAAGGCCCCTGATGGGTAACCTTAAACCTGGTGGGTTATGTCACCTGCACCGAAATGCAGAAAAGAATCACCTTGCCCTGATTCCTTGCGAAATAGGGGTCGGCGATGGGTTCCTATAGGGGAGTGGGGGTATGGGGGCAAGAGGGAAGGTTAGGGAGCAGACTAGGAGCAATAAGCAAGCCTCCCAGTTATGCTTTGAGGACCGCTGCTTTCTCAAGTAGCATGGGCAACATCATACGCAGCCCAATGGCATTTAACATGAAATCATTTACTAAATTTTTGGTCCCAAACCAAACTCCTGTAGCCAACTTCTATCATTCCAACATTTGGGAGCGTCAGGACTATCCGGGCTGGTCTCGACTAGCGATAGGCGCCAAGAAACGTGAGGTTGGACTGCTACTTGACCTTTGCAAGGATTGGGATGGTCCATTTGACGTGTTGTATGTTCTCTCGGTACCTCGAACCATCAAATCAAGTGGGCGCTTTCAAAGTGCTCACCCCATCAACTACGATGACCTCGAACTATTTTTGTACTCGTTTCAGGAATTCTTTGAACAAGATGGTCGCCACGACATTTGGGTGGTCTCGCTCTCAAGCCAGAACCAGCTTATTTTGGATCGTCACAACAACATTTACGCCTACGGTGACCTCACTGAATTGGAGCGAAAACTCAAGGAACAAGAGTTTTCTCACGCGACATTGGAGACTCCCCTGCCACACGCACACCACTATCACTCTGAATATGACAGCGCTGAGACAGAAGTTCTGGAATACTGGGACTGGATCAAGTCCGAATTGCATCCGTCTGATGACCCGTGAGAACATCCGGAAAGCCGATCCGCGCTTATTTTCGCAACTGGCACGGGCTGAAAGCCCGGGCCGCGCCTGACCTTCCCGTCAAACCAAAGGTTTGCCTCTGGCAAAACGGAGAAGGCGCTTTGCACCTCCCCAAGGTCAGGCACGGCCCTAGTGTTTCGCGGAGCCCCTACGACCAACTATAATTAAAACTCACCGAGATGCGGTCGTCTTCGGACATGTTCATTGGCACCTCGTGGCGCAGCCAACTTTCCCAGAGCAGCACATCACCGACGTCCGGCTTCATATAGATGAACGGCTTCAGCTCGCGGCGGGCGTCCTTGGTGCGGATCGGCGAGGCCATCATCATCGCCGAGCGGGGATCTTCCAGCTTCAGCGCGCTGGTGTCTTCGGGCATCGCCACATAGGTGGTGCCGCTGATGACGGAGTGCGGGTGGATGTGGCTGGCGTGCATGCCGCCCTCGGGGAGGATGTTGATCCACAGATCCTCAAGCTTCAACGCGCGGCCATCCAGATCAAACTGCAGATCCTTGGCAAATTCAGCGACGTGCAGATCCAGCACTTTGACCAGATCGGCAAAGATCGGGAACCGCCAGGGCAGATCACTCAGCGAGGCATAAGAGGTATAGCCGGGATAGGCGTTTTCCTCGCACCAGTCCTGACCGGCCTCATCATCCTGAGCAATGACAAGGCAGGAGGTTTCCATTTCAGCCGCATCAATCGATGGCCCGTGTTCGGACAGGGCAGCGCGGTACAGGCGGGTGGCGAAGAGCGATTCAATCTGTGACATGCCCGCGACATAACTCAAATTGGCTGACATGACGAGAGTATTAGAAACCAACAATCTCAAAACAAAAAGCCCCCGCCGATTTCTCAGCGGGGGCCTTGCATCCTTCCGAGGAAGGAAACGTTCTTACCAGTCTTCGCGAACCACAACGCGAGTCTTGATTGGCAGCTTCATTGCAGCCAGGCGCAGGGCCTCGCGGGCAATGACGTCATCGACGCCGTCAATCTCGAACAATACGCGGCCAGGACGCACTTTGGCGGCCCAGAAATCCACGGAACCCTTACCTTTACCCATACGGACTTCGGTTGGCTTCGAGGTCACTGGTGTGTCTGGGAAAATACGGATCCAGACACGGCCCTGACGTTTCATGTGACGGGTCATCGCGCGGCGAGCCGCTTCGATTTGCCGTGCAGTGRTCCGCTCAGGCTGCAGAGCTTTGAGACCGTAAGTGCCAAAGTTCAGATCGGATCCACCTTTGGTTTCACCCTTGATCCGGCCTTTGTGCATCTTGCGGAATTTAGTACGTTTTGGTTGAAGCATTTGTCATGTCCCCCTTAACGACGACCGCCTGCACCGCGAGGTGCTGGGCCGTCCTGGAGTTCCTGTGCTTTACGGTCACGTGCCTGCGGATCGTGCTCCATGATCTCACCTTTAAAGATCCAAGTCTTGATCCCGATGATACCATAAGCAGTCTTTGCTTCGACATGTGCGTAATCGATGTCAGCCCGCAGTGTGTGCAGAGGCACGCGGCCCTCACGGTACCATTCGGTACGCGCGATTTCAGCACCCCCAAGACGGCCTGCGAGGTTGATCCGGATACCCAGAGCACCCATGCGCATGGCGTTCTGAACCGAACGCTTCATGGCGCGACGGAAAGACACCCGACGTTCCAGCTGCTGCGCGATGGACTCACCAACCAGAGCAGCGTCGAGCTCGGGCTTACGAACCTCAACGATGTTCAGGTGCAACTCGCTGTCTGTCATCGTGGCAATTTTCTTGCGCAGAGTTTCGATGTCTGCACCTTTTTTGCCAATGATCACACCAGGACGTGCGGTGTGGATCGTCACGCGGCACTTTTTGTGCGGACGTTCGATGATCACACGAGAGATGCCAGCCTGTTTGCACTCGGTTTTGATGAAGTCACGGATTTTCAGGTCTTCCAGAAGAAGATTACCAAAATCCTTGGTGTCAGCATACCAGCGGCTGTCCCAGGTGCGGTTGATCTGAAGGCGCATGCCAATCGGATTGACTTTATTACCCATTAGGACTGCTCCTCCACTTGACGCACCAAGATGGTGATCTCAGAAAACGGCTTCATGATCTTGCCGAACCGACCACGAGCACGCGGGCGACCGCGCTTCAGGGTCATGTTCTTGCCCACATAGGCTTCGGCGACGATCAGCTCGTCCACGTCCAGGTTGTGGTTGTTTTCAGCATTGGCAATGGCCGACTGAAGACATTTTTTCACGTCCTGAGCGATACGCTTGTTCGAGAAAGTCAGTTCGGTCAAAGCCCGATCAACTTTCTTGCCACGGATCAGACCAGCAACCAGATTCAGTTTCTGAGGGCTGGTACGAAGCATGCGCAGTTTTGCCATTGCTTCGTTGTCTGCCACGCGGCGGGGGTTTTTTTCCTTACCCATGACTTAYTTCCGCTTCGCTTTTTTGTCAGCAGCGTGACCGTGAAAGGTGCGAGTTGGCGAATATTCACCAAACTTCTGACCAATCATGTCTTCTGTGACGTTGACAGTGATATGCTTGCGACCGTTGTAAACACCAAAGGTCAGACCCACRAACTGGGGCAGRATGGTGGASCGKCGCGACCARATCTTGATCACTTCTTTGCGGCTCGATTCACGAGCARCTTCAGCCTTTTTGAGAACATAAGCGTCAACAAAAGGGCCTTTCCATACAGAGCGAGACATCGATTAACGTCCCTTCTTTTTGGCGTGACGCGAGCGGATGATCAGCTTGCTTGACGCTTTGTTCTTGTTACGGGTCCGAGCACCTTTGGTCGGCTTACCCCAAGGGGTCACCGGGTGACGACCACCCGAGGTCCGGCCTTCACCACCACCGTGWGGGTGGTCGACCGGGTTCATRRCCACACCACGCACSGAAGGGCGAACGCCCTTGTGACGCATACGGCCAGCTTTACCAAAGTTCTGGTTGGAGTTGTCGGGGTTCGACACMGCACCAACTGTTGCCAGACATTCCTGACGCACCAGACGCAGTTCGCCCGAGGACAAACGGATCTGAGCATAGCCACCATCACGACCAACGAACTGAGCATATGTACCAGCTGCACGGGCGATCTGGCCGCCTTTGCCTGGCTTCATTTCGATGTTGTGAATGATGGTACCGATAGGCATGCCCGAGAACGGCATTGTGTTGCCCGGCTTGATGTCGGCCTTTGCAGACGCGATGACCTGATCGCCAACAGCCAGACGCTGTGGAGCAATAATATAGGCCTGTTCGCCATYTTCATATTTGATCAGCGCGATGAATGCGGTCCGGTTCGGGTCATATTCAATCCGCTCAACGGTGGCCGCGATATCAAATTTGTTACGCTTGAAGTCAACGATCCGGTAGAGGCGTTTTGCTCCGCCACCACGGCGTCGCGACGTAATCCGTCCGGTGTTGTTCCGGCCGCCTGTTTTGGATAAACCCTCAGTGAGAGATTTAACCGGGCGACCTTTCCAAAGCTCCGAACGGTCGATCAGAACCAGCCCACGCTGGCCCGGCGTCGTCGGTTTATACGACTTGAGTGCCATGCTTTCTGTCTTCCGTTTAGCTTGCCCAAGCACCGGGTTTGCCGGCATCCTGGGCTATGTTCAGCCCCCTGCTCGTGAAGTCTCAAAAGAAACCCAACTACTGAGGTGGCCATCGATATAAGGCCCCGAAGGTCCCCATCCAAAAATCAGCAGCMSMSKWWYSRAYYYSMSRSWRKKTSMYWGKARYRWSGWAGCRRKRKMYRRSSRRGGWGKYWWYMRKGSRKWRGGRKWTRKWWCASGATTGCTATATCTCCGTTCTCAGGTCAGGCGCTCTTTTGGAAAACTGTCCACTCGCGGAAAATAGTGCTCCTTGAAAAAATCAAGGTTTCTCGCGGTAAATTCCTGGAAAGCCGCTTCGTGACGCTCTTTCATAAGGCATTGGACATCCAAGGTTGAACCAAAATTACCAAACCTTTCCGGCCAACCCGTGGAACTAGACAGAATAGTGAAAGGGTAAAGTGGATAGAACGAGATCCACTTGCTCCTGTCTTCTGTGAACAAAATGAAGTGCGTGTGCTCGCCACAGCGTCGAACACCCAGATCAATATGATCATATGAAAATTCAAAAAACTCTACCGCAAAGTACCTTAGCGGATCGCAGGAAAATAGAAACTTTCGGCCAGGCAACCAATCGTTGGCAAACTCCACCATACTATCCTCAATGGTCTTTCCGTTTACGGAAACCTCACCATGCAAATAGTAGTAAAGAGGAACAGAAAGATGAGAAACGCTCTCTGAAATAGACGGAAGATTGTCAGATGCGATCCAGCCCCCTTCATCAGTTTCAAGTCTATCAAAAAGTAGCCAATGCTCCAAATTATCTATGCGTTCGTTAGAAACGCATTGCGGCGCCTCACTATCGCCCCAGTCTGCCCGACTGATGCTAGCATTAAGCTCTGCAACATCACTTTCAGAAGATTTCCTAAAAAAAGGTTCACTCAATCTGCACATCCCGGTCCCTTCCCTCCCTCGCTGCGATCGCCCCCTTCGTCACTCTCGGGCCTTGTCAGCCCCCCCTCGATTGAACCCTTAATACCATTTCTTTCCTTTTGCCCTGGTTTTGAAACAGAAAATCCGGGTTTCTTAGTTGATTTCCTTACAGGATAGGTCGAGATTGTAGTACCGTCTGGCAGCTCAATGTTCTTTGAGCCATCTGGCTGTGTCTTAATCGTACTGCCAGGAATCCCTCTCGCATATTCTTCAATCGCTTCGTTGAGCTCCTCAAACGACCCAGGATAACTCTGACCTGCTCGCCCCCCAGGCGCTTTAGCATCAAACCCGCCAAACAGCCCATCCAAACCTGGGTGACCCGAGGACAAACCGGGCAGCCCCTCCAAACCTGGGTCACCGTTATGCCCCATTCCAGGCCCAGTATCAGGCCCAGCTAAAGGGCCTACCGTGCCCGCCCCCGTCTAGGACACCGGATTGCTCAGTAGCCACCCCAATGCCAACCGCAGCGATTGCGGCAGCGACAGCCCATGTCGCAAACTCATATGCTGGCACCGCTGCAAGAAACCAAGCATTTCCGCCCTGGTCAAACTTGTTCACCGGATCGTTTGCAGAATACGAATACCTGTTCGTGCCTACCCCCGGCTCAGTAGGATCAAACCAATCCGGCTGAATGAACATTGCTGAAGCCTGAGATGCCAGGATTGCAAAAATCGCTGTGAAAAGAACTTGTTGTAAATAGCGGAGCACTGAATTTCACCTTAAACGTGTTTTTCGGACGCCAGCACAGCCTTTCCGTAACGCCAACATAAAGTGAGCGTAAAAATTGGCCCCTACCCACTGCTCTAACAGCCGTACCAACCCAGTCCCGCGGGGTGGCGCTGCTGGCCTCGTGTGGGGCAGTTTATCTCTGCCAAGTCCGTAAAAGGTCGATCCGGACTGCAACAACAGCCAAGAAGCGCCGCCCCAGGTTCAATTTTGGTGGGGCGGGACATGCCAAAGGCATGCTTCCAGCATGACGCTGGCGCGGCGGGCTTCGCCCTTGATTCCGCGCTGGGATCTTGATGAGAGGTTTGTGTTTGTCGGTTGCGCATAATGCTCAGGTCACACCTGAAACGAAAAAGGCCCCCGCTTTGCAGCGAGGGCCTTTCTCAATTCAATAGGCTAATCTCAGAGTCCGGTGGACACGTCGATTGTGTTGCCCTCTTCGAGGGTAACATAGGCCTTTTTGACGTCCTTACGACGACCCAAGCCACCGCGGAACCGCTTCACTTTACCTTTAGTGATGCTGGTATTCACAGCCTTAACCTTCACACCAAACAGCGCCTCAACGGCGGTTTTGATCTGAGGTTTGTTGGCRYYGATCGMAACTTCAAAAACAACCGCGCCATTTTCRGACGCCATGGTGGCTTTTTCAGTGATGATCGGCTTRCGGATYACGTCGTAATGTTCTGCTTTAGYGCTCATTTCAGGCGAGCCTCCAATGCTTCGAGACCCGCTTTGGTGATCACCAGGGTGTCACGCTTGAGGATATCATAGACGTTTGCGCCCATCGACGGCAGGATATCCAGACCTTCGATGTTTTTGGCAGCTTTCAGGAAGCCTTCGTTGACGGTCGCGCCATCGATGACCAGAGCGCGTTTCCAGCCCAGATTCTTGATCTGTTTGGCCAGAGCGGCAGTCTTGCCCTCGGTGTCGGCGTTCTCGATCACAACCAGCTCACCAGCTGCCATTTTGGCGGACAGTGCGTGGCGAAGACCCAGCTTGCGGAACTTCTTGGTCAGCTCGTGGCCGTGTGAGCGGACAACTGGACCTTTGTAGACACCACCACCGCGGAAGATCGGAGCAGAGCGTGCACCGTGACGAGCGCCGCCAGTACCTTTCTGACGATAGATCTTCTTGGTCGAGTAGCTAACTTCCGAGCGGGTCTTTACCTTGTGGGTACCGGCCTGCGCGTTGTTACGCTGCCAGCGAACCACACGGTGCAGAATGTCCGCACGGGCTTCGAGACCGAACAGTTCGGCATTCAGCTCGATGTCGCCGGCCTTGTCGCCGTCCAGATTGATTACATCAAGTTTCATGCTTCACCACCTTCCGCAGAAACGGATTCTGCTGGAGCTTCGGCCGCTGCCGATTTCAGACCTGCTGGGAAAGGCAGACCCTCGGGGGCCTTCTTCTTAACAGAGTCTTTAACAGTGACCCATCCACCTTTGGAGCCAGGAACGGCGCCTTTGATGAAGACCAGACCACGGKCRGCGTCAGTTTTGACAACTTCCAGGTTCTGAGTGGTGCACCGGGCAGCGCCCATGTGACCGGCCATTTTCTTGCCTTTGAAAACCTTACCGGGATCCTGACACTGGCCTGTTGAGCCGTGTGAGCGGTGCGAGATCGAAACACCGTGTGTGGCGCGCAGACCTTTAAAGTTCCAGCGCTTCATAGCACCCTGGAAGCCTTTACCGATGGATGTGCCGGACACGTCCACTTTCTGACCTGTCAGATAGTGCTCGGCCGAGATTTCGGCACCGACTTCGATCAGGGCATCAGCGGAAACGCGGAACTCAGCGACTTTGCGCTTGGGTTCAACTTTTGCAGCAGCGAAGTGACCGCGCATAGCTTGCGAAGTACGTTTCACCTTGGCTTTACCAGCGCCGAGCTGAACTGCTGTATAGCCGTCCTTCTCTTCGGTGCGCTGCGCAATAACCTGCAGGTTTTCCAGTTGAAGAACGGTCACAGGGATCTGCTGGCCGTTTTCCATGAACAGCCGGGTCATGCCGACTTTTTTAGCGATAATACCAGAGCGCATATGTTTTACCCTCCGATCTTAGGACTGAAGCTTGATTTCGACGTCCACACCAGCTGCGAGGTCGAGCTTCATCAGCGCGTCCACGGTCTGGGGGGTCGGATCAATGATGTCGAGCAGACGCTTGTGAGTACGGATCTCAAACTGGTCGCGGGACTTTTTATCAACGTGAGGTCCACGCAGAACGGTGAACTTCTCAATTTTGTTCGGCAGTGGGATCGGGCCACGTACTGAGGCTCCGGTCCGCTTGGCAGTATTGACGATCTCTTGTGTGCTGGCRTCCAGTACACGATAGTCAAAYGCCTTGAGCCGAATACGGATATTTTGGCTTTGCATTATCTATAGCCTTTCGAGGCTAAGGAGTTGATAGGACGACCGATGGCTCATTCCASCGGCCCTCTTCAAACCCAAACGRCAGGARCKAATCCTGCCGACGGGTTATTCACATGAAGCGAACTTGCGCGCTATACGCCTGATATGGGGGTGTGGCAAGGGGGATTCCGTCCGAGGATGAATGATACAGGATGTTCTTTCGCGCTAAAGGCTAGATCTTAGAACTTCACAAGTTCCTCAACGCCCTCTTAGCTGTTTGGACAAACTCTTCGGTGACCTCCACATGAAGAACAGCGTTATCGGAAATACAATCAAGATAGGCCAATACCGTGAACCTTTGACCTTCATCCATTCTCGTCCAAAGAGCTTCAATTTTTGGCCGAAACATGCGTCGCCGACGATTGTTTTTGGGCAATACATTCAATTGCAAGTCCATGAACAATCGATCCATGGCTGAAGAATTGAATTTTCCCTCAACACATTCGACGAACATATTCGCACCCAGATAATAGATCGCACAGTTATCGGGAAAAAACGAATGACAGCATGTATACGTCTCGAAGTCGGAGACCGAAAGTTCCGTCCATGTTTTGCCTTCGAAGTATTTGGTTTCCAAAATCGTTTCCGAATTCTCCCATTCTTTCTCATACGGAGGGAAATGTGGCGATTTCGACAGTCCAAAGTGATCTTGTATTTCGGTAATAAGTTTTTCCATGTCAAAGGAACTACCATGGAACATCTACTGTGGTAATCAGCCAATCCAGATGTGCACCAAACATAGCCATCTCAGGTCTCGACTAATCTCCACAACAAACCGAATGCTAGTGATACCAAACTAATGGCCGCGTCTGACTTTGGGGAGGTGCAAAGCGCCTTCCCGGGGGGAAGCCGTGCAGAGGGGCATTTCAGAAACGCTATTAGTCCCATCCCGAAACAGAAAAAGGGCCGCCCTAAGGCAGCCCCTTCTAACATCTCAACCGAGTGGCTCTCGGGACATCCGCGCTTTGGCGCGGATACCCTGTCGCCACCATCACAGCGAAGCTGTGATTACTCGATGATTTTGGACACAACACCAGCGCCAACAGTGCGGCCGCCTTCGCGGATGGCGAAGCGCAGGCCAGTTTCCATCGCGATGGGGGCGATCAGCTCAACGTTGAACTTCAGGTTGTCGCCTGGCATTACCATTTCAGTGCCCTCGGGCAGCACAACGGTACCAGTGACGTCTGTGGTCCGGAAGTAGAACTGAGGACGGTAGTTGGCGAAGAACGGAGTATGACGACCGCCTTCTTCCTTGTTCAGGATATAGGCCTCAGCTTCGAACTTGGTATGTGGCAGCACCGACTTRGGCTTACACAGAACCTGACCGCGCTCAACGCCGTCACGATCAATACCGCGCAGCAGAACACCAACGTTGTCGCCAGCCTCACCACGGTCCAGCAGCTTGCGGAACATTTCAACACCGGTACAGGTGGTTTTCTTGTTGTCGCGGATGCCAACGATTTCAATTTCGTCGCCAACGTTGATCACGCCACGCTCGATACGGCCGGTGACAACAGTGCCACGGCCAGAGATCGAGAACACGTCTTCCACAGGCATCAGGAACGGCTGGTCGATGGCACGATCCGGAGTCGGGATGTACTCGTCAACGGCCTTCATCAGCGCGCGGATCGAATCTTCACCGATCTCTTTGTCGCGGCCTTCCATGGCGGCCAGAGCCGAACCAGGGATCACAGGCATGTCGTCGCCAGGGTACTCATACACYGACATCAACTCGCGGATTTCCATTTCCACCAGTTCCAGCAGCTCTTCGTCGTCRACCTGGTCMACYTTGTTCATGTAGACAACCATGTAAGGGATGCCAACCTGGCGACCCAGCAGGATGTGCTCACGAGTCTGCGGCATTGGGCCGTCAGCAGCGTTCACAACCAGGATGGCGCCATCCATCTGTGCCGCACCAGTGATCATGTTTTTGACGTAGTCAGCGTGGCCGGGGCAGTCAACGTGAGCGTAGTGACGGGCTTCGGTTTCATACTCAACGTGGGCGGTCGAGATGGTGATGCCGCGRGCTTTTTCTTCKGGCGCGCCGTCGATCTCGTCGTAGGCTTTGAATTCGCCAAARTACTTGGTGATYGCTGCGGTCAGCGTGGTYTTGCCGTGGTCAACGTGGCCGATGGTGCCGATGTTGACGTGTGGTTTGGTACGTTCGAACTTTTCCTTAGCCATACTATWGGCRNCCTTTTGGTATAKGGGKYSRNCAATCGACCCKKWKCATTATCGCGGGCGACATATTGKYTTTGCGCACAGATATCAAGCCGTTCGCAATTGAAACTTTGGTGGCATGTGGTTGACCAGCGTTTAGCTGGGGGCGGCAGGGTCTGTTTCAACGTCGCCTGTGCGTTGATCGAACCAACCATTTTCCAGATGTTGCTYKGCCATCCAYTCYTCGACRGCATCRACAATRTTCAGCGACAGACCKGCRATCTGYTCTTCCTTGGTGCGGCTGTGYCCMGATCCAAGAAGYRCGCTTTCTCCGGTGGTGCTCTCAAAAATCTGCATCTGGTGTTTTTTGGCCAGATATTCCTGGCCCGTCACGTCATAGACAAAGACATTCACCACCGCGACGCTTTTGGGGGACAACACAATGGGAATGCCCGGAGGCGCCAGCATGAAGCCTTCCAGCGTGATCGCAACGTCGTATTCCTGGGGGCCCTCATAGCGGCGCAACCGTCCGTCCAAAGCGTTTTGCAGGGTGGCGTTCCAGTCCGACCCTTCGGCACTGCGCGACAGGGGCCACTGCAGCGCCTTGTCGGTATAGATATACCCGACGCGCATCTTGAAGGTGCCCAGATCCTCGGGCGCCTCATCCATGAGGGTTTCACCGCAGGAAACAAGCAGTGTCAGCGATGTCAGGAAAGCAATAAGTCGGATCATAATCGGGTCTCTTTTGCGAAAAAGTCCCGACCAGATAGACTGCTAATAGACCCCCGGTAAAGCATCACCCGCATCACTTATGATGCGGGTGGCGTCGGGGTCACAGGTTGTCGCCCTTGGATCAGTCGAATTTATAGGAGCGCGGGAAACCGTAGGGCGGCCGTTTACCGATGCCGGCGCGTTTACCCAGCCATTGGCTGAGATCCTGCTCGTGGCGGGTCTTGCCGCCGCCCATCTCCCAGGTCAGCCCATCGTCCCAATTGAAGGTGGTGATATCGCTCAATCCGCCATCCAACTCCAGCGAGCCCTGCTTGCCACGCGCCATATTGTACTTCTGCAGCCGCACGCCTTTGCCACGGGTCAGATCGGGCATCTCTTCGACCGAGAACACCAGGAATTTTCCGTTTTCCGACACCACTGCGACGTGATCACCACTCACCGGCACACAGATCTTGGCGCGGTCGTCGCCTTTGACATTCAACACCTGTTTGCCGCTGCGGGTCTGGGCAACGATCTCTTTTTCGGCGCAGACGAAGCCATTGCCGGCCAGCGAGGCCACCAGCAGCTTGCCTTCGGGGTTGTGGATGAACAGATCGACAATTTCGACCTCGTTGGGCAGGTCCACGATCAATCTCAGCGGTTCGCCCATACCGCGCCCACCGGGCAGGTTGGCGGCGCTGATCGTATAGAACCGGCCATTGCTGCCAAAGGCCAGCAGCCGGTCGGTGGTTTCAGCGTGAAAGGCAAACCGGGGTCCGTCGCCATCTTTGAACTTCAGCTCACGGGTCAGGTCGATGTGCCCGGTCATCGCTCGGATCCAGCCCATCTGGCTGCACACCACAGTGATAGGTTCGCGGTCGATCATCGCCTCAAGCGGCACCTCTTCGACCTCACCGGCCTCGGCAAACTTGGTCCGACGGGCGCCACCAGCATAGTTCTTGCCAAACTTTTTCTTGGTCTCTTTCAACTGCGCAGAGATATTGCCCCACTGCAATTCTTCGGACGCGAGAAGTTCACCCAGCCCAGCGTGCTCCTTGCTCAGTTCATCGCGTTCCCGGACCAGCTCCATCTCTTCCAAACGGCGCAGGGAGCGCAGCCGCATGTTCAGGATGGCCTCGGCCTGCACCTCGGTCAGCTCGCCCGGACCTGCAATCGGCGAGACATAGTCGGCCTCGGCCAGCACCCGCGGACGATCAGCGTCCCAGTCTTCGCGCATCAGCGCCGCCTTGGGGTCGTCGTCATAGCGGATGATCTCAATCAGCCGGTCCAGATTAAGNAAGGCGATGATAAAGCCGGCCAGAACCTCGAGCCGGTGGTCAATCTTTTCCATCCGGTGCTGCGAGCGCCGCTGCAACACATCGCGGCGGTGGTCGAGAAAGGCGCGCAGCACCTCTTTCATCGAACAGACCTTGGGGGTGACCCCGTCGATCAGCACGTTCATGTTGAGCGAGAACCGCACCTCGAAATCCGAGTTGCGGTACATCATGTTCATCAGCACTTCCGGGTCCACATTCTTGGACCGCGGCTCCAGCACCACCCGGATATCCTCGGCAGATTCGTCGCGGATATCGGCCAGGATCGGCACTTTCTTGGTCTGGATCAGCTCGGCGACCTTTTCGATCAGCCTGGATTTTGGCACCTGATAGGGGATTTCGGTGACCACGATCTGCCAYTGRCCGCGACCCAGATCCTCGAYYTCATATTTACAGCGYARCCGGAACGAKCCACGRCCMGTRCGATAGGCCTGGGCGATGTTTTCCGGCGGCTCGACAATGATACCTCCGGTGGGGAAATCAGGCCCCGGCACATATTTCAGCAGGCTGTCGTCACTGGCGTCCGGTCTCTTGATCAGATGCAGGCAGGCGTCGATCAGCTCGGCAATGTTRTGGGGCGGAATATTGGTCGCCATGCCCACCGCAATACCAGTGGAGCCATTGGCCAGGATATTGGGGAAGGTGGCGGGCAGCACCACTGGTTCAGTCAGGCGGCCATCATAGTTGTCGCGGAAATCCACCGCGTTTTCGGTCAGCCCCTCCAACATCGCCTCGGCGACAAAGGTCATCCGCGCCTCGGTATAACGCGAGGCAGCCGGGTTATCGCCGTCGATATTGCCAAAGTTACCCTGGCCGTCGACCAGCGGGTAGCGGACGTTGAAATCCTGTGCCAGTCGCGCCATCGCATCATAGATCGCAACATCACCGTGGGGGTGGAAATCCCCCATGGTATCGCCCGAGATCTTGGCCGATTTCAGAAACCCGCCGGTGGATGACAGCCGAAGCCGACTCATCGCGTAGAGGATACGCCGGTGCACAGGTTTCAGCCCATCGCGCGCATCCGGCAGCGCCCGGTGCATAATAGTGCTTAGCGCATAGGTCAGATAGCGCTCGCCAATGGCGCGGCGCAGCGGTTCTAGGATTTCGCCCCCTTCAGGAGAGGACGGCTCGTCGGAGTTGTCTACCAAGTCGGTCATAACTTGGTGATACTTGCCCGACCGATATTGGTAAAGCGGCTGTGGCTAGAATCCTTTGAAACGGAGCGTTAACAACCCCAGAGGCAACACTCCGGGGAGAATTCAGCTGACTCTCCCCTGTTCCCCTGACAGGGATCTGCGCTATCTTTTATGACACCGGTAGTCTGCCTCCGGGTTTCATTGTTGCATTTTTTCCGTAACCGCAATTTTCGGGGGTTCGCGCCATGTCGCGTTTTGTGATGGTATCTTTCTTTTTCATGGGTTGGACGTTCTACGAACTGAGCGGTGGTACCGATTTTGTGCCCCCGGAAAGACCSGATCCCATTGCCGTTGCCACGTCAAAACCTATTCCTGAATCGCAGGTGACTGCGGCGTCTCTGGTGCCAAAACCGCTGTTTCAATCAGTGCAACAGCCTGTCTTGCAGCCTCGGATCAACAGGGCCACAACCGCCCTGCCTGACCGACCTGACGCAAATTCCAGCCTGCGGTCCGAGGTCGCCTTAGCACAGATTTCGACCATCGGTGACGTATTTGAGTTTGGCGTCCGGGTGAGAACGGCCCCGTCAGATGAACCCACCCTGCAATTGGCCTCGCTGTCTGGCGGGCTGGCCCCCTTGGCCGAAAGCGCGGCGCCCCCCCTCAACGTTGCGGTGCCGGTCCCCCCCCTAGGCCCGGATATTGACCTGCGCCAAGTCACCGCCAGCCGCGTCAATATGCGCGGCGGCCCTGGCACCATCTACCCCGTCGTTACCCAGTTGCTCCATGACGTGGCTGTCGAGGTGCTGGAAGACAGCGGCACCGGCTGGTTGCATCTGCGGGTGGTCGAAGGTGAGCAGACCGGCTGGATTGCCGCTTCCCTGATCAGCAAGAAACGCCCATAACCATATCAGGGGCGACCCGAGTTGAGTTCAGGTAAAGAGGCGTTGATGCAAAAAACTATTCTGATTACAGGCTGTTCCTCGGGGATCGGCCTGGATGCTGCGCGCGGCATGCGGGCACGTGGTTGGACGGTGTTTGCTTCGTGCCGCCAACAGCGCGACTGCGACCGGATGCGCGCCGAGGGCTTTGACAGCCCGCTTATCGATTACACCAAGACCGAAACCATCACCGCCGGATTGCAACAAGTTCTGGAGGCCACTGGCGGCACTTTGGATGCGCTGTTCAACAACGGCGCACATGGGCTGCCCGGCGCTGTCGAAGATCTGCCGACCGAGGCGCTGCGGGTGATATTCGAGACCAACTTCTTTGGCTGGCACGAGTTGACACGACAAGTGATCCCGGTGATGCGAGCACAGGGGCACGGGCGCATTGTGCAAAACTCGTCGATCCTGGGGCTGGTCGCGTTCCCCTGGCGCGGTGCCTATGTCGCCACCAAATACGCGGTCGAAGGATTGGCCGACACCTTGAGAATCGAGCTGCGTGACACCGGAATCAAGGTGATCCTGATCGAACCCGGCCCGGTGACATCGAAAATCCGGGTGAATTCGATCCCGCATTTTGAACGGTTCATCGACTGGAAGAACTCGGCGGTGCGCGAGTTGTATGAAAGCAGCCTGCTGAAACGGCTCTATGAAAGCTCCGGACCCGATACTTTTGAGCTGCCTGCCTCGGCGGTGACCGCCAAGCTGATCCACGCCTGCGAATCGCGCCGTCCCCGGCCGCGGTATTACGTCACAACCCCAACCCATATCGGCGGTTTTCTAAAGCGTATCCTCACCACCCGAGCCACGGACCGCATCCTGGCCAAGCTGCGCTGAAAATCGCGGTCGCTTTCCCCCGGAACGCGCGCTAGACCAAACCCTAGCATTTCACAGGCAACGAGGACGTAATGGCTGATCCACTTTTCTATCTGGTTGTCGCGGCAATGACCGCCGTGGTTGTGGCGCTGGTGATTGGCATCGCGGGCTACGGCAAGGGCGGTGAATTCAATCGCAAGTACGGCAACAAAATGATGCGCCTGCGCCTTTTGTTCCAGTTCATCGCGGTCTTGCTGATCCTGGCCTATGCCTATCTGCGGAGCCAGGGAGGTCAGTAATATGGTGGTTTTGAACAAGATCTATACCCGCACCGGCGACAAGGGCGACACCGCGCTTGGCAATGGAGAGCGTGTCGCCAAACACTCCGCCCGGGTCAATGCCTATGGCACTTCGGACGAATTGAATGCCTTTGTTGGGGTTGCCCGACTGCAAGCTGAGGCAAAAATGGATGCCGCCTTGGCCCGAATTCAAAACGACCTGTTTGATCTTGGCGCCGACCTGTGCCGCCCCAAAATGGATCAGGACGCCACCGCGGAATATCCCCCGTTGCGCATGGTCGCCTCGCAGATTGACCGGCTGGAAGTCGAAATCGACGCCATGAACAAGGATCTGGCACCGCTGCGCAGTTTTGTGCTGCCGGGCGGGTCAGCTTTGTCGGCACATTTGCACGTCTGTCGCACCGTGGCGCGACGCGCCGAACGTCTGACCACCGATCTKGCCAGCAGTGAAGAGGTCAATCCTGCGGCGGTCAAATACCTCAACCGATTGTCCGATTGGTTCTTTGTTGCGGCCCGGGTGGCCAATCACAATGGTGCCGATGATGTGTTATGGGTTCCAGGCGCCAATCGCTGATCCTGCAAGTCCAGATGTAGCCGCCAGGCGATAACGAATCACCTAACTCACCCCATGCTCTCCCCCATCCGGTCGCTCTTGCTGGCAACCGGATGCAGTCCCGTGGGGAGCAGATAAAATCCTTTACGAAACATTGATGCGAAGATCGCCCTGCAAATGGGCAAACGCGACGTCGGTGTGCGCTAACGTGACGATTTTGCCCTGTTGCAGCCGCCAGCCAATCGGTATCAACGCAGCGAGAGCATAGAGGGGAGTCGCTGGGTCGGCTCGTCGGTTGTTAAGGAGATACGCAAAATGAAGGTACTTGTGCCTGTCAAACGCGTGATTGACTAYAACGTGAAAGTYCGYGTSAAAGCGGAYGGMAGCGGWGTYGATCTCGCCAATGTCAAAATGTCGATGAACCCCTTYGACGAGATTGCCGTCGAAGAGGCGATCCGACTGAAAGAGGCCGGCAAGGCAGACGAGATCATTGCGGTCTCGATCGGCGTCAAGCAAGCCCAGGAAACCCTGCGCACGGCTCTGGCCATGGGCGCAGATCGCGCCATTCTGGTTGTCGCTGCCGATGACGTTCAGACCGACATCGAGCCACTGGCCGTTGCCAAGATCCTGAAGGCCATTGTCGACGAAGAAAAGCCAGGTCTGGTGCTTTGTGGCAAGCAGGCGATCGACAATGACATGAACGCCACTGGCCAGATGCTGTCAGCACTGCTGGGCTGGTCTCAGGGCACCTTTGCCTCGGAACTGGACATCGACGGCGACAGCGCGGTTGTCACCCGTGAAGTGGACGGCGGATTGCAGACCATCAAGGTTGCGATGCCTGCCATCATCACAGTTGACCTACGTCTGAACGAGCCGCGTTATGCGAGCCTTCCCAACATCATGAAGGCCAAGAAGAAACCGWTGGATGCCAAAACCGCCGAAGACTACGGCGTTGATGTCACCCCACGGCTGGAAATTTTGTCGACCATTGAACCCGATACCCGCGCTGCTGGTATCATGGTGAAGTCGGTGGATGAGCTGATTGAAAAACTCAAAGAAGCGGGGGCTGTGTAATGGCTGTTCTTCTCCTTGCTGAAGTAACCGATGGCGCGCTGGCGCTGGATGCAACCGCCAAGGCCGTTACCGCCGCTGGCTCCCTAGGTGACATCACCGTGCTCTGCGCCGGAGCTTCGGCAGCTGCCGCGGGTGCTGAAGCCGCCAAAATCGCCGGCGTAGCCCGCGTATTGGTTGCCGAAGACGCATCGCTGGGCCATCGGCTGGCGGAATCCACCGCTGCGCTGATCACCGGTCTGGCAGGTGACTACGAGCATATCGTCGCTCCGGCCACCACCGACGCCAAAAACGTATTGCCGCGCGTCGCTGCGCTGCTCGACGTGATGGTGATCTCGGATGTCTCCGGCGTTGTCGACACCAACACATTTGAGCGCCCGATCTATGCTGGCAATGCCATCCAGACCGTCAAATCGAGCGACGCCAAGAAGGTGATCTCGTTCCGSACMTCSACCTTTGACGCKGCTGGYGAYGGCGGTTCKGCCYCGGTYGAAACCATMACRGTTGGGGAAAACCCCGGCCTGTCKGAATGGRTCGAAGACAARGTTGCCGCAAGCGATCGYCCCGAGCTGACRTCRGCTGGTGTGGTTGTYTCTGGTGGCCGTGGCGTYGGKTCYGAGGMRGACTTCAAACTGATCGAAGCCCTGGCKGACAAGCTGGGCGCKGCGGTTGGYGCMTCCCGYGCYGCRGTYGATTCGGGYTATGCTCCGAACGACTGGCAGGTGGGWCAGACYGGYAAAGTGGTKGCYCCTGACCTGTATATCGCMGTTGGTATYTCAGGSGCGATCCAGCACCTGGCCGGCATGAARGACWSKAARATCATCGTYGCRATCAACAAAGAYGAAGASGCRCCNNTATTTYMNAGNTTGCSGATTWTGGNCTTGNTTGCYGAYYTGTTYSARGCGGTGCCAGAGCTGACCGAAAAACTTGGCTAAGCCAAACGGTGCGTGCCAGCACGCACCCTACACGGATAACAAAAGGCCCGCTGATCATCAGCGGGCCTTTTTGTGAGGCGCCCTAATATTCGTCAGCCCCGGGCTAGGACTTGGCGCAGCCCCTCGGCGGCTGCATTGGCAATACGCATATGTTCCATCGGGCCAATCATATGTCCTGCGTTGGGCAGGTCCATTTGCCCAAACACCATTCCGTCAATATCATCAGCACCGCCGGCGGTCTGCACCGGCAATTCAATCACCCCCTGCACCTGGGACCGCAGCGAGTCGACCATCGCTCGGTCGACCAATGCTGGCTCTTGGTTCAACATGGCACCGCTATTTGCATCCCTGCCCAGATCGTAGCGCAGCCACAGCAGCACAACCTGCCCATCCAAGGCCCCAATCATTTGGCTCATCCGCGCCACCCAGGCGGCCTCCAGCTCAGCACGGACCGAGGCAAAACGATCAGCAGAACAGGATTCCAACCCGGTCAGCAGGTGTTTATTAAAATGAAACTCGGTAAAATCTACCTCGCCGTACAGCTCGCTCAAAACATCACTGGCCTGCAGAAACCGGTCGTTGCGTCGCGGATGCACCCGGTACAAACGGTTTGAGATATTCTGCGCGCCCAGTACCTGCAGCACTGTCAAATCCGCGCCACGCGCCACCAGTGTCAGCTCTTCATCCTGAACAAAACTGTCCAGCCCGGCATTTACACTGCCAAGGTTGATACAGGGCCGCCCCAGCGTCTCTTCAAGCCGCGCCACAAAGGGGCGTTCAACAAACCGCCCATAAACCTCGGTGCCGCCCATAAACGCCAAATAGGGCGCATCCAGGTCTCGCCGAGGCCCTCGCACTAATAGTTTAGATGTGCCATACCGGCACGGCTCGTCTGATAGCGCTGACGCGCCCGTCAGTTCATAGCTCATATCACCCACCAAATTTTCACCCAGGTACTACTGTGACCTGAGTCTCTTGCCAAAAAGCTAATGTTAAAAATCGCTTAAATACGGCGCGATCACACTTGCACCTGCCGCAACCGGATCGGTAAAGTCGCGCCACAGGCAAACCGAAAGGCCCAAGCCATGACCATTCAAAAAATCGGCATCGTCGGAGCAGGACAGATGGGCAACGGCATCGCCCATGTGATGGCGCTGGCAGACTATGATGTCGTTCTGAACGATGTGAGCCAACAGAGCTTGGACGATGCCCTTGTGGCGATTGAGAAAAACATGGCCCGCCAGGTCAGCCGCGACAAGATCTCAGCCTCCGATATGGCGGCAGCGATGGGCCGGATAACACCAACGCTGTTCCTTGCGGATATTGGCGCCACGGACCTGGTGATCGAGGCGGCCACGGAGCAGGAAAAGGTAAAGCAGGCGATCTTTGACGCGTTGTTGCCACACCTGTTGCCACATACCATTTTGACCTCAAACACCTCGTCGATCTCGATCACCCGGTTGGCGTCGCGGACTGATAGACCGGAACGGTTCATGGGCTTCCACTTCATGAACCCGGTGCCGGTGATGCAATTGGTCGAACTGATTCGCGGCATCGCCACGGACAAAGAAACCTATGCAGCCTGCCATGAGGTGGTGAAACGGCTGGGCAAAACCGCCGCCAGCGCCGAGGATTTCCCGGCCTTCATCGTCAACCGTATCCTGATGCCGATGATCAACGAGGCGGTCTATACGCTGTACGAAGGCGTGGGATCGGTGCAATCGATTGATCTGTCTCTGAAACTGGGTGCCAACCACCCCATGGGGCCATTGGAACTGGCCGATTTCATTGGCCTGGACACCTGTCTGGCGATCATGAACGTGCTGCACGATGGGTTGGCCGACACCAAATACCGCCCCTGCCCGCTGCTGACCAAATACGTCGAGGCCGGCTGGCTTGGCCGCAAGACCCAGCGCGGTTTCTACGACTACCGCGGCGACACCCCAGTCCCAACCCGMKRAYSCSSGMAYYSAMCKWCAMKSYGCGSSYMMKSWSSMCWMWYYGYTKSTGGMYCRRMSGWMAGGGTGACGACCCGCCACCAAGGACAATAGTGGAGCCTCCGCTATTGTCCTTGGTGGCGGGTCAGCGTTCAGTCAGACAGGTCCAAGCGATGAGGGCTCCGGAGCTTGCTGCTCTGGTGATTCAGAAGCGCCCTAAAAATCTCGCACTCACCCGAAACGCTCTATCGGCACGCAACAGCGCGGCCCAAACTAACTTAAACTGTCCAGCGTGCCGCAGGCACTCATCGTGATTAACAGCAGGATTTAGGTTTTATCGCCCAACGACAGTGTGTGTTGCCGCAGCCAGGCCATAAAGCCACGTGGATCACTGTTCAATTGCGCCATCTGCTCTGCGCTCAGAACCTTGCCAACAACAGGCGCCTGCGGTCGGTGGCACGAGCGCACGATCTCGTGCAATAACAAGCCCTGCCGCAACACCGCCGAAATACGATTGGCGATCTGATAAGCCCGAGAATTGCTGCCCGGAAAAAACAGAGGCACCACCTTCGCACCGGAGCGGCGGATCAGCTGTGCGGTGAACACGTTCCACTCGGCTTCCTGCGCCGGTCCAAACCAACTGTCAGACGACATCACCACACCGGAGGGGAACAGCGCCACCACGCCGCCCTCTTTCAGATGTGCCATCGCCTTGGCCCGCATTTCAACCATCTTGCTCTGTACGTCGGGGTCATGGGGAAACGGCACCGGGATCATGAACGAGGTCGCAGCTTCGTCCAGCCCGGTCAGCACCGAGCGGNTCAGGATGCGGTAATCCTGACGCACCCGCCCCWCCAACTCAGCAAAAACCATCCCATCAACCATGCCATGNGGATGGTTCGCCACCACCACAACGGGACCCTCAGTGGGAATATTGCACAGCTGTTCGGCGGGGGTCTGCAGCTCAATCCCCATAATGTCCAAAGCACCCCGCCAGAATTTCTGACCGCGGAACTTGGCATTGTCTTTTTCAAACTTGGCGACCATGCGCAGAATTGTAAACTTGCCAGTGGCCCATTCGATGCTACGGATTGCCAGCGAGGTCCAGCGGTCGTCAAAGGAATTGGCATAGGTCAGGGTGCGGCGGTCATAAACCTCGCCGCCCTGCTGTTCCGCCTGCGTCATGCGGTTGCTGTCCCTGTCCTGAGTGGTGTCTGCCACTATACAATTCCTGCTTTTATCAAACGCTATTCAGGCTCAATAGCCCTCGCCAAACCTGTCGGCTACCAAAGTCTCCAGGGCCTGTGCCAGAGCATCACTGTCTGGGCCAGAGGTTTCGACGTCAATAGTCGTTCCCTTCGAGGCTGCCAACATCAAAAGCCCCATAATGCTGTCGCCCGAGGCTGACAACCCATCGCGAGAAACCTCAGCCGTGGCGTCAAATCCCTCTACCACTTCGACCAGCCTGGCCGAGGCGCGAGCATGCAGCCCCTTTTCGTTAACGATTGTGAGTGTTTTCTGCGTCATTTAAATCGATTACTCCCCCTCGGGGCTGATATTTCGCGAATTGATATACTTCTTACCTGCTTCCATCGCCTGGCGCACGGCATCTGCCACTGGCAAGTGACGGGATTTTGCCAGCTTGATCAAAAGCGGCAGATTGGCTCCGTAAAGAATGCGGCGATTTGTCGGGGCACAGGCCCGCAGGCTGAGATTCGAGGGCGAGCCGCCAAACAGGTCAGTAACCACCACAACGCCAGCACCGCTATCCACCTCATTGGCCGCAGTACAGATCTCCTGCTGCTTGATATCCCGGTCATCCTCGGGATTAATGGAAATAGTTTTCAGCGCCGGTTGTTCACCGACAACATGCTCCACAGCGGCAAGGTACTCCCTGGCCAACCCGCCATGCGCGACAATCACAATCCCGATCAATCCGGCCTCTCCGTTCTACTGCTGGCCTTGCAGCTCGCGATGTCTAATTGACACCTGCTGGCCAYCTTCYGCAAGGGCTTTGGCYAGGSTTTCTGCCARTGTCACCGACCGATGTTGCCCRCCGGTGCAKCCAAAGGCGATKGWGARGTGCGATTTACCCTCTTCSCGGTARGCMGGCAAYAGCATYTKGGTCAGMCCMAGMACCCGSTCAAAGAAYTCAYKRTAYCGSGGGTCGGTYYTSACATGCGCCTGCANCWWCKGGNTCKCGCCCGTCCARCYYWCGYAGKTCYTKTWGCCARTARGGRTTGGTCAGGAACCGGCARTCAAACACCATGTCSACRCTGYGCGGGATRCCWCGCTTRTAGGAAAAGCTYTGCACRGACARYGCCARWGYACGRCCWCCKGGSGCAAACCAATGTTCRATCTCRGCYTTYAACTGGTGSACATTCARATCCGAGGTGTCGAGCAACATATCAGCGCGCTCGCGAATGGGGCGCATCAGATCCAGCTCTCGGCTGACGCCAATCTCAGGTGTTTCAGCCGGGGCAAGTGGATGGCGGCGGCGAGTTTCCGAATAGCGTCGCAGCAACACCTCGGGCCGAGCATCCAAGTACAACACCGTCAACGCAACTTTTTGATACCCCTCGAGAACCGCAATCAGATCCAGCAGAGATTCGGTTGAAAAATCGCGATTTCGGCTGTCCAACCCCAGCGCCATCGGCGATTTCATTTCATCGCTCATCACCAGCCGCGGCAACAGTCTGAGCGGCAGGTTGTCGATCGCCTCAAATCCCAGATCTTCCAGCACTTTGATGGCACTGGACCGCCCCGCGCCAGACGGACCCGTCACCAGCACCAAAGGCATCAAACTGTCACTGTGTTCCTGCATCTGGGTTCCGTCGTCCACGCTTAAGGTATTGTAGCAGGGCTGGCGCCAGATAGGCAGTGTCAAACCTGTGTAACAGAGTCACCCTCTGCCCCAGGATCTCGACAGTGCGAATCGGCGGCAGCCGTTCGGTCTCAGGTCTGTCCATATCGACGACAGCACAAATAACGGCCTGAGGGCATCGGTCTGCCTGTAAAATCCCCAGACCGCGGGCTTCGATCAGGCCGCCGGTAGCCGCCGGTGCACGGGCGATCAGATCACCCTGCTCCAGGGTCACCAGTACCCTGTCATCGGCAACCAGCACAGCACCCCATGCCATCAGTGCCAGCGCCAGTGCCGATTTGCCGCTACCCGAGGCGCCGCGAATCAACAGACCACGACCCTCCAAAGTTATACAGGATGCGTGCAGACACAGGTGATTGTGTCCGCCCATAGCCTAGACCGGCAGGCCGACAACAAATCGTGCCCCCAATGGCTCGGACGTCAGATCAACCTCGGTTGGACGGATATTTTCGGCCCAGATCACGCCACCGTGGGCTTCGACGATTTGCTTGGAGATCGCCAGGCCAAGACCGGAATTATTACCAAAGTGCTCGTCCGGGCGCTGCGAGTAGAACCGATTGAAGATTTTGCTCAGGGCCTGTTCCGGAATGCCAGGGCCGGTGTCCTCGACCACCACCAGCACCCTATTTGCCCGACGCCGAGCCCAGACCCGGATCGCGTCGCCCTCATCACAAAACGAAATCGCATTGGTGATCAGATTGACAAACACCTGAGCCAGCCGCGCCTCCAGACCGGTTATCATAATCGGCCCTTCGGTCAGGTCCGTGATATAGTCGATGCCTTTGGCGCGGGCATCTTCGCCCAAAAACTGGTTCAGATTTCTCAGCGTCACCAGCAGGTCAAACTCTTCTTCTTCCTCTTTCACCAATTCCGCATCCAGCCGTGAGGCGTTGGAAATGTCGCTGACCAACCGGTCCAGCCGTCGCACATCATGTTCGATCACCGCCAGCAAGGTTTCGCRCTGGTCGTCACGCTTGATAATGCGCAGGGTTCCGACCGCCGATTGCAGGCTGGCCAGAGGATTTTTGATTTCATGCGCCACATCTGCAGCAAATTGTTCGTTGCTGTCGATGCGGCTGTACAGCGCCTTGACCATGCCACGCAGCGCCCGGCTCAATCGGCCGATTTCATCGGGGCGGGCTGACAGGTCAGGAATGCGAATACGGCCCGGCTGAACCCGGCGCGAATCGCGGTCACGGCCAAGCTCGGCCGCTTCGGCCAGATCGGCCAGTGGGTTGGCAATGGTCGAGGCCAGCACCAGTGACAGCCCCACGGAGACCAACAGCGCCACCACAAACATCTGCAACACCCGCTCGCGCTCATTTCGCACAAAGGCGTCAATTTCACCTGTCGGCGACGCCACCGCAACCACGCCGATTGGCTTGCCCTGTTGCAGAAKGGGGGTGACCGCAGAAAATACGGTGCCTCCGGCGGTATCGACCACTGATTCGACTTTGGTGCCATCCAACAGCGCGCGAGGCACCATCTTGCGCAACTGATCCTCTAACGTCTCGTGCTTTACCGCCCGGTCTGCCGGTAAAATGCTCTCGACGGCACCCCATAACCCCGACAATCCGTCACTGATCAACGTCGGTCCGAACTGGCCCCCGTTCAGCRGGTCCAATGCCTCGTTGTCCGAATCGCCTATGGTCTGACCAATCAGGTTTTCCGTTGTATCAAAGACATAGACTTCGACCCCGGTGCGCAGACTCAGCCCCGCCAGGGTACCGGCCACATCAATGCCGTCACCGGTGGTCAGACTTGCCGCTCCACTGCTCGGTAATTGCGCCTCAAACACATCGGCAATCAGCCGCGCCTCGCCAACCACAGCCCCGGCGCGCTGCAACACCTGACTTTGGCGTGACGAATTGAGATAGAGAATGCCCGCCACCAAAATGATCAGAGCGATCAAATTAAAGGTGATAATTTTCCGGGTCAGCGGTGATCCCTTAAGAGAGAAGAACCCTCGCCGAGCCCGTTTGGCCAGCATTTCACGCGCAACGGTGTGATCCGGGGCGACCCAATCGTCGCCCAGGACAACGTCACCGTCGTGCTGGTTCTGTGTCATGCCCGTGTCGCGCATTGGCGCCCTTCCACCAGGACCCACTGGGGTCGCTTAGTCTTCGTTATACCGGTACCCGATACCATACAGCGTTTCGATCGCTGAGAAGTCCGGATCTGCACTGCGCATCTTCTTGCGCAACCGCTTGATATGGCTGTCGATGGTGCGGTCATCCACGTAGACCTGATCATCATAGGCCACATCCATCAACTGGTCCCGGCTTTTGACAAAACCGGGGCGTTGCGCCAGCGCCTGCAACAGCAGAAATTCGGTCACCGTCAACGATACGTCTTTGTCTTTCCAGCTCACCGAATGGCGCAACGGATCCATGCGCAGCTGGCCACGCTCCATCACCTTGGCTTCGGTAGCGGGTGCGCTGCCGTCGGCGTCGGCTTTGATCGCCTCCTGGCGCCGCAACAGCGCCCGGATGCGTTCAACCAGCAGACGCTGCGAGAACGGTTTCTTGACGTAATCGTCGGCGCCCATGCGAAGACCCAGCACCTCGTCGATCTCATCATCTTTGGAGGTCAGGAAAATCACCGGCATCTGTGATTTTTGCCGCAATCGCTGCAACAGATCCATGCCGTCCATCCGCGGCATCTTGATGTCCAGCACTGCCATATCCGGCAGTTTCTTATTGAAGGCGTCTAACGCCGCCTGTCCATCGTTGTAGGTTTCGACCTCAAAGCCCTCGGCTTCGAGTGTCATCGAGACGGATGTCAGGATATTCCTGTCATCGTCGACCAATGCAATCTTTGACATCTGAAATGTGCCCCTAATCTGCTCTGAACTGCCTGCTTTTTTGCCCTATTCATCGCTGTTCTGCCGGGCCGAATCAATCCCCATTAATGAATCGCGGCAATGTTACGTCCTAATTGAGACAAAAATACCTTAGCATCTGCTGAACAGGGCTGCAGTTTTGAGTACTAAAATGATGGTTGCGCTAAAATTTGCAATGGTGGCGCTAACTGCGCCAAACCGTCCTGTTCACGCCCCAAATCACCATGTTATGACCCCAATCATCGGTCCCTTGACCGTTTCCATTGCCCAAGGCGCGGCTACATTCGCCAGTGTCGCCCGCCGCCATAGGAGAGAAAAAAGATGACATCAGGACGGGTTAACCCGCAATTCCGCCTCGAAAATCAGGGCATCGAGGGACTGGGACATGTCTATTACAACTATATGGAACCGGCACTGGTCGAGGCCGCGTTGAAGCGCGGGGAAGGGACTTTGGGCAATGGTGGCGCCTTTTTGGTCACCACCGGAAAATTCACTGGTCGCTCGCCCAAGGATAAACATGTGGTGAAAACCGCCAGTGTTGCCGACACCATCTGGTGGGAAAACAACGCCGCGATGAGCCCAGAAGGGTTCGATGCGCTTTACACAGACATGCTAGAGCACATGAAGGGCAAAGAGTATTTTGTCCAAGATCTGATCGGCGGCGCGGATCCGGCCCATGCGATCAATGTCCGCATGGTCACCGAGCTGGCCTGGCACAATCTGTTCATCCGTCACCTGCTGCGGCGTCCTGATCGCGAAGACCTGGACGATTTCATTGCCGATTACACTATCATCAACTGCCCCAGTTTTCAGGCCAACCCTGACAAGCACAATTGCCGCAGCGAAACCGTCATCGCGATGAATTTCGACCGCAAGCTGATCTTGATTGGCGGCACCGAATATGCCGGCGAAAATAAGAAGTCGGTGTTCTCGCTGCTGAACTACCTGTTGCCGGAAAAAGGCATCATGCCGATGCATTGCTCGGCCAACCACGCCACTGGCAACCCGGTCGACTCGGCGATTTTCTTTGGCCTGTCCGGCACCGGTAAAACCACCCTGTCCGCCGATCCCTCCCGCACTCTGATCGGCGACGACGAGCACGGCTGGTCCGACAACGGCACTTTCAACTTTGAGGGCGGCTGCTACGCCAAGACCATCAATTTGAACGCCGAGGCCGAGCCGGAAATCTATGCCACCACCTCGAAGTTCGCCACCGTGATTGAAAACATGGTATTCGACGCGGAAACCAAGGAGCTGGATTTCAAGGACGACAGCCTGACCGCCAATATGCGCTGCGCCTACCCGCTTGAGTATATCGCCAATGCCTCAAAAACTGCGATGGGTGGCCACCCCAAGAATATCATCATGCTGACCTGTGATGCCTTTGGCGTGCTGCCCCCCATTGCCCGGCTGACCCCGGCGCAGGCGATGTACCACTTCTTGTCCGGCTTTACTTCCAAGGTGGCCGGGACCGAGCGCGGCGTGACCGAGCCCGAGCCGACCTTCTCGACCTGCTTTGGCGCGCCGTTCATGCCGCGTCGCCCCGAGGTCTATGGCAATCTGTTGCGCGAAAAGATCGCCGAGCATGGCGCCACTTGCTGGCTCGTCAACACTGGCTGGACCGGTGGSSCWWRYKGSRYKSGSYCSSRSWKGCCGATNNNCRYYMCCMRKGMSSWSCTGACCGCGGCGCTGGATGGTTCCCTGGCCGAGGTCGAATTCCGCAAGGACAGCAATTTTAATTTTGACGTGCCGGTGTCCGTACCCGGCGTTGCCGAGGTGCTGCTGGATCCGCGCCGTACCTGGGATGATCAGGCTGCTTATGACAGCCAGGCCGCCAAGCTGGTTCAGATGTTCTCGGACAACTTCAAACAGTATCTTCCCCATATCGACGACGACGTAAAATCCGCCGCTATCGGCTGATAGGAATCAAATCGAAACAAAAAAGGCCCCGGACATTCGGGGCCTTTTTGCATATCAGCATCCTGGCCTATTCCGGCAGGGTGTCGCCACTGCCGCCCATTTCCGCAGGGAAATCGCGCATCTTGGGCAAGCCATCTTTGATCGGCAGAACTGCTTCGGCATAGTTTACATGCACCTCCGGCTCAAACGTCAGCGATGGGATGGTGGCAGCGTAGACATCAACCAGACCAATCCCCTTGTGACCACTCATCACATGACCACCGCACAGCGCACAAAACTGGCGCTGACTGCTTTCCGTTTTTTCAAAAGTAGTCAAATGCTCGGCACCTTTGGTCACCGCGACTGCCTCTGGTTTCCACAGGGTAAAAGCATTGACCGGCCCCGCAGACCACGACCGGCAGGACTCGCAATGGCAATATCCCATCGCCTCGGGGGCGCCGGTCACTTCGATTGCCACGGCACCGCAAAAACACTGCCCTTTTTGAACGTCAGACATCTCAACCTCCACACAAGTTACTAGATAAAACCCGCCTAGGCCCGCAAACTTGACCTCGGCACAGAGCGTTTTTAGCACAGTTTTGTGCGCCGCGCCGCGCGTGGCAGGAGTGACCGGGCAGAACCAACACCCACGGGACGCTAGAATACGAATTCATTGCCAAACCCAACCATACCTGGAGCTAAAGTCCACTCAGGTGAAACAATATTGCCCTCAACGAAAAATTAACCCCTTCAACGAACAATGCGCGAAAGTCAATTTTCTAACATGACGCGGATTTTTGCGGCAGGGGTACGGATGAAAAGTGAAGCTCTGACAGTTTTCAACAGCATATTTAGTTCCGGCGACGCCTTTATCTACCGTTGCGCTAATGACGACGTTTTCACGATGGAATTCATGGCTGGGCAAGTCGAAAAACTATGCGGGTATTCCATCACTGACATCCTTGGCAACAACCGCGTTGCCTTTGGCGACTTGATGCACAAAGAGGATGCCACTGGCGTATTCGCAGAAGTCGACGCCGCCATTGAGCAGCGCCGTAATTGGGATGTGGATTATCGTGTTTGCCGCAGCGACGGAACCAAGGCTTGGGTACGTGAGCGCGGCAATGCGGTCTATGAYRRYMAAGGCRMATTGGTRTAYYTGSARGGSYTGGTGGTTGACGCATCGGCTGAGGTAAAGTTGCGCGAAACATTAGAATCCACTTTGCTGGCCACCGAAGAAGCCAATATCGAAATCGTTGAATTGGCGGAAAATATCCTGCGGTCTGTGCGACAACTGTCGATATTATCGATAAACACCGGGATCGAAGCCGCCCGTGCTGGCGACGCCGGACTGGGGTTTGCCTATCTTGCCAAGGAGATCAAAAACCTCTCCAATGAGAACGCCGAATGGGCCAACCGCATCACCGCAGTGATGGCAGAGCGCAAGCGCAGCAAGGTCAGCACCTAGGCGAACCACTCCACTACGTGTCTGCCCTCTGCCGGTGAAACATTCTCCTCCATTCCACCTATCCGGGGTTCAGACCATCTGGCTCTAGCTTACTGTCAGGCTCCACATGAATGGTGGTGTTGATCCCCGGAATTTTCGCCTGCAGAGCCGCCTCGATTCGGTCGCAGATTTCATGTGAGGCCGCGACAGTCATGGCCCCAGAAACCACCAGATGAAATTCGACAAACAGCGCCTGCCCCGCCCGACGGGTGCGGATGTCATGCACCTGCAAGGCGCCATTGGCGGCAGTGTGGACAATTTCTTCGATCTGGGCCTGTTCAGCCGGATCAGCCGCCGAATCCATCAGCCCGCCCACCGACGAGCGGATCACCATGAGGCCCTCACGCAGGATGTTCAGCGCCACGATGATGGCCAGCAGGGGGTCCAATATCGCCCAGCCTGTCAACAGCGCCAGCAGCAACCCCGCCAGCACTCCGACCGAGGTCCACACATCGCTCATCAAATGGCGCCCGCTGGCCGTCAGGGCTGGAGAGTGATGTCGGCGAGCCCAGGATATCAAGACCCGCGCCCAGAGCAGGTTGATCACCATGGCCAGCCCGTTCACCGCCAGTCCAACAGGGCCAAGGTCGCTAAGATCAGGGGCGGAAAAGGCCGATAGTGCTTGATGCACGATCAACAGGGCGGCCACCACAATCATGATGCCCTCGGCCACCGCAGAGAAATACTCGGCCTTGTGGTGGCCAAAGGGGTGGCCGCGATCAGCCGGTCGCTGCGCATAACGCACTGCCAGCAAGGCCAACGCGGCCCCTCCAACATTGACCAGCGATTCCAGCGCGTCTGAGTACAGCGCCACCGACCCGGTCAGCTGCCAGGCCAGAAATTTGAGTGCCAGGACCAGTAACGATACCGCAATGGAACCCAGTGCCAACCGTTCAGCGGAGATCCTAGAGCTCATCCAAACACACCGCGCCGCACCAGGTTCAATCCTGCCACCGCCAGCAYCAGCAGGGTGGCCTTGCGAAAGGTGGCCTGATCAATGCTATCGTGCCAACGCACCCCAACCCACATGCCAAGCATCGCGGGTGGCAACAGTGCCAGTGACAGCGGTAGGGTTTCGGCGCGCAGCACCCCRGACCCRGTATGCGCCACCAGCAGCGCCACCGCGCCCAACCCGTAGATCACCCCCTGCACCCGGATATGTTCGCCCTTTGGCGTGTCCAACGCAGTCAGATAAGCCACCGTCGGTGGCCCCCAGACGCCAGACAATCCACCGATAAAGCCAGCAAAGGCACCCACCGCCGCCTCGATTCGGGTAGAGGGTTTCTCTAGGTGAAAGCGAAACCCAAACAATTGCAGGAGGGCAAAGATGCTGATGGGGATACCCAGCACCAGCAACAGAACCTGAGTCGGCAGTACCCGCACCAGCTGGGCACTGGACAGAAGAAAAACCAGCCCAACCAACAGGAAAACCCGAAACCGCAGCACCGACTGCCACGCGGCAACCCAGCCCTGCCGCAGCGCCTGTATCCCGTTACTGGCCACCGTCGCTAGGATCAGGCCGGCCAGCGCCAGTTCGGGGCTGAGGAACACGCTGAGCCCCGAAATAAGGATCATCGGCATCCCAAAACCAACCAGACCCTTGATGACTCCGGCGAACAGGGCAACCCCAACGGCGGCGGCCAATTGCAGGGGGGAAAGCAGCAAGAATAATGTCTCCATAGATCCCCTGTACCATATCCGGCGGCGGCTGCACCGGCAAAACGGACACGCAAGATTAGTCCGAAATGCCGCATTGCAGCGTATTTATGTTGCGCTGCAACTGCAAAATGATTACCACCGGATACAACACTCGGACTGCCATTGATTGCCCAMSACRMACAGGACKYGCWYATGAMMCCGACCCTTMTTMSYGAYCTKMTKGYKYTGACYRMWGCGGCYYTKCYYCCYGTKGAAAMRCTGTTTSARRCMGCCCGCWCWGCSGTCSSRRMMMTGGTCAGCSAAGATGGTCGCGTCTCRGGTCAYYTRATSGAASAAAACCAAACYGCKGCACAYGGGYTRKCYTGGCTGGCSACCTATCATCARAGCCTKGTKCAGATGCAGAAATGGGCCRARAMCCTSCARTCYGACGRRAAATTYGGYGAGGTKGAACAGCTGATCCATCAGATCGCCTTTGGCGAATACCTTAGCCAAATCCATGGCGGCATTCAGATGAACCAGGGAGAGATTGTCCGGCTGCAAGACATGGGTGTCGGCCGAGACGACCTGAATGCCTTGATGCAACCTGCGGTATTGACCCTGACCCAGAGCGGAAATTCCCAAGCCGCCCGCAGCCGTCTGGTCGAGCTGATGCAAGAGCAGTCCGCCAATCTCACCACTGGCGCCACTGGTCTGGATGACGAGCTGGAGATGATTCGCGAGCAGTTCCGGCGCTTTGCCGAGGAGCGGATCGAACCACACGCCCATGACTGGCATCTCAAGGATGAGCTGATCCCGATGGAGATCATCGACGAGCTGGCCGAAATGGGGGTCTTTGGCCTGACCATCCCCGAAGAATACGGCGGCTTTGGCCTGTCCAAGGCCTCGATGGTGGTGGTGTCCGAGGAGTTGTCGCGCGGCTATATCGGGGTTGGCTCGCTGGGCACCCGTTCGGAAATCGCGGCCGAGTTGATCCTGTGTGGCGGCACCGATGCGCAGAAATCTCAGTGGCTGCCCAAGATCGCCAGCGCCGAAATCCTGCCCACCGCTGTGTTCACCGAGCCCAACACCGGCTCTGACCTTGGTTCGCTGCGCACCCGAGCGGTCAAGGATGCCAATGGTGACTACCAGATCACCGGCAACAAGACCTGGATCACCCACGCGGCCCGCACCCATGTGATGACCTTGCTGGCGCGGACCAATCCGGACTCATCTGACCATCGTGGATTGTCGATGTTCTTGGCCGAAAAGACACCCGGCACTGTTGAAAACCCATTCCCCACCGAGGGCATGAGCGGCGGCGAGATTGAAGTGCTGGGCTATCGCGGCATGAAGGAATACGAACTGGCGTTTGACGGTTTTCAGGTCAAAGGCGAAAACCTGCTGGGTGGCGAAGAGGGCAAAGGCTTTAAACAGCTGATGGAGACCTTTGAGTCCGCCCGCATTCAAACCGCCGCCCGCGCCATTGGTGTGGCACAATCGGCGCTGGATCTCGCCATGCAATACGCCCAGGATCGCAAGCAGTTTGGCAAATCTCTGATCGAATTTCCCCGTGTGTCTGGCAAGCTGGCGATGATGGCAGTGGAAATTATGATCGCCCGCCAGTTGACCTATTTCTCGGCCTGGGAAAAGGACAACGGCCATCGCTGCGACCTTGAGGCTGGCATGGCCAAGCTGCTGGGGGCTCGCGTGGCTTGGGCGGCGGCTGATAACGGATTGCAAATCCACGGCGGCAACGGCTTTGCGCTGGAGTACAAAATTTCCCGCGTGTTATGCGATGCCCGCATCCTCAACATTTTTGAAGGCGCCGCCGAAATCCAGGCCCAGGTCATCGCCCGCCGCTTGCTGAATTAAGTCCGCAGAAAAAAGCTATCACCTATTTGCCCGGCCAGCGTGCCGGGCTTTTTGTCACCTCGCCCAAGAAAGAGATTGTTTCCCCTCCAGACTGTTCTCACGCGCCCAAGTTCTCGCTAAAAGGCACTATGATGGTTGTAATCCGCCTTTTTGCTTTGATCGTCCTGTTGTCCGGCTGTTCTGGTGCGACGCCAAAAGGCCAAAGCGTCCATATCTTGGCGATCGGCGATTCCCTGATGGCCTGGAACAACATTAGCGGCCATTCAATTTCCGATTCACTTGCAAAGGCGCTGGGTGAACCGGTGGTGGACCGGTCGGTTTCGGCCGCACGCATCATTTACCACCTGCCGATCTCCGGCAGCGCCGGCATGAATATTCGCAAGCAATATACAGCAGGCGACTGGGACTGGATCATCGTAAACGGTGGTGGCAACGATCTGTGGCTGGGCTGTGGCTGCATTGCCTGTGATCGCAAGCTGGACAAATTGATCTCAAAGGAAGGGCGCAAAGGCGCCATCCCCGGCATGCTCTCGGACCTGCGGCAAACCGGAGCACAAGTGATCTACGTTGGATATCTGCGCAGCCCCGGCGTCGGCTCTGCTATCGAGCACTGCCGCGAAGAGGGGGACATTCTGGAACAGCGCATTGCCCGACTGGCCGAAATTGACAGCGGCATCTATTTTCTGTCGCTGCGTGATCTGGTTCCATATGGTGATCGGTCTTACCACGCGCTGGACATGATCCACCCGTCGATCAAGGCCAGCACTGTCATTGGTAACAAAATCGCACAAATCATTCAGAGCGAGTGACACTAAGGCACAGCCGTGACCATATTTGCCCCGATTACTATACGCATGCCGACCGGGAGACCCGATGTTCCGCGTAATTTTATCGCTTTCGCTACTGCTGATGACGGCCTGCCGAGGCGACGAAACCATTGCCGCCTATGGGGCTGATGACATGGAGTGGCAGTTGACCGAGCTCGACGGCCAGCCTTTTGCTGCAACCGCGACCCTGCGCTTTCCCGAACCGGGCCGCCTTACCGGCGCGGCGCCTTGCAACAGCTACAGCGCCGTATTGGACGCCCCCTACCCCTGGTTCGACGCTCAAAACCTCAGCGTGACCCGCATGGTTTGCGAGGATCAAAAGGCAGAAAACCAATACCTACAGGCGTTGCAGGGCATGACCCTGTCCGAGGTCTCGGGCGGCACCCTGATCCTGAGCAATGACGGGGGTCGCGAAATGCTGTTCACAGCCGCCGAGTAAAAGCATCAACAAAGCGACCACGGGCCTCGGGCAGCGGATGATGGCCCAGCGACGGCGCCAGACGCGCCTCAAGGAAAAAACCGGTGGTGCGCAACCCCTGCGCTATCTCCACATCGTCGGCGTTGCCTTCACCGCGCAGAACGGGGGGCAGCGGCAGCAGCCGGTTGGCCCATTCACCTGCCCCTTCGACCGACACCGCCCGGCCTGATCTTGGTGATACATAGACCAGCCCCTCAACCGCGCCAGTCACCGCGCAGGTAGAAAGGTCCAAGCCAAAGCCCATCTCCTCCAGCAGTGCCAGCTCCCAGTGCAGATAGGCCAGCGGCCACAGCTCCTCTTGGTCCAGCAGATCCAGCAACTGTTCGGACCTGGTATAGAGACTGGCATGAGGTTCACGTTCGGGCAGGCAAAACGACAACAAAGCCGTCACGGCGTTCAACCCGGCCAATGCCAACCGCCCCGACAGTGCCGCCGCCGCCCGGCTGCGCAGAGGTTCGGCTTGGTAGTGGCCCAGATGATCCTCTAGCCGGGCGCGCCAGATCAGATCCAGTTGCGCACCGGGTTGCAGGAATGGCGCTTGTTTGCGACTGGCACCACCGCGCACCACGCCTGCATGTCGGCCATGTTCTTCGGTGAAAACATCAATGATCGCCGAGCTTTCACCATGGCGGCGCAAACTTAGCAAAATGCCGTGATCCCGCCATTCCACTGGCTGCCCTCCGCTCGCTGATCCGTTTCATCCTGCCACCAGACCGCCCCCCCCGGCAATCGGCAAGGTGCCCTTGAATGCCTTGCCCAGTGGCTACCTTTAGTTAACGTATCGGTTAACTAAAGGATTTTCATCAGGCGCGGCATCACCATCACCTATACATACAGCGGCGATGAGGACATATGGCAGAGCACCATCTCCGATTTCATAGCCGCCATCGACAGCGATTCGGTGAGTGCCGGCACCACCTATCAAGTGGCCATTGCAGACGACAAGCAGACCCGGTTTCACTGGGCTCGTTGGGACAGCGCCGAAACCCTGGCGCATCTGCAATCACAGGCGTATTTCAAAACCTTTGCAGGCAAAGTGCGTGAGTTTTCCGGTGGTGCGCCTTCGGCCACAGGTCACGATACGCATTGAAAACCAGCGGTTGGTAATTACTCCAGCCCCGGTTCTCCCAGCAAGTGACGACCCATGCGGTCCTCGACCTCGATTACCCAAAGATCGGGGTCAAATTCCTGTTGTTTTCGAACCGATGTATCAACCTCGCGCTCGTCACCCTTGGTCAGCTCAATCCACTGGCGTTCATCGCTCATCAGATCATAAGACCGTTGAAAGGCAATCGCTTGCCCGTCCAGCGTGTTCAGCTTGACCAAAACAGCACCGGCGGTGTCATCCCCATGCGCCACCACAAAGGCGGGAATTCCCTGGAACCTCAGCCGCGCCAGATAGGCTTGCACCCAGAATTCAGCGGTCAAACGGATCACTGTGCAGGTGTCCCAGACATAGGGCGGCGCACGGCGGCCCTAGGCGGGCGTGACGCGCCCTCCAGTGGGGAAGGTCGGGTGCGGCCCAGCGATGCCGCTGGGCGTGATGCAACCGTGTTTATCAAGGCCCTAGTTGCCGTCCTTGAAATTAAGCCCCATCTGCGAATACCGCTCGGACTCGTCCTGCCAGTTGGGCCGTACTTTGACCTGCAGGAACAAATGCACCTTGCGGTCCAGGAACTCTGTCAGCTCGGTCCGGGAGGCCTGACCAATGGCTTTGATCGTCTCGCCACCTTTACCCAGTACGATGCCCTTGTGACCGTCCCGTACCACATAAATCACTTGATCAATCTTGACCGAGCCATCTTTGCGATCTTCCCAGTTCTCGGTCTCGACTGTCATCTGATAGGGCAGTTCCTGATGCAGCCGCAGCGTCAGCTTTTCGCGCGTCATCTCGGCGGCGATCATCCGCAACGGCAGATCCGCGATCTGATCTTCGGGGTACAACCACGGGCCCTCGGGCAGTTTGCCACCCAACCAGCTGCGCAGATCCTCAACCCCATGTCCCTTTTCAGCCGAAATCATAAAGGTCTCGGAAAAGCTAAATCGCTGGTTCAGATCCTGCGCCAAGCCCAGCAGTTTTTCTGTCGGCACCTTGTCGATCTTGTTGATGGCCAGCGTCACCATGCGGCCCTTGCCAATCTCGACCAAGCCTTCGAGGATTTTCTCAACGCCCTCAGTCACGCCCCGGTGGGCCTCGACCATCAGCACAATCACGTCCGCATCAGCCGCGCCGCCCCAGGCAGCAGCAACCATGGCGCGGTCCAGCCGACGGCGCGGTGCAAACAGGCCCGGCGTATCAACAAACACGATCTGGTTTTGACCGTCCATCGCCACGCCACGAATACGGGCGCGGGTGGTCTGCACCTTGTGGGTTACGATCGACACCTTGGCTCCGACCATGCGGTTCAGCAGCGTCGACTTGCCTGCGTTCGGTTCACCAATCAGGGCCACGAATCCGGCACGAGTACTCATTTTTTTTGCTCCAGTTGACTTAGCAGCGCAGTGGCTGCGGCCTGTTCGGCCTGACGTTTTGATCCAGCGGTGGCCTGTGCCTCGGCGCCATCGTCCAACCGCACCGCAATGGTAAATACCGGCTGATGATCCGGCCCCGAGCGAGACACCAGCTCATAGGCAGGAGGTTTTTCCCCCTTGGCCTGAACCAGTTCCTGCAACGAGGTTTTGGCGTCGCGAGCGTCCGCTTCAACCGCCGTGATACGACTGGCCCAAAGCCGCAGGATCATCTTCTGCGATGCCTCAAACCCGGCGTCCTTATAGACAGCGGCAATCACCGCCTCCATCGCGTCGCCCAGCAGCGCCAGCTTACGCCGCCCACCCGACATCATTTCTGAGCGACCAAGCTTCAGCACTTCGCCCAGATTGATCTCACGGGCGACATCGGCACAGGTCTCTTTGCGCACCATAGCATTAAAACGAGGTGCCAACTGCCCCTCGGAGGCAGATTTGTCGTCGTCCAGTAGCGCTGTTGCCAATACCAGCCCCAGAACCCGGTCCCCCAGAAACTCAAGCCGCTGATTGTCGCTGCGCGTCGGGGACGAAATCGAGGCGTGGGTCAGGGCCCGCACCAACAGTTCGGGCTGGGCAAACTGATGCCCAATCCGCTCCTGAAAGCCCCGCATTTCTTTTGACAACTTCACTTGATCCCCTTGAAGAAACGATCGCCGCGCCAGGTCCAGAAGAACAGCATCGAACGCCCGGCAGAGGAGAACACAATGCGGTCGGCTCGACCGATCAGGTTTTCATAAGGCACAAAACCGACGCCGCCCAACGACTGCGGCACCCGGCTGTCGGTGGAATTATCCCGGTTGTCACCCATAAAGAAATAGTGCCCCTCGGGCACCATATACACCCCGGTGTCATCCCATCGCTGGGTACCGATATTCAGGATTGCGTGCTCGACACCATTTGGCAGGATCTCAATCTGGCGTGACTTCTTACAGATACCACCTTCGCCCACTGCAGTATTTGTTTCACAGGCAGGGTGACGGCCCTGTGGTCCTTGGCGTTCAAATATTTCCTCGAAATCGCCTGCATCTTTCAGTTCAACTGCCTGATCGTTGATGAACACTACGCCATTTTTGACCTGAATTTTATCGCCCGGCAGGCCAATCAAACGCTTGATGAAATCGCTGTTGTTCACCGGGTGGCGGAACACCACCACATCGCCGCGTTCCGGCGTGCCGCCAAACAGCCGGGTGTTATCCCCGTCCAGGAATCCACAAATATCCTCGGCATCAATGTCGATGCCGATGCGCCCCAGTTTCACGCTGGGACAGGAGGCATAGGAATAGCCATAGGCCATCTTGTTGACGAACAAGAAATCGCCAATCAACAGCGTCTCTTTCATCGACCCCGATGGGATCCAGAACGGTTGAAAAAACAGGGTTCGGAAAACGCCGGCAATCAACAAGGCATAAACGATGGTTTTGATCGTCTCAATGATCGAATTTCCGGCTTGGACTTTGGTCGCCATCAGGCTCTCCGGTTCAACAAAAGGTCCGGGGGTACATGCGGCGCGGCTGGGGGTAAGTCAAGCTTGGCTGCTTGCATCCTTGCCAGGGCCAGCGATTGCCCGCGCCTCGATCACCACAAAGGCCTGCGCCCAGGGGTGATCATCGGTCAGAGTCACATGGATCACCGCCTCATGACCCGGCGGGGTTATCTCGCGCAACCGCTCGGCGGCCCAGCCGGTCACATGCATCACCGGCTGCCCGCTGCGCAGATTGCTGACTGCCATATCCTTCCAGGCGATCCCCATACGCAGCCCGGTTCCCAACGCCTTGGAGCAGGCTTCTTTCGCGGCCCAGCGTTTGGCATAGGTGCCCGCCACATCCAGGCGGCGCTCGGACTTGCGTTGTTCAATGGAGGTGAACACCCGGTTCTTGAACCGATCGCCAAACCGGTCCAACGTACGTTGGATACGTTCAATATTGGCGAGATCGGTGCCGATGCCGAGGATCACCTCGCCAATGCCGACCTGAGCAAGCCAACCCCGGCAGCGGCAAAAAGCCCGGCCACAACACCATCAACCCAACGGCGCGACCGCTCGTACGCCCCCATCATTCCCCTTGTCGAAAAGGCCAGGGAATAGATCGCGTTATTTGCAAACGCGACAACGACACACAGCATGGTTGCTGTCAAAACGAAAGTTGTTGTCGCACTGGGATCAAGTCCGACGGACAACGCGGCCATCCAGGCAATCACGGATTTTGGGTTGGACAGGTTAAGGATCAAGCCGCGTAGAAACCAATTGCCAGAGGGCGCATTTATGACCTTGCGAGGTTTCGGGCTGGCGGCGGATCTAGCGGATTGCCATGCCAACCAGAGAAGGTAGCCCCCTCCGAATACCTTCAACGCGATCAGCAAACCAATCGAGGCCTGTAAAACTGCCCCCAACCCAGCCGCAGCGACCACCCCCCAGAACGCAAGCGCCACCGAAAGCCCCACTCCATAAATCAAGCTGGATTTTCGTCCATACCGCATTGCAATTGTTGCATTAGAAATATTGGCAGGGCCTGGCGAGGCTGCAACGACCCAGAAAGCCAGCCCAACGGTGGCCAAGGTTCCAAGATCACTCATTCCGCACCTCATCCATCAGACGACGCATTTCATGAACCGCAGGAGCCAAACCCAGGAAGATCGCCTCACCAATCAGGAAATGACCGATGTTCAACTCTCGCACCTCAGGGAAAGCAGCGATGGGTTTGACACAGCCGTAGGTCAGCCCGTGTCCGGCATGGACCTCCAACCCCAGCGAGTGGGCATAGATGGACATCTCACGCAGGCGCTCCAATTCCTCATCGCGCAGATCATTGTGGCCGTCAGCATGGGCATCACAATAGGCCCCCACGTGCAGCTCGACGATATCGGCGCCAATCCGGTGTGCCGCTTCGACCTGTCTCTGATCGGCGGCGACAAAGATCGATATACGGCAACCGGCATCCCGCAACGGCGCAATGAAATGCGCCAGTTTGTTTTCTTCACGCGCCACGTCCAATCCGCCTTCAGTGGTACGTTCTTCGCGTTTCTCGGGCACAATGCACACCGCATGTGGCCGGTGCCGCAGCGCAATTTTCTGCATTTCTTCTGTAGCCGCCATCTCAAAATTCAACGGCACTGTGAGCGCCTGCATCAGCCCCTCGATATCGGCGTCCATGATGTGACGGCGATCCTCACGCAGGTGCGCGGTAATCCCATCGACACCGGCGTCCTCAGCCAATTTGGCCGCCCTAACCGGATCCGGGTAGGCCCCGCCGCGTGCATTGCGCACCGTCGCCACGTGATCAATGTTGAGACCCAATCGCAGAGAATTTTCAGCCATACTTGCAAGTCCTAAAAAGCCCAGTTTCCCTGACAGTAGACCGCAGGAGAGAAAGAGCAAACTGCAAAAAACCTACTGTGCTTTGCGCAGCGGTGCCTTGGTAACAACCGATGGTTCTGCACCGTCATTCTCCAGGTGCGCACGCGCTTTGATCGCCTTGAACTTGGCCTTGATCTTGGAGCGGCGGCGATGCTGGTAAACCCGGATCAGCGGCACACTAAGGAAGTAACAAACCGTCGCAGCAACCACGCCAGGAATCACGCTCCCCACCATATAGGGCAGGAACACCTCATTGTAGAACAGCTGCAACCCGTGCCAGTCGGCCTCACGGTCCGAGATCAGCGCCAGCAGGTTATTCCAGACATCCTTGCTGACACCAAAAAACTTGCCAATCAGCGAGTGATCCACCTCGGTTTCAAATTCGGTCCCCAACAGCCAATGCCCGGTCTGCAGCGACGCCACTCCAATCGGCACATAGGTCAGCGGATTGCCAAAAAAGGTACCGCTAAGGGCGGCCAGAATATTGCCGTTGAACAGTCGCGCCAGCAGGGCCGCCACAATAAAGTGCAAACCGTAAAACGGAGTGAAAGAGGTGAACACACCGACTGCAATGCCMCKMGCRATRCGTTCYGGCGAATCAGGCAGWCGGCGCACCCKRTGTTTMACRTAKAGAAAMGCCCGYCCCCARCCGCCACGCGGCCAGAGGAARTCCRYAATCGCGCGAAGCGGCGAACGTCGGTCACGGCGCCTGAATACCAACGAGTGCGTCCTTCCCAGTTGTGGCCCAGTTACGGTCCATTTTTTGGCCCCACTTAGCGCAGGGGCCTGTTAGTTGGCGCTGTGCATCGCAAGTTTGTCACGAATCCGCTCAACAGCGGCAACATCACTTTCTGCTTCCAACATCAAAATCAACGAGTGCAGCTGCTCAACATCTCGCAACTCGACGTTTATCACCAGACGGTAAAAGTCTGGTTTCCGATCGACAAATTCTAGGTCCGAGATATTGGCCTTTTTCTCGCCAATCAATGTGCAAATTCGTCCCAGTACACCGGCATCGTTGCCAATGGTCAGCCCCAAAGTTGTGCCATAGACCGCCGGGTGGTTGCCGCTGTGCCAGTGCACATCGACCCAGCGTTCCGGTTGGTCTTCATAATTGATCAGACTGTCGCAATCGGCTGCGTGAACAACCACACCACGACCGCGATAGGTGATCCCGATGATGCGCTCTCCGGGCAAAGGCTGGCAGCAAGATGCACGTTCAAAACTCTGCCCCGGCTCCAGACCAATCACCGCCCGACGCGGCGAGATTTCGTCGCTTTTGTCCAGCACAAGATCCGGGTAAACCGCCTGCACCACATCATGCCCGGTGATTTCCGCGGCCCCAAGACGGGCCAACAGTTCATGGGCATTGCCCAGCCGCAAGGCACGGGCGGCGGTTTCCAGTGTCTTGTCGGTGGCTTTGCGGCCAACATGCTCAAACGCCGARCGYGCCAATTCACGMCCCAGTTTSACAAAYCGYTCACGRTCSGCATCRCGCAARGCACGSCGAATSGCRGTGCGMGCCTTACCKGTGGTKGCAATTTCYAGCCAACTGACCTGCGGYGWYTGYCCTTCRGCGGTGATRATYTCRACCGACTGSCCRTTGCGCARCCGGGTCCACARWGGCACCCGGATGGCATCSACCTTGGCGCCMACGCAGGCATGGCCRATSCGRGTGTGGATSGCATAGGCRTAATCAATTGGTGTYGCGCCTTTGGGCAGCTTRATYACGTCRCCCTTAGGMGTRAARCARAACACCTGGTCGGAATACATCTCCAGCTTCACCGCCTCGAGAAACTCGTCGTGGTCCTCTTCGGCGTCGAACTGTTCGGTCAGCGAGGCGATCCATTTGACCGGATCCACCGCAAATGGGTTTTCGGTGCGCACACCGTCGCGATACGACCAATGCGCCGCCACTCCGGTTTCAGCGACATCATGCATCTGCCGAGTACGGATCTGCACCTCGACCCGTTTTCCGTCCCGTCCCGACACAGTTGTATGGATCGAGCGATAACCGTTGGACTTGGGCTGACTGATATAATCCTTGAACCGTCCCGGCACCGCCCGCCACCGCTGATGGATCGCGCCGAGGGTGCGATAACTGTCTTCCTCGGTGGCGGTGATGATACGGAAACCATAAATATCGGACAGGCGCGAAAACCCCTGATCCTTTTCCTGCATTTTGCGCCAGATCGAGTAAGGTTTCTTGGCACGGCCAAACACCTCAGCCTCGATCCCAGCCTTTTCCAGTTCAGCCCGCATATCGCCGGTAATGCGATGAATCACATCGCCAGTTTCACGCTGCAGAGTGATAAAGCGGCGGATGATCGATTGGCGGCCCTCGGGGTTCAGCACCCGAAACGCCAAATCCTCCAACTCTTCACGCATCCACTGCATGCCCATGCGCCCAGCCAGCGGCGCATAGATATCCATGGTTTCACGGGCTTTCTGCGCCTGTTTTTCCGGGCGCATCGCCTTGATGGTGCGCATATTGTGCAGACGGTCAGCCAGCTTGACCAGGATCACCCGCAGATCCTTGGACATCGCCATGAACAACTTGCGGAAATTCTCGGCCTGCTTGGTCTCACGACTGGACAACTGCAGGTTGGTCAGCTTGGTGACGCCATCAACCAGCTCGGCGACCTCTTTACCGAACCGTGCCGAGACTTCTTCGTAGTTGGCTTTGGTGTCTTCGATGGTGTCGTGCAGCAGCGCGGTGATGATGGTGGCATCATCCAGGCGCTGTTCGGTCAGGATCGCAGCAACAGCAACAGGGTGGGTAAAATAAGGTTCGCCCGAGTGCCGGAACTGGCCCGCGTGCATTTCCTCGCCAAAAGCAAAAGCCTCGGCGATCCGCTCTGCATTGGTCTTGGGATTGTAGTTGCGGACCAGCGCAATCAGATCTTCRGTWGAAATCATTTCCGGTCCGCMGCCTCAAWTNGKTTGTGCSGCTCARCCCTGCCCTTGGGCTTCCATCAGMGCRCGMARWAGTTTYTCTTCGGACATATCGTCATCGGCGGGTTTATCGGCTTCGCCACCCATCAACAGCGCCATCGAATCTTCTTCTGGCTCATCAACCTCAATCTGAGTCTGATTGCTTTCGATCAGCCGCTCACGCAGAGCATCAGCACCCTGAGTTTCGTCGGCGATTTCGCGCAGCGACACAACCGGGTTCTTGTCATTGTCACGCTCAACTGTGATTGGCGCACCGGCCGCAATTTCACGGGCGCGATGGGCCGCCAACAACACCAGCTCAAAGCGGTTGGGAACTTTATCGACGCAGTCTTCAACCGTTACGCGGGCCATCAGCGACTCTCCAAATGAGTAAGGATCCAGAAGGCAGCTATGTAAGCCCGAATCTTTGTCTTGACAAGCGCCGAATGCCGCCCCTCTGCCACATCAAAGCGGCAGCACCTCAGCAAGTGTTGCTTTTGGCAAAGCGGCCAGCATTTCCACCGCAGATAGGCCCAGCACCGGGTGGATCCAATCTGGCGCAATATCACAGAGCGGCACCAACACAAAGCCACGATCTTGCAGGCGAGGATGCGGCACTATCAATTGATCCGGAGCCCGGTTCTGCTGCTCCTCCAGTACCAACCCCTGCCATTGCCGATAGGTGTCAGGATCGGGCAGCACTTGATCCCCTATTGCAATGAGATCCAGATCCAGGGTCCGCATCCCCCATCGCTGATCCCGCACCCGAGCAAAATCTGCTTCGACATTATGCAAAATTGACAACAAATCATCTGGCGACCGGTCACCACTGACCTGGATCACCGCGTTAACATAGTCGGGCCCTTCCCCCGCCGGAAAGCACGGCGTTTGAAAGAATCGGGACACAGACTGCACCTGCAGCCCCCGCTTGGACAGCTCCGCAACGGCGGCAACCAAGGTTTGTTGTGGGCTCCCTGCGCGCGATGGCAGGTTCCCACCCATTGCAATTAACGCATTTGACCGGAATTCGGTCATTTTTGACCCCGTTTCACATAATCGACACACTTGCAGCACACCCCAAATAACTTACATTAGACTTACCTGTTTCGCGCAATTTTAGCATTCACTCACGGAACACTCAGCGCGACGCAGCATATACCGGAAGGACATTGTTATGTTTTACAAAGACGAACGGCTAGCGCTGTTCATCGATGGGTCGAATCTTTATGCCGCTGCCAAAGCGCTGGGATTTGATATCGATTACAAGTTATTGCGTCAGGAATTCATGCGCCGCGGCAAGATGCTGCGGGCGTTCTACTATACGGCGCTGCTTGAGAACGATGAATATTYGCCAATCCGGCCGCTGGTAGACTGGTTGCATTACAATGGTTTTACCATGGTGACCAAACCAGCCAAGGAATACACTGATAGCATGGGCCGCCGTAAGGTTAAGGGCAACATGGATATCGAACTTGCCGTAGATGCCATGGAATTGGCGTCGCGCGTGGATCACATTGTGCTGTTTTCCGGGGATGGGGATTTCCGGCCGCTGGTTGCCAGCTTGCAGCGTCAAGGTGTCCGCGTGTCGGTTGTATCGACCATTCGTAGTCAGCCGCCGATGATTTCAGACGAGTTGCGCCGCCAAGCCGACAACTTTATCGAGCTGGAAGAGCTGAAGGACGTCATTGGTCGTCCGCCACGCGAAATACCAGCCGAGCCACGTACCGTGGCCTATGCTGGCAATTGATACAGGTCTGATGACTTGAGTTGATAATTCAGGCAGGCGCTGGACGGAAATCCAGCGCCTGTTTTTTTTGCGCGCTAGGGCCACCCCGCTCACTGGCTGCGGTCCGTTGCTGCGCTCTCTGCGCCGTCCACCGCTGGAAACCCCGACCACATCACGGTGACACCTGAGTCCTATGGACCTTGGGGTGCGAAAGCCTTACTTCTGCCACGTAAGGAGACACCGATGACCCTGCCCCCTCTGACTTTGTATCTGGCTGCGCCGCGCGGTTTCTGCGCCGGTGTCGACCGCGCCATCAAGATTGTTGAAATGGCGCTCGAGAAATGGGGCGCGCCAGTCTATGTGCGCCACGAAATCGTCCACAACAAATTTGTGGTCGACGGGTTGCGCGACAAAGGCGCGGTGTTTGTCGAGGAGCTGGAAGATTGCCCCGACGACCGGCCAGTGATCTTTTCTGCCCATGGGGTGCCCAAATCGGTCCCCGCCGCCGCCGCCCTGCGCCAGATGGTCTATGTTGATGCCACCTGCCCGCTGGTCTCCAAAGTACATATTGAGGCCCAGCGCCATGCCGACGCCGGATTGCAGATGATCATGATCGGCCACAAGGGCCACCCMGARACCGTCGGCACCATGGGCCAACTCCCCGATGGTGAAGTCTTGCTGGTGGAAACCGTCGCTGACGTCGCCAATGTCACGGTGCGAGATGAAACCCGGCTGGCCTTTGTCACCCAGACCACCCTGTCGATCGACGACACCAAAGACATTGTTGCGGCGCTTCAAAACCGGTTTCCCGCCATCATCGGCCCGCACAAGGAAGACATCTGTTATGCCACCACCAACCGCCAGGAAGCGGTGAAGACGGTGGCTCCAAAATGTGATGCCTTACTGGTGGTTGGGGCGCCAAACTCTTCCAACTCGCGTCGGCTGGTCGAGGTTGGCGCCAAAGCAGGCTGCAAATACGCCCAGTTGGTACAACGCGCCACCAACATCGACTGGCGCGCTCTCGAAGGCATCCGCAGTGTCGCCATCACCGCCGGCGCCTCGGCCCCCGAACTGCTGGTCAACGAAGTGATCAACGCCTTCCGCAGCCGCTATGATGTGACCGTCGAGGTGGTGGAAACCGCCGTTGAAAACATCGAATTCAAAGTACCGCGGGTGCTGCGCCAACCGGCTTAGGGCCTGGCAAAATTCTGCACGTTGTGACAGCTGGCCTGCACCATGTTAGGCTTTGATGGCCGTTTCAGATACCCGGAGCCATTTTGATGATTTCCCTGCATTTCCTGCTCACTGCCTTTGTTGTTGTTCTGGCCCCCGGAACCGGCGTCATCTACACGCTGGCGTTGGGATTGGGTCAGGGGCGACGGGCTGCGCTCTGGGCCGCTTTGGGCTGCACCTTTGGCATTCTACCACATCTGGCGGCCGCCACTCTGGGTCTGGCGGCGGTGCTGCACAGCTCGGCGCTGCTGTTTCAGATCGTCAAAATCGCCGGCGTGCTTTATCTGCTCTATCTCGCCTGGCAGGCGCTGAAGTCCGGCGGTGCGCTTGCCATTGCCTCGGACATCCGCGCTCAGCCCGGGATCAGGATCGCCCAGCGCGGTGCCCTGATAAATATCCTCAATCCCAAGCTCTCGATATTCTTCCTGGCTCTGCTGCCGCCGTTCCTCAGCGGTGATCCGACCTCCGCCACGCTGGAGATGACCCTGCTTGGCGCGGTGTTCATGGCCCTGACATTTGTGATCTTTGTACTCTACGGCCTGTTTGCCGCCACTGCGCGCGATTACGTGTTGGGTTCAGAACGGGTGCTGGCCTGGCTCAACCGCGGCTTTGCCGCCATCTTTGCCGGTCTGGCAGCACGTCTGGCCATTGAGCGCGCCTAAATCTTCCCCAAGCTGGAGCAACCATGACGGATCATGAAACGATGCAGGTCTATGCCAAATCGGCTGAGGCCTACGCCACCTGCTTTGCCAACACCAAGGACATTGATCAAGAGGCTGACCTAGTGGCGTTCCAGGCCAAGATCCCAATAGGAGGGCGGGTGCTCGACCTTGGTTGCGGTCCGGGCCAATGGGCGGATCGGCTGCTAAAAGCCGGGCTTGTGGTCGACGCCATGGATGCCTCTCCAGAAATGGCCGCATTGACGAAGATGAAATTTGGAATTGATGTGCAAATCGCAAGCTTTGAGGATCTGACGGTTGCAAACCACTATGATGGCATTTGGGCCAATTTCAGCCTTCTGCACGCCCCTCGCGCTAATTTCTCGGGCCATCTAAGGCGCATTCACCGCGCTCTACACCCCGGCGGCACCCTGCATATTGGCATGAAACTGGGCACCGGCGAGGCCCGTGACCACTTGGGTCGTTTCTATGCCTATTACGGCGAAGAGGAACTGCGCACCTTGTTGACCGAGGCCAGTTTCACCGTAACCCGCACAAGACTTGGAAATGGCAAAGGATTGGCTGGCAGCGACGATACCTTCGTAGTAATGACCGCACATGGCTGACCTATTTGCATATACCGACGGAGCTTGCTCCGGTAATCCCGGCCCCGGCGGCTGGGGCGTGCTGCTGCGCGCCACTGATGATGACGGCAATATTGCCAAAGAGCGCGAGCTGAAAGGCGGCGAACCCGATACCACCAACAACCGCATGGAGTTGCTGGCCGCGATCAACGCGCTGGAAAGCCTCAGCCGACCCTCGACACTGACCGTGGTCACCGACTCGGCCTATGTGAAAAACGGTGTCACCACCTGGATTTTTAGCTGGAAGAAAAACGGCTGGAAAACCGCCAGCAGAAAGCCGGTCAAGAACGTCGACCTGTGGCAACGGATCGACGAGGCGCAGGCCCGCCACCAGGTGACCTGGAAATGGATCAAAGGCCACGCCGGCCACGCCGAGAACGAGCGTGCGGACGAGTTGGCCCGGGCAGGCATGGCGCCGTTCAAACCCGGCAAAGGCAAGCGCTGACACCGTGGCTTGAACTACTTCTGAAAATACCGCTGCCACAACCAGACCAGAAGTAGCGCGCCCAGCACCGCGCCGACAAACCCGGCCAGCATCCCCATCACCGTCAGCAAAAACCGCAGAACAAGACCACCGATCAGCGCTCCGGCCATGCCAATCACCACGGTGGTCACCATATCCGTGTCAATCCGCATCAACCGCGTCGCCAGAAATCCGGCTGCGGCCCCGATGATAATCAAGGCAATAATTGGCATTCCACTCACCTTCTCCAGTGAAAGGGCACGATGATCAGCGCCCCGACTGGCGACACAATGGCATTCCAGCCCGCCGCATGAAAGCCAATGCCAAACATCAGCCGGACAAAGTAGAATAGGAACGCGCCACCGACACAGATGATGATCGACGGCAGATCGCCGTTGGCAGTGAACCCAGTCCGTTCAACACCATTTCATTTCTCCGGTCAGAAACAGTCGCCCGGCTTCATCGGGAAGCCACGCAGGAATATCTCGCGGTCCTGCGCGCCCTTGCCCGCCCGTTGCAAGCGCAGCAGCTCCACCGCACCGGTTCCGCAGGCAATTGTGAGGTTTTCATCCAACACTTCACCGAGGTTTCCCTGCCCCTCAGCCAGCTTTGACGCCAGCAACTTGACCCGCTGACCACCAACCTCGCTCCAGGCACCGGGGAAGGGTGACAGCCCGCGGATCTGCCGGTCCACCTCAACCGCCGGACGGCTCCAGTCGATGCGCGCCTCTGCCTTGTCGATCTTAGACGCATAGGTAACGCCCTGCTCGGGCTGTTCTTCAGGCATCAGGTCAGGCAGTTGCTCTATTGCCGTCACAATCAACTTGGCGCCCATTTGCATCAGCCGGTCATGCAGTTGCGCCGTGGTCTCTTCAGCGCCGATACCCGTAGCCTGACGCAACAGCACCGGCCCGGTGTCCAGACCGGCCTCCATCTGCATGATACAAATGCCGGTCTCAGCATCACCTGCCATAATCGCGCGGTGGATCGGAGCAGCCCCGCGCCAGCGCGGCAGCAGGCTGGCATGAATGTTCAGACAGCCCTGGGCGGGCGCATCCAGAATAGCTTGCGGCAGGATCAGCCCATAGGCCACCACCACCGCAATGTCAGCGCCCAGCGCAGCAAACTCAACCTGCACCTCGGGTGTCTTCAACGACACCGGATGGCGCACCGCCAACCCCAGCTCAACCGCCCGCGCATGCACCGGAGTGGGCCTGTCCTTCTTGCCGCGCCCCGCCGGGCGCGGTGGCTGGCAATAGACCGCAGCAATCTCGTGCCCGGCCTCGACCAATGCCTCCAGCACCGGAACCGAAAAATCGGGTGTTCCCATGAATATGATGCGCATTGCTTTGCTTTCTCTGTAGGGTGCGTGCTGGCACGCACCATCCGTTGCCAGCTATCACCCGCTCAGCTTTTTGGCCTTACGCAACAGCATGTCGCGCCTCACCTTGCTCAGACGGTCAAAATACATCTGGCCATTCAAATGGTCGATCTGGTGCTGCACACTGGTGGCCTCAACACCGACAAAATCACGCCGGTCAATCTGCCCCGCCTCGTTCATGAACCGAACAGTCACCGCCCGAGGCCGCTTAATCTTGGCCGAGACGCCCGGCAGGTTGGGGCTGGCCTCTTCATGTTCGCGCAATTCGATCGAGGCATGCAGCACCTCCGGATTGGCCATCTTCACCGCCTTGCCCCGCTCCCGCGAGCCATCCACCACCGCCAATCGCAACATCACTCCAATCTGCGGCGCGCCCAAGCCCACTCCGGGCATCGCCTCCATGGTCTCAACCATGTCCTCCCAAATGACGCGGATCTCGTCGGTGATCTCACTTACCTTTTCGGCCTTGGTGCGCAGCCGTTTGTCGGGCCAGGGTAGGCAGATGCGGGTGGTCATTTTACAGTCTCCAAAAATTCAGCCTCGGCCTTGTCGCGGGTTTCCCCCGACAGGTGGTCAAATGTCACCCTGCCGTTCAGGTGGTCTAACTCGTGCTGAATGCAGCGGGCCTCAAACCCATCGAAATCGGCCATGTGAATATCACCTTCGGCGGCGGTCCATTGCACGGTGACCGCTTTGGGCCGCTCAACAGGCACCAACACACCTGGGATCGACAGGCAGCCCTCGTCCCCCGCCACAAGAATACGTTCAGCGGCCATGATGGTTGGGTTGATCATCACCATTGGCGCTGGCGCTGGCGTGCCCTCTTTCCAGCTGCAGTCCATCACAAACAAGCGCTTCATCACACCAATCTGCGGTGCCGCCAGCCCCCGGCCCTGTGCCGCATACATGGTGTCGAACATATCCGCGATCAGATCATCCAGCAGCTCGGAGTGCACAGGCTCACAGCGCTGCGTCAGTCGGACATCAGGCCAGACCAGGATCGGGCGAACACTCACCCGCGCGCCATTTCGCGTTTCAGCTTCTGCATCTTGCGGGTGATCATCTGACGTCGCAGCGGCTTGAGATAATCAATGAACAGCTTGCCCTGCAGATGGTCGATCTCGTGCTGCACGCAGGTTGCCCACAGCTCGTCAAATGTCTCGCGCTGAGCATTGCCGTCGCGGTCCATCCACTCCACATCCACCACTTTGGGGCGGGTCACTTCGCCATATTGCTCGGGGATCGACAGGCAGCCTTCCTCATAGACGTTGGTCTCGTCCGAGGAAGACAGAACAACCGGATTGAACATCACCAAAGACCGCGGCGCGGCGCCTTCCTCCTTGACGCAATCCAGCACGATCAGCCGGTCCGTCACTCCGAGTTGCGGCGCGGCCAGGCCGATGCCCGGCGCATCATACATGGTTTCCAGCATGTCATCAGCCAGCGCTCGCAGCGCATCAGTGATGTCCGCCACAGGCGCACAGATCTTTTTCAACCGAGGATCGGGATGGATCAGAATATTACGTTTCATGCCCCCGATTTAGGCCATTGGTCCAGCCGCTGCAACGCCCCCCTTGCACACCCCGCGTTTCCCAGTAACTTCGCCTCCAAACACGAGGAGATTTCCGGATGAATTTTGACGAAAAAATTGATCGCCACGGCACCTATTCGGTCAAATGGGACAAGATGGAGGCGATCTATGGCGTTGCTCCCGGCACGGGCCTGTCGATGTGGGTCGCCGACACTGATTTCCGCGCCCCGCCCAACGTGCTGGCGCGACTGCAAGAAATCACCGATCACGGCATCCTCGGCTATACCGACAACGAAGCAGACTATCGCGCCGCCATCACCTGGYSGMYGSCYACSCNGNGSATRKYYRSAATRYTGMSSCRRGWTGGAWYWWSRCNAYYRMYKGRTWGGTCAACGCGATCGGGATATGCCTGGACACCTATACCCAGTCCGGAGATGGGGTGGTGCTGTTCAGCCCAGTCTACCACGCCTTTGCCCGCGTCATTCGCGCCGGCAAGCGCGAGGTCGTTGAATGCCCATTGGTCAACAACCAGGGGCGTTACGAGATGGATTTCGACGCTTATGATGCCCAGATGACCGGCAATGAGCGCGTGGTTATCCTGTGTTCGCCGCATAATCCCGGTGGCCAGGTCTGGCGTCGGGACGAATTGCAGGGCCTTGCTGATTTCTGCAAACGCCACGATTTGCTGCTGATTTCGGACGAAATCCACCACGATCTGGTCTATCCCGGTCACAAGCACATCGCGATGCCGCTGGTCGATCCCTCGATCAATGACCGCATCATCATGCTCACCGCGCCCTCCAAAACCTTTAACGTCGCTGGCCTGCACACTGGCAATGTGATCATCCCCGACGACGCCCTTCGCGCCAAGTTTGCCGACCGGATGGCAGCGCTGGCAGTGGCTGCAAATTCGATCGGCCAGTTTGTTGCGCAGGCCTGCTACAGCCCCGAAGGGGCCAAATGGGTTGATGCACAGATCGCCTATCTTGAGGAAAACCGCAAAATCTTTGATGCCGCCATTGCTGAGATCCCCGGACTTTCTTCGATGCATCTGGAAAGCACGTTTTTGGCCTGGGTGGATTTTTCCGGCACCGGCATGACCCGCGATGAGTTCATTGCGCGGGTTGAAAAGACCGCCAAGATCGCGGTCAATTACGGGGCTAGTTTTGGCTCAGGTGGAGAAAACTACCTGCGCTTCAACCTCGGCACCCAACGCGCCCGCGTCGAGGATGCTTGTGACCGACTGCGCGACGCGTTTTCGGACCTGCAATAAGAATCACTCTCGGCGGGGTTCACTGGCGGCCAGATCCCAAACCACCAATAGAAAAGGCCCCGCATTTGGGGCCTTTCTTACCTAGGAATTACAGTCAGCTTAAGCCGCGTCGTGGCCAAGCAATGCCACAGGCGCATCCGGCGCGCGGTAAAAATCCAGCGGTGCGTTGTCGGCCGCAGCGGTGGACCGTTTAAAGTCATAACGCCGCTCACCAGCCTCGGCCTCGGAGGCGACAATCAGACATTGATACAGGTGGTTTGCGCCATCATAGAGATCAATCAGCCCGCGCAAGTTCGGCGTACTGCCCTCTTCTACGGCAAATCCGCCTTTCCACATCCGCAGCACTGGGTAAACCTCGTCACCGACACGCACCCGCAGGCGGCTCGACTTCCGAAACCCAGCCAAACGGGCCGCATCCAAACCATCTTGAACTTCTTTGGGGAGGTATGTCGACATCTGGCTAACCTTTACTTTGCAGAGTCCAAGGGTGCTTCTACAAAAGATAAAATCAAGTGAAGTTTTTCTAAAGTGCATCCAGCCAAGCGGGAACCTGAGCGTTGGGGCTGCACGGCAACAGCACCTGTGCATCGGTGCAGGGAAGGTGCGCGCAACAACCAATAGGCCTGCTGGCAGTTCCACACTATTCYWWKSSMAKCAWMWYMSRWWKKRGCRMCRKCATGGGCCTGTTGATCGACGGAAAATGGCACGACCAATGGTATGATACCAGCGCATCCGGTGGGGCCTTCAAACGCGCCGAGGCGATATTCCGCAATTGGATCACCGCGGATGGCAGCGCCGGCATTTCGGGCGGTGATGGGTACAAGGCGGAAAGTGGCCGTTACCATCTCTATGTCTCACTGGCCTGCCCCTGGGCTCACCGCACCCTGATCTTTCGCCAGCTCAAGGCTCTGCAAGATCACATCAGCGTATCAGTGGTGCATCCCGATATGCTGGACCAAGGCTGGACCTTTGACACCGACGAATATGGTGCCACCGGTGACACGTTATTTGGCCTGGCCCATGCGCATCAGATCTACACCCGCGCTGATCCGGGCTTTACCGGTCGCGTTACGGTGCCAATCCTGTGGGACAAGCACCGCAACACCATCGTGTCGAACGAAAGYTCGGAAATCATCCGCATGMTGAATTCSGCCTTCAAYGATCTGACSGGCAAYACKGAYGAYTACTGGCCKCAAGAAMTGCGSGARCCCATCGAGGCSATWAACGCSCGYATCTACRRCASCCTSAACAACGGYGTYTACAAATGCGGSTTTGCCACCACGCAAGCAGCMTATGACGCCGCAATAGAGCCGCTTTTTGACACRWTRGASTGGCTKGASGATCTGYTGTCWCAGCAYCGCTAYCTRCTGGGGRAYAARGTGACCGAGGCCGACTGGCGCYTGTTCACCACATTGGCMCGGTTCGATTCSGTCTATCACCTGCAYTTCAAATGTAAYCGMARACGGYTGATCGATYACCCCARCCTCTGGGCCTTTACSCGCGAWYTRTACCAGTGGCCCGGCGTTACGGATACTGTCGGCACGCATCACATCGTGCGCCACTACCACTACAGTCACGACAGCATAAATCCGTACCGGATCATACCGATCAACCCGGTACTCGATTGGCAGGCCCCACACGGGCGGGGTTGATGACAGTCCTGCTACCTATCGCGTCGCCGCGTAATGCTCGACCATAGCCGCCAGATCTTCTGGCGGCATAGCACTCTGCACAAAAGCACAGGCGKTGGGGCTGTGGGCAAAGATTGACCCGTCTGAGAAAAAACTGGTGTTGGTGACAAAAATTACCCGCGCATCGGGGCGGCGATAACTGGCAAAATCGGCCACCGCCAGAGCGCTGCCCTCTTCGATCACCAAATCCAGCACAATGATATCAAAGTCACCTGCACATAACGCCAGGATAGCTGCCTCCTGGCTTTCCACCAGTGTGACCTCGGACCCTTGCCGTTCAAGGTGCCTCTTCCATAGCACCCCAAGATCTGAGGTACTCTCAACAATTAAAACATTCATACAATAACCGGGCACACTCTTTAACGCCGTGCCACTCCCCAACATCGGTAACCGTTAAATCAGTCTTAGCAAATTTTACGCAATTCACCAAGCATGGTTGCCTCGTGACAGATCTTGTTCCATATGCATCAGACCACCTTCGTGGTGACTGGGTTTTCACCATTGTTCATCAGGCGTTGCCATGTCCCGCTTATCCGATAAAATACCGCAAACTCAACGAGATCACGGCGGCGGCCTGGATGCCGCAATGGCGCTATATGGCGGCAACCGCTGTGATTGGCTGGATTTGTCAACGGGGATCAATCCCATACCTTTCCCCGTTGCCGAATTTCAACCTGAGGTTTGGGCGGCATTGCCAGGCCACAACGCATACCAGAAACTGGTCGAATCAGCCCGATCCTACTGGCAGATTCCCTCAAATTCTGCGGTTCTTCCAGCCCCCGGAGCCTCGGCTCTGATCGCGACCCTGCCTGCCCTGGCCACTCCGCAAACGGTGGAAATCACCCCGCCCACCTACAATGAACACGCCGCTGGGTTTCGCGCTCACGGCTGGACCGTTACCGATCGAGGCCCAGCCCAGGCGCGGGTTCTGGTCCACCCCAACAATCCCGACGGGCGCCTGTGGACGTCGCGGGATGTCACCGGTCCGCTGACCGYGATCGACGAAAGCTTTTGCGATATTTGCCCCGAGCAAAGCCTGATCTCTCTGGCAGACCGCCCCGGCGTTGTGGTGCTGAAAAGCTTTGGCAAGTTCTGGGGGTTGGCCGGCCTGCGGCTGGGCTTTGCCATCGGCCACCCAGACCTGATTTCCAAGTTAGAAACCTGGCAAGGCCCCTGGGCCGTCTCGGGCCCCGCCCTGCAAATCGGCACTCAGGCGCTGCAGGACCACGGTTGGGCCAAAGCCACCCGCGCCCGCCTGACACAGGATGCCGCCCGCCTCGACGCGCTTGTTCTGGCACGTGGAGCCCGCCTAATCGGAGGCACGCCGCTGTTCCGCCTGTATGAGGTCGATGACGCCACCGCCTGGTATGATCGCCTCGCCCGTACCCATATCCTCAGCCGGATCTTCCCTTACTCCAAAACACTGCTACGTCTGGGCCTGCCCCCTGCGGAGGGCTGGGACCGGATCGAGGCAGCGCTATGACCACCGCCAGCCTATTGGTTGCGGCGCTGCTGCTGGATGCGGTTCTGGGTGAGCCACAATGGCTGTGGTCGCGCCTGCCGCACCCTGCCGTGCTGATGGGAAAAGTGGTAAAAACCCTGGATGAGAGCCTGAATCACGGCCCTCACCTCCGTATCAAGGGTGGCATCGCGGTGGTCATCCTGATTGGGCTGGCCCTGATCCTCGGTACCCTTCTGACCCAGCTCGGCCCGGTGGTTTCCATCCTCTGCGCCGCAATATTGATCGCTCAACGATCACTGATAGATCACGTTACCGCCGTCGCCACCGGCCTGCGTCACTCTCTATCCTATGGTCGCAACGCGGTTGCGATGATTGTCAGCCGTGACACTGCGTCGATGACCACACCTCAGGTGGCCCGCTCCGCCATCGAAAGCGGTGCCGAGAATTTCTCGGATGGTGTCATCGCCCCGGCATTCTGGTTTCTGATTGCCGGGCTGCCGGGACTGCTGGTCTACAAAATGATCAACACCGCCGACAGCATGATCGGCTACCGCAATGCGAAGTACGAGGAGTTTGGCAAAGCAGCCGCCCGGCTGGACGACCTGCTGAACCTGATCCCGGCGCGATTGACCGGGTTGATGATCGCCCTCAGCAGTGGCCAGTTACGCAACTGGCGCGCCATTGTCAGCGATGCCCGCCATCACCGCTCGCCCAACGCTGGCTGGCCCGAGGCAGCAATGTCTCGTGCTCTGGACCTAGCCCTATCCGGGCCGCGTTCTTATGACGGCAAGATGCGGGACTTTCCCTGGGTCAATGCCCCCGCAAACAAAGCCATCACYGCTTATGACATCGAYGCTTGCACCACCCGGCTATGGCAGGTTTGGAGCATTGCGCTGGCCATGACGGTTGCTTTGGCCCTGATGTTCTAGCTAACAAGGGGCATCTCTTTCTTATTGGATTGCCCGTTTCATGCGTTTATTGCCCTTTGCCTTTGTTGCCTGCCTATTGCCCATCTCTGCCTTTGCCCAATGCGGCGGCAGTTTCTCGGGGTTTGTAAAAGATCTGAAGCGTGAAGCCATTGGCGCAGGTCACAATGCCGCCACCACCAAAGCGTTCTTCAAAGGCGTAAAACAGGACCCCAAGGTGCTGCGCGCTGATCGGTCCCAAGGTGTGTTCCAGAAACCTTTTATCGATTTCTCCCGCCATCTGATCTCGCAGAACCGGGTGGATCGAGGCCGCTCGATGTCCAAGAAATACAATAGCACCTTCAACCGGATCGAGAGCACCTACGGCATCAATCGTGGAGTGTTACTGGCGTTTTGGGCGTTCGAGACCGACTACGGCGCCTTCCAGGGTGACTTCAACACCCTGAACGCACTGGTTACCCTGTCGCACGACTGCCGCCGTCCCGAGTTGTTTCGCCCACAGATTTTTGCCGCGCTGGAACTCTATGAACAGGGCAATTTCGACCCAGGTAAAACCACCGGTGCCTGGGCTGGCGAAATCGGCATGGTGCAGATGTTGCCCCGCGACATTCTGGAAAACGGCACTGATGGTGACGGCGATGGCAAGGTCAGCCTGAAAACATCCCCCCCGGATGCGCTGATGTCGGGGGGCAAGATGTTGTCAAACTTGGGCTGGCAGCCACACCAGCCCTGGCTGCAAGAGGTGACGATCCCACGCGGGTTGGACCTGTCGAAAACCGGCCCTTCGCAAAAGAATTCGGTCTCTAACTGGGCCAAAATGGGCATTCAGCCCCGCTCAGGGTCCCTTGCCAGCGGCAGCCTGCAAGCCTCGCTGCTGCTGCCACAAGGGCACAAAGGGCCGGCCTTCCTCGCCTACCCCAACTTCGATGTCTATTTTAAGTGGAACCAGAGCTTCACCTATGTGCTGACCGCCGCCTATTTTGCCACCCGGCTGGAAGGAGCGAACATCTATAAGGCAGGCAAACCCGATCAGGGTCTAAGCGGCGCCCAGAYGAAGCAGCTGCAAAAGAAACTGCAGGCGCGCGGCTACGACGTGGGCAAGGTGGACGGCATATTAGGCTCTAAGACCCGCGTTGCGGTGCAAACGGAGCAACAGCGCCTTGGTCTGCCTGCGGATGCTTGGCCGACGCCTGCACTGTTGAACCGGCTTTAACCCGCGTTCAAGGAAAGCAAAGGCGGGGGATGCCCCCCGCCCGCTATGATCACCAGTCGATAAAATCTTCAAACTCATTCTGGGCTTTGGTCCATTTGCTGGTCAGCGCAGCAAAATCATCCGCGTCGATACMAGCGTTGCCAAGATACAGGTCATGCTCGATCCGGGCAGATCCGCTTTCCGAAATATAGGCGCGGGCAAAGCGGTTGTCAGCATTCCACGTGTTCATCTTGGATTTGCGCACGCTGCCTTCGGTTTTATACCCCGAGAAGAACTGAACTGATTTGCAGTCGGTGTTGTCGGAGCAATCGTAGAAGTACAAAACAAAGTCGGTGCCATAGTAGTCGATCTTCAGTTTCGGATCACCCGCGTTGTCCACTGTGCTTTCCACGTCGGCACCTTCTTCGACAAAGAACTGCACCAGAGTGTCGGGATTGGTTGCCACCAGCATCTCAGCCGATGCCAGAGATGGCAGGAAAATAACGGCTGCGGCCGCGAGTTTGGCAATAATTTTCATTGGTATTTCCTTTTGCTTAGACAAGCACGGTAAAATGGCCAGCCCCTGCACTGCAAGAACTTAAACACATCAGGCCACCATCGCCTCGGCCTTTTTCAGATCGACCGAGACCAGCTGGCTGACTCCTTGTTCCTGCATGGTTACACCAAACAGCCGATCCATCCGCGCCATGGTCACCGCGTGATGGGTGATGATCAGGAACCGAGTGTCGGTCTGGCGGCACATCTCGTCCAACAGATCGCAGAACCGGGTGACGTTGGCGTCATCCAGCGGCGCGTCAACTTCGTCCAGCACACAGATCGGCGCCGGGTTGGCCAGGAACACCGCAAAAATCAGTGCCAATGCGGTCAGTGTCTGCTCGCCACCTGACAGCAGCGACAGGGTCGACAGTTTCTTGCCCGGCGGCTGGCACATGATTTCCAGCCCAGCGTCCAGTGGATCGTCACTCTCGACCATCACCAGGCTGGCCTCACCCCCGCCAAACAGATGCCGGAACAGCGAGGAAAAGTTGGTGTTGACCTGCTCAAAGGCGGTCAGCAGCCGCTCACGACCTTCACGGTTCAAACTGGAAATGCCATTGCGTAGGGTCTTTACCGCCTCTTCCAGATCCAATTTCTCGCTGACCAGCGTATCATGTTCGTCCTGTATCTCGCGGGCATCTTCCTCGGCCCGCAGATTGACCGCGCCCAGGGCATCGCGCTGGCGCTTGTGGCGGTTCACTTCCGTCTCCAGAACTTCGGCTACGGGCATCTCTTCGGGATTGGCGTCCAATTGGCCAAGCAGTTGGTGCGGCGTCAGTTGCTGATCTTCGGCAATACGTTCAGCGGCATGGGCCACAGTCTCACGGGCTGCTTCGCACAGGGCTTCGGCGCGGGCGCGGGCCTCGCGCGCCTCAGAGGCCAGTCTTTCGGCCTCACGTTCGGTCTGCACCGCATCGCGCAGTGCAGTTTCCGCCCCAACCAGCGCATCACTGGCCAAGGCCTTGCGCCCCTCAGCCTCGCCGATCGCCTCGGTCAGCTCCTCGCGTTTTTCGGCAATCTCAAACGGCACCGCATTGGCCTCTTCCAGCTCCTCTTGCGAGACCTCTCGGCGCTCGGCCAATTCGGTAATCCGCCGGTCGGCACTGTCCAGACGATGTTTCCAACCGCTGATGTCTTTGGTCACTTGCTGCGATCGTTTGGTGCGCGCCTCGCCCTCGCGGCGCAGCTCGTCATGGGTCGAGCGATGCGTCAGCATGGTGATCCGCGCGGCCTCAACCGCCTGTTTGATATCCTCGACACCACCACGTGCGGTGCCCAGATCGCCCAGCTCATCCAGTGCTGCAGTCGCCTCACTCAGGTGCCCCCGCGCCGCCTGCGCATCCTCGTCGTGGCGCGCCACTGCGATGCCCAGCGTCTCCAGCTTGCCCTCAGACAGGTTGCGGTTGGCCTCGGCCCGGCTCAGCGCTCTGGCGCTGTCAGCCACCCGTTGGTCGGCGGCGCGGCGGGCCTGACGGGCGTCGTGATCTGCCTGAGTGACCTGCTGCAACTTGCGCATCAACACCTCATGCGCGGCGCGGGCTCCCTCGGCGCGGGCGCCAACCCGTTCCATCTCTTGCTTCAGCATCTCCAGCCGATTCAATTGCTCCAGCCGCAGCGCCGCCGCACTTGGAGCATCCTCGGCCCAGGCCCGGAACCCATCCCAGCGCCACAGGTCCCCTTCGAGCGACACCAGCCGCTGCCCCGGTTGCAACTGCGCCTGCAGACGTGGCCCGCTATCCCCGTCGACCAGCCCAATTTGGGCAATGCGTCGTCCCAAAGCCTCGGGGCCGGACACATGTCGCGCCAAGGGCAGCGCCCCTTCCGGCATCGGCACATCCCGTGGATAAGCTGGCAGATCGACCCAGCCCGAAGGGCCATCCGCCGCCACCAGCGGCACCCGCAGGTCATCGGCCAGTGCCGCCCCCAGCGCCTTTTCATAGCCCGGTTCCACCTGCAGCTCGTCCAGCACCTGGCCGCCTTCGGCGGTGTCGCGTTCAACCAGTTTGGCCAGCGCCGTCACCTCGGCCCGCAGCGCCCCCAATTCACCCTCAGCTTCCGAGCGTTGCGCCCGTGCATCGGATTCACGCGCCTGCGTTTCGCTGCGCATCTCATCCGCGGCGGCCAGTGCTTCTTCCGCCAGTTCCGCAGCCTCTCGGGTTTCTTCCTCGGCGTCGATTGAACTTTCAAACGCCGTTTCTGCTTGGGTTAAAGCCACATTTGCCTCGGCCACTGTTGCCCGCGCCCGATCACCGTCACCCAAGGCCCGCGCCAAAGCGCGATTGTGATCCTCCACCAGACGCTGCGCCGATTGATGCCGCGCCGCCAGCCGGGCCACATCCTCGGTCAGCTGAGCCAGATGGTCCTCGTGACCCTGCAAGAATTTGGAAGCATCGCGCGACAGGTCGGCAGCCTCGCTCAGACGCCCCTCATGTCCTTCACCCGCCTTTGCCAGTTCGCGGGCCTCCCATTCCAGCTGTTCGATGGTTTCGCCCGCATCCCGGTTCAAGCCGCTTTCACGCTCGATATCGCGGCCCAGCTGCAGCACCCTGTTGGTCAGCGTCTCAATCGCTTGGCGCGCCTGGGCTTCCTGCGCACTCAACGCATCACGTTGTACAATCAACCGCTGAAGAACCGCGGCGGCAATGGCCTCCTCTTCCCGCATTGGCGGCAGCTTGCTCTCTGATACGAGACGCTGGTCTGCCGCGATCCGGGCCATCGCCTCTCCCTTCGCAGCCTGGGTACCCCGCAGCCGGTCCACCTCCTCGGCGGCCAGTCGAGCATCATCCGCCTCGCGCCAGCGACGGTACAGCAACATGCCTTCGGCGCGGCGCAGTTGCTCACCAATGTCCCGGTACCGCTGTGCCTGGCGCGCCTGTCGCGCAAGCTGTGACAGATGCACCGCCATTTGTTCRATMACRTCGTCAACCCGYAGCAGGTTGGTYTCRGTCCCYTTCAACTTCAGYTCGGCCTCRTGCCGYCGCTGATACAGSCCCGARATCCCMGCYGCCTCYTCCARAATKCGCCGCCGCGCYTTKGGYTTGGCGTTGATCAGCATGGCGATCTGCCCCTGCCCCACCAAGGCCGGGCTATGCGCCCCGGTCGAAGCATCGGCAAACAAMAKCTGYACATCWYKMGCSCGSACGKYCYKWSMGTTGGCCTTATAGGCGCTGCCCACATCGCGGGTGATGCGGCGGACAATCTCCAGGCTGTCGCTGTCGTTGAATCCCGAGGGCGCCAGCCGTTCGGTATTGTCGATCAACAGGCTCACCTCGGCAAAATTGCGCGCCCCGCGCGAGCTGGCGCCGGCAAAGATCACATCCTCCATGCCGCCGCCACGCATCGATTTGGGTCGGTTTTCCCCCATCACCCAGCGCAGCGCCTCCAGCAGGTTGGACTTGCCACAGCCATTGGGTCCGACAACGCCGGTCAGACCGTCTGAGATGATCAGATCGGTCGGGTCCACAAAGCTTTTAAAGCCGGTCAGCCTGAGTTTGGAAAAGCGCAAAACCGCCCCTGTGTGATTCCGTTTGATTGAAACCTGAGCGGTTCAGGGCGTCTGTGTCAACGCTTCAGCCCAAAACCAAGCAAAGCTGCCCAGCTTCGATACCAWATGTTGCRAATACCTCTGCCAAATCAGGGGCGCGAACACGTATAGCTTGGATATGCCGCCGCTCCGCTGGTTTGCAGCCATTGAACCACATCCCTACAGTCATAGCTGGGGACAATTGGCAGCGGCGCGGCATCCTGACAGTCCAGCACACCTGTCATCACCGCCTGATCCCCCAGCACCCCGGTCACCTTGCACCCGCTGACCTTGGCCATGGCAAAACCAGCCCGCGCCCGCAGTGGCCCCAATCGTGGCGCGTATTGGGGATTGATACGGATCGCCTCGGCCAAGTTACCCCGGACCCGAATGTCAAAACGGCTGCCATCGACATCCAAGTGAACCACCGCGACACCGCGAAAATGCCGCGTTGCGGTGGTACAGTTCGTCAACAGGACCAAAGACAAGACAACTGCTACACGCATGGCAGCCCCCCTCTGGGTCAGGGTGCGGTAGCGTGGTTAACAAATCCCTCTCAGGTCGGCGACGGTGCAAATTCGCGCAATATCCCGCCTAATTTCCGAATTCCTTCGTTGATCGCAGCCTCATCCGAACACGAAAAACTCAACCGGATGGTATTACCGCCAGAGCCATCGGCGAAAAATGCCCGCCCCGGCACAAAGGCAACMTTRRCWSTKTCCAGMGASYGCGCCAGCAAWTCRGCYSCRTCCACMGYRGSTGGMAGSGTSAGCCAAATGAACATRCCWCCCTCGGGKYKGGTCCARSTKACMCCSKMGGGCATRTAYGYTTSCARGGCKGCCAACATGGCATCKCGTCGYTKGCGGTAGRCAYSRCGTASRSTCTCSACATGRSKGTCRAAMATGCGCGMSGCYACMTCATGCACCGCCATCTGGTTCAGCGTTGCCGTGTGCAGATCGGCCGCCTGTTTCAGCAGCACCATTAGCGAGATCACTGGTTTGGCCGCAACAACCCAGCCCACCCGTAGGCCCGGTGACAGCGTCTTGGAAAACGAACCGCAATAAATCGTCCGACAGTCCTCAATGGAGCCTTTCCTGGCAATCTCAAGCGCCAGAATGGGTGGCACCGGCTCACCGTCGTAGCGCAGCGCCTGGTAGGCGGAATCTTCGATCAAGGCACAGTCGAGGTCTTCTGCCAGGTCCAGCAGTGACCTGCGACCCCGAAGGTCAAGCGTCTCGCCGGTTGGGTTGGCAAAATCTGGCGACAGATAGGCAAGTTTCACCCGTCCACCTGTGGTCTCGGCCCCGGCGGTATAACTGCTTGCCGCCCGGTTGCCRTTGACAYTCARCTGATCAWAACGCGGYTCATAGGCGTTGAASGCYGCCARYGCGCCCAGATAGGTSGGCCAGCCMACCARWGCGGTRTCRCCSGGCGACAGGAACAGCTTGCCCARATAGTCCAGCGCCTGCTGCGACCCCGAGGTGATCAGGATGTTTTCCGGCGTGCAGGGAACACCGATTTTGTCCATTTCACCCACMAGCCATTGGCGCAGTGGCAAATAGCCCTCGCTCAGCGAATACTGCAGTGCCTGCGCCTGACGTGAGGGGCTTAGGCCATTGGCAAAGGCCTCGGCAAACTGCTGCGCCGGAAACAGCGCCGGATCGGGAATGCCGCCCGCAAATGAAATCAACCCAGGCTGGTCCAGCAGCTTGAGCAACTCACGGATTTCCGAGGCTTTCATTTGCGACGCGCGACTGGCAAAGATCTGTGACAAAGACATGCTGGCTCCTATTTAGTGCTTGGTGTCCAACGCTATGCATACCTTAAATAAAGTCAATAATGCTGACCTAATGTTTCAGACATCGTGATCCCTGCGGCCTCGGCCTCTCCCTTGCAGGCACCCGTTACACGTGGTCAAATGAATTGACCAATTCCGCCGAGTACCCAGATGCCCTTTCAAAAAGTCCAACCCGAAAAACTCTCCGCATCCGTGGTGCGCCAGATTGAGCACCTGATCCTGCGCGGTATTCTGTCACCGGGGGAACGGTTACCACCCGAGCGTGAGCTGGCCGAGCGACTGGGGGTGTCCCGCCCCTCCCTACGCGATGCCATTGCCGAATTGCAGGATCGTGGCCTGCTGGCAGCGCGCGCGGGTTCGGGGGTCTTTATTGCTGACGTGCTCGGCTCGGCCTTCTCTCCTGCCCTGATCCAGCTGTTCGCCAGCCACCACGAAGCGGTGTTCGACTACCTGTCTTTCCGCCGCGACATGGAAGGCTTGGCCGCCGAACGCGCCGCGCGGCTGGGGTCTGACTATGACCTACAGGTCATTCAGGGCTGTTTTGACAAGATGGAAGCCGCCAATTCCCCGACCCTGTCCGAGGAAGATGCCCGCCTGGATGCCCAGTTCCATTCAGCCATCATCGACGCCAGCCACAATGTGATCATGCTCCATATGATGCGGTCAATGTTTGATCTGCTGCGCGAGGGCGTGTTCTACAACCGTAAGATCATGTTCCATCAGCACACCTCGCGGAGGATGTTATTGGAGCAGCATAGAGCCATCAACGCCGCTCTACAGGCTCGTGATCCAGCCGCGGCACGGGCAGCGGTTGAAACGCATCTGGATTATGTAAAACAAGCACTAACCGACCACCAGAAGGCCGAAGCCAATGCGGCAGTGGCACAGTTGCGGTTACAGCACGAAGCCGAAAAACAGTGAGAGCGGTGTGTGCAAGCACATACCCTACACTGGATTTGAGCTGCTCTGGTCTGATCCACGCAAAAACTACCGGCGCCCACCATTTGATGTAGGGTGTGTGCTTGCACGCACCTTCCAAACGGCAAAAGACCCGAGCCTAGGCCCGGGTCTCTTTAATCTCAACAGATGCAATCAAAGCTTAGTGCAGCTTTGTCTCCACATCTGAAATGGCTGCGTCAATCAGCTTGTTGGCCCCAGCCGCAGTCATCTGCTTGGCGATCACTTGATCCGCCGCCGCAATGGCAATCGAAATTGCCTGATCGCGGACGTCCTTGATCGCAGCGTCCTTGGCCGAGGTGATCTGGTCTTCGGCTGCCGCCAGACGGCGGGCAATCGACTGTTCCAGGTCATCCTTGGCTTGATCCGCCGCAGCAGAGGCATCCACACGAGCCGCAGCCACAATGCGGTCTGCCTGCTCCTGCACCTCTTTGTGCTTGCGCTCATACGAGGCCRGAAGGGTCTGGGCCTCTTCACGCAGGGCACGGRCTTCGTCCAGGTCCGACTGAATGCCAGCGGCACGATTGTCCAGTTGGCCACCCAGCATGCTGGGCACCTTGGCATAGAGCAGAATGCCCACAAACAACAGAAACCCAAGAAGAACAACAAAGTTGGTGTTGCTCATCGAGAAGAACGGCCCCGAGGACGCCAGCGCCGGGCTGGCAACGCCCAATGTCAGGACAAGAGCAAAAATACTACGCATGATCTTATCCTTTCATCCGGTCAGAAACCGCAGCAGCAATCGCTTTGGCGTCACTCTTGCCGCCAAATGCAATCACAACTTCAGCCGCGGTATCATTGGCAACAGACTTAATGCCTTCCAACGCGCCTGCCTTGATCTCGGCAATGGCTTTCCCGGCCTCCGCCGCCTTGGCTGAGATTTCGATATCCGCCCTGGCAATGGCTTCGTCCAACCCGACCTGAATCTCGGCGCGGGTTTCAGCAACGATGCGTTGTGCTTCAGCCCGGGCATCCGCCAGGGCCTTGTTATAGATGTTTTCAGCCTCAACCGCTTTGGCTTTGAGATCCTCAGCCGCAGCGATGTCATTGGTGATCGTGCCCTGACGCTCGGCCAGAACTGCCGCAATACGGGGCAGCGCAACACGCGACAGGATCAGGTAGATCACGATCAGCGAGACCGCGAGCCAGAAGATCTGGTTCGAAAAAGTAGAAAAGTCCAGCTGCGGCATGCCCGGAGCGGACCCATGKRSRGYCTCGGCGGCRYCATGYRCKRCCTCRGCKRYSTCGTGCGTCTCWGTTGCCATGTCGTCCTCCWARGGAACTTGCCGTTACATCGGGCAGTGTGAGTATCACACTGCCCGACCGTAAGGATTTAGGTTCCGAAGGTTCTTAGACAGCAAACATCAGCAGCAAAGCGACCAGGAACGAGAAGATGCCCAGGGCTTCCGCAAAGGCGATGCCGATGAACAGAGTAGCAGTTTGGCCAGCAGCAGCTGACGGGTTGCGCAGGGCGCCTGCCAGGAAGTTACCAGCGACGTGGCCAACACCGATTGCGGCTGCGCCGGAACCAATTGCTGCCAAGCCTGCGCCRATGAAYKSRCCCATTTGTGCGATATCGCCTTCCATGTGTATTCTCCTTACGATGGAATWWAGTTTGATKTGRTGAGTGGCTGRSCCCGAAGACCCAWCCGGTAAACTTTYRGATCCTGCCCTAGTGGCCCGGGTGCAATGCATCCTTCAGRTACACACAGGTCAGGATGGTRAAGACRTARGCCTGGATAAAGGCCACCAGGACCTCCAGCGCATAGACYGCGGTGATRGCAAAGATCGGCAGGAAGCTGAACAGCCCCAATGCGCCGGCAAAGCCTGCAAAAACTTTCAGAACCGCGTGGCCCGCCATGACGTTGCCACCCAAACGAATGGAGTGGCTCACGGGGCGCACGAAATACGAAATCAACTCGATGATAGCCAGCACCGGACGCAGCGCCATCGGGGCACTGGACACCCAGAACAATCCCAGGAAAGCGGTGCCGTTTTTGACAAAGCCCAGAATGGTCACGGTGAAGAACACCAGCAGCGCCAGGATTGCGGTGACAGCGATATGCGAGGTGGTGGCAAAGCTCATCGGCAGCAGGCCAAGGGCGTTGGCCATCACGATGAACAGGAACAAGGTCATGATATAGGGGAAGAACTTGACGCCGTCTTTGCCGGCCACGTCTTCGACCATCTTGTAGACAAAACCGTAAGCCAGTTCCGCCAGCGACTGTGCCCGCGACGGCACGATGGCGCGACGCGATGAGCCCAGCACCATCAGTGCAAACACTGCAGCAACGGCCAGCAACATCCACAGAGTGACGTTTGTGGGGGTGTACCAAGAGATCTCACCCTCACCAAACAGCGGCAACACGATGAACTGATCCATCGGATGGATGGCCAGCTCGACAGTCTCGGGTGCAAACAGCAGGCCAGATACAACGGCAATTGCCAGCATCAGAAAAAAGAAAATCTTGCCCATCAGTCGCTATCTCCTGTCGCCGGGGGTTGATCCCGGTCTTTCGCATTTTTTGCGGCCTSWTCGGCCAGTGYCTTTTCCTGGATTTCCTGCGCGCTGCGAAGCATTGTCTTCACCCCGGCCGCAAGACCCAGCATTATAAACAGCACCATGAAGATCGGGAGAGTCCCGAACAGGCGATCCAGCCCATATCCGATGCCAAAGCCGATCCCCAGACCGGCCACCAATTCAATCACCATCCGCCAGGCCATATTGGCCGTCGAGTAGTGTTCATCCGCGCGCGGCTTGGGCGCTTGTGCCTTACGCGCCGCCGAGAGGCGATCCTCGAGCTGCGCCATGCGCTGCTTTTGGTCATCATCGGTCACGGCGCCATCCTCACGCGAAATCTGATGTTGGTGCTAAGCGCGAGTGGTTGCAGAGTCAATTGCTCAGTTTGAGGCGTCGTTCATTTTGCAAGCCATTGTTATATCTAGCATTTTCATCGACACGAAACACAGGGTGACGGTCGGACCGCTGCGATTGGCACTCAGGGGTGAGCAAAAAGCATATTCAACCATTGGGTTGATCTTGTTTAAGGGCCGACCCTGGCCGAAACGCGCGCACGATCCTTCCGTCGATCAGCAGCAGCCCCGCCAGGATCGCCGCCATGCCGATCAGGTGCTCACGCAGCAGCTGTTCACCCAAAACCCAGGACCCAAGGATCAGGGCTGAAATCGGAGCGATAAACGTGACCATAGTGATATTGGTTGGCCCAACTTTGGGCAGCACCCAGTAAAAAACAATGAAGGCCGCCGAGGTCAGAATGAATCCGATCACCGCCAGCGAGGCCCAGGTCTCGCCCCGCGTGATCACCGGCAAGCCTTCGCTCCACAGTGCCAGCGGGGTGATCGCCAGCGTCGCCCCGGTCAGAGCGAGGGCGACCAACACCACAGCCTCCATATCGCGGAAGGCGCGCGCCAAGTTGACCGAAAACGCGTAGCAGATGGGGGCGCAGAGAGTCAGCAGCACCGCCCAGATCTCGGAGGCTTGCCCAGATTGCAACAAAGGCAACGACAGCACCACAATGCCGCCGATGCCGCAAAACACGCCGAGAGATTTGAGCACAGTGGCACGTTCACCGCCGGGCCAGAAATGCGCGACAACAACAGCGAATGCCGGAGTGATGGCATTGATAATGCCCGCAACGCCGCTGGCGAGATGCTGCTGGCCCAGCGCGTAGAATGCAAAAGGCGCAGCATAACTCAACACACCAAAGCCCAGCAACGTTATGGCACGGAGCGGAGTTATCTTTACCGGCTTGCGGGCGGCAAGCACGTAGATCCAGCAGCCAAGCGCCCCCAGGCCAACCCGCCCCATAGATACTGACAGCGGTCCCAACTCGCGCAGCAAAATGGCGTTGAACATGAACGACATGCCCCAGCCAATGCCCAAGACAAAGATGACCGCCCAGTATTTAAGTGCCATTTTGACCGTCCCCTGCAGTTACAAGACTTATGGCCGCAGTCCGCCGGGATTGTCGATCCAGAACATGCGGTTTAGGTGTGGCCCTATGAGTAATCCCCTTGATACTGTTTTTGCCGCCCTAGCGGACCCCACCCGCAGGGCAATTCTAACCATGCTGTTGGAAGATGACATGGCGGTGACGGATGTCGCCGAGCCGTTTGAAATTTCGCTGGCGGCGATATCCAAGCATCTGATGATCCTGAGCCGGGCCGGTTTGATCGCACAGGAGAAACGCGGCCGGGTGAAATGGTGCAAGCTGCAGCCCGATGCCATGCGCACCACCTCGGTATGGATGCAGGGGTTTGGGCAATTTGAGCCGGTCAACCTCGAGGCCTTTGAAAGGTTCCTGGAGGTCGAGCTGGGTGACAACAGCGCCAGCTAACCGCTGCGCTCGGCGGTTCTAGCCGGAAAATTCGAATTTTCCGGTCCGGACTTTTCAAAAAGTCCGGGTTATTCCAACGCGATCACACTTTGGCCCGCACTGGCTTGGCGTCATCTTTCAGCAACATCACCAGAGCGATCACCGTCAGGGCAATGCCCACCAGCATCAGTCCTGCTGGAACTGGGCGACCCAATGCGATTTCCCAGATGATCACCCAGCTTGGTGTCAGATAGGTATAGGCCATCACTTTGGCCGAGGGCAGGTGCAACGTGGCAAACTGCAAAAGAACAAAGGTGGTGGCACTGGCAAAAATGGCCAAGTAGCCAAGCCCAATCCAGACAATCGTCGGCAATTGCAGCCAGTTGGTGGCGCGAATGTCAGCCCAGCCGAATATAAGTAAGATTGCCGCTCCGGCCACCAGCATACCAAAGGTAAAGACCACCGGCGGCTCGCCTCGGTTCAGCTTGCGCACCAGCGGGGTATAGACGGCATGTGCCACGCAACCCCAGAAATAGATACTCTCGCCCGGGCCCAATTGGAACGCCTTGAACTTCGCCCAATCGGCACCAAAAATCACCCACAGAGCCCCGGCTCCGCCGATGGCCAGCGCCAGCGCCATGCGCGGAGTGGTGACCTGACGCAGCAGAAACCAACCAGCCACAGCGCTGAGCACCGGGGTCAGGGTAAACACTGCGGCGGCGCTGACCGGTTCGGCGGTCTTCAGCCCGTAGAACATCAACACAAAATAACCAGCAAACAGCCCGCCAAGCAGCACAAATCGCCAGGGCGCGCGGAATTGCTGGACCCGTAACCCATGAGTAGCCATGGCCACCGTGCCAATCACCACTGCCGCAATGAGAAAGCGCGCCGCATTCAGGGCGGCTGGCGCGATCTCGTTGGCAATCATCGAGCCCAGTGAAAACGATCCGGCCACCAACGCCGAAAACAGCAGCATCGCCAAATGGCCGCGCATTGCATTGTTCATTTGCACCAATCCTTGGCGTGATCCTTCAGAAACGTCAGGAAGCTTTGCACTTTGGTGGTGCGGTGCAAATCAACATGAGTGACCAGCCATAGGGCCCCCTCCCATTCGGGTTGCGGTTCCATCATCTGCACCAGGTCCGGTTGACGGGCGGCATCCCAGACGGACATGAATCCGATCCCAGCACCGCGCAGCACCGCCTCTTGCATGATAAATCCATTGGTGCAGCGAAAGGTGATCGCCTCGGCTGGCGCGTTTTCGCGCAGCCATTTGCTGAACGGAGCCCGGCTGTTTTCATCGTCAGTGCCGATAAATCGGTGATTGGCAAAATCCTCGACCCCCTCCAACACTCCATGGCGCGCCACATAGTCTTTTGACGCATAAAGCCCGATCCGCTGTTTGACAAAGGGTTGAACCACATTGTCAGGCTGGTCGGGCGCGGCCCCGGCCCGCACCGCAACATGGGCCTCGCCATATTCCAGCCGGAACAACCGGTCGCCAGTCAGATAGCGCAGGATCAACCCCGGATGCAGCTCTTGAAATTCGGTTAGCACCGGCAACATCATTGGCGCCAAAGTGGCCAGAGATGTCACCACCAATTCGCCTGAGACGTCATCCCCCTGCCCCTTTAGCCGCCCCACCAGTTGATTGAACTGGTCGTCGGTGGCCTGCGCCACCCGCAGCAGATCAGCCCCGGATTCGGTTGCAGTATACCCACGCGCGTGACGCTGGAACAGTTTCACCCCCAGCCGTGCCTCGATGGCATCAATATGGCGGATCACAGTGGCATGGTGCACCCCCAAAACCTCGGCGGCGCCGCTTACGGTGCCCATCCGAGCCACTTGGTAGGCAGTGCGGACTTCGTCCCAGTTGTCCATCTTGGTGCTCCCAGAATGTCGCGCCTGTATGCGCATTTTTGCACAGTCAATGTGAGTTGTCGGCGATTGCGTTCAAAATTGCAAGGATCCAAGTATCAGCCCAGCAACGCAAACACAGGATCCAMMMAMWRWYSCMSRYMSYWMTYSACATYGRYGSYYMYSCSMKMRSYYRWKGRWMYRCYTMRMSSRGYYTTACCGCCCAAATCATCGAGCGCATTGACGCAGGCCAAGTGATCCGCCGAGATCTGGCCAGCCCACTGCCACAGCTCACCGAAGGCTGGATCAACGCTAACTTCACCCCCGCTGCAGATCGCGATGCCGTGCAGCGCGATCTTCTGGCGCTGTCCGATCAGCTGGTGGAGGAGTTGAAATCCGCTGATACACTGGTGATTGGCGTGCCCATCTACAACTTCGCGGTTCCCGCCAGCCTTAAGGCCTGGATTGATCTGATTGCCCGCGTTGGGCTGACCTTCGCCTATAGTGAAACCGGCCCCAAAGGACTGCTAGAGGGAAAACGCGCCATTATAGCTATTGCCTCGGGGGGTACCCAGGTTGGGTCCGATATTGACTTTGTTACCGGTTACCTTCGGCACGTTCTGGGCTTTGTCGGAATCACAGATGTGCAATTTGTCGCGGCCGACGCGATGATGATGGATGCCGATGCGGCATTGGCGCGGGCCAATAGTGCTATTGAAGCACTTGCGGCCTGATCATGGTCCCACCAACTGCCAGCGGTCGTTAAGATCGCTGGCGATCAAATCCAGGTCACCGCACAGTCAATGCGATCAAAGAAGGTCAGCACATCCGCACGCGTCATCGCCACAGTGCGGGTGTTGATCAGCGGGTGCATATAGATCACCTCGGCCTGTTGCGCAGCCGCATCCATAAAGAATGTCACGTTCTGCGGTACCCCGGTGATCATCGCCAGCGGGGTGACCGCACCGGGATAGATGCCAAGATGTTGCATCAACCGCTCGGGCGAGCCAAATGACAGCTTGCCCACTCCCAGCTCAGCGCCCAACTCCTTGAGGTCGATCTTGCGATCCTGCTCCAGCGTCACCAGATAGTTGCGCTTTTTACGGTCCCGCAGATACAGGTTCTTGACCCGTAGGACCTGTTGCCCCGGCACCTGAATATCTGCCTCGACTTTCTTCGCGTCTTCCACCGTCCGCAGCGGTACATGCTCGTGCAAGACATACCCCAACCCCCAACTGTCTAGCTGCGCCAGCAGCGCGTCCGAAGAAACTGGCATGTTATCCAGATCGAAGGGGGTGTCGTCCATAAAAACTCTGTCCGTGATCATATTATAAGGTTGGTGCAGATCACGCGGAATGGCGGTGAATTGCAAGAGGTCGACGCTGAACTGGACAGTGCCCGACCAAATACAGCCGGGCACTTGTTAGGGTGCATCCATCAATAGGCCTTATGCCTCGGCAAAATCCGCGCGCTTGGCCTCTTGGTAGTGGTCAAAATCGGTACTGAACCAACCGGTGCCACGGGTCACACTGGCCAGTGAGCTGCACAATTCGTCCTGCGACGCCATCGGCAGCAGGGTTTCGAACACATCCCAGCCCGCCGCATCCGGGTTGTTTTCAAACCCCAGGATCTGCCCCTTCATGCCACTGACCACCGGCACCAGCCCACCGGTGAACACCGAAGGCACATGGATCTGCACCCGCATGATCGGCTGCAACAACACCGCTCCGGCCTTGCTCAGCGCCTCACGCACGGCATTTTTGCCGGCGGTCCGAAACGCATAATCGGAACTGTCCACCGCATGGTGCTTGCCATCCTTCAGCACCACACAGAGATCATCCACCGGGTGACTGTTCAGCCCCAACGCCAGCGCCTCGCGGGCCCCTGCCTCGACCGAGGGGATATAGTTCTTGGGCACCGCCCCCCCCTTGATCTGTTCCTCAAAATGAAAGCCACTGCCACGCGGCTCGGGGCGTATCTCGATCTTGATATCGGCAAATTGCCCGGCCCCACCCGATTGCTTGCGGTGGCGGTGCTGGATCTCAACCGAGCGGGTGATTGTTTCGCGCAGCGCTGGTGGCACTGTCGCCTCTGAGACCTCAATGCCAAACCCCTGTTTCAGCACCCCAAGGACACGACGCATGTGCAACGGCCCCTGCACACTCAACACCACGTTTCCCGTCACCGCGTGGTGCTCGACCACCAGCGCCGGGTCGATTTCCCCCAACCGCTCCAGCGCCACAGATAGGCGCGCGTCATCGCGTTCGTGCACCGGTGTCAGCACCCGACGAAAGGTCGAGGGATGCGGCTGCGCCCACTCTGGCAATACGGCGCTGCCATCACACATATAGGCATAACCCAAATTCAGATGAGGCGATTTCACCGCCAGCCCCAGATCGCCCATAGCCAGCCCCGCCCCATTGGGACGAACCCCCAACCCAGTCAACGACCCCAAAGCCGCACCGCCCACTGCGGCCCCATTGCCCATCGAGCCATCCATCGCCCGCACCGTCACCGTCTTGCCCAGATGTTTGACCAGATCCGCCAGACAGCCAACCGCGATCACGTCGCCAGCCTTTTTCGACCGGCGAGACAATCTCTCCAGCGTCACGCTTACATCAGGCGCCTCGTGGCGCAGCGATTTCATCAGCCGCATAACGCCATTGCAATGGCTGGCCGCCCCCAGAAAAACCGGCAACAAGTCATTGTGCTGCAGCACCTTGGTGGCGACGTCATAGACCTCCGAAGTTAGAATCTTATGATCCTCGATCAACTCTTCCATCAAGTGATCATCAAAATCGGCCAGCGCCTCCAGCATCTCACCACGCGCCTCCTGTTCGCGACCCATCATGTCCCGGGGCAGCTTGACCAGAGCCGAGGGCCGACCCTCGTTATATTTCCAGGCCCGTTCCGAGATCAGGTCAACCGCCCCCACGACATCGCCACCCTTACGCATGGGCACCTGCCGCAGCACCAGATTATGGCGGCAATAGGTTTGAAGGGATTCAACAATCCGAGCCACTCGGTGGGGAGCAACATCCATCCGATTGACAAAAAGAAAGGCGGGGATGCCCGCCGCCTCAACCAGCCTGAGATACGGTGCGCTGAGCACCGCTGCCTCGGCATCTGCCGGGACCACCAGCACCGCGGCATCGCTGGCCGCCAGGGCAGGCCCCGCCTGCGCCAGGTTTTCCGGCCCACCAGCGAGATCGATCGCAGCCCAATCTTCGCCCATGAACTGAAACGGCTGTAACGCCGCCASATGCGCCACCTCGCGGCGCTTGCCAGCCGTGCCTTCCAGCGCGGCCAAAGCTGCCGCAAGTGTCGATTTACCCGACTGCGACGGCCCCAAAATTGTAAAAACTCTCATACTGTCATCCTTCCTCGGCATCCTATTGGCTGCACGAATGGCAAGCGCGGAATGTCTCAGCCGCGGTGACTGTCTGAATATGAGCTCTGCCTCACCCGGTAACCTAGCCTGACTGCACTCCGGTTCGAGCGCGTGGCGATCAACGGTAGACCCCAAGTGTTCGCCAAGGCCGCGTTTGCGTCAAGGGTCAATTCCTGGCCTCCCAATTTGAATGTCCACGTTGCTGCGGCGGGATTGCAGCGCTAATCTGCTGCCATGAAAGTCATCCGCAACACCCCCGAGCAGTTGATTGTCGCAACAAGCCCTGGCTGATCGGTGCAGCATTGATCCTGTTCATTTTGGTGTTTATCGGCGCGGGTCTCATGATCGCCACCGAGGAACTGCTGTTCGGCCTCCTGTTCGCAGGTTTTGGCGGCGGCATTGGGACGCTGTTCTTTGTCATCTTTGTGCGCCGAGTTCAGGTCATCTTTGACTGCCCCAGCAATCTCATCACCATCCGCAAGCGCTCACTCTATACTTACAGCGAAGAAACCCACCCGCTGCAACATCTGCGAAAGGCGGTGCTCGAATCGACAATTTCGTCGATGAACAACAACGCCACCACCCTGTATYGCCCCTCGCTCGACCTCAACGGCACCCTGCATCCTATGGTGATCAGCTACACCAACACCCGTGGCCCGGCCCGGCTGGTCAACGCCGTGAACCGGTGGTTAGACGCTGCTCCGCTTGACTCCCTCTCGGATCAAGCGTAACGCCACAGCCAACATCCGGAAGAACTGTAATCTTCCGGTCCTTGCATAAGCCAAGGATCGCCCCCCACCAGCGTGTTACGYCCGTGGGGGCAATCGTGCATGGACCATTTGCTCCCTACATACAGGGGCGCCAAGACAGAAACGGCAAAGGAGCCCGAAAGGCATGTTTGAAAATCTATCCGAACGCCTATCCGGTGTCTTTGACCGGCTGACCAAACAGGGCGCGCTAAGCGAAGACGACGTCAAAATCGCCCTGCGTGAAGTCCGTGTTGCGCTGCTTGAGGCCGATGTCTCGCTGCCGGTTGCGCGTGACTTTGTCAAACGGGTGCAGGAACAGGCCACCGGTCAATCCGTCACCAAATCGGTGACGCCCGGCCAGCAGGTCGTCAAGATTGTACACGACGCGCTGATCGCCACCCTGCGCGGCGACGGCGATCCCGGCGCGCTGAAGATTGACAACCCACCTGCCCCCATCCTGATGGTTGGCCTGCAGGGCTCGGGTAAGACCACCACAGCTGGTAAGTTGGCCAAGCGCCTGAAAGAGCGTGAGGGTAAGCGGGTACTGATGGCCTCGCTTGACATCTATCGCCCGGCGGCGATGGAACAGCTGGCGGTTCTGGGCAAACAGCTCGACGTCGACACCCTGCCCATCGTACCCGGCCAGAAACCGGTCGATATCGCCAAACGCGCCAAGCAACAGGCCTCCTTGGGCGGCTATGACGTCTACATCCTGGACACCGCTGGCCGGTTGCACATCGACGAAATCCTGATGCAAGAGGTCGAAGACGTCAGCAACGTGGTCTCCCCTCGGGAGACCCTGCTGATCGTTGACGGATTGACCGGTCAGGTCGCGGTCGAAGTGGCGCAAGAATTCGACGCCAAGATTGGCATCACCGGCGTGGTGCTGACCCGAATGGACGGCGACGGCCGCGGCGGTGCAGCCCTGTCGATGCGCGCTGTCACCGGCAAGCCGATCCGCTTTGTCGGCGTCGGCGAAAAACTGGACGCACTGGAGACCTTTGAGCCCGAGCGCGTTGCTGGCCGTATCCTCGGCATGGGCGACATCGTGGCGCTGGTTGAAAAGGCCCAGGATACCATCGAGGCCGAACAGGCCGAGAAGATGATGCGGCGCATGATGAAGGGTCAGTTCAATATGAACGACCTGCGCACCCAGCTGGAACAGATGCAGCAGATGGGCGGCATGGAAGGCATGATGTCGATGATGCCCGGCATGGGGAAAATGGCCAAGCAGGTGCAAGAGTCTGGTTTCGACGACAAAGCCCTGAAACGTCAAATCGCGCTGATCCAGTCGATGACCAAGAAAGAACGCGCCAACCCCAAACTGCTGCAGGCCAACCGTAAAAAGCGCATCGCGCGCGGTGCTGGCATGGAGGTTGCAGACCTCAACAAGCTTCTGAAAATGCACCGCCAGATGGGCGACATGATGAAGAAGATGGGCAAAATGGGCAAAGGTGGCATGCTCAAGCAAGCCATGAAGGGCATGATGGGCAAAGGCGGCGGCATGCCCGGCGCTGGCGATATGGGTGGCATGGATCAGGCCGCACTGGAAGCGGCTGCCAAACAGATGGGCGGCAAGCTGCCCGGTCTGGGCAGCGGCATGGGCCTGCCCCCGGGCCTGAGCGGCTTTGGCAAGAAGAAGTAATCTGACATGCTGACCAACGCCCCCACCCTGGAAACCGATCGCCTGATCCTGCGCAGCCCCGTGCACGCGGACGCCGAGGCCGTGATCGAATTCCTGTGCGATGAACCGCACTCCAAGGGTTTTGGACATTGTGACAATCGTGGTGACGCATGGCGGTGGTTTGCTCTGAACGTCGGCCATTGGCAGATCCACGGCTATGGCTATTTCATCATCACCGACAAAGACAGCGCCGCGCCCCTTGGCATGGTTGGCATCTGGAACCCCGAAGGCTGGCCCGAAGCTGAGCTGGGCTGGGTCGCCTTTGCCAATGCCGAAGGCAAAGGCATCGCCTATGAGGCCGCGTTACGTGTGCGTCAGTGGGCCTACCAAGACCTTGGATTTACCACTCTTAGCTCGCACATTGTGCCAGGCAATACCCGCTCGATCGCACTGGCCGAACGGCTGGGTGCCTCGTACGAAAGCACCTATACCAACGTGCACATGGGCAAAGATATGATCTATCGCCACCCTGCCCCAGAGGGCACGGACAGTGACGGATCGGTGGAGGCCTRCGNCAWGWGNCTGCARRRNNNCAWYYYCACCMTSGNAKMCSGNGRCNGCCTGATCCTGCGCGGCCCCGAGCCCGACGACTATCCGAACTTCAAGGCGACCTTCAGCTCCTACCGTGCCCGCTTCATGGGCGGCCCACTGAACCCTTATGAGGCCTGGATGCTTTATGCCGCCGAAATCGGCCATTGGCAGATCCACGGCTTTGGCATGTGGATGATCCACGACCGAGTAAGCGATGAGACCTATGGCATGGCCGGTGGCTGGATGCCTGCGGGCTGGCCGGAAAAGGAAATCGCCTGGATCATCTGGCCGAATGCGGCTGGCCGGGGTTATGCGCTCGAGGCAACCCATGCGGCGCGCAACTATTTCTACACCCAACAGGGCTGGAACGGCGCGGTCAGCTATATCGACCCCAAGAACCTCGACTCGATCCGTCTGGCCGAACGTCTGGGTGCCACCAAGGACAAAGATGCCGATACCATTGACGGCAATGACGCGGTCTATCGCCATCCCGCGCCAGATGCGCTGAAGGGTAGCCAGATCGCGCATGGCATCGAGATGGAGATCAGCCACTACGCCGACCCATTGTTCAAACCAAAAGGATGGGCCATTGACTGACCACGCCACACGCGCTGCCGAGGTTCTGAAAAGCCACCGCGAAAGCATCGACCGGCTCGACGCCATCCTTGTTTATACCCTGGGCGAGCGCTTCAAACACACCCAGGCGGTGGGACGGCTCAAGGCCGAGCACCATCYGCCGCCCGCCGACCCGGCCCGCGAAGCCAGTCAAATTGCCCGTCTTGAGGAGTTGGCCGACCAGGCCAACCTCGACCCCGACTTCGCCRAAAAGTTCCTGAACTTCATCATCACCGAGGTGATCCGTCACCACAAGAAGCATCAGGTGTAACCCACGTAGGGTGTGTGCTTGCGCGCACCGCACCACAACCCCGAATGCTGGTGGACAGACCACCGCGCACTATAACCTAAATAAGGAGAAACTCTCATGGCTATGAAAATTCGTCTCGCCCGCGGCGGTTCCAAAAAGCGCCCCTTCTATCGCATCGTTGCGGCTGACAGCCGTATGCCCCGCGATGGCCGCTTCATCGAAAAGCTGGGCACCTACAACCCGCTGCTGCCAAAAGACAGCGAAGAGCGCGTCAAAATGGACATGGAGCGCATTCAGTACTGGTTGAGCGAAGGCGCCCAGCCAACTGACCGTGTCGCCCGCATGCTGGAAGCAGCTGGCGTTCGTCCAAAGGCCGACCGCAGCAACCCCAAGAAGGGTACTCCCGGCAAAAAAGCTGTTGTGCGCGCTGAAGAAAAAGCCGCCAAATCCGCTGAAGCCACCGACGCGGAATAAGATCGTGGCGCTGCGGGGAGCTGAGTTTTCCGAAGATTTCCGCAGCCAGCTTGATCTGCTGATGCGGCTCCGGCGTGATGTGCGCCGGTTCCGCGACACTCCGGTGGATGAGGCAGTGCTGACGCGCTGTCTCAACGCCATCCGCTTGGCCCCTTCGGTGGGGCTCAGCGAACCCTGGCGCATCATTCGCGTCACCAGCGAGACGGCCCGCGCCGCCGCTTTGACAAATTTCCAAGCCGCCAATGCCCAGGCKCTGGCAGGCTATTCTGGCGACAACGCCAAACGCTATTCACAGCTAAAACTGACCGGCATGCAGCAAGCCCCAGTGCARCTGGCRATCTACTGCGATGACGCCACCACCAAAGGCCATGGGCTGGGTGCTGGCACCATGCCGGAAATGCGCCGCTATTCGGTGGTCACCGCCATCACCCTGTTCTGGCTTGCCYTRCGTGCCGAAGGKCTGGGGCTGGGCTGGGTSTCRATCCTSGACCCYGAMCRRYTGAACCGYGACCTGAAKGTGCCRCARRRCTGGCARCTGATCGGCTATTTCTGTCTGGGCCACCCGGAAGAGATCACCGAGAYMCCCGARCTGGARCAAAAAGGCTGGGAGACCCGSCARGRCWKRSYKAYKWTWGRMWYYYKMTRNAGCCTSMWSSYWYSMCMYAWSSGRMSMGYGMTKWTKSYGMSWCYSRSYKWKSMMGCCGGCATTGGCTTTGACCGCATGAAACACACAGAACGCTGTCATATCGCAGGCGGCTCCGTACAGGCCGGGTTATGCATGGGAGAAAACAATGAGTGATCTGATCTGCATCGGCGCCTTGGCCGGCTCTTTTGGTGTTCGCGGCGAAGTCCGCCTAAAAAGCTTTTGCGCGGTGCCCGAGGATATCGCGACCTATTCTCCGCTGCTTACCGAAGATGGCAGCCAAAGCTATTCGGTGACGCTGACCCGCGTGGTCAATAACGGTTTTGTCGCCATTCTGGGCGGCATTGACACCAAGGAACAGGCCGACGCGATCAAGGGCCTGCGCCTGTTCACCCGCCGCGACGCCCTGCCCAGCCTGCCCGATGACGAATACTACTATGCCGACCTGACCGGGTTAGAGGTGTTCGACACCGGCGGCACCAGCCTTGGCCGGGTGAAATCGGTGATGAACCATGGCGCCGGCGACCTGTTGGAAATCGACGCGCCAGGACTGAAAAACACGGTCCTTCTACCCTTTACTCTGGCTGCGGTTCCAACCGTTGATCTGGACCAAGGCCGTATCATCGCCGACCCGCCTGACGGATTGTTCTAAACCACCCCAAACACCCCATCGGACTAAACGGAATCCCTTCTCGTGACCGAAGAAAAAAAAGCAAAATCCCACGGACGCAAGGCGATCCGCACATCGCTAAAACCGCGCGAGTTGATGACATCAACACCAGACCTCGTTGGGGTGTGGAAAGCCAAGGTCCTGACCCTGTTCCCCGGTGCCTTTCCCGGTGTGTTGGGCGAAAGCCTGACCGGCAAAGCGCTGCAAGAGGGCCTGTGGCAGTTGGAGACTATCGACCTGCGCCAGTTTGGCATAGGTAAGCACCGCAATGTCGATGACACCCCGGCCGGCGGCGGCGCGGGCATGGTGTTGCGGGCCGATGTGCTGGGCAAGGCCATCGACCACGCGACGGCCGGCGGAGGCAATCATCCGCTGATCTACCTATCCCCACGCGGCAAGCCGATGGATCAGCAGATGATGCAAACCCTGGCCCGCGCGGATGGTGTGACCCTGCTTTGTGGTCGCTTCGAAGGCGTCGATGAGCGGGTGCTGCAGCACTATGGCATCCAAGAGGTCTCCTTGGGCGATTTTGTGATGACCGGAGGTGAAATCGCCGCGCAGGCGCTGATTGATGCCACCGTGCGGCTGATCYCCAATGTGCTGGGCAATGCGGCCTCAACCGAGGAAGAGAGTTTTTCTTCGGGCCTGTTGGAACACCCGCAATACACCCGCCCCGCCGAATGGAAGGGGCACCAGATCCCGGATGTTCTGATGTCTGGCCACCACGGCAAGGTGGCGCAGTGGCGACAGCAGATGAGCGAAGAGATTACACAGGAAAGGCGGCCGGACCTGTGGGAGACATATCAGCAGCGTAAAAGTGACACCCCAAAATAGCCTCGTCGAACGAAACAAAAGGGCCTAAGGCTGTTTAAGCATACAATGCTCGCCAGCATTTATTAAGTCACTGTGGCCTACCGTCTGGGCCAAGCAAATATGCAAAAGATGAGCTGTGTATCCCCTTACCGCACAAACCTCTTGCCCTGACCCTCCCTTCAGCCTAAACGACGGCAGGTCTGGATTCGCTTTGGCGGCCCCGGGCTGATCGGCTTTGGATCAATGAAACCTGCCCCGGCCTTCTTCGGTCACTGGCAGGGGATCAAAACCGGCACTCAAGGAACGGACGGGCTGACCTCTGGCGGGCGCAAAATGCGGACCCGGTGAAGACCAAGAGCTCTCGGACTGCGCAAATCTTCGTGGAACAACCACGAGCAAAATTTAGGAGTTTGCGATGAACCTGATCGCACAGCTGGAGGCGGAACAAATTGCCGCCCTGGGTAAAGACATTCCCGACTTCAAAGCCGGTGACACTATCCGTGTTGGCTTTAAAGTGACCGAAGGGTCGCGCACCCGKGTGCAGAACTACGAAGGCGTCTGCATYGCMCGTAACAACGGCCGCGGCATCGCYGGYTCGTTCACCGTGCGCAARATTTCCTTTGGTGAAGGCGTGGAACGTGTRTTCCCGCTGCATTCRACCAAKATYGACAGCATCACCGTTGTYCGTCGYGGYCGYGTCCGTCGCGCCAAGCTGTACTAYCTGCGKTCGCGYCGTGGTAAGTCGGCCCGCATCGTCGAAGACACAAACTACAAGCCCCAAAAAGCCTAAGGAGTGGTATCATGAAAAAAGACATCCATCCCGAATACCACGACATCAAGGTCAAGATGACCGATGGCACCATGCTCGACATGCGCTCGACCTGGGGCAAAGAAGGCGACCAGATGTCGCTGGACATCGACCCCACTGTTCACCCGGCCTGGACCGGCGGCAACACCCGCCTGATGGACGCTGGCGGTCGTGTGTCGAAGTTCAAGAAAAAATACGAAGGTCTGGGCTTCTAAGCATCCCGACTTTTGCGATTTCAGGAAAACGCCGTTCCCTTGGGAGCGGCGTTTTTTTTGGGCGCTCATCCACCAAAATGCATCAAAACAGGCCCTAATAAAGGGATTTGAACGCTTTTCATCGAATCCAAGCGCTTCTATAGTCGCGCCAACACTCGCCCAGAATGGCGTGGCAACGAAGGGACTTTAGATGGCGCATATCATTGTTGTCGGAAACGAAAAGGGTGGCGCAGGCAAATCCACCGTCTCGATGCATCTGGCAACCGCGCTGGCACGGCTTGGCCACAAGGTGGCAGCGCTGGATCTGGACCTGCGCCAACGGACCATGGCCCGCTATCTGGAAAACCGCCGCGAGTTCATGGAAAAATCGGGGCTGCAGCTGCCGATGATCGGCTGTCATGACCTGCCCGAGATCGATCCTGCCAGCCTGCAACCCGGCGAGAACATTTACGACCACCGGTTGTCAGCAGCGGTGGCCAAGCTGGAGCCGGACAATGATTTTATTGTGATCGACTGCCCTGGCTCGCATACCCGTCTCAGCCAAGTGGCCCACTCCCTTGCCGACACCCTGGTGACGCCGCTGAACGATAGTTTTGTCGATTTTGACCTGCTGGCCCGGATCGATCAGAAGGGCGAGAAGATCCTTGGCCCCTCGGTTTATTCCGAGATGGTCTGGAACGCCCGCCAGCTGCGCGCCCAGGCCGGGTTGAAACCAATCGACTGGGTGGTGGTTCGCAACCGCGTCGGCACCCAGCGCATGCTCAACAAGGAAAAGATGGMRMKMSCSRYMMYSMYGCYGYYRWRRYKTWKYRKYTKYSGGGTNTRSMCSKSRWYYYWMYKRMCGGGTGATTTTCCGCGAGCTGTTTCCACGCGGGTTGACCCTGCTGGACCTCAAGGACATCGGGGTAAAACAGCTCAACATCTCCAACATCGCCGCCCGGCAAGAGCTGCGTGACATGATGAAAGCGGTGAACCTACCCAACGTCGACGTCGCAATCTAAACTGGGGCGCGCCGGGTGCCCGTCACTTTGCGCCCTCATAAATCGTGTAGAGCTCAATTGGTTCAGAAACGCCGCGCAGCATGTAACGCCCCAGCGACACCAGATCATGCGGCGAAGGCTGCGCCGCGCGCTGCACCACCTCCGAGACGATAATGCTCTGCCCGACCTCTCGGTGCAGGTTTGAAATGCGCGACGTCAGGTTTACAGTTGGGCCAATGACGGTGAAATCCAACCGATTTTCAGCGCCGATATTGCCGTACAGAATCTCGCCCGCGTGTAGTGCCAGGGTGAAATCCGCAACTGGCAAGCCAGAAGCGGCCCGCTCGATGTTGCGCTCGCCAATCTTCGCTTGCAACTCGCTGGCCGCATCCAGGGCCGCTGTTGCATCTTCCTGAACACTGCCCAGGTCAAACATGGTCAGGATGCCATCCCCCATGAATTTAAGGATATTGCCGCCGTGGCGCTGAATGGTGGCCACCGCCAGGGCAAAATAATCGTTCAGCATGTCGATCAGGTCAGGCCCAGGCAGCTGTTCAGCAAGGCGTGTGAACCCCTTGAGATCAAAGTAGCAGATCACCGCATCAATCCGACGCGACGATCCSCGTTGGATCTCACCAGACARCACCCGAMGCCCMGCGTCCCGGCCCAAATAGACCTGGAGAAGATCGCTGGCCATCTGCCGGTGTGACGACGATTTCAGCGCGAGCCCCAGATGCGGCATGACCGTTCGGAACAGGGACAGCTCGGCATCTGAAAATCCCCCCTCGTGATCCGAGGTCCAGGACACCATCATGCCTTCGGAAGGCTGATCAGGGTTGATCGGCTCATCATCTGGCTCGCCGAACATCAATTTGGTTGCAAAATAATCTGTTGCACCAGTTTTGACCAGGTCGCCTAGCAAAGGGAACTCAGCCAGATCCTCGGCACCAAAGGAGGAGCGAAATTCCTCGTTGTCCATTTTCAACATCCGGTAAAACGGGCTTTTCAGCCAGGCRTCAAGCGGCGTTTCCTGGTGTTGATAATACTGATGCGACARGCCYTCGGTGCGCGTCCAGCTAAAGCCAATACCGCCAAATTTCGGGTGAAACGCCCGTTGCGCCAGATGGAATCGCAGCAATGGAACCTCGGCCTGAACCAGACGTTCGCAATATCCCTTTAGAATGCCTTCGCGACTGATGCCCTGTAGTCCCTGCTCGGTGATCCAAGCAATCAGGGGTGCCGCAATCTTGTCAGTCTCAGTCATTCAGGCCTCTTTTCGGTTCGCCATCATGTGGGCATGGCCATGTGCAATTACTACACCTCGATCCCGGATAATTTTCTCAGCAGACGCCGCAGTATAACAGTCTCTTCTGTGCTGAACTGCGCGGTCAGTTTTTCGTCATAGGTTTTGGCAACAGAGCGCAGATCCCGATAGGCCGCCTCGCCTGCAGAGGTCAGGCTCAAGTGTTCCGCCCGCCGGTCGTTTTGATCCCGGTTGCGGGCGACAAACCTGCGGTCAGACAGCTTGGCCACAGCCCGGCTGATTTTAGTCTTATGAATTTTGGCACGCGCGCCAATTTCCTTGGCTGTCATGCTACCATAGATGCCAAGGTGGAACAGCACCCGCCATTCCATGCGCAGCATTCCGTATCTGTCGCGATACTGCGTCTGGAATTGCAGCGAGCATTCCTCGGCGGCGCGGTTGAGCAGGAAGGGCAGGAAATCCTGCAGGGCAAAGTCATCTTTTTCTGTCATTCACGCCTCCTATCTCTTGTTAGTTACAAAATCAACTATTACCGAGGCAGTTAACAAAGGAAGGAACGCGCGATGACTCGACATGTTGATCCTCATGAGATGACCCAGGCCCCTTCGCTGGCGGGCCCGCACACGGGCTACATGCCCGGTTTTGGCAATGATTATGAGACCGAGGCGCTGCCCGGTGCGCTGCCACAGGGCATGAACTCGCCACAGAAATGTGAGTATGGGCTGTATGGTGAGCAACTGTCCGGCACCGCCTTCACCGCCCCCAGCCATCAGAACGAGCGCACCTGGTGTTATCGCATCCGCCCCTCGGTGAAACACAGCCACCGGTACCAGAAGATCGAGCTGCCGCAGTGGAAATCTGCCCCCAATGTGGATCCGGATGTGATCAGCCTGGGCCAGTACCGCTGGGACCCGCTGCCGCACAGCGACACGCGCCTGACCTGGCTGACCGGAATGCACACTATGACCACGGCGGGGGATGTGAACACTCAGGTGGGCATGGCCACTCATATCTACTTGGTCACTGACAGCATGGTCGACAGCTATTTCTTCTCAGCCGATTCCGAGATGCTGGTGATCCCGCAAGAGGGCCGGTTGCGGTTCTGCACAGAACTTGGCATCATCGACGTGGAACCGCAGGAGATCGCCATCATCCCCCGTGGGTTGCTGTACCGGGTCGAGGTGCTGGAAGGTCCGGCGCGCGGCTTTGTCTGCGAGAATTACGGTCAGAAGTTCGAACTGCCCGGGCGCGGTCCAATTGGCGCCAACTGCATGGCCAACCCGCGYGACTTCAARGCSCCKGTTGCGGCRTTTGAGGACCGTGAGGTRCCMTCAACCGTGACCATCAARTGGTGCGGYCARTTYCAYGARACCMARATCRRCCAGTCRCCGCTGGACGTGGTGGCCTGGCACGGCAACTACGCGCCGGTGAAATACGACCTGCGCACCTATTGCCCGGTTGGCGCCATCCTGTTCGATCACCCAGACCCATCGATCTTTACTGTGCTGACTGCGCCATCCGGCCAGCCCGGCACCGCCAACATCGACTTCGTGCTGTTTCGCGAACGCTGGATGGTGGCCGAGGATACCTTTCGCCCGCCGTGGTATCACAAGAACATCATGTCCGAACTGATGGGCAACATCTATGGTCAGTATGACGCCAAACCCAAGGGCTTTATCCCCGGCGGCATGAGCCTGCACAATATGATGATCCCACACGGACCGGACAAAAACGCCTTTGAGGGCGCCTCGAGTTCGAACCTTGGCCCCGAAAAGCTGGACAATACCATGTCCTTCATGATTGAGACCCGGTTCCCGCAGCATCTGACGRCATTTGCAGCCAAMGASGCKCCGTTGCARGATGACTAYATCGACTGCTGGTCGGACATTGARAARAAGTTCGACGGCASYCCCGGCAAGAAATRASACCAGAGGTGCGTGTMAACACGCACCCTACACKCACAGTATACGTAGGGTGTGTGCTTGCACGCACCACCCAACAAAGGAACCGCGCATGTCATTGATGAAAAGCTGGGTGGCCTCGGCCAACGACGCCAATCACCCCTTCCCGCTGAACAACCTGCCTTATGGCGTTTTTTCTACCGGCGACAACGACCCGCGCTGTGGCGTGGCGATTGGCGACATGATCCTGGATATGCAGGTGGCTGAAGAAAGTGGCCTGATCGCTTTGACCGATGATCCGCTGTTTGATGTGCCGTTTTGGAACGCCCTGATGGAGGAAGGCCCCGCAGTTTGGGCCGCCCTGCGTGCACGGCTGGTGGCGCTGTTGGGCAAGGGTGCTGGTGAGCAGAGCAAAGTGGAGCCACTGTTGGTTCCAATGGCGGATGCCGAGCTCCACATGCCGTTTGCGGTCAGCGAATACACCGATTTCTATGCCGGCATGCAACACGCCAAGAACATGGGCGCGATCCTGCGTGGCTCGCCCGATCTGCCTGCCAACTGGCTGCACATTCCAATCGGTTACAATGGCCGCGCCTCCTCTGTGGTTGTCTCTGGCACTGACCTTCACCGCCCAAATGGTCAAATCAAAGCACCCGACGCCGAGATGCCCAGCTTTGGTCCTAGCAAACGGCTGGATATCGAGCTGGAAATGGGCGCCATTGTTGGCACCGGATCTGAGCTGGGTCAGCCGATCACAGTCGATCAGGCTGATGCGATGATCTTTGGATACGTGCTGCTGAACGATTGGTCGGCCCGCGACATCCAGGGTTGGGAATACCAACCGCTGGGCCCGTTCCAGGGCAAGGCCTTTGGCACCTCAATCTCGCCGTGGATTGTCACCGCGGCGGCGCTGGACCAGTTCCGTACCCCAACCCCGCCACGTGAGAAAGAGCTATTGCCCTATCTCAGAGGCTCCAAGGACGGGTTGTACAACATCGAGCTTGAGGTGCTGATGCAGCCCGAAGGGGCCGAAAAACCCACATCTCTCAGCAAGACAAATTACAGCCGTATGTATTACTCGGCAGCTGAACAGCTGTGCCACCACGCCAGTGGCGGTTGCGAGATGAACAGCGGCGATCTGCTCGGCTCAGGCACCATCTCCGGCCCCGACCGCTCCGAGTTCGGCTCGCTGATGGAGCTAAGCTGGGCCGGGCGCGAACCCTTCACCCTCGACAGTGGCGAGACCCGTGGCTTCATCGAGGACGGCGATACGCTGACCCTGCGCGGCCATGCCCAGGGCAATGGTTTCCGCATTGGTTTTGGCGATTGCACTGGCAAAATCCTGCCCGCGAAAAGCTGGGGCTAAAATCATGCCGCTGGCGCTTGACCATATCCAGATTGCCATTCCCAAAGGGGGCGAGGATCAGTGTCGCGCCTTTTGGGAGCAGCTGGTTGGCCTGCGCGAGATCCCCAAGCCCGAAGCGCTGCAAGCGCGTGGCGGGCTTTGGTATGCGCTGATGGGCAGCGAGCTGCACCTTGGCGTCGACCAACCGTTTGCCCCGGCGCTAAAAGCGCATCCGGGCTTTCGCACCACCGAGATCACCGCGCTTGCCGCGCGATTTGAAACCGAAGGTCACCCGCTGACCTGGGACACCGCAATAAGGGGACGCAAACGGTTCTTTACCAAAGACCCGTTTGGCAACCGTCTCGAATTCCTGCAAGAGGACTAACACCATGGCCAAAGCATTTGCGTCCCAAGGGGACATGGCAGAAAAGAAAATCACCTTCTCGGAGGTCGGCAAAGACATCTATGCCTTCACCGCCGAGGGCGACCCAAATTCAGGTGTCATCATCGGCGACGATAGCGTGATGATCATCGAGGCCCAGGCCACTCCGCGGCTGGCCAACAAAGTCATCGACTGCGTGCGCTCTGTCACCGACAAGCCGATCTCCCACGTTGTGCTGACCCATTACCACGCGGTGCGGGTTCTGGGCGCCTCGGCCTTTGGCGCCGAGCAGATCATTATGGGCGACGCCGCCCGCGCCATGGTTGTTGAACGCGGTCAGGAAGATTGGGACAGCGAGTTCCAACGCTTCCCGCGCCTATTTGAGGGCCACGAGAGCATCCCCGGCCTGACCTACCCGACCACCACTTTCAGCGAAGACATGACCGTCTATCTGGGCAACCGCCGCATTGACCTGATGCATCTGGGCCGCGCCCACACGGCGGGTGATATCGTCATCCACGTGCCGGATGAAAATGTAATGTTCACTGGTGACATCGTCGAATATCACTCGGCCTGCTATTGTGGTGACGGCCATTTTGGCGACTGGGGCAACACCCTGGACAACATCGCCGCCTTTGACGTCGACGCCATCGCACCGGGACGCGGCAATGCACTGATTGGCAAAGACATGGTTGCCGCTGCAATTGCAAGCACCCGTGATTTTGTCGACAGCACCTATCGCCCCGCCGCCAAGGTTGCCGCCCGTAACGGCACCCTGAAAGAGGCCTGGGATGCGGTGCGCGAAGAATGTGATCCAAAGTTCAAGGATTACGCGATCTACGAACACTGCCTGCCGTTCAACGTCGCCCGCGCCTTTGACGAGGCCCGCGGCATCGACACCCCGCGCATCTGGACCGCCCAGCGTGATCTGGAGATGTGGGACGCGTTGCAGGGGTAAGAGTGATGCGTGATCCGTTCCTGACGATGGCCCTCAACAATGCTTGGGCGAATGCTACGCTGTACAGCGCGGTTGCTCGACTATCTGACGCGGATTTCGCAGCGCGGCGCCCCGGTTTCTTCCCGTCGCTCAGTGCAACACTCAACCATATTTACGAGGTCGACCTCTTTTATATGGACGTGCTGGAGGCAAGCGGAAAGGGGCGGTCAGTTTATGCGCGGAAACACATCGCCAATGTCGCAGATCTGGCCCGCGCTCAGGTCGAGGTGGACCTGCGGCTGACGAGGTTCTGCAAAACTCTGAACCCAGTGGTTCTAGAGGAGTCGCGTGACACAGAACGTCAAGACGGCATGGTACAGGAACAGGTGGGCGCCCTATTGTTGCATCTGTTCCAACACCAAATCCATCACCGAGGGCAGGCGCATACAATGGTGGCTGAGGCTGGCATCGCTCCGCCGCAACTGGACGACTTCCACCTGGAATATGGCCGCGCGCCCGACGCGCGAGCCTATTTCCCCTCCTGAAGGAGCGGCAACCCAAAACCGCAAATATACCGCCCCAAAGCGAAAAAAATGCCAAATTATCAGATGAAAGGCATTGATCCAGATCGTGTCGCCTTGGCCGGAATAATGAGAAAATAAGCCAATAGTCCCGGCGGCCTGTCGCCGGGAAACAATCGAATTGTGCCTATGGCACATCCATCTTGGGAGGAGACCAGATGAACAAAATCTTTGAAACTCCGATCTACCCCTATGTAGGTCATCCGGATCAGGACGCCGCAGCGCCCGTGCGCCACAAGGTGATTGTCATTGGCGCTGGCCCAGTTGGGCTGGCCGCGGCGATCGATCTGGCTCAGCAGGGCATCGAGGTTGTGGTGCTGGACGACAACGACAAGGTCAGCTTTGGCTCGCGGGCTATCTGCTTTGCCAAACGCACTTTGGAAATTGCCGAGCGGCTGGGCTGCGACCAACCCATGGTCGACAAGGGCGTGCAGTGGAACGTCGGCAAGGTGTTCTTTGACGACCGCGAAGTCTATAATTTCAACCTACTGTCCGAGCAGGGCCATAAGCAGCCCGCCTTTATCAACCTTCAGCAATATTACTTTGAAGAATACCTGGTGAACCGGGTGCGCGAGTTGCAGGCGACAGGCGCGCCGATTGAAATTCGCGGGCGCAACAAGGTGTCAGCCATTGGCACCCACCCGGATCATGTCACCATCGAGATTGATACCCCCGAGGGCACCTATAATCTGGAAGCCGACTGGCTGATCGCCTGTGATGGGGCGGGCTCGCCCACGCGGTCCATGCTGGGTTTGGATTTTGTTGGCCGGGTGTTTGAAGATAACTTCCTCATTGCCGATGTGGTGATGGAGGCTGATTTCCCCACCGAGCGCTGGTTCTGGTTTGACCCCCCCTTCAACAAGGGCCAATCGGCGTTGTTGCACAAACAGCCAGACGGTGTCTGGCGCATTGATCTGCAACTGGGGTGGGACATCGACAAGGAACGGGAAAAACGTCCCGAGAACGTCATCCCGCGCCTAAAGGAAATGCTGGGAGATGACGTTGAATTTGAGCTGGAGTGGGTCTCGATCTACACCTTCCAATGTCGCCGAATGGAGCGATTCCGCCATGGTCGGGTGTTGTTTGCCGGCGATGCCGCACATCAGGTCAGCCCGTTTGGCGCCCGAGGGGCCAACTCGGGCCTGCAAGACACCGACAACCTGTGCTGGAAGCTGAAACTGGTTATCGAAGGCAAATCCCCGGAGAGCCTGCTGGACAGTTATAACGTTGAGCGCATTCAAGGCGCCGAAGAAAACATTCTCAACTCCAGCCGCTCGACTGATTTCATCACCCCCAAATCAGACATGTCCCGCATCCTGCGCGACGCGGTTCTGGACCTGTCCGAGCATTTTGAATTTGCCCGGCCACTGGTCAATTCAGGGCGGCTGTCGGTGCCCTGCATCTATGACGGCTCATCGCTGAATTCTGCGGATGCGCTAGAGGGCCCCGCCCGCAGCCGCCCCGGTTCGGTCTGCCCTGACGTGCCCCTAGGTGACGGATTTCTGCTGCCCCAATTGGCTGACAAGTTCACCCTGCTGACCATTGATGCGGATGCGCCCGAGGTCATTGAGGAAAGCGGCATTACAGTGGAGCGGCTGGCGCTATCCGTCAGTGATGACAAAACGCTGGCACTAAAAGACCGCTATCTGGGCGACTGCCCCAGCGGTGTTTATTTGATCCGTCCCGATCAGCACATCGCCGCCCGCCGCCCCAGCTTTGATGAAAACCAGTTCCGCGCCGCCATCCGCCGCGCCAGTGGCCAGGAGTAAGCCGATGTCCGACCAACTGACCCTGACCCCGAATATTGATGGGGCCGATGATTTCTATGCGGAGTTTCTGGCCACTCACGAGGGCCTCAGCAAAGGTGACAGCGACGCGTTGAACGCGCGGCTGGTGCTGGTGCTGGCCAACCAGATAGGAAACCGCGCGATCCTGACTCAGGCGCTGGYTGCAGCCGAGCTCACCAAGGAGGTTTAGCCCTGTGAAAATCGAACAAATCCACCACGTTGCCTATCGCTGCAAGGATGCGAAACAGACCGTGGAATGGTACAACAAGATGCTGAAGATGGATTTTGTCCTGGCCATCGCCGAGGATCATGTGCCGTCCACCCACGAGCCGGATCCCTACATGCATGTCTTTATGGATGCGGGCAACGGCAATGTTCTGGCGTTTTTTGAGCTGCCAACCAAGCCAGAAATGGACCGCGACCGCAACACACCCGTCTGGGTCCAGCACATCGCGTTCAAGGTGAAAGACCGCGACACGCTGATCGAATTTCGCGATCATCTGGTGGCCAATGGCGTTGAAGTGCTGGGGGTGACCGACCACTCGATCTTCCATTCGATCTATTTCTTTGACCCCAATGGTCACCGACTGGAACTGGCCTGTGCGGACCCAAAGGAAGAGGCGATGCTGGCCAGGCTGGACGCGGTCAAATGGGAGATGCTGGAAGAATGGTCAAAGACCAAGAAAGCCCCCAAACATGCCGAATGGATGCATTCAAAAGAACTCGGCACCGTTTAAGCTGGACAGGGGTGCGTGCCAGCACGCACCCTACACCAACCGCAAGCCACGGCTGGCATCATACCGGGCTTGCCAATTTCGGGGATTAGGCAATGAGTGAAACAGTTCTTTTTGACTATTGGCGGTCATCAGCCAGCTACCGTTTACGCATTGCGCTGAACCTCGGCGGCATTGCCTATCGCGCTGTGTCTGTTGATCTGGTCAAAGGCGAACAGAGATCCGCCGCCCATCTGGCCCGCAACCCGCAAGGCCTGGTGCCGGTGCTGGAGATTGACGGGCTGCAACTGACCCAGTCGCTGGCGATCCTGGAGTATCTGGATCAGACCCGCAGCCTGACTCTGCTGCCTCAAGACCCTGCCCGGCGCGCCCAGGTACAGGCCTTAGCGCAGTCTATTGCCGTGGATCTGCACCCGGTGTGCAACCTGCAAGTGGTTGCCTATGCCGCCTCCCTGTCTGCAAACCAGACCGAGGCCCGCGAAAACTGGATGAAGCACTTTATTCGCCCTGGGCTGCAGGCCTTCGAAAGCCTGCTTGGGGCGTTTGAGCAAGGTCCATATTGCGTAGGCGACACTCCGGGACTGGCCGACATCTGCCTGATGCCACAGCTATACAACGCCCGGCGATGGGGTGTTGAGTTTTCCGATCTGCCACGGGTGATAGCGGTTGAAGCCACCTGTGCCAAACACCCGGCCTTTGTTGCTGCACATCCCGATAAGGTGCGGCCTGACTAAGGGCTAAAAGGCAGCCAAAAGGGCAAACGACCTGTCCCAAAGCTATCTTAGTTGGTGTTATCTTCTGACGTTTTTCTTTTGAGAAACAAGGCGACAAAAACCGCTAAAAGCGGCACATATATGGTGCGAGCACCGTCCAGAAGGCTTGCGCGCCAACGCCAGGCACCCAAGGTCCGAATGTCGTCGACCCGATCCAGAGCCTCCATCCCAATTCCAACTGCGCAAGCCGCTGTTAGTGCCCAGATAAATGGCCCTAGGCGCAGGGATTTGCGGGTCATGAAGATGGCCGCCAAAACCAGTGTCAGTCCAATCAACACATGCAGGCTATCGCGGTCGAGCGGCAAATATTCTGCAAGCCATATTTTGAAGGACTGATAGGGAGATGTTTGGTCGTCCATGATCCAAAATTACGACACAATCACCCATTCGTCAAAATGCCCCGGTTCAGGCTCAATCCGGCCTGTCGCCAGGTCTCCAAATGCAGCCCTGCCCTATCATGTCCTCAGAGCACTTCCCGCCTCAACTCCCTGGCGTGAATGCCCAATATCAACAGGCTGGGCCAAAGCAGGTAGACCTCGATCTCGATATTCTCGCCAAAAGACAGCAATAGGAACACCAGCATGATGCCAAGGGGCAACGTTCCTCGACTTGATTTCACTGTGTCAGAGACGGCCAGCCAGAATTGCCAGAGAAAGGGAATGAGAAGGGCGAGAAAGCCCATTATTCCTTTGACGAAGAGCAGACCGTACCAAGTATGGTGGCTGCCAATTGGCATATATTCAACCAGGTGAGAGCCAGGGGCGACACGACCGTGACCAAACCAAAGCGCCTCGCCCTGCCATCGTTCGGTTGCTATGCGTTGCAATGTGGCGCGCACGCGGGTGCTGTCTGCGCGGGCGGATTTAAAAGCCAGTACGCTGGATTGGGCTGACATAATCAACCCATCTGCCGCCATAGCTGCCAAGGTCAGACAACCAGCCAGCACTTGCCAGGCCCAGGATTGCGCCGAAAGTCGCAGCAGCCGTGGGGCAACTGGGCAAATCACCACGCCCAGCAAGCCCATTCTGGATTTTGAGGCCATGACAAGCAAGACACCAGCGAGCACTCCAATAGCCTTCCAGCCGCGACTGTCATCCTCCAGGGCAAAGAGCACCATAATCACCCCCAGCAACCCCGAGAACGGTGACCAGGGCGCGTAGAATTGCCACCGAGGAGTGCCGCTGGCGGGATCCAGCGTATACAGAAAGACTGTAAAATACTCTGGCCCCGGCCCGCCAACCACTTTTAGCGGTGAGGTGAATATGCGTTCGGGGAGGCCGATAGAGGGGGCGATTAACATAAGCGGCGCCAGGATGAGGATCCACAATCCAACAACGCACTGGCCCCGCACCAGAATTGCGCGGCGGATTGGCAGAACGGCACCCGCTAGTGGAAAAAGGGCCATCAGCGCCCAACCTTTGGCCCAGCCGATGGTGGATCTGATGGTTTGCTTTACAGTGAATTCAAAATTCAGGTGACCAACCCAGAGGATCAACAGCATCGCCCCCATACCGATGATCCAGGCCCAGACGACCGGCGGAATGGGGGTGGCTGCTCGCAAATCTTCCCGCACCGCCGGACCAAGATAGGCCACCAAAATAGCCAGAGCACCAAGCATCCACCCTAGCACGGGTCCAACAATATAAAGCGCGCCAAGGGCGTAAAAGGGCCAGGTCCACACCAGTGTTTTGTAGACGATTTTTTCTGCAAGGTTTTGCGGTGTAYTAGCTGTCATCTGCGGCGCTCTTCCCGGCGGGCAATCAGCCAGTTGATCATCCCAAAACGCGCCCACCCCAAAGCCAGCGCAATCAGCACACATATGGTGGCAGCTGCGCCCGCCGCCAGTGTGATCAGCCGCCTGGGTGAGGACGGTTTGAGCGGCAATGACGGCGACTCAAGCACCTGCACCAGAGGATAGGAGGCAAAAACGTCGACCTTGGACGACTGCCCCCGGGCAATGGCCGAAGTAAAGACCGCCTCAGAAACGCGAAAGTCCCGTTGCAGATCCTCTAACTGCGCCGCCATCGGCGCGATGGTTTCCAGTTTCAGGCGCTCGGCCAGATATTGGGCATGCAGCGATTCATATTCGGCACTGGCGCCCTGCCGCTCGGCATCGCTGCGTACCAGATCCGCCAAAAGAGCTGTGCGATCGCCTGTTTGTGACATCTCCAAACCGGCGATTTTAGGTACGCTGAGACCCGTTCGCGCCACTGCGATTGCCACCAGAGACTCCTGTGCAAGCCGGTACTGTGCCTGCGACTCAATCACGCGCGGATGCTGGATGCCATATTGCGCCCGCATTTCAGCCAGCCGCGCCGCCTTGTCCGAGGCATCTTTGGCAAAGGCCAGATAGCCACTGTCGGAATAGAGGTTCAAAACCTTTGCGGCCGTTCTGGCGGGCAAGCCCAGCGTCGTCACCAAGGCTTGGACATAAGCGGTTTTTTCCAACAACCGCGCGCGGGCGCTCTCCATCAGGGTCCGGAGGGCATCGTTGTCTCGAACCTGGGCTGCAAACTGACCCTTGGAAAGAAATCCGGTTTCCTGCTGTAAACGGTCGATGTCTTGACGGGTCGCGGCCACTGAGATCCGGTATTCCTCGATGGCCGAAACAGCACTTTGCTCGCGCATGCGAAACTCATCATGTCTCAACAAGGTCAGCTCGCTCTGAAATGCAGCCAGAATTGCCTCTGCCCRYARTKRTGSGYCMWYWKMWCTGGGGCCAGTCACTTGCACCCTGATCAACCCGGTTTGGTCCACCAAATCAATTGTCGGTGCCGGTAACTCGATCACCGGCAAGCCCAGGCGGCGGGCCGCTGATTGCCGTATCCGATTGGCTCGAATAAGCCGTTTGTAGGTTTGGGTCGGGCTGACCGAGTCAGAGGCAAAGGCCGAGGAGGCAAAGGATGACGCCTGTCCGATGCTTTCAAGGTTGATCGTTGCCGACGCCCCCGAGCCGGGCAATATCAACGCCATATGTGAGGTGTATCTGGGCGGGGTTGTTGTGAGGTATGTAAAGATCGGCATCCAGATTACGACGCACCAGGCGACTAAAAATGTCGAATATCGACCGCAGCGCCAGAAGAAATTGCGCGGCTTGCGCGGCAGAAACTGGGAATTGGGATAGCCATTACCTGTGGCCTCCGCCCGCCGGTGAAACCTTTTCTGAGCGTCAGGTTTTCCTGAATATGTGCTGAAGTCTGCCAAGAGGGCCATTGTCCCATCTCACTGAATTACCTTGTCAGTAGATGATATGGGGGGCCTGCCAAGGATCCGCGGTCACATCAGCATTAAGCGCGTCGCAGCTGGATGCGTCTCTATCCGTAGGGATAGCTGGAGATCAAAATATTCCGGCATCGCGGGCAACCAGCGCCGCCTGTGTCCGGTTTGAAACCTCCAGTTTGCGATAGAGCGTTTTGACGTGAAGTTTGATCGTTGGCTCGGACAATTCCAAATCGCGGGCGATTTCCTTGTTGGATTTCCCTTCGGTCAAGCCACGCAGCACCTGGCCCTCGCGGTTGGTCAGTTTGTCCAAAATCGGATGGCTGACCGCTTCTTCTTCTGCGGTCATGAAATCCAATGGGGCATATTTTTCGCCCATCGCCATGAATTTGATGGCATGTACCAAGGATTTGGCAGGCAGGGTTTTAGGGATGAAACCAATTGCGCCCATCTCAAGTGCCTGTTCGGCAATCTCGCGGCTGGCCTCGCCTGACATCAAAGCAACACGGTGAACACCGTTGATCTTGTTGGCCTTTGCAATGCCCTCCAGCCCATTCATACCCGGCATATTGTAGTCGAGGAGGACCAGATCATAGGTCCATTCCCCCTCCAAAAGCTTACAAGCCTCGTCAAAATCAGCCGCCGTATGCATTTCGATTCCATCTTCACCCTGCATAAATGCACCAAGCGCATCACGCAGCAGTTCATGGTCATCTGCAATTAGAATTCGCACCACATAAACCTCGTCAAAAAAACACCGTCCCCCTTACTCTAGAGGCAAATTGTGGGGGTCGTGAGAAATTTAGACCACATTCCTATCCAAATGGATAATTCACCTCTGCCTGTGGGTAAATTGACAGCCAATCGCGCCCTTTGGGCAATTTCGGTTTGCCCTTCATCCTGATGCCCTGAGCCACAGCCCGGATCGACCGTGCAGTGTTGTTCGTGACCCCAGCCACCAGGAGCCACGCCATGCAGCACCGATCCAGCAGCTTTGATAATTTTTTCGCTCAGGGCGCTAGACCTGTATATCCAAAATTGGATCACTGCTCTGTTATGGATGTCGATCTGGTAGATGCAATCCCCGATGCAACGATCAAAAACCTGCTACAGCCGGGGCGGCACCGGGTGTTTTTCTACAACGCACATTGTGCAAACCTTCGCGCGTCCCATGACAACTATGCGCAAGCACTGGCCCGCGCCGACCAGATCCTGCCCGACGGTATCGGCATCGAACTGGCCGCGCGGATGCAGGGCAACAGCTTGACCGCCAATCTCAATGGAACTGATTTTATTCCCCCGCTTCTGGTATCGGCTGCGAAACAAGGCAAAAGCGTTTTTCTGTTTGGGGCCCGTCCCGGCACCGCACAAAAGGCCGCCATGTTTCTTAAATCCCTGTGTCCTGGATTAAGCATAGCCGGAACCCGTGACGGGTATCACGGCGCCGAAGATTCGGAAGCAGCGATTGCCGCCATCAATGCGTCGGGTGCTGATATCTTGCTGGTCGCCATGGGGGTGCCCCTGCAAGAACTGTGGCTGGACCACCATGGCCACAGATTGAACGCGGACCTGACGATGGGGGTTGGTGGCTTGTTTGATTTCTGGGCGGGGAATGTAAGACGGGCGCCGCTTTGGCTGCGGCAGGTCAAAAGCGAATGGATCTGGCGGTTGTCGATGGAGCCACGTCGCCTTGCCCGACGCTATATCCTGGGAAACTTCGCCTTCATGTGGCGGGCCTCTCGGCATGCGATCCGCAACAGCTCCAAATTCGCCATTCAAAAGCGGCTGTTGGATATTACCCTCAGCACGGTGTCGCTGGTGGTGCTGGCGCCGCTCCTTCTGCTGATCTGCGCCGCCATACGGCTGGAAAGTTCTGGTGCCGCAATTTTCAGCCAAAGCCGCGTGGGGCGAAACGGCAAGCTGTTCACTCTGTACAAGTTCCGGTCCATGCATGTGAATGCCGGGGCATGCCGCCAGGATCTGCTGGCGGCTTCTGATCGCAATGGCATCTGCTTTAAGGCGCGCCGGGATCCCCGGGTGACGCGGGTGGGTCGGATCTTGCGGCGGTTCTCGCTGGATGAATTGCCGCAGCTGGTCAACATACTGTCCGGGAAAATGTCGATTGTCGGACCACGCCCAGCGCTACCCGAAGAGGTTGAAGCCTATTCTCATCGGGCGCTCCGCCGCCTAAGCGTCAAACCTGGATTGACCGGCATTTGGCAGGTCTCTGGCCGCGCCGACATCGACTTTGATCGCATGGTGGATATGGACATCGCCTATGTCCGCTCCCGCTCGATCCTGTTGGATCTGGTTTTGATCTCGGTAACCTTCCAGGCCGTGCTCAAAGGACGCGGCGCCTATTGAACCGCCCCTCTTTTCTTTGCCTGCCCTCCTATCCGAATGGATAGGCCTTAATACAGGAGGGAGGCAGATAGGCAGGGGCCAATATGTGAAGCTGATAGCGGAAACACAGAGGTGCGCCATGACAACTAGCCGGATTTTTTCTTTCGCCAGGGTGCTCATTATTGCAGCCTTGGTGACCACAAAGGTCACGGCAGGCGCCACCGATGCCTCGTCAACGCCAGTACTCGAAGTCACAGGCGGGCAGGTCCCGGATCAAATATTTTCACTAAGCGTTCAGGATCTTCGTGACATTGCCGTCAAAAATATTGTTACATCAACGATCTGGACCCAGGGCGTGCATGAATTTTCCGGTGTGCCACTTTACACACTCCTGCAACATCTGCAGGTAACTGGGACCACCATTCAAGCAATTGCTCTCAACGATTACGCGGTGACCATCCCCCTAAGTGACGTGCGGATTGGCGGGCCCATTGTTGCCTTTGCCATTGACGGCCAACCAATTCCAAGACGTGAAAAAGGTCCGCTTTGGATCATTTACCCCTTTGATCAATCGCCCGAATACCGCACCGAAACAGTTTATTCGCGCAGCATTTGGCAACTCAATCGACTAAATATTATTGAGTGATATGGTGGTCCCATAACACCGGTCAGAAAGTGTCGCGATTTGCCCCGTTACCCCAGGCTATTTCTATTTCTCAAGAATTGGGTCTTTCTGCCTCTCGTTGTTCTGTGCCTGCCACTATTGGTGCTGCTCGGACAAGAGGTCTACAGGGACCTGAAACTGTTGCGCTCAGCCGACGTCGACACCGTGCAGTGGACCCTGTCACAGGTCGAAATTGAATATCTCGACTTTCAGCTGACCCTGGAGCGAAATATTGGCGCCGACCACGCGGATCTCGCCACCGTCCGCAAGGACTTTGATATCCTATACAGCCGGGTGGGAATTCTGAACCATGGCAAGCTGTTTGAGTCGACGCGCGAGATCAAGGGTTTTTTGCGGGCGGTCACCAATCTGCAGGGGTTTCTGGATCACTCAATTGCGGTCATGGATGGCCCAGATGATGTGTTACAGGCCGCGCTTCCTGATTTATTGACACAGACTGATACGCTGCGGCCCCAAGTGCGTAGCTTGTTTCTTCAAGGTTTGGCCCACTTCGCCCAGCAGTCAGATCAACAGCGGGCCCGTGTCTTCACAACTTTAACAGAGCTCGCCTTGGTCTCGGTCACCATTTTTGTCGCGCTGGGGGTTYTGTTTCTATACTCTCTGTTCGCCAACGCGCAAACACAACAAAGAGGCCGCGCCCTGGCCCGCGCCAACGCCCATATGCAGACCATACTCTCCACCACCCATGAGGCAGTTATCGTTGCCGATGCCAAAGGCAAGGTGGTGGATTTGAACGCAGCCGCCGAAACCACGTTCGGCTATACCCTTGCGGTGGCAAAGGGCCAGAGCATTGGTAATCTAATCGTCCCACCCGAACAGCAAGACGCCCATCGCAAGGGGCTTGCTCGAATGATGAAAACAGGTGAAAAAAAGTTTGTGGGTAAGGGGCGAATACGGCTGGAGGCGATCCGGGCTGATGGTGCGCGCATTCCCGTCGAAATGGCGCTGCAGTCGGCCAAAACCGAAGATGGCGAAGTGATCATTGGGTTCCTCCGGGATATTTCACAACAGGTGGATGCCGAAACACAGCTGCGCGCGGCGCGCGATCAGGCTCTAGCCGGTGAGAAAGCCAAGGCCAATTTTCTGGCGGTGATGAGCCATGAAATCCGCACCCCCTTGAATGGTCTATTGGGGAACCTGACATTGGTGAGCCAGACGCGGCTGAATGCGGACCAAACGACATTTGTCGAAAATATGGAGATATCGGGTCGGCAGCTGATGCATCACGTCAATTCGATCCTGGACATTGCAAAATTCGAATCTGGTCGAACCTCGGTGGCCCAGACAAGTTTTCACCTTGGTCAATTCTTACAAGAAATTATCGACAGCCAAAGCGGCCATGCGGGGCGAAATCAAACCACCATCACGTGGACCTGGCTTGGGCAGGGTTTGAACTGGATCATAGCAGACCAGGCCATTCTAGAGCAGATCCTGCTTAATTTGGTGGGCAACGCGATCAAGTTCACCCGTGCCGGCCGGATCAGTATCGAAGCCGAACAGATCATCCCACATGACGATGATTGCAATGTCGAATTGCGTATTATCGACAGCGGCATCGGCATTTCTGAGCAGGATCAGGTCAGGATATTTGAGGATTTCGAAACCTGCGATTCGACCTATACCCGCGACAGCGGCGGCACCGGGTTGGGCTTGGGCATTGCTCGGCGTATGGTGCAGCTTCTTGGCGGCAAAATTGGGGTGGAAAGCACCCCCGGCGAGGGCAGCGTCTTTTGGATCCGCCTGCCGGTCACATCCATCACCGAACCGCTCAATACCGGTGAAGACGTTACCGCCACGGCCACAGAGCGCCCTCTCTCGATCCTTGTCGCTGAGGACATTGAGATCAGTGCATTTGTTGCGCGCAGACTGCTGGAAAAGGATGGCCATAGCGTAACCATAGCCAAAGACGGGTTGTCTGCCGTAGCCAAGGCCAAGGCCCAGCTGTTTGATGTCATCTTAATGGACATCAGTATGCCAAAAATGGACGGTCTGCAGGCGGTACAGGCCATTCGCAAAGCGCCATCGCCGTACTGTGACGTACCAATACTCGCCTTTTCCGCAAATGTGCTGCCGGAAGAAACCGAACACTTCCGCGCAAGCGGTATGGATGGGTTTATTGGCAAGCCGTTACAACTGCCAGAACTGCGCCGAGCACTGCAAGCGGTGCTTGATAACTCATTAGCGATCAGCTCGACCCCGGCAGAGAGCATGGTGAATAACACCGCTGAAATGGCCCAGAACCTGTTGGACCCAAGCGAATATGACAGCTTTTTGGGTCGTTTCATCGCCGAAGGAGATGCACTAATAGAGGAGTTGGCACAGGAACCTTTGCAGGTGTTGGGGCTCGACAGTATTGCCTCCAAGTGCCACCAGATACGAAGCACCGCCAGCCTGTTTGGGGCCGCTGAGTTTGCCTCTCACCTTGGGGACCTTGAAAGGGCCGCAAAACGGGCTGATGCTCCGACCTGTTTGGCCGAACTTGCCAAGCTGCCCGAAATTTGGGCCAAGACCCGTAAGACGCTTGACCCAAATTGCCCCCCGGCGCCTGCCGCCAAGTGACACTCAATCATTCAGCAACAGGCCCAGCCCAATCAGCCCCAACACACGGGCAACCTCGGCGATATTGGTGATTGTGCTGTCATAGCAGGCAACGGAATCCCCGGGCAGGATAAAGGGGTCATAGTCATCCCGGTCAGCACGTCGCAGCATGTCCTCGATATCGCGTTCTATGGCAATTGAAACTTTGGAAACCGGATTGCGCGATAGCAGAATTCCTGACCGATGGGCGCTAGTCGCCCGCGATCCCCCGACGCAGTTCAGATCTACGATGGCCTGTAAATACCGGGTGCCATAAGGCATTTCGCGCACATTGCGGCTAATTGCAGAAATCGCATTGCCAGAGGCTGGTTGCGTCAGGTTCGACATAAACACTGTCACCCCCGGCGGGCTGATCGGACTGGGACGCATCAGGTCATCCTGAAAACACTGGCGCGAGGGCACAAAGATCTGATCGCCGGTCAGCAACATGACATCCACCATGTTGTGACCGTCAAAAACGCCTCTTAGATCAAGCTTGTAGAGCCTGCCATTGCGTCGCAATTCCACCGCAGACAAATCAGCATCCGGGCGAACACCCCCCGTTGCGCGCAGCGCAACCGAAAGATTACGGGCCTCGGTTGATGCACCCAAGGCCTCTTGCCGACCCACATCGCGCTGATCCCCAACCACGCCGCCCAGTTCGACCTGATGCGGCTCAAACACTGCTCCGGACACCCCAACCAGAGCTGAAGCAACATCCTTGATCCGCACCGAAACAGAGGGCGGCGTGTCATAGAGCTGTTTTTCAATAAGGATAGTTTTGAGATCCCGTTCGACATCAGCAGTGCTGCGGCCCTGTGCCCGGATGGGCGGCAGAAATGGCATTTTTAGGGTGCCATCGCGGGAAATCACATAGTTTCCGCCAAGATCTTCGTCGCTGCCAATCCTGACCTCTATCAGATCATTGCGTGAGAGTTTTTCACCCAGCAGGATATGCGCCACCCCAGAGGCCTTGCCATAGGCTCCGCCCCGATAAGGTAAACAGATTTCCGAATTGAGCCTGGCCGATTTCAAAAAGCCAGCATCGGCGCGGCTGACCTCGATGTCGCGGTATTGCGCCTGATAGCCGTAGTCACCGGATTTGGTCTCAATATTATCAGGGTGCCCAGTGGCGGCACAGCTGGCAAGCAGCACAAAAGAAAGCGTGCTGAGACGTTTCATCCACTGATTACCCAAAACCTACCCTACCTCATTATTTTTTTCGCCTAGTCAAACCATAGACCAAGCTCGAGTCTAGCTCGCCTTATGCAGGTGGATCGTTTTCCTATCCCGATGGGTCAAAAACGCACCAGAATTGACCAAATGTCTCCGTTTGCGGGGGGCCTGATGGTTTGGGCTCGGGGCTAGGTTGGAGGAAACAACGCATGAGTTTCCGATGTCCCTCCTCCCTTCCAGCACACCCTCCCTACTGGCAAATTTGCTGGCTTTTGGGGCATCGGAAATGTCGGGAAAGGCAACGCGCCTACTGGTTGTTGTGGCTATTTCCCGAACATTGAGTGCTGAAAGCGTGGGGTATGCCGCAGCAGCGCTGGCCTTGGGAGAAATTCTGAAATCCCTGACCGAGAACGGCATCGGGCAGCGCATCATTGCGGCCCACAAGGATGATCTTGAGGCGATATGCAGCTCGGCTCACCGCCTGTTCTGGGGGTACTGTGTCGGGCTGACAGCGCTTCAAATGGGCTTGGGACTGGGACTATATTTGGCCGGTCAGACCACTGTCGGGGCCTTGGTCGGGCTGATGGCCATAGAGTACCTGTTTATGCCTGCTGGCCTGGTGCAAGTTGCCTTGGCGATGCGCGAAGATCGCCTGAAACGGGTCGCAGTGATATCTGCAGCTCAGGTATCTGGCGCCAACCTGATTACCGTGGCACTGGCCTTTGCCTGGGCCTCACCGCTGGTGCTGGTGCTGCCACGTGTTCTGACCGCTCCAATCTGGCTGGTGGCGGTCCGGCGCCTGCGTCCTTGGCAACGCCCCAGCAAAGCGACGATGGCCCCCTTGCGCCCCTTTCTCAACTACGGCCTTCCAGTCACCGGGATCGAACTGGTCAAAGCCCTGCGGCTGCATGCGGACAAGATCGTGGTTGGCGCGCTGTTGGGCCCCAAAGCCCTGGGGATCTATTTCCTGGCCTTCAATGCCGGGCTAAGCCTGGCCACATCTTATTGCGCCGCACTTAGCATTGTTCTGTTTCCTCATCTTTGTCAGGAGGCCGACCAGTTTAAAGCGCTGCGCCGGACGGCTGGCCTGTCCATCATCTGCATCCTGCCATTTGTCCTGCTGCAAGCCGCGTTTGCGCCGTATTATGTGCCGCTGCTGCTGGGCGCCAAATGGGCCCACATTGCCCCAACGGTTTCAATCTTATGCTTTGCCGCGCTGCCGCTGTCCATCTGGACTGCAGTTGCCGCCAGCCTGCGGGTGAGCCGACGTCCCAAAGTCGAGTTCATCGTCACCCTTATCCTGACCATCGCCTTGATCTTCTCCGCGATCATCGCTGCCCCCTACGGGCTCGGCGCCATGGCCATCGCTTATGTGGTCACCACCACGATCATCCTGCTTGCGGCAGCGCTTCCACATTTAACCTCCCCCTCCTCCAAGACGTCAGAAAGGTTTGACCCATGCCTGAATTTACAATCATCATGCCGTGTTTCAACACCGCAAAAACGCTGAATGAATCCATTGGTTCGCTGCTATCGCAGTCCATCAGAGATTGGGAACTGATCTGCATAGATGACGGGTCAAGTGATGAAACCCCGACCCTTTTGAAGGGTTGGGAGGCCGCAGATCCTCGGATCAAAGTGCTGTGCAACCAAGGCAAAGGCCCCAGCGCTGCCCGCAACATGGGAGCACATCTTGCCACCGGAAAAATCCTCTGCTTTTGTGATGCCGATGACCTTTGGGCCCCCACAAAGCTCGAAGGTCTGCACCGAGCCTTTTTGAATGACGCCGTAGACGGGATATTTGGCCGCGTGGCCTTTTTCCGCAAACGCGGCAAGGCCGACTCTCATTCAAATGTGCCCAACGCACCGCTGTCCGTGCCTCTGCTGATGGGCGAAAACCCGGTCTGCACCACCTCCAACATTTCGGTCCGGCGCAAGGTGTTTCTGCAAAGCGGCGGTTTTGACACCGATATGGTCCATAACGAAGACCTGGAATGGCTGATCCGGCTTGTTGGCAGCGGCGCAACCATCACCGGGCTGACAGAGCTGCATGTGTGGTATCGAACCAACCCTCAGGGGCTGTCTTCGGATTTGGTCGCCATGTCCCGGTCGCGCCAGCGGGTGTTGGCCACGGCTCGCAGCTTTGGGTTTTTACCGGACAGACGGGCCGAGGCAATCTATCTGCGCTACCTTGCGCGGCGTGCCCTCAGGCTTGGCCACTACGGTCCATCTGCATTGTACCTGACAATCTTAGGTCTCTGGCAAAGCCCCAGCGCGTTTCTGTTTCCACTGCGACGCGGCTTGATGACGGCACTCTGCGCCCTTTGTGCGCCTTTGTTGCCCAAATCCATCCGTCGTTCGCTGTTTTCCCGCTAGGCAACAAGGAGCTTCTGATGCCCAGAGCAAGTATCATWGTCCCSGCWTTTAAYGCCKCTGMSACCATWGCCGAGACWTTGAARKCKCTGCWRGASCAGWGTTTTCAGGAYTWTGARGTRATCGTGGTGAATGATGGMTCCACRGATYSMACGGKYGACGYCATCRMRCCSTTYYTGMGSGACARMMGGTTTCATGTCATCGACCAGCCGAACCGGGGATTGGCGGGCGCGCGGAACACCGGAATTGCCAATGCTGCTGGCGTCTATGTTGGCTTTTGTGACGCCGATGACCTTTGGGTGTCGGATAAACTTGCGCGCCACATCCGGCATCTCGATGAGCGCCCCGATGTGGGATTGAGTTACGCTGGCTCCACGTTGATCGACGAAAACAGTCAGCCACTGGGCATAAATCAGACACCTCGGTTGGCCGGCATCAGTGCTGCCGTGGTGTTCAAAAGAAACCCGGTGGGCAACGGGTCCGCAGCTGTAATCCGAAGGGCAGCACTGGTGGACATCGCCTACTCCCCTCATAAGGACCATCCGCGGAAATGGTATTTCGACGAAACATTCCGCCAATCCGAGGATATCGAGTGCTGGTTGCGCATAACACTGACAACGGATTGGGAGATTGAGGGCATTCCAGGCCACCTGACAAAATACCGTGTCGCGGGCAAAGGGCTTTCGGCAAACACCAACAGGCAGCTGATCTCATGGGAGCGCATGGTGGACAAGCTCCGCCCGTTGAACCCTGCCTTTTTTGCCAGCCATGAACCCGCAGCCAGGGCCTATCAATTGCGCTACCTTGCCCGCCGCGCCGTAAGTGCGGGTGATCGCCTGAAGGCCCACAAATACGCACATGCGTTCCTCAAGGCGTCTCTCAGGCCACTTTTTGAGGAACCGGTGAAAACTCTAATCACCCTCGCCGCAGCCGAGTTCCTGTCCCGAACCGGATATGATCCGATGCAGTTTGCGACAATTCTGCGGCGCTGACAGCTGTGTTTGTAGCAACAGACCAAGGAGGCTCTCATGAGCAACGCATCAATTCTGCACCTGACCGACGACACAACGCCGGGTGGTGTCATGCGGGTTATCGACAATATTCTGCACTCCAAATACTTGGCCAAAACGGCCAAACATCGCATGGCGGTTGTCGAAAACAACAAGCTGGTTTTGCCCAAGGGTGGCGTTGATATCATTGTCTCTCATCTGGCGTTGAACTGGCGGAATTTCGCAGCCCGGGCACGACTGCGGGCAATGTACCCCAATATTCCAATGATCCATGTGGAACACAGTTACACCCAAGGTTTCGTGGCGCAGAAGGTACTGAACAAGACCCGGTTCTTTGCCATGCTGCGCAGTGCATTCAGCCTGTTCGATCGGGTTATCGCGGTCAGCAATGCGCAAAAAGACTGGCTTATTCGCCGCGAATTGATTGACGAGGATCGGCTGTGGGTCATTCGGTCTTCGGTCGAGTTGACCGGTTTTGAAGCCCTCCCCAAGCCAAACAGCCGGGCGAGGATCTTTGGTCTGATAGGACGCCTGCACGAACAAAAGGGTTTTGACATTGCCATTCGGGCCTTTCGGGACTGCAGCGGCCCAGATCTGCGCTTAAAGGTTTTTGGCGATGGGCCGTTGCGGTCTGAACTTGAATCACTGGCCTTTTGCGACGCCAGAATTACCTTTCACGGCCATTGCGATGACCCGCTGGAACCGATGCGGTCAATAGATGCCCTGCTGATGCCGTCACGCTGGGAGGCCTATGGGCTGGTSGCRCGMGARGCMMARKCYGCCGGYCGSAAGGTRATTGTTGCRACAAYSGAYGGCYTGAARGAYCACATCAARKCRGGCGCAATCRASGTRYRYGACCATAGTATTTCYGCATGGACACAGGCGATAACCGAGGCCACCCAGACCCAAGACAACGACAAGCGCAGCGGACCTCCAAAAAACTCGAACCGCAATCTGGAAGCAACCCGTTTTGAAGCTGAGTGGGAAAAATGCCTGCAGAGTTTCTGACGCCCCAGCAATTCTGCTGGGGGTTATCCTTGGKKTYWGRSYTTARAGCCTSARTGACAGGCAGGACATRCCGCCRTCCAGYTTGGCRCAYTCRGAGTTGCTGATYTCMACMACCTCATARCCTGCCTTGTCCAGCATCTCACCCGTGCGCGGGAACCCGGCGGGCATGATCACCAGATTGTTAAAGCGGATCGCATTGGCAGCGGCCTCTTCACCTTCCGCCACATGCAGAACCCGGTAGCCTTTGAAACAGCCCGAAGCATCCAACCGTTTGGTGGACAGGATGGTGTCACCGTCCATCAGCGAGCAATCAGTTTTGAAATGCAGCACGCCTTCTGGCGTGAAAACTTCTCGCAACGCATGGCCCCATTCGGCCGCGATCTCGGCCAGTTCTGCCACCCCTTCGGCGTCGGTGCGATCAGACCGGCCCACCAGGATCTCGCGCCCGGTCACCAGAATGTCGCCACCTTCGATGTGGCCGGGGCCTTTGATTTCGCGCACGTCGTCGTAGCAGCCGCGCAGGGTTGATGCCATCTGCGCAACTTCCCCCATCCGCGACGGCGCACCGGGGCGCATCAGGATTGCGCCCTGCGGCAAGCAGAGCGCGGTATCTTCGACAAACACCGCATCGGGAAACGCCTCCAGCGGCTCCAACTCAATCACCTCGGCGCCGGTGCTTTTTAGGGCCGCAACATAGGCCGTGTGAGCCTGCAGCATCAGATCCAGATCCGGGGTGCCGATGTCCTCGGCGCGCAACCCGTCCACAATGCAGGCAGAGGGGCGCCGGGTGATGGCGCGGCTGAATTCAAAAGTTGGATTGCTCATTTCTGTCTCATCAATTCAGGAGGGCCGGAATACCGGGGCCTCGATTTCAATCATGCTTGGTCCCGGTAGATCAGCAAACGCCGCAACCGCATCTGCCACCGCTTGGGGGTTGGTGCTGCAATGCTGGTGGGGAATGCCAAAGGACAGGGCAGTTGCCCCAAAATCCGGCGGTGTAGGGTCACATCCAACCACGGTGACGCCGACATCCTGCATCGACGTGGCAATCTCGCGGTAACCGTGGTTGTTCCAGATCACAAAGGTAATCGGCAGCTGTTCGTCCACCGCCGTCATGATTTCAGGCAGGCTGAACTGCGCGCCGCCATCCCCGACAATGCAGATAACCCGCGTCCCCGGCGCTGCAATGGCGGCACCAATGGCCGCCGGAATGCCATAGCCCAAGGCACCATAGCCGGTGGCGGCATTGAACCAGCCCCCTGCCCGGTCGTGGTCGTAATACAGATTGCCGGCATAGATCGGCTGCGTGGAATCACCAACCATCACCGCACCGGGGGCCGCATCGCGCATCGCGTCCAGGATCTGCACCTGAGACCGGTACTCCACCCCCAACTCCTCAAAAGCCGCCACCCGTGTCTGCGCAGCCCTGTCTGCCCCGGCCCCGACAGGTGGGTTTTTGCGACGAATATCCTGAATTAGGCTCTGCAAAACCGTACCTGCGTCACCTAACAAAGCGATCTCGGCCACGTGCCGGGTCAGCTGCTGCTCACAGCAATCGATCCGGATCAGACGGTTCATCTTGGCCATGCTGCCGGTGCCGTACATGTCGTAATCAGTGGGCCCCAATTCGGTCCCCACAGCCAACACCACGTCTGCACCCTCGATCAAATCGCGCACCGCCTTTAGGCTGGGGCTGGCCGGCACGCCCAGCGCATGACCGTGCATTATGCCCCGGGCATTCACCGTCTGCACCACGGGGGCCTCCAGACGTTCGGCCAACACGCGCACCAGATCTGCTGCCGAGACAGAACCGCCGCCGGCCAGAATCACTGGCGCTTTGGCGGTTTCCAGCACCTGCACGGCCTGAGCGATCATCTCAGCGCTGGCGACGCCCCGCTCTTTTGGCACTGTCTGTCCAGCGGGTTCAAAATACTCCACTCCAGCCACATCCAGCGGGATTTCGATATGGGTTGGCCCCGGCCTGCCAGAGTGAAATGGTTCAAATACCTTTGTTAGAGCCGATGTAAGCTCCCCCGCCTTACGCACCTGTTCCGACACTAGGGCGACGGTTGAAACCATTCCCTGTTGATCCGGCAACTCGTGCAGATGGCCCAGCCCCTTACCCAGGGATGCGACCCGGTTCACCCCGGACACCACCAGCATTGGCACACTATCCGCCCGCGCCTGCGCCATTGGGGTCAGCGTATTGGTCAGCCCCGGCCCGGTGATGACAAAAGCCACGCCGGGCTTTCCCGACACCCGCGCATAGCCATCAGCCATAAACCCCGCACCCTGCTCATGGCGGGGTGTCACATGGCGAATGCCCGAGGCGGCAAGCCCCCGATACAGCTCGACCGTGTGCACGCCGGGAATACCAAAAACTGTCTCGACCCCGCGTTCGGCCAATTGCGTAACAAGAGCCTCTCCGATGCTGGTCATGCGACTGCCTTTTGCAGGGCGCTGGCATGCGCAACGATACGCTGGATAGCCGCTTCAAACTCACCATCATCAATGGTCAGCGCCACCCGCACCCAGTCTGACATGGTGGTGCCAAACGAGGTGCCGGGCATCACCGCAACACCACCATTTTCCAGCAGGTCCTCGGCATAAGCTTGACCATCCAATCCGGTGCAGGCCACGTTAATCATCGCGAACATTCCGGCCTCGGGCTGATGCACTATCAGCTCGGTCTCCTGGCTTAGACGCGCGCTGAGCTTGGCCGCCCGCGCCGCATAACGCCCACGCATTCCCTCCGCCACCGGCGAGCCTTCGCGCACCGCCTGCTCGGTCATATCTGCAATAAACGGCTGATTGCCAAACAACATGGTTTCCGACAGCGGCAGCAGCGCCTCGGTGAAAGCAGCCGGCCCAACACACCAACCACTGCGGAACCCAGGAGCTGCATGGGATTTGGAGATCGAAGAGACAGCGATCACCCGATCCGCATAAGCCTCCCGTGACAGAGGTGACACAAATTCAGCCCCGTCAAACACCAGCTGTTCATAGACCTCGTCGGAAATGATCCACAGATCATGTTTCAGCGCCAACTCGCCAATGGCGTCGATGTCCTCGACGGTCAGGATCGAGCCCGTTGGGTTGTGTGGCGTGGTCAGCAGGATGGCGCGGGTTTTGTCGGTGATCCGGCTCGCGATGTCTGCGGCCTGAATACGAAACCCGTGTTCCGCGCGCAATGGCACCGGCACCATGTCAGCACCCGAGGCCCGGATCACCCCTTCATAGGTGGCGTACATCGGGTCCCCCACCAGCACTTCATCGCCGGATTGCGCAACCCCCATCATCACCGCATAAAGCGCCGTCTGGGTGCCCGGAAAACACAGAAACCGATCAGTCTCAAAAGTCAGCCCTGTGGTCTGAGTGTACCGCTCGGCCAGTGCGGCCAGCAAGTTGGCCTCCCCCCGGCCATCGGAATAGGTGGTGCGGCCCGCCCGCATTGCAGCCACGGCAGTGTCCACCAATACCTCCGGCGTTGGCACATCCGGCTCGCCAATTGTCATCTCGACAAGATCCGCCCCCTGCTCGATCATTGCACTGGCGCGCAGATGGATCTCCCATTTGGCGCCACCAAGGCCTGCCAAGCGCTGTGTAACCGCAGTCGTTTTCATGGCTGTTCTGCCCTTTGTTCCAAGTCTAATCCGATAATTGCGCCGACAGATTCCACCCCAATGCCCGGCAATTCACCCAGGGCAAAAGCATCCGGCAGCGCGCCGCCTTCCAACCACAACCCGTCAATCACGCCATTGCAGGCCGTTGCCAGATGTCGCAGCCGCATCTCTGAGACCACCTGCCCGGATTCTTCCAGGGCCACGCGGATCAATTCCTGCAACCGATCACGGAAATCAGCATAGGTGCGCTCGTGTGTCGCCTTCATCTGAGCATCCTGCTGCACCTTATTGAGGAAACTCGCCCACAATGCGACAGCCCGTGGTTCGGCCACTGGTGGCTCCAGGGAAACCCGCACCAAAGCGGCCAAGTGATCCCGCGCCGAACCCTGACCCTTGGCTGCCATGGCAAAGGTCAGMWMRKYMRKMTSRKTYWYKTGGGTTTCATAGGCGGCGGTGATCAGCTCTTCCTTGGACGAAAAATAGTGACGGATCAGCCCCTGGGTCACATCCGCCCGTTCAGCAATCGCCCGCACTGTGGCACCGCGCACACCCTGCTCGGCCACCAGCGACAGCGTTGCCTTGATCAGCGCTTCTCGGCGCTGGTCGGCAGTTTCACGTTTGAATTTTCGGCGCTCGTCGCTCACGGGCTCTCCCATCGTGGCGTCAGTAATTATACACTTGCATAATTACGAAACCTCGGCCTTACTACAAGCACAAATGTGAGGACGCCGGAAAATGCCGACAGCTGCATCTGCAGACCCATCACCTATGCCCGACAGTCGCGCAGAGGCCATTCGCGTCGAAGATCTACACAAGTCCTTTGGCGCCCTTGAAGTGCTGAAAGGGGTATCGGTCACCGCCAAAAAAGGCGACGTGGTGGCCATCATCGGCGGCTCCGGGTCTGGCAAATCCACCCTGCTGCGCTGCATCAATTTTCTGGAAACGCCAACCTCGGGCAAAATCATCATCGATGGCGAAGAGGTCGCAATGCGCGCCGATGGCAGCCCCGCCGACCGGCGTCAGATCGAACGCATCCGCACCCGGCTGGCAATGGTGTTTCAGCAGTTCAACCTGTGGACTCACCGCACCCTGCTGGAAAACATCATCGAAGTACCAGTTTACGTGCTCAAGGTGCCCCGCGCCACGGCTATCGCTCAGGCCAAGGTTTTGCTGGATCGGGTCGGTCTGGGCGACAAGATCGACACCTTCCCCGCGTTCCTGTCTGGCGGTCAGCAACAGCGCGCCGCCATCGCCCGGGCTCTGGCCGTCGATCCCAATGTCATGCTGTTTGACGAACCAACCAGCGCGCTGGACCCGGAACTGGTGGGTGAGGTGCTGACCGTAATACGTGACCTTGCCGCCGAGGGCCGCACCATGCTGCTGGTCACCCATGAAATGAAATTTGCACGCGAGGTGGCAAACTACGTCGTGTATTTGTTCGAAGGCCGTATCGAAGAGCAGGGCCCACCTGCCGAGGTCTTTGGCAACCCGCAGTCGGCGCGACTGAAACAATTCCTCAGCTCCGTCACCTAACCAATCCAACAGAGTCTAAATATGACACATCAGGGAGAAAACCTCATGAAACTGAAAACCATTCTTGCCGCGACCATCGCCGCCGCCACGATTACCGCCGGTGCTGCCACTGCTGAACAGGTCAAGATCGGCATCGCCGCCGAAGCCTATCCGCCGTTTGCGTCGGTTGATTCCTCGGGCACATGGGTTGGCTGGGAAATCGAAGTCATCGACGCCGTTTGTGCTGCCGCCAAACTGGACTGCGTGATCACCCCGGTGGCCTGGGACGGCATTATCCCGTCGCTGACCGGCCAACAGATCGACGCCATCATGGCCTCGATGTCGATCACCGCTGAGCGCGCCAAAACCATCGACTTCTCCAACCCCTACTACAACACACCAGCCGTGATCGTCGCGGACAAGTCGCTGGACATTGATGCCACACCTGAATCACTGGCAGGCAAGATCATCGGCATTCAGGCCTCGACCATTCACCAGGCCTATGCGCAGGAATATTTCAAGGATTCCGAAATCCGCGTCTATCAGACCCAGGACGAAGCCAACCAGGATCTGTTTGCCGGCCGCATCGACGCCACTCAGGCGGACAGCATCGCCATGGCTGATTTCGTTGGATCGGACGCTGGTGCCTGCTGTGAAATCAAAGGCCCCGTGGCCAATGACGAATCCATCCTGGGCAAAGGCGTTGGCGCTGGCACCCGTAAAGGTGATGAGACACTGCAGGCGGCTCTGAACGCTGGTATCGCCGCCATTCTGGCCGATGGCACCCACGAGAAGATCACCGCGCGCTACTTCAACGCCAGCATCTACAGCGAATAAGATCTGACGTTGGAACTGATCCTCGAAACGCTTGGTCTGGGTGAGAGCGCAAAGCTAYTGTCGCTGTCGCCGCCGGGCTGGGGCGCCAACCTGCTGCGCGGGCTGGCGAACTCGCTGAAAATTGCATCCGGAGCCTTTGGCTTTGGGCTGCTGATCGGGCTTTTCGGGGCCTATGGAAAACTATATGGCGGGCCAGTCCTGCGYGACCTGCTCGCCATATATACCACTGTTATCAGGGCGGTGCCGGAACTGGTACTGATCCTGATCCTGTATTACGTCGGCACCGATCTGATCAACAGAGCGTCTGGCGCAATGGGCTATGGCCGGGTTGAAATCAGCGGCATTGTGGCTGGCATCTGGGTGCTGGGCATTGTCCAGGGCGCCTATTCGATCGAAGTGTTGCGCGGCGCCATTCTAGCCGTGCCCCCCGGCCAGATCGAGGCYGCCCGTGCCTTTGGTATGCCGCCCCTGATGACCATGTGGCGTGTCACCATCCCCGCGATGATGTCCTTTGCTACGCCAGGGCTGGCCAATCTCTGGCTGATCGCCACCAAAGATACTGCCCTGCTGGCCATCGTCGGCTTCTCAGAACTCACATTGGAAACCCGCCAAGCCGCCAGCAGCACCCGCGCTTATTTCACCTTCTTCCTCGCCGCMGGYGGGYTGTACCTGATGGTGACCTTGTGCTCCGGCGTGGTGTTTGCCTGGATTGAGAAATGGGCGCGTCGCGGCCAGCCATCCCTGCGCGAGGGCCGGGGATGACAAAACTCAAATCCCTGACGATCCCGCATCGCATCGTGATGATGGTGCTGTTTGCGGCACTGGTTCTGTGGTGCGCCATATCGCTGCGCTGGGACTGGATCCCAAAATACGCCCCCCTCGCATTAGAGGGCCTGTGGACCACCATCTGGATTCTGGTGGTGACAATCGTGCTGGGTTTCCTGCTGGCAGTGCCCCTTGGCCTGGCCCAGGCCATTGGCCCTTGGTACCTGTCGATCCCGGCGCGCACCTTCTGCACCATCATTCGCGGCACGCCGCTGCTGTTGCAAATCWGGYWWYTKKNCTACGGGTTAGGGTCTCTATTTCCGCAATTTCCCTGGATCCGCAGCTCCGAGTTGTGGCCCTATCTACGACAGGCATGGCCCTATGCGGTGCTGGCGCTGACCTTTTCCTACGCGGGATATGAAGGCGAAGTGATGCGCGGAGCCTTCTCAAGCGTGGCCAAGGGCCAGCTAGAGGCCGCCAAATCTTTTGGCATGCCGCGTTTCACCATGTTCCGCCGGATCTGGCTGCCGCAGGCGATCCGCAATGTGTTGCCAACCTTGGGCGGCGAGACCATTCTACAGCTCAAGGCAACGCCACTGGTGGCAACGATCACCGTCATCGATATCTACGCCGTGTCGTCACGGGTGCGGTCTGACACCTTCATCGTCTATGAGCCGCTACTGTTGCTGGCGGTGGTCTATATGATGATTGCCGGGGTCATCACGCTGGCGTTTAAGCGGTTCGAAAATCAGGTTCCAAGATAGAAAAATGGCCTCGTTTTCAGCGAGGCCATTTCAAAGAGTTTGGTTATTTTCCAGTCCAGACCGGGTCGCGTTTTTCGGCAAAGGCACGGGCCCCTTCCAGCTGATCATCAGAGCGATACAGAACCTCCACCGAGGCCAGCTGGCTTTTGGTAATGCGGTTCATCGCATCCTGAAATTTGCTGTCTTCGGCATCACGGACAATTTCCTTGATCGCGGCGTAAACCAGCGGCGGACCACTTGCCAACAGACGCGCCAACTCCCAGGCGCGGTCCATCAGCTTATCACCTGCAACAATCTCGTTCACCAAACCCCAGCGATGCGCCTCGGCAGCGTCGAACCAGCGCCCGGTCAGCAGTAGCTCCATGGCAATGTGATAGGGGATGCGCTTGGGCAGTTTGACGCAGGCCGCGTCGGCCACCGTACCGGAGCGAATTTCCGGCAGCGCAAATGTGGCGTGATCAGCGGCCAGGATCATATCCGCCGACAGCGCCAGCTCTAGCCCGCCGCCACAGGCGATACCGTTCACCGCAGCAATCACCGGCTTGTTCATATTGCGCAATTCCTGCAAGCCGCCAAAGCCGCCAATGCCGTAGTCACCGTCTACCGCGTCGCCATCAGCGGCAGCTTTCAGATCCCAGCCGGGGCAAAAGAACTTTTCGCCGCCGCCGGTGATGATCGCCACCCGCAACTCGGGGTCATCGCGGAAATCGCGAAACACCTCGCCCATGATGCGGCTGGTGGCCAAATCAATGGCATTGGCCTTGGGGCGGTCCAGCGTGATCTCAAGTATCGCGCCATCGCGTTTGGTTTTGATTGGAGACATATGTCAGGCCTTTCGAATAAGGGCATCCACTGCAACGGCCCGGTCAGGCGTGCAGAGCAAGGGGTTGATTTCAACTTCGCTGAGTGTTTCAGCGTTTGCAAGAACGTAGGATTGAACCCCCAACACRGCCNCAACAATCGAGGTCATRTTGGCGGCGGGTTTGCCACGATAGCCGGACAGCAGCGGCGCGCAGTTCAGTGTGGTCAGGGCGGTCTCGATGTCCGTGGCCTGAACCGGCAGCAGCATTGAGACAGTATCGCGCAGCATCTCGGTCAACACGCCGCCTGCCCCCAGCGTCAGCACAAAGCCGTGCGCCGGATCGCGGATCACGCCAACCAAAAGCTCCGCAACACTGCCGGTGATCATTTCTTCGATCAGCACGTCTTGGGTTCCGATGTCGGCAGCGATCTCGGCGACTTGCGCGGGCATAATCCCCAAACGGACGGCGGCATGTTCCGATTTATGSGCCAGCCCAACACCCTTGATCGCAAAGGGCGGGTGCAGCTCGGTGGCAGCGCGGGAAATCTCTGCCTGCCCCCGGACCGATCGGTTCTGCGGCACCTGAACCCCGTGTTCAGCCAGCGCCTGTTTCGATGCTGCCTCACTCAAGGTAAGCGTCGGCTCGACGGTGCCTGGCAGACAGACTGGTTCCAGCTTGGGCGCCCGCAGGTTTGCTGCGGCCTCGGTTGCGGCCAATGCCTCGCGCAACCCCAGAAACGGCACCACGCCGCCCGCCATCAGTTCCGCTGCAACATCTTGCGACAGCAACTCGGGCAGGGTTGAGACAACGCCAAACCGAGCCCCGGTATCTGCGCGCACTTTCAACGCAGCCCCGGTGGCACAGATCCAATCCGCCGCATCGGTGGTGGGATAGTCGACAATCGAAAACGTCATGGCGATACCGTCGCCGGTCATGCCGGACCAGGCCCGCGCCATCGCGTCCTGATCGCGCCAGACATAGGTGTGGTAAWCYARYGSMTYRTTMARYGSMAMYWWMKGGYYSRMTRKMWYCSSSAAKYGMWKSYCWWSYSKKWMKKTYAGAGGCGGAAATCTCAGCGTGGTCTCAACCGCCATATCCGCGATCAGGCTGGCCTCGCCCCCTGAGCAGCTGATCGAGGCGATGTTGCCACTGGGCAACGGCCCATAACAATGCAGCAGCTTCAGCGTTTCCAGCAAGTCGGGCAAAGCTGACAAGCGCGGAATGCCCAGCCGATCCAGAAAGGCCTGCGCCCCGGCATCACTGCCCGCCAGTGACGCGGTGTGCGAGATGGTCGCCTGCTGGGCYTGCTCRGACACMCCAACCTTGAGCGCAACCARAGGCACGCCCTTYTTGTRRGCCTTGGCCGCCAGGGCCTCCCAATCGCGCAGGTTTGAAAACCCTTCGATATGCAATCCAACTGCCGTGACGCGGGGATCATCGATCAGGGCCGAGGCAATTTGCGCCTGCGTGCACTGCGCCATGTTCCCGCAGGTCACCACATAGGCAATCGGCAAACCGCGCTGCTGCATGGTCAGGTTGATAGCAATGTTTGAGCTCTGCGTCAGGATCGCAACGCCGCGCTCGACCCGCTGGCATCCATGCTGATCCGGCCACAAAAGCGCGCCATCTAGCGCGTTGATAAAGCCATAGCAGTTTGGCCCCAGGATGGGCATCTCGCCTGCGGCAGCGACCAGTTGCGCCTGCAGTTCGTTGCCAGTCTCGTCTTCCGCAGCAGCCTCWGAGAACCCCGARGCAAAGCACACCGCKCCRCCRGCSCCCATCRCSGCCARYKCRSCGACMARKTCGATGGTGGCGTGKCGATTGAYCCCAATGAACACCGCATCSGGYGCSGMKGGYAGRKCAGCGAGCGATTKGTARRCMKKATGSCCGSCRATTTCRMRCGCYTTKGGATGSACCGGCCAGATRTCCCCGGCAAAWCCCATWCCCKKRGACTGTTTGATRACCTGTTCACACCAGGCCCCACCGCCAATGATGGCRATGGAYTTGGGCTGAAACAGGCGGYTRAGWGTATTGGWCATGCRSRGGCCRTMRWGAAGAAWWKRAAAAWAMCCGGCGGTNKTRARGCSYCYRAYTGGCCGAAAGGGCCTGTCAGAGACGATCTTCACCGCCGGAAAATGTGATCTTAAGCGCCGAGAGGCCTTAATAAATCGCGGGAAATGATGTGGCGCTGGATCTCCGAGGTGCCATCCCAGATCCGCTCAACCCGGGCATCGCGCCAGAACCGTTCGATCGGGAAGTCGTCCATCAGCCCCATGCCGCCAAAGATCTGCAACGTGGTGTCGGTGACCCTAGCAAGCATTTCCGAGGCATACAGTTTGGCCGACGCGATCTCGCGGTTGGCCGGCAGGCCCTGATCCAGACGCCAGGCAGCGGCCAGTGTCAGCCAGTCGGCAGCGTCGATCTCGGTGATCATATCCGCGATCTGAAAGCTGATGCCCTGGAACTTGCCAATCGGCTGGCCGAATTGCTTGCGCTCGGCCGCGTAGTTCAACGCATAGTCAAAGCACCGCCGCGCCCGGCCAACGGAAAATGCAGCCACTGTAATGCGAGTGGCATAAAGCCATTCGTTCATCACTGCAAAGCCGCCATCAACCTCGCCCAGCACCTGTGCATCCGGCAGGCGGCAGTCGTCAAACGTCAGGATGTAGTTCTTATAGCCCTTGTGGCTGACCGAATTGTAACCCTCACGCACCTCAAAACCGGGGGTACCACGATCAACAAGAAAAGTGGTAATCCGGCGCTTGGGGCCTTTTGGGGTGTCATCCACGCCGGTGGCAATGAACACGATAAAGAAATCGGCATGTTCTGCACCCGAGATGAAATGCTTGGAGCCGTTCACAACCCAGTCGCCACCGTCACGCAGGGCCTGACATTTCATACCACGAACGTCTGAGCCGGCATCCGGTTCGGTCATCGCCAGCGCATCCATGCGCTCGCCGCGCACGGCAGGCAGTAAATAGCGTTCGCGCTGGTCGTCGTTGCAGGCCATCAGAATGTTCTGCGGACGGCCAAAGAAATGCGTCAGTGCCATCGACCCACGACCAAGCTCTCGCTCGACCAGAGTGAAATCCATATGGGTCAGACCAGCGCCACCAACTTCCTCGGGGAAATTGCAGGCGTAAAACCCCAAGTCGATGCATTTCTGCTTGATCGCCTCCCCCAACTCCAGCGGAACTTGGCCGGTACGCTCCACTTCCTTCTCGTGCGGATAGATTTCCTTTTCCACAAAACTGCGAACGGTCGAGACAATCATCTCTTGTTCTTCGGACAGACCAAAATGCATCTCGCGGGCTCCTCTAACACTCTATTTTTGGAAATAAGATAACGCCTTGCCCCAAGCTGGCATGCAGAGTTAGGTGTCGAYCATGCAGAGTTTGACAAAAATCGACACCCGGGATCAGAGTTTCGACATTCTGCTTTTTGACAATTTCTCAAATCATTGTCTGGCCAACACCATCGAACCGCTGCGCGCGGCAAATACCCTGTCGCGAAAATCGCGCACTCACTGGCACTTCCTCACATTGGATGGAACGCCGGTTGTGAGTTCCAGTGGCCTGCAAGTCGCCCCACATGGCGCACTCAAGGATGGGACGGGCACCACCCTGTTTGTCATGCCGTCTTACGGGTTTCGCGATCTGGAGGGGTGGGACATCACCAGGCAACTGAGGGCCGCCGCCAAGAAATACACCAGCCTGGCCGGGTTGGACACCGGCAGTTGGTTGCTGGCCAATGCGGGTTTGCTGGATGGGTACCGCGCCACCATACACTGGGAAGAACTGACTGCGTTTTCCGAAGCCTTCCCCGAGGTCGAGGTGTTGCGCGAGCGCTTTGTGATCGATCATGACCGCATAACCTGTTCAGGCGCGATGGCAGCGTTTGACCTGATCATGCACCTGATCGGCKAGASCCACGGCCAACTKCTGGCCATGGAAGTGGCKCMGCTGTTCATGACACGGGAGTCCGCSCGGTCTCAKARGYCMTMTGCCCGCACCGGCGGCAAAAYMGTGGACCGTGCGATTTYKCTCATRCWGGAACATCTCRAGCACCTNCWAWCTATCGGCGACATCGCCCGCCGSGTGGGCTGCACCMAAAAAACCCTGGAGCACCGTATGCAATCGGAGTTGAAGGCCACCCCTCAGGCCGTTTACCGGCGGTTACGGTTGAATCTGGCCCATAAATTGGTGTGTGACACCGATCACCCGGTGTCCGAAATTGCCGGCCGGTGTGGCTATGACAATGCCAGCGCCATGACTCGCGCTTTCAAGGCAGAATTCGACCAAACACCTCGTCATTTGCGGAGCCAATCTTAATTGGATTGCTGCCTATAAGGCTTCGGTAATCCCCCATTTCTTATGGGCTCGACCGTAGAATTCACGCGGCCATTTTCAGTTTCATGGCAGGAGTGATTCCACCTCTGACCTGCCCCTCAAGGCTCCCTCATTCTTAACGAGAGTTTGCGGGTTTGGAYTTCATATTTTTTGGTTTTGTTCTGAGCAAACGCGTCGTGCGCGGAACTCTCAAATTTCTCAAGCGCTCGACGCGCTTCTGCGGATGTATTGTTGCCGAGTGATGAATGCTGTCTGACGTTGTTATAATCATACCGCCAGAGGGCCAGTTTGCGTCGTGCGCCATCTAAAGTATCGAACGGCTCCTCGTTCAATATCTCGTCGCGATCATATAGACTCACTTCCCTCCCTTGCAAACTCTAAAATTCCCTTTAAACCTACAACGCGAGCTACGTTCTCTTCGTTTTCCAAAACTCATAAACGAGGAGGAAAAATGCTCCAACAGATAAGCGCTTCACTAATGGCCCAAACATTACCTCGCCCACTGCAGATTTACCGTTAAACTACTGTCAACTCAAAGATGCACAAACATTAAGTGTAGTTTTCGACAAGTTGTCCCGTCTCATGTTTCACAACACAAGTTCAACACCATAGCGGACCGCCCCAGGTTCCGCAGGACGTCTCGGATGGATCACCCAAAACCACTGCTAGACCCGCACACCAGAATACCATCAGATCAGTCCTAACATTGCTGGCTATTTGATTCCTCGAGGTACGCAGTTGGACCGCAAAGATGACCGCTGTGACCCTTTGGTTTTGGTGCAAACACACGATTACCCAATCTATCTCCCCACTGAGGGGGTACGGGCACGCCACCCTGGCGGATTGCGGAGTATGGCGCACAGGKCATKWTGGTCTTGTCACGCTTGCGTTCCGGTCTCTCAACTCATTTAGGCGACCTTTCGTTNGAAAGCCAAGGGGCTTTTACCACCCAGCGATGAGTGCCKCCGTCGTGGATTATAGAACCCATTGATATACTGGAATATCGCCCCTTCCGCTTGGCGTCTGGTTTCCCAACGGKTGCGCCAGATCAGCTCTGCYTTGAGGGATTTGAAGAACGTCTCGACCATCGAATTGTCGTAGCAGTTTCCTTTGCCGCTCATTGATACTTTGAACCCGTGTTTGKATAAGAGTTTCCGGTATTCGTYTGRACAGTATTGCGACCCACGATCTGTGTGATGAATGCATCCCTCCGGCGGCTGTCGCAACGCCACGGCCATTTCCAATGCCCGGATAGCCAGATCCCGYTTCATGCGGTTGCTGACAGCCCAGCCGATGACACGCCGGGAATACAGGTCAAGAATAACGGCCAAATACAACCAGCCCTCGCTTGTCCAGATGTACGATATATCTCCCGCCCATTTCTGGTTCGGGGCATCAGCAGAGAAATCCTGATCCAGAAGATTGAGGGCGATGTTAAAGGCATGATTGCTGTCGGTCGTAGCCTTGAATTTACGGGTTCTGACAATCTTTATGTCATTGTCCCGCATCAAGCGCCCCACACGCCGGTGGCTTACATCCAACCCCAGTTCCTGCAACTCTTCAGTCATCCGAGGGCGGCCGTAGMTTTGCAGGCTAAGACGATGTTGATCACGAATRTGGGCCAGTATCACCATATCATCACGCTGACGCTGACACATTGGACGAACCCTCCATGCTCTAAAGCCACGKGATGTAACCARCATAACGCGGCACAGAAACTCAACAGACCAGACTTCTTTCCAGGCATCAATGAAYGCAAACCTCATCGGTTTTGGYCTGCAAAGAAGATGGTGGCCTTTTTTAGCACCTCCCTCTCCTCACGCAGCAGACGCACTTCTTTGCGAAGGCGGGCATTTTCCTTTTCCACGTCTTCATGGGGGCCAGACATAAGGTCGTCGTCCTGATGTTTCTGAACCCACTTATTCAGGGTCGAAAGCCCAATCCCTAAATCTGACGCTACTTTCGGTCTTGTAAGGCCACTGGTCGTTGCGATGCGGACCGCATCACGGCGAAATTCGTCTCTGTATCGCATTGCCATTTCTTATCTCCTTCATAGCAAACATTGCTCGAAAGAGACCGGAACTAAACCGTGACAAGACCATTTTGAGTTTGGAGCTAACGGAGTTTCTAGCTGACCGGTTCCGCCTGCACGCAGGCCGCGTGGACGACTTATCGTTGTATGTCGGTAACAGCCTCGACCTCGGATCTGAAGTCACCCTAACCAAGATCAGCCTCTCCTGACCAAACCTAGCCCTCCGTTTTCTTCCACAGAGCTTCCAGTGCCTGCGCCCAAACGCAAACGACCCCGCCGGAGCGGGGTGTAATGCGTTGTATATGTCGGTATATATTTGGTTGCGGGAGTAGGATTTGA
>NVUP01000017.1 GCA_002401945.1 Paracoccaceae bacterium
GCCCTTGGCTGACTTCATCCACCCCGCTAGCGTTTCAAAATCTTGGGGCGCAAACATCGCCTTGCCATAGTCGTTCTCACAGCCCCAGTAGGGCGGATCTAGGTAGAACAGCGCCGAACGCTTGTGGAAACGTGAGGGACTGAAGGTGCCTATGAAACAACCCAAGAAGGGTCGGCTCTGGCTGAACCCCTCTCGGGACATTGCTGCGCAATGCCCTGCCGGGCAGTGGATGGATCATGTATCCGGCTGCGTCCCGAGTATCGCAATCATGTCTGGTCGTACGACCCTCGCCATTGTCGCTCGGACCAATGGCGCTCTCAATGGCTCGATGCACCACCGAACCGATGATGGCAGGGCGTTCAGGACATTCAGGACATTGAACATTCTGGACGAACACAGCCGGGAATGCCCCCTCTCATCGATTGCTTCGCAATCGCCTGCCGGGCAGCGGGACGATCCGRGTGAARCGGAAGCTGAACTCGACCGAGGTTATCGACGCGCTGACGGACCTGTTCATCCTGCGGGGCGTGCCTGCTTACATAAGGTCAGAGTTGWCCATTGAAGGCGCCATTGGTTCGAGCCCAATAGGCGACGGTCCAGAGTTCATAGCGGAGGCGGTCAGGGACTGGATCAAAGCTGTCAGGGCGAAGACCGCCTATATCGAGCCAGGGTCTCCTTGGGAGAACGGATACTGCGAAAGTTTCAACGGGAGAATGCGGCCCTCTCGCACATGCTTTACATGTGCTGCCGGGTAATAGACGAGTTGCTCAACGGTGAGATATTCTATTCCCTGCGCGAAGCCCAGATCGTCATCGAAAGCTGGAGGAAACACTACAACACCAAACGACCCCACAGTGCTCTGGGCTAATGTAGCACTCGGCTAGCACGGGAGTGAGTAGGTCTAAGCAAATTGATGAATTGAATATCCGTGTTGCTCGCTCGCCAATCCCTTTAATCTGTTTCACGTAACGCTTTATGCCGCGCTCTGTCGTTCTCTTCGGAGGCGTGAAGCTGGGGAGCTCCTGATTGTCGACTAGCACTTCATGATGCTCCGCGCACGCGTCAGCGATCAAAGCAAATCTGTTCGAGACAATCGTCCACTTTTGCAGTCGTTTCCCGACAGTTGCCATTTCACTTCCGCAGCGCCCAAAATCAGCATTCAGGTTCGTCGCAAATTTCACCCATTCGGTAGGTCGCATTTTCTTGCCAGTAATTCCAACATGAACATCGCGGTTTCCGCCTTGGAACCAGATGCGATGTTCGCCTGCCATGATCACGAAGTCCCAATGAATTAAGTTGTCGCTGTCGTTCTGCTTTTTTATGAAGGTTTGAAAACCATTGGGCGGTCCAAAGCGTCCCACGAGATACTTGTAGACAGCCAATGGAGAAAGGTGTTTGCGGAACACCAGCAAACTGCCTTTCCCAAAATCTGATGAAGAATCGCCCTTAAATTGACCAACGAATTCGAGCATTTGGTCTTTGTCAGGTGCTGTCCAGTTCTCCGGTTCAAATATCAATGTTGSSKSRMSWKMMAKTKYTYKYAGYWMTGTWYTTGATTGCAGTCATTCGCACACTAAGAAAGTCATATTTCAGATAGCAACTTGACCAGAGTAATTTCCGCCGCCTGCTGATCCGCGAAACGTTTTCGAGCTTTCTCATAGGCCTTGCGCACGCCGTCAGGCTGCCCACGAAATTTCATGACTTCTTCGTTATACTCCCGCGCTGTGCGCGACACGTTGATCTTTTTCCCCTGTTCTGTGCCGCGCGTCATGCGGTCAGTGAACCATTCGAAGATGTGGTCGAGATCGTAGCCAGCGGGTTCTGAATTATCCTCGCGATAGAAACCGAGCTGATGCGCGAGTGCAGCCTGATCACCTATGTCCACGTCGAAAGCCTCGACAGTAGCCGCTGAACGCGCGAAGAATTGCTTGACCCTTGCAGGAAGGTCCGCTGCGTCACTTGCGGCTGCGAGCAAACGCCGTGCATTTTGTGCATCGCCGGGTTCGCGGTCGGCTGCTTCCGCCAATTCATCTAACTTGGAGTTTTCATCCATGCTCGCCGCTCCAGAGTTTTTTCTGTGGTGTGGTTCAACCAACATGTGCCCAACAGAGAGCATGGCTCATTACAAGGAGTAAACCCAATGAGTAATTACGACAAGAACCTAACCCGCGCACTTGCGATCCTTGCAACTGACGTCGACGAGTGTGACGTCGTCTTTGAAGCCCATAGTGTTGTCGTTCGAGGGCAACACCTGAACCCCTTGGTCGACGACGACTGCGAGGTGCTCGCAATCCTGATGGCTGACAAAGAATTCGGTTTTGCTGTCTCAGCTGTTGAGCGGATCACAGAAGTGTTGCGCGCCAAGCAGAAAGTCTGGCGCGATGCAGCAGCCAATCTCAAGCCGAATTCTTGGTTTGCAGAAAATTCGCCAATGACTGACAAGCGGGCTCTGGAAGAAGTCAATTCTGCTGTGGAAGTTTTGCAGCGCCATTGGGATTGCGGGTTTCTGCTTGGTATCTGGCAAGAACAGATGGACGGCATTCTATATCGCTTCACGGATGGCTGTTATGAGAGCCGTGCGTTGTCAGATGCGGAGGCTGCATGATGGACAACTTTATGCATCAGATGCTGAAGGACGCACTCACCATTGCGGCTGAGGACGGCAAGGGCAGAATCTCTTTGGCCCCTGACGGTCACGTGTGCTTCGGGAGCAATCGTCTCGGGTCAAGTGTCGCGAAGGACTGGATCGAACCGGAGGCTTTCAAGGACTTCCTTCAACGGGTGCGCAATAGGGCGGACAATTTGCTCGATGACCTCTGATCAGACAACGGGCGGCTGCTTTGGTGGCCGCCCGTTTTCGTAGTAGCGCCCGTAACATGTTGCAAAGCAACTCAAAACGACAAAGGCCGCTCGAGTGAATGGCCTTTGTCATCTTGTTATCTTGGAGTTTTTTGGCTCCGGCGGTAGGGATCGAACCTACGACCAATTGATTAACAGTCAACTGCTCTACCGCTGAGCTACGCCGGAACGGTCCGTGTCGTATAGCGCCGGGATTCTGGAGCGTCTAGAGACGAAATGCAATATTTTCAAAATAAATCCCACGGCCTATTTGCGCAGTTGAAACCTGGCTGTGGCCGCTAGGTTTCCAATTGCCTCGACCTGTGATTTTCCTATCAAATCAACAAGGTGGGCAAAGGTATTGCGTTCCGCAGCTGCCAGCAATGATGCAGGTGTTGTGGTATAGATTTCCTGTGCCAGGCTCTGGGCCGTGGCCGGGGATTTTGCCAACCCGTTCAGGATCGCCGCCTCGCGGGATTTTCGGTGCGCAATCAACCAGTCTAGACGGTCGGCGGGATCAWAAACCGGGGCGCCGTGGCCGGGATGGAACACCCGCCAAGGCCGTTGACGCAGGCGATAGCACGAGGCCATGAAATCGCTCAGGTCACCATCGGGTGGTGATACCAGTGAACTGGCCCAGCCCATGACATGGTCGGCGGTGAAACAGGCGTCTTTCCAGGCCAGCGCGATGTGGTTGCCCAAATGGCCGGGTGTATGGATCACCTCCAAGGTCCAACCGTCGCCCGTAATAAACGCTCCGTCGGCTACCGTTATGTCAGGCCGAAACTCCGAGTCTATGCCTTCACCGCCACCGGCCATGCCTGCTGCTGCCAGCTGCGTCATCACGGTGCTGCGCCCGGCCTTGGCACCGCCAAAGGCATAGATCGGTGCGTCGGTGCGCTGGCTGAGCTCGGCCGCCAGTGGTGAATGGTCGAGGTGGCTGTGGGTGACGATGATATGAGTGATGCGTTGGTTGGGCTCAACCGCTGCCAGAATCGCCTCAAGATGGTCGGGCAAGGTGGGGCCGGGGTCGATTACCGCCAGGGAGGTATTGCCCAGCAGATAGGTATTGGTGCCGCGATAGGTCATCGGAGAGGGGTTTGCGGCCAATATCCGGCGCAGTCCCGGTTCCAACTCAATTGCTATCTCCGCGTCCGGGTTGAAATCATCAGGAGCCTGCATCATTGTGCCTCGGTCTTTTGGTATTCATTTCAAACGCCCGCATGGGTCTGTTCTTCACAGTCCTGCTGGCATTCTATAGGTTTAGCCCATGTTCTTCCACTGGCTCAAACGTTATATGCCGCGCAGCCTGTATGGACGGGCAGCCCTGATCATGATGCTGCCCATCGTGGTGCTGCAACTGGTGGTCTCGGTGGCGTTTATACAGCGACACTTGCAGGATATTACCGTGCAGATGACGCTGACGGTGATGCGTGAATTGGAATTGATTTCTGAACTGAGTTTGTCTGCGCCTACTCAGGAGGCAATGCTGGAGCAAACCGCGCCCTTGCTGGCACCTCTGCAAATGAAATTGCGGTTTCTGGAGGATGAGGAGCTGCCGCCGCAAGACGTGCTGGCCTGGAATGAATTTTCGGGACGTATCGTGCGGGACACATTGCGCAATGGGTATGCCCCTATTTTGGCAGTGCAATTTCCGGACAATCGGCTGGTCAGATTGATTTTTTCCAATCGCCTTGGGCCAGTGGAGATCAGTTTTGATCGACGCCGGGTCACTGCGGCAGCCCCGCACCAGTTGATTGTCACCATGCTATTCTTTGGCATCTTCATGACCGTTATCTCATTTCTTTACATGCGCAACCAGCTGCGGCCCATCAAACGGCTGGCGGATGCAGCGCAGGCCTTTGGGCGGGGGCGAACTGTGCCCTATCGCGCCTCTGGTGCCACCGAGGTGCGGGTGGCGGGCAGTGCCTTTCTGGATATGCGAGCCCGGATCGAGCGGCAGATCGAACAACGCACCCTTATGCTGTCCGGGGTGAGCCATGATTTGCGCACGCCACTGACCCGGATGAAACTGGGGCTGGCAATGCTGGATGAGGCGGAGGCCGAACCGCTGTTGCGGGATGTGGATGAAATGCAGCAAATGCTGGATGCCTTCCTCGATTTTTCACGCGGTGTGTCGACCAGCGCCCCCGAGGCCACTGATCCGCAGCAGTTGGTCAAGGCCATCGTTGACAATTGGCGCCGGGAAGGCCGGGACGTGATGCTGGGAGAGCTGAGCGGCCAGGGCTCGGTGATGCTGCGGCCAGCAGCCCTGCGCCGTGCTGTCGATAATCTGGTGTCCAATGCAGTGCGATATGGCAGCCAGGCGCGGGTATCGGTGGCCCTGACCGAGCGCGCATTGCGCATCCGGGTCGAAGATGACGGCCCAGGCATTCCGCAAGACCAATGCAGCGAGGCCATGCGCCCCTTTACCCGGCTGGATCCCTCACGCAATCAGGATTCGGGGTCGGGGGTCGGACTGGGGCTGGCTATTGTCGCTGATATCGCCCGTGCACACGGCGGTACCTTGCGGTTGGGCAAAAGCGACGACCTTGGCGGGTTGCAGGCAGATATTGTGGTTGGCCGGTAATGTAATCTCTGGCCGCTTACTGCATCGCGGCCAATTTTGCATGCAACATACTGGCGGCTGTCGCATAGCCCAGTGCCGAGTCGGCCTTGGCGATTGAACGCGCATGATCATACAATCCGTTTGGCTTGTCATGATTGTGGGCAGCCGACGAGACCCTTGTTTTGGCATCATCCAGCAGCGCATGAACCAGAGCCATGTCGGCCTGACTGATCTTGCTGGACATATCGCCCTTCATCTCTCGCGACCTGTTCAATGGCAGCCTGCGCTGCCGCAATATGGGCGGGACCTTCAAAATTCTGAGCCGCCCCGGCCCATACCATCAGTGAAAGCGGTATCGTTGCAACGGCCATTCGGATTTTTTGCAGGTCATTTTCTGTCCTTGAAACACACCCAATTTTGATGYTCTAGGACCACAGCCCATTTTCAMAAGACGTCCCTTAGATGGGTGTTGTGACCTTGGAAATAGTGCCACTAGTCTTCAAGCAGAGTGCCCTGGTTGGGGTTCAAGATACCTGCTGTTCCTGCTTTTTCATGTTTTTACGGGGGACGATAAGGGGCTGCAGATCTGGCTGTTATTGAGGAAAACGGTCAAATCCCTCTCAAAATCACAATTATCTTGTGATTGTGGCGATCACCTGTACCTTCGTACTCATGTTACATTTTAATTATTCCGTCAGGTTTTATTTGGCAGCATTTCGTAGGCAGAGTCTGCTGCTGTGTTGTGGCGCAGGTTTGTCGATAGGGGGAGGGGCGTCGCCTGGGCTGGCCCAAACGGACGATGTGCCGCCACCTCTGGATCCGCAGGCGGTTGAAATCCTAACATCGGCAACCGAATACCTTGCGGCGCACGATACACTGGCGATGGATTGGTTTGTGTCCTTTGACGTGGTGGTCGATGGCCGTGAAAAGATCACGTACATGCGCAGCGGTGCCAATCTGTTGCAGCGCGGGGTTGGGTTCTACGGCTATTCGGAATTTGGCGATGACACCCGCGAGTATTTCTTTGACGGCGCGCAGTTCCAAATTTTTGACGTCGAAGAAAACGCCTATGTGAGCACCGAGTTTAGCGGCGATTTTGATGCACTGGCGGACCGCGCTAGCGAGGCCTACGATATCCGGTTGCCAATCTGGCAAGTGATGAGCACCTCGCCTCGGTCGGAGCTGTTGGACCGGGCCGAGTCGGCGGCTTATCTGGGCACCACCAGATTGGCCGGACGCGAGGCACATCATTTGGCGTTTTCCGATTATGATACCGATTGGCAGATCTGGATTTCGACCGAGCCGGAACAGCCGGAGCTGATGATGATTGTCGGCACCGATCCCTATACGCAGGGGTGGCCGCAGTATCGGGCTTATTTCACCAATTGGGATTTTGACCCAGACATTCCGGATGGTGTTTTTAGCTATGTACCGAATGATGAGGCCGAGCTGATGGCTTGGCCCAAACCAGAAGATGTCAACATTCGGGGAGGAAACAACTAATGCGACAGTTTTTTCTTGGAGTGCTCATCTTTGCTCTGTCGGTTGGCACCTCCCCCGAGAGCGTTATGCGGTTGTCACCGCGCACGGATACTGCGGATGCCCGAGGCCACGGCGGTGGCGGTGGACGGGCCAGAGGCGGCGGTGGCGGCCATCGAGGTGGATATTCCAGTGCCCCAAGATCGCGGCCCTCGGGCGCCCGAACGCGCCCCTCTACTGGCACCCGTCCCCATACTGGTGCGCGGCCCTCGACTGGGGCACGACCCGCCACCCGTCCTGCAGCCAAACCAGCGACCCGTCCGGCGGCGAAACCTGCGACAAGACCCAACAAACCGCCTGCGGTAAATCCCGGTCGGCCAGCTGCTGGGCAACGCCCCGCTACGCGCCCCGCGACCGGAACACGGCCTGCAGGCGCGCGCCCACCCGGATCACGTCCGCCGGGGGCACGTCCTCCCGGACATCGGCCACCGGGATCGCGTCCGCCAGGCTCGCGGCCTCCCAGTGCTGGGCATCGGCCCGGTTCCCGCCCGCCAGGGGCGCGGCCTCCTGGGCATCGCCCACCGGGGTACCGGCCGCCCGGCTATCGTCCGCCGACCTATCGCCCACCCTATTACCGGCCTCCGTATTATCGACCACCGAGCCACCGTTACGGCCCTTATTATTATAATCCGGGCTGGGGCTGGTTCTTTACTGCGGCCATTGTCGGCTCGACTTTGGTCTACACCACTTCGCTGCCGTCAGATAAGGACTGTCAGAAGGTCACCGAGGACGGAGAGACCCTCTATATGTGCGACGGTGTGTTGTACCGCTCGACCTATTACCAGGACGACAAGGTCTATGAGATCGTCTCGGACCCGCCAGCTGAAGCAGGTCAGCCGCAATCCGTTGTTGGCATGGGGCTGACCGATCCCTTTACCCGTGGCGATACCGTTCGCGAGTTGCAAAATCGCCTTGTTGGCGCTGGCTATGACGTTGGCACAGTAGACGGTGTGTTTGGCAGCGGTACAGAAGGTGCGGTGATGTGGTTGCAATACGACAATGAGATCGAGTCCACGGGGCTGGTTGATCCGGCGACTGCAAACCTGCTGGGCTATGACGTGCCTGGCGCGGCTGCCCCTGCGACTCCGCCAGCTCCGGCCACTGATCCCGAGGCTGCGGCACCTGCCGATCCGGCGACGCCCGATCTAGCACTTGGCTCAGACACCGAGGCAGCCCCCTCAGCGGCTGAGCCGGAGCCTGAAGCCCCTGCCGATCCAGAGCCTGCCTCTGATGCCGGAGCTGACGATCCGGCGCCTGAGCCGCAAAACTAGACAATGAGCTGATGCCGGTCCTTGTGATCGGCATCAGGATTTCTGACTGTGGATTTGGTCCTACGTAAACGGACCAGGCCTATTCAGGCGGCAGCAATACCAGCTTGCCGGGCAGGCGTTTCGACATGAAATCTTCCTGCGCCCTGGCTATGTCCTGCAACGGATAGGTGGCCGAGACCAGCGGCTTGATTTTGCCTTCATTGATCAGCATGACCAAACGCTCGAACACCTCTGGTGGCTGGTAGGTGCAGCCGTGAAGGGTGATGTCGGGCAGATAGATCTCGCGCAGATCAGCCGTGACCATGGGGCCGGCAATGGCGCCGGACACAGCGTAGTGCCCACCCGGTTTTAGGGCGCGAATCAAGTCAGGCCAGGCCTCGCCACCAACCACGTCAATCACCACATCATAAGCTGCTGTTTCTGGGGTCGAGCCACGCGCCAGAATATGGGTGGCCCCGGCGTCTCGGACTGCGGCGGCTTTGGCGGGGGAGGTCACGCCGGTAATCTCAGCCCTGCGCAGCTGCGCTAGTTGTACGGCAGCCATCCCAACGCCCCCCGAGGCTCCGGTGATCAGGATGGATTGACCTGCACCAACTCCGGCGCGGGTCAGCAAAAGCTCTGCGGTGCCAAAGGCGCAGGGAATGGCTGCGATTTCAATGTCCGATAGGGGCGCTGCGCTGACATCATAGATATCTGCAGCCTCGACCAGGCAGTACTCGGCAAAGGCTCCGTCAAACTCCGACCCTAGAACGGTGTAGCCGTGCGGATTGCTGGCGGTGGGTCGGGGCAGGTTGATCGGGCTGGTGATGCGGGCGCCAATCGCCAGATCCACACTGGAGCCAATCGCCACAACGCGTCCGCACAGATCTCCACCCTGAATACGGGGGAAGGTGAGGGCGCCTGCATGGCCCCCAGCCTCGACCTCCTGATCGACATCATCCGTGGCACCGGTCACGTCCGATGAATACCAGCCGATCCGGGTGTTGAGGTCAGTGTTGTTCACACCGGCAGCCAGCACCCGCACCAGAACCTGTCCCGACCCGGGCACCGGAACAGGGATGTCTTCGCGCCACTCAAGAGCCTTAGGTCCGCCGTGATGGGTAAGCCACACGCCTTTCATAATACTCGGTAGGGTCATGCCCGCAGCCTTTCGTTGGTTGGGTCCCACAGGGGTTGATCCTCTTGCACCACTGCCCGGCATTTTACGCCGTAGATTTCGACTTGCAGTTCGGTTCCCGGCACCGCCAGATCTGCCCGCACCATGCCCAGCGCAATCGATGCATTTACCCGGTAGCCCCAATCGCCGCTGGTGGTTTCGCCGACGATCTCGCCGTCGCTCCAGATACAGGACATATAGGGCGCATCGGCGTCTTTAGCATCGACGATCAGGGTGACAAAGCGCTTTTTCACGCCCTGCTGTTTCTCGGCCTGGATCGCCGCCTTGCCGGGGAAATCCTGTGGTTTGTCGAGTTTGATAAAGCGATCCAACCCTCCTTCGAGCAGCGTGTAGTCGGATGTAAGATCACCTTTCCAGGTGCGATAGCTCTTTTCAATCCGCAGTGAGTTCAGCGCATACATGCCAAAGGGCTTGGCATCGGCCTCAAGGATCGCCGCATAGATTGCAGGCTGATCGGCATTGGGGCAGTGAACTTCCCAGCCCAGCTCGCCCGCAAAGGAAACCCGCGCCAGTTTGCACGGAGTTCCCGCGACCTCGGCGTCTTGGAAGGTTAGCCATTTGGCTTGAAGGTCAGCCTTTGTGTCCAGTCTTTCAAAAAGGGCGCGGGATTCGGGGCCAGTCACGATCAGGCAAGAATAGTCGCGGCTGTGATCGGTCAGCGTCAACGAGGCATCGTCGGGCAGAGCGTTGCACAGGATTTCATAATCATGCCATTGCGCTGTCGAGGCGGTCACCAGAGTTACTTCATCTTCGGAATAGGTGAACACCGACATCTCAGACAGGATACGCCCCCGGTTGTCGGGAAAGTATGCCAGTCCAATTCGGCCCGGCGAAGGGATGCGCGAAGCGGTCACAGTGTGCAGCCATTCCACAGCCCCCTTTCCCTTGACGCTGAACCGCGAAAACCCCGGCAGGTCGAGAACGCCAACACCATCCCGCACCGCTTCGCATTCTTCCTGGATGCGCTGCTGCCACGGACCGGACCGACCCCAAGTGTTGGTGGCCTCCTCGGAGGTGTCATCACCGGGCTGCGCAAACCAATTGGCGCGTTCCCAGCCGTTATAGGCCCCCATGACGCCGCCCAAGTCTTTGACCTTGGTGTGCACGGCGCTGAGCTTCTTGTCACGTGCAGCTGGCCACTCATGGTGGGGGAAGTGCATGGCGTATTCGTTGCCATAGACCTCCTTACCCTTTTGCACGCAGTAGTCGTGATCAGTGTAGTCGGTGTAGCGACGCGGGTCGCAGGTCCACATATCCCATTCAGTCTGACCATCGACAATCCATTCGGCCAGCACCTTGCCTGCACCGCCACCTTGGGCAATGCCAAAGGTGAACACACAGGCCTCAAAGGCGTTTTTGACACCGGGCATTGGGCCAAGCAGGGGAAGGCCGTCGGGGGCATAGGGGATCGGGCCGTTGATGACGCGGGAGATGCCCGCCGTCGCCAGTGACGGCACCCGCTCCATTGCGTCCATCATGATGTCTTCGATGCGGTCCAGATCGTCCTGCCATAGCTGAAAGCTGAAATCCTCGGGCATCACATCGGCCTCGGTGTCCCAATGGGCGCGGCAGTTTGGCTCGTAAGGGCCAAGGTTAAAGCCGTGCTTTTCCTGGCGCAGGTAATAAGACACATCCACATCGCGCAGCAGCGGCAGCTTCTTACCGGTTTCCTTGGTATAGGCCCCTATCTCGGGGATTTCTTCCGACAGCAGGTATTGGTGGCTCATCACCACCATCGGCACCGTACGGCCGCCGTAAGGTTTGAACCACTCGCCAACGCGCTGGGCGTAGTAACCGGCAGCGTTGACGACATAATCGCAGTCGATATCGCCCTTGTCGGTGTGTACCGTCCAGGTGCCATCATCATGTTGTGTGACACCAGTGGCAGGGCAGAAGCGCAGAATCTTGGCCCCCATGTCGCGTGCACCCTTGGCCAGCGCCTGGGTCAGCTGAGCGGGATCGATATCACCGTCATGCGGATCATACAGCGCGCCTGCCAGATCATGGGTTTCCAGAAACGGGTAACGTTCCTTGGTCTGCTCAGGTGTCAGGATCTCGATATCCATGCCCTGATACCGCCCCATCGAGGCAGCGCGCTCAAACTCCTGCATTCGTTCCTTGGTATGCGCCAGCCGGATAGACCCGGTGACGTGGTAGTTCATCGGGTAATCAACCTCGTCGCCCAACCGCGCATAAAGCTCGGTTGAATAGCGCTGCATGTTCATGATGGACCACGAGGTGGAAAACGTCGGCACATTGCCAGCAGCATGCCAGGTTGACCCAGCGGTCAGCTCGTTCTTTTCCAGCAGTACACAATCGCTCCAGCCTTTCTTGGCCAGATGATACAGCGACGAGGTGCCGATGACACCACCGCCAATGATGACGACGCGCGCCTGGGTTGGGAAATCAGACATGAGCGTTCCTTCTTAGTCYTGTTGCGGCACAGCATCCGCGATGTCGTAGTAATCACCYTTGGAGGCGACAAARATGTGTTTRGCGATCTTCARCCCGGTGGCGCCATCAACGGCCCCTARGGCAAAACTGRTGGTGTYCTCRYCRTGTGCTTTCCAGAACAGGAACGAGCCACAGCGTGGACAGCTGCCGCGTTTGGCCAAATCACTGGCCGCGTACCAACTGACCGGTCCGGTGACAGTCAACTCGCTGTCAGCGACATAGGCCGAGGACCATATGCCGCCCGACTGTTTGCGGCATTGGCTGCAGTGACACATCGAGGCGCCTTGTGGCTCAGCCGAGGTTTTAAAATGGATGTCGCCACACAGGCAGGATCCTTTGATCATCACGAGGTCTCCAATTGCGGTGTGCTGCTGGCGCCCAGCAGAACCCCGTAGACAATGAAACAGATGGCCATGGTGCGACGGATCCAGGTGTTAAACACCGCCGCCATGGCCGCACGGCCCAGACCAGCCCCCAGCGCGGTGTAGCCTGTATAGCTAAGCGCAGTGATCCCCAGCGCGGTGGGCATGATCACCCCCATCTGCTGCCACACCGGTACATCTGGCTGCACAAATTGGGAAAACGCTGCGAGGTAACCTGCCACACTTTTGGGGTTGATGGTGGCCACGGCCAGGGCGTGCAAATAGACATGACGCGCTGGGCGTTGTGCCTTGGGCACCGGTTTGCTGGCATTCAACCAGCCTCGGATGCCGAGATAGATCAGGAAGCCGGCTCCAATCAGCTTGGCAATGAAAAAACCGGTAGGCGAGGCGGCAATCAGGGCGGTCACACCCAGGGCTGACAGGATTAGGAACAGGCTGGCTTGGGTCAGGATCGCCAACACGCCGATCATGGCCCGTGGAAAGCCCAGTGCCATGCCATTGCTGATACAGTTCACCGCATTGGGCCCTGGTGTGGTGACAAACACCAACCAGAACAGCGCAAATATGGTCCAGGATTCAAAGCTCATGACGTCAATAGACCGGCGGAGCGATCACCCAGATCGCAACGGCCGGCTCGTCGTAAGGGTTGGCCCAGTGATAGGGCTCGTGGCGGATACGGAAACTGTCACCAGCCCCCACGGTGAAAGCCCGACCGCCAATCACCAGATCAAGGCGGCCGGAAATGATATAGCCCACCTCCTGAGTGGGCCGGTCCGCTGGTGTCTGCATTTTTGAATGGGCTTGAAAGGTGGAATGCACCATTTCAAAATCATCGGTGAGGTCAGGCGACAGGAGCTCTTCGATCAGGCCCTCCTCACCGGACCCCATCGGGCGGCGGGCGCCAGCGCGCACCACATATCCCTGTTCGTTATCAGGCGCTTGAGTATGACCGAATAGCATCGACATGGGCACCTCAAAGCAGGCGGCGATTTGGCGTAAATCCGAAATTGTCGGCTCGGATAAATCGCGTTCCACTTGGCTGAGCCAGCCAACCGAGCGATCCAAGCGGGTGGCAACGTCATTCAAAGTCAGCCCACGCGCCTTGCGCAGCGCCCGAATGTCGGCACCAAGGGACGCGGTGAGGGGGGCWTGGCTGTTCACGGATATCTCCARAATARGRTTGGTGAAAAAATGWYCTYARATTTCAYGKTGAGGTYTKCSRRWGAAAWWTTCAAGCRTTTTTTCACRAAYGGYGRCACTGCGCCTGCGTTTTTTACTGGCAACAGCTGTGGAATAGGTGCGGTTTGTTCAAATCTCAATCAGCTTTCAGGCTCGACAGGGCCTAACGGCAGGGCGCGTTGACCAATCCGCATGGCGATAGGCTTCCGCATGATGTCAGCACCTTAATACTGATCGAGTGAGACAAACCCACGGGGAATTTCCAGAAATTGCATCGGCACAGCTTTGGGCTCTCGAACTGCCATTATGGCCGCGCGCGCCAGATATTCGCCGGTGGCGGTTACATCTTCAAGCACCACAAGGATGTCCTTGCGAAAGAATTTGAGGAAGGGGATCGCTTCTTTGGCGATAACGTCGATGTCGGCTCCAACTTTGAACCCTTCGGCCTCCATTCCGGCCACAGCGGCCATGGTTGCGTTGACCGACCCGCAAATAAATCCGTCGATGAGCGGATCAGTCGCAACCTTGCCCGCAACCCATTCTCGCATCTGAGCATTGGTGCTATCGCTGGTAATTCGTTTTGAAATGCAGAGCTTGATACCTGCCGCCGCCGCCGCAACTTCGCCGCCATGCACCATTTTCTGAGCATAGTTGTGGGCAATGGGTGGCGCGATCATCAGTATGTTTTTGCGCCCCCGTTTTGCCAGTTCCTCGATGCCCAGACGGGCGAAGGCTTCGTTGTCGAAATCGTAGTAGGCGTGTTGGTCAGCCCAATTGCTACGCCCGTGTGTCGCAAAGGGGAACTCCCGCTCCATAAGATATGCAACCCGTGGATCTTCGGGCAGAATCTGATTGAAAATCACTGCATCTGCTGACCCGTTCTCGACAATATAGCGGATCGGTTTCATTGGATCATCGCCGGGAAAAAACGGCGTCATATTCAGGTGAAACTGGGTGTCCCGCAGGCCACTGCCGATAGAGGTAATCAGCCGCGCTGTCTGGTTCATCATGTCGTGTTCAGTGGACATCACAAGGCTGATAACATTGGTGCGCCCGGTCCGCAGACGGACCCCGGCGCGATTGGGCACATAACCGATTTCATCCGCAATCTTGCGAATCTTAGCCTTGGTATCCGCACTGATATCCGGCGCGTTCCCCAATGCACGTGATACGGTAGGCACAGCCATGCCACTCAATCTTGCGATTGTCTTTAGTGTTGGTTTTTCAGTCATGGTGGCCCGCGATCCTGTTCGCATGTTAGAGTCATTCTTGATCGTCACTTGCTTTGAAACCTTTGATTTCCCCGACTTTTGACAGTGTTAAAGCGTTTTGAAACTAATTTCGCAACGGGGCTTTTGTGCACGGATTATGCGGCAAAAATTATCTATGGGTGACTGTTTCTTTACAAAAAATTATCTTGCCAGGTCAATCTAAATCGATATAGGCCTTTACTATAACGATTTAGATCTGGGAGGAGGGAATTGTGAAGCTTAGAACCAAACTGCTTTCTGCGGTTGCAATTGTTTGCGCTACAAGTGTCGGCGCTGCTGATTTGGAGGTCACCCATTGGTGGACCTCCGGTGGCGAAGCTGCAGCCGTAAGCGAATTTGCAAAAGCCTTTACTGAACAGACCGATCACAATTGGGTGGACGGTGCAATTGCTGGATCCGGTGGAACTGCCCGTCCAATTATCATCAGCCGGATTTTGGGCGGCGATCCGATGGCGGCGACGCAGCTGAACCACGGTCGCCAGTCCGAGGAGTTGATCGAGGCTGGGTTGATGACCGACCTGACCGAAATTGCCGAAGCTGGCGGTTGGAGGGACCTGGTGAACCCGCCGTCATTGCTGGACGCTTGCACCTTTGAGGGCCGCATTTACTGTGTTCCAGTGAACATCCATTCGGCGCAGTGGCTGTGGCTCAGCCACGATGCCTTTGCCAAGGCCGGTGTTGATGTTCCAAAAGACTGGCATGAGTTTGTTGCGGCGGCCCCGGCGCTGGAGAAAGCCGGTCTGGTGCCACTGGCGATGGGTCAGCAGGGATGGCAGCAAAACATTGCGTTCAACACGCTAACAATTGCCATTGCCGGGATCGATGACTGGCGCGAGGTCACAGTAAACAAAAACGCAGATGTGGCGGCGGGTGACACCTTCMRSGCYGYYKYYGWYGMSSMWKYSMASGMAYGKGRMTTGGCGCGTGGAAGCAATGTTCAGGACTGGAACCTTGCGACCAATCTAGTGATCACCGGACAGGCCGGTGGGCAAATCATGGGCGATTGGGCTCAGGGTGAATTTCAGTTCGCCGGACAGGTTGCCGATGAGGACTACACCTGTCTGCCTGGTCTCGGAATTAACGAGATCCTGGATACTGGTGGTGATGCGTTCTATTTCCCGGTGATCGACGATCCGGAAATCCACGCAGCTCAGCTTGAACTTGCTGCCCTGTTGATTTCACCCGAGGTTCAGGTCTCGTTCAACCTAGCCAAAGGCTCGCTGCCGGTCCGCGGTGACATCGACATGTCTGCGGCCAACAGCTGCATGCAAAAAGGTCTCAAAATCCTGGCGGATGGCGGTATTTTACCGTCAAACGACATGAACCTGTCGGCAGACACCACCACGCAGCTGGAGGATCTGATGGCCGAGTTCTGGGCCTCGGATTTAAGCGCCACGGATGCTCAGGCGCGCTATGCGGAAATCATCGCAGACGCAGATTGATGTGATCATTGCAAGTATGGATCCCGGCCTGGTCGGGCTCCATTTGATCTGCGGAGGGACGCATGGCCACAAGCAAACGACCCAATCGCCTATTTCGGAATTTAAGCGCAAAAATTGCGTCGATCCCGATGGTCCTGACAGCCGTGGTAGTCTTTTTGGGCGGAACAACTTGGACCGTCGTGTACTCGTTCACCGGCTCGCGCCTGCTTCCCAAGCTAAATTTCGTTGGCTTTGACCAATATGAACGCCTGTGGTCGTCGCGCCGCTGGATGATCTCTATCGAAAACCTTGCGATCTACGGCGTTTGTTCGCTGGTTTTGACGTTGCTGCTGGGTTTTACCCTGGCGGCAATGCTGGATCGCAAGATCAGGTTTGAAAACACCTTTCGGACCATCTTTCTGTATCCCTTTGCCTTGTCGTTTGTGGTCACTGGCCTGGCTTGGCAGTGGATTTTGAACCCAGATTTTGGCATTCAGGGCGTTGTCCGTGGATGGGGCTGGGAGAGCTTTAGGTTCGATCCGCTCAACAACCCGGACATCGTGATCTACGGTATTCTGATTGCGGGCTTATGGCAGGGCACCGGGCTGGTGATGGTGATCATGCTGGCTGGGCTGCGCGGCATTGACGAAGACATCTGGAAAGCGACGCGGGTGGATGGGATCGGCTTGTTCCAGACCTACACCCGGGTAGTTATTCCGATGATGCGCCCGGTTTTTGTAACGGTACTGGTGATCATCGCCAGCGGCATCATCAAGCTCTACGATCTGGTTGTTGCCCAGACCAATGGCGGCCCGGGCATCGCTTCGGAAGTGCCTGCGAAATACGTCATCAACTACATGTTTCGCGCCCAAAACCTGGGGCAGGGATTTGCGGCATCAACCATGATGCTGGTCTCGGTTATCATCATTCTTGTGCCCTGGGCTTACCTTGAATTTGGGGGGAAGAAACGTGGCTGACACCGCCCCGATATCCTTTGACAGCTCTACAATGACCGGGCCTCGTGGGGCAAAGCCGCGCCGCCGCCTGTCGCGTCGAAACATCTTTTTGTACGGAACCCTGCTGTTGGTCTCAGTCTATTACCTGTTGCCGCTCTACGTGATGGTGGTGACCTCGCTGAAGGGGATGCCAGAGATCCGGATGGGCAATATCTTTAGCCCACCTGTCGAAATTACTTTCCAACCCTGGGTCACAGCTTGGGCCGAGGCCTGCACGGGCATCAATTGTGACGGGCTAAGCCGGGGGTTTGGAAACTCGGTGCGGATCCTGATCCCATCAGTTGCCCTTTCGATCACTATTGCCAGCATCAACGGCTACGCGCTGGCAAACTGGCGCTTCAAAGGCTCAGAGGTGTTCTTTACCATACTGATATTTGGCGCGTTTATTCCCTATCAAACAATGCTGTACCCAATCGTTATCCTGCTGAGAGAGCTTGGATTGATGGGATCCATCGGCGGCTTGGTGCTGGTTCACACGATCTTTGGTATGCCGATCCTGACCCTGCTGTTTCGCAACTATTTCACCTCAATCCCGGACGAGCTGTTCAAGGCCGCGCGGGTGGACGGGGCAGGGTTCTGGGGTATCTATTTCCGCATTATGCTGCCGATGTCGCTGCCGATCTTTGTGGTGGCGATGATCCTGCAGGTCACCGGCATCTGGAACGATTTCCTGTTTGGCGTGATCTACACCAAGCCGGCGACCTATCCGATGACCGTGCAACTCAACAACATCGTCAACTCGACGCAGGGTGTCAAAGAATACAACGTCAACATGGCGGCCACCCTGCTGACCGGGCTGGTGCCGCTTGTGATCTACTTCATCTCAGGAAAACTCTTTGTGCGTGGCATTGCCGCTGGCGCGGTGAAAGGCTGACACCATGAACACCTCCAAATACTCCGTTCAGATCCGCAATCTTGATCTGCATTTTGGCGAGGTCAAAGTTCTACAAGGGTTGAACCTGGACGTCGGAGAAGGCGAATTTCTGGTGCTTCTCGGCTCATCTGGCTGTGGCAAGTCGACGTTATTGAATTGTATCGCTGGACTGCTGGAGATCACCGACGGGCAGATCTTTATCGAGGGCGAAAACGTCACATGGAAAGAACCATCCGAGCGCGGCATCGGCATGGTGTTCCAGTCTTACGCGCTGTACCCGCAGATGACGGTTCAGGGGAACTTGTCGTTTGGCCTAAAGAACGCCCGTTTTCCCAAGGATGAGATTCAACGGCGCGTCGCCCGGGCGGCCGAAATATTGCAAATTGAACCGCTGCTGAAACGAAAACCGGGCGCTCTGTCAGGGGGGCAGCGCCAACGGGTTGCAATCGGGCGGGCACTGGTTCGCGACGTGGATGTGTTTCTGTTTGATGAGCCGCTGTCGAACCTGGACGCAAAACTGCGAGCCGACTTGCGGGTCGAGCTGAAGCGGCTGCACCAGAACCTGAAAAACACTATGATCTACGTGACCCATGATCAGATCGAGGCAATGACCTTGGCGGATCGGATTGCGATCATGAAGGACGGTAAAATCATGCAGCTTGGCACCCCGGATGAGATCTACAACCAGCCACAAAACCGATATGTTGCTGACTTTATCGGTAGCCCGTCGATGAACTTCCTTGAGGGCACTTTGGAAAACGCGGAATTCTCTGTTGGATCTCTGAAACTGCCAATGACCGGCTACAATTTTCTGAATGGCAGTGCATCAAACGGCGAAACAACCATCGGCATTCGACCGGAACATGTGATCACCGGCGAGCTGGTCGGCAGGGCTCCGGTGCAGACCAGCGTCAAGGTCAATCTGGTTGAACCGATGGGGTCTGACACTTTGATCTATGCCGATCTTGCAGGCGACCAAATCCGCATCCGCATGGACGGCCATGCCAAGGTCCGCACCGGCGACGATCTTGCCATCGGAATTGACGCTGTGCGGGCCTCTCTCTTTGACAAAAAGACCGAAATACGTCTCTGACCCATTCCATTTATGAAAGGCAATTTCATGCCCGCTATTTCCTATCAACTATATTGCTCCAGAAACTGGGCCTTGCCAGAAACCCTCGCCATGCTGTCTGCGGCTGGGTTTTCGGAAGTCGAAGGCTAYGGCGCATTGTTTAGCAATCCTGGCGAGTTGGAGGCTGGATTGCAAAAAACGGGGTTACGCAYGACAACGGGTCATGTTGGCCTGGCCGAGCTGGAAGCCGATCCGCAGAAGGCCATTGAGTTTGCAAAACGGCTTGGCTTTGAAGCCATCTTTGCGCCTTATCTTGTTCCAGAGGCACGCCCGACAAATCAGGCTGGGTGGTTCGCCTTTGCCAATCGACTGGTTGAGGCAGGCAAGCCAGTTCAGGATGCCGGGCTGGTCTTTGGCTGGCACAATCACGATTTTGAACTGGCGGACATTGGCGACGGGATCACGCCTCTGGATCTGATCGCACAGGCCTCYCCWGATCTTAAGCTAGAGCTTGATATCGGCTGGGTCATTCGGGCCGGAGCGRATCCSGTTGAGACAATCAAGAAATWCGCCAGYCAGATTAACTGCGCCCATATCAAGGACATCGCAGCRSMSGGCGAGTGCCAGGACGAGGACGGTTGGGCGGATGTTGGCCACGGGGTTGTTGATTGGGCCCCCATTCATGCTGCGCTGCAGGTGGCGGGGGTCAATCGCTATATCGTCGAGCACGACAATCCAAACAACCACCAGCGGTTCGCCACGCGTTCGCTGGACGCGGTCAAAGCATTCTGAGGGCAAAAACACATGAGTAATCTCGGCGTTGGCATCATCGGATGCGGTATCATTTCGACCACCTATTTGAAGTTTGCCCCCAAATTTCGCGGTCTTGAGGTGCGGGCGGTTGCGGACATCAATATGGGTGCCGCCTATACCCGCGCCGAACAATACAAAGTGCGTGCAGAAACGGTGGATGCGCTGTTGCAGGCGGATKWMMYYRMYMYSRYMGKSRWKMTSAMYMYYSMWGSYRCSCMMKMYRMMAWWMSCYKYRAMRTTYWKSAGGCTGGCAAGCACGCCTACTCGGAAAAACCATTTGTGCTGAACCTGGAAGACGGCAAGGCCCTACGAGATCTTGCCAAAGCCGAGGGTCTCCGCATTGGTTCGGCGCCGGATACCTTCTTTGGCGGGGCACACCAACTGGCCCGCGCCGCTATTGATAACGGAGAGATTGGCACTGTGATTGGCGGCACCTGCCATGTCATGTCGCATGGGATGGAGCATTGGCACCCCAATCCCGATTTCTTTTACCAGCCCGGCGGTGGCCCCATTTTGGATCTTGGCCCCTATTACATCACCAACCTGATACAGCTTATCGGGCCGGTTCGGGCTGTAACTGCAATGACGGCCACCGGTTTTTCATCCCGCACCATCTCCAATGGTCCCCGTATCGGCGAGCTGGTGCCAGTGGAGACACCAACTAACATCCATGCGTTGCTGGAGTTCGAAAACGGTGCAATTGTCACTTTTGGGGCAAGTTGGGACGTTTGGAAACATAGCCATCCAAATATGGAATTATATGGCACCGAGGGCTCTATATCGCTGCCAGACCCTAACTTCTTTGGGGGCGAGGTGACGGTGACCAGCAAAGACAGTGAGTTTCAGGCTTTGCCTGCCGAGGATCATCCTTTTGGTGTGCCCAATGAAGAGCACAACGGCGGTGTTATGCAGGCCAACTATCGTGCTGCTGGTCTTGCCGACATGGTTCACGCAATCACCGAAGATCGCCCGCAGCGGTGCAATATCGACCTGGCTCTGCACGTTATTGACGTAATGACGTCGATCCTTGTCGCTGGTGAGACGCGCCAATGGATCAAAATGACAACCACCTGCGCGCGCCCGGAGCCTTTGTCGCCGACCGATGCATATGCGCTATTAAAGGAGTCCGAGTAACATGCGGGGGTCGTCCATGCCGCAGGGAAGGCCACAAACGTTGCCTCCAGAGCGGATGATGTGTGAGGCGCATTTTGCCGGTGCCGCAGATGATTGACGGTCGTATGATTGACCTCTCGCGGCTGCGCCAATGGGGCAGAGAATACCCTGCCGGGTTGGCTTTGGCTTTTGAGACTGAGATCGACGATGCGTGAGGCAGAAAAGGAGTGTTTGGCTTGGATGGAGAAACGGTGCAGAGAGGATTGGCGGCAGCTGCCTAAATCGTGCGTGCTTGGGATGATATGTTTGCCGTGGCGGCTTTGCGTAAGCGAAAAAAAGTCGCAAAATAACCAAACGTCAGAGACAGTGGCAACAGAAATTGGCTTTGGTTTCAAGCCCGTGGCAGGCTCAGCTTCATAGCAAAGCGGGTGATCCACGGTATCATAAATGCAAAACGCGACCCTCAAAACAAGGGCCGCGTTTCCAAAATTCTTTCGCGTAAAGGCTTATGCCAGTGCGAGGTTCACAGCGGACTCRCGACCRTCACGGCCGGGCTCGATGTCAAAAGTCACCTTCTGGTTGTCGGCCAGACCGGTCAGGCCGGAACGCTCAACAGCGGAAATGTGGACGAACACATCATTGCTGCCGCCCTCAGGTGCGATGAAGCCGAAGCCTTTAGTAGAGTTGAACCATTTTACGGTGCCAGTGGCCATATCCGTAGTCTCCTATTATTCGCTGCCCGCGTTGGTGCGGCAGCCCGGCGTGTCAGGTCTGGATCGAAAGACTGAACGCCGAAGAACGGGAGACAGTAGGCCGAAAAAGAAAAACGTTAGCTCAGCCTATGTGAGGGGAGGCGGCTCAGTTTTCAAGAGGTTTTTTCAAGATAGGCGCAGATAAGCGCAGATCGACCCAGATCCGACACATCGACCCCATGCGGATTTTGCGCAGATCAAAATAGGAGAAGTGCAGCTCGTCTAAGAGGGAATTGGTGGCAATGGCCTGCTGCCTCACTGGAAGCGGCCTAACGCCAGCCAATGGGAAAACGCGGCGGCTGGCGCCTATCAGTCGACCCCACCATTTAACCCCACGCGCGAAAATGCCTGCGGGCACAACGGGCCTGTTCAGCCGCAATATCATTGCTGATTTTGGCAAACAGATCTCGGTCGGTCAGGCGGTCTTCCCACTGCGGTGTTCGCCCCCGCACCGGGTAGATCAAAGAAATTTGGATGCATGAGCAGCCCCCTTGGGATTCTGCCCACGGCGGTTGGCAAGGTCGGTTTGCGCCCGGGTCAGATAAAAATGATGTCGTCCACCAGCGCATCGAGGTCATACACGCCGATGAGAATCAGTCGATCATTGTAATCCGCTCCTAGGATCTCACTCTGACCAAAATCCAAGACGGCGCCCCTGGCGGTGATGCGGCCATAGGTGTCCACCAGGTCCTGCGCGTCGGTATGGCCGAAGTCGATGGCGCTGAAGATGATCGTATCCTCATCCAAGTCGAAGTCCTTGATCTTGTCTTTGTTGTGACCAAATCCGTAGAAGAATTGATCATGGCCGCGGCCGCCGAACAATACATCATTGCCTTCGCCGCCATCGAGCCAATCATTGCCGTTATTACCTCGAAGTTTGTCGTTCTGCGAGCCGCCGGACAGCCGGTCTCGTCCCGCGCCGCCAAATAGGCTGTCCTGTCCCTCACCGCCGGACAGTTGGTCCCGTCCTGCGCCGCCAAATAGGCGGTCCCTACCTTCGCCGCCGGACAGCTGGTCCCGTCCCGCGCCGCCCCGGATTTTGTTGTCCGCGGTATTGCCTATAACCGTATCATGACCTGATCCCATACGCGCCTCCTCGATTACCGTGCCGCGGGCAATCCCGAGATTGCCGATGAGGTTTGCGATATCGGAGAAACGCTCTTCATTCATGTCGAGCCGGTCATTGGTGGTGCTCTGAGTGAGGTCGATCGTGTCGGTCCCGCTCCGGTCGTATATAGTAAAAGCGATGGGCTCGATGTCCTCATCATCGATACCAGCAAAGAGCGTCGCGAAATGSCGAGAAAGCGCTCCCCCCACGCCCCAGGTTGTATCGGCCTCATCGGGTGTTGTGGGCAAGCCATAGATATTCTGGATTGCCAGGATGTCGACCATCATCGGAGATACAGGCAGAGCGAAAGTTGCATCCGTGTTCGGATCGCTTTCTTGTCGAAAATAGGACATCACAGAGACTTGGTAACTGTCGTTGATAAATGTCGCACTGCCGATGTTGCCATTGTAGTTGCCTAGGTGCCCAAGCCCCAGCGCATGACCAATCTCATGCACATAAGTGGTAAAGGCATAGGAATCAATTGTGGCCCCATATTCGGTGATCCAACTCTCCGCCACGTTTACAGTGGAGGAAATGATCTCGGTGTTAATGACCGCACTTGTAGAAAAGGCGCCATTCTCGACATCGTCGAAAGTGATATCGGCATCCGTCTCGACCTCGGTGAAATGGAGATCCGCCACCAGTTCCCAGTTATCCAATGCCCAGTGGGCCAATCGTTTACCCTCTGCAGACAGCCCAGTGAGATCCACCGTAATCACATGTTGGGAGGTATTGCCTAGGACTTCCCCAAAGCTGCGCTGCCCGCTTTCGCTGTCCTCCCAAAATCCGGTGGTCAAATAGGTAGCCATCCCGTCCAGCGTGCCCACGGGCAGCGGCTCCGGCGGCTCCACTGGGTCAGGATCGTCACTCCCCRGCCACGGCAAACTGTAAGTGTGTTGGTTCGGATCCAAGGTCTGAATGTTTGCGCAAAGGTCACACATAAAAAGGACTTTCTATAAACTCAGAGGTGAACACCTCGCAGAGAGGAGCCTAGGGGAAAAACATGCAGAAACTATGGCGTACAGCTCGGCAGATGCAAGGCCGCTCTGCTGAGCGTCAGTTAGCGAAAGGTCCTCAAAAGGAGGCGGGCGGGTGAATTGGTTTGAGTTGAGCGATAAGCTGCAGTGAAAAGCAGATCACTGTGTCGGACGTGTTCAACGCTTGTTCTGTTCTCGTTGCGGAGCAAAGCGATTAAGGACTATCGCATCTCCGAGCCGGGGGGGGCGGGCGGTGCTACGTGGAATTATTCATGAGCGGAGGTAAGTCATCTCATGCTCAACTCCGCAGAATAAAACGGTCGCCAGTAGGGCAGTAGACTTGCCAATTTAGAAAAATCGTTTTGACCGTATTATGTACCTATCTGGGCATGTAAATAATGCAAATCAGCAGCCTAGGCAGTAATTTGGTAGGCCCGGCAGGCCTGTAACTGACTATGTAACCATCTTAAAATTAACAATAAATTGTCGTGTGGGGTAATTCGATTTCTGGCGTGGGGTATTTCTATTCACCATTTAACTTTTTGCAGCTTCTTGCTGAGGCTGGTGGCCAGTTCTTTTCGCTCGGCTTGTGCGACATAAACCTTAGTTTCATAGCTGCCCATTTCATGCCCCAGCAGAACGTCGATTTCATAGCTCGTTGCGCCAAGGTGCGGCAGGATTGACGAAAGGCCTTTGCGAACTCCGTGCAGAGAGCCCTTAACGCCTGCCTGGTCGAACCATCCGCGGACATAGTTTTCCATGGTGCCATGGGTTAGCGGAGTGCCTCGGCTGGTTTTACAATACACCCCGTCGCGCACGTCTGCGACTTCCTCTTGAAGCATCGGCAACATCGGTGTTTCGATGACCCGATTGGGTTTCTTAGATTGGGTCCATTGAAGCCACCGTTGACCGTCCATGGAAAATTCATTGAATGGCCCCAGTAGTCGCAGGTCTTCGCGGCGCGCTGCCGTGCAAAGTTCCACAATCATCACTCTGCGGGTGAGGGTGCCGGGCTCATGGTGTTTCATATAGGCGCGCACATCATCGATCGTGCAGGTGTAGAACCCCTTGCTGCCCTTGTTGATGCGTTTGATAGTCTTGGCCGGATTTTGGTATTTCATCGGATCCAGATGTTCGCGATCCAGTGCCCATTCATACACAGCTGAAATTGATTTGCGCAGGTTGTCGCGTGCGCCTGGTGTTGCTGAGTATTGGTCCAAGAGTTAAACTAGCTTGCCTCGGGGCATATAGGCGTTCTTGCGTCCGAATTCATTTACCAGCCTGCCCAGGTGGTGCTGGTGCCCTTTCAGGGTTAGAGGGCTGACCAGCCCGGCTTCCACACGCATAGCAAAGTCTTTTAGGAACAAGCCGACCAGCCATGAGATGGACCCCTTGGCATCCGGTATTTTTTCAGGTTCCTCGACACCATCGAGGATCGCAGTATAGCTGGCCAGAAACTCGGGCGAGCCCGGTTCTCCCTTGATCGTCTTTTTCACGCCATGGCGCTGGAACCGATAGCGAAAATTGCAGCTCGGCATGCGCTCTTTAAATACATATGGCAGTTTCAATTCCATGTCAGTCATCCCAGGCTTCTGGCTCGTTACCGTGAGGCTGTGTTTTCTGCTTGTCAAACTTCCCGATAATGCGGATTGCCCCGCCCTTGGATATCTCGACGGCGCCGATGGGTAAGCCAGCCGCCTGCGCGCCCTTGATTGCGCGTTTTACCTGCGCCTCTGTGAAGGTAGTTGCAGCCATCTCTAAGCCTCTTTCTGTTCGGGGTGGGTGGTGGCAACCAGGTGGGCGCAGTTGGCAGCGGCAAGCACGCGGGCAAGACCCGGGCAAACACTGTTGCCGACGCAGCTGACCTGCTGGCTTTTGGTGARGGGCTTGAATGTCCAGTCTTCGCCGTCCTGGTGCCAGACACCTTCGATCACGTAATCAGACGGGAACCCATGGGCGTTGAACAGTTCGCGCAGGGTCAGCATCCGCATGCCGATATCGACGACTACGTATTCGGTGCCCTTGATGGTGACGGTGACGAACTCACCGTCATCCCAGACGCCCTGGGAGCGCAGGAACTCGGCCACCTCCCGGGCCCGGTCGTGGTGTTCGTCCGAGAACTCAGGCGGGGCCAGCTCAGCTTGCATGGGCAAGCTCCATCTTGGCGAGATCAAATGCGGCCTCGCCGCCATCAATGCCGGGTATCAGATCAATTTTGCGCATACCGCCTCCGGCCTATGTTGGATGTCTGGCTTGTTTTGGTTCCTCGTTCCTGATTTGTTGGAAAAGCCCTTATAAAACAGAAAAGAAACGGCGGTGTAGTAATAGCARCCCGGAATAATACTTGTGGAAAAACGAGGAAAAAACCCGGAAAGTGAGGCCAGATAAAGGCGCCTATGTGGGACATTTTGAGCTTCATTCAGGATTAGTCGATTAGTGCTTCCGGCCCAGAGTCGAGCTTGGTTTAACCTGGAAGGGTTGCGTCGCAGCAACGCCAAAGCTGACATGCCAGAACAACGGTTTCTCAAGATTCCTTGACACAAGAAGCAACTGCGACAGGGCTCACGGATTTGGATTGATGAATGTGTGAATAGTGCGAAGGTCAGTGTTGCCAAGGCCAATGTTGGAGGCGTATTTGACATTGTTTGGACTTGGAAAGGCGTTAGACTTAAAAAGTTCACCCTGACGGATCAGCTTATAGTTGATTTTGTACCCTTTTGCGTAGACGCTCTCTTTTTAAGTAAAACATTTCCAGGGTCACATTATGTCAGATCATCCATCATTAAAATCACGCCGCCAATTTCTGGGCATGGCATCCAGCGCAGCCTTGATTGTCGGTGCACCTTGGCCCGCCCGTGCGAACGTTGATCAACAAAACGCTTATGCGCTTGCGCCACCCGACGCTGCCGTGGCCAAAGTTCGAATTTACCCAGCGCTTGGAATTTGTCGGGTTGGTGGGGCTGAAAACTGGTTTTATGCACCCGAAGTGCCGGGTCTGCCGCCGATGCCGGACGATGGCAACTTCAAGGACGGGCAGGAAAAGATTAAAAAGCAGGTTCAACGCTTCCGCGTTTATGCGTTTGATGCAGAGGACAACGTTATCGGTGAGGTGACTGGTGATGGTATCAGGTGGGGTGTTCATTTGGCTAACACAAAGGCCAATTGGTACGGGTTTAACAACCCACTCGACAATGGCGATCTGGCCCCTGGACTGCCCTCGCAAAAGAGAAATCAGTATTTTGTGTCGGATCAAGACAGAGAGGAGAATTTGATCATCGACGGCGGGGCGCTCGAAATCTCTGGCCTCGGCACGAACCAGGCTGGCGCGGATCCGGCCTATCAGTTTGAGGGGACGTTCTGGGGGGGACAACCTGACGCAGCAGCTGTCGGCCTTGGGCAACTTCGGACCGATGATGCGGGGCGCTTGATGGTTGTGCCTCCAGATGGTGTGTCCAATTCGCCCAGCGGCGCGGCCATCACCAGTTTTGCCGACAATAACGCCTGGCATGACGATTGGTGTGACGGGCCGGTGACGGCAAGGGTCACAATCGATGGCGAAGTGTTTGAGGCTGAGCCGTCCTGGGTAGCCTGTGTGGGGCCAAACTTCGCGCCGGAAATTCCGCCCATTACCACGATGTACGACGTGGTGGAGAATATGAACGTTCAGGCCGGGTGGTCCACGCCGCCGGAGCTGCCGTTGTCCTTTATGAAATATGTCTATCCGACTTTCAGGCGCATTGCGCTGATGGAATGGGTAACGCAAGCTGCAAACTTGCGGCAGGGGTGGATGGCAATCGGGGATCTTAGCGATGCCGGGTATGTTGCCCGGTTAGCAGATCCCAGTCCCGCGAATGCGGAATTCCGCCAGCAGATATTCGATCTCTTCCGCGATCCCTATAATCTGAGCGACACTGCCTATATCGAAGAACAGCTCAAGATCCCCTATATGCTGGGTGATGGCGTGAACTATGACGGTAGCCCATTGCAATGGTTCCAGTTCCCAAAACTGCAATACGGCTATCTGCGCGCTTGGGCAGCGGGTGAATTTGTGAATGACTATGCCGACCAATTGGCCGAGGATATCATTACGGATTATCAGGCGTTCGAGGATATTCCGCTGGAGCTGCAACCCGGCGCGTTGACCCAGTCGGCCCTTGAGCCGTTGTCAGGCGGTGCGTTCCATCCCGGGGTCGAGCTGACTTATTACCTGCGGCTCAAGGAGATGTATGCGCGTAATTATGACGAGACGGCGGAGCCGTTCCGCATCGCACATGGGGATCGGCCAAGCCTTAACCAAAATCTCGGGCGGCTTTTGACGCCGGAAGTGGCTTTCGCGGGATTTGGCGACACTCCGCCCCCCATAGGCCCGCAAATGGCCGGCGATCTGACACGTTGGATGGGGCTGCCGTGGCAATGCGATGCGTTCAGCTGTCAGCAGGTGTTGATGCAGCAAAACTATCCCACTGCCGTTTGGTGGCCCGCTTTGCTGCCGATCGACGTGCTACCAGAGCCTTACTACACCGCCAGTTTGGACGAATCTTTGTCCGAAGAGGAGCGTGACAAGTTTTTAGCCAGCCGGGTCAACTGGTCGCGCGGTGTCGCGGGAATTGGGTACCATGCCAACGCGAGCTATTGGGACGGGATCACCAATATGATTACGGTTTGGGAGCGGATGGGCTTTGTAGTCAGGATGCCGTCGCCGCAAGGCGACGTCTTTGTGGAAATGCAGCATGCCGACAACATGGAGACACGGTTCGACTGGAGCCCCGTTCAGGGGATGTTGCCGAATTGATCTATCCCGTTGCCGTCTTGGGCGGAGGAATTGCTGGGGCCGCAGCCGCTTTGCGTTTGGCGCAAGGAGGTGTGCGCCCGGTTTGGATCGCTGCGGATCGCCGGGGCAGCTTCAAGCCTGGTGAACACCTCAGCGCGGCCGCTATCCCATTGCTCACAACGCTTGGATCGGCCTCCGTGTTACGATCCGAGGTGCATCGACACGCCCATAGCACCTATTCGGCATGGGGCAGCGATATCCTGATCGAACGAAACGCGATTGTTCAACTGGAAGGACCGCCCATCGTCTTGGATCGCGCGGCTTTCGAGGACACTCTTTCCGCACGAGCAATTGCCTCAGGTGCCAAAAGGATCGTCCGGGATGTGATGGATGTACGCATCACGGATGGACATTGGCAGTTGGATACTGGCGACGAATGCATCGAGGCAGGCTTTGTCTTTGATGCCACCGGGCGAAAGGCTGTCATCGCCTCAAAATTCTCGACCCGATTCCAAGCTGATAAACTCTGTTGTCAATACGCCTTGCTTACCAGCCCAAACGAACAGGAGCCCAGACCGGTCACGCTCATCGAGGCGGAAGAACGTGGCTGGTGGTATATGTCAGTTTTGGCGGACCAGCGCGTTATCCTGAATTTTTATTCGGACACCGATCTGCCTAGTTTTGACAGCTCTGAATATGAAAAGAACGCGCGTGGAACAAAGGCGATTTCCACTTATCTGATGGATTACGGATATGATTTTTGCGGGCACCCAAGGCGCATTACGACGAACAGCAGCTGGATCGCCCCAGCGATTGGGGCCGGGTGGGTTGCTATCGGTGACGCATCGGCAGCATTCGATCCGCTGTCGTCTCATGGAATGACTACAGCGCTCTGGTCCGCCATAGAAGCCGCTGACGCTTTTGTTGCGCAGGACCTCCAGAGAATGCAGGCTTATGCCGACGCTGTGGCCAAAGGTGTGCAGGACTATTTGATCGCTAAACGCACAGTCTACAGTCGTGAAACAAGGTGGAAAAATAGCCAATTTTGGGCACGTAGACAGACCAACGTTGCAAAGTTCGCCGAGACATCCGCTTAGTGGCAATTCATATGCATGCCGTTGCATTTGTGTGGGATGCATATCTGTTGAATATTGGGGAAAAGCGGATCGGTTTTTCAGAACTGGGCTCCAACCATTTGAATTTGAAATCAATAATACTGGAAATGCGTACTTTTTCTTGAGAACGGCCTACGGCGGATATCGGCCATACCTCAGCAATGCTGCGGCACAGCCTGCATCGGATATGTAGGATGCTAATAAGTTCGTCTCCTCTGGGCGCATTAGAGTAGTGACGGCAGGCCTTGAAGTTTGCAATCTAACAAAGGAGGCCGCAGTGCGAGGCGTGACAATCAAGTTTTATTGGCAGCACTTGTTTGGGGTGGCCTCCGTCTGTGGTTGCTCTGTTGCTTGCGGGAGTGCGGTGGGCTTACYTCGACTGAAGGCTCTATGTCCCTCTGGGACCAGTAGGGCTGCTGACATCGCTATCTTCGRATACATTAGTGGCTTCTATAACCCGCGCCGCAGAAACTCGGCGCTAGGTTGGAAAAGCCCGTTAGCTTTTGAAAGGAAGGCTGCTTAAATGAGCACCTAGAGCGGAACGAAAGCGGGGCAAGTCCACCAAGCTGCTGGAACGTATCAGACGCGATCCGCGATCATGTGCTGGCTGGACAAGCCATTGTCATGGAGGATACCACGGTCAAGTTGCTGCAAAATGACAAAGGTCGCGGAAAGAACAAGATCAAAACCGCGCGCCTGTGGGTCTAAGCCAGAGACGAATGCCCTTGCGGACGGTGACAACCTCTATTCCGGATTTGGTTTTTATTGATTGTTTTCAAGGTGAGTTTGCCGCACAATATGCCTGATCGTTTTGTCTAAACAGGAACCCGCGTAATGATTATTCGACAGCATAAACTGGCTTATTTTGCGGTGCCGAAAGTAGTATGCACTTCGGTTAAGTCTTTCCTGTATGAGATCAAACACGGTGTGGCACCATCGATTCACGTGGCGGAAGGCAAGATCGAGAACATTCACCATGCTGTGCCGAGCGTCGCCTTCAATAAGCAGTCACTGGACATGATGGTGGATATGCCCGATTTGCCGTCCTTCGCGGCCCTGTGGCAAGAATTACATCCTGCTACTCGAACAAGGTGTTGAACGGGGTAATGACCGCACTGGCACCCGCTCGGAAAAATCTCGACCGCGCAGGATTGTCCCATATGCCAAGTTTGGACGAGTTTGTCAGTAGATTGCAAGAGTATCGCGAAGCCAGCAACATCATTAGGCATCATACGGAATTTCTCTCGGTCTTCCTCGGCACGGATCCTCATTTCTTTGATCGGTTGTTTAGGATGAGCGAGCTTCAAGAAATGGCCGCTTGGGTGAATGGGGTCGCTGGAACATCGTTCCAACTGGGGCGCTTGAACAGCCCTCGTCAGCGTTCCTATCCCAAGCTGGGGAGCGGGTCTGCACTTGAACGGATCGTTCTGGACCGGTATCAGCAGGATCTTGATCTGTATGGGGAGTACTTCTAAGAGTCTGAATTAAAATTCCTGACCGACTTTTCGTACGATGTAGCGGGTTGATCTTCTGATTGCTGCTACGAGAACCCAGGCATCTGCGGATGCTTTCGAAGCCTCCCAATTCTTTGCCAACCGGCGGCAACGTCTGAGCCAGGCGAAGGTGCGTTTGATGACCTAACGGCGCGCAATGACGACGAAACCAGTTACGCCAGGCGGGCGTTTCATGACATCGATGGATGGTCCGTCGATGTCGTCGAGAGGGGCACTCGTTTCTTCATAAATCGTAACATTTGGGCGGTATTTCGCCTCACACACGCCACAGGTGCGCTTGTGGGGCGTCAATACCCCTAAACAGGGCGTGTGGCCGATGTGGAGCGGCAACAATACGCAATGATGACTGGTCTCTGTCAGGTTGATTCTGCGGATCCGCGATCACTCGAGTGCCAGAAAACGGTACAGCCTAGGACTTCCGCGTGGTGGGATTTGTACTACGGTTTGTCCAACAAAGGAGCGTTGGATGATTGATGCTTAGGCGTGATCGGGCGGAATTTGTTCGGTGGCTCTATGGGCGCCATGCTCGGGGCGAATCAGGATCCACGATGAGTTTGCTCCGTCGAAACTCCGTAAAAAAAATGGCTGCATCGTGGGGTAATAGGTTTGCTAACCCATTGATATCACTTTGACCGCATTGTGTACCCCGTGGGGTAGGCGAATTGTTTAAAAACAATAAGTTAGGCAGTAATTTGGTAGGCCCGGCAGGATTCGAACCTGCAACCAAAGCGTTATGAGCGCTCTGCTCTAACCGTTGAGCTACGAGCCCGCCGTTTTTGGTGGTTATGCAACTGCAGGCAACAGGTCAAGCGGTGATTGCCCGGAGCGGGGAATGTTTTGGCGCTGTTTCGGATTGCAAGGCTGTCAGCCGGGCCACCAATCCCCGCAGAATGACATCTTGGCGACGACAGGACATATGACGCGAGGGATATACTGCATAGACGGTCTTATCAGTGGTGCGATACTGTGGCAGCACCACCTCGTATGTGCCCGCCGCCAGCTGGTCCTTGATTAGAAAACGCGGAATGCGGGCGTAGCCGGAGCCGTTGTCGACGGCCATTAATATCAAGTCAGGATCATCGGCGGTAAAGCCAATATCGATGGGGGCTTGGTATTCGGTGCCATCCCGGTGCAGCGGGATAAAGCCCTGTGTTTGATCCTCATGATGTTGGATTAGCTTGAGATGCTTCAAACCCTCAGGGGTGGCTGGGTGACCAACCTTGTCAAGATAGGCCGGTGTGGCAAACAGCACGGTGTCCAATTTGGCGATCTTGCGGCTGACGCCATCGGTGTCGCCCAACTGCCCGGTGCGGATCGCCAGATCATAGTTTTCGCGCACCACATCCACCAGCCGGTCCTCCAGCCGCATGACAATGTTCAGGTCGGGATAGGTGGTGTTCAACTCGATCAGCACCGGCCCAAGCACCGATCGCCCCAACGCATTGCTAACGCTCAGCCGCAGGGTGCCTGACACGGTTTCATTCAGGCTGGTAAGCTCGGATTGCAGCCGCTCAAAGCCACTCAGAAGAGTTTGGGCATGCCGAAGAGCGATGGTGCCCGCGCGGCTCGCTTTGACGCCCTTGGCAGAGCGATGCAGCAAGTTTTGCCCCAGCAAGGCCTCTAGCTGTTTGATCTGTTGGCTGACCGCGGATTGGCTGATGCCGCGCCGTTGGGCGGCCCGGTTCAGGCTGCCTTCCTCCACCGCTATGGCGAATGTTTGCAGAAGTCCAAGGCGATCCATGTCAGTCCTATAAGTGTTGCTAATACCAGGTATCACCAATCCCAGACTGTTGTGCTGCAGGGCTGGTGACTAGCTGTCTGTCATCGTGATGATGTGAACCTAGGTATTGGAGCCTGTTATGACAATCAACCGCAGACACTTTTTGCACGGGGCTGCTGCTCTTCCCATGGCCGCAACGCTTGGTCCGGCCTTGGMMMWWYYKSMCGCSSCCWCGGSNGYWWWRNCKKRMAAMCWKKWGMCWSGMNTGNATCGTTTCAGCGTTGGTGACGCCGAGGTCACTGCGCTGTTGGATGGGCATATCGATCTGGGGATCCAGATCATTGCAGGCTATGACCCTGACAAAGCCGCTGGGGCGTTGTCGCAGAATATGCAGGCGCTGGTGAATGACGCGGTCCGGGTGCCCGTGAACGGCTATCTGGTCAACCAAGGCGGCCACTTGACCCTGATCGACAGCGGTACCGCGCAGCTGATGGGACCAACCCTGGGCAATCTGGGGGCGGCACTGGCGGCCGCAGGAGTCGCTGCCAGTGATATCGACACTGTGTTGCTGACCCACATGCATCCGGATCACTCCGGCGGGCTGATCGATGCTGATGGCAGGGCGGTCTTTGAAAATGCCGAGCTGGCGGTGGCCAAGACAGAATGGGATTTCTGGTATGATGATGGCATTCTGGCCGGCGTGCCGGAAGATAGTCGTCCGTTTTTCCAAATGGCGCGCAATACCACTGCGCCCTACAGCAACCGTCTGCGGTTGATCGAAGGTGAGGCCGAGGTGCTGCCGGGCATTTCTGCCCTGCCACTGCCAGGGCACACTCCGGGCCATACCGGATTTATGCTAAACTCGGGTGATGCGTCACTGCTGTTCTGGGGGGATATTATCCACATGACAGGGYTGCAGTTTGCCTATCCGGACTGGACCATCGCCTTTGACATGGATCCGGCACTGACTGTAAAAACACGGCGGCAGATGATGGATCGGGCTGCGGCTGACAATATGCTGGTGACTGGTATGCACATCGACTTTCCAGGCTTGGGCCGGGTGCACCGCGATGGCGAAGCTTTCGGCTATCAGGCCGCACCCTGGCAATACGCTCTGTAAGGCCACAAACACCGGCCGCCGCGCCCTGATTTCCGGGCGCGGCGGAATCGCTTATTTCATTCTGACGGGTGTTGCGCTAAAGCCAGCGCAACTTGTACCAAGGAGCCAAGCGATGACCACTGGCAAGAACGGCCTGACCTATGCGSAWGCRGGYGTGGATATYGATGCRGGCAAYGCWYTGGTGGAMSSRATYAAACCKGCGGYMAAAYSMACCAASCGYTCNGGGTSKGATKMKNGRRMTSGGYGGCTTTGGTGSTYTRTTCGAYCTTMRAGCKGCMGGCTWTASSGAYCCRATYCTGGTTGSKGCMAMYGACGGKGTKGGYACCAARCTGMRRATTGCCATYGAYRCAGRTWWYSWYGAYRGCGTTGGCATCGATCTGGTGGCCATGTGTGTCAACGATCTGGTCTGTCAGGGCGCCGAGCCGCTGTTCTTTCTCGACTACTTTGCCACTGGCAAGCTGGAGATGGAAACCGCTGCGCGGATCATCGAAGGCATTGCCGAAGGCTGTGTGCGATCAGACTGTGCGCTGATTGGCGGCGAGACCGCTGAAATGCCCGGCATGTATCCCAAAGGCGACTTTGATCTGGCGGGCTTCTCGGTTGGCGCCATGGAGCGTGGCACGGCGCTGCCCGCTGACGTGGCTGAGGGTGACGTGCTGCTGGGGCTGGCCTCGGACGGGGTGCATTCCAATGGTTATTCCTTGGTGCGCCGCCTGGTCGAGATCTCGGGCCTTGGCTGGGACGACGATTGCCCCTTTGCTGATGGCAAGCTGGGTGAAGTTCTGCTGACCCCAACACGGCTCTATGTGAAATCCTGTCTGGCCGCTGTGCGGGCAGGGGGCGTGCATGCGCTGGCACATATCACCGGTGGTGGCCTGACTGAAAATCTGCCGCGGGTGCTGCCCGAAAATCTGGGCGCTGACATCGACCTGAATTCCTGGCCCTTGCCCGGCGTGTTCCAATGGATGGCGCAGACCGGCAATATCGCCGAAGCGGAAATGCTCAAGACGTTCAACTGTGGCATTGGCATGATCCTGAGTGTTTCTGCTGATCGTGCCGACGCGCTGACCGAACTGTTGACCGCCGAAGGGGAGACCGTGGCCCGTCTGGGCACTGTCACCGCAGGTAAGGGCATGCGGTATTCCGGCAAACTGCTGTGAGTGGACACAAACAGGTCGCCAWCCTGATTTCGGGTGGCGGCTCTAATATGATGACGCTGGTTGACAGCATGACCGGTGACCATCCGGCGCGACCCTGTTTGGTGCTGTCCAACAATGCCGATGCGGGGGGGCTGAAAAAGGCCGCCGCTGCTGGCATCGCCACAGCCGTGGTTGATCACCGCCCGTTCAAAGGTGATCGCCAAGCCTTTGAGGCGGAGCTGATCAAACCAATCCTAGAGGCCGGTGCGGACATCATCTGTCTGGCCGGGTTCATGCGGGTGCTGACGGCGGGGTTTGTGACCCAGTTTCACGGCCGGATGCTCAACATTCATCCCTCGTTGCTGCCCAAATACACCGGGCTGCACACTCACGCGCGGGCGCTGAAGGCCGGAGACAGCGAACACGGCTGCTCGGTGCATGAGGTCACAGCACTGTTGGATGATGGCCCATTGTTGGGGCAGGCGCGGGTGCCGATCCTGGCGGAGGACACTCCGGATACATTGGCGGCCCGGGTTCTAAAGCAAGAGCACATCCTCTATCCGGCGGTCCTGCGCCGCTTTGCGGCAGGTGACCGCAGCCCGGTTCTGCTGGGTTAGCTCCTGCGCAACCTGAGGGCGGTTTGCAAAGCGCCCCACAAGCGCGTATCACGTTTGGACATGCGGATGGACATGCGGAAAAAAACCAAGAAAAGACGCGATTTATGAAAACTTTGACCACCACCGAAGAGCTTAGAACCTTTTGCCTGGAAGCAGCCAAACATCCCTATGTGACGGTGGACACCGAGTTTCTGCGCGAACGGACTTACTATTCAAAACTGTGCCTGGTGCAGGTGGCCTTCCCGGGCGAAGGTGATGAAAATGCGGTGCTGATTGACCCCCTGGTCGAGGGGTTGTCGCTGGAACCGCTGTACGATCTGTTTCGCGATGAATCGGTGGTCAAAGTGTTCCATGCCGCGCGCCAAGATCTGGAGATCTTCTGGGTTGAGGCCAAAGTYTTCCCAANRCCKYTGTTTGAYACCCAAGTKGCRGCRATGGTCTGTGGMTTTGGCGACCAAGCYGGCTATGAAACYCTGGTGCGCAARATYGTCAAAGAAGGCGTCGAYAARASYTCKCGCTTTACYGACTGGTCGCGCCGCCCRCTSAGTGATGCSCAAAAGACCTATGCRCTGGCSGAYGTCACCCATYTGCGSACCGTCTATGAGTTTCTGGCGGCYGARCTTGARAAATCTGGCCGCTCCCATTGGGTRACCGAAGAGCTGCAGGTGCTGACCACTCCGGCCACCTATGACATTCAGCCACAGGACGCCTGGCGTCGCATCAAAACCCGCACCAACTCGGCCAAATTCCTGGCAGTGGTGCGCGAGCTGGCGGCGTTCCGCGAGAGTTATGCCCAAACCAACAACGTGCCGCGCACTCGGGTGTACAAGGATGATGCCTTGGTTGAATTGGCTTCGACCAAGCCCAAATCCGGGTCAGATCTTGCGGCTTCGAGGCTGTTGCTGCGCGAGGCACGCCGGGGTGCAATTGCCGAGGGCATCCTTGAGGCGGTGGAGCGCGGGGTGAACTGCCCGGCAGAACAAATGCCCAAACCGGATCGCAGCAAGGAAAAGTTGCAGGTCAATCCGGCGCTGGCGGATCTGTTACGGGTGCTGCTGAAATCCAAGACCGAAAGCGCCGGCGTGGCGGCCAAACTGATTGCGCCCAGCTCGGATCTGGACGCTATTGCTGCCGGGCAACGGGATGTCGCTGCCCTGTCTGGCTGGCGGTTGGAGGTCTTTGGCGCCGATGCACTCAGGCTTTGTGACGGCGAGATTGCGCTGGCGGCCAAGGGCCAGTCGGTGCGCGTGGTTGAGCTCTGATAGCCAATGAAAAGGCGCCCAAGGGCGCCTTTTTTCTATTAATAATAATGGAAAAAATCAGCGGCGCGTTTCGCGGGCATTGCCATCGCTGGAAACCCGTATCAGCTTTATGCCGGCAAGATCCTGATGCGTCAGGCTGACGGCCACCCGTAGGGTGCGGCTGGTTTCGGAGCCAACCAGTGTGGGATCTGCCGGATAGAGGGCCCGGAAACTATAGTCGAGTGTTTGGCCGTCGGCCTCTTCGTTGCGGCGCAGTCTGACCCCATAGGCGCCTTGACGGCTGGCCAGACCAATGGCATAGATAATCGCCCCGGTTGGTGTTTTCTCCACCTTCAGTTCAGTCACACTGGCAATTGCTACGCTGAAATCTTCTGTCGAGGTGTCAGGTCGGCTGAAAATCCCGGACTCAGTGTTTGCGGGAATCAAGGGATTGACCTGGTCTGCACTGACATCAACCAGAGTCTCAGCGCTTTGGGAACTGCCGAACCAATTGCTGGGATTTACCCGCGACGCTCGCCAACTGCTGCAACCGGATAGTGTTAATCCGGTGACCAAGAGAATTGCTATGGATGTGCGCATGGAAACCGCCCGTTTGAAATGTCCTTGCAAGGGATTACCCGATTGCGCGCACGATGAATAGTGGTTGAAAAAACACAAGGGTCGGCATAGGTCGAAGACAAGACACTTGCGCCAATTGATCGGAGCTAAACCATGGCCAGCGCCGCCTTTGAGGACATCGTCGAGGATTTTGAGTTCCTGGAGGACTGGGAGGACCGCTATCGCTATGTCATTGATTTTGGCAAGGCGATGGAGGCGCTGGATGACGCGTTCAAGGTGCCGTCAACCAAGGTGCACGGTTGCGCCAGTCAGGTCTGGTTGCATCCCAGTATATCGCAGGGTGTTTTTTCTTTCGATGGTGACAGCGATGCAATGATTGTGCGCGGTTTGATTGCCGTGTTGCGGGCTCTGTATAATGGGTTGCTTGTGGGTGAGGTGGCTCTGGTTGACGCTCGCAGTGAGCTTGGCCGTCTCGGGCTGAATGATCACTTGTCGGCTCAGCGATCAAACGGGGTGCGCGCGATGATTGAACGCATTCGTTTGATCACCGCCGAGGCTGCCTGAGGGCGCGTGGCAGGGGGCCAGCCCCCTCTTGGCCTGCGGGCCAATTTACCCCCGGGATATTTTCAGCCAGATGAAGGGGCAGCGGCCCAGTGGCGCAGCGTTGTTTCAAGGTCTCCATAGCCGGTGTGGCGATGCTCAAACTCTAGGCCCAGCCGTGCTGCGCAGCTCTTGGCGCGTTGGACTAGGGCTGGGTCACTGACCTGAGACTGGTAGACTAGGGTGGTGTAGTTGCCAAAAACCATCTCAAGCAGTTCAGGGTGTTTGTCGAGTCCCATGGGCCGCCAGATAAAGGCGTCGAACTGTTTGACCAGAAAATCGGTGAGGTAGAAGGCGGTGATTTCGCCAGCCTCGGATTTTTGAGCAAAAGCGTCATTGCCTTCGAAGAAGGAATAACAATGGGGGCCTGCGACCATTTCCACCCCGAGCTCGGCACAGGTGCGCGCCAGGGCGCCGCCAGTACCACAATCTGCATAGACCACAAAAATATGCTCATAACTGGCGCGATGCTTGAGGACCGCAGCTGTGACAGCAGTGGGGATCTGGTCGGGATAGAGGTGCAGCTTGGCAGGCAAGCAGGTCAGGTCGATATGGTCGAGCTGATTGTTGGTGTTGATGTCCAGAATTTCGCGCGCCAGCGCGCCACAGGCGATCAGCAATATGCGACCGGGTTTGAACTTTGGTGCCGCCAGCCCCTGTTCGGGGAGGGCGGCCTCGTCCAAAGTGGGGCCGCCGGGGAGGCGAACAGCAACCCGGCCTAACAGGCGGGCTGCTCTTCCCCGGCGGGCCATGTCAGGCGCTCATCTGGTTGTGTTTGCGGCTCATATATTCCTTGGCAGTATCAACCGCCACCGCAGCGTCCCGACAGTAGGCGTCGGCACCGATGGCTTTGCTAAATTCCTCGTTGAGCGGCGCACCGCCAACCAGCACGATATAATCGTCCCGCTTGCCCTGTTCGATCAAGGTGTCGATCACCACTTTCATATAGGGCATGGTGGTGGTCAGCAGAGCCGACATTCCAAGGATGTCCGCATTTTCCTTTTCCAGCGCCTCGAGGTAGTTTTCCACTGGGTTGTTGATACCCAGATCAACCACTTCAAAACCAGCACCCTCCATCATCATCGACACCAGGTTCTTGCCTATATCGTGAATATCGCCTTTGACGGTGCCGATCACCATCTTGCCAACCTGTGGTGCGCCAGTTGCCGCCAGCAGTGGTTTCAGGATGGCCATGCCACCCTTCATTGCGTTTGCAGCGAGCAGRACYTCGGGCACAAACAGGATRCCRTCGCGGAARTCRRYGCCRACAAYKSKCATGCCKYCAACCARCGCBTBGGTVAGCACHTTRTAGGGSDCCCAWYCRCRKSMSNRAASGAYDWTCAMMYCTTSTKNGAWKWSTNNGCGCAGACCATCATAGAGGTCGTCAAACATCTGCTGGACAAGTTCTTCGCTGTCCAGTTCCGCCAGGATGATGTCTTCTTCGTCTGACATGGGTGTCTTCCTTGACTTAAGTCGGGGGGCTGCCCCGGTGTGGCCGTGTTCCTAACCCTTTTTGCCAAAAGGTCGCGGGCACACTGCAATATTTGCGACATCGCCATGGCTTGCACCGACGTATAGGCGCAAAAATAGCAGAATAATAATGAAGATTTTGCATGGAGATCTTCTACCCTCTGCATTTGTTCTTTATTTGTTCTCATCAGTGAGGCAAGATGAGCAGATGCAGACAAGTGAAATGACCCAACCCAAAACCCACAAGGCCCGTGCCGCACTAAGTAATGTAGCGGGGCGGTTTGATCTGTCCCGTGAGACTGTTGTCGATGGCTGGGAACCCGAACTGGAACCGTCAAATATCGAGACCGAGATTCGCCAGGAGATGGCACAGTCGATCATCAGCTATAATAGGTCTCCGGATCTGCCGTTTGATCGATCGATAAACCCGTACCGGGGCTGCGAGCACGGCTGTATTTATTGTTTTGCCCGCCCCACTCATGCCTATCTTGGACTGTCCGCCGGGTTGGACTTTGAAACCAAGTTGGTGGCGCGTCCCAATGCGGCGGCTCTGTTGCGCCACGAGCTGCGGGCCAAGCGATACCGCGTGGCGCCAGTGGCAATTGGCACCAACACCGATCCTTATCAACCCATAGAGCAGGGTCAGCAGGTCACACGGGCCTGTCTTGAGGTTCTGAGCGCGTTCAACCATCCGGTGGCTGTGGTCACCAAGGGGGCGATGATTGAGCGCGACATCGATATCCTGGCGCCGATGGCCGCCAAAGGGTTGGTGCGGGTGGGGATTTCAGTGACGACGCTGGATCCTGACCTGGCGCGACGCATGGAACCGCGGGCGCCAACGCCGACCAGGCGGCTGGCAACCATCCGGCGGCTCAGCGATGCCGGTATTCCGGTGCGGATCATGGTGGCTCCGGTGGTGCCGGGACTGACCGACCACGAGATTGAGGCGCTTTTGGCCGCTGGGTCCGAGGCTGGCGCGGATGCGGCCAGCTGGATCATGTTGCGGCTGCCCCGCGAAGTGTCCGAGCTGTGGCAACAATGGTTGGCCGAGCATGARCCTGGCCGCGCCGCCAAAGTGATGGCGCGATTGCGCGAGATGCATGGGGGGCGGGATTATGATCCGCGCTGGGGGCAACGTATGCGCGGCGAGGGTGAATATGCCCGGATGATCGGGCATAGATTCAAGGGCGCTTGTAAACGGTTAGGCCTGCTAGAAAAAACCACTGAGCTTCGGTGTGATCATTTTGCTTGCCCGGCCCAGCCTGGGGACCAGCTGTCGTTGTTTTGAGTGCCTGCCAGCCAAAGATGTGTGACAATAGCCAGAAGGCTTTTGTTTGCACAGATACTCAATATTCATCGCAGCCTCTTGGCGCTGCGATGAATATGACGTCGCTTAGCTGCGACGGCGTCCACGTCGCTCCCGAACGGGGGCTGCGGCATCGTCGCCAGTGCCATCTGTGGCCGAGGAGAACGGTCCAAGCACCTCGACAATCTGCTCCAACGCCGGACGGTCGCCGCGTGGTTGGCTGTCCAGTGCCTCGCGCATGACACGCAGGTGGTCGGGCAGGGTGCCGCAGCACCCGCCGATGATTTTGGCGCCACTGTCCCGCGCCATCACCGCATATTTCCCCATCAATTCCGGGGTGCCGTCATAGTGGATGTGGCCGTCGACATATTTGGGAATGCCGGCGTTGCCCTTGGAAATGATCGCCCGTTCGGTGCCCTGAGCGGCAAAGCCCAGAACTGTGCGCAGAATATCCGAAGAACCGGTGCCGCAGTTGGCGCCAAAGGCCAGCGGTTTGTTGTCGAACTCTTCGACCAACTGCGCCAGAGCCGCCGAGGTCATCCCCATCATGGTGCGGCCCGCAGTGTCAAAGCTCATCGTGCCACACCAGGGCATATCAGCCAGGGCAAAGGCCTCGGCTGCGGCGCGGAATTCTTCCGGGGCTGAAATAGTTTCGACCCACAACACGTCAACGCCGCCCTCTTTCAGGCCCTCTGCTTGCTCGTGGAACATCTCGACCGCCAGCGCATGGCTGAGCTCACCCACCGGCTGCATGATTTCACCCGTTGGACCAACGGACCCCGCCACAGCGACGGGACGATCGGTTTTGTCAGCAATTTCACGGGCCAGTTCAGCGCCAATGCGGTTCAACTCGTGTACCCGGTGCTGGGCGTTATGCAGTTTCAGCCGTGATGCATTGCCGCCAAAGGTATTGGTCAGGAACAGATCGCTGCCCGCATCAACCGCGCCCTGATACAGGGCTTTGATCTTGGCGGGCTCGTCTACGTTCCAAAATTCCGGCGGATCGCCCGCTTGCAGACCCATGTTGAACAGGGTGGTGCCAGTGGCACCATCAGCCAGCAGCACGTATTTGCTGTTGAGCAAGTCAATAAAGGTATTGGTCATTTCTGGTATCCCGTAAAAGGTGGGGCAAGACCCCGGACCGCATGGGCGGYTCAATCATCTTGACATCCCTGTGTCACGCAGAGCGCGACAAGGCAATTTCATTTTGTTCATCTAGATTATGAGGCAAGGGGGGGCTGGCGGCAGTAGCCTGCGGCTGATTGTCTTGTAAGGCTGGCTGCAGTCTGGGAGGTCGGTGCACCAGTCGGATAAGCTCGGCGATACTGATGGCCATTTGCCACCAACCGGGCGCGGCCATGTACAGCGGTTGCCAGCGTGGGGCAAAACACGCTTTGAAGCGGCGCAGCCCCTTGTCCACATGATGGGCCAGGTGATGGTCTGGCACTGCCGCCAGCGACAATTGGGGCAAGGCTTGATCAGCGGCAGCGGCAATGGCTTCGCGGATCAGCGCATGACCAGTGCCATCTGGCGCCCCAGGCGATATGCGGATCAGGTCGAGGCACCATTCCTTGCTTGAGACATGGAAACTGACAAAGCCAATGATCTCTTGGGCATGCCAGGCTAAAAACACCTTWTGATGCGCCAGATAGCCGGGCTCAAACCGTCCCATGGTGGTGCCGAGGGTATGGCCATGGCTGTGCTGCCAAGCATGATCAACACGGGCCATTTGTTCCAAGGGCAATCGGGGCGCAGCGGCGCGCACCTCAACCCCAGCCTTGGAGGCCTGGCGCAGCTTGCGTCGCAGCTGGCGGCGCGAAGAGCCCTTTTCGCTGAACGTTAGAGGGGTGAGCACCGCCTCTTCGGCGATGCGCAACACTTTCCAGCCGCCGTGGCGCAGGCCCTGGGCTGTTGCGGCTGAGCACTTATAAACACAGGCGGCCGCATTTCGGCGGCGTGCATAGGCTTGCAGCCATAATGGACCAGTCGCTGAARGGGACGCCACCGGATCAAACAACCCAATCGAGCASTGCGGACTGTCCAACACGGCAACCTGTTCGGGACCGCAGGACAGCAACTGACCGCCGTTTTGGCGGATGATCCCGGTTTCTGAACGGAGGCGATTTTTGGGCAATATAGCCTCAGGATGCTGTTGGATAGTCTCGGCGCAGGGTGAGCCGGAAAACAACAGTCTGGGATAGGCCAGGACCCCTGCAGACACCAAGGCAGGCAAGGCAAAATACACCAGCCGAAAGGCTRTAATCGCAGCCATAAGGTCGCCTGGGTTTTGGCTGGGAAGCAAGGCAAAAAGGGTCAGCTCAAACGGCCCAAGCCCGCCCGGAGCCGAGGAGATTATCGCAGCCCCAAGTGCCAGGAAATAAACCGGTAGCAGCAGGGTCCAGCCGAGGTTGATACCATCGGGCAATAACATCCAAAGCGCAGTGCCAGCGGCCATCACATCAACCAGCGCCCAGATGAGCAGCGCCAGCATGGCGGTCAGCGACGGCAACCGCAGCCTGTGTCGCGCCAGGCGCAGTTCAGGAAACAGAAGACTTAACCCGACGGCAAAGAACAGGCACGCCAGTGTCAGTACCGCGCCCCATTTCAACAGCGCTGACAGGGGCAGAACCAAGCTGAAAACCGCGCAGATCGCGGCCAGCGCCGCAAGAAAGGTCACTGCGACAAAACTGGTCACCTGGGCCGCTTGTATCGGGCGCAGCCCGGGCAGCAGTCGCCAGCGGGCAAAGCTGCCTGTGATCAGGCCAAACCCAACAGTCTGTGACAGCGCGATAGCCACCATGCCGACACCCCGAACCGGGCGGCTGTCAAAGCCCGTGCCAATATGGCGGTGCGCCACCATATCATAGCGCCCCAAGGCCAAAAAACTGACGCAAGTTGCTATAAGGGCTCCCAGCCATTGCAGGGGGGGCACCTGGGTGATCAGGCTGACCAATGCCTGCGGAGAGGGCAGCTCTACCCGAGACTGGAGAAACCAGAGGCAGAGCATCATCATAGCAAAAGGCGCCGAGAACCGTAAAAGACGAGAGAACGGTGCAGGAACAGCGAAGTGTGAAGGCAGCATAGTATTCCTGTCGCATGCGGTCGAAATTGATCGCATCACTTTAGGACAGCTGACTTGCAGTTTCGTTAATTGGGAGGCAGGCCGTTAATGTCAGGGCGCTGATTTTTTGGCGCTGCAGGTATGTCGTTAATGGCGTGCCGCAGAGTGGGCTGCCAGGGATATCTGGCTGGGATCAATCCGTTTCAGAGAAGATTTGCCGCTTGGCCTCGGGCAGCAGCGCCGCGCGTTTTTGCCGAATTTCTTCTGAGGTCACGCGCCCCTGTAGATCCGCCGTTACTTTGCGCACCACATCTTCGTGGTCGGCTTCCTCGATATCTGCGGCGACAATCGTCTTGGCATAGTCTTCGGCCGTATTGCCAGATTTGCCCATTTGGGCCGCTGCCCAAAGCCCCAGCATTTTGTTGCAGCGGGCCTGCGCCTTGAATTGCATTTCCTCGTCATGGGCAAATTTTGCCTCATACGCCTGTTCGCGATCATCAAATGTGGTCATGCGGTTCCGCCTTTTTAAAGAGTGAARTCCTATAGTTTAGATATTAGTCTCAGGAAGCATCGGTACAAGGGGGCGCGGGTTGCTTGCGGCACTGGCAGCCTTGCTCTATGAGGGCGACATAAATGGGATTTAAACATCCCCACCCGGCTTACCCGAAAGGCTGTCCATGGCGCGTCGCAAGAAAATTTACGAAGGCAAAGCCAAAATTCTGTATGAAGGCCCCGAGCCGGGCACTATTGTTCAGTATTTCAAGGATGATGCCACCGCGTTTAACGCCGAAAAGAAAGACATTTTCGAGGGCAAGGGGGTTCTGAACAACCTGCTCAGCGAATACTTCATGGTGGGGTTGGGCCAGATTGGTGTGCCGACCCATTTCTTGAAGCGTCTGAATATGCGCGAACAGCTGGTGCGCAAATGCGAAATTGTGCCGCTTGAGATCATCGTGCGCAACTATGCCGCAGGCTCGCTGTCCACACGTKTGGGCATTGACGAGGGCACTCAACTGCCACGCCCGATTGTGGAATATTGCCTAAAAGATGACGCTTTGGGCGATCCACTGGTCAGTGAAGAGCATATCGCCGCCTTTGGTTGGGCCAGTCAGCAGGATATGGATGATATTCTTAGCCTCTCGTTGCGGGTGAATGATTTCATGTCTGGGGTGATGCTGGCGGTGGGTATCCGTCTGATCGACTTCAAAATTGAATTTGGCCGCGTCTTTGATGGCGATTTTCAGCGCCTGGTGGTGGCTGATGAGATCAGCCCCGACAGCTGCCGTCTGTGGGACATCGAAACCGGCCGAAAGCTGGACAAAGATGTGTTCCGCCGTGATCTGGGAAGCTTGACCGATGCCTACTCCGAAGTAGCGCGGCGTCTGGGCGTGCTGCCCAACACGTCGCCGACAATGGGTAAACCAACTCTGGTCAACTGATCTTGCTGCGCCTGGGTTGGGCGCGGGGATCAACGTATTTTTAGCAAGATGAAGCCCATAGGGCTTTGCCACCGCAATCGAGGAACGACGCGATGAAGGCACGGGTGCATGTGATGCTGAAGAATGGGGTTCTGGATCCACAGGGAGAGGCAGTACGCCATGCCCTGGGGGCAATGGGCTTTGACAATGTCACTGGTGTGCGCCAGGGCAAGGTGATCGATTTGAACCTGGCCGAGGGCGCCTCGGAGGCGGATGTGACCGAGATGTGCGAAAAGCTGCTGGCCAACACGGTGATCGAATCCTACAGCATCGAGATGCTGTGATGAAGGCGGCGATAGTTGTCTTTCCCGGGTCCAACTGTGACCGCGACCTTGCGGTTGCCTTTGAACGGGCCGGCTTTGATGTTTCGATGGTCTGGCACAAGGACAGCGAGCTTCCCGCAGGCGTGGATATCGTGGGTGTACCGGGTGGCTTTTCTTATGGCGACTATCTGCGCTGTGGCGCCATTGCGGCGCAGTCGCCGATTTGCAAGGCCGTGGTCGATCATGCCAATCGCGGTGGCTATGCCATTGGGATTTGCAACGGCTTTCAGGTTCTGACGGAAACCGGCGTGCTGCCGGGTGCCTTGCTGCGCAATGCTGGGCTGAAATATATCTGCCGCACCGTTGATCTGAAAATCACCACCACCGATAGCATCTTTACCCAAGGTTATAGCGTTGGTGACGTGATTGGCGTGCCAATTGCGCATCACGATGGCAATTACTATGCCGACGCTGAAACGGTGGCGCAATTGCAGGGTGAGGATCGGGTTGCTTTTTCCTATGCTGATAACCCCAATGGGTCGGTTGCCGATATCGCCGGGATCTTGTCCGAAAACCGTCGGGTTCTGGGCATGATGCCGCACCCAGAGCGGGCGGCGGATGAGGCTCACGGTGGCACTGACGGGGTGGCAGTGTTCCGCGCATTGACGAGTATTGTTGCCACGGCGTGACTTGTGATGCTGGGGCGGTGAGCGTAGATTTGCGCCATGACCGCCCCGCATAACGTTCCCCAAAAGATCAAGCCCAGCCCACCTGCGCGGACGTTCTCGTGGACAGTGCGGCTGGCTTTGGTTTTGCTGTTGACTGTGGTTGCGATTACAGTTTGGCAGACCAACCGGTTGCTGACCAACCGGTTCACCCAGACCACGCGCAACCAGGCTGAATTGCGGCTGGCGCTATACTCGGGCAACTTGCTGAGCGAGCTGCGCCAAAACGCCATTGTGCCGCAACTTCTGGCTCGCGATCAGACGCTGATATCAGCGCTGCAATCCCATGATTTTTCCCTGTCGACCCAGCGGCTGATTTCCTTTGTTGATGAAATTGGCGCCGCATCCATCATGCTGTTGGCACAAGATGGGCGCACCGTGGCGGCAACCGATCGCCATCGGCTGGGTGAGCTGCATCGCAACGCCCCATATTTTGTAGATGCTGTACGCTCCAATGCCACGGTGTTTTCGGTGATTGAACGCGAAGCAGGTGGATATCGCTTTACCTACGCCCGACGGCTAGAGGATTCCTCGGATGTGCTGGGGGTGATTGTGGTCGAGGTCGATCTGCAGAAGTTCGAGCGTGCCTGGGCAGGTATTTCGGATGCGGTGATGGTCAGTGACAGCACCGGTACCATTGTGTTGGCAACTGAATCGCGCTGGCGTGGGCTGAACGAGGCCGACGCCGTGAAGCAGCAGACGCCACAGGGAGCAATCCAGCGGGCGATCCGGGTCACCACCGATTGGACAGTGCTGCCGGCGGATGCCTATCTGCAGGGCGAGGCGGTGATGCGGATCACCAATCGCATTCAGTTCCGTGGTTGGCGGATGACATCTTATACCACCTATGTCTCGATCCGCGAGCGGGTGAATACGGTGCTGGCGCTGGAGATCATGGGATTCGCCATTTTCCTGGCGCTGGCGTTTTATGCGTTAAGCCGCAAGTCGGCGCTGCGGATGGATCTGTTTCGCCGCGAGTCGGCGGAGCTTCGCGTATTGAACGCGCGCTTGCAGCGGGAAGTCGCCGAGCGCGAACGGGTGCAGCAAACCCTTGCAGTGGCCGAGCAAAGCCTGGCCCAAAGCTCAAAACTGGCAGCACTTGGGGAAATGTCGGCGGCGGTCAGTCACGAGTTGAACCAACCTTTGGCGGCGATGAAAACTTATTTGGCCGGGGCGCGTCTTTTGCTGGGTCGCAATCGTCCCGAAGAGGCGCTGGTGTCCTTTGGCCGCATTGACGATTTGATCGAACGGATGGGGGCGATTACCCGCCAATTGAAATCTTATGCGCGCAAGGGGGGCGATACGTTCAGCCCTGTAAACATGGCGGATGCGCTGGCCTCTAGCCTGTCGATGATGGAACCACAGCTGCGTCAGCGGCATGTGCGGATTGCCCGTGTGTTGCCCGAAGAACCGGTCATGGTGATGGGCGACAGGATGCGCATTGAACAGGTGATGGTGAACCTCTTGCGAAACGCGCTGGACGCCACCAAGTCAGTAGCAGACCCGGAGATCGAGATTATCCTTGCGGCGGGTGAAACCGCTATCCTGGCGGTGCGGGACAACGGTGTGGGGATCAAGGACTTTGGCGAGTTGTTTGAACCCTTTTACACCACCAAGCAGCCAGGCGACGGGGTTGGCCTTGGGCTTGCTATCTCCTCGGGGATCGTCAACGACCTTGGGGGACGGTTGACGGCCCGCAACGGTGAAAACGGTGGCGCGGTGTTTGAAATGCAATTGCCGATCCTKGTGGAYGGGGTYGAAGCYGCCGARTAAGYGYGGCGYGTTTTAGGAGAGGAMRSKWTATGGCACAGGCCATGAAAATTGCGATTGTCGACGACGAACAGGATATGCGCCAGTCGATCAGCCAATGGCTGGCTCTGTCGGGCTATGACACCGAAACCYTTGCCTGTGCCGAGGATGCGCTAAAGGTTCTGGGGGCGGATTACCCCGGAATTGTGATCTCTGACATCAAGATGCCGGGTATGGACGGGATGCAATTCCTGAAAAAGCTGATGGGCAGCGACAGTGCCCTGCCGGTGATCATGATCACCGGGCACGGCGATGTTCCCAWGGCGGTTGAGGCGATGCGGGTTGGGGCTTTTGATTTTCTTGAAAAACCCTTCAACCCTGATCGGATGTCAGAACTGGCCAAGCGGGCCACCGGCGCACGGCGTCTGGTTCTGGACAACCGTGTGCTGCGGCGCGAATTGTCGGACGGCACTCAGATCATGAAAAAGCTGATTGGGGCCAGCCCAGTGATGGATCGCTTGAAAGAGGATATCCTTGATCTGGGCCAGGCCGACGGCCATGTGCTGATTGATGGGGAAACCGGCACCGGCAAGACCCTGGTGGCCCATGCGCTGCATGCTGTTGGCAGTCGCGCCGGCAAGAAATTTGTGCTGGTCAGCTGTGCCGCCTTGGAAGAAGACGCGCTGTCCAAACGGTTGTTTGGGCCGATGATGCCCGAAGATGCTCTGTTGCCCGCCATTGAACAGGCTCGGGGTGGCACTTTGGTGCTGGAAGACATTGATGCGCTGACCGAACCGCTGCAGGCCAAGCTGTTAAGTGTGATCAACGAACAGGGTATCCCAGGCGAAACGCGCATTATTGCCATTTCGAACCTGCAGGAGGCAGGCAAAACCTGCGAGGACGCCCTGCGCGCGGACCTGTTTTACCGTCTGGCGGCGCTGCGCATCACCGTGCCGCCGCTGCGCCAGCGCGGCGAGGATATTCTGACCCTGTTCACCCGCCTGTCCGAGCAGTTTGCCGAGGAATACGGCTGTGACGCACCGCAGGTTTCGGCGCAGGAGGCGGCGCAGCTGTTGCAGGCGCCCTGGCCGGGCAATGTGCGCCAATTGATCAATATCGCTGAACGCGCTGTGCTGCAGGCGCGGCGTGGATCGGGCRCCATTGCCTCGCTGTTGATGTCTGACCACGAAGAGATGCAGCCGGTGATGACCACCGAAGGCAAGCCGCTGAAAGAATACGTCGAGGCGTTTGAGCGAATGCTGATCGACAACACCATGCGGCGGCACAAAGGCTCGATTGCCTCGGTGATGGACGAGTTGTGCCTGCCGCGGCGGACTTTGAACGAGAAGATGGCAAAATATGGGTTGCAGCGATCCGACTATCTTTGAGCGATTTTATACACAATGGGCCAATTGACCTGATGGCGGTTGGAAGCGGCAAGAATTGCCCGCAAAAACGCCGAAAACAGGCATGTTTTTAACCGTTAGGTCAAATTGAATGCCTTATGAGGTGAATTCCATGGGCCGATCAAAGATGCCCATTGTCATTACCTATCCACAGGCAGTATGCTGACATCACGGGACTACCACCAATATGGGTGCTGCCCCTTCAAATGAGTTTCGCTGCTTATCGTCTTTGTCCGGCATGATCCGAGAAGGCGAAAGCAGACCGATTAGCCCCGGGGTCCGGGGTTGTTTAGCGCCTGAGCCGGAGCGTTTTCGGCGCAGGAAAAAAATGGGCAGGGTTCGGGATACCCCCACCTGTCGGAGAAGAACCGCGATGACGCGCGCGCASRYACWGAGCACAGWGACRGGACCGACGGGAACAYTTTCCGCGACCATGTCCTGTAGCGCGCCGTCAGTTATCGCCCTGACAAGACACCACCCAAAACGCGCAGCCCCCCCCGGAAACGGCCGGGGCGTGCGCGCGCAGGCATGGTGCACTAAGGAAACATGGCAAAGAAGATGCTTATTGATGCCACCCACGCGGAAGAAACCCGCGTCGTGGTGGTCGACGGAAACAAGGTTGAGGAGTTCGACTTTGAATCCGAGAACAAACGCCAGCTTGCTGGCAATATCTATCTGGCAAAAGTAACCCGGGTCGAACCCTCACTGCAGGCCGCCTTTGTAGACTATGGCGGCAACCGTCATGGTTTTYTRGCGTTTTCKGAAATTCACCCMGATTATTAYCARATYCCKRTCGCTGATCGCGAAGCCCTGATGGAAGAAGAGCGCGCCCATGCCGAGGCAATGCGCGCCAAGGATGACGAGGAGGAGAATAAACCCTCCAAGCCACGTCGGTCCCGGTCGCGCAGCCGCACCAAGGCTGAAGACGTCAAATCCCAGGATGCCGTTGAGACCAAGGAAGTCGAGGTCGCAAGCCCCGAGATTTCCGGCATGGAAACCATTGATCTCAGCGATGAGACTGAAAACGATTCCGCAGATATGCTGGACGTCGCCGAAGGCAGCTCTCCGATGGAGACTGTTGCCGAAACGCCGGTTGAAGAACCTGCGGGTGAGCAGCCCCAGCCTGCGCCAGTAACATCTGCTGAGGATGCGGACACGGCTCAGGCAGTGACCGTGGACACTTCTGTTACTGCTGATGACGCGACCACAGGTGCTGTTGAAGGTGTTGCTGAAGACAAAGCCGTTGCTGAAGCCCCTGCTCAGAACGTGGCACCGACGGACGCTGTTGCAGAGACCGCTGCTGACGTTGAGCCGACCGAAGCCAAAGAACCAAATGACGATGAACCGGACGCCGACGATGAACCGGACGCCGACGACAAACCTGCGGACGCCGCGTCAAAAGACAGCTCGATTGAATCCGTTGCCGACGAAGACGACAGCGAGGACATTCGTCCACGCCGCAAACCACGTCCACGTCGCTACAAAATCCAGGAAGTTATCAAAGTCCGCCAAGTCTTGCTGGTCCAAGTTGTTAAAGAAGAGCGCGGCAACAAAGGCGCTGCTCTGACTACATACCTGTCGCTGGCTGGGCGCTATTGCGTACTGATGCCCAACACCGCGCGTGGCGGTGGCATTTCGCGCAAGATCACCAACGTTGTTGACCGCAAAAAACTGAAAGAAATCGCCTCCGAAATCGACGTGCCAAATGGCGCAGGCCTGATTGTACGCACCGCCGGTGCCAAACGCACCAAGGCCGAGATCAAGCGCGATTACGAATACCTGCAACGCCTCTGGGAACAGATCCGCGAGCTGACGCTGAAATCCATCGCGCCCGCCAAGATCTATGAAGAAGGCGATCTGATCAAACGCTCGATCCGCGACCTGTATAACCGCGATATCGACGAAGTGTTTGTTGAAGGTGAGCGCGGCTACCGCATCGCCAAAGACTTCATGAAAATGATCATGCCGTCGCACGCCAAAAACGTAAAACGCTACGATGAGACACTGCCGCTGTTCGCGCGCTTTCAGGTGGAAAGCTATCTGGGTGGCATGTTCAACCCAACCGTCCAGCTGAAATCTGGAGGCTATATTGTCATTGACGTGACCGAGGCCCTGGTGGCCATCGACGTCAACTCGGGCCGCGCCACCAAAGAAGGCTCGATCGAGGACACTGCCACCAAGACCAACCTGGAGGCCGCCGAAGAGGTGGCCCGCCAATTGCGTCTGCGTGACCTTGCCGGCCTGATCGTCATCGACTTCATCGACATGGACGAGCGTAAGAACAACGCCGCCGTTGAGAAAAAGATCAAGGACAAGCTGAAGACCGACCGCGCCCGCATCCAAATCGGTCGTATCTCGGGCTTTGGTCTGATGGAGATGAGCCGTCAGCGTCTGCGCCCCGGTATGCTCGAAGCCACTACCCAGCCGTGCCCCTCGTGCCACGGTACTGGTCTGATCCGCTCCGACGACAACATGGCGCTGACCATTCTGCGCCAGATTGAGGAAGAGGGCACCCGCAATCGGTCACGCGAAGTGCTGGTGCGCTGCCCGGTCAGTATTGCCAACTTCTTGATGAACCAAAAGCGCGAGCATATCGGCCAAATCGAGTCTCGTTATGGAATGTCGGTGCGGATCGAAGGTGACCCGCATTTGATCAGCCCGGATTTTACCCTTGAGAAGTTCAAAACGGCCACCCGTTCGGTGCCTGTTGTGACAGCTCCGGTGGTGTCGGTTGATACCTCGCTGATGGATCAGGTGGACGCCGATGAGGCCGAAGCCAATGATGAAGACGTGGTGGTTGAAGTCGCTGAAACCACTGAAAGCCCAGAAGTGGTCGAAGGCTCGGAAGAGGACGTCAAGCCCAAGCGCAAGCGTCGTCGGCGTCGTCGTCGGTCCGGTAAATCCGAAAACGGTGACAATGGGTCTGAAGAGGGTTCGGAAACAAATGTCGAAGGTGTTGCCAACGCGGATGCTCCGTCTGAAGCGGATGCCGCTGCTGAGGTGGCCACCGACGGCGAACAGCCTGCGGAAGAAGAGAACAAGCCCAAGCGGACACGGACCCGCTCACGCAGCCGCTCACGCGGTGGTAAGGCCAAGGTTGAAGCAACCGAGACTGAGGCCGCGCCAATGGCTGATGAACCGGCTGAGGTTTCCGGTGCGGCTGAYGCGGTGGAGGTCGACCAGCCTGCTGTCGCGGTAACCGAGCCAGAGACAACACCTGTAACAGCAGAACCAGCGCCAGCCGCGCCTGAGGCCCCTGTTGAAACAGCTGTTGTGGTTGAACCTGTCGCAGAGGCACCTGCTGAAGCTGCGGTCGCACCCGAGGCTGTCGAAGCGACTGCATCCGAGCCTGTTGCTGAACCGGTAGCCGCCGCGCCAGCAGCGCCAGCTGTTGAACCAGAGCCTGAGCAGCCCTCGGCTGTCGTTGAGCCTGAGCCTGAGCCTGAGCCAGTGCTGGTTGCAGCCGAAGAGGTTGCTCCGGAGCCGGAAGAGCCGCCCAAGCCCAAGCGTCGCGGCTGGTGGTCGCTGGGWAGCTGAASAWAMAGAAACGCCGGGGGAAACCCCGGCGTTTTCATTTTCACCGAAAGAAATTCCAAATGCCTGATCCGCTGCCGGTGCCGGTGCACAGGTTGTGCGCATAAGGTGCACGGACCCCCCCCCAGTTTCACGGTGTTTTGGGGGATCGCAGAGTGGGATTTGGTCAGCCAGTTTTACGGATCAAATAGACCTGATGGTCAGCTGCTTCGCTCATCCCAAGAAAGTCGTGGCCGGTTTCATTGCAGAAATGCGGCACGTCGATCACCGCTGCCGGATCATCAGCCAATAGCTGCAGAATCGCACCAGCGGGCAACGGCTTTAGCCGCTTGCGGGCCTTGAGGACGGGCAGGGGGCACAGCAACCCGATGGCATCCACTGTTTCGCTAATATCACTCATAACTGCCAGATATGACGGAAAATTCATCCTGTCCACAAGGATGTGACCAGCTGTCCTCGTGACCTTTGAAAACAGGTGCGTTATGGCAGAACGATGTTTGGTATAGAAATCATCGATGCAGGGCTGCTCCCTGCTATGCTCGTGGCGCTGATCGCAGGATTGATCAGCTTCCTTTCGCCCTGTGTCCTTCCCATCGTGCCGCCCTATCTGGCCTATATGAGCGGGGTCTCGATTGGCGATATGCAAAGCCCGGGTGTCGCCCGGCGCAAAGCCATTATCGCGGCGCTGTTCTTTGTCATGGGCCTGTCCACCGTGTTCCTGCTGCTGGGGTTCACTGCCTCAGTTTTTGGGACTTTTGTGCTGAAAAACCAAGAGCTTTTTGCCCAGATCTCGGGGCTAGTGGTGATCATCTTTGGCCTGCATTTTCTGTCGGTGTTCCGCATCCCGATCCTGGACCGCGAGATGCGAATGGAGGCGGGGCAGTCTGGCGGATCGGCGATAGGGGCCTATGCTCTGGGTCTCGCCTTTGCCTTTGGCTGGACCCCCTGTATTGGCCCGCAACTGGGAGCGATTCTGTCAATTGCCGCGTCTGAGGCCTCGGTGGCCCGTGGCACCCTTTTGCTGGGCATCTACGCGCTTGGCCTGGGCGTTCCGTTCCTGTTGGCGGCGATTTTCCTCAGCCGCTCGATGGTGCTGATGAACAAGATGAAACGCCACATGGGGCTGATCGAAAAAATCATGGGCGCGCTGCTGCTACTGGTTGGCGTGATGCTGGTGACCGGGCTGTTTTCCACCTTCTCGTGGTGGCTGCTAGAAGCCTTCCCGGGACTGGCCGCACTGGGCTGAGACAAGGGGGCCGCAGGGCCCCCTTTTTCTTTGTCTGTCGGGTCTTACTCTTGCCGGAATGTCTCGTTACCTTGCGGTCAGGATATGAGGGTAAAATGAATTTGGTTCGGGCAGGCAAAGGATCTGAGCACAACCGGGTGGCGCGGCGGCGGGTGTTTTATATCCCCGGCTATGACCCGATTCCCCCTCGACGTTATCGCGAGTTGTATCGCAAAGAAGGGGCTGCCCAGGCTGAGATCTCGGGCTATGAGATCACCCTGAAAGCCAAACAATCCAAGGCGGGGCCCTATGGCTGGCAGGTGCAGGCATCCATTGAAGGCGCCGAAGTTACCGCCGATGTCGAGGTGCTTGTCTGGTCTGATATCGTGCGGGACAGCATGGAAAACTCGATCCCGGGCACCTACTGGCAACTGGCCCGCACGGCCTGGACCTATATCTCTACCGGAACGCTGCGCCGATTGATGCGGCTGCGCAAAGGCCCGGTGATTGCCGCGCTGTATCCGGTGGGCATGCTGCTGGTACAGGCGCTACTCGCGGCGCTGCTGGTCTGGGGGATGACGCGCGCTATTGTGGCAGTTGCAGGGATGATGTCCTTGATCGGGCTGCTGGTTCAGCTTGGCGGACTTACCCTTGGACTGCTGGCAGGGGTCGCGCTGATGCGCTGGTTTAAAAAAATGGACGGCAAGTTTTTTGCCTATTACCTGATGCACGATTATGCCTATTCAGCAGCCTCCAAGGGTGCCAATTCGCCCGAACTTGAGGCGCGGATGGCTGAATTCACCACGCTGATTGGCGCGGCGTTGCAAGATGACAGCCTGGACGAGGTGCTGGTGGTCGGGCATTCCTCGGGCGCCCATGTCGCGGTCTCGGTGCTGTCGGACCTGATCCGCAGCGGGGTGCCCGAAGACGGTCCTCAGTTGGGCTTTCTAAGCCTGGGCCAAGTGGTGCCGATGGTTTCATTTTTACCGGATGCGCATCGGCTGCGGGCCGATCTGCGGTTTCTGTCGATGCGCGATGAACTGGCCTGGATTGACGTCACCGCACCGGGTGATGGCTGCGCCTTTGCCCTTTGCGATCCGGTGAGCGTCAGCGGGGTTGCGCCCGAAGGCAAACGTTGGCCACTGGTATTCTCTGCTGCGTTCACCCAAACATTAAGCCCGCAGCGGTGGGCCGAGCTTCGCTGGCGGTTTTTTCGGCTGCATTTCCAGTATCTCTGCGCCTTTGATCAACCCGGCGACTATGACTATTTTCGCATCACCGTCGGCCCGCAGACGCTCCGGGAACGTTATCAGGACCGGAAACCGTCAAAATCCCGCATTGATATACCAGTGTCGAAATTTACCTCGGTGGCGGCACTATGATGCCTCCCAAACCTCCCGCTCGGCCTGATAAGGTGTCGCTGTGGCGCTATTTACGCCTGTTTCGCCAGGATTTGCTCTCGGCCCAGCCCGCCCGGTTGTACCATGCTTGGATGGCCGAATTTCGCACGCCGTTCTTCCGCTCCTTCATGATCAACCAGCCTGATTTGGTGAAAGAGGTGCTGAAACAGCGCCCTGATGATTTCCCAAAATCCAATCGTGTTGCCGAGGGGTTGCGACCTTTGCTGGGCAACTCGGTGTTCCTGACCAATGGCGAGACCTGGAAGCGCCAGCGTCGAATCATAGACCCGGCGTTTGAAGGCGGACGTCTAAAGGCCGCCTTTCCGGCGATGCGGCAGGCGGCGGACGCAATGGTGGAGCGGTTGCAAGGGCAGTTGGGCGGGCCTGTTGAGATCGAGGCGGTGACCAGCCATGTGGCCGCAGATGTGATTTTCCGCACTCTGTTTTCGATCCCCATTGAACACGAGGTGGCGGCGCAGGTGTTCACCCGGTTTCGCGATTATCAGCGCAGCCAGCCGATTCTCAACCTGGCAGCTTTTATCCCGATGCCGCGTTGGATGCCTCGATTTTTTAAACGCTCCACCAAGCGGGATGCGGCTGAAATTCGCAGGTTGATTACTCAGCTGACCACTGAACGGATGCAGGCGATCAAAAACGGCACAGCCCCAGATGATCTGGCGACCAAGATCATGACGACGGCTGACCCACTGACCGGAGAGCATTTTGACACCGACGAGATGGTGGATCAGGTGGCGATCTTCTTTTTGGCCGGGCATGAGACCAGTGCCTCGGCATTGGCCTGGACGCTGTATCTGATGGCGCTGTACCCGGACTGGCAGGACCGGGTGGCGGCTGAAGCCAAGGCGCTGGATGAGCCGAGTTTTGCGGTGATGTCGAAACTACGGCTGAGCCGTGATGTGTTTCGCGAGGCATTGCGGCTCTATCCACCTGTCCCGATGATGGTGCGCCAGGCCATTTGCCCGGAACAGTTTCGTGACCGGGAKKTRACSRYRSSNNCGMWRCYRKYGMTCARSYSYTSRNAMMTSMAMYGGSATGWMSGKYTRNNTGGNGRCANCCCGGATGGCTTTGATCCTGCCCGGTGGGGTACTGAAAACGGCAAGACCTGCCAGCGCGAGGCCTATATTCCGTTTTCCRCCGGTGCCCGGGTCTGCCCCGGTGCCGGATTTGCCATGGTGGAAGGGCCGYTGATCCTGTCGATGTTCCTGCGGCATTACCACATTGAAGTGATCAAGGGGCGTGTGCCAGTGCCTGTCGCACATCTGACAGTCCGGTCCAAGGACGGTATCTGGTTGAAACTGAGCCCACGGCAACACTAACCCGGAATTTTCGAAAATTCCGGTCCGTTTTCTTTGAAGAAAACGGTTAGCTAATCAAACGCACAGTCTCTTGATTACAGAAGATGACCATTTGGCCCGCGTTTTCCACCGCATGGTAGCCACGGCGCCTCAATTCGGCTTCAAAGGCCGTGCGCCCGACATAGCGTTCAATATCACGGGTCTTGCGCCGAATGACGGCGCCGTTTCGGGCGGCCTTTGAACTGAACAGATGCTGAATCCAAGTCTCAGCAGAGAGGGGCGCAGGGATTGGCATAGAGCAAGCCTGCTCCTGCAAGGTTAAGACGTGGTTAATCGCCTGAGTACAAATAGCCGGATCGCCGAGGCCAATCCGCAATCTGTTCCACGGGCCTCGTCGATTTCCGCAGCCAGCACGTTGATTGGCCGATCATCTTCTGCGGCGATTTTACGGAAGGCCAGCCAGAACTCATCTTCAAGAGATACCGAAGTACGGTGGCCGCGTAGAGTCAGCGAATGTTTGCGGGGACGGTTGTTCATTTGTCGCGCTTGTGCCCATCAAGATCACTCTGAGCTTTGTCACTCTGGGCGCGATCCAGTTGCTTTTCAGCCTTGCTGCGGCCAAATTTGACAACGTTTTGATGCGCGCGGGCCTTTTCCGTGGCCCGCGCTTTGTCTTTTCTGAACCGGTTCAGGTTGACCGGTTCAGCCATTACTTGGGGCCAACCATGTTTTCCGGGCGCACCACCCGGTCAAAGGTCTCGGCATCGACAAAGCCCAGCTCAATGGCTTCGTGCTTGAGCGTGGTCTTGTTCTTATGCGCGGTCTTGGCAACCTTGGTGGCGTTGTCATAGCCAATTTCAGGCGCCAGAGCGGTGACCAGCATCAGGCTTTCGCGCATCAGAGTTTCGATGCGGTCTCGGTCGGCCTGCAGACCCACAATCAGGTTGTCGGTAAAGGTCAAGGAGGCATCACCGAGCAGTTGCATGGATTGCAGCACGTTGTAGGCCATCATCGGCTTGTAGACGTTCAGCTCAAAATGCCCTTGCGATCCGGCAAAGCCAACGGCGGCATCATTGCCCATCACCTGGACGCAGACCTGTGTCAGGGCTTCGCACTGGGTTGGGTTGACCTTGCCGGGCATGATCGACGAGCCAGGTTCGTTTTCCGGCAGGATCAATTCGCCCAAGCCRCAGCGCGGGCCAGAGCCCAGGAAACGGATGTCATTGGCGATCTTGAACAGCGAAGCGGCCACCACTTTCAGAGCACCAGAGATTTCCACCATGGCGTCATGGGCTGCGAGGGCCTCAAATTTGTTCGGTGCGGTGACAAAAGGCAACCCGGTGATCGCGGCCATATTGGCGGCGACTTTTTTGTCCCAGCCAACCGGAGTGTTGAGCCCGGTACCAACAGCCGTGCCGCCCTGCGCCAGTTCATAGACCGAGGCCAGAGCGGTTTTGACCCGCTTGATACCCATGGCGATCTGATGGGTGTACCCGGAAAATTCCTGGCTTAGGGTTATCGGTGTGGCGTCCTGAGTGTGGGTGCGGCCAATCTTGATGATACCGTCGAACTCTTCGACTTTTTTGGCCATTGCTGCGTGCAGCTTTTCCAATCCGGGCAGCAACACATTATGGGCGGTCTCGGCTGCGGCAATATGCATGGCGGTGGGGAAGGTGTCGTTGGACGACTGCCCCATATTGCAGTGATCATTGGGGTGCACGGGGTCTTTGGAGCCGATCACTCCACCGAGGATTTCAATCGCCCGGTTGGCAATGACCTCGTTGGAGTTCATGTTCGACTGAGTGCCAGATCCTGTCTGCCAAACCACCAGGGGGAAGTTGTCGTCAAACTTGCCATCATACACTTCGCCCGCCGCCTGAATGATGGCGTTGCCGCGTTCGGCGTCCAGTTTTCCAAGCTCGATATTGGTCTGGGCGCAGGCCTTTTTGATCACACCCAGCGCGCGCACAATGGCAATCGGCTGACGTTCCCAACCAATGGGGAAGTTGATGATCGAGCGCTGCGTCTGCGCGCCCCAATATTTGTTTGCGGGAACTTCGAGTGGGCCAAAGCTGTCGGTTTCGGTGCGGGTYTCKGACATCYNTCWTCTCCGTCTGGTATGCGATTGTATGCCGTCTAGCCTGCATAGGTCGCAGGTGCAATCGGCCAGTTGTGCGCAGCATAGAGGATCACGACCCAAGGTATAGGGGGCGGGGAAGGTCATTATTGCGCCAAAGCATTGTCTGGCGCCGCAGGATGGCTAGAGTGGAGGGAGTTATACGTGCTTGCACTTAGGAGGTCCCGTGACCCGTTCCAGCGTCCCACCACCCGCCGCCCGCCGATTATTGCATTTGATGCTTATTGTGACGGCAGCCTTGGTACTGTCGGCGCAGGGCGCATTGGCGGACATCTCGCGATTTGTAGGTGACTATGCGGGGCGGGCTGAGATTCCAACAGCCGACGGTGGCACTGACCCGCGCGACATGAGCGTCAATATTCGCGAGACCAGCGACGGCTATAGTGTTGCCTGGACCTCAACCACTGAAAAAGATGACGGACGGCGTAAGACCAAGTCTTATGAGATTGAGTTTCAACCCACCGACCGTGATGGGGTGTTTTCAGCCGCCATGAAACGCAATGTTTTTGGCCATACCGCACAGCTGGACCCGATGAAGGGCGAGCCCTACGTCTGGAGCCGGATTACCGGAGATACGCTAACCGTGTTTTCAATGTTTGTGGCTCCGAATGGCGACTATGAGATGCAGCAATACGACCGGACCCTGGTCGAGGGAGGGTTGCAGCTTGATTTCAGCTCAAACCGCAATGGCCAGCCCACCAGAATGATCTCAACACTGCTATCGCGTCAGTAAGGGCCAAAAGGTTCTTGAGATTGGAACAGGAGTCGCCTCTCCCTGATGGTGGTCCTGGGCAGGTGGCTGTTACTTGCGGAAACTGTCCAGCGACACCACGTCAGCATCTGGTTTTGGAGTATCTTGAGGCGTGTTGACCAATTCCTTTACCGGAGTAGGTACACTGGCGTCGCCCTCTGGTTCCTGATCAGCAGATTCAAAGCGCAGACCAAATTCCACCGAGGGATCGACAAAAGTTTTGATCGCGTTGTAGGGAATATACAGCGTTTCCGGCGCATCGCCGAAATTCAGCGTTATGGCAAAGCCATCGTCCCCCACATCCAGGTTGTCAAACCAATGCTGCATCACCACCGTCATCTCACCAGGATAGCGATCAGACAACCAATCTGCCAATTCGGCATCCGGGTGGTCCGTGTCGAAGGTGATAAAAAAGTGATGATTCCCCGGAAGCCCATTATCAGCAATATCCAGCAGCACTGTCCGTATCAGACCGCGCATCGCTGTATGCATGAGATTTCCRTAGTCGATATCWYGGGACATATWGTYACCCCYGTAACCCTTGKKYYRATCATAGGGGATTCGAYCAGAAACAAAAGRGGACCRGCATAGATTTTGTGAWTATCCTTSGGRCTCTATGCYGGRYYAYACAWTKWKASCCARTWTAGYTKGCAAYYGGRAGRAGGSTGGAGCMGACCCCGGCCAATGCCATCAGAACCACGGTTAAGACCATGCTGCCTCGGGTGAGGACCGTCACCACGATGGCCAGGGCAACAAGGCCAAGTGCCATTGGATCCAGGCTGTTCTTGGCTGGCACGGCAAGCGAGATCAACCCGTAATCCAAGCTCTCTACCTTGGCGAACAGCACATGCAGGGCAAACCAGACCGACAGGTTCAATATAACGCCAACCACTGCTGCAGTTATGGCTTTCAAGGCCGCCCCAAGCCGTGGGTGTGCTGAAATTTGCTCTACATAAGGCGCGGCGAGAAAGATCCACAAGAAACAGGGCATGAAAGTCGCCCATAGGGCAACCACGCCTGCTGCCAGTCCCAGCGCGGGCCCTTGAGCCAAAAGCCCAGCCAGCATGGCGACAAATTGGGTGACCAGGATCAGCGGTCCCGGTGTGGTCTCGGCCAGCCCCAGGGCGTCGATCATCTGATCGGTGGAAATCCAGTGATATTGTTCGACCACTGTCTGGCTCATATAGGCCAACACTGCATATGCGCCACCAAAAGTGACCACCGCCAGCTTGGCAAAGAACCAGCCGATACTGGCCAGGAAACTGGCGCCCGACAGGCTGAGGGCGATCAAGGGCAGCAGCCATAACCCGCCCCAGATCAGGAGTTGCCGACCTGCACTGCGGAGGTTCAGTGGCTGTGGCGCCTCTTCGGTTTCAGCGCCACCGCCGCCGCGCACCAGACCATACAGCCCGGCGCCCAGAACGATCAGAGGAAAGGGTAAGTGGAGCGCGAATAACCCAATGAACCCCAATCCGGCCAATATCCAAGCGCGGGCCCCATGTAACGCCCTGCGGGCCAATTTCCGCAAGGCCAACAGAACAATGACCACCACAGAGGCCTTGATCCCCAGAAACCCGGCTTGCACCAGGTCCAACTCGCCATAGCTGGCATAAAACCCAACCAAAATGCCGATGATCAAGGCACCTGGCAAGACAAACAACAGCCCTGCCAGCAATCCACCGGGTACACCGCGCAGTCGCCACCCGGCATAAGTGGCAAGCTGCATTGCTTCKGGGCCSGGCAGCAGCATGCAAAAYGAYARAGCGCGYAGGAAWCCCTGYTCGCTCAGCCAGGGRCGMTCYTCYACCAGYTCWCGRTGCATCACCGMKATCTGCGCKGCCGGGCCRCCAAAACTCAGCAGRCCAATGCGCCCGAACACCCGCAGCATGGCGRCCAWTGAGGGCKGSGTCAYTGKKYYACCGYTGGCCAGTCRTGRCCYTCGTCATASCCGTCYCGGGCCCAGCGRTAAAATGCRTCATACAGMGGCATTGCSGCCTCWAGCTGRTCSATRTCRTTCTTGTATTGCCGCGAYAGRCCKACGGATARGGCCARTARYCCAGCSGCTTGYGGGGCCAGTTCRGGRCAGTTGGTGTCYGCGGCSCGRATGACCSTGGCSAGACGYGTCAASGCRGGTGTGGCCAGGCARAACTCTTCGACCATCACGTCAAARCTGCACAGCGGCCCGCGATGGCTCCAAAAGGTGTTTTCAATGTCAAACGGAGTGGCGCCGAATTTGTCGGCCACGGCCATCACTTCGACGGGCGGCACAAATAGGAACTGCGCCTTTGGGTCGACAAAACGGCGGATCAACCAAGGGCAGGCGATGCGGTCGATCTTGGGACGGTGGCGGGTGACCCAAAGGCTGCCGCTGTGCGGTTCAGGCAGGATGGCCACGGGCACCAGCGGTAGCCCGGCATCGCGCCAGGCTACGTTGCCACCAGCCAAAACCTCTGCCGCGATGCCATGATTGCGCAACAGCGCTGCGGCTCCGTGCGCGAGTTTCTTGCCTTTCTGACAAATCACCACAATTTGGCTTCCACTCAAGTCCGGCAACACTTGCAGCAGCTGGTCATGCGGGTTCCGTCGGGCAGAGGGAAGCAGGCGCGGATCAAGAGCAAAATCTTCTTCGCTGCGCACATCGATCAAAATCGGCGCGTCAGGTGTTCCTATCAGGCGCATCAGTTGGGAGGGTGAAATTTCTGAAAATGCGGCAGCCATGGGGGCATCCTTTCCGGTATCGGAGAATTGGAKGCGAACCTTGGGCCTAAGCCTCACGGGGTGGTCGCGGAAACCCCATGGATCAATGCAATACCTTAGCCCGAGCAGTTGTCAAGTTGGACGGCCTATGTCCATTGAAGGCGTTGGCCGGTCAGGCAGATTGGCAGCGCGTCAGGTGGCAGTTGTCCCAATTGTTCGAACAGGGAGAAAAAGTTCACGTGGCTATAGATTTCAGCCAGACGCTGGCCGTCAAATCGGACGAATATTTGACCGAATATCTGTATTGGTTTGTCATTGTCAGCACGGTTTCCATTGATGACTGTGCGCACAGCTATCCAATCATCTTGTTCCAAAGTGTGGGTGAAACCAACGTTGATATCTTTGACAAGACTGCGGAGGGCCAAAACCAGGTCATGATAATCGGCGGGGAGCAGGCTAAAAGATGGGATCAGGCCGTTTGCTATTGTTTCGGGTCCGAGCATCTCATCGATGACGTCAAGGTTGCCTTTGCTCCAGATTTCGTCGAACCAATATTGCAGTAAGTCTGCTTTAGTTAAGTTTGTGTTTTCGTACATAGCGCCAACTTCAACTTAAGGCGTGAAAATTAGATGAACTGAAGAGACGTGATACACTAAATTGTTTAGCGTTGACCCTAGGTTAGATCGAAATTCTAACCTAAGAACGACCCTGAAAAATCGCAATCTGACGGAGGGTGTGTGGGGGGTGAGAAGTGCAGGTTTCTGTTGCCAGGTACCTGCGAACCCCGCCTTACACTGCTAAGCGCAAGGGCTTAATTTTCGATTCCTCGAACTGCTTACGCAGCCAGAGCAATCGGAGCACGATTGTCATTTGCAATTGTACAGTTTTCGCCGGTAACGGTGGCAGACAGCCGAGACAAAGCTAACCCCTTTAGACGTCCGTCGATCCTATTTCGTCCCCATGATCCCCAAATGAAGGATGTTTGGTGGAGACGCCGGGTACCGCCCCCGGGTCCGATCCGCTTATGACGAGCGCATTTATGTCCATAGTCCCCGAGGGAACAAAATGAATATAGGGCCTGGAGCCGCGAATTTGAAGAGGGAAAAGGGCGGCAGGGGGTAAAATATTGCCGGGTATTTCTCAGCCAGGGTACTGAATTTTGGAAAACGACGAGCGGGGGCCAGTCCCCGGCTGGTGCAAGCCCCAGCTCCCCCGGGATATTATTGGCCAGATGAAGCTTGATTCGGTTGCTTCTGTGCGGCGCGGGCGGCAAAAATACTGGCAGCCAGACTGCGAGTTTCAACCTCTAGGTCTGTAAGTCCCTGAGTGGCCGCACCTCCGTCGCCAGCTTCTATTGCGTCTGCAATTTGGCTATGCAGTGAGACGATTTTTTCGCGCGACCGGGCAGAGAACGTGATCATGTTCATCAGAGGCTGCATCGCCTCGACCGCACCGGCCAGTTGGTAGGACAGCACCGGGTTGGCAGCCCCGTCAACCAGAGCGCGGTGAAAGGCAACATCCGAGGCGCAAAAGGCCTCATCGGACAGGTTAGGCTGGGCTTGGCGGCTGACTTCGGCGCGCATCGTGGCAAGTTGGTCAGCTGTGCGGCGTTCAGCTGAAAGCGGCGCGCAGGCGCGCTCCAGCGCATAACGCGCCTCACAAGCTGTATCAAAACTGACCGCATTCATCGACAGCAACAGAGTAGAAGTGGTAATCTGCTGACTATAGGCCTCTTCAAAGCTGAGCCGGTTGATAAAAGCGCCGCCGGTGGCACCGCGCTGGGTGCGGATCAGCGATTGCGCCGCCAGCCGTTTTAGGGCCTCGCGTACAGTTGATCGTGAGACTTGAAATTGATCGGCCAGCTCGGCCTCAGAGGGCAGCCGCTGATCAACGATCAATTCACCGCCAACAATGGCGTCTTTGATCATCGTGGCAATCTGCGCCGAGAGGTCGGCGGAACTGTTTGGGTCGATCTTCATGTCTGGCTCCTGGCGTGGTGGCACATCAAGGACATTGTAAATTTTATTTGTCTGACATTTAAAGGTCTGACATTTAAAATATTAGCACTGAGTCGCAGCCTTTGAAACCCGGAGACCAAAATGAAGGCCCGTCTGCCTCGGAGAAGAAAAACCATGGCGCGCTGGCGCCCGGTTTAAGCTGAAGTTCAAGGGAGAGACAAAATGGCCGTGATTTTTCCGTCGCGTCGAGTGCGCAAGACCCCGTTTACGCCGGGGGTCGAGGCAGCCGGGGTTAAGGGGTATACCGTGTATAACCATATGCTGTTGCCGGTGGTGTTTGACAGTGTTGAGGCGGATGCTGCGCATCTGAAACAGCATGTTCAGGTCTGGGACGTTTCAGCTGAACGGCAAGTCAGTCTCAAGGGCCCCGACGCGCTGCGTCTGATGAAGCTGATCAGCCCACGCGATATGGACCGGATGGCGGATGATCAGTGTTATTATGTGCCAACGGTGGACCATAACGGCGGTATGCTGAACGATCCGGTGGCGGTAAAACTGGCGCAGGATCACTATTGGCTATCGCTGGCGGATGGGGATCTGCTGCAGTTTGTACTGGGGCTTGCGATTGCCAGGGGCCTGGACGTCGCAATCGAGGAACCGGATGTGTCGCCGCTGGCGGTGCAGGGACCCAAGGCTGATGAGCTGATGGCGCGGGTGTTTGGAGATGCGGTGCGGGACATTCGGTTTTTCCGCTATAAGAAGCTGCCGTTTATGGGGCGCGACATGGTGGTGGCGCGCTCGGGCTGGTCCAAGCAGGGTGGCTTTGAGATCTATGTGGAGGGCTCGGAGAACGGCATGCCATTGTGGGATGCGTTGTTTGAGGCTGGCGCTGATCTGAATGTGCGGGCGGGCTGTCCCAATACGATTGAGCGCATTGAGAGCGGGCTGCTCAGCTATGGTTCGGATATGCGCCGTGACAACACGCCTTATGAATGTGGATTGGGAAAGTTTTGCAATTCACCCGAAGATTATATTGGCAAGGCTGCCTTGGCCGATCAGGCCCGCAGTGGGCCACGTCGGCAAATCCGGCCGCTGGTGATCAACGGTGAGATACCACCCTGCACAGGGTCGTGGCCATTGTTGGCGCAGGGGCGGCAAGTTGGGCAGGTGGCCTCGGCAGTATTCTCGCCGGAATTTGACGTAAATGTTGCCATTGGCATGGTGGACCGGTCACATTGGGATGCGGGCACGGTAATGGAAATTGAGACCGAAGGCGGTCGGCGCACTGCCACGGTGCAGGAGAAGTTCTGGCGTTGAGACGTTTTAGAAAATAGGGGCGCTGTCCCCGCCGTGGCAAGCTGCGGCTCCCCTGGGATATTTATGGCCAGATGAATGAAGGATCCAGATCTGGGTCAGAGCAAAGGATATGAGATGATGTTCAACGCATTGGTTGTAACGAGAGACGAAGAAAGCCGCAAGACCTCTGCTTCGGTGGAGCAGATCAGCCTGGATAAATTGCCCGAGGGTGAAGTGACCGTAGCGGTGGAGTATTCCACCATGAACTATAAGGATGGTCTGTGCATTGGTCCGGGCGGCGGTTTGGTGCGCAAATATCCACATGTGCCAGGGATTGATTTTGCGGGTACCGTCGAGACCAGCTTGGATGACCGCTATAAGCCCGGCGACAAGGTGGTGCTGACCGGCTGGCGGGTTGGCGAGGCGCATTGGGGTGGCTATTCGCAAAAGGCCAATGTCAAAGCGGATTGGCTGGTGCCGCTACCCGAGGGCCTGGACACGCGCCAAGCGATGGCCGTGGGGACGGCCGGATTTACCGCCATGCTGGCGGTGATGGCGCTGGAGGATCATGGGCTGCAGCCGGGCCATGGTCCGGTTCTGGTGACCGGTGCTGCGGGGGGCGTTGGCTCGGTCGCCACTGCGATACTGGCCAACTTGGGATATGAGGTGGCGGGTGTCACTGGGCGTCCTGAAACGGCTGAATACCTGACATCATTGGGGGCCACTCAGATCGTGGCGCGTGATGAATTGAATGAGACCGTAAAACGCCCGCTGGAAGCAGAAAACTGGGCTGGCTGCGTCGACGCAGTGGGGGGGGCCATGCTGGCGCGGGTGCTGGGGCAGATGAAATACGGTGCCTCGGTCGCGGCTGTTGGACTGGCCGGTGGTGCTGGCTTGCCTGCGACGGTTATTCCGTTCCTGCTGCGTGGTGTGAACCTGCTGGGCATCGACAGTGTGATGCAGCCCTATCAAAACCGCCTACGGGCCTGGCAACGCATTGCCTCGGATTTGCCAATGGACAAGTTGGAAACGATGATCCAACCGGCCAAGCTGAGTGATCTGCCGCAATTGGGCGCTGACATTTTGAAGGGGCAGATCAAGGGGCGTGTTGTTGTTGATGTAAACGCATGATCTGAAACGACATAGCTGAATTGATGGTCGGCCCCGGAATGACCCGGGGCCGGCTGTTTTTATTGCGAGGGGGTTTCAAACAGGCCGATTGAGTTGCCATCGGGATCTTTGGCGTAGAAAAACCGCCCGATGGGGATTTCAATGATCTCAGAGACCACCTCACCCCCCGCTTTGGTCACCCGCTCTATGGTGTCTTCCAGGGTCCCCTGAGCTGCTAAGTGCAGGGTTGGACCACTGCCGTCGCCTGATGGCTTGCCGAGGTAAAGATGCAGGGACCGACCGGGCGTTTTGCTCTCTGCGGGTTTGAATATTGCCATCGGGTTGGGCCCGCTATTGTCAATGTCCAGCGTGGCGCCCGTTACGGTGCCATAAAATTCGCAAGCGCGGGGCAGGTCGGTGACGGGCAATTCGCCCCAGACCAAGAAATTACTTGGGGAATAGGTCATGTCTGTGTGTCCTTTGTTTTGACTTGCTCAGGATGGCAGGCGCTGATGTCAGTTTTTGTCATCAGCAAGCAGGCTTGACCTAGGTCGTTAACAACGGCACTGATTTTGCAAAAGGATGGGAGAAATCATGCCGTTGGATATCGAATTTGTACGCAGCCAGTTTCCTGCGTTTGCCGAGCCTAGCTTGCAGGGCCAGGCATTTTTTGAAAACGCTGGCGGGTCTTATACCTGCAAGCCGGTGATTGATCGGCTGATGCGGTTCTATACTCAGCGCAAGGTGCAGCCCTATGCCCCTTATGAGGCCTCGCGATTGGGCGGCGAAGAGATGGACGAGGCGCGCCGTCGGTTGGCGGCGATGATGGGGGTCGAGGAGGATGAGCTGAGCTTTGGGCCATCAACCACGCAGAACACCTATGTTCTGGCGCAGGCCTTTCGCAAGTTTGTTGGGCAGGGTGAGGCGATCATCGTCACCAATCAGGACCATGAGGCCAATTCGGGGCCTTGGCGGCGGTTGGCGGACGAAGGCATTGAGATCCGCGAATGGCGGATCAATTCGCAGACTGGACACTTGGATCCGGCGGATCTGGAACAGCTGCTGGACGACAAAGTGCGGCTTGTATGCTTTCCGCATTGCTCGAACGTGGTGGGGGAAATCAACCCGGTGACCGAGATCACTGCCATGGCCCATGCCGCCGGTGCTTTTGTCTGTGTTGATGGGGTGTCTTATGCGCCGCACGGGTTGCCCAATGTCGGTGAATTGGGACCGGATATCTATCTGTTCTCGGCCTATAAAACCTATGGCCCCCATCAGGGGGTGATGGTGGTCCGCAAGGCGCTGTCCGAATTGCTGCCCAATCAGGCACATTATTTCAACGGTGATGCAGGCTACAAACGTTTCACGCCGGCCGGACCGGACCACGCGCAGGTGGCAGCCTGTGCCGGGATGGCAGATTATATCGACCTATTGTGCGACCATCATGATGGCCCCGCCGAAGATGCCGCAGCTCGCGCGGGTTTTGTGCATGATTTGATGCGTGCTCATGAGGTGAAGCTGTTGCAACCGTTGTTAGATGCACTCAAGGATCGCAAAGATGCGCGCTTGATCGGCCCTGATGAGGCGGAGATGCGGGCACCCACAGTGGCCCTGCAGCTCAACGTGCCCGCCGAGCCTGTTGCGGCAAAACTGGCAGAGAAAGGCATAATGGCGGGGGGTGGTGATTTCTATGCTGTGCGGGCGCTGAAGGCCATGGGAATTGATCCCGAGTCAGGGGTTCTGCGCCTTAGCTTCACGCATTATACCTCTGAGACGGAAGTGAAAAAGCTAATCCAAGCGTTTGATGACGTGCTCTGATCTAGGACGTGTTTGCGGGGTGGGATTGTTGAGTTAGCACAGAATTCTTGCCAGAATTACCATCCCGCCCTAACTTTCCCCTACATTCATTAGGGGGAAGAGAATGGTATTCACATCCACCGAAGGCCAAAAAGACCTGCCGCGATATTTTGCCAGTGTTTTTGATAAGGTGCGCAAGATCGAGGCTGGTCAATTGGAGATTCACTTGCCGGATGGCCGGGTATTTCTGGCCAAAGGCAGGTTGCCCGGACCGATGGCTGATTTGCGTATCCATCACCCGGATGTCTTTTCCCGATTGATCCGAGAAGGCGAGCTGGGGTTTTCCGACGCCTATCTTGAAGACTGGTGGAGCAGTTCGGATCTGCAGGCCTTTATGGATCTGGTGCATATGGGGTCTGACACACTGTACGACAATTTTCCGGGAATGGCGCTGGTGCGCGCTTATGAAAAACTGCGGTTCTGGTTGCATCGTAACAATCGCAAACAGGCACGTAAAAACATCTCTTACCATTATGATCTTGGGAATGATTTCTACAGGATCTGGTTGGATGACACGATGACCTATTCCAGTGCGCTGTTTGCCACCGGGCAGGAAAGCCTGGAGCAGGCGCAGCATGCCAAATACGACTCGCTGATCAATCAGATGGCGGTCAAGCCCGGCGATCACATCCTGGAAATTGGCTGTGGCTGGGGCGGCTTTGCCGAATATGCCGCAAAGATGCGTGGATTGCGGGTGACAGGGCTGACCATTAGTCAGGAACAGCTAAACTTTGCCCAACAACGGATTGAACATGCAGGGTTAACTGAAATGGTTGAGCTTCGATTGCAGGATTACCGCGATTGTGACGGGCGGTTTGATGGCATTGCCTCGATCGAAATGTTCGAGGCAGTTGGGGAGCAATATTGGCCCGCGTATTTCAAAACCCTACATGATCGGTTGAAACCCGGCGCGCGGGCGACGCTACAGATCATCACTGTGGCCGACAGACGTTGGGATATTTATCGCAAAGGTATTGGATTTATTCAGAAATACATTTTTCCCGGTGGCATGTTGCCATCGCCCACAATACTGCRTCARCAGATWRATCARGCYGGWYTGGCTGTGGTKCAGTCARTGGAGTTTGGCRAAAGYTATGAYCAAACTCTGCGGCGATGGTACCAGACGTTTAATGCCCGCTGGGACCAGATTACCGGCATGGGGTTTGACGAGAGATTTCATAGAATGTGGAATTTCTATCTAACCTCTTGCGCTGCGTCTTTTAAAACGGGAACCTGCGACGTAACGCAGATTACCATATCTCACCGCTAGAGGGATCTTGCCTATATGCCCACCGGAGCCCGATTGACCGCCGCCCTGTGCCTCGCATTGCTTGCCTTTGTCTTGTCGAGCGAAATTATGCCGCTGATGCCTGAAGGCACCAATTTTGGCTATTTTACTCCACTTAATATGGGGTTGGGCTTGGTTATCGGCTGGGTGGTTATGGGCAAACGGGCCGGGCGCGGATTTGTGCCTGCCATCAATAACGGCATTGGCGGGGTTGCCGTGTTGCTGTTTTGGGGGGTGTTTATCCAAGGCGGTTACGAGATGTTCCGTCTGGCCATGCGCAACCGCTATGACGGTCCCTTTGAGGCCCTGTCGGCGATTTTCACCATTGGGTTGGATTACGCCTTTGTCATTTTTGTCCCAGAGGTCATCGTGACCGTGCTGGTCGGCGCCCTGGTTTCGGGCCTGGCGACTGAAAAGGCTTCGCACCACTGGCGCTAATTTCATCATTAATTAAGAAGGTTACAAGACGTGGCTGATCTCTTTTTCTATGGCACCTTGCGCTATGCGGCGTTGTTGGAAGTGGTCCTGGGGCGAGCAAGCGAGACACTGGATATGTCTGATGCTGAGCTTGCCGGGCATGGCGTGTTTACGGTGGATGGCCAGATATTCCCGGCTATTGAAACGCGGGTTGATCATATTGCGCAAGGTTTGCTGGTACGAGGATTGTCAGAGCAGGATATCGCCGCACTGAACTATTACGAAGGCGGATTTGACTACGACCTAAAAACGGTTGTGGTGCAATTGATGGACGGTCAAGAAGCTTCGGCCTTGGTCTATTTCCCAGAACCAGACTTGTGGCAGACTGGTGATGCCTGGGATTTGCAGGATTGGATTACAAACTGGGGGGCTCTTACCCTGCGGGCGGCGCAGGAGGTGATGGCCTTTCAGGGACGGATGAGCGCCGCTGAGGTGGCCCGGTGCTTCCCCTCAATCCGCACGCGGGCGGCGGCCTGGCTGGCGGCACAGGCGCGGCCTGGGGATCCAGACCACGATCTGAGCAAAGATGTTGTGCTGCATAATCACAAGCACGCACATCTCAATTTCTTTGCAATGGACGAGGTGGATCTTCAGTTTCGGCGTTACGATGGCAGTTTAAGCCCGGTGATGAATCGTGGTGTCGCCCTGGTTGGCCGTGCGTCAGTGGTTCTGCCTTTTGATCCGATCCGCGATGAGGTGTTGCTGATCGAGCAGTTTCGGGCGGCCACCTATGTCGCCGGAGAGCAGAGACCCTGGATGTGGGAGCCGGTGGCTGGGTTGATAGATCCCGGTGAGACACCTGAGCAAGCTGCACATCGTGAGGCGATGGAAGAGGCCGGGGTGACGCTGACGGCGTTGGAGCCGGTGGCTCAGGTTTACCCCTCCAGCGGCGCCTCGGGGGAGTTCATTCACATATTTGTGGGGATCAGCGACCTGACCCAGCGCGAAACTGGTGGTGGSTTGGCCTCGGAGGGCGAGGATATTCGCAGCAAGATTATCGGTTTTAGGGAGCTGATGGCTGAAGTTGATGCTCAGACTTATCTGGATATGCCATTAGTGACTGCAGCACTGTGGCTGGCCAGGCATCGGACGCGGTTGCGTCAGGGGTAATCTGGTACCTTCTGTCCTTGAGGTCGGCTCTGGCCTTGGGTACATCTTGGGCAATTGATCGAAAGGGAAACCATGCGCATCGCACGTGATCTGGCCGACGCCATCGGCCACACTCCGCTAATCCGTTTGAATCGTGTCAGTGACGAGACCGGCTGTGAGATTCTGGGTAAAGCTGAATTCATGAACCCAGGCCAGTCGGTCAAAGACCGCGCGGCGCTGTATATCATCAAGGATGCCATTGCTCGCGGCACCTTGAAACCCGGCGGAACAATCGTCGAAGGCACCGCTGGCAATACCGGCATTGGGCTGGCGCTGGTTGGTGCCTCGATGGGTTTCAAAACGGTGATCGTGATCCCGGAAACCCAGTCCGAAGAGAAAAAGGACATGTTGCGTCTGGCCGGAGCTCGGCTGGTGCAGGTGCCGGCGGCGCCTTATCGCAACCCTAACAACTTTGTGCGCTAYTCRGAACGTCTGGCSAWCGAGYTGGMYAAGACMGAACCMAAYGGCGCGGTCTGGGCCAAYCAGTTYGACAATGTCGCCAACCGRCTGGCSCATGYRGAAACCACSGGYCCCGAGATTTGGGAGCAGACCGACGGTAATGTCGATGGTTTTGTCTGCTCGGTTGGATCTGGCGGCACTCTGGCTGGTGTCGCGGATGCGTTGCAGCCCAAGGGTGTAAAAATGGCTCWGGCTGATCCGATGGGCGCCGGGCTGTTTTCCTATTACACCACTGGCGAGATCGCCATGGAGGGCAGCTCGATCACCGAAGGCATTGGTCAGGTTCGGATCACCAAAAACCTGGAAGGTTTTACGCCCGATTTCTCGTATCAGGTGCCAGACGACGAGGCGGTGCCCTATATCTTTGATCTGCTGCATGATGAAGGTCTGGTGCTGGGGGGGTCTTCGGGGATCAATATAGCCGGCGCCGTGCGCATGGCAAAAGATCTGGGCAGGGGCCACACCATCGTGACCATTCTTGCGGATTATGGCACCCGCTATCAGTCGAAACTGTTTAACCCCGATTTCCTGCGTGAAAAAGGCTTGCCTGTTCCAGAGTGGATGACCCATACCCCGGCCTCAATCCCAGGTGTGTTCGAAGAGGTATGAGCCAACTGATGCACATCCTCCGGTTTTACCTGGCAGCCCTATGCATTGCTGTTTTGTTGACCGGAGGAGCCGAGGCGCAATTATCAACAACCGAGCGGGACTATTACCAAGGTTGGCTAAAGACCGCTGGGCGGGCTGAGACGGTCATTGATGCGGATCGCGCCTCATCTGGGTCACTGGAAGTGCTGCGTCGGGAAATTGCGGGTTATCGAGAAGTGTTCGCTGATGCTCGCGATGACAACGCTGACCGTATCCTGACGCTGAACTCGCAACTCAGCGCGCTTGGCCCGCCTCCCAAGGATGGTGTCCTCGAAGACAGCGACCTTGCGATGTTGCGCTCCACGTTGAATGATCAATTGAATGCATTGCGGGTACCACGGGTGGTCTCGGAAGAGGCTCATAATCGGGCCAACGGTTTAATTTCTGAAATCGACCGGATCATTCGTAAACGCCAAACCAAAGCATTGATGCAACGGGGGCCGTCGCCGCTGAACCCTGAGCATTGGCCTGAGGCGATGCGCGAGATATCTGGGGCCACCACCGCAATCTGGAACGAGACCCTGCTGCGGGTGCGGAGCGACACCACCCGTGAAAACCTGCACAATAACCTGCCGCTTATTCTGGGCTTGGTCCTGGCGGGGGGACTGCTGGTGCTGCGTGGCTGGATTTGGGCCAGACGTGTTGGTGACTATTTGCGTCAATTTGGTATCCGTGACACCGGTGTGTGGAGCTTTTTGGTTTCCTTAGTGCAGGCGGTATTGCCGTTCCTGGGGGTGACCTTGCTGGTGCAGGCGATTTCGGTTGCCGGGGTATTGGGCATGCGGGGATCGCTTTTGCTAGAGTCGGTTCCAGGCTGGGCAGCCATTCTGTTGGCGTTCAATTGGTTGGGGCAGCATATGTTTGCCTCTCCCAGCAAAGAAGAGTCGGTACTGGTGCAGCAGGCACGGCGAGCCGAGTTGCGCCTGCTGATCGGGCTGGTTGCCGTGATGTTGGTTCTGCGTGATCTGGTTGTTCAGATTGAACAGGTGGAATACCTGTCTGACATTACGCGTTCAGTGATGGCTTTCCCAATTATCCTGACCACAGCACTGTTGCTGGTCAGGTTACAGCGCATTGGCATGAAACGCGTCCTGGAAGCCACTGAGAGTGGCGAAACAGGTGGTGCGCTAGGCGCCAATAAGCTGGTGCGCGGCGTGCGGCGTGTGGCCTATTTATTGGGGGTGCTGGCTCCGGCCCTTGCAGCGTTTGGCTATATTCAGGCCGCCGAAGCGATCATTTACCCGGTGGCCATAACCCTATTTGTGATATCCGCAATTCTGATTTTGCAGCGCTTCATCGGCGGTCTCTACGCTTTGATAACCAAAAATCCCGAGGCTGCGCAGGATTCGCTGTTTTCGGTGTTGGTCGGCTTTGTCCTGGCGATTATGTCGCTGCCGCTGCTGGCCCTGATCTGGGGCGCCAGGATGGCTGACCTGACCGAGCTGTGGTCCAGGTTCTTGGACGGGTTCCAACTGGGTGACACTAGAATTTCTCCCAGCACCTTTTTGTTGTTTACCCTGATTTTTGCAGCGGGCTACGGCGCCACGCGCCTGGTGCAAAGCAGCCTACGCAATTCGCTGCTGCCCAAGACCACATTAGACCCCGGCGGCCAGAATGCCATTGTCTCGGGCACGGGATATCTGGGTATTTTTCTGGCCGCAGTGGTGGCAATTTCCTGGGCGGGTCTGGACCTGTCATCGCTGGCCATCGTCGCCGGGGCACTGTCCGTAGGCATCGGTTTTGGCCTGCAAACCGTGGTGTCGAATTTTGTCTCTGGCATCATCCTGCTGGTCGAGCGGCCAATCTCCAAAGGGGATTGGATCGAGGTYGGCGGTGTGATGGGCTATGTGCGTGATATCTCGGTGCGTTCAACCCGGATCGAGACCTTTGATCGCACCGATGTGATTATTCCAAATTCGGACCTGATCACTGGCACGGTTACCAATTATACCCGCGGCAACACTGTTGGCCGGGTGATTGTGCCGGTGGGAGTGGCCTATGGCAGTGATCCGCGCCGCATTCAGGCCATTCTGCTGGACATCGCCCAAGCGCATCCGATGGTGCTGCTGAACCCAGCCCCCAGCGTGGTGTTCCAGGGCTTTGGTGCTGACAGTCTGGATTTTGAAATTCGCGCCATCCTGCGCGATGTGAACTGGGTGCTCTCGGTGCGTTCAGACATGAATTTCGAAATTGCCCGTCGGTTCGCCGAAGAAAACATCGAGATCCCGTTTGCACAGCGCGACATCTGGATCCGCAACCCTGAGGCTCTGAGCGGTACCAAGGCAACACCGCAACAGGCCGCCACTTCCAAAGAGTTTGAAACTCCGGACGTGAGTGACCTGGACGACCCGGAGAGCGACAATGACCACTAAACAATTGTTTTTAGACGATGCCTATATGCGTGTGAGCACTGGCAAGGTTCTGACACATACCGACCAGGGCGGGGTGGTGCTGGATGGTTCGCTGTTCTACGCCACCGGCGGCGGCCAACCTGGCGATGGTGGCCGATTGGGCTGGGACGGTGGTGCCTGCACCATCTCCACCACGATCAAGGGCGAGGAGGGGGCCATCGTGCTGGTGCCAGCCGAAGGTCAGCCCCTGCCGCCGGTCGGGGCTGAGGTCACTCAAGAGCTCGATTGGACGCGCCGCAATGGGTATATGCGGGTGCACACTGCACTGCATCTTCTGTCGGTGGTGATTCCGCTGCCGGTCAGTGGCGGTTCAATTGGCGCCGAAAAGGGACGGCTGGATTTCAACATGCCCGAGGCTCCCGAGGACAAAGTCGCTCTGCAGGCACAATTGCAGGCATTGATCGACCGCGATCTGCCGATCACTGAAGAATGGATTACGGAGGCTGAACTCGACGCCAATCCACAGTTGGTCAAAACCATGTCGGTGTCACCGCCACGTGGGTTGGGTAGGGTGCGGCTGGTGCGCATTGGTTCTGGAGACGCCCAGGTGGATCTGCAACCCTGCGGTGGCACCCATGTGAAACGCACCGGAGAAATCGGCAAAATCCGCATTGGAAAAGTGGAAAAGAAGGGCAAGTTGAACCGCCGGGTGTACTTGCATTTGGACGACTGAAATAATCGAGTGTTGGTTGGAATTTTTCCAAGGTTGGCTCTTGCATTCTAAGCGCGTATCGGTCAAATACCGCGCAGTGGACAGGTGGCCGAGTGGTCGAAGGCGCACGCCTGGAAAGTGTGTAGGCGGGAGACCGTCTCCAGGGTTCGAATCCCTGTCTGTCCGCCACCTCACCTTTTTCGTCGATTGCAGTTGATCCCTCAGGGGCATCATTGTGCCTTATTTTGCTGGTCATAGACATCATTTACGTTTGTCTTGAGTTTCTCTCAGTGATGCCTATATTTGTTCCTTGAGTGGTATAGRAYRTKSTMWGKCWRAKRSMCYTSWYMKKMRMMSKKRCMRAKRMGYTSKYYRAKMMWKKRARMRYAGRKMRTCATGGTGACGGCAATGGGCTTTATCTGGTTGTAGATCCATCCGGCGCGCGTCGTTGGATCGTCCGCGTTGTGGTTAAGGGCCAAAAGAACAAGAAGGGCGCGCCCCTGCGCACGGACTTTGGCTTAGGCGGTGCCGACATCGTCACACTTAATCAGGCACGGGAGCGGGCGCTCGAATACCGCCGAATGGCCAAGCAAGGTCTGAACCCCCGATTTAACGCCAGTCGAGAGATACCTACATTCGAAGAGGTCTCGCAGCAGGTCCACATTGATCGGATGCCAACTTGGAAGAACGCCAAGCATGGCCGGCAATGGATCAACACTTTGCGCGACTATGCCTTTCCTAAGATCGGGCGGATGCCCGTCGACAGTATTGATCAGCCAGAGGTCTTGATGTGTTTGTCGCCGATCTGGACCGAAAAACATGAAACGGCGAAACGGCTGGCGCAACGGATCAAGACGGTGCTGGACGTGGCCAAGTCCAAAGGTTYCCGGTCAGGTGAAAATCCGGTGACTGCGATCAAGGAAGCCAAGGTRTTGCCCAAGGTCACTGCCAAGGTGAAACACCATGAAGCGATGCGTTGGCAAGCTGTGCCAACTTTCTATGCTGACCTTAGTTCCAGAAATGCAATGTCCGCAAAGGCGTTGATGTTTACACCCTCTAACTCCGCCATTACCTTTTCATCATCAGCCAGAGCCCCTAAGACATTGAAGGGGTTTGTGGTTTTTGCGGTTTGAAAGCCTCTATTCCGCGCATATGGTAATGGGGCTGCAAAGWCCAGTTTTTGCAGGGTCTTGCGGTTATCAGGGTTTRGCGACGACCATAGATTCCAAGGRTTTAYGAGGAAWTTTAGAGCGGTTCGAAAACTTTTGTCGAARTCYTGGCCAAGATCYTGTTTYTGMGCMAGATTYTCRSTGATCAGGATTTTCTCCGCCTCTAGTTTTTCCAGCTTGACCTCGTAGGCYTGTATTGCCGATGAGCTAGTGGTTTCAATCAAGCGGTCTGTYAGCTTGCTGATCGTGACATTGATACTGGTCAAAGCCCGTTTCTGCTTGCCTCGTTTCTCCTCATAGCCTTGAATRCGATRATCCCAAATRTCCCGRAACATSGCACTRACWGTGGCCATCAGCCCCGCTGTRGGGCGCATCTGCTTGATYAGCTCCTCAAACTCCCCTTCCAGCACATCCTTACGGATGGATTTCCTACGTTCATCGCACCGCTTGTTGAAGCACTCGTAGTAAGGATAGCGTTTGTTGCGCCCCTTGGCCCAATAAGCGGTGAGCTGGTGGCCGCAGCAATCGCAGGTTACAAAGCCCCTGAGTGGGAATTCTTCGGCTGCGTCAACGCGCACCGCTGCATAGGCTTTCTTGCTAAGCCGCTCCTGAATGCGTTGGAATACTTCCCATGTGATCAGGGCCTCGTGTTTGCCCTTGGTCAAGGACACATCCCAAGGTTTGTATTCGTAGTAGCCCGCGTAGATTTTGTTGGTCAGTAGGTTCTTGATCCGCTGCGGGTGGATCTCGCCTTTGCTGTCTCGGGTAAAGATCGGATGTGGCTCAAGAAAGCGCTTCACTTCCGACTGTGTCTGAAAACGCCCCGTCGCAAACCCTTCCAAGGCCTCCTGAATGAGGCTGGCGTGCGGTTCATCGCGCACCATCAGTTTGCCGCTGTGTCCCTTCACGCGGGCGTATGTGTAGCCCGTTGGCCCCCAAAACGCGAAATAGCCATTCATCAGGCGGGCTTTCATCCGATGGATCACCTGCTCGCCGTTTTTCTGGCGGTGGTGTTGTGCYATGCTGGCCACGATGTTCTCAAATAGGATGCTGTCAGCGTCATCACCAAATTCGATAGAGGGACTTTCCAGCGTTGCCCCTACTGAGCCGAGAGCACCGCGCAATTTCCGGTGAACTTCGGTATCGCGGGCCAGCCTAGAGATATCATCAATCAGAACAATCGGTTCCGCCGCACGGTTCTTGCGCAACCACGCCAGCATGTCCTTCATGCCAGGACGGTCAACAAGCCCACCTGAGACGCCTTCATCCCTGAAAACCTCCGCAACTTCATGGTCTTTATAGGCTGCGAATTCGCGGCAACGCCGCTCCTGAGATCCCAAGCCATCACCCTTTTTGACTTGGGCTTTGCTGGAAACACGCGTGTAAATTACTGCAATGCTCATAGGTCCTCCTCTTCTTTCGTGATGCTCTTCGATTCTACTGCGATTGCTTCCTCAAGGGAATCAAAAGCCTTGCAAGCGATGGCTAATTTCAGTGGGTAAGTTGGTGAGGTGATGGTTTCATCCACCAGGGCCTCGGTGATCGTCCAAAGGTCGTGGAGTAATTCGTCTTCTTGTTCAGTGGTGAGGTTCAACGGTGCGAGATGTTCGCGATACCGTTCCAAATCAAAAGTCATAAATAGGCCTTCCCCATGCAGCCCAGCGGTTCCACGGGCGCATGTCATGCGGTTAAAAGTATTTGAAAGTAAAAAAGCGCCGCATCACCCATGCGGGCTCATTTAAGGCCGAACTCGGGTGAAATGCAGGCGCATTTGTAGGTATGAATTCCTAAACACTACCTGAAAAATTGTAAAAAGTCAATGTTTTTAAAGCCTTGGTGCCTCCAAGAGGCTTGGAGAGCTATATCAAAACAGCGTAAGTAAGGCTGAGCGCGGCTTTACGCATATTCTGAGTGTTGGCCGTGTAACAAAGTGTTGGAATTCACCCTGGCCACAAAGGGTAACGTGACTTTAATCAAATAAAGCTATGATATTGCTATGAATTTGGATCAGGAAGAGTATGAAATTAGCCTAGCGGAGCGGTTTAAACGGCATGCGCAGGATTTCGACGACCTCCAAAATGAAATGGCCGGGAATGACGTTGGCCGGATTAGTCGATTTTTGTCGGGTGAAGACCGAGGGCTGAAAGGCGCAGAGAAACGCCGTGCCAAATGGGAGCGGACATTAAGCAATCTGCAAATCATGATGAATGATCCCGAATAACCGCCCATTACTACCCGGTCAACGCTGGGTTGCGCGCTTCTCGAAAACGAACGTTTTCAGGACGACCTAACTTGGGAACAGAAATGCGCGCTCTAACCAATAGAGGTCTCCGAGAACTGTGTCTTGAAACCAGGCCTCCGAAAACCTATGTATCAATTGAGTTTTGGGAGAATTTTATGTTGGTAGGATATTCGCGCGTTTCGACACTTGAGCAAAAACCAGAATTGCAGCTGGACGCATTGAGAGAAGGAGGTTGCGAAAGAATTTTCGAAGAAAGGGCTTCTGGAGCTCGACGCAATCGTCCCGAGTTGCTGGCTGCTTTGGAGTATTTACGGGACGGGGACACACTAGTTGTTTGGAAGTTGGACCGACTAGCCCGTTCGATACGCCAACTCATCGAGACCGTAGAAGAATTAGAGAGCCAAAAAATTGGTTTCAGATCTCTGACAGAAGCGATCGATACCACCACGCCTGGAGGGAAACTAATTTTCCATGTTTTTGGTGCTCTAGCTGAATTTGAGCGAGCAATAATCAAGGAACGCACAAAAGCAGGTCTGAAAGCGGCTAAAGATCGTGGGAGGCTTGGTGGAAGGCCCCCTTCGCTTTCGGCGGAAGATATTTCTGCGGCGCGGGCGATGTTGCGTAACCCGGATGTCACGGTACACGCGGTTGCCAAAAGATTGGGCGTGGCGGCATCTACTCTCTATCGACATATTCCAGGCGGTCGCGCTACAGTCTTGGAGCAAGTTCAATGAACATATTTGTCAAAAATGAGTCCTTGAAGATTGAGTAGTATTAGAAATTCCTTCCTGTGGAGATGTGCTTATAGTCGTCTTCCTCCAAGCATGGATCTTTTTGCGCTTCGCACCGGGAGCGAAAATTTCTAAACTTTACAATCGGAGCTATTGTAGCCACCCAGAATAATCTAGGTATTATTGTGCTCTGAGTGACGTTTTTGCAATGCAGACTCTTGAAGAGGATTTCCCCTTTCCCATAGAGTCCAAGCCACGCGAATAGTCTCGGCCGTTTCGAGGGTCGTGATGCAGTTAATCAGTGCGATGCGGATATGTGCTATAGCTGTATCGATGATGGTGCTCGGGGGCTGATTTGCTAAACGCAATTCTGCTTAAACACCGAATCTGATAACTCTATGTTTTTTCTATTATAATTGCGTCACCCAACAGATCCGCACAAAGTGTTTTCGACCAGGTTATGTCCAGAATTACCTCGTAGCGACATGTACGGGCAACGCCAACAAGCGTCAAAACATAGTGGATCGCGCTAATATGCTGCAACACTTCCAAAACACCTCGTCAATCAATTCAAGAGAAACGGCCATTCTCGCGCATATTCCCGCCATCCCAGAGCGTCCAGGTTTTTCAGGATCGGAGCCTGGTTTGGCCCGCTGACCGTACCGCGAAAACTGGTTCCGCCTAGGAGCCCCAGTTCGTATTCCCAGACATCTGTCAACAAGGCGGCCAGCCCCAGATTGCGAAAGTCCCCATGCGTAAATGTGTCCAGCAACCTGCCATCGCATACACCTGTCCGGATGCAATCTTGGGAGATAAATCCGATGGCGTGCCCAACGACTTTGGCATTGAGGGTCGCCACAAGATGCAAACCACCTTCTTCGCGGGTTTCATTCAGCACAGATCGAGCAATTTTTCGCATCCGCTTGGGATCACAAGGCTGGCCCGTTCGCCAAGCGGTTCCGATTGTGAGTGCGGCAGCGATCATGTCCAGGCACTTGTCCTCGTCCTTTGGACGTACGGGCCTAATCTCAAAAGGGTATTGGGGACGAGGTGGATCTACAATCAACACCGGTTTTCGGACCATCGCAACTGTTGACTGTTTATGCTCCGCCAGCAAAATCTGACTTTCGGTGACGAAGAGCTGCGCGGTCGCGCCAAGCCAATTTCGTCTTGCCGCGTGGGTTTTAACGGCGTCTTGAATGGCGGCATAGCTTTGCGATGACAGAGCTTTGGCAGCTGTGACAATATCAACAAGAACACCAACCGGGCCACCTTGGTCTTGCCCAATTGCCTCATTCAAAAAGAGGGTGACGGAACCCTCGGGCAAGGTCAGGTCAAGCGTGTCTTCCATGCGTTGGCAATGGATCAACAGCGCCAATCGATGCTCCGGTTTGCCCCACAAATCCTCAGGCTGCGACAAATTCGGGTCTATCTGGGGCCAACGCACCCGTCTGATCAGGCGTTGAACGTCTTTCAACAATGTCTCCGGCATGTTAGGTTTTGGATGTTGTTTTAGCTTGAACGGCTTGGATGTCGGCGTCCGTCAAAACGCCAAACGGCGCGAGGATGAATTGCCCAAATTCGGTTGTCAGGATGCGTTTTTCAAGTTCGAGCGTTGTTTTGGCGTTTGGTTTTGGGCCCAGGAGAAAAGGAACAGCATCAACATAGCATCCTTGGTTCCAGAGCGCGCGCAAAGGGAACACTTTTGACACAAGATTGATGACCCGATCCGAGCGCGACATTCGCGACAGCGCGCGTACGGTTGGGAAACTTCTGTGTATCATATTTCGCCTGCGGTCGGGCTTGGTTCCGCGCCGTTCAGGTTGCCTAAATGTCTCTGGTGCCAGTTGAGGGATGGGAAGCCCATATGTGTTAGCAAATCGGATCATTTTGCAGTTCAGGGCATCGACCATCTCAGATAATTCTGTGCCAAGTTCCAACGGTGCATTTTGGTGCATTTGGCACATAGCACGAAAGTCCATGAAATCCCTCAACCGGACATGATCTTTGTTTTCAACCACTTCGCCAGCGAGTATTGTCAGGCAATGGGGCAAGGACGGACCGCGTATCTTTGATTTTTCAGATATGCATTCGGCTTGTTCCCAAAATGAAGCCTCAAAGGGACGCATATGAAAGCGGGATTGAGGCTGCCCTCCGATGAAGCATTCCACTTTGATCGATTTGTATAGATCACCAACTTCTGAAATACGCATCTCTGCAGCACCGGCGAGATGATCGCCATTCCGCCGAATTGCCAGATGTTCGATCCTGCCTCCGAACTGTGACAAAACCGACTGAAATTTGGTGAATTCGTCAAAATCGCTGACTGCGCAGTCAAGATCCCAGATGTCGCGCGATGTGCCATCTGGGTAATACGATTTTACGACAAAGCCCTTGAGCGCCACGGCCTTGCAAGAGACCTTTTCCAATTCTGCAAAAAAGGCTTCTGCAAAGGTCCGGACCCCCGATTGCCAGCGGGAACGGTGCAAAACTTCGGCGCCAATTTCGACGTACAGAGGGTCTGATCGCGGTATGGAGCCCAATACATGCGCCCCGAAGGCCAGCCGGACTCTGTGGCGATATGCAGTCTGCCACAGATTGGCGAGGTCAGGACTTGGGCTGTTCGGCATAGACACGCCGCCGGTCAAAACGGCAAATAATCGTTCTACAGATACCGGCCCTGACCGGGGCGTTCCGATCTTCGGCGCCACTGGTTTGAGGGAGCGAATTTAGTCGAGCTTCCGGGACATGAACGCTGGATTGCTGACGCCTTCCAGCCCAGCTTCCTTGAGCGCAGTCATCATTTTTTCCGAGTGTTTTTCGGCCGCAGACAGATCGTCGAATTGAAACATCACCGTGGCCTCCTTCGGGTTTTTTGCATTGACCATCATGTCAACGCCGATTTTCTTGCCGACAAGCTGGCGAAGATTGTCCAATGATTCTTTCGCGTTTCTGGTCAGCGATACGGTACCAGTCATAACTCCCATAATAATCTCCTATACATAAGTTAATGTTTCAATACACGTACAATTTAGGATAGGAAAATTCCACGAATTGCGCAACCTTTACCTGCAAGCGGCACTAGAGCAATGCAAGAATCCCAGGTGTGTTGGCCAAATTACCCACCCAGACCAGAGCAGAAGGTTCGGCACGCGGACGAAGACCTTGGAATGTTAATCACGTGATTACACCACGTCGATATATCCTTTCAGTTTTTGACCGTCTGGCTTACCCATCCAGCTTTTATGGCGACGCATTTGTTTGCAATGACTTGTTTCCTGCGCTCAAAGCCGTATCGGCTGGGAACCCTCTTTTTTCTGATTCTTGCGCATCCTCTTCCGCGCTACCTCTGATCAGAATTGCGAAGCGCAGTTGAACGCGATCAATGAGGTGCTGGAGTCGAGTCCAGTTCTGGCCGAAACAGCGTTTTTTGCGCAGGGGGGTCCATGGAACGGCAGTTTTGGCGCAATGCTTTCACTGTCATTAAGGGGCGACGTAGATAATTTGTTAACACCGTCCAAGTCCAAGTCCAAGTCCAAGGCCTTTGGGCCGGAAATGCAAGCCACGGATTAGAAAAACGGGTCTTTATCGAGGATCAATTGAACGAAATTTCGGTGCCGCTGGGGCTTTGTTGCACAAAGCCGCCTGAAGGCGTGCTGCCCCTTTCCCCAGACGGACTTATCCTAGGGGATGGGTTTGGGGAATGCCAAGCGCGGTGAAGCCGTTGAGCACCACAGCACGAACTTGTAATTCTGTGACTTGGCGATCGAACTCCCGCGCCATAATGTCGTCGCCCAGCAGTTTGACACAGTGCATTTTAGTCTCGACGAGGCTTCTGCGATGATAGCCACTCCATCTTCGCCAAATGGCCCGCCCGAGGTATTTGGTGGCTCTCAGGATTTCGTTGCGCGCCTCAGCCCCGGACGTTGTTGGCTTCCATGGTTTGGCATTGCGGCGTGTAGGAATGACGGCATGGGCACCCCGGTTGGCAATCGCATTATGACAAGCACGGGTGTCATAGGCCCCGTCTGCCGTGACCATGCCAATTTCCTGATCATCAGGAACCTGGCTCAGCAGTTCGGGCAACATTGGTGCGTCGCCCACACTATTGCTGGTGACCTCCCTCTCGGCAGATTGCTGTGCAATCGCCTGTCGGCAATGAATAGCCCGGATTTCAAGCGTGTCAGCGTCGATCCCTATATGTACTTTACGCCACTGGCGCGGCTTGGATGGTCCATGTTTGCGTGTGTGCCACTCCCCTTCGCCCTCGGCTTTGATGCCGGTACTGTCGATCAGCAGGTGCAGCGGCCCCTTGGAACCGCGATACGGGATCATCACTGCCAGGCTTTTCTGGCGGCGGCTCAAGGTGCTGAAATCGGGCACAGGCAAGTCCAGATCAGCCAACTTCAACAGGCTTTCAACCAGACCAACCACCTGCCGGAGCGGTAGGCGAAACAACACCTTTAGCGTCAAGCATGTCTGGATTGCGGCATCGCTGAACGTGGGTTGGCGTCCTTGTTTGCCGGTGGGAGCGGCGCGCCAATCCATCCCGGGATCGAACCAAATCGAAAGCGACCCGCGACTCTTCAGGGCAGCGTTATAGCATCGCCAGTTCGTGGTTTTGTACTTCTGCGGTATGGGCTTGCTCATACAACCCGGGTAACATCTTGGATTCCCGCCGTGAATCCCTCCAAGCTATTTGTGCAACATATGTAACCGCCCCAAGCGCAAGAGGTATTTTCAGAGTTGATTTTGGCGCGTCGTCGGGTGCTGACATATGTCCGGCCTCTCGTTGCGG
>NVUP01000018.1 GCA_002401945.1 Paracoccaceae bacterium
TTTGCGTGGCGCCGGGCCCAAACCCGCCAAGGGGAGTGGGCGAAGCCAAATCACCTGCGGGCGCGGGAGCATTGCGAGGAAACCTATCGCGGGCACCGTTTACCGGGCRCGCGGGAGTGGAATTCAAGGGCGGAGCAGGGCCTCACTCTGGCGGGCGTGGAACTCTCGGCGGCGGATGTCACACCGCAGGATCACGGATCTACCCTTGCCGCCCTTCAGTTTGGGGATCAAAAGGTGGTGGCTTTGCAGCACCCCGACAGGTATCGGACGATGGCAGAGTGGGCGGATCGGATCGGACATGGGTCGCCTTGTGGGTCTTAGCATCACATGGAATGCACCGGAACGCGGTGTAGGTAAGGGGTAAACATGGCAATGGATTATGATGCAGTGGTGATCGGCGCGGGGCCGGCGGGGCTGATGGCGGCGGATCAACTGGCACGGGCAGGGCACAGCGTTCTGGTGGCTGAAGCCAAGCCGTCGGTGGCGCGCAAGTTATTGATGGCGGGCAAATCCGGGCTGAACCTGACCAAGGATGAACCGTTTGATAAACTGATTGCCAGCTATGGAGACGCAGCGGAGTGGCTGACGCCGATGGTGGCAGACCTTGATTCGCAGGCGATACAGGACTGGGCGCGTGGCTTGGGCATTGACCTGTTCACCGGCTCAACCGGCCGGGTTTTTCCCAAGGTGATGAAGGCCTCGCCGCTGCTGCGGGCCTGGATGGGAGAGCTGGGCACATTTGGGGTGCAACGTCGCACCCGCTGGCGTTGGACGGGCTGGGACGGGGCGGCGTTAAGTTTTGAGACGCCTGAAGGCGCGCAAAGTGTCAGGGCGGGTGTCACCGTGTTGGCGCTGGGCGGTGCCAGCTGGGCGCGGCTTGGCTCGGACGGGACCTGGGCCTCGGTGCTGGCGGATGGCGGTGTTGAGCTGGCACCCTTTAAACCGGCAAATGCCGGGCTGGTGGTTGAGTGGTCGGATCACATGGCGGCACAGTTTGGAGCGCCTCTCAAGGGAATCGCCTTGCAGGCCGGGTCATTGACCTCGCGCGGCGAGGCGGTGATTTCCAAGCGTGGGCTGGAGGGCGGCGGTATCTATTCGATCTGTGCTGCGGTGCGAGATGGCGCGCCGCTGACGCTGGATCTGCTGCCGGATCTGTCTGTGTCAGAGGTCACCCGTCGCCTGTCGCGTACGCGTGGCAAGGCAAGCATGGCCACCCATCTGCGCAAGGCGCTGAAGCTGGGCGCAGCGCGCAGCGCGGTTCTGCAGGAATTTGGCCGTCCTCTGCCGCAGCAGCCCGAGAAATTGGCGCGGTTGCTCAAAGCCCTGCCGGTGAACCATGCCGGGTTGCGACCCATCGACGAGGCGATCTCGACCGCCGGCGGAGTGGCGCGCGGGGCGCTGGACGAGGGGCTCATGTTGAAACAGATGCCTGGGGTGTTCTGTGCCGGAGAAATGCTGGATTGGGAGGCGCCGACCGGGGGCTATCTTCTGACTGGCTGTCTGGCCACCGGRCGTTGGGCCGGGCGGGCAGCSGCGCGGTATCTGAGCSRGGCTSSSWCWKCRGGYTGASCTTGAKAYRCTGMRGAMTGTCTKGCYSGGTCGRTAGTSMGGGCAGCGCCTYCCCCACGGACCGGCGCTGCCCTCATCCTGCTATTCCTTCAGATGTGCAAAGGCCCGCTTAAAACCCTCGCGCTCGCGCATCTCTTTGGCATAGGTGCGCATGCCTTTGTCGCTGACCGGGAAATCGGAAACCAGCGCCCAGTTCAGGCAATGGGTGGCGACGATATCGGCGATGGTAAACGTTTCGCCCTGCAGGAATGGGCCAGCGAAACGTTCGGCCAAGCGGGTCAGGTTGCGTTCAAACTCCCATTTCGAGCTGGCGGCGATCTCGGGCAGCTGGTGCTCTTTGGGCAGGTATTTCATGTTGTGCCGGGCGGCGGTCCACAGGATCGAGTCAAACTCGTCCAGCAGAGTGTGGGTCAGGGCGTCCTGATGGGCGCGGTCCACGGTGCCGGCCGGATAGGTCAGCTTGCCATGTTTGTCAGCCAGATAGGTGATGATGGCGGTGGAATCGGTGATCACCGCGTCGCCATCTACCAGCACCGGGATCTTGCCGGATGTGTTCAGCGCCAGAACATCCGGGTGATGTGGTCCGGCCTCGACCAGCTCATAAGGCTCGCCGATTTCTTCCAGCATCCAGAGGACGCGAAAGGCCCGGCTTCTAACGTTTCCATAAAGTTTGTACATGCTGGTTTCCTGAGCTGTTTCAGCGCCACAATGCGAGGTGGCGCGCCAAGGTCAAGGGGCGATCAGCGTGGGCGGCCCAGCATTGCCAGCCGGATCAGCGCCCGTTCCATCAGCGCCAAAGCCGGAGCTGTCTGTCCGGCGGAGCGCAGTTGCAAGTCGGTGTCGGTCAGCAGCGTCAGCGCCGTTTCCAGCCGGTCAGCGCCCCAGCCCTGCGCCTGGCGCAACACCCGGTCCCGGCGCTTGCCGTACAGGGGCGGGCGCAATCGCCCAATACCCTGAGACGCACCGCCGGGGTGCGAGGCGCAGGCATATAGCGTGCGGAAATGCCGGGTGGCACCAATGCACAGGGTGACCGCATTGGTGCCCTGCGATTGCAAGCGGCGGATCAGCGGGCCAATCTCGCCGCTGCGACCTTCGGCCACCACGTTCAGCACATCATCCAGCGCGGCCTCGGTTGATTGCGGGGCCGCCGCGTCGATGTCGTCCAGCGACAGCGGGCTGGTATCGCCATATTTATACAGCGCCAGCTTTTCAATCATCCGGGAGAAATCACCGGGGCCAATGTCATTGGCGATATCTGTCAGTGCCGACATGCTGTCGACCGGCACGTCGCGAATCGAGGCGGCGCTTAGAATGCGTTCGATCTCGGCGCGGGACGGCGGGTCGTCGTAGATGCCAACCGCATAGGCGTTGCGGTGTCCCTCAAACCCCTTGCGTAGCTTTGAGGTGGCCTTTAGCTGGCCGCCGGTGACCACGATCTGCGCATCGCCGGGTTGCCACTCATCCAGTGCTGCCAGAATGGCAGGGGCCGCCTGATCGTTGGCCTCTTCAACAAACACCGCGCGAATGCCGGGGAAAAACCCCACCGCCTTGACCGCGTCCAGCAGCATCGCCGGGTCTTTGCGCAGGTCACCCGCAGACATCCGGGTCAGGCGCATTTCTTCCTCGGCAGTTGGCCCCAATAACGCGGCCAGCACTTGCTGACGTTTCAGCGCCACCCGCATCGCATCACCGCCATAGATCAGGATCCCGGTTTTATCCGGGTCTGGGCGGGCGAAATACCCTTCGGCGTCGCGCGGGCTGAGTTTCATGCCGGAGGGGCCAGAGGGGACGGCGGGGCGGGATCAGTTGACAGGTCCACCGTGGTCAGAATGCGGGTGTTGATCTGATCCGCCAGTATAACCATCAACCGCTGATGCGCATCGCGCTCGCTGGCCAGGGTTTCCACGGTGGAGCCGGTGGCCGAATAACCGGTAAAGGCTTCCTCGTCGCCACTGGCAACCACTTTGCCGTCCGATTGGCGGGTCAGCGTGTAACTGGCCTKKCCMAGWNTGGMGNNGCRRKWSMNTCYGGNTGTCNNTTCSKYNNTSGYSNTRACMWYMAKCCSKMNGTKTCSNAKMKWCRGGTSNASTKSATAGGCGCCTGCGCCTGCGCGTCCCAGCCGCTGTTCCAGGTGTTTCACCAGCAGATAGGAATCCACCTCGCTGGTCGACGGGATATCCTCGGGAGACTGCACCGTCACCTGACCATACAACACATCACCGCTGCCGCCGGGGGCATAGACAGGCGTAAAACCACAGGCGGCCAGCGCCAGAGGCGCCAGCATCACCAGCAGAGTTCTGCGATCAAACAACGACATTCACGATACGACCCGGCACCACAATCACCTTTTTCGGCGCATTGCCATTCAGCGCCTTTTGCACAGCTTCGGTTGCCAGCGCCAGTTTTTCAACCTCTGCTTTGTCCATGTCCTTGGGCACGCTGATTTCCGCGCGCCGCTTGCCGTTGATCTGGATCGGCAGGGTGACCATGGCATCGATCAGCATCGCCGGGTCCGCCACAGGCCAGGGGGCTATGGTGACCAGCCCCTCGCCACCCAGCATCTGCCAGATTTGTTCGGACAGATGCGGAGTCATTGGCGACATCAGTTGTGCCAATGTCTTGGCGGCCTGCTTCTTTGCATCAGAACCAGCCTTGGATTTGGAGAGCGTGGCGGTGAAGCCATACAGTTTGGCAATCGCGGCGTTGAAACCAAAGCTCTCAACGCCCTTGGTGACTTCCTCAATCGCCTTGTGCATCTCGCGCAGCAGGGCGTCGTCATTGCCGTTGGCTGACACCTCCGTTTCAGCAATCTCACTGGCGATACGGTAGACACGCGCCAGGTGCTTATAAGTCGCCTCGGCACCGGCTGCGGTCCATTCGACGTCCCGTTCGGGCGGGCTGTCGGACAGCATGAACCAGCGCGCGGTGTCGGCGCCGAAGGCCGAGATGATCGAGGCTGGATCGACGACGTTCTTCTTGGATTTCGACATCTTGGCCGAGGGGATGATTTCCACCTCGCTTCCGTCAGTCAGCTTGCCGTCAGTGACATCCTCGGGCAGGTGGTAGACCGCGCGGCCATTGTCGTCGCGTGTCTGATAGATCTCGTGAGTCACCATGCCTTGGGTGAACAGCGCATCAAACGGCTCAATAGCGGATTTGGGCAAATGTCCGGTGATCTGCATCGCACGGGCAAAGAAGCGCGAGTACAGCAGGTGCAGAATCGCGTGCTCGATGCCGCCGATATACTGATCGACGTTCAGCCAGTACTCGGCCTCGGCCATATCAGTCGGGGTTTCGGCGTTGGGGGCAGTGAAGCGGGCGAAATACCAGGACGAATCAACAAAAGTATCCATGGTGTCGGTTTCGCGCTTGGCTGGCTGACCACAGGACGGGCAGGCGCAGTCGCGCCAGGTCGGGTGCCAGTTCAGCGGGTTGCCGGGTTTGTCAAAGGTGACATCCTCGGGCAGCTCGATCGGCAGGTTTTCTTTCTTTTCCGGAACCACGCCGCAGGCATCGCAATGCACCACCGGAATCGGGCAGCCCCAGAACCGTTGCCGAGACAGGCCCCAGTCGCGCAGGCGGTATTTGGTGACGCCGGTGCCCCAGCCAGCCTTTTCGGCAAAGTCGACAGTGACATTGACCGCGTCTTCGCCGGTGGCCTCGGTCAGCCCGGCAAAGTGATCCACCCMRYKYRSYKYTYMAGWSKTSGCNRGKCANCAAANKGCGRTKWWYKTYWCYGGNWGTGTCATTGTCGAGTGCAAAGAAAGTGTCGATCACCGGCAGGTCATATTTGCGGCAGAAATCAAGGTCGCGCTGGTCATGTGCCGGGCAGGCAAAGATCGCGCCGGTGCCGTATTCCATCAGGATAAAGTTGGCGATCCAGACCGGCAGTTCAGCCCCTGTCAGCGGGTGCTTGACCTTGATGCCGGTGTCATAGCCCAGCTTGGGGGCGGTCTCAATGGCTTCCTCGGTGGTGCCGCCTTTGCGACATTCCACAAGGAAATCAGCCAGTTCGGCATTGTCGGCCTCCAAAGCCTTGGCAATCGGGTGATCCGGCGARATSCCCACAAAGGASGCGCCRTTCAGSGTGTCAGGRCGRGTGGTGTARACCTCAATMGMMTCRCCRCCATCRSTRCGYTCRAACGMRAAYTGCAGCCCGCGCGACTTGCCGATCCAGTTTTCCTGCATCAGSCGYACYTTGGCGGGCCAGTTGTCCAATCCGTCCAGCGCSGTCAGCARYTCKTCCGAGAAATCSGAGATYTTRAAGAACCAYTGGGTCAGYTCGCGCCGTTCCACCAAMGCKCCCGAGCGCCARCCMCGGCCRGCCTCGACCTGTTCRTTGGCCARCACGGTCATATCRACCGGATCCCAGTTCACCACGGCGTTTTTGCGGTATACGAGGCCTTCCTTCATGAAATCGAGGAACAGGGCCTGCTGCTGGCCGTAGTATTCAGGGTCACAGGTGGCGAACTCGCGGGTCCAGTCAATCGACAGCCCCAGCGGTTTCATCTGGCCGCGCATTTCCTTGATATTGTTATAGGTCCAGTCTTTGGGATGGCCGCCAATGGCAATGGCCGCATTTTCTGCAGGCAATCCAAAGGCATCCCAGCCCATCGGGTGCAACACGTTGTGGCCGGTCGCCATTTTGTAGCGCGCTACGACATCGCCCATGGTGTAGTTGCGCACGTGGCCCATATGGATGCGGCCCGACGGATAGGGGAACATCTCCAGCACATAGTATTTTGGCTTGYCKTCRSTGCGCYTGGCSKKRAAKAYYYCGGCCTTTTCCCACGCCGCTTGCCAGTGTGCTTCGATTTCGGAGGCTTTGTAACGCGVCATCAGTGCGGTCCTTTAAATAAAAACGCCGGGTCAAGACCCGGCGCTGTCATACTGAGATTTGTGGGCATGATCCAGAGGCCAGTCGGATCAGAGTTTCTTGTCGGCGATCCGCAGCTGCCGTGCCCGCGACAAGATGGCGTCTTCCACCGCGCGAGTTGTACTGGCGCTAACAGGGCCGCCTTTGCTGTGCAGCGAAAGGTTCAAAGACCGCGCATCCAGTGCCGGATCCTTGATATGCACCGTGGCGCGGTAGGATCTGCCGCCACCCGGAGGGGTGCCRTATCCGGTGATGATCACACCCGTGAAAGGATCAACCGACTGCACTGGCAAGAAGTTCAGAACATCCAGGGATGCGGTCCAAAGATACCGATTCACCTGCACTGTTTGCTCGGCGTCCGAAGGTCCAAATGCATCCCAAATGGTGGTTTCGTTTGAAAATTCCGGATCAGCCGGATTGCCGCCGATGACGTTATCGCTATAGGTCGAGGGGCCTTTGCTGCCCTTGCCGCCGAAGATCCCACAGCCGCTGATCGCGGCGAGCAGGGAAAACAGTCCAATAATCTTGAGCCAGCGCATATGAGGCAGTTCCGTTTCTAGATTGGTTGCGCAGTAGTCCTAGCCAAGGCGCCGAGCTGCAACAAGCTTATTCTTTAAGAGACTCATCGATATACAGGGCACATCCCGTCCCAARCCTTAACATACTGTGACATCCTTGCACCAACTCTAGCGGGAATAGAATGGCGCTTTAGCCGAGCCTTGCACCCAGACCCCAAAAAGAGCGAAACGATGATCGTACTCAGACTTGTTCCGTCAGGTTCTTGTTTGAATAGAAATCTAAACCCGAGGGAAAAAGATTATGAAAAAGATTCTCTTCGCATCGACTGCGCTGATCGCCACCGCTGGTGTTGCTGCTGCAGACGTTTCGTTTGGCGGTTACGGCCGTTTTGGTGTTGCATATAACGAAGCCAACACTGGCAMCGTTAGCAGCACTGTCATCGTCAGCCGCCTGCGTCTGAACATCGACGGCTCCGCTGAAACYGACGGCGGCGTACGCTTCTCCGCTCGTGTTCGTATCCAGGCTGACGACAACCTGACCGCAGGCACCGCAAACGTAGCCGCCCTGAACGGCGCACGTTTCTCGGTTGAGTACGAAGGTCTGCGCGTTGACGTAGGCAACGTTGCTGGCGCACTCGACAACATGCCAGGTTACTACGGTGAAGAGCCAGGCCTGGAAAACTTCCTTGGTCAGTACTCYGGCGTCGATTATGACTTCACAGARTATACCACCGGCGGCGCTGGCGCCAACGGTGTTTATGCACGTTACGCYATGGGTGATTTCGCTTTTGCTGCATCCTATGACGACAACAACGCCACCGCTGGCGACCGTTGGGACATCYACGGTGCTTACACCTTTGGCAACATCACAGGCGYTCTGGCCTATGGTGAAACCGATGCAACCACAACTGAGATCAAGCAGGACATTTTGGTTCTGACCTTGGCTGGTTCCTGGGGCGCTTTCAACGGCACTCTGTTCGTAGGTAACGAAACAGTGGACGACGGCGCAAACGCTGAAGACACATTCCGTTCCGACACTTTCTATGGCCTGTCGGCTGGTTATGCTATCTCCTCGGCGACCACCATCGTTGCTTCCTACGGCGACGGTTCCGGTGATCGTGACACCGAACAGTACGGCCTTGGTGTTATCCACGATCTGGGCGGCGGCGTGTCCCTGCGCGGCGGTGTTGGCTCCACTAAGTCGTATGACACTACTTCCGCTTCGATGGTCAGCAATACACGTGCTGACTTCGGCGCACGCTTCAACTTCTAAGTTGAACGTAACCTGATTGCATTAGGGCGGTCTCTTTGGAGGCCGCCCTTTTCTTTTGCGCCCAAACAGTGTTTCTCTGCCCCCAGACAGATATGAGGGCAGGTATGTCACTGGATCAAATCAAATCCCGCATTGCCAAGGCTGAGATCGCCGCCGGACGTGCACCGGGCGCGGTGACGTTGATCGCGGTCTCTAAGGTGCAACCAAATGAGCGGGTCGCGGAGGTGCTGGAACAGGGCCATCGCTGTTTTGGCGAAAACCGGGTGCAAGAGGCGGCGGGCAAGTGGCCGGACTTTATGTTGCGTTTCGAAGGTGTTGATCTGCATTTGATTGGCCCATTGCAAACCAACAAGGTCCGCCAGGCGATGGAGCTGTGCCACGCCATTCATTCCGTGGATCGGCCCAAGCTGGCCAAGGTGTTGGCGCGTCTGGCGCAAGACCTGGGTCATTGCCCGGATTTGTTTATTCAGGTGAATACGGGTGAGGAAGATCAAAAGGCCGGAATTTTGCCCGGTGACGCCGACGTATTTATCACCGAGTGCCAGGCGCTGGATCTGCCAATCAAAGGTTTGATGTGTATCCCTCCGGTCACCGAGGAATCCTCAGTGCATTTTGTCCATCTTGCCAAGATCGCTATCCGCAACGGGTTGCAAGGCTTGTCGATGGGGATGAGCAGTGACTTTGAGGTGGCGATTGCACAGGGGGCCACCCATGTGCGGGTTGGCTCGGCAATTTTTGGCGCGCGCGGCCATTGACGGTATAAAATTCTGCGCAGAATTTTAGCAAGAAAATTCGAATTTTCTTGGGCGTACTGGTGCTAGCTTTTGTCTGGAACAATAACCTTTGTGCCAAGGTGAACCCGTGCTGCCAACCAGTGTAGATCGGGCCGGGAAAAGGCGATGCAGCCCTCGGTTGGATAGCCGGGTCGCCGCCATTGGTGGATGAATATTGCGGAGCCGCAACCGGGCTGCGCGTCGGGCCAGTTCCAATCCAGCACCAAAACCAGATCATACAGCGGGTCGCCGCGCCGCAAGCGTTCGTGGCTGTGGGGGTAGGGCGCACGGACGTGATGGTTGTAAGCGATGTCGTGTGGATCATCAGACCACAGATCCCCGGGGCCAATAGGCTTGGCCCAAGCCGCCGGACGGGGGATACGGTCAGCGCGATACAACATGCCCACGATATGATGGTGTCCGACTGGGGTTACACCGTCGCCTTCGCGCTTGGTTGCCGAAATACCTCCCTTGCCGATTGTGCAAGGCAGTAGATGACCACCAAACCGCACTCCACGCGGCGTCAGCACCAGATCGGCTGGGGTCACAGAAGATGGCCTGATTTGGTTGCCTTGGTGGCCAGATACGCGCGGTTGAAGTCGTTTTCACCCACCCGTAACGGCACCCTTTCCGTCACTTTGATGCCCGCGTGTTCCATCATGGCGATCTTTTTGGGGTTGTTGGTCAGCAGCCTGACTTGCCCAAATCCCAGCTGACGCAGGATGGCGGAGCCAAGGCGAAAATCGCGCTCGTCGTCTTCGAAGCCCAGCCGGTGATTGGCCTCAACCGTGTCAAACCCTTGATCCTGCAGCGAGTAAGCCCGCATCTTGTTGGCCAACCCGATGCCACGCCCCTCTTGGTTGAGGTAGAGCAACACGCCTGCCCCTTCGGCCCCCATTTGCGTCAGAGCGCCGCGCAACTGGGCCCCGCAGTCGCATTTCAGCGAACCGAGAACGTCGCCGGTGAAACAGGCTGAATGCAGCCGGGCCAGCACCGGGGCATCGCGATCCGGGCGACCGATTTCGATGGCGTAATGCTCCTCGTTGCCGTCTTCGGGGCGGAAGATGTGCAACCGTCCAGCCTTTGCGGCTTCGACCGGCAGGCGGGCAGCGGCAACCAGGTGCAGCGGCGAGCTTTCGCTTAGCAGTGGCGTGGCGGCGGCGTGGTTGATTACGGTCAGCCCGTGATGTGCCGCAAATTCTTTTGCGGTGTTGAGTTGCACCAGCAGGACAGCGGGCAGCAGACGGGCAGATTTCACCAGGGCAATCGCCAGGCGGTGCAGGTCGGCATTGCCTGTGCGCAGGCAATTGAACGGGCCTTTCATCGGGGATTTGAGATCATCTGCCGGATCGGCCAGCGCCTGAACCCAAGCCCGATCTGCGCTGTCGGGCAGGGCAATGCGGGCAATGTCCCGGTCATAGACCTGCACCTTTAGGGTTTCGGCCCGCCGTGCGGTCAGGGCCAGAGACACTGCACCCAATGCCCGCAGGTCCGCCAATCTCTGACCACTCAGGCTTTCTGCAGCAATCGCCAGCGCTGCAGCACCCTCGCCGGTCAACACCACTGGCAAACCCATGCGCAGATCAACCCGAGCCCGTGCCAGTAGCTCGATCATAGAGGGCATCAGACTCATTGGCGGTGTCTCAGTATGTGATGAAATATAAACAGGGTTTACCTATGCTCAATTACAAGGAAAGTGAAACAATTCCCGCGCAGGGGACACGTGCGCGTGAGAGAGGTGATGCAAATCTTGCCGTTTCACCCCACGGCGCTCATGTGTGAATAACAAGACAGGAGGGTTTCCAGATGGCACAACTCAAGAAAATACTACTGGTCGATGACGACGAGGACCTGCGCGAGGCGCTGAGCGAACAGTTGGTACTGACCGAAGACTTTGACGTGTTCGAAGCGGAGGATGGTCAAAGCGCGATGGAACGCGCCAAGGAAGCCCTGTATGATCTGATCATTCTGGACGTGGGTCTGCCCGATACCGATGGGCGCGAGCTGTGCCGCCTGATGCGCAAGCAGGGGGTCAAGGCGCCGATCGTGATGCTAACCGGACATGACAGCGACGCCGATACCATCCTGGGCCTGGATGCCGGAGCCAATGACTAYGTGTCSAAACCGTTCAAATTTCCGGTGCTGCTGGCCCGTATCCGCGCCCAGTTGCGCCAGCATGAACAATCCGAAGACGCCGTCTTTGCGCTGGGGCCTTATACCTTCAAACCCTCGATGAAGGTGCTGTTGACCGAAGATGACCGCAAAATCCGTCTGACTGAGAAAGAAACCAACATTCTCAAGTTCCTCTACCGTTCTAACGATGGCGTGGTGGCGCGTGAGGTGCTGCTGCACGAGGTTTGGGGCTATAACGCGGGGGTCACCACCCATACGTTGGAAACCCACATCTACCGGCTGCGCCAGAAAATCGAGCCGGATCCGTCGAATGCGCGGCTTTTAGTGACCGAATCCGGCGGATATCGGCTGGTTGCTTAACAAATGCCGGATCACGGTATTTTAAAATGCAAAAGTAGACCTACTTATTAACTACAAGACCCCGCGCATATCCGGGTTATGATATGCACCTCCCTGTTGGACTTGGCCGGGCCTGGTGCCCGGCCTTTTTTTATGCGCGGGTCATTCGCCTCTGGTATCTGATGGAGCGGGCGGGCAATGTTGCCTGAATGTTCAACCCAACAGCGAGATGCGCGATGTCCTTTACCCTGGCCACCTGGAATATCAACTCGGTCCGCCTACGCGAACCTCTGGTGCTGAAACTGCTGGCCGAGCAGGGGCCGGATGTGCTGTGCCTGCAGGAATGCAAAAGCCCGGTGGACAAGATCCCGACAGAGGGCTTTGCCGAGCTGGGCTATCGTCACATGGTTGCGCGCGGCCAAAAGGGCTATAACGGCGTGGCGATCCTGTCACGATTGCCGATTGAGGAGGTCAGCAGCCAGCAATTTGGCGGCTTGGATCACGCTCGCCACATCGCTGGGCGGTTGGAAAACGGTGTCACCATCCATAATTTCTACGTGCCCGCCGGTGGAGACAAACCGAACCGCGAGATCAACGAGAAGTTTGGCCAAAAGCTCGATTACCTGACTGACATGCGCGATTGGTTCCACGGTGAGGCGCCGGAGAAGGCCATTCTGGTTGGTGATCTGAATATCGCGCCCCGGCAGGATGACGTCTGGGATCACAAGAAGATGCTCAAAGTGGTCAGCCACACTCCGGTCGAAGTCGAACATTTGGCGCAGGTTCAGGATTCTGGCAATTGGGTCGATATTACCCGCCAGGATATCCCCGAGGGGCTGTTATACAGCTGGTGGTCCTACCGTGCCAAAGATTGGGCCACAGCCGACAAGGGACGGCGGTTGGATCATGTCTGGGCCACCTCGGATATTTCGAGCGCAGCGCATTCCAGCCGGGTATTGCGTGAGGTGCGTGGGTGGGAAAAACCCAGTGATCACGCCCCAGTGTTTGCCAGTTTCGATCTCTGATCCTGCGGCAAACCAAATCTCCCGCCCGTCGTCGGCTTCCTGGCGGAAGCGCTCCTGCCGTTGGGCGTCGCCTGTGCCAAAAACGGCACAGGCGAGTGCTCCGCCAAGGCTGTTGCCCTGTCGGTTATGATCGTGCGTTTGATCTGTGTTGCCAGTTCGGTGACTAGTGGCGGTACCGCCAAAGCGGGTTAGGCCGGGGGTTTTATCCTCCGGACGTAAATGCATCTCGTTCGTGCCCCGGTCCAACGGGGCCCTGATCCTGATGCCGGGGGTGTGAGGCCCAGCGGTAATCGCGATTGCCGGGGAATCTGACAGACAGGTAATAATTCCGGGTAAAACCACCACACGCTGCCTGCGCAACACCCGGGTCGGCGGTTGCCGTGGCGGTGCAGCAAGTTGAGTATTTTTGAAAAGGTGAATGGAACCGCTGTCTCTGGCAAGTTTTCACTTTGCTAAAATATTCAAAGACCAAGACCCACCGTGTTCTCTGCCAAAAGCCTATGGGAGCGCCACCCTCAACAGCGCCGCTCGCAGCGCGGCGCTGGGCCCAAAATTGCCGGGAGTCATCGGCGCAGCCGGTTCACCCCGCAGGCGCGGGAGCGCTTGGTTGCAGGTCCTGTTGCTGGCTTTAGTGCGCCTCGGCCCAGTTGGCGCCACGGCCGGCGTCCACGATCAGTTTCACATCCAGATGCACTGCTGGATCAGCGGCGTTTTCCATCACCGCGCGCGCGGTGGCGATGGTGTCCTCTACTGCGGCCTCGGGGACTTCGAACAGCAGTTCATCATGCACCTGCAGCAACATGCGCGCAGGCAGATGGGCAATGGCAGCCGGCATCCGGATCATGGCGCGGCGGATCACATCTGCAGCGGTGCCCTGGATTGGTGCGTTGATCGCGGCCCGTTTGGCAAAGCCAGCCCGTGGCCCCTTGGCGCCTATCTCGGGCGTGTGGATGCGGCGGCCAAACAGGGTCTGCACATAGCCATGCTGTTTGGCAAATTCCACCGTGGCATCCATGTAGGTGCGGATGCCAGGGAAGCGTTCGAAATAGCGGTCGATAAAGCCCTGTGCCTTGGCGCGCGGAATGCGCAGATTGCGGGCCAGGCCAAAGCCGGAGATGCCGTAGATGACACCAAAGTTGATCGCCTTGGCCTGGCGGCGGATATCCGGGGTCATCTCGTCCAGCGGCACCCCGAACATCTCGCTCGCGGTCATCGCGTGAATGTCCAACCCATCGGCAAAAGCCTGTTTCAGCGCATCGATTTCGGCGACATGGGCCAGAATGCGCAGCTCGATCTGGCTATAATCCAGCGACAGCAGCACATTGCCCGGTTCGGCAATAAAGGCCTCGCGGATGCGGCGGCCTTCCTCGCTGCGCACCGGGATGTTCTGCAGGTTTGGATCGGTTGAGGCCAGTCGCCCGGTCGAGGCCCCGGCGATGGAGTACGAGGTATGCACCCGGCCGGTCTCACCGTTGATGTGATCCTGCAGCGCGTCGGTGTAGGTTGATTTCAATTTCGCCAGTTGCCGCCAGTCCAGTACCCGCGCGGGCAAGTCATGGGTGCTGGCCAGATCCTCGAGAATATCGGCGCCGGTGGCATAGGCGCCGGTCTTGCCCTTCTTGCCGCCCTCGATACCCATTTCGTCAAACAGGATCTCGCCCAACTGTTTTGGCGAGCCGACGTTGAACGGTCGCCCGGCCAATGTGTGGATCTCGGCCTCAAGAGCGGCCATTTTCTGGGCAAAGGTGTTGGACATGCGCGACAACGTATCGCGGTCGACCTTGATGCCGTGCATCTCCATCTCGGCCAGCACCGGCACCAGTGGGCGCTCCAGGGTTTCATAGACTGTGGTGACCTTGGATTGATGCAGCTGCGGTTTGAACAGTTGCCACAGCCGCAGGGTGATATCGGCGTCTTCGGCGGCATAAGGGACAGCGTCGCTGATTGGCACCTTGTCAAAGGTCACCGCCGATTTGCCCGAACCCAGCAGCGGTTTGATTGGGATCGGTTTGTGATCCAGATAGCGTTCGGACAGAGTGTCCATGCCGTGATTGTGCATGCCGCCATGCAGCGCATAAGACATCAGCATGGTGTCATCAATCGGCGCCACGGCGATGCCCTGACGGGCAAAAATCTTGGCGTCATATTTCATGTTTTGGCCGATTTTCATCACCGCTGGATCTTCCAGCAGCGGCTTTAGCATTTCCAGCGCCTCGGTCAGCGGCATCTGCCCTTCGGCCAGATCATCCGAGCCAAACAGATCGTCCGCTGCCGCCGCCCGGTGGATCAGTGGGATATAGCAGGCCTGACCCGGCTCGACACAGAGCGAGATGCCGACCAGATCCACCACCATTTCATTGAGCCCGGTGGTTTCGGTATCCACCGCCACCCAGCCGCGCTGGTGGATCTGGTCGATCCAGGGCTGTAGCTCCTCGGCGCTGCGCACACAGGTGTAGGCGTCGCGGTCAAACGGCACCATTTTGGGCGTCGTAGCTTCGGGCGCGGCTTCGGCAATTGTCGGTGCCTCTTGCCCCAGCTGGTCCGCCATCCGTTTGGTCAGGGTGCGGAATTCCATTTTGGCAAGAAAAGCCAGCAGCACCTCGGGCTCGGGATCGCGGACCTCAAGATCAGCGATGGTGAAATCCAGCTGCATATTGCAATCCAGCTGCACCAGCGTTTTGCTCATCTCGATCTGGGCGCGGTTGTCCAGCAGGCTTTGGCGACGCTTGGGTTGTTTGATCTCGCTCGCGCGGTCCAGCAGGCTTTCCAGATCGCCATATTCGTTGATCAGCAGAGCGGCGGTCTTGATGCCAATACCCGGCGCGCCGGGGACGTTGTCGACAGAATCGCCAGCCAGCGCCTGCACGTCGACCACCCGGTTCGGGCGGACGCCGAATTTTTCGACGACGCCATCACTGTCGATGCGCTTGTTCTTCATCGCGTCCAGCATCTCAACGCCACCGCCGACCAGCTGCATCATATCCTTGTCCGAGCTGATGATGGTACAGCGCCCGCCCGCCTCGCGCGCCTGACAAGCCAGAGTGGCAATGATGTCGTCGGCCTCGAACCCTTCGACCTCTTTACAGGCGATGTTAAAGGCGCGGGTGGCGTCGCGGGTCAGCGGGAACTGCGGCCGCAGATCCTCGGGGGCAGGGGGGCGATTGGCCTTGTAGAGATCATAAAGGTCGTTGCGAAATGTTTTGCCGGAGTGGTCAAAGATCACCGCCACATGGGTTGGGGCATCGGGGCCGGTGTTGCTCTCGACATAGCGCTGTAACATATTGCAGAACCCGGCCACGGCGCCAATCGGCAGGCCATCGGATTTGCGGGTCAGCGGCGGCAGTGCGTGGTAGGCGCGGAAGATAAAAGCCGAACCATCGATCAGATGCAGATGGCAGCCTTTGCCGAATTCTGTGCTCATTTGTGCTCTCCCAGCTGCAGTGCTTGTTTGGTTAGGTTATCGGTGATCCGGCAAGAGAGGGCAACGCCGGAAGACGGTGCTGACTCGGCTTGCAATCCGGGCCCTGCTGTCAATTTGGGTTGTGGAAAAGAAAAACGCGCCCAGGGGCGCGCCAATCGTCGGGATTGGATGCTGGCTTACTCTGCCTTCTCCGCGTGATCCTTATGCACAAATTTGCAGTCGCAATAGGGGCATTCGACCCAGCCGGTGCTCTCGGAGATCTGCAAATAGACGCGGGGATGGSSCWWWGSGSCCWYKMYRCYRKCMCWGAYMRSKYTNGTNAGNCTGWYYACRMYCTTSSWWWMCSGCGCTTGGATGGTCATCGCTGGCAGTCCTCTTGCTAATCCATTAGGGGCTTTTATGAGCCAAGGCAAAACTGGGGGCAAGAGCTGGGATGACACAGGATGCAATCCGACTGACAGGTTTGTGTAAAACCTATCGTGGCAAGCGTGGCCAGCCCGAGAAACAGGCGCTCAAAGGCATTGACCTGACGGTGCCGCGCGGGTCGGTGTTTGGTTTGCTGGGGCCCAATGGCGCTGGTAAATCGACGCTGATCAATATCCTTGCCGGGCTGGTGCTAAAAACGGCCGGAAAGGTGACGATCTGGGGCTTTGATCAGGATACCAATCCCCGCCAGTCGCGGGCCTCGATCGGGGTGATGCCGCAGGAGCTGAACCTGGACCCGTTCTTTTCGCCGCGCGGTGCGCTGGAGGTGCAGGCGGGGCTGTATGGGGTGCCAAAAGCCGAACGTCGGAGCGATGAAATTTTGCGGATGATTGGGTTGGAGGACAAGGCCGAAGCCTATGCCCGCACCCTGTCGGGCGGCATGCGGCGGCGGTTGTTGCTGGGCAAGGCGCTGGTGCATCACCCCAATATTCTGGTGCTGGACGAGCCCACGGCGGGGGTGGATATCGAGCTGCGGCAGATGCTCTGGGCCAATATTCGCAAGCTGAATGAGCAGGGCATGACCATCATCCTGACCACCCATTATCTGGAAGAGGCCGAAGAGATGTGCGACGAGATCGCCATCATTAATGAGGGTGAGGTGGTGGTGCGCGACAGCACCAAAAACCTGCTTGGGCGACTGGATGCCAAGGCGATGGTGGTGCATCCCGAAGCGCCAGTCACAGTGCTGCCCCAGGGCGAGGGGATTGAGGCCGAGCTGCGCGGCGACGGAGCCGTGGTGCTGCGTTACCACACCAACGCCACCAGCGCCGAACAGGTACTGGCCGCTGTGCGTGTCGCCGGTATCACCATCCGTGACGTCAAGACCGAAGAGGCCGATCTGGAAGATGTGTTTCTGGCGCTGACCAAGGCAAGGTAGCCCGTTTTCTTCAAAGAAAACGGATCGGAAAATTCGAATTTTCCGAGGCGGGCCGCACTGTCACTGTCTATGCACCGCTTGACCGCGGGCGATGGCCAGATGATGCATCTGGTGGTGCATACCGGTGGCCATCACCCCGATGAATCCCAACGCACGGATCATCTGTCCGGCCTGCGCATCACCGGTGACCTGCATCACCGTGCTAGCCTCGACAATCTCGGCGGACATTGCCCAGCCACCGCTGCCGTCCATGGTGGCCACATGGGCCGGGATCATCCGCTGGATCGAGGCAACAACCCTCGGATCAGCAGAGGTGACGGTGAAGCGGGCACCGTTTTCCAGCGACTCCATCTGCGCTGCGGCTCGCAGTGTCAGATTATCCATGTCAATCAGATGCGCCTGCAACGCGGCGATGTCGACCTTGGTCCAATCCGTTTCGGGATCCGCCCTCAGCAGCGTGACGATTTCCTGAATGGCGGCAAAAGCGGATTGTCCACCTTCGGTTGGCGTCAGGGGTACGCCAGCTGAAGGCGCTGCGTGGTTCATTCCCGCCTGGTGGGCGCTGTGCTGCGCCTGGGTTAAGGCGGGGATTAGCGCAAAGGTCAAAAGAAATACGATCCGATACATTGGGGACTCCCTGTTTAGGTGCCGACAACTTGCCTCGTCAGGACGATTTCTCATATGATAACGATCATGTCAGATGCAATTTCCGAATTATTCCGATCGGCGTGGGGCGGCAGTGCATCGCGCGGCACCGTGTTGTTTCACGTCGATGATCCGGTGCGCGAGGTCTATCTGGTCACCTGCGGCAGCCTGACCCTGCGGCGCCTGACCGAGGCCGGTGGTGAGATGATACTGCAGACTGCCGTGCCGGGAGATGTGCTGGCCGAGGCCTCGATTTATTCAGCCCGCTACCACTGCGAGGGCGTGGCACTGGGTGATTGCACCTATCAGGTAGTGCCCCGGTCTGAGTTTTGCGCGCTGCTGGAACAGGACGGTCTTTTGGCTGCGGCCTGGGCCCGGCGGTTGGCGCGCGGAATGCAGGCGGCGCGATCAAAGGCCGAGATCCGTGGCTTGCGCCGGGTGGCCGAGCGGCTCGATATGTGGCTGGTGCTGAATGGGCCGCTGCCGGACCGGGGGACCTGGCATTTACTGGCAGCAGAGTTGGGCGTCAGCCGCGAGGCATTGTACCGCGAGATGGCCCGCCGTTAACCTCGGTCGATCCGTGCCTGGTAGCAATTGTTGCGGGCGGAGCGGATGTGGATATAGGCCACTCGTGGGGTGCTCAAAATGTCTTCAGCCTGCGCCATCATCTCATCCTTGCCGATGACAATGCCCGTGCCATAGACGATGCGGTTGTCCTGACCATAGCCTTTGATCAGATAGTCGGGAGCGTTGGTAAATATCCCGGGCGTTTGGTTTCCTTGATACCGGGGGCAATGATCCGCGCAGAGGAAAATCGGCCCGGTTTCGGCATAGGGCTGGACGGCAGGGAAGGGGCGATGCGCCAGAGTTAACATCCCGGCTCCCTCTGGGATGTACTGCAGACAATGACGGCAGGGATTGCCGCCGCCGTCTGACACCGTGCGTTCGGGTGTTTGGCCGTGAGCATCCGGCCCGCCATTCTGTAGGGCGCGGACAATATCGGTGGGCAGGGCGATGATTTGGGTCATGTGGTGTCTCCTTTAGCTGCCGCTATCCTGCCGTAGCTTTGGCACATGGATCGACCCGAATCCTGCGCATCTGACTGGTGGGCTCTCGCCCGTTGTCAGCCCCTGACGGTGCTTCCTCCCGTTGGGCCAGGCACCGCGCCTGCTCTGCTAGACAGCGGCTGTATTGCGCCAAACTTCCGATTCTGGGCCGCATGGCTGCGGGCTTTGACCAACCGGTTGCTGAGGCCCAGATCCGTGCTGCCATTCCCAATGGTACAGCGCTTTTGGGAGATCTCGCACGGATACCACAGGGTGAATCTGCCCAGGACAAAGACGTTTCTGCCAAGGAAACCTGTCCAAAAAGCCTCCTCAATCGGAAAGCGCATTATTATGAATAGTAGGTTTTGCATCAGCGCCTGCAACACGGCGTGAAGGGGGCACCTCAGGACTCGAAGTGAGAACAAAACGGGAATACGATATCCGGAATGTTTGCTGAGTTTGCGAATCTTTCGAACTTCACCTTCCTCACCGGGGCTTCTCACCCCGAGGAGTATATCCAGCGCGCGTTGGCCTTAGGGATCCCGGCGCTGGCGATTGCGGATGAAAACTCGGTCAGCGGTATCGTGCGCGCCCATACCGAGTGTCGCGACATTGCCCGCAGGGTGCGCGAGCGTCAGGCCTGGGATCGTGACAATGATCCGATTGGGCCGCCGTGCCCGGAAGGCCTTACCAGACCTGTCAGTTTTCCGATTTACGATATCCCTCGGTTGATCCCGGCGGCGAAGCTGCTGTTCAGTGATGCTCCGCCGCTGATCGCTTTGCCTGAAACCCGTGTCGGATGGGGCAACCTGTGTCGGTTGATCTCATGCGGGCGGCTCCGGGCGGACAAGGGGGCCTGCACCCTGTATCTGTCCGACCTGCTGGAATTCGCAGAGGATCTCCACCTGTTGCTCATGCCACAAGCGCAACAGGGGCCGGGCGGTGCGGGCGGATGGGCGCCGCATATGGAACCTCTGACGCGCCGCTTTGGGGGGCGAATGCATCTGTTGATGGCCCCGGCTTATGACGGTACCGATGACGTTCGGTTTGTACAGATCACCGCTTGGGCTGGCGAGTTGGGCATTGCGACACTGGCCAGCGCGGCGCCGCGGATGCATCACGGGGCGCGGCGGCGGTTGGCGGATGTGTTGAGTGCGATCCGGCTGCGCATCAAGGTCGAGGCTTTGGGTCGCGCCGCACTGGCCAATGGCGAGCAGCGGCTGCGCTCCGAGGTTGAGATGCGGCGGATCTTTGTCGGGTATGAGGCGGCAGTGGACCGCGCCGGGGCGCTGGCGGATCGGCTGAGTTTTTCGCTGGACCAGTTGCGTTATGACTATCCCAGAGAGGCAGGCACTGGTGAAACCTCCGGTGAGAGGCTGCGTCGTCTGGCGCTGGAGGGGCTGGACAGGCGGTATCCGGCGGGGGCCTCGGCCAAGGTGCGTGGCATGCTGGAGCACGAACTGACCCTGATCGGCAAGCTGCGCTATGAGCCCTATTTCCTCACCGTGCGTGATATCGTGCATTTTGCCCGTGGCCGCGGCATTCTGTGTCAGGGCCGCGGGTCGGCGGCCAATTCGGTGGTGTGTTATTGCCTGGAAGTCACCTCGGTCAGTCCTGAAATTGGCACCATGGTGTTTGAACGTTTTGTCAGTGAGGCGCGGGATGAACCGCCGGACATCGATGTTGATTTCGAACACGAGCGCCGCGAAGAAGTGATCCAGCATATTTATGAACACTATGGTCGTGAACGCGCCGGGCTTTGCGCCACAGTGATCCACTATCGGGGCAAACGGGCGATCCGTGAGGTGGGCCGTGCCATGGGGCTGAGCGAAGACACCATCTCGGCACTCAGCTCGCAATTGTGGGGATTCTTCAGCGCCAAGGGGTTAGAGGCGCAGAGGATGGCCGAGATTGGGCTGGATGCCAGGGATCGCCGCCTGCGTCTGACCATGGATCTGGTCTATCAGATCATCGGCTTCCCGCGTCATCTGAGCCAACACGTTGGCGGCTTTATCATCACGGATGGTCGACTGGACGAGCTGGTGCCGATCGAAAATGCCAGTATGGCGGGGCGCACGGTGATCTGCTGGGACAAGGATGACATCGACGCTCTGGGCATCCTTAAAATTGATGTGCTGAGTCTCGGCATGCTGACCTGTATCCGCAAGGCGTTTGAYCTGATCAAAACCCACCATCGCCAGAGCTGGAGCCTGGCCAGCCTGCCGCCCGAGGATCCGGCGGTYTATGWSWYGKTSTGSRMKGMSKWCAKSRWTGGGGTGTTTCAGGTCGAGAGCCGGGCGCAGATGAATTTCCTGCCTCGGATGCAGCCACGCACATTTTATGATCTGGTGATCGAGGTGGCGATCATCCGGCCCGGTCCGATCCAGGGCGATATGGTGCATCCCTATATCCGCCGCCGCAATGGGGAGGAAAAGGTGACGTTGCCCTCGGATGCGCTGGGAGATGTGCTGCGCAAGACGCTGGGAGTGCCGCTGTTTCAGGAGCAGGCGATGCAGATCGCCATTGTTGGGGCTGGCTTCACTCCAGAGCAGGCGGATCGGTTGCGCCGCTCGCTGGCGACCTTCAAGAAACACGGAAATGTCAGTGAATTTCGCGCTCTGTTTCTGCGGGGCATGGCTCGAAATAACTACGAGGCGGAGTTYGCCGAGCGCTGTTTCAGCCAGATTGAGGGCTTTGGTTCGTATGGCTTTCCCGAAAGCCACGCGGCGAGTTTTGCACTGCTGGTCTATGCCTCGGCCTGGATCAAATGCCACCATCCCGGCATTTTTGCCTGCGCGTTGCTGAATGCGCAGCCAATGGGATTTTATGCACCGGCGCAGATCGTGCGGGATGCGCGGGAACATGAGGTCGAGGTGCAGCCAATCTGCATCAACGCCAGTTTTTGGGATAACGTGATGGAGCCGGACGGGCGTGGTGGATTGGCGCTGAGGCTGGGGCTGCGCCAGATCAAGGGGCTGCGCGAAGAAGATGCCAGTTGGCTGACCGTTGCGCGTGGCAATGGCTACACGGAGATTGATGATGTTTGGCGCAAGGCGGGGCTGGCGCCTGCAGTGATCGAGCGGCTGGCTGAGGCGGATACCTTTGCTGCACTGGGGTTGACCCGTCGTGAGGCGCTGTGGGCGGCCAAGGCAATTGCCTCGGCAAAACCGCTGCCACTGTTTGCCCGGGGGCTGGAGGGGGAGGCCATTGATGAACCCGCCGCGCATCTGCCCAAGATGACACTGGGCGAAGAGGTGGTGGAGGATTATGTTGCCATGCGGCTGTCGCTTAGGGCGCATCCGTTGGCACTGCTGCGGGGGCGTTTGACGCCGCAGAACGCCAAGGCCATCGTTGGGTGAGAGGATGGAATTTGAGTATTTTTGAAAAGATGAAGGGGATGTGGCGTGATAACGTCTGTTCACCATCCCGCAGATAGGTAGTAAAAGGCAGCCAAACACCCTTGTTGCCGGAGCCCGACATGTCCACGCCCAAACCYGTTGTCCTRTGTATTCTTGATGGCTGGGGGTGCGGCGAATCGAAAGTGGCCAATGCGCCGCATCTGGCGCAGACCCCAACATTTGATGCCATCATGGCGCAGGGGCCGCAGGCGCGGCTGATTACGCATGGTCCTGATGTTGGGTTGCCCAGCGGGCAGATGGGTAATTCGGAAGTTGGCCATACCAATATTGGTGCTGGCCGGGTGGTGGCGATGGATCTGGGGCAGATTGATCTGGCGATCGAGGACGGCTCGTTTTTTGAAAATGCAGCGCTGCTGGACTTTATCGCCAAGCTGAAAGCCACCGGTGGCGCGGCGCATCTTATGGGGCTGGTGTCAGATGGTGGGGTGCATGGGCATATCAACCACATTTTGGCGGCAATAAAGGCGGTCACTGATGCCGGGGTTCCGGTCTGGTTGCATGCCATCACTGATGGGCGCGATGTGGCGCCAAAATCGGCGCTGAAGTATTTTGAAGCGCTGGAAAAGGCGCTGCCAAAGCTGGCTGAAATTGCCACGGTGACCGGGCGTTATTATGCCATGGATCGCGACAACCGCTGGGCGCGTGTCAGTCAGGCATATTCCGCGATGATGAATGGTGACGGGCGTGTTGTGGCAGATGCGCAGGCCGCAGTGGTACAGTCCTATGAGCAGGGTGAGACGGATGAATTCATCTCGGCCTCGGTTGTGGGAGAATACCCCGGTGCGCGCGACGGTGACGGCTTCTTTAGTCTGAACTTCCGGGCTGATCGCGCACGTGAGATCTTGGCGGCCATCGGCCAGCCGGATTTTGATGCCTTTGACACCGGTAAGCGACCGAAACTGGCAGCCTTGCTGGGAATGGTGGGCTACTCGGATGACCACAACACCTATATGACAACGGCCTATCCCAAGGCTGCAATCGTCAACACTCTGGGGGCTTGGGTGGCCAAGCAAGGGCTGACGCAGTTCCGTTTGGCCGAGACAGAGAAATATCCGCATGTCACGTTTTTCCTGAACGGTGGCAAAGAAGCGCCCGAGGTGGGCGAAGACCGGTTTATGCCCAAATCTCCGGATGTGGCGACCTATGATTTGCAGCCGGAAATGTCGGCTCCCGAGGTCACGGCCAAGTTTGTCGAGGCGATTGAGGCGGGGTATGATCTGATCGTGACCAATTACGCCAACCCCGACATGGTGGGGCATACCGGCGATCTGGNCANGCCSYWMYGRMGNNRCTYGYSNANNTGTGKATNAGGSSYWNGNTCWGGTYRYKGNYARCNGCYRSMSAMANTCGGTGGTGCGATGCTGGTGACAGCGGATCATGGCAATTGCGAGGTGATGGTGAACCCGGTAACCGGTGAGCCACATACCGCCCATACGCTGAACCTGGTGCCACTGGCCTTGGTTGGCGGCCCGCAGGGTGCCACATTGCGCGACGGGCGGCTGGCTGATCTGGCGCCGACTTTGCTGGCGCTGATGGGGCTGGAGAAACCTGACGAGATGACCGGAGAGAGCCTGTTAGCATGATGCTACGCGTTGCATATTTGATCCTGTGTCTGGCGGGCGGCGTGGCCTCCGCAGCCGAGGACCCGGCCAGCGCTGCCCGTGCCGCAAGCGAGCAGTTGGAGGCGGCGACGGTACAATTGCAGAATGCCGATAGTGCCCGCGACCGGGTCAAGGCTTTGACTGAAACCGTGCGCGCTTATGAGGCGGGTTTGGGTGCGATGCGCGACGGTTTGCGCCGGGTGGCACGGCGTGAAACCCAGTTGGTCGCCCAGTTGCAAGCGCGTGAGGACGAGGTGGCAGATCTGTTGGGAATTTTGCTGACGATTGAGACCTCGGCCCCTCCGGTGCTGCTGCTGCATCCTTCGGGACCGCTGGGCGCGGCGCGGTCGGCGATGATGCTGGCAGAAGTGACACCGGGGTTGCAGGCCCGTGTAGAGGCGCTGAAATATGATCTGGAAGAGGTGCAGACCCTGCGCCTGTTGCAGCAAAACGCCGCTGGCACCTTGCAGCGTGGATTGGCAGGAGTGCAGCAAGCACGGGCGGAACTGTCGACGGCGATTGCTGACCGCACTGATTTGCCGCGCCGATTTGCGCATGATCCGGTGCGCACCGCGATCCTGATTTCCTCGACCGAGACGCTGCAGGGATTTGCCAGCGGACTGGCCAATATTGTTGAGGGCGAGATTACGGAATCCAGCGCGGACATCAGTGCCCAACAGGGGGAAGTCCCGCTGCCGGTGCAGGGCTTGGTGTTGCGGGGATACGGTGCGCAGGATGCGGCTGGTATTTCACGCCCCGGCCTGCTGATCGCGGCGCGGCCTCGGGCCTTGGTCACCTCGCCTACCGCTGCCACCATCCGCTATCGCGGGCCGCTGCTGGACTTGGGCAACGTGGTGATTCTGGAGCCGCAGCCCGATATGCTGTTTGTGCTGTCCGGGCTGGCCGAGGTGTTTGGCGAGGCGGGACAGGTGATCCCAAAGGGCACTCCGGTGGGGCTCATGGGCGGCGTCATCCCGGAAATTGGTGCGATATTGTCACTAAGCGGTGATGGGGCTGGAACTGACCGGACAGAAACGCTCTATATAGAAGTCAGACTGAATGACGGACCCGTGGACCCGGAGATCTGGTTCCGCACCGACAAGGATGGATAAAGGCATATGAGAAAGTTTGCGATGGCAGCCGTCGGCGGAACGCTGGCGGGAATCCTTGCGACCACCTATGTGGCGGGACCGCTGCTGGCCCAGGAAAACGCCCGCTCCGCGACYGTWTAYGAGCAGYTGGACCTGTTTGGKGACATTTTTGAGCGYATCCGCGTGCARTAYGTCGAAGAGGTTGAYGAAACYGAGCTGATYGAAGCKGCCATTGGCGGCATGTTGGCCTCGCTTGATCCGCACTCCAGCTATCTGTCGCCCGAAGATGCCGCCGCCATGCGGGTGCAGACGCGTGGTGAATTTGGCGGTTTGGGTATCGAGGTCACTCAGGAAGACGGCTTTGTCAAAGTTGTCTCTCCGATGGATGGCACCCCAGCGGATGAGGCAGGCATGGAATCCGGTGATTTCATCACCCATGTGGACGGCGAAAGCGTGCTGGGCCTGTCGCTGGATGAAGCGGTGGATCTGATGCGCGGGCCAGTGGGCTCGGAGATCATCATCACCGTGGTGCGCGAAGGCGAGAACGAACCGTTCGATGTCTCRATCATCCGCGACACCATCAAACTGACAGCGGTGCGTGCACGCACCGAGGGCTCAACCGTGGTGCTGCGGATCTCTACCTTCAACGATCAGACCACTCCGAACCTGATTTCCGGGTTGAATGAGCAGATCGAAGCGGCTGGCGGTATCGACAACATCAATGGTGTGGTGCTGGATCTGCGCAACAACCCCGGTGGTTTGTTGAACCAGGCGATCCGGGTTTCGGATCAATTCCTGGAAAGCGGCGAAATCGTCTCGACCCGTGGCCGCAACCCCGAAGATGGCGAACGTTTCAACGCCACTCCGGGTGATCTGGCTGAAGGTCTGCCAATTGTGGTGCTGATCAATGGCGGCTCCGCCTCCGCCTCTGAAATCGTTGCAGGTGCTTTGCAAGATCATCGTCGGGCCATCGTGGTGGGTACCAAAAGCTTTGGTAAGGGATCAGTGCAGACAGTGATGCCGCTGCGCGGTGATGGTGCCATGCGCCTGACCACCGCGCGGTATTACACTCCCTCAGGCCGGTCGATCCAGGCGTTGGGTGTTTCGCCTGATATCGTGGTCGAACAGCCACGTCGCAAGCCAAGCGGCGAAGAAGAGGAGGCCGCGACTGCACGGCGTATCCGCTCTGAGGCAGATCTGCGTGGCAGCTTGAACAATGACAGCCTGTCCGAGGATGAAATTCGTCAGATCGAGGACGATCGTGCTAAGGCAGAAGCTGCGGCAGATCTGCGGGATGAAGATTATCAGCTGGCCTATGCCATCGACGTGCTGACTGGGCTGGCCGCACTGGCCAAGTAAGCCGGGCACATTTTTGAATACTAAGGGGCCGTCCTGATTGGGCGGCCCTTTTTGCATCTTGGCGCGGAACAATTCGATCACAATTCACATCGACGCCCGATTTCCGGCGACGGGTGGTGATCGCATTGGCTATCACTGAGACATGATGTTTGATTTGCCAGAATTCACCACCCTATACGACGCGCTGCTGGCGCGGGATGACCGCTTTGACGGCCGCGCCTATGTTGGGGTGACCTCGACCGGTATTTTCTGTCGGCTGACCTGCCCGGCGCGCAATCCTAAACCGGAGAATTGCCAGTTTTTCGACTCGGTCGGGGCCTGTATCGAAGCGGGGTTTCGCGCCTGTAAACGCTGTCACCCGCTGGCGCCGATGGCTGCGGCTGATCCGGTTGTCGATCATTTGCTACAGGCGCTCGAGGCGCAACCAGGCTATCGCTGGTCCGAGGATGACATAGCGGCGATGGGGCTGGATGCGTCCACCGTGCGGCGCAGTTTCAAGCGCCACTTTGGCATGACCTTTCTGGAAATGGCGCGGCAGCGCCGCCTGCGCGAGGGATTTACTGCGCTTAGCGCCGGTGATCCGGTCATAGCCGCACAGATTGACGCCGGGTTTGAATCCGCCAGCGCCTTTCGCGCCGCTTTTGCCCGCTTGCTTGGCAAACCTCCGGGACAATTCAGTCGCGATGCATTGTTGCAGGCTGACTGGATCGAGACGCCGCTGGGATCAATGATCGCGGTCAGCTGTCACCACGCCCTGCATTTGTTGGAGTTCATCGACCGCAAGGCACTGCCACGGGAATTGGCCAAGCTGCAGAAAAGCGCGAACAGCGGCATCGGATTTGGCCGTCCAGAGCCAACCGCGCAGGTGGCCGAGGAGCTGGGTCGGTTTTTTGCCGGTGAAAGCGCTGCTTTTACGACGCCGCTGGCACTGCAWGGAACAAAGTTTGAACAGCAGGTCTGGGGCAAATTGCAGCAAATTCCGGCAGGGGAGACGCGCAGCTATTCGCAATTGGCACAGGACATTGGCCGGCCCTCGGCGGTACGGGCGGTGGCACGGGCCAATGGTGCCAACCAGGTGGCCCTGATCGTACCTTGTCACCGGGTGTTGGGGGCGGATGGGTCGTTGACCGGATATGGTGGCGGGCTTTGGCGCAAGCAGCGGCTGATAGAAATTGAACGTAGTTACCGGAGACCAAAGTGATGGAACAATCCAAAAAGGCGCAGGACTTTGCGGCGCTACACGTGCCCGGAGATCCGCTGGTGCTCTACAATATCTGGGATGCAGGCAGTGCAGCTGCGGTGACCAAAGCCGGTGCTGCGGCGGTGGCCACAGGCAGTTGGTCGGTGGCCGGGGCGCAGGGCTATGGCGATGGTGAGCAAATCCCATTGTCGCTGCTGGTGCAGATCGTCGAACGTATATCTCAAAGCGTCGAGGTGCCGCTAAGCGTCGATTTCGAAGGCGGTTATGCGGCAGGCGGGGCCGCGCTGACCAGCAACGTTGCCCAAATAATTGCGGCCGGAGCGGTGGGCATCAATTTTGAAGACCAGATTATTGGTGGCACGGGGCTGTATGGTATCGACGACCAGTCCAACCGCCTGCGTGCCGTCCGCGCCGCTGGGTCGGATCTGTTCATCAACGCCCGCACGGACTTGTTTCTGAAACAGAAAGACACCCATCAACATGCCGCTCTGCTGGAGGAGGCGATACAACGGGCCAAGGCCTTTGCCGCAGCAGGGGCCAGCGGATTCTTTGTGCCGGGACTGACCGATCTGGATCTGATTGCGCAGATTTGCGAGGCCAGCCCACTGCCGGTCAACGTGATGATGCGCGGCGAGGGGATGACGCGATCCGCCGTGGCAAAAGCCGGTGTAGCCCGTGCCAGCTATGGCCCGCAGCCATTTGTCGATGCGATGCAGGCCTTGGCGGATCGGTTTCAAGCGATAAGCTAGCTGGTTTCCAGACAATGGCGGCGAAAGGCGCGTTTCAACATGTCCAACTCGGCGCGCAGCAACTCGACCTCGGCCCGCATGTCGTCGGCGGCTGCTTCGCCTGCAATCAAGGTGAAATCGCCCAGTTTAGTGTCTGTGGCGCTATCGTAGATCACAAAACAATGGACGCCATCGGCCACCGCATGGCTGGGTACCGGCACTTGTAAGTCCCACTCGGTGCCGGTGCTGCCTTCTGTGACAGTCACGTCGTCAACAACTTGATCCATATGGCGCACCTGAATGTCGGGACGGGCGCCGGTGTCGGGGGCGTTGGTGATCTTGCCCTCCCAGACGCCATTGCGAAAGCGGATCTTGCTCAGGGTCAGCTCGCTCATGTTGGTGCTCCTCAGATGGCGGCGCGGCGATGGCGCGAGAAGGTGAGATCGCGCAGGATCACCTGATTCATGTCGGGGGATTCAAAAATCAGATCGAGCCAGATTTTCTCAATCCGTTTTTCATTGAGGCGGGAATAGGCAAGGTCGAATTCCACCAAAACASCCGACTCGCCCTGCGGCAGTTCGCGCACCAGTTGTTCGGTGTTGGGACCATGTTTAATGTTCAGCCGGGCAAAGATTTCCTGCGGCTTTTCGGTTTCGATGATGGTGTCGATACGTAGCAAATGCTGGCGGGTCATTCCCTCGGCGGCCTCGGGCGGCAGTTCAATCACCAGCGACAGAAAGGAGCCATCGAACTTGAACACATCCATCCGCAGGCCAAAAGGCGCCAGATCCTGTTCCCTTGTGTTGCGCAGCTGGCGCAGAGTCAGTTCAGAGTGGGTGCAGTCATGGAACAGCTGTACCTCGTCGCCCAGCTTGGATTTGGAGGGGGCGGAGGAAATGCCGGGCACTGGCAGCGGTCCGCGCCATAGGGCCGGGCGCCAGGACCAGTCGGTACCATGTGGCTTGGGAAAGAACGACGATCCGATCTGCGGTAGCGCCAGCCGCCCTTCGGCCACATGCAGCAACCGGTCCAGATGCGCCCGCAACTGCCGCGCGCGATTGCGTTGCCCCCGTAGCTCCGCCAGCGTCGCCTGGTCGGCTTGGCGTGCATCCCGACGCCAGTGACGCAAGGCACGTTGGTGAAACAGCCGGTCCAGTATCCTGCCCATGTTGCCCTCAAATTGTTCAGCGGGCGCATTGGCCCTGCATTTGCCCGCAATGTAGCGCTTGTGAACCAAACCGGCAATTCGCTTTCGACACGCTGGGCGCGGAGCGGTCACCCTGCCATTTGTTTGTAAGCGATGCCTGCGTCTGCTGGTCAACTTGTAATCGTGTCTTTTCATGAATACCGTTTGCAAAACCGCCATCGACCAAGCCAAGAAATGTTCCCAAAAGGACCGGCTATGACTTCTACTCTGCACTTGTTCAGGCAAAGAAATTCGGGATCTCTGTCGGCAGATTTACCGCTGCCAAACAGGATCAACCCGGATGCGCCCTAGCACCCGCTATGCTGCTCATGAGGCGCTGGTGGAAAGCGCCCGCAAGCGGCCACAATTGTGGCGGCTGATCCTTGGGTTGGTGGTTGTCACCCTGGTTGGATTTCTGCTGTTCTCGGGGGCACATTCACTCCTTGCCAGCTTGTTTCCGGGGCCGTGGTTGTCGGGCCTGCAGGATGGATCTAACCCGGCTGCAATGTTGGCGTTGTTGGGCGGGTTTGGCTTTGTGATTGCTGGAGTTGCGGTGGCAGCGCGGCTGCTGCAAAGCCGGGCATTGTCCAGTGTCATCGGTGCACCTCGGGTGCTGGTCCATCAATTCGTGCGGGTCAGCCTATATCTGCTGGCGCTGGGCGGGGCCCTGCTGTTGCTGCCGCCCTACCAGATGGACGCCCCGGTGGTGCCCAACCTGCCGGTGTTGACCTGGCTGGCGCTGCTGCCCTTGTCGCTGTTGGCGTTGCTGGTGCAGACCAGCGCCGAGGAAATCCTGTTTCGCGGCTATATTCAGCAGTCGCTGGCGGCGCGGTTCCGGCACCCGCTGATTTGGCTTGTTCTGCCTTCGGTGCTGTTTGCGCTTGGCCACTACCTGCCGGCCGAGGCGGGAGAGAATGCCCTTTTGATCACCCTTTGGGCCGGAGTGTTTGGTGTTCTGATGGCAGATCTCACCGCGCGGGCGGGCACGGTCGGGCCCGCAATCGCAGTGCATTTATTCAACAATTTTACCGCACTGGTGCTTATTGCCTCGCCAACCAGCCTAAATGGGTTGGCGCTGTATCTGCTGCCATACGAGATGTCCGACGCACAAGCGCTGCGGCCCTGGATGGCGGTGGACTTTGCGGTGATGGTCATTGGCTGGCTTGTCGCACGTCTTGCCATACGCCGCTGATTGCAATTGCCGACGAGGAGCCTTATCTGGATGCTCAAATAGCCCCAGCAGAGGCCTRGCTCATGAACTGGATTACCAACTACGTCCGGCCGCGGATCAATTCGATCTTTTCGCGCCGCGAAGTCCCCGAGAACCTGTGGCAGAAATGCTCCGAGTGCGGCACCATGCTGTTTCACCGCGAGTTGAGCGACAATCTGAATGTCTGCACCAACTGCGACCACCATATGGCGATCACCCCTCGGGCACGTTTTGACGCGCTGTTCGACGGCGGCATTTTCACCGAAATCAAAGTGCCCGAGCCCATCGCCGACCCGCTGAAATTCCGCGATCAGAAAAGATATCCGGACCGGATGAAAGCGGCGCAGAAAAAAACCGGCGAAAACGAGGCCATGTTGGTGGTCGAAGGCGAAATCGGGCGCACGCCGATTATTGCCGCCGCGCAGGACTTTGCGTTCATGGGTGGATCCATGAGCATGTATGTCGGCAATGCCATTCTTGCGGCAGCCGAACGGGCGGTTCAGCGTAATCTGCCGCTGGTGCTGTTTTCGGCGGCTGGCGGCGCGCGGATGCAAGAGGGCATCCTGGGGCTGATGCAAATGCCACGCACCACCATTGCGGTGCGGATGCTGAAACAGGCGGGCCTGCCCTATATCGTGGTGTTGACCCATCCAACCACAGGCGGCGTGACAGCGTCTTATGCGATGCTAGGGGACGTTCAGATCGCGGAACCCAATGCGCTGATCGGCTTTGCCGGGGCACGGGTGATCGAACAGACCATTCGCGAAAAACTGCCCGAAGGCTTCCAGCGCGCCGAATACCTGCTGGATCACGGTATTCTGGACCGGGTCACCCCGCGCACCAAATTGCGCGGTGAGCTGATCACTATCATCCGCCTGTTGATGGGGATGCCTCAACAGGTGGTGGGGGACTTGCCTGCACCGTCTGAGACCGATGAGGGGGCCACACCTGCACCCGCGCCCGAGACCATCAGCAAATGAGCAAAGCATCCTCGGATGCCATCCTTGCCCGGATGATGGCGCTGCACCCCAAGTTCATGGACCTGACYYTGGATCGGGTYTGGCGYTTGCTTGATGTCCTRGGCAACCCGCARAATGATYTGCCGCCAGTCATYCAYYTGGCTGGCACCAATGGCAAAGGCTCGACYCAGGCGATGATYCGCGCCGGGMTTGAGGGCATGGGKAAGAGYGTSCACGCCTATACCTCGCCWMWKYYRRCMYKSTTSCMYSWRYRTWTYYKGCKGGCWKKYMYGKWRMYSMKMKWGSRSMWACKGNCGGCGTTGSKKRACGAGTGTTATGGACGGAATGGTGGTGAAACAATCACCTACTTTGAGATCACCACGGTGGCCGGTCTGTTGGCCTTTGCCCGCACCCCTGCAGATTACACCCTGCTCGAGGTCGGTCTTGGCGGGCGGCTGGATGCGACCAATGTGATTGATGCGCCCAAACTGACAGTCATCACCCCGATCTCGATCGACCATGAGCAGTTCCTTGGCGACACCCTGACCAAAATTGCCACCGAAAAAGCCGGTATCATCAAGCGCGGTGTGCCCTGTGTGGTTGGTCCACAACCGGACGAAGTGATGGAGGTCATCGAGGCCACCGCCAGCCGTCTGGGCGCGCCGCTGATCGCTCATGGCCAACACTGGCACGTCTACCAGGAACACGGCCGCTTGGTGTTTCAGGACGAGCGCGGCTTGCTGGACCTGCCGCTGCCCGCCTTGCTGGGCGCACACCAGATCCAGAACGCCGGCGCCGCTCTGGCAGCCCTGCGTCACCTCGGCGCTGATGAAGCCGCCTGCGAATCGGCGATGACAGATGCCATCTGGCCTGCCCGAATGCAGCGCCTGAAAACCGGCCCGCTGGTGCAATCCGCACCGCAAGCCGAGCTCTGGCTCGACGGTGGCCACAACGCCGCCGCCGGGTTGGCGCTGGCGGATGTCCTGGCAAACCTACCCAAACGGCCAACCCACCTGATCTGCGGCATGCTGAACACCAAAGACGTAACCGGATACATGGCGCCTCTGGTCAAATACGCCGACAGTCTCACCGCGATTTCGATCCCTGATGAGGTGAACACCCTGTCAGCCGAGGACACCTCCGCCGCCGCCGCCAAAGTAGGACTAACCACAACAACCGCCGAATCCGCCGCCGCCGCTCTCACTGCCATCACTGCGCATGATCCCCAAGCCCGCGTGCTGATCTGCGGATCGCTGTACCTGGCTGGCGCCATCCTGCGTGAAAACGGCTGACCCGCAAAAAACCTCTCCCGCGCTTCTTCTTGTCAAAAATACCTCGGGGGAGGTGCGGCTCGCTGCACCGGGGGCCGCGCCCCCATCTTACATTTAATACAGGCCGCGCCCCTCATGCCTCCTGGCCCCAGTCCTCGCTCTGCATCTCACGCAACCGGCTGGCGGTGCGTTCAAATTCAAACGTACCTTCCCCCTCAAGGTACAGCATCTCCGGTTCCGCCGCCGCCGAGCAGATCAACCCGACGCGGGCCTCGTACAGCGCATCAACCAGGGTGACAAAACGCTTGGCCTCGTTGAAGTTGTTGCGTGACAGGCTGGGGATGTCTTCCAGTATCAGCACCTTCACCTCAGCCGCGATGGCCAAATAGTCGCCCGGTCCCAGCATTTTGCCGCATAGATCATAGAATGTCGCCCGCGCCACTCCGTTGCGAAACGCAGGCAGTACCACCTCGCGGCCTTTCACCAGCAACACCAATGGCAGCGCTGCCCCACCTGACAGATCCTCCCAGATTGCCTGCATAGCTGCACTGGCCTCAGGCCCGGTGGGGGTGAAATAGACCTGCGCGCCCTGCAATCTGTCTTGGCGATAATCGGTCGGGCTGACCATTTCCCAAGGTTCCATCTTCTCCTTGATCAGCTCGATAAACGGCAGAAACAACTGTCGATTTAGCCCATGTTTGTACAGATCATCCGGCACCCGGTTTGAGGTGGTGATCACCACCACTCCGGCCGCAAACAGCGCCTCAAACAACCGCCCAACGATCATCGCATCGGTGATATCGCTGATCTGCATCTCATCAAAGGCCAGCAGCCGGATGCTGGCAGCGACATCGGCTGCAACTGGTGCCAGGGCATCTTCGACCCCGTCTTGGCGCGCGCGGTGCAGGGCGGCGTGGATTTCTTGCATGAAGGCATGGAAATGCACCCGTCGCACTGGGATATCATCCAGGCTGTCGACAAACAGATCCATCAGCATCGATTTGCCGCGGCCAACACCACCCCACAGATACAATCCCTTGGGGGCAGGCGGTCGTTTCTTGCGAAACAAGCCTCGTTTCACCGGTGCAGCGCGCAGCCCGGCACTGATCCGGTCAAACTGCGGTAGCACCGCCTGCTGCGCCGGATCCGGGCGCAACTCACCCTTGGCAATCTTGTCATTATACAGCGTGGTCAAAGTGGTCATCAGCCAGCTTTAACGTGGCTCGGAATGCTTGAAAAGCGCTGCCGTCACATCCGCCTGATGGGTCACATCAAATTTCCTTATACATGACAACAAAATTCCTGATTTGAGAGGAGGCTACACTGTCGCTAGGGTCGCCAAACGAATATCAGGAGATCCCCTATGCAGCGCCAGGCGCCCATTTTTACCCCAGTTTTGATCGTCGGCTGTGTGATCATCATGGTCAGCTTTGCTGTGCGGGCCTCCTTTGGGGTGTTCCAGATTCCAATTGCCGAGGAATTCAACTGGGCCCGCAGCGAGTTTTCGCTGGCCATCGCCATTCAGAACTTGGCTTGGGGTATTGGCCAGCCGCTGTTCGGCGCTCTCGCCGAAAAAATTGGCGACCGCAAGGCGATTGTGCTGGGCGCGCTGATCTATGCGGCTGGTCTGGTGCTGAGCGCCGGTTCCACCACTGCGTTTGAAATGCAGACCTATGAGTGGTTGGTGGGCTTTGGCATCGCCGGCACCGGCTTTGGCGTTATTCTGGCGGTGGTCGGGCGCGCCAGTTCGGATGACAATCGTTCGATGTCGCTGGCAATTGTCACCGCGGCAGGCTCAGCCGGGCAGATCTTTGGCGCGCCAACCGCAGAATGGCTGCTGAGCTTTATCAGCTGGCAGCAGGTGTTCCTGATTTTCGCCGGGGTGGTCATGGCCATGCTGCTGGCTTTGCCACTGATGCGGTCACCAGCTGTGGCCTCTAGGGCCGAGTTGGAAGAAAGCATGGGTGCGATCCTGAAAAAGGCGTTCAAGGACCCGTCCTTTACCATGATCTTTCTGGGCTTTTTCRGCTGCGGCTATCAATTGGCCTTTGTCACCGCGCATTTTCCGGCCTTTATCACCGAGATGTGTGGCCCGATCCTGCCGGGCGGTGCGCTGCACAGTCTGGGGATCACCACAACCTCGGCGCTGGGTGCGGTTGCCATTTCGCTGATTGGCGCCGCCAATGTCGGCGGCACCTTGCTGGCCGGCTGGGCGGGTAAGCGGTACTCAAAAAAGTACCTCCTCGCGGGGATCTACACCGGCAGAACCATTGCTGCGGCGCTGTTCATCATGATGCCGATCACGCCGATGTCGGTGATTGTGTTCTCGGTGGCGATGGGGTCGATGTGGCTGGCAACGGTGCCGCTGACCTCGGGCCTGGTGGCGCATCTTTACGGCCTGCGTTACATGGGAACGCTCTACGGTATCGTTTTCTTCAGCCATCAGCTGGGCAGCTTTCTGGGGGTTTGGCTAGGTGGCCGGATGTATGACATGTATGGCGACTATACCACGGTCTGGTGGATTGGTGTTGGCATCGGAGCCTTCAGTGCCATCGTTCACCTGCCAATCCGAGAGAACCCAAAAGAGACCCTGGCTGTCACCGCGTAGAGCCTGAAACCATCCCCATACTCGCCTTTCTGGACTCTGAATTCTCCCACGCCCAACGGGAGGAGGGCATCGATAGATGTCCGACGACGGGCGGGAGAGCCTCGTCGCTCAGGCGCTAGTTCAGACCAGAGCGGTGGTTGTCGCTGATGATTTTCAGGACTTCCTCGGTGTGAGTGTAGAGCAGGCCGTGGCCTGCGCCCTGGATCACCTCTTGCTTACTGGAGCGGCTGATCTTGACCAGGTGCCCCATCGCTGCAATCGGCACAACTGTGTCATCGCGGCCCCAGATCGCCAGTACCGGCACGCCAATGCGGTGCAGGCTTTGATGGTCCGGGCTCAGATCCTCGTCCAGTACGCCGCGCAAGGATGCCAGTACCGCTGGCACAAAGCCGCGATAGTCTAACTCGCGCTGTTGCAGATCCGTGATGCCGGTCACCGATGATGGCACATCTCGCTCAGCTTCGGTGCCGCGCCGGTGAGTGCGGGGATAGCTGGCATACATCAGCCAATCGCCAAGTAGCGGTATGATTTTGATAAAACGGAGCATGCGCCCAGGCAGGGGGTGCAGCCCAGCCGAGGCCAGTAGAATTAACTGCCGAACCCGACCTGGATTGGCCCCGGCATAGCTGGTGGCGATAGCGCCGCCCATGGAATAGCCAATTAGCAGGAAATCCTCTGTGACCTGTTGATCCTCTAGCAAGTCGTCTATCTGGCGCAAAAAGAAGGCCCGGTTTTGGGCGCCGCGAGGCCGATCTGAATATCCGCGTCCATAGAGATCGTAGATCAACACCCGATAACCCATCAGTGCCAAGCCCTCGGCCAGCCCGTGCCAGACAAACGAGGGCGTGGTCAGCCCATGCACGCAGACCGCAACCGGGCCGCGCAAGGGGCCAATCCATTGATAATGCGTGATACCCTGGGATAGGGTCGCAAACTCACCCGGTGCCGTGGCACGCGCCTTATCATCCATACGCAGACGGCGCCATTCGTSGACCAGCGGCATCACCGCGATCAGCGCAACAACAAGGGCAAGGATCCAGATCACTGTCTTGCCTTCCATTTTTGCAGGATATGATGGCTGGTGATCAGATCCAGATGGGCGCCGCCGCCATTTTTGAACAGGGTGATCTGGTCTGGGTCAAACGCGGGAAAGCTCGCCAGATCATAAAAATCCGCCAGAATATCCCCGCGTTGGATTACTCCCGCTGCCAGTGGAATCATAAACTCGCCGATATGATCCAGAGTGGTGTCGAAACTGTCGGTGTAGATCCGCGAACGGGTCAGCGCGACATCATCCGCCTCACGCATGTCGGGGCGGTAGGCGCCGMTCAAGTTCAGATGCTGACCCGGGCGCAGCCACTCGCCCTTGATCACCGGCGAAGAGGACATGGTGGCCGTCACAATGATATCGGCAGCACGCACGGCGGCTTCCAGATCTTGGGCCACCAGCGTGCCAGGTCGACTGGCCACCAGATCTGCGGCCTTGGCCAGCGTGCGGTTCCAGACCCGGATCTGCGCCTTGGGAAACCCGGCGCTGAAAGCATCAATCAGCGAGCCGCCAACCGTGCCGGCCCCCACAATCAGCAGCTCAGCCGCGTCGGGGTTTGCCAGTCGCAGCGCCCCCAGCAGGCTATCTCCGGCGGTTTTCCATTTGGTCACCAGGTGGAAATCCACCAGCGCCTCAAGCGCGCCGTCCTTGTCCGAGTAGAGACTGACCGAGCCGTTGACCATGGGTTTGCCTGCCGCGGGATTACCGGGGAAAATAGTGGCTGTCTTGACCGCCAACCCCAAGCCATCGATCCAGGCAGATCGGCTGAGCAGCGTGTCAGGGGCGCGGTACAAAAAGGTATCGCCGATTTCCGCCTTGGGCAGATCATGTCCCTTGGCCAGCGCCTCGGTGAACTCGATCCAGTCCAGCAGGGCATTGCCGTCGTCGAAAGGGATGAATGGAATGCTCATGCGGCTTGTTCCTTGGTCAGTAGCCCCTCGGATACCAGCCTTTCGGCCCAAGCATCCGGTGAGGTGAAAAGATGGGTTTGCCAACCGCGCGCGGCGGCGGCCTCGATGTTTTCTGGTCTGTCATCGGCGAACAACAGATGGGCGGGCGGGTGGCCGCAATCAGCCTCAAGCCGGGCATAGATCTCGGCATCGGGTTTGATCACCTGCATGTAGCCCGAGACATAACTGCGATCGAACTCGGTCAAGACAGGATAGGCTTTGCAGGCCAGTTCAAAGGTTCCGATACCAAAGTTGCTGAGCGCAAAAACCGGGTGACCCTGGGCTCTCAGTGCTCTGAGCAGGCGAGTGGAATGCGGGATTTCCGGTGTTGCCATTTGCAGCCAGCTGTCGTGCCACAGGCGAATCTCATCCTGCCATTCCGGGTGTTGCTCGGCCAATGCGTAAACCGAGCTGTGGAAATCATACCCGCGATCGACATTCAGGTTCATGCCGTGCAGATCCACCTGCGCAAACAGGGCCCGACGGCGCTCTTCGCCAATTTGAGCGTCATAAAATTGTTCGGGGTGCCATTCCAGCAGCACSTTACCGATGTCAAAAACGACGGTTTTAATGGGCATGGGCTGAAATGTCCTTTTGGTTATCCATTGGCGCGAGGCCTGGGGCGGCTGGGAGGGCGATGATGCCGGATCTCACGCCAGACTGAAACAAGACCTGAGCCAATGATCAAGCCACTGCCGAGCCAAACCTGAATTTCCGGCCATTCGTTGAACACCAACACGCCCCAAAGCACCGCCATCGGCATGGTGATATATTCAAACGGTGCCACCAGCCCGGCTTCGCACAACCGATAGGCCTGACCGACCAGATAGCCACCAAAAGATCCGGCAATGCCAACGCCGATGAACAGTGGCCAATCCTGCGGCGCGGGCCAGACCCAGGCGCGCAGGATGAAATCAATAGCTGGGTTGCTGCCATCGGAAAACCGTCCATCGCCCAGTGTTAGACCCACCAATGCGCTGACCACCAGAAAGCCAAACATCGGATAGAACGCCAGGGTTGAGCCCGCTTCGGATCCGCCCGCACGACGGGTCAACACATGCAGCGTGGCATACCCGCAGGCGCCCAGAAACGGCAGGATTGCGGCGGGTTGAAAGGTGCCAACGCCGGGGCGCATGATCACCAGAACGCCCAAAAAACCAACCGCCACCGCGCCCCATCTCCATGGTCCAACTCTCTCTTTCAGGAAAATCACCGAAAGGGCGGTGACAATCAGCGGCGTGGCAAAGGCAATGGCCACCGCCTCGGCCAGTGGCATCAGTGCCAGGCCGGTGAAAAAGCAAAGATTGGCAAACAGCACCGCCAGACAGCGCAGGAGGTGCAGGCGGGGTTGATGGGTGCGCAGCAGGTGATAGCCACCTTCAAGCGGCATTATCACCGCCAGCAGCACCAACAGCGCCACGATAGAGCGGAACATTACCACCTCGTACAGTGGGTAGTCGCCGGACAGAAATTTGAAAATGGTGTCGATAATAGAGAAGGCAATGCCCGCCCCAAGGGCAGCGAAAATGCCCCAGATATTGACCTTTGCCTGTGTGCTCATTTTGGACCTCGTGTGGTGATTGTACGAGCAGTGACGCAAACATTGGGGAGTGGCAATGGGGTGGGAGAAGGCCCCGGAAAATTCGAATTTTCCGAGCAAAATTCTTTGAAGAATTTTTTGCGGGTTCTCCCGTTTGCATTGGGTCTGGTTATACGCCCGGACCGCTCAATCGCCGCTTGAAATTAGATTTCAACGCAGGCCTATCTACCTGTGTTAAGCGTAGCAAAGATTTAATGTAATTTGTTCAATGGAATTTGTGCGATGTCAGATAGAAATTCTAATGACGATGCCACAGCAAACAGACTACCACTGATGTATTCGCATATTTTGCCTGCTTGCTTTTCGATCATTGCAGCGGCCTTGGTCCTCTTTCAGATATGCACGGAAAAGAAACTGAACGAAGCAACTGTCACTTTGGTTGGCGTCGCTTTTATTGTTTGGTTTCTGCCCTTGGTGACCAAAATAAAAATTGGCGGCAGCGAGATTGAGCTGGGACAGAGAATTCACCGACTTGAGGATGCGAAAGATACAAGTCAGCAAAAAATTCGTGATCTCGAAGCGAGAGAAGCGTCGTTGTTGGGAACAATTGAAGAGCTGAAGCGCAGTGACGCGGTGTTCGAGGTCTTTGCCAGTGCGTCTACCGAAGCGGATGACATTAACAATGGCGGTGATCTGGGGCTGACACCGGAACAGCATAGTGTGCTCAAGGCGTTATCTGACACGCGCTACACGTTGCGCACCGTCACGGGTGTGTTCAAATCTGCGAGAGCAGAGCAGGAAGGAGCGATGGGCAGCAAGGTTCAGACTAATGAAGTTCTGCAAGAACTGTTAGATTTTGGGCTGGCGCGCACCGCCAAGGGTAAAAACAACACCGTTGTTTGGGGCCTTACGCCATCGGGGCGCGCGCAGGTCCCGCCAGCCTAACTCCTGCCAGCGGCCCGTATCTCCCGCTCCAACGCTTCCAGAAACCGCGACCGGTCCGCTTTGGTGAACCCTTTGCCACTGCCACCAGCCCCCAGCGGGTTAGAGGCACGCAGATCGGCCATCAAATCGCGCATCGCCAATTGCTGGCCGATATTGGCCACGGTAAAGGCCTCGCCGTTGTGGCGCAGCACGCGGGCGCCGGTCTCGATGCATTTGGCGGCCAGAGGGATGTCCCCGGTCACCACCACGTCRCCYTTGCCACAGCGRTCRGCGATCCACATGTCGGCGACATCGGCGCCTGCGTCCACGATGATGTTTTCGACGTAGGGATTGCGCGAGGGGCGCAATCCACCGTTTGAAACCACATACATCTTCAGCTTATGACGGGTGGTGACCCGCTCGGCCTCATCCTTGACCGGGCAGGCGTCGGCGTCGATGTACAGCGCCATCATGCCTTTCCTTTGGAGTGTTTCTTGGGTTTGAATTCGTCAGGAATGGGCATCCGGTTGAAGGCGTCCAGGCCGGCGACCTTATAGGCCTCGGCCAGAGTTGGATAGTTAAAGGTGTTCTGCACAAAGTAGTCCACCGTGCCCTTCAGGTTCATCACAGCCTGACCAATATGGATCAGCTCGGTGGCGCCTTCACCGACGATCTGAACACCCAGCACCCGGCGGGTTTTCAGGCTGATCAGCATCTTCAGTAGGCCGTGTTCCAGCCCCATGATATGCCCGCGCGAGGTTTCGCGGAAMCGSGCCACGCCAACCTCRTARGGAATGCCGCGCTYTTGCAGYTCTTCYTCGGACATGCCGCAGGTGGACATTTCCGGCACCGAATAGATACCATAGGGATACCAGGGGCTTTCCGGCAGGGTCGGGGTGTCCAGCGCATGGCAGGCGGCAACGCGGCCCTGTTGCAACGCGGTTGAGGCCAGTGACGGGTGTCCGATCACATCGCCGGTGGCATAGATGTGCGGCACTGCGGTCTGATAGGTCTTGCGATCAACGCTGAGTCGCCCGCGATGGTCGGTTTCCAGCCCCACGGCAGACAGGTTCAATCCGCCAGTATTGCCCATGCGACCGGCCGCAAACAGCAGCATTTCGCCCCGTACATGGCGGCCGTTGTTCAGGGTCACTTCGACATGACTGCCGGCGTCTTCGACCTTGTCGATGGCCGAACCAAGGCGCASGTCGACACCATTCTCACGGATCTGATGGGTGAACTCTTGAATCAGCGTGTGGTCGATGAAGTCGAGGAAGGTATCGCGCGGCTCGATCAGGGTAACGCGCACATCCAGGGTCGAGAACATAGTGGCATATTCCACCCCAATCACGCCTGCGCCAACGACAATCAGGGACCGGGGAATTTCGGCCATTTCCAGGAACTCATCACCATCAACAATGGTCTTGCCGTTGAACGGTACATCGTCGGGCCGATAGGTGCGGGTGCCGGTGGCGATCAGGAAATTCTTGCCCGTTACCCGACTGGTGTCCCCCGCCTCGGTGGCCACTTCCACCTCGTTCGGGCCAATGAATTTTGCCAGACCTGGCAGCCACTCCACATGGTTGCGATTGAACTGGTGTTCCAGCACATCCACCTCGTGATCCAGCGTCATATGCAGCCGCGCCTTTAGATCCTCGGCGGCGATCTGATCCTTAACTCGGTAGGAGCGGCCATAAAAGCTGCGCTCACGCCAGCCGCTGAGGTTCAGCACGGTTTCGCGCAGGGTTTTTGAGGGCACCGTGCCGGTATGCACCGAGACTCCGCCAAGCCAGTCCTGACGGTCGATCACCAGCACCCGGCGTTTGAGTTTGCCGGCCTGAATGGCGGCGGTCCGGCCCGAGGGGCCAGAGCCAATGATGACAAGATCATAGTCGTATTGTGTCATAGATCAGTCCCGGTAAAGCGCGTCTGCATGAAAGGCTATATGCTCTTCGATGAAAGAAGAGATAAAGAAATAGCTGTGATCATAGCCGGGTTGTAGCCGCAGCGTGGCCTCCTGTCGCCGCTCGGCTACGGCTTGAGCCAGGGCCTCGGGCTGCAACAGGTCAATGAATTGATCCGCAGTGCCGGTGTCGATCAGAACGGGGCCGTTAAAACCGGTTTTGCGCATCATCAGCGTGGCGTCATGGTTGGCCCAATTGGCTTCGTCCTCGCCCAGATAGGCGGTCAACTGCTTGCGGCCCCAGTCGCTGGCACTGGGATTGCAGATCGGCGCAAAGGCGGAGACGGAGCGGAACCGTCCCGGCAGTCCCATCGCCAGCGTTAGCGCGCCGTGACCACCCATGGAATGACCGGTGATTGCCTGACGGTTCAGATCCACGGCAAACTTGTCGCCCAGCAGCGCAGGCAGCTCGTCTGCCAAATAGTCCCACATGTTGAAATGTGGTGCCCAGGGCGTTTGCGTGGCATTGACATAAAATCCGGCACCTTGGCCCAGGTCATAGGCCTCGTCGTCCGCCACACCCTCACCGCGCGGGCTGGTGTCGGGAAACACCAGGGCGATGCCCTGTTCAGCGGCCCAGGTCTGGGCCCCGGCTTTGGTCATGGCGTTTTCATGGGTGCAGGTCAGCCCCGATAGGTACCACAGCACCGGCACCATCCCGTCGCGGGCTTCCTCGGGCAGGAATAGGCCAAAGGTCATGTCGCAGCTGGTTGCGGTGCTGGCGTGTCGATATACGCCCTGAGTGCCACCAAAGGCTTTGTTTTCCGACAGGGTTTCCATTAATCATCTCCTGATTTGGTTGTCCTACGGGTACTCGGCAGCGGTCCAAGCGTCCAGTAGATGCGCGGTCGCACTGCCGATTATTGCGATAAAATAGGTCCGTTGAGTGATTGCAGGTCGATCTGGCTCAGGGAATCGTCGCCAGTGCGCCGACCCAGGTGATCACCAGCGGCACGGTGAGAATCGATGCCATGGTCGAAAACAGGATCGCCGCCGAGACCCGCTGTGGTGCCACACCATAGTGTTGTGCCAGCATATAGACGTTGCCCGCCACCGGCAGCGCTGCGGCGGAAATCACCACGGTGGCCGAATAAACGTCCAGCGGCAGCAGCCACAATACGCCAATCGCCACCAGTATTGGGTGCAGCACCAGTTTGGCAAAGCTGAGCCAGAGCGCGATCTGCACCCGTTCGGCAGACTTGCTGGCCAGCGAGGCCCCGATGGCAAACAATGCGCCTGGGGTGGCGGCTCCGCCCAGGATGGTCAGGAATTCATTGACCGGTGCTGGAATTGCCAGCGCCAGCGCCGACCAGACCAGACCGGCGCAAATCGACACGATCATCGGGTTTTTGATCAGCCCGATCGCCACCAGTTTTAGTGTGGCCGTCCCCACCCCTGAGCCGCGACCGGTGTTSATCAGGATTACGATCAGCGATGAGAACACCACCAGATCCACACTGAGCACTAGCATCATCGGTCCAATAGACGTTTCCCCAAACAGAATCACCATCATCGGCAAGCCCAGAAAACCCACATTGCCAATGNCCGCACATTGCGCCTCAACGGCAGCGGTTTGCATATCCAGCCCTCGCAGCGCAGCGATGAGCGTGACCAGGRGATAGACCGCCATGGTGCCTGCCAGATAGCCAAGAATAAGCCGCAGGTCGAAAATCTCGGCAAAAGACAGGTTGGCAGCAAACCGAAAGATCATCGCCGACAGTGCAAAAAAGAACACAAATTTGGTCAAATAGGCGGTCGCCTCGGCGCTAAAAAAACGCGTGCGGCCGGCCCAGTAGCCAAGGCTGATAATGGCAAAAAAGGGTAATGTTCTGAGGAAGATGTCTATCATGTGCCAAGTGGTATCCCGCCGCAGCGAAAAGGCAAAGCTCAATTCTGACGCGACCGTCAGCCCAAGGCCTCCCTGGAGTCAATTCTCCCGCCCGTCGTCGGCCTCCTGTCGGAGGTGCCCCTCCCGTTGGGCCCGGCGCCCCGCTTTTGCGTGGCGCGCCAGCGACCACAGAGACCTTGTGATACCCTCACGTTAATGTTTCAGCCGCTTTCATTTCTTCTTGTCTGAAATACCTAGGGGTCGGCATTGTTGCGCCATTGGTTCAAGCTCAATGGCGCCACGCTGGCCCCGGCTGCGCCGCGCAAGCGCGGCGCCATGCCCAAGGTCACCGGAGGTGAACGCGGGAGCCTTTGGCTAAGCAAGCTAGCCGCTGCCGATCAGGATGCCGGCCCCCAGCACCAATGCGCCCCCCACCACCACCTGCAGGGCAGCGCGCCAAAAGGGCGTTTCCATGAACCGGTTCTGGATCCAGGCAATCGCCCATAGCTCGACAAAGACCACTGCCATCGCGACTGCCGTGGCGGTCCAAAAATCGGTGATCAGATAGGGCAGCGCATGGCCCAACCCGCCGACCGTCGTCATCACCCCTGATGCGATACCGCGTTTGAGCGGTGACCCGCGCCCCGACAGGGTTCCGTCATCCGAAGCCGCCTCGGTGAAGCCCATCGAAATGCCGGCCCCAACCGAGGCGGCGATGCCAACCAGAAAGGTGGTCCAGGTGTCCTGCGTGGCAAAGGCGGTGGCAAAGATCGGTGCCAGCGTCGACACCGAGCCATCCATCAGTCCCGCCAATCCCGGCTGCACCCAAGTCAGGATGAATTGGCGGCGGGCGGTATCGTCCTCGCTGGCCAATGTGTCTTCGGTCAAATGGGCCTGTTCCAGCCCTGCGGCGGCGACCTGATGCCCGGCCTCTTGGGCGGCAAGATCCCCCAGAAGTTTACGGGTGGCGGCATCTTGGCTGCGGGCTGCGGCAGCCAGATAAAACCGCTCGGCATTTTGTTCCATTGCCGTCGCCTCGCCGCGGATCCGCTCCAGGCTCAGGGTGTTTTGCAACCAGATCGGACGGCGCGCATAAAATCCGGCCACATGTTCGCGACGGATTAATGGAATGGTCGCGCCAAACCGTTCCTGATGCAGGGCGATCAACAGGGCGCGGTGCTCATCCTCTTCGCTGGCCATGCCATCAAACACAGAGGCCGTGGCTGGAAAATCGCCGCGCAATCGCTCGGCAAAACCGCGATAGATTTGCGCGTCGTCTTCCTCAGATGAGATGGCCAGAGCGATGATTTCCTGTTCGCTCAGATCGGAAAAATGTTTGCGGTATGAAAAAAAGCGCATGTCGGCCCTCGGATTTAGAATGATTCTAGAAGTATCATTTCTGTGAGATGGTACAAGACTGCGCGAGGGTGGTTGTTGAAGGCAGGGTCGCCGGGCTAAGTTGATGGTCAAGATAATGGCCAGCCGCCCGAAGGAACCTCGATGAATCAGCCAGCCAGTATTCTGCGGACAGGCCGCAAATTTGATCAGGTGCTGGAAGGCGCGCGCGACGTGTTCATGGCCGATGGCTTTGAGGGGGCGAGCGTTGATGACATTGCCCGCGCCGCTGGCGTGTCCAAGGCCACATTATACAGTTATTTCCCCGACAAGCGGTTGTTGTTCATGGAGGTTGCCCGCCATGAATGTGCCCGCCAGGCTGGTGATGCGGTAGACTTGGTCGAGGCCTGCTGTACGCCGCAACAGGTGTTGCAGGTGGCGGCACGTCATATCCTGTCGGTGATTCTATCCGATTTTGGCCAGAAAATGTTCCGAATCTGCGTGGCCGAGGCAGATCGCTTTCCCGATCTGGGGCGGCAGTTCTACGAGAGTGGCCCGATGGTGGTGCGGGCGCGGGTCAAGGAATACCTGGAACTAGCGACCGGGCGCGGTGAGTTGAAGATCGAAGATTTCGATTTGGCCGCCGATCAACTGGCCGAGCTGTGCAAGGCAGATTTGTTTCCGCGACTGGTGTTCAACATCGACACTGAATTCACCGAGGCCGAGCGCGAGCGGGTGATCACCGGCGCGGTTGAGACATTCCTGGCGCGCTACGGGGCCTGAGACACGGCTGGATGTAGCGCAGAGGGCTTGCCTATTTTGGTCCCGCCCGGCGGTGCGCCGGGGAGGCACATGACCATTTCTTATTTTTCCCCGATTGCGGTGCAGGCTCAAGGAATTCGGCACTAATGTGTAATGAATTCGTTGGGTTCCGCCCGATAACTGTCATGACAGCTCAGACAGCTTTGCAGCACGCTGGGCAGAGAGCGGCGCAGCCCATTCAGTGAATAAACGTTCAGCTGTCTGGCGGCCGCTTCCGAGGAGGCTGCTCGGGCTTTGAAATCGGCCCAATAGGTCCAGATCTCGGGCCGGGCGTTGGACAGCGGATCAAAATGCGGTGTCTTGAACCGCTTGGCTATGTCGTCGCTGGTCTGGATCAGGGTGCGCCGCGCTGACCTAGCCTGGTTTGCTTGAAACATCACTTGCCCGGCCATCATGTCTGTCAGCGTTTCCATCGCGGCCTGGGCGGTCAGCATTAGCGCCACACGTTTCTTGACGTCTTTGTTGGTGATTTGCTCCTGCGCGGTAAGACCCAGCGTGGAAAAGGCAAGTGTCATGGCCAAGATGACAAGCACAGGAAGCCGGAAAATCTGGTGGTTCATGCGTGGAGCCTCCATTTGAACGGCACCATTGACCGAATCGAAGATTTAGAACAAAAAGAGAACATACGTCACCCTACCTGTGGTCTTAGCCCAATACCTATCACTACACCGCCCGCTGATTGCACATTGCCCGCCATGTCTCATCGTCGAATTTTGTCGCTCTGGTTCCCGCGTCTGGGTGCTGAACGTATTATGCGAACAAAACGAGAGGCCATAGCTGGGCCGCTGGCCGTGGTTGAGGAACTATCCAACAGGCAGGTTATTTCTGCGTTAAATTCTGTCGCTTTGTCCGAGGGACTGTGGGTCGGGCAACCGGTGCGTGACGCTTTTGCCATGTGTGCTCATCTGTTGACCCGCAGTCGCAATGCCCCGGCCGAGGCAGCCTTTCTGACCGCACTCAGGCGCTGGGCGGGCAAATACAGCCCCTGGGTGGCCGAGCAGGAGCTGGATGGATTGGTGATAGACCTGACCGGCTGCGCGCATCTGTTTGGCGGCGAGGCCGGGATGCTGGCTCAGGTCGAAGAGGACTGCACTGACAAGGGGCTCAGCGTGCAATTGGGCATGGCTGATACCCTGGGCGCGGCCTGGGCTCTGGCGCGCTATGCCGGGGTGCAGGCGGGTTCGGACCGGTCGGGAGACGCCATCTCGCAAGAGGCACGGGCAACCCGGGCCAAGGCACAGAAACGCAGCCCCAAGGACAGCGCCAAACGGCGTCACTGGACCCGAGGTGGCGCAGCTCCTCAAGCGGTTGTCCTGCCGCATGGGGTGGCGCGGATTGCCGAACCGGGTCAGACCTATGGTGCGCTTGCGCCCTTGCCGGTGGCGGCGCTGCGGCTGGAGGGCGCGATGGTGGCGCAGCTGAACCGTCTGGGTTTGCGTCGGGTCAGCGACCTGATGGACCAGCCCCGCGCCAGTCTGGCCCGCCGCTTTGGCCGTGGGCTGGTGATGCGGCTGGATCAGGCCATGGGCAGTGCCCCCGAACCGGTCTCGCCCGGCGGCGCCCCGGATCACTTTGCGGTGCGGCTGACACTGCCCGAACSCAWMGRGMTGANMGRCGANTNCYGMTNGNYGSGSYGSMKSKYWKGTTNKCSSCGWMTYTGKGNMWAGSTNGAWSAGCGCGGCAAGGGCCTGCGCAGCCTGCGGCTTGAGGCGCATCGCACCGATCAGGCGACTGAGGTGGTGGTGGTTGGACTGGCCCGGCCCTTACGCGATCCGGCCCGCATCCGGCCGCTGCTGGAAATGAAGCTGGGGCAGATTGATGCGGGCTTTGGCATTGATATGCTGCGGCTTGAGGCGCTGCAGGTCGAGTCGATCCACGCGCGCACGGTGGTGGGACATGTGCAGGCTGGGGAGGCGGCGCAACAGCGGGTGGACGGTGGCAGTGGGCTCGAAGATCTGATTGGCCGTCTGGGTGCTCGGGTGGGGATCGAGGCGATCACTCGGTACCATCCGGTCGACACCCATATCCCGGAAAAATCAGCCAAGGTACTGGCCGCCGCCTGGTCTGAACCAGCCACTGACTGGCCCGCATCACCCCAGCCGCGACCGTTGCTGATGTGGAAGCCTGAACTGGTCAGCGCCGGTGATACACCTGTGTTGTCGGCCCAGTTCCGCTGGCGCGGGCAGGATTGGCAGTTGGCGCAGGCGCAGGGCCCTGAACGGATCGCGCCCGAATGGTGGCTGGATGATCCCAACTGGCGCAGTGGGGTGCGGGATTATTGGGTGGTGCTGACCTCCTCCGGGGCACGGCTGTGGCTGTTTTATGCCCATGGCGGTGGATTGTCGTCGGGCTGGTTCTGTCAGGGCAGCTTTGCCTGATGCTTCGCTATGCGGCGAAGTGTTTTCCGTTTTGCAACAGCCCGACCCGCGCTAAGCTGCCGGCATGATAACACCTCGATTTGATATTCTGGGCCAGGCCATCAGTGACGCCAGCCGCACCCGCATGTTGTGCGAGTTGATGGAGGGCCGCGCTTACACCAACAAAGAGCTGGCCAGTGCGGCGGGCATCACCCCGCAGACCGCCACCGCACATCTGCGTATCCTGAAAAATGCCGGGTTGGTGCTGGCCGAAAAAAGCGGGCGTTGCGTCTATCACCGGCTGGCCGGACCCGAAGTTGCCCAAGCCCTGGAACAGTTGGCGGCGATTGCACCAGCCGACAGTCTATACCGCGCCCAGCAGCGCAAGGCGGGCGGGCTGGCCCAAGTGCGCAGTTGCTATGATCACCTTGCCGGGCCACTGGCTGTGGCTCTAACCAAGGCATTTTTGGCCCATGGGATGCTGATCGAGGATAACGGCGGCTATCGTGCTGCCCCCTCCGACCTGTGGAACCGGATAGGCGTCACACTCCCCGATCACGCAGGACGACAGCCCTTTGTCCGGCCCTGCCTGGACTGGACCGAACGCCAGCACCATGTGGCGGGACCGCTGGGACGGCAGATTCTGAGCCATGGGCTGGACGCGGGTTGGTTGCAGCGGCACGCGCATAAACGTGGTCTGTTGGTGACGGCGCCAGGGCGGGTGGCGTTTGACCAAATCCTAGATCTTCGCCCTGCCGAGGTGACCTGTGGATAGTCTGACATCAGAGCGCTTTATAACCGAAACGGGCACTCGGCTGCTGGTGCAGGTGCCGCACGAGGCGGCGCAACGGGTGTTACAGGCTATCGTAGCAGCAGACCCGTTGACCTATGGCGACTATGATCAGGTTGCCTTTACCACCTCTGCCGGGGTGCAACAGTTCCGCTCGCTGCCTGGGGGGCGGAACCCGGAAACCGAAGCGGCAGTGACGGTGCCCTGTGTCGAGTTGCAAGTGTTTACCGAGGCCACCGGGCAGAAACTGGAGCCCATCCTGCGGGCGATTTACCACGCGCACCCCTATGAGGAACCGGTGATTCAATTGCTTCCAGCCCTGCGGACCCGCCATATCCGGGGCATGGATGAGGACAATCCCAATCGGTTCTGGAACCGGGAAACGCCAGATTGGGTGCCGATCGCACACCGCCCCAAGTCGACCTAAAAACGCAAAGAGGCTTGATTTGTTCAGCAAATGCGACGAGTCTTGTGCCATGAGCGTTCAACACTCCCCGTCGTTTCCAAGCCCATCCGCCCCCCTACAGGTTGCCTTTGACAGGCGCGAACTTTCGGTGATCCTGCCGCTGTATGGCCGTATGGTTGCGGCTGGTGAGTGGCGCGATTACGGCATATCCTGCCTGCGCGAACTGGCGGTGTTTTCGGTGTTCAAACGCACAACGGAACATCCGCTATATCGCATCGAGAAACGCCCCAAGCTGCGTCAGCGGCAGGGGATGTATTCGGTGGTTAGTATGGATGGGCAGATCCTGAAACGAGGGCATGAGTTGAAAACGGTCCTCCGAGTGTTGGACCGCCTGCTGATTCGCGTAGTGAGGTAGCGACAGTCTCCGGAAAATTCGAATTTTCCGGCACAAAATCTGCGCAGATTTTGGCTACCGCTGCAGTCGCGCGCCTTAGGTCAGCCGTTTATGCGCCGTCACCGGACCATCGCCCTGCGCCAGGATGCGGTCGATAGCGGGTTGTAGCGGTTCAAGTGCCACCGCCATATGAAACGCATTGGCATGGATCAGCGTTTCACTGTCCCGTACCAATGCAACATGGCCCTTCCAGAACAACAGATCACCGCGCAAATAACCGCTTCCAATGGGCGAGGCAYAATTGCCCAATGCCCGTTCCTGTGGGCCGCTGTCGCCGGGGCAGGGGATGCCGCAGGCCAGCAGAGACGCTTGCACCAATCCCGAGCAATCAATGCCAAATCGGCTGTTGCCCCCCCACAGATAAGGCGTGCCCAGGAACAGTTCGGCCACGGAGGCGGGGTCACTCAGCAAGGTTCCGATTGGCGACAGATGCGGGGTGGGAATGAAACCATCCGGGGTTTCGGCAAAACCTTCGTCCTGAGACAACACCTGCACTTGGCTGCCAAAACTCAGGCTGCGCAGGTCTGGGGATTTGAAATCTGACTGGGTATAAACGTGAGTCGCCACGGCGCTGACCCAATGGGTGGCCTCGAGCGTAGTCCCCAAGGTCGCACTTGGTACATAGCCCGTATAGCCATCCTTTGCCGCTGTGACCTGTGCCCAACCGTTCTGCTCATCGTCAACCGAGACCAGCTCGCCCCAGATCACCTGACGCTCACGGGGACCATCCGGGCGGCTCAGCAAGTCAACAACAGGGCGGATGATCTGGTGTTGGTTCATAAGTTCAGCATCTCGGGCAGGGCSGCAAACAGCGCSCGGGCRCCTTGRCCKGCGCCRCCTTTGGGSCGKGCKGGKGCRGCGGWKGGGTTCCAGCCRTAGATGTCRAAATGSATRTAGCGGCTYTSGCCTGCAAACCGGCGCAGGAACAGCGCGGCGGTGATTGATCCGGCAAAGCCGCCAGCCGGGGCATTGTCGAGATCGGCAATGCCCGGTTCGATTTTGGCCTCATAGGGATCGTGGAACGGCAGTCGCCAAACCGGATCGGCGCTGGGCGTGGCCGCAGCCGCCAGCGCAATCGCATCCTCTTCGTTGTCCGTATAAAAGGGGGCAAGGTCAGGCCCAACCGCCACCCGCGCCGCACCCGTCAATGTCGCCATCGAGATCAACAGATCCGGTTTACCCTCATCGGCCAGGGTCAGCGCATCGGCCAGCACCAGACGCCCTTCGGCGTCGGTGTTGTTGATCTCAACCGTCAGCCCCTTGCGCGAGGTCAGAATGTCGCCGGGGCGGAACGCAGACCCCGAGACGGAATTCTCCACTGCAGGAATCAACACCCGCAATTGCAGCGGCAGGCCAGCAGTCATGATCATCCGGGCCAGACCCAGCACCGCAGCTGCGCCGCCCATGTCCTTTTTCATCAGCCCCATGCTGGCACCGGGTTTCAGGTTTAACCCGCCGGTGTCAAAACACACGCCCTTGCCCACCAGGGTCAGCTTGGGGCCTGATTTCCCCCAGTTCATCTCGACCAGCCGCGGTCGGCGATCCGAGGCACGCCCAACCGCGTGGATCATTGGCAGGTTTTGCGCCAGCAATGCGTCGTCCTGAACAACCGAGATGGTCGCGTCAAAGCGCGCGGCCAGAGTTTCGGCAGCAGCTTGCAGTTCATCCGGGCCCATGTCCGACGACGGTGTATTGATCAAATCACGGGTCAGGCATTCCGCCGCAACCAGCGATTCGATTGCCGCCGCATCAACACCTTCGGGTGCCACCAGGGCCGCCCTGAACGCTGCTTGCTTGTGATAGCGATCAAAGCGGTAACCGCTGAGCAGCCAGCCAAAACATTCAGTAGCCAACGCCTTTTGGTTCAGTCTCGAGGCAATGGCATAGGTTCCTTGTGGGAATTTTTCCGCCGCTCCGGCCAGCACAAACCGGCGCCGTGCCCGTTGGGATGTGGTGCCATATCCGGCGAGCGCCATTGCGGCTTTGCCGTCTGTCCCTGGAATTAACAGTGTTTGACCGCAGGCGCCGGTGAAACCGTTGAGCCGCGCCCAATCTGCAACCTGTTGCGGCTGCTTCTGTAACCAATTTGTGCAATCGTCCTGATCAATGACATGCAGCGGCAAAGCGCCATCAGAAGGCAGGGCAAAGACAGGCGGCATCACGATACTCCGGACGTGGGGACAATATTGCCCCAGAGTATCTGGCACCACGCTATCTGCAAGCCCTGCTTACGAAACTCCGCTTTTGAAAATCAGACCGAGAGGTCTTGCTGCTCCCACACGGCAGTCAGCGATCGTTCACCCACCCGCAGCAGCCGGAACAGCGTTGCGGCCATGGCTGGATGGTCTTCGCTATCAATGGCCTCGGTTACATCGCGCGCAATACCGGCCATGGCACTCATGCCAATCTGGTCAGCAATGGCGATCAACGACCGGGCGCTTTTGCGCAGATTCAGCGTATCGGCCTGCCGCCATAGTCGCTCACAATGCGACAGCCGCACTGCCAGTTCTTCGATGGCGCGACAAACCACGTCTTCGGCGCCGGCCTCGCCCAGCTGGGCATAGAGTTCGTTCAGTTTGCCCGGATCTAACCGGACCGTCTCATTGTGTATAACGGTAAGAATATTAGCCACCAGGTTCACCCTAAATATACGTGCCCCCACGGCACGGAACCAACATTGGCGCTTACAAGTTTTCAAAAGGTTTCTTCGGGGTGATCAAATCTCTCGAATTTGCTAACAATGCAGGGTATTAGCCCAGCGGACTATCAACTCAGGGATCGATAAATGGAATTTGCCAAGCCTCTGCCGAGTTATCTGGTGACCCGTTATCACGGATGGAAAGCCACATCTTACCAGGAAAATAAGGGCTGGTACCGCCGTTTGGCGACCGAAGGCCAACGCCCTCGTGCCATGGTAATCTCGTGCTGTGACAGCCGTGTACACGTGACTTCGATCTTCGGGGCCGACCAGGGCGAGTTCTTTATCCATAGAAATATTGCTAATTTGGTGCCGCCTTTTCAGCCGGATGGCGATCATCACGGCACCAGTGCAACGGTGGAATACGCGGTGACGGTGCTAAAGGTGGCTCATTTGATTGTTTTGGGCCATTCCCAATGTGGGGGAGTCGAGGGCTGTATCGCCATGTGCAATGGCCACGCCCCCGAGCTTGAGGCCAAGGATAGCTTTGTTGGTCGCTGGATGGACATCCTGAAACCCAAGTATGAATTGGTGCGCGACATTGAAGATAAAGAGGAGCAGCTGCGGCAGTTGGAAAAGCAGGCGGTTGTGGCCTCGCTGGAAAACCTGATGAGCTTTCCTTTTGTCGACGCGGCGGTCCAGGACGGCTCGCTCAGCCTGCACGGGTTGTGGACCGACATCGGCGAGGGCGGGCTGCAGTGCTACGACCCTAAGAAGGAACTGTTCATTCAGGTCTGACCGCTTGCCGATCCTGAACCTTAATGTGTGCGGCGGCGCTGGTATAGCCTCCCGCCGCACCATCGACAAAATGCACATGGTCATCCCGCAGGGCGGAGGGCACGATACAGGTGACCATGGCCTCGTCCTGTTCATGCAGCCCATAGCGGATGTGGCCCGCAGCCTTGGCGCGCTGCAGCAATTCGATCAGCTGGTTGCGGGTGTCGGGGTCGCAGTCGAGGGTCATCTTCAGCCCGTCGTCGAATTTGCGAAAATCGGCATTGGCGCTAAGCGTGGTGCGATAGTGCACTGGATCAAAACCGCCAAACTTCCGACCGCTCCACATCATCAGCCCGGTTATTGCCGTATTCACCAGCAATCGGATTCTGCGCAGCAGCAGCGGCACAGTCCCACGCGAGACATGCGCCTCAAGCGTTAGTCCAGGCGGTGGATACCCCAGTGGCGGGCCGTTGCGTGGGACCGGGTGACCGCTGCGTTCTAGCTGTGCGGCCAGCGCCAACACCTGACTGACAACCTCGGAATAGGCGCGGCTCTCGCCATCATCACCGGGCAGCATCACCAAGGATAGAATGGTGCCATTGCGCGCCTTGATGTTGCTCCACCGGCAGGACAACCCGGTCAGATCCGGTGGCGTGATGTATTCCGAAGGTTCCACCGCAAAGCCACCCTCCTTCATTTGGCGGTCCGCCCAGGCCAGGCCGCCGCCGCTGAACATGGCATAATCGACGCCTGAGGATACGGCGTGACGCGCCACCCGAACCTCTAACCCTTCGGCGCGAATCCAGTCGACCGGCAACAGGGCCGCCCGCAGATCAACGCTGAATTCAGCCCTGACCCAACTGCGCAGGTTCGACAGCACCTCGCGGCAGTGGTCTTCCTCGGATGGGGGTATGGCAAAAGACGCGCCATCGCCGCCAAACACATAAGGGAAGGCCCGCCCCGCCATGGCATTGGTCAGCGCCGAGATCACCGAGGCGCCAATCATATTCACCGTCTTATAGCGGCCAGCGGCAATCAGCCCGGTGGAATCGACAATATCACAGCACCCAACCAGCCAATCCGCAGGCAGCGGCGCGTAGTTTTTGGGCTGAGCGAAGTCAGAAAACCTGTCTCCTCGTGGCAGGTCTTCATAAAATGTGTGCGTTTCCATAGGTTACCCATGCCACCAGATACTGTGAACAAACTAACGAAATTCGCCTGCAGGTCCATATGTCTGCTGCAGCGGCGACCCCGCTTCAGCCGAAAAACCGGGCAGGTGGCTACATATCTGCACCACAGCACTGGCCTGCGAGCGTTCTGACCTTTCCGACAGGGCCGTTTCCCGATATGAGACCGCAGCCGGTCATGGGATCGGCTCTAATATTGGAGAGACACTATGGGTTATCGCGTCGCCGTCGTCGGCGCCACGGGCAACGTGGGCCGTGARATGCTGAACATCCTGGCTGAGCGCCAGTTTCCAATTGATGAGATTGCCGTTCTGGCAAGCCGAAAATCACTTGGATCTGAGGTCAGCTTTGGCGAGCGAACTCTGAAAACCACCGATCTGGACACGTTTGATTTTGCCGGTTGGGACATTGCGCTGTTTGCAATTGGTTCAGATGCCACCAAGATMTATGCTCCCAGGGCGGCATCTGCCGGCTGTGTGGTGATCGATAACTCGTCGCTGTACCGCTACGATCCGGACGTTCCGTTGATCGTGCCCGAGGTGAACCCGGAAGCCGTGCACGGCTATGCCAAGAAAAACATCATCGCCAACCCCAACTGCTCGACCGCGCAGATGGTGGTGGCGCTAAAGCCGCTGCACGACCGGGYCWSMWWCRAAYSCRKWKWRGWTTSSRCCTRYYARKCCSKYWMWKGGGYMRGCWSCMAKSGYAWMRMCKRSMTSYRGWAWCAGACCAAGTCGATCTACAACCCGACCGATAGCAAGCCACCCAGGATATTCACCAAGCAGATCGCATTTAACGTGATCCCGCATATCGACGTGTTCCTGGATTCTGGCGACACCAAAGAAGAGTGGAAGATGGTCGCCGAGACCAAGAAGATCATGGRCACCAARATCAAGATCACCGCGACCTGTGTGCGGGTGCCGGTTTTTGTWGGCCACTCCGAAGCGATCAATATCGAGTTCGARGAYTTCCTGGACGAAGACGAGGCCCGCGAYATCCTGCGTGAGTCGCCCGGCATCATGGTGATCGATAAACGYGAAGAYGGYGGKTAYGTSWCYCCAATCGAATGTGTTGGCGATTTTGCCACCTTCATCAGCCGCATCCGTCAGGACAGCACTATCGATAACGGTTTGAATCTATGGTGTGTTTCCGACAACCTGCGCAAAGGCGCGGCGCTGAACGCAGTGCAGATTGCTGAACTTTTGGGACGTGAAATTCTCAAGAAAGGTTAAGCCAAGCTATCCTTTTGATCAGGGGGCTCCTCGCAAGAGGGGCCCTTTTGTCTTTTTGAAAATCGACAAATGGCCGTGTTTTTCGGTAAATTAGTAGGCATCGCGACACATTAATGCGGAGGGGTCCGTTATGTTCGCCAAACACGCCATTGAACAGGAAACGCAAGACGTAACCTTCAAGCAATCGGCATGGGCGGCTGCTCGGATCAGCAACCGCTGGGACACAGAAAGTTTCTTTGCGGGTGCACCTGTACGAAGAGTTTTCAAAAGCACGCAGTTGGGTGGATCTCCGTCGCCGTTTGGTCAGCAAGGGGTTTTATCTGAAGCAGCAAGACAATGGTGTCCATCTCAGAGACGCCTATAGCAATGTAGATATCTGCACCTGCCGCTTCCTTGTGTTTTCGCATCTTCAGGGCCGTGTTTTTTTGCGACCCGCATCTCTCACACTGCGCTTGAAATAGATCAGTAACCTTGCAAGGCTCCCCTCAGATTTATTCCGAGGACTCATTCATGCGTTATTGCCTTTCTCTGCTTGCCCTACTGTCTGCTTCCGCAGCCCAAGCTGACACCATCCCCGTTTCCAGCAAGGTGACCGAGGTCACTATGTACCCCGACAGTGCCGCCATTACGCGGACGGCCAGTTTTCAGATCCCTGCGGGCAAACACAGGCTGGTATTGCAAGGGGTGCCAGACACCGCCTCGTTAGAAACTCTACGAATCGATCTGACAGGCGCGCGCCTGATCGGCACTGTGTTCCGCAACGAATACGCGCCGCCGCACGAGATCAATGATCCCAGAGTCGAAGAGGCCGAATCGAACATTGATGAGATAGAACAGCGTATTCAGGCGGTCGGCGATGATGTCCGGCGGGCAGGTCTCAAGGCTGTGGCGGCAGACGTCTCAATTGAGTTCCTGCTGCAACTGGGCAAGAATGAAGGCTTGGCGAATGCCGGTCCTGATGCCTTGCGYGATATCGCCCGGATGATTTCCCAAGAGGTTGAAACCGTAAGTCAGGCCGCGCTGGATGCCGAAATCGAAGCACGCCAGATTGAACGCCAGTTACGCGATCTGCGGGAGGAGCTGGAAACGGCACAGCAGGCGTTGGAGGCGATCGATCAGGAGAGTAAAGAGCGCCTCTATATCGCGGTTGAGATGGAGGCAGATGAAGCGGGTAACGGGCAAATTATTCTCAATTACCTTGATGAGGAAGGAAGCTCTTGGTCGCCGGTCTATGATTTTAAATTGGTAACAGGTGACAGCCCGATCCTGATAATTGAACGCGGTGTATTTCTGCAGCAAGAAACTGGTGAGAATTGGGAAAATGTTATCCTGAGTCTGTCAACATTAGAACCGATTGGGCGCGTAGAGCTTCGCTCCTTATATACCTCTCGCCGACGAATCGCAGAGCCCGAGCCAGTTGACCTGTCATTTGATGATTCCATGGCAGGTAACTATAGCGAGCCGGTCGTTGAGCCACCGGTTATAATGGGAGCCGCAGGAATGCGGGGTGCCCGGTCAGATGGTCCGGGCGTGACGTATTCTTTTGCCGAACCTTTGTCTATTGCCTCTGGGGCGGATTTGCTGCGCCTTGAATTGGATGTCCTGACCGAACCAGTCAAACTAATGGCCCGCGCTGTGCCCTTGCGAAATAAGACAGCTTTTCGAATCGCGAGTTTTACCAACACATCCGGGGAAGAGCTGCTGCAGTCGGATTTTGCTGCGCGTTATGTAGACGGAGAGTTGGTCGGAGCAGAGTCTTTCGAGGGTATTTCTGCTGGCGAAGAGGGTGAAATCGGCTTTGGCCCAATTAAAGGACTACAGATTCGCCGGGATACTCTGGACCAGAGCGAAGGCGGTCGCGGCTTCATCTCTCGCAGCAACCAGCAGGTCCAAAAAGTTGAGATTGAAATCGAAAACCTGACTGGTGAAACTTGGCAGCTGCAACTCCGTGACCGTGTGCCTTATTCCGAACAGGAAGATCTGAAAATCACCTGGACTGCTACGTCACAGCCCAGCGAAGAAAACCTCGAAAAACGCCGTGGCATTCTGGCCTGGGATCTGGAAATGGCCCCCGGCGAAAACCGCAAGATCGAGCTGGAGACCACACTCAGCTGGCCCGAAGGTATGGAACTACATTAACTCATCCAAAGGTATCGCCCGGCATTCCTGCCGGGCGATACCTTACTTGGCCTTCCAATGCGCCGCCAATGCGCGGGCGGATTGAACCAGCAGCATTACGTCCAGCCCCACGGCCAGAAACTGCGCACCCATATCCAGATAAGATTGCGTCGCTTCCTCGCTGACACCCAGAATACCCGGTGCCTTGCCAGCAGCGGTGATCCTGGACAGGGCATCGGCAATCACTTTGCGCACCTCAGGATGGGCCGAATCGCCCTGAAATCCCATATCGGTCGACAGATCCGCCGGCCCGATAAACACGCCGTCGACGCCCTCTACCGTCAGAATCTCGTCCAGTGCGGCGATCCCGGCCCGGTTTTCCACCTGCAACAGTACACAGATTTCCTGATCCGCAGTCGGGATATAGTCGGTGACCAAGCCAAACCGGCTGGCCCGCGTGGCACTGGCCCCAACGCCTCGGGTCCCATGCGGCGGGTACTGACAGGCCCGCACAACCTCGCGCGCCTGCTCGGCGCTTTCGATGATTGGCACCAGCACTGTTTGCGCTCCAGCGTCCAGCACCTGCTTGATGATCCAGGTTTCCCCCACCGGCACCCGCACCACTGCGTGACTGCTTGATGCCTGCAATGCCATCAATTGATCGCGGATCGACCGGATATCATTGGGTCCATGCTCGCCATCAATGACCAGCCAGTCGAACCCGGCAGTGCCCATGATTTCAGCGATCGAGGCCTCGGCAGAGCTGAGCCAGCACCCGATCTGACGGTCTCCATTAGCAAGGGCTTGTTTGAATGAATTGGTGGCTACGGCCATGGGATACCCTTTTAGGTAAAAGCGATTTCTACAAAACCAAAAGGACCGAAATCGGCTGCGATTTCAGACCCCTCCGGGCATTCGATGGGGCGAATAAACGACCCCGACAGGACGATATCCCCGGCTGCGATCTGTTGTCCATAGCTGGCCATGCGCCGGGCCAGCCACAACACGGATGTCACCGGGTCGTTCAATACGCCGGCACCCAACCCGGTCTCTTCAACCGTTCCATTGCGCGACACAATCGCACCGGTCCACCGCAGGTCATGGGCTTCCACAGCATGCCGCTCAGCACCTAAAACAATGCCGGCATTGGCCGCATTGTCACTGATGGTATCGGTGATAATCCGCGCCCGGCCACTTGCGGCGTCCGCGCGCTGGATGCGGGTATCGAGTATCTCCAACGATGGCGCCACCCACTTGGTTGCCATCAAAACATCCGCGCGCGTGCAGTCAGCTCCGGCCAGCGGAGCCTTCATGATAAAGGCAATCTCGGCCTCAACACGCGGTTGGATGAACCGCCCCGCAGGCACCGTGCCGCCGGTTTCAAACAGCATATCGTCCAGCAACACACCACTGTCCGGCGTGTCGATTTTCAGCGCATCTTGCATGGCGCGGCTGGTCAAACCGATCTTCCAGCCAATCCGCCGCCGCCCCGCCGCCATCTTGCGCGCCACCAGCGCTGCTTGCACCGCATAGGCATCATCCAGCGTCATGCCAGGATACCGCAATGAAAACAGCCCACATTGCTGACCGCTCACTTCGGCCTGAAACAGCGCTTCAGCCGCCTCGGCGTGCTGGTCTGGGGTCATGTCTCGTCCTCAACTGTATTGGTCAAGGTGCCAATGCCCTCGGCAGTGACCACGATCACATCGCCGGGCTGCAGGTACTGCGGCGGGTCCAACCGCGCCCCTGCACCAGTGGGGGTGCCGGTGATAATAATGTCGCCGGGCTTTAGCGTGGTGAAGGTCGAGATATATTCGATTTGTCGCCGTATCGGGAACAACATGCGGCTGGTGCGATCATCCTGCCGTAATTCTCCGTTCACATGGGTGGTCAGGCGGATGTCATCCAGTTGCGCAGCAGCGGTAAAGGGCACCAAATGCGGTCCCATGGCACCAGAGCGATCCCAGTTTTTGCCTTGGGTGACGTTGAACTTAGCATGGCGCACCCAGTCGCGCAGAGTGCCCTCGTTGCACAGGGTGATGGCGGCGATGTGATCATAGGCGTCCTCCTGCGAAATCCGCCGCCCACCTTTGCCGATCACAATGGCAATTTCGCCCTCGTAATCCAGTTGGGGTGTCTCCGGCGGCCGGATCAGTGGTTGGTCAGCACCGGTGAACGAGCCCGGAAAGCGGATGAACAGTGACATATTGGGCGGCGCGTCCTGGCCGTCTTTGTATTCGGCATTGCGGGCGGGGAAGTTGACGCCGACGCAGATGATTTTTTCGGGCGCGGGGATCGGGATCTGATATTGAAAGCTGCCGTTGGCGTGGCTGACCGGTTGGTCCTGCGCGGCAATGGCCAGTTCATGCAGCGCTTGCGCAGCGATCACTYYGYGCMRKGKSSKYSWYKRKGSGMAYYTGSGNNCGNACAGGGSMRWMAWKCCKSCCTSKKKRWYSRSAMCATAAMRSKWYTGGTCATCGGCGGAGTAAGTGGCAAAGCGCATCAGGTCAGTCCTCTGGCAATTTCGCATATCACGTCATGGGCCATCATGACGTCGTCTTTGGTGGTCTCAAACTGGCCGGCCTGAAAGCGGATCACCAGATCTCCGTCCACACGAGTCTGGGTCAGATAGATCCGACCATCATCATTGATCGCATTGACCAGCCGCAGGTTCAGATCGTCCAGATCGCTCATGCCTTCGGGGGCATAGCGAAAAGTCCATAGCGACCACATCGGCGGGGTGATAATCTCAAAATCCGGTGTGGCGGATAGCTTGTCATGCAGAGCATTCGACCAGTTGATGTGATTGCGCAGCCGGGCGCGCAGCCCCTCCAACCCGTAGGTGCGCAGCACAAACCAGATCTTCAGCGCCCGGAACCGGCGGCCCAGCGGCACCGACCATTCCGAGTAATTGATGATCCCATCCTTGCCGTGTGTCTTCAGGTATTCGGGCTGAATGGCCAGTGTCCGCACCAGATTATCCGGGTTGCGCAGGAAGTGCGCCGAGCAGTCGAACTGCACGCCCAGCCACTTGTGTGGGTTGAACACAATACTGTCAGCGCGTTCGATCCCCGGCCAGTAATGGCGGTACTCAGGGCAGATCATTGCCGATCCAGCCCAGGCCGCATCCACATGGGTATAGAGCCCGTATTTTTCCGCCACATCAAGGATTTGATCCACCGGATCAGTAGCGCCAGTGCCAGTGCCGCCAACGCATAAGATAACCCCGGCCGGCTGCAGCTCTGCCGCCAGATCAGCCTCGATTGCGGCCTCCAGCGCCACCGGATCCATCCCGCGCCAGTCGCCTTTGATCGGAATGCGGATCAGGTTTTGCTGGCCAATGCCCGCCACCCAGATGGCGCGGTCGATCGAGGTATGCACCTCAGAGGAACAGTAGACGCGAAGTGGCTTTTGCGCGAACAGCCCGTGGCTGTTGCCCCGCCAGTTCAGCGCCTTTTCCCGCATTGTCAGCACTGCCGCCAAGGTGGCAGACGAGGCCGAGTCCTGAATGACGCCTTCAAACTCACCCGGCAGGTCCAGTGCCTGACGCAGCCAGTCCATCATCCGGGTTTCCATCTCGGTCGCCGCCGGCGAGGTCTGCCACAACATGCATTGCGGCGCGATGGCTGCGGTCAGGAACTCGGCCAACACCGATGGCGCGGCGGCATTGGAGGCAAAATAGGCAAAGAAACGCGGATGCTGCCAATGAGTGATGCCCGGCATCACGATGTCCTCGAAATCGCGAAAGATGCCTTCCATCCCTTCGCCATTTTCAGGCGCGGATGCGGGCAGAGCGTTCAACACATCACCGGGTTCGGTTTGCGCGCGCACCGGGCGGTCTCCGACGGTCAGGTGATAATCCTGCGCCCAATCGGCGACCCTGCGGCCCCACTCAGAGAACTCATTCCATTTCATTGTTTTATCCTTTGGTCGGGCGCGGCCCTATGGTCGTTAGGGTGCAATGATTGGCTGTGCCTTTAATGCGCTAGGCTGCGGCTCGACGCCGTCAAACAGCGAGCCTTCCTCAAACCAGCTGCGCGGCGCTGGTGCCCCCCACAAGGTCTGGCGTTGCGGGTCAGTCAGCGACCATTTGATCGGCTCCAGATCCGGGTCGCAGGTTTGGTAATCCGAGCAATAAATCTCGATCCTGTGCCCATCCGGATCCCGCACATACAGGAAAAAGGCGTTGGAGATGCCGTGACGCCCCGGCCCACGCTCAATATTGTCGACATATCCGGTGGTCGACATCAGGTCCAACAAGTCGATGATGTTCAGCGGATTGGGCACCCAGAACGCGGTGTGGTGCAGGCGCGGACCCAGCCCATTGGTAAAGGCCACGTCATGCACGCCACCCTTGCGGTGCATCCAGGCGGCCCAGRTTTTRCCGSTYTCKTCRTCSKCGGTGTAYTCGGTGACSCGAAAKCCGATGTCGTTGTARAAYTCAACCGASGCRTCYACRTCSGCGCTGAACATATTGAAATGATCAATKCGCAGYGGTTTYACSCCGTTRTASAGYTTGTATTKYTGGTGRATTGKCKSCAAYCGGTCCATYTSKACRTARARCTCYAGCGGRATACCCCAWGGATCRCRGGTGCGCAGGSWGCGRCCCATRWRYGGRCGRTCCACCCATKCYRYKGGCARRYCRCGCSMRGCAAARAACNTCKGNKGCTTTRTCYARATCCGGCKCRTCAWAYAGTTTSARSCCCAGCANCGMTAMCYSNGGSCTTATCCGCYTGCACCAGCRYGATRCARTGRTGGCCGCGYTCTTCCATGGCMCGCAAATAGATGNNTKGGTNNCATCCTCAWRMGTGACCTGMAGMCCCAATGTGTCSACATARAASGCMCGCGAYGCGGCGAGGTCGGTGACGGTGTATTCAACGTGGGACAGCCGCAGGATGTTGAACGGCGGATAGAGGTTTGGGGCGGGAATGGGCATTAAGGTCTCCTCCGAAAGCGCGCGTTTCCGGTTTCAAGTCAAGCGCCTAGGCGCGGGATTTTGTGTTGGCCGGTGGCAAAGCCAATGTGTTTTTGTTCCATGTAAAAATCAAAGCTCCAGTCGCCACCATCGCGACCAATGCCGCTGGCTTTGACGCCGCCAAACGGGGTTGGCAGGTGGCGGACGTTTTCCGAATTCACCCAGATCATCCCAGCCTCGAGCTGATTGGTGAAGCGCAGCGCCCGGGTCAGGTCATTGGTCCAGACAAAGCCAGTCAGCCCATATTGGGTGTCATTGGCCAGCTCCAGCGCCTCTTCCTCGGTCTTGAAGGTGATCGCGGTCAGCACCGGGCCAAAGATTTCTTCCTGCGCGATGCGCATCTGGTTGGTGGCATTGGTGAACAGGGTGGGACGTACGAAATAACCCTCATCCCCCAGGGCCTCCCCCCCGGCAGCAATGGTGGCACCATCTTGCTTGGCAATCTCAAAATACGAGGTCACCTTGTCAAAATGCTCTTGTGCGATCAGCGGGCCAACTTCGGTTTTGGGATCCAGCGGGTGGCCAACCTTGATAGAGTTGATTCGCTCAACCAGCCGTGCCTGGAACTCCTCGGCGATACTGTCCTGTATCAGCAGGCGGGAGGAGGAGGTGCAGCGCTCGCCGTTGAGCGAATAAATCATGAAAATCACTGCATCCAGCGCGCGGTCCAGATCGGCGTCGTCAAACACCACCACTGGGTTTTTGCCACCGAGTTCAAAATGCACCCGTTTCAGGGTGTCGGCCCCTTGCTTCATGATCATACTGCCGGTTTTGCTTTCGCCGACAAAGGCGATGGCCTTGATGTCCGGGTGTTCACTCAGGCGCTTACCTGCTTCCTCTCCGTAACCGTTGACCAGGTTCCACACGCCCGGTGGCAGGCCGGCCTCGTGAGCGATCTCACACAGGATGCGGGCGGTGAGCGGCGATAGCTCGGCTGGTTTGTGCACCACGGTGCAGCCTGCCGCCAGGGCCGGGGCGATTTTCCAGGTCGACAGCATGAAAGGTGTGTTCCAGGGGGTGATAATCCCGACCGGCCCCAGCGGCACTCGGGTGGTGACGTTCATCAGGGTGGGCGATTGCAATTGTTGACCATCGCGGGCGCTGGCGGCTTTGTCGGCAAAGAAGCGGAAGTTCTCGGCACCGCGCAACGCGGCCTTGGACATGAAGCGTAGCGCCTGACCGGTGTCCCAGCACTCACACAGGGCAATCTCTTCGGCCCGTTCATCAATCAGGTCGGCGATGTGGTGCAGGATCTTCTTGCGCTCCAGCGCCAACATGTCGCGCCAGGCGGGAAAGGCGTCTTTGGCGNSCKYRGGSTGCNNSGCANTCGRKGKMTSMKWCRKYWSYRYSKGCGAMGCTGCAGATCAGGCTTTCATCGGTCGGGGACCTGGTTTCAAATACCTTGCCGGATGCGGCTGGGCAGGTTTCACCACCAATCAGGTTCTGGATGCCGCTGCTTTGATAGCGGCTCAGGTGAGCATTCAGTTTTTCGATATTGGCGGTAAGATCAGTCATGGAGGGCGTCCTGGGGCAAGTGATCGCGAATGGTGCTGTGTTTGGGGGAGAGCGCGGGGTCGATGTCTCGCATCTCGAGGGATAGCGCCAGGGAGTGCTGTTGCAGCGCGGGCGCCAGAAAGTCGCGGGCGGCGGTAAAGATGGTTTCGCTGGCAGCTTGCCGGGTGTCCAGATCACGGCCGCCGCGCAGACGCACTGAAATGTCGATGTAGCCATGTTTGGGGTCACCATCTGCAAGGGAGACATGGGTGGCGGCAAAGGCGCGTACTCTGATTCCTGCCATCGGAAAGACACCAGTGGTGATAGCGGCGCAGCGCAGGTGGTCGCAGAGCGCTGCAATGTCGATGAGTGTCTCAAGATTGGTGGAATAATCCAAGGTGATGTGCGGCATGGCTTTGAGGTCCGATAATTGCTTAACTTGTGTATCAATTGGCCAAAGCGAGGTCAAGATCGGAAATACTTCGACTGCATTTGCCTTTGCCGTCCGGTAAGGCGATAAATAGCCATGACAAAAACTATGCCAACCACCAATCGTTCCCTGCCCATTGCGTTGCTGCGTGCTCGCGAGCGGGTGATGGGGCCAATCCGGGCGTTGCTGAGCGACGTGGATTTAACTGAACAACAATGGCGGGTGCTGCGCGTGGTGCAGGAAAGCGGCGCCATTGACCCAACTCAAATATCTGAGCAGGCTTGCTTATTACTGCCCAGCCTGACGCGGATCTTGCAGAAGCTGGAAGACAAGAAGATGATCAGCCGTGCGCGAGATCAGCAGGATCGACGTAAGCAGGTGATTACCATCACTGCGGACGGCGAGGCTGTGATTTTGGATAATTTAGAGGCCAGCCTGGCGTTGGTTGCAGAGACTSGTGCCAAAATGGGCGATGACCGCTATGAGGCCCTGCTAGATCTGCTGAACGAATTGGACCAGATTGAGCTGTAACGTAAACATATGTTGGGACCTGAGGTGAGCAGCAGCTTATTGCCCCCGGTCCTATCCTAGGTTCAATTTGTTGGCTGCCACCTGCGGTGCTGTTGCGGTCCGTCTGCGGTAATCATGTCGAGTGCCAGCGTTTGATCCATGTTGCGCATTCGGTGGCGCAGCATCATCCGSGTCARYCGTATCAGATCRGMCTGYMTRTCRGGGTGRGYGGCRACGTTYTCCATCTCTSCGCRSCCGTGRTGRTCAAACAGCATTGGCGGCAGATCGGCCGCAAATTCCACCAGAGTGAACCTCTCGTCACGCAGGATGCCAAGCGAGGAGTTGCTCGGCGTGGTTCCAAGCGCTTGCTCCCACAGGGTTGGCGCGCCGGGTTTGGAGAAGTCCAGCTCGGAAAAGGAATACTGCCGCCAATCCTGTGGCACATCTCCCCGAAGCAGCGGCAATAAAGAGCGCCCGTCCATCGCGTTGGGGATATCTTGTCCCACCCAGTCCAGAATTGTCGGCGTCAGGTCAATCGATTCAGTAATTTGAGTCACCACAGCCCCGGCGCGATCGTTATTGCCGGGTTGGCGGATGATCAGTGGCGTGTGATAGGCGGCGTCATAGACTGTGAACTTGCCCCAGCTGTGACGATCGCCCAGCATCTCGCCGTGATCGGCAGAGATCACCACCAGCGTATTGTCCTCTTGGCCGCTGTCTTTCAGGAACTGCAGCACCCGGCCAATATGGGCGTCGACCTCGGTGGCCAGCCCCAGATAGATCGCGCGCAGGGTTTGAAGGGTTTCATCCGTGGGTTCCAGATCTGGGAAGCCGACGACAATACCGGATGGCGTGACAGTCTGCTGCACTGGGGCAAAGTAGGGATGAAGAGCGGCCTCGGCCTCGGGGGTTGCCAGTCGCACCGGCAGCGGCAGTGAGGCGGGGTCGTACATGTCGTTATAGGGCGCTGGTGCCACCAGAGGTGGGTGTGGTCTGATATAGGTCAGATGAGCAAACCAGCTTTGATCGCTGAAGGCCGGAAGGGTGGCCAGAAAACGGTCGGTGAGAAACGCAGTGTCGCTGTGTTCGGCGCTNRYMGWGSKCNKSSATNKYYSRGCCRSSRYSYRCCGCMMRWSSGGSANANCGGTNWTGNNGRCATCNMSARYAGGKRTSARRCTTATACCCTTGGTTGAGCAGGTGCGAGCGCCACGGATAGGACATATCCAACCGCATCTCGAGCATCTCCTGGAAGCCGTTCATCTGGTATTCATAGGACCGGACAGCGGGGTCATTGGGGTGGTAGGCGCGCGGATCCTGCGAGGTGTCGGTATAGCCAAACAGCATTGGCAGATAGCCGGCCTTGCGCATCTCGGTGGCGATATTGGGAGTGTCGTGGCGCATCGGTGTGCCATTGCGCACCGAGCGGTGGTTCATCGCATATTGGCCGGTTAGCAGCGAGGCGCGTGACGGGCCACAGGGATTCACCACCGTGTAGTTGCGCTCAAAAGAAACAGCCTGCCGCATGAAGGCGCGCAAATTTGGCAGCTCCACATGGTCTGCCATGGCCCCAAACAGGCAATCTGCCCGCATTTGATCGATGAGAATGAACAACACGTTCTTAGGGCTGGCCATGGTGCATCTCCTTCACCGGGTCTAATGCCAGATAAGCGCGGAAACCCACCGTTGAAAAGGGGTAATCGTGCAAAAATGTGGATGATTATTAGAGCCCCAATGCCTGCAGATGTGGGGCTTTGGGGAATGCGCCTTGTGATGTGTGGACTTTTGTGCATTTCTGTGGATAACTTGTTGACTGTGTGAAAGATCCCGACGTGCCTGATACCCCCTCACATTCCCATCGTGAACTGGAACTGCTTGGTGTGCTGCGCCGGTTGGGTGGATCTGCGCGCAGTGCAGAACTGGCCAAGGCTCTGGATGTTTCGGAGGAAACTGTCAGGCGGACCGTCAAGGCGCTGTCCAAGGCCGGTAAGGTTTTGCGGGTGCATGGGGGGGCTCATCTGGTTGGGGCGCAGAGTGAGCCCAGTTTTTATCGCCGGATTGCCCAGGATTCGAATGAAAAGCAGCTGATCGCCGCGCGGGTGGCCAGCGTGGTGCGCGATGGAATGACGGTTTTTCTTGACGTCGGCTCCACCACCGCCTTTGCCGCCGAGGCGCTGCGGCAGAAAACCAACCTGACCGTGGTCACCAATTCCATCGGTGTGGCGCAGGTGCTGGCGAGTCACAAAGGCAATCGGGTGCACCTGTTGGGCGGCGAGATGCAAAGCAATGAGCGCGGCACCTTTGGCTTTGTAGCCGAGCATCAGGCGCGCCGGTTTGTGTTTGATGTGGCGGTGCTATCAGCAGATGCATTGACGGCCAAACACGGGGTTCTCTATCAGAATGTCGCCGAAGCGCAGCTGGCAAAAGTGGTGGCAGGTTGCGCTGAATGCACCGTGCTGGCGTTGGCGCATCCAAAGTTTGACGAGACTGCACCGCACCGTGGTCCCGATCTTGACGGTCTGGATTTGGTTATCACCGACAAGGCGCCGGGCAAGAAACTGGCGGCAGCGCTGGCGGACAAGGGGGTTGGGATCGAAATTGCCAAAGAAGGAAGTGGTGATGTTGGAACACCGTAACGAGATATCCAAGCCGCTCCAAATTGTCAGGAAATGGGGACAGATATGGCCATTGTAAGCTTTCTGATCAGCCTGGCAGGGGCCACCATGTTGCTGCTGTTTGCGGTGCGGATGGTGCGCACCGGCATCGAGCGCAGCTATGGTGCCTCGTTTCAACGGGTGCTGACCGGACAACGCAGCCTGTCACAGGCCAGTCTGGTCGGTTTGGTGTTGGCGATTGTGTTGCAAAGTTCGGCTGCGGTGGCGCTGCTGACTTCGGGGTTTGCGGCCAGTGGTATGTTGAGCTTTCCAACCGGGTTGGCGATTGTGCTGGGCGGCGATCTGGGCTCGGCGCTGATCATTCAGATCCTGTCGTTCAAACTGGATTGGCTGGTGCCGATGCTGCTGGCTGTGGGCGGCTATCTGTTCGTCAAGGTCGAGGCGCGAAAGGCGCGGCAACTGGGCCGGATCCTGATGGGTGTGGCCTTTATCCTGATCTCGCTACGTTTCCTGCGCGAGGCGATGGACCCGATCCGCGATAGTGCTTTTCTACCGGCTATCGCAGATTATCTGGCGCGGGATTATGTGGCGGCATTTCTGGTCGGAGCGGCGCTGGCCTTTGTGATGCATTCCTCGGTGGCGGCGATCCTGATGTGCGTGACGCTGGTGCAGATCGGTGCGATTCCCTTTGCGGCTGGATTATCGCTGGTGTTGGGGGCCAACTTTGGCTCGGCCTTTATTCCGGTCTGGCTGAGCCGGGGTATGGCTGTACCTGCGCGGCGTATCCCTTATGCCAACCTGATCCTGCGCGGGTCCTGGGCGGTGCTGACGTTGTTTGCCGTCAATCTGGCGCTGCGATCTGGTGCCTTGGGGGATCCGCAGGGCGGCCAGATGCTGGTCTATGCCCATCTTGCTTTTAATGCGTCGCNNNTNGNNTTGGTCTTGGCCTTGCCGCTTTGCAAGCCGCTGCAACAGGGAATGGAGCGGTTGCTGCCGGAGGTGGTTAACAATGAGCCCGAGGTGGCAACTGGCCTGCCGGCAAGCGCCTTGGATCTGGCCAATATTGGCTCGCCCGCGCAGGCGCTGTCCAGCCTTAAACGCGAATTATTGCGGATGTCCGGGCTGGTTGAGGCCATGTTCCGCCCGGTGCTGGCTTTGTATCAATCCGGCGACAAGGCGCAGATCAAGGCAGTGCAAGCGCTGGACGGCGAGGTCAACGCTTGTCTGTCGAACATTCGCTCCTTTGTGGCCGCGATGCCACCCGAGGAAATCGGTAAGGCCAACGCCAAATCCGCACGCGATATGGTGGAGTATGCCATCCGGTTGGAAACCGCAGGCGATGTGGTGGCCAAACGGCTAGCGGTGCTGGCCGGACGGATGCAAAAGAAAGACGCTCATTTTTCCGATGAAGGTTGGATGGAACTGACCCGGCTGCATGAAAGCATACTGGCCAACCTATGCCTGGCGTCGAATGTGCTGATCTCGGATGATCTGGAGAGCGCCCGCTTGTTGAGCCTGGAGAAAACCGAGTTGAAGCGGGCCGAACGAGACAGCCGAAAACGCCATCTGAAACGGTTGCAGAGTGGCAGCACCACTAGCTTTGAGACCTCGGACATCCACCTCGAAACCCTGCGGGCGCTGCGCGAATTCAACAGCCATATTGCCGCCGTGGCCTATCCTATCCTGTATCAAAACGGTCAGCTGCTCGAGACTCGGCTGATCGAGAATATGCAACGGGATCAGGTAGAGACATGAACGTTGATCCGTGACTTTCCTGCCGGGATGCGCGGTGCGATCCGCCGCGGGTGCCTGCAAAATCCACCGGAAAGGCGTCAATGTATCTATGACACGTCCTGCACAGGTTGCGCCGTTGACCAGGGGCAACCGGCCAGCGCAGACTGATAATATTAGCGTCAATCCGCAGGCAATTTGACCGGCGGGCAGTCAAGAGACGCCGCAGAAACTGGACCAATCTGAGTATTGATTCTTCGAGTCTGGTCTTATCATTTTTTGAAACTGTCACTGTAGGAGAGCGAGATCTGCAGCAAAACTCTTTGCTAATAATCAGAAAAAAATAACAAACAAAATTCCAACGGGGAAAACCACTATGACTATTAAATCATCCGTAACCCGCCGCTCTCTGCTGAAAAGCGCTGGTGCTGCCGTATTGGCCGCTCCGCTGTATTCCAAAAGTGCACTGGCGTCCTCGGGCGAAATTAACATCCTGATGTGGTCGGATTATCTGCCGCCGGAGTTCATTTCAGGTTTTGRATCCTCGACCGGAATTAAGATCAATTACACTGGCATTGGCTCGAACGAAGAAATCATCAACAAGATGAAGGCCACCAAGGGCCAGGGGTTCGATATCGTGTCGCCGACCAACAACCGCTCGCTGCAGTGGGGGCCGTTGGAACTGCTCCAGCCGTTTGATATGAACAAGGTCAACATCGATGCGGTGAACCCGGCGATGGCCAAGATTGGCTCCGATGCGTGGAACTTTGGTGCTGCGGGCGTACACTGGCTGCCGCATATCTGGGGCACAGAAGGCATTGCCTACCGCACCGACAAATGGCTGCCCGAAGGTGATGCACCGTCGTATGGCGATGTCTGGAGCGAAGCCAATGCCGGCAAGACCATGGGCCGTGCACATTCGATGATGCTGGGGGCTGGCCTCTATATGGAAGCCTCGGGTCAGATGGATGTCGGCTCGGTCTGGTCTGCTTATGAAAACGAAGAGAACATGCGCAAAGTCTGGGGGCAGATCACTGACTGGTGTGTCGAGCGCAAGCCGCGCATCAAGCTGCTGTGGAACGACGCCGACACCCAGAAGAACGGGCTGCTGAACGAAGGTGTTATCGTTGGCCAGACTTGGGATGGTCCGCCGCTGGCGCTGAAATCGGCAGGGGAGCCAGTGCATTATCAGGCGCCGGTTGAAGGTGCGATGGCTTGGGTTGACGGCCTGTCAATGCCGGTTGGTGCCAAGAACATCGAGCAGATCTATGCCTTCATCGACTATGCCTTTGGCAAAGAGGCCGCAGGCAAGGCGATCGACAGCCACGGCTAYAACTCGCCAGTTCTGGGCGCSGAYACCTTCTCGGGTGAYRWCTACAAAAAGAACTTTGCCGAAGCCTATCCYSGYRRCAGCCTGGCCAACCTGAAYCCSTGGCCRGCCGAAGCACCTTGGTAYGCYGAYGTGCGSACCGAGTTCGTCAACAAGTTCAAGAGCGCTTAAGGCTTTTGATCCTGTGGCCTTCTCCGTCTGGAGGGGGCCATTTTGGCGCTTAAGGCGCAGAGTTGAAAACTAAAACTGGATGCAGCTTGTTTGAGATCGGTGCCGTGTCACCGGGTCGAAGATCTGCACCAAAGGGGAAGCCACATGAGTGCTGGGGTTGGCGTAAATCTCGAAGATCTTTGGATCCAATTTGGGGACTTTGTCGCGGTGCGTGAAGCAAACGTGACGATCAATGGGGGCGATTTCTTTTCGTTCTTGGGGCCGTCGGGGTGCGGTAAAACCACCATACTGAGGGCGGTCTCGGGCTTTCTGGAGCCCAGCCAGGGTAGCGTGCTGATCGGCGGCAATGACATGAAGGGCATCGGCCCCAACAAACGCCCAACCGCGCTGATCTTTCAGAACCTGGCGCTGTTTCCGCTGATGAAGGTCTGGGAAAACATCACCTTCCCAATGGAAATCAGGGGCGCCTCAAAAAAAGAGCGCCGCAAGCGCGCTGACGAGTTACTGGATATGATTGCCTTGACTGGTCAGGGCGACAAACTGCCTGCAGAGCTGTCTGGCGGCCAGAAACAGCGGGTGGCGATTGCCCGCGCGCTCTGCGCCGAACCGGATGTGTTGCTGCTGGATGAACCGCTGTCTGCCTTGGACCTGAAACTCCGMMWKYRSWYRMNNACCGARYTRYGKRAKAWMSAAMARCKRGKTGRSWKKRSYTKTRYSWWSRTSMYYYATSMYYWRKSMGMRKYKYTGACAATGTCAGACAATATCGCGGTGATGCGCGATGGCGTGATCGACCAAATCGGTGATGGAAAATCCATTTACAACGATCCCATGACGCCTTTTGCAGCCTCATTTGTGGGTGAAAACAATGTCTTTCGCGGCCGGGTCAAACAGGTCAGCGGCAACGAGGTGATGGTCACCACCAACCGCTCGGGTGATCTGATGGCGCGGATCTCAAGTGGCAATGAGGGCAAGCTGAAAGTGGGCGACGAGGCGATGCTGTTCATCCGCCCCGAGGCATTTTCGCTGGCCCCAGCSGGCACYCAGGGYGAYCATTTTGTCACYGCRCARGTSACCAARGAAGARTTTGARGGYAATKCSTTYAACATCTTCATGGAAGGCGARGGCGGCAAGGAAATCAARGTGGCRMTRCCCAATGTCGGYCAGTCCTTTGARAGCCACMWGGGCSARGCRATGACCCTGGAATATCAAGTCAGAAACGCTGTCGCACTGCCGTCCGGCGTGCTGGCGACGGAATAGGGGAACTGAAATAATGCCCCGTTTCCTAAAGGAATACTTTAACCGCAACGGCCTCGGCCTTGGCTCGGTCATGCTGGGCCTGGTGCTGTTTTGGACGGTCGGTCTGATCATCCTGCCACAGCTGTCGATGCTCGACTTCTCGTTCCGGCCAAACCTGCCGCCGCCCGAGATTGGTGGCCCCAAGGATCTCTATACGCTGGAGAACTATAAATACCTGGTGTTTGGCCCCGAGGGAGGCAGCCAATCCTACAATGCTGTCGACCTGAGAGTGTTCTACCGCACTTTGATTGCGGCGGTGTTTGTCACCATATTCAACCTGATATTATGTTACCCAATTGCCTATTATCTGGCGCAGACCAAGGGCAACCACATCCGCGTTTTGGCGCTGATGCTGATCATCCCTTACTGGATCAACGAGATTCTGCGGGCCTTTGCGCTGCGGATCATCTTTGGCGAAAGCGGCGTGCTGAACAATGTGCTGGTGGGCATGGGGGTGTTCGACACCCCGTTTGATTTCATCCGCAACGACATCGCGCTTTATGCCGGGCTGGGCTATGCCTATATCCTGCTGATGATTTTTCCGATCTACAACGTGATCGAAAGTCTGGACCGTAACCAAATCGAGGCGGCGCGGGATATGGGCGCCAGCTGGCCAAGGATCCATTGGCGGGTTGTGATCCCCTATGCCAAGCCAGGGATCAGTTCGGGCTGTACCATGGTGTTCATGTTGTCAGCCGGGGCGCTGGCGGCACCGCAGATCCTGGGCGGACCAAGTAGTTTGTGGTTCACCCAGCTGATCTATCAGCAGTTCAATGACAACAGCGACTGGCCACAAGGGGCCGCCTATGCAGTGGTTCTGCTGGTCACCTGTATCCTGCTGGTGCTGGCATTGATGCGCCTGTTCAAGGTGAACATGGGGGACATTGGCAAATGAAGAATTTCTCTCTTATTCGTATAAGCATCTGGGTCTATCTGGCACTGTTCTTTTCGTATCTGTTGGGGCCACTGGTGATCATGTCGGTCACCGCCTTCAACTCTCCCGGATTCCCGCGAGCTGCCCCATGGGAGTGTCTGACCTTTGAATGGTTCTCGGCGCTGTTTCAGGATCAACGTATCCTGAACGGCATCAAGAACTCGATTCTTGTGGGGCTGGGAACCGTGACACTGTCGGTTTCTATGGGTCTGGCTGGGGCGCTGATGCTGACTCAGATCTGGCCCAAGCTGCGGGCGACCTATTACACCATCATCATCGCGCCGATCCTTATTCCCGGCGTGGTAATTGGTATCTCGACACTGGTGTTCTGGGATAGGGTCAACAGAATGTTTGGGCTGGAGGCTGACAGTTTCCTCAGCAACGGTTTGTTCCTGACCATCATTGGCCAGTCCACCTTTATCGCCAGCTATTGCATGCTAGTGCTGGTGGCGCGTCTGCAGCGTTATGACAACTCTTTGACCGAGGCGGCGTTGGATCTGGGTGCAACCCATGCCCAGACCTTTCGCAAGGTGCTGCTGCCGTTCATGCGCCCGGCGATTGCAAGTGCTGCGGTGCTGGCGTTTCTGGCCAGTTTCGAGAACTACAACACCACCACATTCACCTTTGGCGAATACCCAACTCTGACTATCGAGCTGGCGCAAAAGGTGCGGTACGGCATTACCCCGGCGATCTCGGCCTTGGCCTTTATCATCGTGGTGCTGACGGTGTTTGCGGCGCTGGCAAACGAAGCGAATATTCGTCGCAAGGAACTGGTGACCGCCGCGCGTAAAAGCGCCACGGTGGAAGAGCTGGAAAGCGGCAAAATCCGACTGCCCGGGTTCCTTAGCTCGAACACCGCGGCGGTGGTTCTGGTTGTTGTTGCCATGATGACCATCGCGGTGGTGGGCACTGCTGCGGTTTATAGCCCAGCCCAGTGTATTGCTGACGTGAGAGAACAAAAGCGTCTGGAAACTGATTTGAAGGTTCAGGAGTTGCGTCAGCGCCGTGCCGAGGACGCGGCCCGTCGGGCGGCTGAWSMGSKSGWGNAAKWKYCYRCCGCTGAAACCGCGCCCAAGCCATCCAACAACTCGGGATTTGGTGGGGTGTTTGCTCCAGGTGCCTTGCAGGACGGTGGCCCCGAAGAGCCCAAAGAGGGGCCGGTAAAACCCGCAAACAATTCGGGGTTCGGAAGTGTCTTTGATCCGAACGCGTTGCAAAGCAACTAAGCTGACAGAGGCGGCTTTAGAGTCGCCTCTTGTCTAACTGTAAGGGAGCGCGAGGCGCAGCGCAGTCTGACATGTGGCCCTAGCTGAGCTGCAGCACCACGTTCGGCGCTGCTCGATGCCAATCCATACCCTTGGGCAGTATGTTGGTTGCAAATTCATCCAGCTGAGAGAAACCGGTGACCCGGTGCGGTTCCACTTGCTGTGATCCGCCACATATAACACCTGACGGGCACTGGACTGATTCACATTGCTGACTTCAGCGTCGAACTGTTTGTAGTCGAGCAGCCCAAGTTTGGCGTCCAGCGCGCCAGCACCGATCACCCCAAATCCGTCGGAAATCGGCTATAGTGGTTCAGGATGGACACGCCAAAAAGATCGCGATCCTCAGCACGCAGCTGTTCGATAATCTGGCGCTGGCGGTCGTTGAGATTGCTCATTGTAGTCACGGCCCGGCCCAGTACATGAAATTCGTTAAATTGAAGGTGCAATCCAGTCCGGTGCAATACCGCTGATGTTAATGAATTTTTGCACGTCGAGACCGGCAAACAACCCGTGATCAGTGATCAAAACAGCGCTCCAGCCGCGTGCCCGGGCGCCCAGAATGTCGGTGTGCAAAGTGTCGCCAATCATGGCAATGCGGCTTCGATCAATCTTTGGCACCCGCCGCTCAATGGTTTCATACACCGAGGCAAAAGGCTTGCCGTGAAAGATCACCTGAACCCCCAGCCGGTCCTGTAAGTCATGGGCAAAATAGCCGGGTTCCAGCGATAGCCCGTCTTCGCGTGGGGCCACAATATCGGGATTGGCCACCACCAAGGGGCGAGGGTTGCGGCGTAGGCTGTCGTGCAGCAGCGCCTGCTTGCTGGAGCCCCAATCGGCGGCGCTGAGCATCAAAAACGCCTGAACACTGTCATAGGCGCCCAGATCGTCCTGCAAGGCAATCGCATCAACCTTGAGGTCATCCGGGGCAAAGCCTGGCGGCGCGATCACTCCCCATTTGCCGCTGCGGTTGACCTTGTCGAGGTGCACTTCACAGACATCGCGGCTGGAAATAATCTCCTCGGGCGCAAAATCGAACCCCAACCGGTCAAATTTGGTCTGGGTCTGGGCGCGGGTGAAACTGGCCGCATTGGTCAGCACCAGCACCTGTTTTCCCATGTCGCGCAGCTGTTGTACGCGGTCATGGGCGCCTGCAATTGGGGTCTCGCCGACGTTCAAAACGCCAAAGGCGTCAAACACAAAAACATCCACTTTATCGACCAGCTCGTGCAGTCCAGCGATGTGCTGACCGTTTCCCCCTGGCGGCGCGGTGGGCAGACGGYTGCGGATTTCTTCGTAGCGCTCAAAGGCTTGATCCGGGGTCATTTCAATTGGGCCTCAAGAAAATGGACATGGCTCTCGGGTGATCCCATCTCGGCGCGCAGAGAGAGCGCCAGTTTGGGGTCGTCAGTGATGATGCCATCCACACCGCTTTGCAGTTCTACCCGCAGGTTCTCTTCGCCGTTGACGGTCCATGTCATCACTTGCAGCCCTTGTTCCTGCGCCTGGCTCAAACTTTCTGGGTCCAGATCGTGAAAATGGGGGCACCAGACCGAGGCGCCGGACTGGGCCAGTAATTCAGGGAGCGGCGCAAAATCGGGGTCCAGCCCGTCCATCCAGGGGGAGCCGGAAAACACCGTGCCGTTTGGATGGCTGCTGCGGAGTTTCGACAGATACGAACGGCGCAATTGGGGGTAGTTGCGCGCCGCGGCGGAGAGGATTTGCCAGTTGAACGCATGTAGGTAGCTTTGCTCAACCATATCATGTTGCAGCAAAACATCAGCGACGATCTGCACAAAGTCATCCGGGCTGACTTGGTCGCTCGCGGTGGGACTGTGCTTCAACTCGACTAGCAGTTCGACGTCGCGAGGGCTGTTTTTCACCAGCACCAGGCATTCGTCCAGCGTTGGAATGCGGCAGTGATGTAGGTGTGCTTGCTGAGGATGCTTGCGGGCCCGGTCGCTACCGGGGCGAATGCCGCCAACGTCGTAGGTCCGCAGCTCGTCCAGGGTCAGGGCGCTGATGGCGAGACCTTCTCTGGGCAGCCAATCACCTGCTGCGTCGCGTGTCATATCCGCAAACAGGCAGGGATTATGAGTGACCACGGGCACGCCGTCGCGAGTCAGCAGCAGATCCAGCTCMAGCCCGTCGGCACCGAGGTCAATCGMGTATTGNAAANCCCTCCAGAGTGTTTTCGGGCAGATCAGCCGGRGCRCCGCGGTGGGCAAATATTTTGGGWRAAGGGGTCATKGGGCCTYCCAGTCTAGTCTYTGGCCTGTWGCACCGTCGAACAGATGGATCTGTTCCGACGCACAGCTCAGCGCAATGCTATCGCCGCTGTTGCGAACTTGCACGCCATTCAGCCGGACCGCCAGAGGTGTTTGCGAATTTGCCAGGGTGCCATGCACAACTGTGTTGACGCCCAGTTGTTCGATGAAGCTGACAGAGAGCTGGATCTGGGTTTCACCTGCTGTGTTCTGGTGCAAATACTTTCATTGACGGGCTACCGATAAAGTCAGCCAGGCTCATTGTTTCGACTTGATCGTGGGTCACGTAGACAAAGGTTGCGCCCAACCGTTTGTGCAGGGCTTTCAGCTCGGCCTGCAATTGGGTGTGCAGTTTGGCGTCGAGGTTGGACAATGGCTCGTCAAACAGGAACACCTTGGGGTCGCGTACAWTGGCGGCGCGCTGTCGGTGCCCGCCGGACAGGTTGGCGGGTTTGCGATCGAGGTCGTCTTCCAACCGCAGGGTGTGGGCGATTATTTGGGGGATAGGCCTATACCTTAGGCGGCGTCACAGAATGAAGCCGGCAACCCGCTCAAAGGCCCAAAAGGCGGCAATGCTGCCAATGCTGTAAGCGAGCACAGTGTTAAGCAAGCCATCGCTTTGCCGCAGTTGCGTGCCCATGGTGGGCGCGGCCCTTGTCACCAGTGCGGCAAAGACCAGCACCGTGGCGACAAACGCCAACTGACCAATCTCGACACCGAGGTTAAAACCAAGCAGCGCCATCAGCAGATCACCCTCGGGCAATCCGATGTCGCGTAGGGCGCCGGCAAACCCCAGGCCGTGTAGCAGGCCAAAGGAGAACGACACCAGCCAGGGCCAGCGTTCGGACAGGCGCAGAGTGCCGTCGCGGCGTTTGGACAGTTCGACCGCCAGAAATACGATGGACAGGGCAATCACCGCCTCGACCGGCGGGGCCGGGACCCGTAGCCAACCGAGTGAGGCCGCTGCAAGGGTGATTGAATGGGCTAGGGTAAAGGCGGTGATGGCGCCAACCAGTCGTCGCCAATCGTGGATCAGCAGCAATAGGGCAAAGACAAACAGAAGATGGTCGAACCCACTCAAGATGTGATCTGTTCCCAGCGCGATGTAATCCGCCAGAACCTGCCAGGCGGTGGGGTCTTCGGGCAGGGTAAAGCTGGGCTGATCCGGGGTCAGACGTTTGGTGAAGCCAGGGCCAGAGGTGCCCTGAAACCGCACCAAGACATCGGTGTTGGTGCGGTTTAATCCTTCGATGGTGATCTGGCGTCCAACCAGCCCGCCGTCACAGTGCGCCGTCCAACGCGACACCCAGGCGGCACCGTCAAAACGCGGCGTGGGCGGGCTGCGCGGATCGCAGGTTTCTGGCAGTAGGACATCCATGTCCATGGGCCTGCCTTTGACGTCGGGTTTGCGCCAGAACAGGCTGTGGACCTCGCCCTGAAGAGCCTGAATTTCCAGATAGCCGGGCTCTAGTGCGTGAGCCTGAACCTGCGGAGGTATCAGGGTCATCAGCAGTGCCAGTACGGCCAGTAACCGGATCATCATGAGGCCGGGTCTGGGGAGGGCAGAATGACCTCATATCCCTGACGTAGGGTCTGATAATACTGATCCATCACCTCTTGGCGTTTGGCACTTTGCCAGTCGGGCAGGACCTTGTGAGCGACCTGATCCAGCGGTGGTAGAGTGGCCGGGGATTTGTCCGACAGGCGCACTAGATGCAGGCCGTAACCTGACCGAACTGGCCCGGCCCATTCGCCAATTGGCAACGGGGTCAGAGATGCGGCAAACCCGGTACCAAAGGAGCTGTCCAATACCCGCAAAGGCGTCATTTCAAAATGCTTGGGCAGCAGGCTGGGGTGGCGCAACTGCTCGGGGTCGGTGCCAGCCTTTAGCGCGGCCAGGGCCGAGGTGGCGGTCTCGGGGGCAACCCGGTCGCCTAGGTAGATTTGTTCGAGCGCGAACTGCGGCGGGGTTTGGTAATCTTGGGCATGGGCCTGATAAAACGTCTCTAACTCCGCGGTTTTTGGCTCAATTGCTTCGGCGATGGAGGCGGCGAAGAACTCCATCTTCTGGCGCAGACGTCGATTGATCAGAGCGTCGTTTTGGTCCATTCCCAGATCCAGCGCGGCGTTGACCAGGACACGATCCCGGATCAGCTCTTCGGTCATGGCGCTGAGCTCGTCCGGTTGTGGTGCCCGTTTCCAGGTGCTTTTGAACCGGGCCGACAGCGCCGTCAGATCGGCCTGAGTGATGACGATCTGACGGGTGTCTGGTTGGGCTGTACTGTCGTCAAACAGCGAAAAACCGGCAAAGATCAGCCCCCCGATCAGCAGAAAGTGAACCAGGGGTTCTTTGACAATGCGGGTGATCATGTCTGTGGGGAGTCCGTTTCGAAATATGATAGAGAGCCCTGCGGCAACCCGCAGGGCATAACAGCACTAGCCTTTGGGGCTGTACCAGATCGGCGTTGTATAGGCGCGTTCCTGTTGCTCGGTTGGGGCACCTTCGGGCAGATCAACACCGAATTTCACCACGTCATAGAGATACCAGGGCGGGGTTGGGATCTCGAGCACCCGCACATAGTAAAAGGCGCGTTGATCGGCGTCAAAATTCGGATCGCTCCAGACGGTGATCAATTCAGCGGAGCCGATGGTGTTGGCCCAGGTCGCGGAGCTGACGTCAACGGTGCTGCCGACAGCGGGTAGCTTGCCATCTGCGCCGATCTCGCGGTTATCAGACCAGGCCACGTCATAGACTTTCTCGTGGGTGGCGCCGTCAGCGTCCAGCCAGCCTTTGATGACCTGCACCCGGTCCAGATTGGCGCCAATCGGATCGCGCAGGGCGGCAATTAAAAAGCTGGGGGATTGGCCGTCCTCGGTCACGCCCAGATCTGCGCCCATTGGCACGCCCTTGGCATAGCCCACGGCGGCGACATCGCGGCGGCGCAGGTCGTTGTCCGAGAAGTCATAGCCGCCAAAGAACCGCACCGTCATGCGCGGACCGGTGGTGCCGTAGACCTCTTTGCGATCCATTGCGTCGAACAGCGAGGCGCGGGTGTTGTCCTTGGCCCAGACAGCAGCAAGGCCAGAGGAGACCATCTGCCAGGCATAAAACGCGCCGTTTTCGCTTTCCATAAAGGGGTGCTGCAGCCGTTCGGCGCTGGGCTCATATCCTGGGTGTTTGCCAAAGAAGTTGTCTTCCTCGACCGCAGGCAGCGAGTTATGCGCGTCGGTGGATCCAATTTGGCCGAACTTATAGGGGTTGGTGCCGAATTTTTCCTCGAGCAACAGGCCGTTTTTCAACGCCTCACGAGAATACTCCTTGGCCAGCATGTCGTCGGTTTTGGCCACCGACAGATCCAAATTTCCGACGTCCCAAGTGCCGTAATCAGCAAATTCGTCATCCGGCGACAGGAACGAGTGCGCCTCACCGTCGCCTTTGATCTGGGTGACTYCGTACATGCGCTCCCATTTGGCGCGTTGTTCGACATAGAACTGGTCGATTTCGCGGCCGGTGTATTGGGCATCGACCGGGAACATGATGCCGTTGGACAGGTTACCGTTATGGGAAAAGGCCATCACCGCGCCATTGGTCTTGGCCTCGTAATTCTCGAGGTATTCGTACAGTTTCAACGGGTCGGTGCTGCCGATTGGGGCTTGGGTGGTATAGGGCACCACCTGGCGCGCCCGGTCCCCGTTGTCGCGGAAAATCACGTTGCGGTGCATGTTGCCGCCCTTGACCAGCGAGGTCCACTCAAAGCCGATAAAGGCGGTGAAGATGCCGGGGTCATTGTATTTCTCTGCCGCGTCAATCACATCATTCCAGATCGTCGCATAGCGGCGCGACCCGGGGGAGTAGTTGGCGAACATGTCCGGGTCCATCTTGCCCTGCGAAAAAGTGCCGATCAGGTCCAGCGTGGCATCCACTGCCACCTGCCCGCCGGCGTTGAACCCCTTGGCCCAACGTGCGCCCTGTTCGTATTGGGTAACACTGGGGGCGGAGGCCAGAATGTCGGTAATAAAGCCCAAACCGTCCGAATGATCAGTGATTGCCAGCCAGTCCAGTGGCCGGGCCAAACGCACCTCTTGGCCGGATGACGCGGTGACCTGCTGTCCGCGGGCAAAGCGATAGGCCTCGTCCAACCCCAGCCGGTTGCCGAAGCCGCCGGCATCCATCGACAGAGCGGTGTGCAGGTGGCTGTCGCCCCACAGCGGACGCTCGGGGAAATTGCGATCGGCGTAGGGGGAATAGGGGACGCCTTCGGGGAACAGCGCGTTTAGCTGACCCTCGCTGGCCATCATTTCCTGGGCTGATGCTGCAGGTGAAAATGCCACTAACAAAGTCGCAAGTGTTGTGGGGAAAAGGAATTTCTGCATCTGACACCTCTTAAAACAAACAATACATAATGCGGCGAAAACAATGCCGAATGAAGGGATCGTGCCCTGATAACATATACGGGCTGCCCGAACGGTACTGGGTTGGGTATATTCGCGCAATGTAAATTCAATACTCCTGCACTGCTGCTGATGTCCTGTTGGCGAGTGAAGGCTGAGCTGACATGGTAATGACATGGAATTGCCAGGTCATTTGTGCGCTTTGCGTCTAATAGTTCAGAGTGGCTTTGATGATGTAACCGCCCCCCGACGGCATCGATGTGCCAATGTGGGTTTGCAATGATCCACAAAGGAGAGCGGTTATGTCGGATGTTATCACGGT
>NVUP01000019.1 GCA_002401945.1 Paracoccaceae bacterium
TTTGGGAAGCAAGTCGCCCTTGCAAGCGATGAAAGACTGGCACAAGTTCAAGCCAGACCTGTTCAAGAAACAGCCATACTACCTGCCGGGATGTGACACGTAGACACAGCCATTCGCCAGCCCGCTGACCAGCAGCTGCAAAAATTCCAAATTGTCCTCCCCCCGCTCCTGCGAGCAGTGATTTTTCCAGTCATTGCCGGATGATCGCGCCTTTTCTTGGGACCCGGTTCTCCTCCACAAGCACCGGATCCAGAGGCGCTGCAATCAGACTAGCGGGTCTGTTTTTCACCTGTCAATGAAAACGGTCGAGCACCTGCTTCCTCAAGGTCGCAGCCTTTTGCGCTAACGGTGAGACAGTACTTTTTTCGACAGTTGCCACCTCAGCCACAAATCTCGCGCAGGGTATCGCAGAACCTTTGGGCGGCAAGCGATAGCTGATGCTCGCTGCGAATACACAGGCCGACCGGGCCCAGGGTGCTGCCGGTATTGATTGGCAGGTGCTGCAGTAACCCACCTTCTAAATCGGCCTGCACCACGCCTTGGCTGATGATCCAGATCGCGCGGTGCGCCAGCGCAAAACGGCGACCAAAGGTCGATGACACGGTTTCAATCGGAAACCGGGGCGGCAGGATACCCTCCTCCAGAAACATCCGGTCAACATAGGGACGAATGATCGAACCTTCGTTGGGCATCAACACCGGGTAGTCCTGAAACGCCGTGTCCGGCAGTTGGCTGAGCTGCGCCAGCGGGTGATCTGCTGCCACCACAGCTACCACCCGTTCGCGAAACAGCGGATCAAAATCCACCCCCACCATGTTTTCCGGTGCCGGCAGGCGTCCAACCACCACATCCAACTGCCCGCGCCTGAGTTGATCCAACAGGAATTGGTTGTCACCACTCATGACTGAGAACCGGCTATGGCTGCCCTCTTCTCGCAGCCGTGCCAGCGTGTCCGGCACCACCGTTGCCGAGACCGTCGGCAAGGCGCCAATCGCCACCTTTGGTCCTTCGGCCTCGTCCAGGCTCTGCAGCATCGCCACCCCATCACGGGCCAACGCCAGACTGCGCCCGGCAGGATCACGAAACATCTCGCCGTAGGCTGACAGACGAATGCCGCGGCCATGTTTCTCGACCAGTGGCTTGCCGCAGACCAATTCCAGCTCACGTAATGCCCGGGTCACGGCCGGCTGGGTCATGCCCAAAGCATCAGCGGCCTGCGTCACACTTGATTTGCGCGCCACCTCGACAAAGACTTCCAGATGTCGCAGTTTTAGATGGTCCGATAAACGCATATCAATTCCGATATAAAAACATCCATATTTTCGCATTATACAGGTCAATTTTGATATGCGATACTGCGAAAAAGGAAAGGCCCGCCCGATGACAGATTCCCGCTATGACCAAGGCATGAAAGTGCGTCGCTCGGTGTTGGGCGACGCGCATGTTGACCGCTCCGAGGCCGCCAAGACGCCGTTCGACGMGGCGTTTCAGGSGCTGATCACCGAGGSYGCCTGGGGCACGGTCTGGGCCAGCGACGGCATCAGCCAGCGTGACCGCTCTATGCTGACCCTGGCGCTACTGGCGGCTCTGGGCAATTTTGACGAAATCCCCATGCACATTCGCGCCACCGCGCGCACCGGAGCCAGCAAACAAGACGTGATCGAAGCCTTTCAGCATGTTGCCATCTATGCCGGGGTGCCACGCGCCAATCACGCGCTGAAACTGGCCAAACAGACCTATGCTGAAATGGACGCCGAACAGAGTGCCGACTGAGGAGACCCCAAGATGAACAAACAAGGCGAATTCTATCAACGAGACCGCGAGCGGCACCCGCCTGCACTGGACCGCGACTATAAAACCTCGGTGGCGCGGTCTCCGAAGTATGCTCTGATCAGCCTGGAAAACACCGCCAGTGAGATCACCGGCCCGGTGTTTGGTCACAATGATATTGCCCCCGCCGACAATGACCTGCTGACCAACTATGCCCAAGCCGGACAAGCCCCGGTTGGCGAGCGCATCATCGTGCATGGCCGGGTTCTGGACGAAAACGCGCGCCCAGTGCCCAATACACTGGTCGAGATCTGGCAGGCCAACGCCAGCGGTAAATATCGCCATAAGAAGGATAACTATCTGGGCGCGATGGATCCCAATTTTGGCGGCTGCGGTCGTACCATGACGGATGAGAACGGGTATTATTATTTCCGCACTGTCAAACCCGGTGCCTACCCCTGGCGCAACTGGGTCAACAACTGGCGTCCGGCGCATATCCATGTCTCGGTGTTTGGCACTGGTTTTGCCCAACGCCTGATCACTCAGCTGTATTTTGAGGGCGACCCGCTGATCGACAAATGCCCAATTGTCAAAACCATTCCCGACCCGGATGCCATCCAGCAGCTCATCGCTGTGCTCGACATGAACGCCACCATCCCGCTGGATACCATTGCTTATAAGTTCGACATCGTGCTGCGCGGCCGCCGCTCCACCCTGTTTGAAAACCGTTTGGAGGGGAACTGATGCCTCAGAAACTCAATTATCTGAAAGAAACCGCTTCACAAACCGCCGGGCCATACGTCCATATCGGCCTTGCTCCCGGTGCCGCCGGTTTTGATATCTATGAACAAGAACTGGGCAAGGACATCGCAGGCCCCAATGCCGCCGGTGAACGCATCCGGGTTGAAGGCATTGTGATCGACGGCATCGGCTCACCTGTCAAAGATGTAATGCTTGAAGCCTGGCAGGCCAATGCGGCTGGCGTCTACGCGCATCCCGAACACAGCGGAGAGGTCGAGGAGGGCTTTCGGGGCTGGGGCCGCGTGATCACCGACTTTGACACCGGGGAATGGGGTTTTGATACAGTGAAGCCAGGCCCGGTGATGGGCCGCAACGGCCAGATGATGGCCCCACATATCAACCTGTGGATCGTGGCACGCGGCATCAATRTMGGSCTRAACACSCGKCTGTATTTCTCGGATGAASASGCMGCCAATGCCWCYGACCCGGTGATCAAYCTGATCGAGTGGGAACGCCGCCGTAAAACTTTGATCGCCCAGCGTGTGGAACGCGACGGCACAACACTCTATCGTTTCGACATTCGCCTGCAAGGCGACGATGAAACCGTGTTTTTTGACATCTGAGGATCTGGCTCAATGACTACCCCCTGCATTATCTGCGTCGCCATCACCGGCTCGGTGCCGCGCAAGGCAAACAACCCWGCRGTRCCGATYACCATTGCTGAGCAGGTTGAGAGCACCCATGAAGCGTTTGAGGCTGGGGCCTCGATTGCCCACTGCCATGTGCGCAATGACGACGAGACACCAACCTCGGACCCGGAGAAATTCGGCCGCCTTCTGGAGGGGCTGAACAAGCATTGCCCCGGTATGATTGTGCAACTGTCAACCGGGGGCAGATCGGGAGCGGGCAAGGATCGTGGTGGCATGTTGTCTCTGCGCCCCGACATGGCCTCACTGTCGGTGGGGTCGAACAACTTCCCCACCCGCGTCTATGAGAATTCCCCGGATCTGGTTGATTGGCTGGCTGAGGAAATGCGCACTTACGAGGTCAAGCCCGAGGTTGAGGCTTTTGATCTGTCGCATATTCACCAGGCGGTGAAGATGAACCGCGACGGGCGCATTGCGGGCACGCTGTATGTGCAGTTTGTGATGGGGGTGAAAAACGCCATGCCTGTCGATAAGGATGTGTTTGATTACTACGTMMAMACCATGCARCGSCTSGCSCCCGAGGCSCAATGGTGCGSWGCSGGRGTTGGKCCWGGSCAGATTKTRGTCAAYGAATGGGCSATTGCMGCCGGYGGYCACACCCGCACYGGGCTGGARGACAAYATGCGSCTGAAYCGCGAGACYCTGGCCCCTTCCAATGCGGCGCTGGTCAAGCGGGCGGCCGCGTTGTGCGAGAAATATGAGCGCCCGGTTGCCAGCTGGAGCCAGGCACGTGAGATCCTGGGGCTGCGCCCCGCCTGATGCACGCTGCCGCCAGTCCTGCTGCACTGGCCGGGGGTGGATTTGAGTATTTATGAAAAGATGAAGCCCGCGGTTCCGTTACTTGGGACCGGGGGCATATTGGTCAGCTGAGTGCCGCGCTGATTCCAGACAGGTCGCGCAGGATCGGGCAGTCAGGGCGGTCATCACCGGCGCAGCACTTCACCAGTTCGGACAGGGTGTCGTGCATTGTCTGCAAGTCGCGGATCTTGCCCTCGATCTTGCTCAGGTGCTCTTGGGCCAGATGTTTAACATCGGCGCTGGCGCGGCTTTCGTCGCGGTACAGCGCCATCAGGGTGCGGCAATCCTCGATGGTGAAGCCCAGCGCGCGGGCCCGGCCCAGAAACGCCAGCCGGTGCAGATCGGCGGCGACAAAACTGCGATAGCCATTGGCCGAACGCAGAGGTTTGATCAAGCCGATGTCCTCGTAATAGCGGATGGTTTTGGCGGGCAGGCCCGAGCGGCTGGAGACGTCTCCGATGTTCATGCAATGCGTCCTATTCTGCGGGGCTGGGGGCCAGCACCACAGGGGGTGCGACAGGTGTTTCTTTGAGCGCGGGTTTTAATCGGCGCAGGCGTAGCGCGTTGCTGAGCACAAAGACGCTGGACAGCGCCATTGCCCCAGCAGCCAGTGCCGGTGACAGTAGCGGCCCTCCAAAGGGATAGAGAACCCCTGCCGCCACCGGTATCAACAGGATGTTATAGCCAAAGGCCCAGACCAGGTTCTGCCGGATGTTGCGCATGGTGGCGCGGCTGACCGTCAGCGCATTGACCACGCCGCGCAGATCCCCCGACATCAGCACCACATCGGCCGCCTCGATGGCGACGTCGGTGCCGGTGCCGATGGCGATGCCCACTTCAGCCGTGGCCAGAGCGGGTGCGTCGTTGATGCCGTCACCGACAAAGGCCAGCGCACCGTATTCGGATTGCAATTGCTTCAGCACCTCGACCTTTTGCGCGGGAAGACACTCGGCCTTGACCTCGTCAATACCCAGATCCGCGGCAATGGCGGCAGCGGTGGCGGCATTGTCGCCGGTGATCATCGCCACCTTGAGACCCTGATCATGAAACGCCTGAATGGCAGCACGGGTGCCCGGTTTGATCGGGTCCGCCACCGCGATAACGGCGGCAATCTGACCATCGATGGCAGCATAGAGCGGGGTTTCGCCGCGCTTTGCCAGTGCCGCGCCGGTGTCGGAAAGGTCGCCAATTTCGATGCCTTCGCGCGCCATCAGCCGGTCAGCACCGATCAGCAGTGCACGACAGTCAACCTTGGCCTGCAAGCCATAGCCTGGGATCGCCTCAACGCTGTCTGCCTGAGGCAGGTCCTTGCCTGCAGCCGCGACAATGGCGCTGGCTATGGGATGTTCCGAGTGGGCCTCGGCGGCAGCCACCAACCGCAAAACCTGGGTGCGCTCAAACCCTTTGGCACAGCTGAACTCGGTCAGTGTTGGGCGACCTTCGGTCAGGGTACCAGTCTTGTCGAGCGCCACCAGTTTGACCTCTTGCAACTGCTGCAGCGCGTCGCCTTTGCGGAACAACACGCCCATTTCCGCCGCCCGGCCAGTGCCCACCATGATCGAGGTTGGCGTCGCCAGCCCCATCGCACAGGGGCAGGCAATGATCAGCACCGAGACCCCAGCAACCAGTGCAAAGCTGAGCGCCGGATCGGGGCCAAACAGCAGCCAAGTCACAATGGTCAGCGTCGCGGCACCAATCACCGCAGGCACAAACCACATGGTGATACGGTCGACCATGCCCTGCACCGGCAATTTAGCGCCCTGTGCCTGTTCCACCATGCGGATGATCTGCGCCAGCATGGTGTCACTGCCAACTCGGGTGGCGTGATAGTCCAGTGCGCCATTGCCATTCACCGTACCCGCAGTGACCGTTTCACCTATGGATTTGGCAACCGGCACTGGCTCGCCGGTGATCATGCTTTCGTCAACGTAAGAGCTGCCGGTAATCACTTCGCCATCCACCGCAAAGCGTTCACCGGGACGGGTGCGGATCAGATCTCCGGTGGCGATCTGCTCAATCGGCGTCTCTACCGCCGCGCCATCCGTGATCACCAGCGCGCTCTGGGCCTGAAGGCCAACCAGTTTGCGAATGGCGGCCCCAGTGCGGCCCTTGGCGCGTGCCTCAAGCCAGCGGCCCAACAGGATCAGCACCACAATCACCGCCGCAGCCTCGTAATAGACATTGGCGGTGCCAGCGGGCAGCACCCCCGGCGCAAAGGTAGAAACCAGCGAAAACCCATAAGCCGCAGAGGTGCCCAGTGCCACCAGCGCGTTCATGTCAGGAGCACCGCGCAGCAGCGCCGGGTAGCCCTTGGTGTAAAACGCCCGCCCCGGCCCGGCCAACACAATGGTGGTCAGCACAAACTGCAGCAGGTAGCTGTTTTGCATGCCGATGTTGGCCGCCACCCAGTGATGCAGCGCCGGAAACAGATGACCGCCCATTTCGATCACAAATACCGGCAAGGTCAGCACCGCAGCAATCAGCGTTTGCCGCGCCAAGGTCTTGATTTCTTTATCCTTGCGCTGGTCGGCCAGTTCCTGTTCATCACCCTCATCCTCGCGAATGCGGGCGGGATAGCCCGCAGCAGTCACCGTCTTGGCCAGAATTGCTGGCTTGGTACTGCCGGTCAGATAACGCACTTGGGCACTTTGAGTGGCCAGATTGACGCTGGCGCTCAACACTCCGGGAACGGCCAGCAGCGCGCGCTCGGAGCGGCCAACGCAGGACGCACAGGTCAGCCCCTCTAGCTGCAGTGAGATCTGCGATTCAGCCGCCGGGTAGCCCGCTGATTTCAGCGCCTCGGTCAGTGCTGTGGGAGGCAGATCCGCGGCGGCCACAATCTGACCGGTGGCATTGGCTAGGTTGACCGACGCGCTCTTGACGCCCTCAACAGCCGCCAGCGCCCGTTCAGCCCGGCCCGCACAGCCAGCACAGCTGAGGCCGGTCACTTGTAATGAAATATGGGTGGTATCGGACATTAGAAATCCTTGGTCATTCATTCCTATGTTACCTCATATGAAGGTTCCAGTCAGGGGAGGGTCAAGGGGCACCTGATAAAAAATGCTGCACCGGCATAATAAACTGAGGGCGCCTATTATTTACTGTGAAAAAACAATGGCATACTAAGAAATTCACATTAGAGGTGCCGCAGTCTGCCAATCAATTGTCGCATTTGAGGGCAATTTTAGTCTTCTCCAATGCTAAACTGGCGGTGCCAAACTTGCGCCCTGTCGCCTGTTTGGTTAGGTCCCGGAGCATATCTTGCGAAGGTCCGAGCAACGACCGTTTTGCCACTGACGCTCATAAGCCCCCACCGATCAATTTTGGCCGGGCACCACTGAACAAAGGATTTTGAAATGATGAGAACGCGCGCCGCCGTAGCCGTTGCACCGGGTCAGCCATTACAGGTCATGGAGGTCAATCTGGAAGGCCCCCGCGCGGGCGAGGTTCTGGTTGAGATCAAAGCCACCGGGTTGTGCCATACCGATGAATTCACCCGCTCGGGCGATGACCCCGAAGGTATTTTTCCCGTCATTCTGGGTCACGAGGGTGCCGGTGTGGTGATCGAAATTGGTGAGGGTGTCACCAGCCTGGAGGTCGGCGACCATGTGATCCCGCTGTACACGCCCGAATGCCGGGAATGCGATTATTGCCTGAATCCCAAGACCAACCTGTGCCAGTCGATCCGCTCGACCCAGGGTCAGGGGCTACYGCCCGATGGCTCCACCCGCTTTTCGATGCTGGATGGCACCCCGATCCATCACTACATGGGYTGYTCRACCTTYGCCAACCACACCGTGATACCGGAAATCGCGCTGGCMAAGGTSCGYAAAGACGCACCGTTYGACAAGATCTGCTAYATCGGYTGCGGCGTCACCACCGGCATTGGCGCRGTRATCAACACYGCCAAGGTCGAGATTGGMTCMACSGCGATTGTGTTTGGTCTGGGTGGCATYGGYCTGAACGTRATCCAGGGGCTGCGTCTGGCYGGSGCWGACCAGATCGTTGGYGTKGACCTGAACGCGGGCAAGGTYGAAATGGCCACCCATTTTGGCATGACCCACTTCGTCAACCCGGCTGAGGTTGAGGGCGATCTGGTTGCGCATCTGGTTGAGCTGACTGGCGGCGGTGCTGATTATACCTTTGATGCCACTGGCAATGTCGACGTGATGCGCACCGCTCTTGAGGCCGCGCACAAAGGCTGGGGTGAAAGCATCATCATCGGGGTGGCACCAGCGGGGGCCGAAATCTCGACCCGCCCCTTCCAACTGGTCACTGGCCGGACTTGGCGCGGCACCGCCTTTGGTGGCGCCTCCGGGCGCACCGATGTGCCCAAGATCGTGGATTGGTACATGGACGGCAAGATCGAGATCGATCCAATGATCACCCACAAACTGACACTGGATCAGATCAACGAAGGATTTCAGTTGATGCACGACGGCAAATCGATCCGCGCGGTGATTGAATTCTAAGGCGGGTAACCCTCATATAACTCACTAGAAACGCAGGCCCACCAGCCTGCGTTTTTTCATGTCTGGCCTACCCTTCTCTGAGATTGACTTACGCACCCGCATTATATAACCATATGGTTATGCAGCCATCAAACCACAGCTCATCTCAGCAAAACCTTGATGCAATTTTTGCAGCGCTGGCAGACCCAACACGCCGGGCCATCTTGTCTAGACTGGCGATCGGTGAGGCCGGAGTGAATGAGTTGGCCGAACCTTTCGACATGAGCCAGCCAGCAGTGTCAAAACACCTCAAGGTACTGGAACGGGCTGGGCTGATTGAACGTGCCATAGACAAACAACGCAGACCCGCCCGACTGACAGCCAAACCTATGGCCGCCGCCGTCAACTGGCTGGAAGAGTTCAAGGAATTCTGGTCGTCCAGCTTTGATCAACTGGATGATCTATTGGAAACATTGAAACAGGCTGAATTAAAGGAGCCTCCAAATGAGTGAATTACCTACTTACATCTTAGAAAGAGAGTTTGACGCCCCGCGTGAATTGGTCTGGCGCACATGGACCGAGCCGAAGCTGTTGTCTCATTGGTATGGTCCCGGCGTGGAAACGGTGATTCACAAACTGGATGTGACCCCCGGCGGCGTCTGGCTGAACGAGATGAAATGGGGTGGCAACTCCAACTACGAGCGGATGGATTTCACCGAGGTAGATCCTCCGGCGCGGCTGGTCTGGTTGCATTCGATCGCAGATGCCGATTGGGCGCCCACAGCCAATCCTATGATGCCAGATTGGCCCCGCGTGTTACTGACCACGGTGACTTTCACCGAAAAGGGCAACAAAACTCTGCTCCGGCTCACTTGGCAACCGCACGAGGCGACCGACGCCGAGCTTGCCTGCTTCAAATCGGCCTTGATTGGAATGGACAAAGGCTGGGCTTCGGGAATGGAAATTCTCACAAAAATGCTGGCCGAGATGCAGAGCGGAACAACGCCGTCCAGCGCCTAGAACACCCTGGCAACAACACGCACCTGCCCCGCTGGGCGGGTGCACAAATTTTCGGCACAAGCCTTGGTTTCCCCTCGGCGAGATGCAGTTTCATTGCATTGCGCCGCGTGAGAGCTATAATTGCCTGCGCAAAACCTTCAGCACAGGCAGAATACCTTGAAATTTCAATCCGTTGACATTGGAAAAACCGCTTCTGCGGCGACCATCATCTTTCGCTCGCTGCGCAAATCCATCATCGAGGGCGACCTGAGTGATGGAGAGCCGCTACGCCAGGATGAAATTGCCCGCGCCTTTAACACCTCTCGCATTCCCGTGCGCGAGGCGATCACCATGTTGGAGCAACARGGSYTGGTCAAAGCGGTGMGCTACAAAGGCGCCGTGGTGGCCTGTCTGTCGATGCRGGAAGCGGGCGAGATWTTTGAYTTTCGCTGYCTGCTGGAACCCGARGTGATCCGCGCMGCRGTGCCCAAGATGACRYCGGACATCCTSAACAAWGCSCGMGGSTTTCTGGAGCAATTTGCKGCSGCMMARGATCCGATGGAYTACGGYGATCTGAATCGCCGGTTCCAYGCCACGCTCTATGKCGCCAGCGGYTTGCCCTAYCATATCTCGGTRATYGAAAACTCGATGGACCGRATCGACCGMTACCTGCGSGCGCARCTGGTGATGACSGATGGCATTGARCGCAGCAAYCARGARCAYYTGGCCATWCTGAAAGCCTGYGAAASYGGWGATGCMGATYTRGCWGCYMARCTMACCTWTGCGCATATCCAYGAYGCCAAARTSTCATTGCAGGAAAAGCTGAGAACCAGCGACTAACGGCCTCAACAAGCCTACAATGGATGAAAGCATGCGACCTGATGATCGTCCCCCTCCAGCGGCGGGCGCTGTCTCAGGCAATGATCGGTCGCCAGCCAGCAGCGCGGTGCAAAGGCACAGCCCGGCAGGTCATCCAGTGGCGATGGAAGTTCGCCCTCCAGCTTGATGCGGTCCCGCTTGGCCTCGGGATCGGCACGCGGTGTGGTTGACAGCAACGCCTTGGCATAGGGGTGGCGCGGATGGCTGAACAGCGCCTCTTTTGACGCCCGTTCCACCGCCCGACCCAGATACATCACGATCACATCGTCGGCAAAATGGCGCACCACCGACAGGTCATGGCTGATGAACAGATAGGCGAGCCCCAACCGGTCTTGCAACTCGACCAGCAAGTTCAGTATTTGGCTTTGGATCGACACGTCCAGCGCCGAGACCGGTTCATCCAACACCAGGATCTTGGGGTTCAGCATCAGTGCCCGGGCGATTGAGATCCGCTGTCGCTGTCCGCCCGAGAACATATGTGGGTAGCGGTCAAAATGCTCGGGCCGCAGCCCCACCAACGCCAGCATCTCGCGCGCCTTGTTCAGGCGTTCAGCGGCGGGCAAGTCGGGACGGTTGATGACCAGCGGCTCGGTCAGGATGGCGCTGATTTTATGGCGTGGATTAAGCGAGCCATAGGGATCCTGGAACACAATCTGCACCGATTTTCGCAAGCCGGCCCAATCGCTGGGCGACACCTCTTTACCGTCAATGATCAGAGTGCCGCTGGTGGGTTCTTCGATCATGGTGACCAGCTGCGCCAAGGTGGACTTACCACAGCCGGATTCGCCAACAATGGCCAGGGTTTTGCCTTTTTGCAGGTCAAAATCAATACCAGACAGCGCTCGCAGGATCTTGGGTTTGCTCAGGAAACCCTCTTTGACATCATAGAACCGTTGCAGGCCACGGGCGGAAACGACGGGCACGTTCATAACGCGACCTCCTTACTGGCGATGGCGGGGAAGTGACAACGGGCCATGCCGGTCTCGGTCCCGCCGGGCAATGGCGGAGTGGTCTGGCAGATATCTTGGGCAAACGCGCAACGCGGTGCAAACAGGCAGCCTGCTGGGCGGTCAAATTGCCCCGGCACCACACCTGGAATGGTGGGCAACAACCGTTCGGTTGCTCGTTCCGGCAGCGCCGCCAGCAGGGCCGCGGTATAGGGATGGAACGGCCTGCGGAACAGATCGCGCACGGGCTGTTCCTCGGCCTTTTGGCCGGCATATTGCACCGAGACCCGCTCGGCGGTTTCGGCCACCACCCCCATATCGTGGGTGATCAGTACCAGCCCCATGCCGGTCTCGTCACGCAACGAGATCAGCAGGTCCAGGATCTGCGCCTGAATGGTCACGTCCAGCGCCGTTGTCGGCTCGTCCGCGATCAGCAGCTTGGGCTTGCAGGCAATCGCCATCGCAATCATCACCCGCTGATTCATCCCCCCCGACATTTGGTGCGGAAAGGCGTTGAGCCGGGTCTGGGCCGCTGGAATGCCTACCAGCTCAAACAGCTCAATCGCACGCTGGTGGCAGGCCTTGCGGTTCAATCCCAGATGCAGGCGCAGGGCTTCCTTGATCTGGAAACCAACGGTAAAGCAGGGGTTCAGCGACGACATCGGTTCCTGAAAAATCATCGCCATGTCCTTGCCGATGATATCGCGGCGCTGGCGCGCGGTCACGGTGAGCAGGTCAATGCCTTCAAAGCTCATCACGTCGGCGGTGATCCTGGCGGTCCAGGGCAGCAGCCCCATCAGCGCCAGCATCGACACCGATTTGCCCGAGCCGGATTCGCCCACGATGGCGAGGATCTCGCCCTTATCGACCGTCAGGTCCACCCCGTCCACGGCGCGAAAAGCGCCCGAGGCGGTGGCAAATTCTACCGTCAGGTTGCGGATATTCAGCAGGCTCATAGCATCAGCTCCGCTTGAGTTTCGGATCAAGCGCGTCGCGCAGACCGTCGCCCATCAGGTTGATCGCCAGCACTGTCACCAGGATTGCCAGACCGGGCAGCGTCACCACCCACCAGGCGCGCAGGATAAACTCGCGCGATTCAGCCAGCATGGTGCCCCATTCCGGGGTTGGCGGTTGCGCCCCCATGCCTAAGAATCCCAGCGCGGCGGCGTCCAGAATAGCGGTGGAAAACGACAGCGCCCCCTGCACAATGATCGGCGCCAGACAGTTTGGCAGCACAGTGACAAACATCAGCCGCCGCAACCCAGCACCGGCGACGCGGGCTGAGGTGACATAGTCTTTTTGCCGCTCGGCCAACACCGAGGCGCGGGTGAGGCGGACAAAATGCGGCTGCAGCACGATGGCAATGGCGATCATCGCATTGGTCAGCGACGGCCCCAGAATGGCCACCAGCACCAGCGCCAACAGCAGCGACGGGAACGCCAGAATGATGTCCATCACCCGCATGATGACTGAATCCAGCCAGCGCGGTGCAAAGCCAGACAACAGCCCCAAAATGATACCGCTTGAGGCGGAAATACTGACCACCACGATGCCAACAAAGAACGAATATCGCGCGCCGCTGATCAGCCGTGACAGCATGTCCCGGCCCAAAGGATCGGTGCCTAGCGGGTATGTCCAGGAGCCGCCCTCCTCCCAGACTGGCGGTTGCAGGATGTGATCGCGGAACTGCTCGGTCGGATCATAGGGCGACAGCCAGGGTGCGAAAGCCGCACAGAACACAAAGCCGGCAAAGAACCAGAAGCCAAAGACCGCGCCGCGATTTTCGCGAAAATAGTACCAGAATTCACGCAACGGGCCGGGTCGGGTTACTCCGTTGGAGGACGTTTTATCAACCATCACCGCTTCCTGATTTTGGGATTGATGACGCCGTRGAGCATATCAACGGACAGGTTCACGATCATCACGATCACCGCAATCATCAGCAAACCACCCTGCACCACCGGATAATCCCGGCGAAAAATGCTATCGACCATCCACTTGCCAATCCCCGGCCAGCTGAAGATGGTCTCGGTCAGGATTGCGCCCGCCAGCAGGGTGCCCACCGACAGACCAATCACCGTCACCACCGSRATCAGCGCATTGCGCAGCGCGTGCAGCCCGTTGATGCGCAGTGGCGACAACCCCTTGGCCTTGGCGGTGCGGATGTAATCCTCGCCCAGCACCTCGAGCATGGCCGAGCGTGTCTGCCGTGCAATCACCGCCAGTGGAATGGTGCCCAGCACAATCGTTGGCAGGATCAGGTGGCGCACGGCGGATTTAAAGGCGCCCTCTTGCCCCGACAGCACAGAATCGATCAGCATGAACCCGGTGACATCGTCGAAATAATACAGCAGATCAATCCGCCCCGACACCGGGGTCCAGCCCAGATTGCCCGAGAACACAATGATCAGCAGCAAGGCCCACCAGAAGATCGGCATCGAATAGCCAATCAGCGCCGAGGTCATCAGCGCCCGATCAAAGAACTTGCCCCGGTTGACGGCGGCGATCACCCCGGCGGGTAGTCCCAGTGCAATGGCCAAGATCATCGCGCAGATGGACAGCTCCAGCGTGGCCGGGAACAGCTTAAAGAATTCGTCCCAGACCGGCTGTTTGGTGACAAAGCTTTCGCCAAGGTCCCCCTGCAGAATGCCGGTAAGATAGTCCCAGTATTGCTGCAACATGGGTTTGTCGAACCCCAGTTTCACCACCATTTCCTGATATCGCTCCTCAGTCATGCCACGCTCGCCGGCCATCACAATGATGGGATCACCAGGCAAAACCCGGATGAAGGCAAAAGAGATCAGCGTGACGCCAAAGAAGGTTGGCAGAAAGGTGAGCAGACGGGAGAGCATAAAGCGAAGCATCAGCAGCCTGTACTTTGCGCGACAGCATTCGCCTGTGGGACATAGGCCAGTGCCTCGGCCAGAGAATTACTCATGTTTTAACTCCGGAAAGTCGCATCATGAACCAGGGCCCGCGACGGGGCCCTGGCCCGGGTATCAGGCCCGCTTCATTCGACGGAAACGCCGTAGAAGATGTGGCCGCCGAGTGGGTGGACGACAAAGCCTTTTACCTTGGTGCTCATCGGCATGTAGACCACCGAATGGGCGATGGTGGCCCAGGGTGCCTGCTCCTTGAACACCAGTTGCGCCTCTTCATACAGCGCGGTTCGCTCAGCCGCATCGGTGACGATCTTGGCCTTCTGGATCAGGTCTTCGAATGGCTGATGACACCATTGCGCCCGGTTCGAGGCTTCGCGGCCATCACAGCCCAGCAGCACGGCCAGGAAATTATCTGGGTCGCCATTGTCACCAGTCCAGCCCAGCAACACCGCGCCGTCACGATCCATAGCCTTGGACCGCGACAGATACTCGCCCCACTCATAGGTGACAATTTCCACAGTCACACCAACCTTGGCAAAATCTGCCTGCAGCAGTTCAGCCATACGGCGGGCATTGGGGTTATAGGGGCGCTGAACCGGCATCGCCCAGATCTTCATCGACAGATCGGTGACGCCTTCGGCTTCCAGCAGCGCCTTGGAGGCGGCGGGGTCATAATTGTCGTCCTGCACCGCGTCGTTATAGCTCCACATGGTGGGCGGGATTGGGTTCTTTGCGATCTGTCCCGAGCCCTGGAACACCACGTCAATGATCGACTGCTTGTCGATTGCCATGTTCAACGCCCGGCGCACCTTGGGATTGTCGAACGGCGCCATAGTGGTGTTATAGGCCAGATAGCCGACGTTCAGGCCTTCCTGCTCCATCATGATGATCGAGGGATCCTCCTTCATCGCGGCAATATCAGCCGGATTGGGATAAGGCATTACGTGGCATTCGCCCGCCCGCAGTTTTTGATAGCGCACCGAGGCATCCGGGGTGATGGCAAAGATCAGATTGTCGATCTCGGCTTTGTCCTTCCAATAGGCCTCATGCGCCTGATAGCGGATCACCGCATCCTTTTGGTAAGCTAAAAACGAGAACGGACCGGTGCCAATCGGTGCGGTATTCAATGCCTCGGGGGTGCCCGCGGCCAGCATCACGTCGCCATATTCCGCYGACAGGATYGAGGCAAAATCCATCGCCATATTGGCAACAAAYGGMGCCTCTGGRCGGGTCAGAKTGAATTTRACCGTRTARTCATCMACCTTTTCGATSGACTYSAYCAGRTCCGGCATCGACATKCCCGARAAATATTCCCAGGTGCCGCCCGAAACCTTGTTGTAGGGGTGATCGTCCAGGCGCTGCCGCTCGAACGAGAAGATCACGTCCTCGGCATTGAAATCACGGCTTGGTGTGAAGGCGTCGTTGGAGTGAAATTTTACGCCTTGGCGCAGCGTGAAAGTATAGACCAAACCATCATCGCTGGCCTCCACGCTTTCGGCCAGACCGGGGATCACATTGGTGGTGCCAACCTCAAACTCCAGCAACCGGTTGTAGATCGGGTGTGAGGAGGCATCAAAGGTGGTGCCTGCGGTGAACAGCGCCGGATCAAATCCCTCGGGCGAGCCTTCGGAACAATAAACCAACGTACTGGCAAAGGCGGTGCTGGTGCTCAGCGCCAACGCGCCGGCAGCCATCAAGAACCTAGCTTTCATTTTCAACTCCCATTTTTGTTTTTTAAGCCAAAATTCGAAGTACCAGGGCCGTGAAGCCCAGAAGGGATGCAAACAGGCGCAGTGCCTTGTTTGGCAATCGCGCCCGCTTGCTGAACTTGGCTACTATATATTGTATCCAATTTGATATCCTCGGTGTCAATCCGCGCGCAAAACGAACTTTTTGATGCCGATACGATTTTCCTTGAGCGCTAACAGCGACCTATTTTCAATGAATTACGATGTTGCGCCCACGCACACTGCACCCTGTCGCCGATGAAACCAGAGAAAATAATTCTGCAGTGACCGCGATTTTGCGCAATCTTTTCCCACCAAAGTCGCCTCTTGACCACATCCCCCCAGGGGGGATAAATGAGATATGTCTCAAATTCAAAAACATGCCTCTCACCCACGCATCTCAGCACGACTGAAACGGGCCAACGGCCATCTTGCTGCGGTCATCACCATGATCACCGAGGGCCGCCCCTGCACCGAAATCGCGCAACAGCTGCACGCGGTTGAGAAGGCCGTCACCAATGCCAAGCGGGCGCTGATCCACGACCATATCGACCACTGCCTTGACCCAGATGGCAACGGAGAAACCATTGACACCAAAAGCTTTAAAGACATTACTAGGTATCTATAACCCATGCTGAGCGTTCTGAAAAATCGCACCTACCGCCATCTGTTCGCTGCGCAGGTGATCGCTGTGATGGGCACCGGTTTGGCCACTATCGCGCTGGCCCTACTGGCCTATGACCTGGCCGGAGACCGTGCTGGGCTGGTGCTGGGCACTGCCCTGACCATCAAAATGATCAGCTATGTCACCATAGCGCCAATCGCCTCGGCACTGGCCGAAACCCGCCCGCGCCGCGCTTGGCTGGTCAGTCTTGATGTAATCCGTGCCGCTGTCGCGCTGGCGCTGCCTTTCGTCGATCAGATCTGGCAGATTTATGTGCTGATCTTCATGCTACAGGCCTCCTCGGCGGCGTTCACCCCGGCATTTCAGGCCTCGATTCCAGATGTTCTGCCCGACGAAGAGGACTATACCAACGCCCTGTCGCTGTCGCGACTGGCCTATGATCTGGAAAGCCTGCTGTCACCGGCGCTTGCAGCCGCCCTGCTGRCGGTCATGGCTTTTGGCACCWTGTTCTTTGGCACCGCACTKGGRTTCATCGSCTCTGCYCTRCTGGTGCTGTCGATCACCCTGCCCTCMCCCAAACCAAYSYRMCRKCGCGGCATCTATGATCGCACKACSCGYGGCYTRCKGCTSTACCTGRAYACCCCWCGCCTGCGCGGGYTRCTTGGGYTCAGCATGGTSGCYTCGGCCRCYGGSTCCATGGTGATCGTCAATACCGTGGTASTGGTGCGYAGCGAAYTGGGGCTGGGMGAAAACATGGTGGCCTTGGTGCTSGCCAGYTTTGGYRCCGGATCAATGCTGGCGGCKCTGGYYCTGCCACGGKTGYTGTCCCACACATCGGACCGCCGGRTCATGTCCGCAGGMGCSCTGYTGGCWCTGGCTGCCTTGGGASKRYTGGCGGTSCAAACCCARSTYAYCGGCCTGTCGCTACCACCACTGCTAATCGCCTGGTTGGTCATCGGAGTGGGCTATTCCACCATCCTAACCCCATCCGGGCGGTTGCTGCGCCGGTCGGCGCAGGCCGAAGATCGACCGGCGATCTTTGCTGCCCAGTTTACTCTGTCGCATGGCTGCTGGTTGGTCACCTATCCAATGTCAGGATGGCTGATGAGCCGCTTTGGCACTGCGCCAGCCCTGTGGGGGCTGACGGCACTGGGGGTGGCCGGAGTATTGTATGCTTGGCAACAATGGCCCGCTCAGGWCCAGCCAGAACGCCCCAACAAAGTTGCCCCCCCGCCTGGGCCATAGCAGGTGCGGGTCGCACTGGCCTGAACGTCTCCAATCGCTAAAACCGGCAGGCTCGGAGCTTGGGTCGACAGGTCTAGCCGTCATCCACGGCGTTCATGTCTACCCCATAGCCCCACAGTCTTCGCGCATGTTTCAACACCTCGTCGCGGTTGTCCTGGTCAAGCTGAATGCCGTTGCGCACCAGATGAGTCAGCTTCAGCTCCCGGTCACCGCGCAGATCGACGTCAGTCACCTGTATATCGGGCTCGAGATAGGCCAGATCATATGACCGGGCCAGCTCCCGGCGAATGTCACGATAGCCTGCCCGATTGTGGATTTGGCTAACCACCAGATTGGGCTTTTCAGCGTCATTGGTGAGGGTGAAAAGCTTGAATTTGCGGATCAGATGTGGCGACAGAAATTGCTGGATAAAACTTTCGTCACGGTAATTTGCCCAGGCCTGTCGCATCACCCCACGCCAATTTGGATCGCCGGCAAAATCGGGAAACCAATCGCGGTCTTCATCGGTGGGAGACTGGCAAATCCGGCGAATGTCCGTCATCATCGCATAGCCCAGCGCATAAGGATTGAGGCCGCTATAGCGTGGGTCGTCATAATCGGGCTGCAACACCACATTGGTATGGCTGTGCATCATCTCCATAAAGGTGCCCTGGGTCAGCCGCCCCTGCTCAAACAACTTATTGATAATGTAATAATGCACAAAGGTGGCGCAACCTTCGTTCATCACTTTGGTCTGTTTCTGCGGATAGAGATACTGTGCCAGACTGCGCACGATGCGCAGGATTTCACGTTGCCAAGGCTTCAGAACGGGGCTGTTTTTCTCAAGAAAGTACAGGATGTTCTCTTGTGGCAGGTTCAACTCGCGCTGGCGTTCACTCCTCTCCGAATCTTCACGACCGTTATCCTCATCGTCGCGACGCATGGTGCTGTCTGTCCAAAGGTCCAGCAGCGTTTGACTGCTTTCATAGCCGTCGCGCACCCGTTGCATCGCCTCCTTTTCGGCGACCGTGGGCTGTGGAGGACGGCCATAGCGAAACACCCCCTGCGCCTGCAGCGAATGGGCCGCATCCAGCACCTCCTCAACCTCGTCCAGCCCATAACGTTCTTCGCAGGCGGAAATGTAGTTTTTGGCAAAGGCCAGATAATCATGGATCCCCGCCGCATCCGTCCATTGCAGAAACAGGTAATTGTTCTTGAAAAAGTGGTTATGCCCAAAGGCCGCATGCGCCATCACCAGCGTCTGCATCGCCATAGTATTTTCTTCCATATTGTAGCTGATGCAGGGGTTTGAATTGATAACGATTTCATATGCCAACCCCTGCCGCCCGGTGCGGTACAGGGTATCATCGCGAACAAAATGTTTGCCAAAAGACCMGYRSTKWYACATCANNKKSAKCCSCGCMYWGKRATAGGCATCCAACATCTGCTCAGACGAAATAATCTCAATCTGGTTTGGATAGACATCCAGCCCCAGGTCCTGCAGCGCTATGTCCTCAATCGCATCGCGGGTTTTTTCCAGCAGTTCAAAGGTCCATTCAGGACCATCGAACAGCACGTCCGAGGAGGGTTTAACCGCCTGCATGCTGCGCCCCTTTTATCTTAGGAAGAAAGAACTCCCGGAATATTGGATAGATGTGGGAGGGCAGCGAGACCCGCTGCATCTCAAAATGCCGGACCTTGTCCTTGACCTGCCGATAGGCCTGCCACAGATCCTCGCCCGCGTCAGCATTGCTGAGCAGCATATCGGCATCTTCGTCGACAATCTCGACATAGGCGTAAAACTGGCAGACCGGCAGAAGGTCTTGCAGCAGCAAGGCCTTGCAGCGCAGCGAGTCATTGCCAAAATTCTCGCCATCCGAGGCCTGAGCCCCGTAGATGTTCCATTCATCCGTCGGAAAACGATCCGCGATGATTTCTTTCATCTTGTCCAACGCCGTCGAGACGATGGTACCACCTGTTTCACGCGCATAGAAAAAGGTTTCCTCGTCTACCTCTTGGGCGTGATGCGTATGACGAATAAAAACAATCTCGGTCTTCTCATAGCCGCGTGTCAGGAACAGATGCAGCAGCAGAAAAAACCGTTTGGCCAGGTCTTTTTCCCGCTCTTGCATCGACCCCGAGACATCCATCAAGCAAAAAACCACCGCTTTTGAGTTGCGTATTTTTTCCGGCACAAAGGTATCAAAACGCAGATCCAATGGGTCGATATAGCCAACCACCCGGCGCTTGCGCGCGATCCGCTCCAGACGCGCCTGCAAGTTCTCCAACAATTCCTGCTGCTTCAACGTCAGTGGTTCCTTCATCTCCAACTCGGCAATCTGATTTTCGACCTCTTGCTGCGCCGCCAGCGTTGGCCGGTGCAGAGCGATCCGCCGCCCCAGAGAATTGCGCATGGTGCGCACCAGGTTCAGATTGTTGGGAGATCCCGCCGTGGTAAGCCCCGCCCGACGGCTGCCGATGGTGATTGTTTCAAAGGTATTCTTCTCAACCAGATCCGGCAATTCCAGCCCGTCGAACAGAATTTCCAAATATTCGTCCTGGGACAGGGTAAAGGAAAATTCGTCATCCCCTTCGCCGTCTTCTGAGGCCTTCCGCCCGCTCTGGCCAGCGCCGCCCTGAGGTCGCGAGATGGTGTCCCCCACCACATATTCCTTGTTGCCCGGCAGCACATGATGCCGCAACCCGCCAGTTGTGGCATGGGCCAGCCGCGGTTCCTTTAACCCTTTGGCGGGGATGATCACTGTTTCACCGTCACTCGGGTCGCCACTTTGCGGCTGCAGAGACTTGCCGCGCACCGACCGGTCAACACGTTCTTTGATGTTGTCCCGGGCCCGGCGCAAAAACCGCTGCCGGTTTCCCAGGCTTTTGCCTTTTGGATTCCTGCGCCTGTCTATGAAGTGATGCATCTGATCACGGACCTTTCGCTGTTACCCCGCCTTGTTGACCCGCATGTACCATTCGACCAACCGGCGGACCTGACGGTCGGTATAGCCGTGCCCCCGCATGCGCTCGACAAACTCCTGATGCTTGCCCTCGGTCTTGCTGTCTTTCTTGCTGCCAAAGCTGATCACCGGCAGCAGTTCTTCGACCTGGGAGAACATGTGCCGCTCAATCACATCGCGCAGTTTTTCATAGGAATTCCAGGCCGGGTTGTTGCCGGTGTTGGCGCGGTGGCGCAGAGCAAATTTAACCACCTCGTTGCGGAAATCTTTGGGGTTGGCGATCCCCACCGGCTTTTCGATCTTGCTCAGCTCGCTATCCAACACGTCGCGGTCATAAAGCTGGCCAGTATCGGGGTCTTTAAAGTCCTGCTCTTCGATCCAGGCATCGGCATATGAGATGTAGCGATCAAACACGTTCTGGCCGTATTCGGAATAGCTTTCCAAATATGCCTTCTGGATCTCATTGCCGATGAATTCCTCATAGCGAGGTGCCAGTTCGGTCTTGATGAATTCCAGATACAGCGTCTCGGTTTCTTTTGGGAACTGCTCCCGTTTGACCATCTGCTCCAACACAAACATCAAGTGCACCGGGTCAGCGGCCAGTTCTTCGGTGTCAAAATTGAACACCGCGCTCAGCACCTTGAAAGCGAACCGTGTCGACACCCCGGTCATACCCTCGTCCACCCCGGCCCGATCCTGATATTCCTGCACCGTCTTGGCCTTGGGATCGGTGTCTTTCAGGCTTTCGCCATCATAGACCCGCATCTTGGAATAGAGGTTGGAGTTTTCATGCGGTTTGAGCCGCGACAGTACCGAAAACCGGCTGAGGATCTTGAGCGTTTCCGGTGCGCAGGGGGCAGTTTTCAGCTCGCTGTTGTGCAACAGTTTTTCATAGATCTTCGCCTCTTCGGTGACGCGCAGGCAATAGGGCACCTTGATGATGCTGACCCGGTCGATAAAGGCCTCGTTATTCTTGTTGTTTTTGAAGTTCAGCCATTCGCTTTCGTTAGAGTGGGCCAGCACCAGGCCCTGGAATGGGATGGCACCAAAGCTTTCGGTGCCCATATAATTGCCTTCCTGGGTGGCGGTCAGCAGTGGGTGCAGCATCTTGATTGGAGCCTTGAACATCTCGACAAATTCCATGATGCCCTGGGTTGACCGGTTTAACCCGCCTGAGAAGCTGTAGGCATCCGGGTTGTCCTGGCTGAAATGCTCCAGCATGCGGATATCAACCTTGCCCACCAAGGTCGATATATCCTGATTGTTCTCATCGCCGGGCTCCACCTTGGCAACACAGATCCGGCGCAGCCGCGACGGGTAAAGGCGCACCACCGAAAAGCGGTTGATATCGCCGTCAAATTCATCCAGCCGATGCACCGCCCAGGGTGACATCAGCCCAGGCAAGCGGTGCAGGGCAACGCCGTATTCCTGCTCGAGTATGTTGCCCATGCGCACCGGGTCAAACAGACCCAGCGGCGATTCAAAGATCGGCGAAAGTTTGTCACCCGCCTTGAGCACATAAATCGGTTCCTCCTCGACCAAGCGTTTCAGCCGCTCCGCCAGTGACGATTTACCACCGCCCACCGGGCCCAGCAGGTAGAGGATCTGTTTGCGCTCTTCCAAGCCCTGCGCAGCATAGCGAAAAAATCCCACGATGCGCTCGATGGTGTCATCCATGCCGTAGAAATCTTTGAATGCTTCATAGCGTTTGATGGTGCGGTTCTGAAAAATCGGCCCCAGCCTGGTGTCCTTGGAGGTATCCACCAGTTCTTCTTTGCCGATGGCTTTCAACATCCGCTCGGCAACACTGGAATAAAGGCTCGGATCGTCGCGGCAGCCATTCAAATAGTCCTGCAGCGACATTTCCTGTTCGCGTGTTTCGCCGTACTGCTCGGCAAAGAGTTCGGCAAGGTCTTTCATTTGATTTTAACCTCCTAGATTGCGACTGCCCTGATCGGGTAGAAACCTTGCACAGACAAAACCGCCCGACCTGAGGGCCATGGAGTGTCCGCATCATTCTATCGTCTGAATCTGCTCGGTGCCGGGGTTGGCAATCGACGCGCTGAAGGCTGCGCAAAACGGCAGTGCCCTGCGTGCGAAACTGGTCTTCGGCATCGCGTTCTTGCCTGAAACCTTACACCCTTTAACGCAGACCATATTACATAAAAATGGTGTTGTTTTACTTAATTGCCATAATATTTTAATAGAACGATTGTTCACAAAGCGGCGATTAATGTTGAGATTTCTTTACAAGCGGATTTCGGGAACAGGATGAACTGCCAAGGCTGCAACCAGATTGACAGGTCCGGACCCGCTATCGGTGGGATCAAACCGCGCCGCATTGGAGCCATCAGGCAGCCCCGCTGCCCTGAAATTGCCACATTTCAACGCTGAAAGGCCGACGGCGTTAATTATTTGGTAACTTGTGAAGCAAAARAGYKACACTTYMSRMRAASGTCAMCAAANATGRGGYATSGAAGYCACTATRCGAYCCATTYWRGGTTAAGAARYTCYATCCAAWCTATAGACAWTTGACMYMAAATTGTCWCATASTARCCCAAAWTAGGCCGCAAAAGACGGCKKTTGAGCGAWAAYACAAYCAGGCACCTARGCRGCTAAGCTGCRGATAWTAGGTAAWWTTAGCGAGCGGTAAWACYATGAGYACTGTCGGATACATCGTCCGTGAYATGACGGGCACRMAACAGCACGGCAATTTYSCCGAGGGCACKCCTTCSACYWTMARYACMAYCWACACTAAGGATGTGTCGCTGAACCTCAGCCCATCGGATGTGGAAAGTTATGCCCGCCGTGGACAGGATCTGCACATTACCCTGGCCAATGGCGAGAGCCTTATTCTTGACGGTTATTTCAACACCGGAGCAACTGGCGGCAAAAACCTGTTCTTGAGCCAGGAAGGTGACTTTATTGAGGTGGTTCTGGAAGACCGCGCGGAAGGCATGCTTTTTGCATCTTACGAACCGCTGGATCTGACCGGAAAATGGAGCGCCTACGACGATATGGTGTTCCTCGACATCGACCGCGTTGAGCCGGTTGTTGCCCCGCTGGTTGCCGCGCCTCTGTTTGGTGGTGCGGGAGCGGCGGGGGCCGCTGTGATCGGTGGCGCTGCTGTTCTTGGCGGTGGCGGTGGCGGTGGCGGCGGTGGAGGCGGCGGTTCTGACACCACCCCACCGACGGTTGATATCAGCTCGGGCACCCAATCAACCGGTGACGTGGTTAACGCCATGGTGCACAGCAACAACCCTGTCATCACCGGTACCGGCGAGCCTGGCGCGACGGTTACATTGGAAATTAACGGCACCAGCCGCACCACCACCGTTGCTGATGATGGCAGCTGGTCGATCACCTTCGACAGCAGCGAAATTTCGACTGGTGAGTATAACACCAGCATCGCCATCACCACCACGGATGCAAGCGGCAACAGCACCTCCACAACCGATGTATTGGTGGTTGATACCATTGCCCCGCCTATCGCCGTTGATACCGTCGAAAGTGATGACGTTATCAACGCAGCCGAAGCCTCGGACGGCGTTGTGCTGAGCGGTATCAGCGAAGTGGGTGCTTCGATCGAAGTGACCTTTCAGGGCGAAACCCGGACCACCACGGTTGCCAGCGATGGCAGCTGGTCGGTCAGCTATGCCGCCTCGTCGATTGCGGCTGGCAGTTACGACAGCACCGTCAGCGTGACCAGTGTCGATGCGGTCGGCAACAGTGCGACCACCACACATACCGTCAGGGTCGACACCGAAACCGCGGTTACTCTGGATGCGGCACTGGCAGGCGACAATATCATCAACGGTGCCGAACACAGCGCTGGCGTAACCCTGACCGGAACCGCCGAGGCGGGCGCTTCTGTGGTTGTCACTCTGGGTGCGATCAGCCACACGGTCATTGCCGACGCCAGTGGCAACTGGGCATCGGGCTTTACCAGCTCCGAGATCGCAACGGGGACATATAACGCGGCGATTTCTGCGGTCTCGACCGATCTGGCAGGCAATACAGCCACCACAACAGGCACCGTTGCGATCGACACCAGCACCTTTGTCAGCCTCGACGGTGGCCGCGCTGGTGGCGACAATATCGTCAGTCTGGCCGAGGCGCAGGCCGGTGTCACCTTGACCGGCATCGCTGAGCCCGGCGCCACTGTTGTTGTATCGGTGGGTGGGGTCAGCCGCACGGCTACTGTCGATTCATCGGGCAACTGGTCGGCCCTGTTCGAAGCGGGCTCTATTGCCCAGGGGGAATATGGCACGACGGTCAGCGTGACCGCCACGGATATTGCAGGCAACTCCCAAACCACCACGGAAACCCTGTCTGTCGATACATTTGTTGAAAATCCCGGCGTGGATTCGGTGACCTTTGCCAGTGGCGACGTGCGTCGCATTGGCACCCAGGGCTTTACCGACAGCTACACCGTGAACACATTGGAAAGCGACGGCAGCGTCAGCACCCCGGCCTCTAGCCAGACGGTTGACCCGGTGTTTGGAACTGAATTCACCTTTGGCACCCCCATTTCCGACGGCACCCACCTAGTGGTGACCAGTGAAGATGCGGTGGGTAACAGCTCCAGCACCCTATTGGTCCTAGATGACAATGCCACCGAGATCGGATCCACGGACCATGCGGGCCTGTCGCAGTTCAACATTGACGCCCTGAACCTCGACTATGCGGCGGATGTCAATCTGACGTTGTCCAAAGCTGATATCGACGCTCTGTCCGACAACTCCAACACCCTGACGATCCACGGCGGCAATGACGATACCGTCACCATAAACGGCGCAACGGCCACTGGCGGCACTCAGGTCATTGATGGTCAGATTTACGATGTTTATACCCTCGGCAGTGACGGCACGACATTGGTGATCGAAGACGACATCAACGTGATCATCTGATCATCTGGCCTGGCGGCGCGAATTGTGCGGCCAGGCCCAACAAAACGCCGGTGAACACACGGGCAATACGGGCAAGAGGGCACAATGCAATTGGGACGACATATCAGCGCGATTGCACTGTTATGCAGCCTGTCTGCCTGCGCGGAACCGTTTTCATTCATGACTGGATCTGCCTCCGACACAGCTGCGACTGGAACTCCATCCAGCAGCTTCACCCAAACTGGCAGTGAACAGGGATCGCAGGTGATTGCCACCCTGCTGGATCGCCGTTCCTTGCTGGAAGAGGGCAGCACTTACGACACTGTCAGTATTGCCGCCCTTGATGCCTCGGCCCGATCAACTGAGGCCGAGTTGACCAGCGCAAAACTGCGCGCCGAGGCCAGCCTCAAGAACTGGTTTCCAACCATTGGCCCCTCGGTCAGCCTGACCGACCTGGGCGATCTGGTAGCGGGCATTCTGATCGAGCAGGTGCTGTTCGACAACGGTCGCCGCAAAGCGGAACGCGAATTTGCCGCTGCCGATGTCGAAGTCGCCGCCGTCAACCTGTCGATTGATATGAACAATCGGGTTGAAACCGCAGTGGCCCTCTATGTCTCCGCCCTGCGCGGCGACGAGAAGGCTGCACTTGGCAGCCGGGCCCTAACACAGATGCAGGAATTCAACCGGGTCGTCAGCGGCCGGGTCGAAGGCGGCGTCTCGGACCACGCCGATCTGAGGGTGGTGCAAAGCAAGATCGACGGCATGCGGTCGGCGCGGGCCACCGCACATGAAGCTGCGGCCACCTCGCGCGCGGAACTCAAGGCGATGACMGGAMAGNASYWKSCCAMAGCWSNAANGRRSKKGWGCNTSRSCWCKMMSSNTGRWSAGNASCRKWTTCCTGACTGTTTTAAAAGCCCGCGCCGAAGCCACACGCACTGTTGCCCAGACCAAAGTCGAACGGGCCGGGTTGCTACCGCAAATCGCGGCTTCGGGCAGTGCGACCAACGAGGGATCAGGCGCCGGGTTGACGCTGGATTTGGCAACACCACTAGGACTGGGCACCCCTGCCCTGCTAAAAGCCATCGAATCCGCCCGCGAGACCGCTGAACGCCAAGTCGCCGAGGCCGAAGAAGACGCACGCCGCAACTATAGCCGGCAGACCCAACGGCTGGCCTCATTCCGCCGCCAGGAGCGTGAAGCCGCCGCCCTAGCCCGCGCCAGCCGCGAGACCTATCATCTGTTTCAGGCACAGTTTGATGCTGGTCAGCGCTCGGTGCTGGATGTGGTGTCGATCTACGAAGAATGGGTCCAGCGCGAGCAGGCCCATATTGATGCAAAATACGAAGTTGTGCTGATCCAGCTAGAGCTGGCGCGGGATCTTGGCATCCTGGCGGATGGAGACGCAATTTGACCAAGTTTCAGGATCAAAAACCGCCCGCCAAGGGCAAGGCCGCGACCGATGGCGCAAGTGTTGTGAAACTGACCAAGGCTGTCACCTTGACCCTGGGCCGGTCCAGATCCGCAAACTCTGACCAACCGGCGGCCAACCAACAGGTCTTGGTTGTCGACCAAGCCCCGGCGCCGCGCACCGATCAAAGCGACGGCCAAGAGGTCAATGCGCTGATCGAGGGCACCTCAGCCCGCATCGAACATCGCGCCACGCTGATTTCGACCTTTGCCGGGCTAAAGGGCACCGAAGTTCCGATCAGTGACCTGAGCGAATATCTGTGGACCAACAGCCCCGGAGAGGTCTCGCTGGATCTGCTGGCCAAGGCGTTGGAAACCACAGGCATTTTGCCCAAGATCAGCCACAACGTCCAGATCCACCCCGAGGCCTGGCCAGCGATCACCATGATGAGTGGCGGTCAATGCGTGCTGGTACTGTCGCAGAGCGATGATGTCCTGACCATCTTTGACACCACCTGCCCCGACAACCGCGCCGAGGTGCCGGTCGGTGACTTTGCGCCGGTGTTCAGTGGCACCACGCTGACTGGCCGCGCCTCATTGAAACAGATGGCCGCGCGCCACACGCCCAAGCTGGCAAATGATCACTGGTTCTGGGGCGAATTCCCCAAATACCGCCGTCAGGTGGGTGAGATCATGCTGGGCTCGCTGGTGTCCAACCTGCTGGCGGTCTCGGTGGCGCTGTTTTCCTTGCAAGTCTATGACCGGGTGATCCCGCATCAGTCGCAGGCCACCCTGTGGGTACTGGCCATCGGTGCCTTGCTGGCCATCGGGCTGGAGGCAACCCTGAAACTGGCGCGTGCGCGTCTGACTGACGCCGCTGGTCGCCAGATCGAGCTGTCAGTGCAGCGCAACCTGATGCAACGGCTGATCGGGATGCGGTCCGACAAGAAACCACTGCCACCCTCGGGCCTGTTTGCCGCGATGCGCGAATTCAGCTCGGTGCGCGAGTTCTTTACCTCGTCCACCATCGCCACTCTGGCCGACGTGCCATTTATCCTGGTGTTCCTGTTGCTGGTTGCCTCGATCGCCGGACCCATTGTCTGGCTCTTGGTTCTGGGTGGCATCCTGATGCTACTGCCCGCCTATTTCATGCAAAAGCGGATGATTGCGCTGACCCGCCAGACCCAGGGCGCCAATGCCAAGGCCGGACGTTTGCTGCACGAGGTGGTGAGCGAGCTCGACACCCTGAAAACTCAACGCGGCGAGGAGCGTATGCTGCGGGTGTGGGACGAGTTGAACGCGCTGTCGTCGCAGTCCTCGACCGAGCAACGCCGCCTGTCCAGCGCCCTGACCTATTGGTCGCAGGGCGTGCAGCAGGTCACCTATATCGCGGCGGTGGTGCTGGGCACATTCATGGTGTTCGCCGGTGAATTCACCGTCGGCACCATTATCGCCACTGGTATCCTGACCAGCCGCACCCTGGCACCACTGACTCAGTTCGCCGGCACCATGGCGCGCTGGAGCAACGTCAAGGCGGCGCTGGAGGGGCTCGACGCCATTGCCTTGGCCCCACAAGAGAAAGAGGCGGGGCGGTCTTACCTGCGCCGCCAGACGCTGCAGGGCCGATTTGAGCTGCGCGAAGTTGAATACCGCTATGACGACGATGGCGCCCCCACCCTGGATGTGCCGGGCATCGCCATCACTCCGGGTCAGCGCATTGCGGTGCTGGGGGCCAATGGATCGGGTAAATCGACCCTGCTCAAGGTGCTGTCGGGCTTGTATGCCCCCGACCGTGGTCGGGTGATGCTGGACGGCACCGACATGGCGCAGATTGACCCACGCGACCTGCGTCGCAATATTGGCTACCTCAGCCAAGACGTGCGGCTGTTCTCTGGCTCGTTGCGCGATAACCTGAACCTGAACCAGATGGAGCGCAACGACGAGCGTCTGCTCAGTGCTTTGGACTTTGCCGGTCTTGGCGCCTATGTGCGCGGCCACCACAAGGGGCTGGATTTGCAGATCAGCGACGGCGGCGGTGGCTTATCCATTGGCCAGCGCCAATCCATCGGCTGGGCGCGGCTGTGGCTACACGACCCATCAATTGTGCTACTGGACGAACCCACTGCGGCGCTGGACCAAACGCTGGAGCGCACTCTGGTCAGTCGTCTGGAGACTTGGTTACAAGGTCGCACCGCCATTATCGCCACTCACCGGATGCCAATCCTGGCCCTGACCAACCGCACCTTGATCCTGCAGGCCGGTCGCATGGTGGTGGATGGCCCGCGTGATCAGGTGCTGGCGCATCTCGCCGCCGGTGAGAACAAATGAGCCAGGTCGAGGATGATCTTGCCGTCGCAACCCGCGGCGCCAGTCGGATCATCTATCTTGTGGCCCTGTCTCTGGTGGTGTTCCTGATCTGGGCTGCCTTGGCCTGGGTGGACGARATCGTGCGMGCCGAYGGCGAGGTTGTCTCYTCATCCCGCGCCCAGATTGTGCAGAACCTCGAAGGCGGCATTCTGGCCGARTTGTATGTTCGCCAAGGTGACACCGTGTCCGCCGGTCAGGTGCTGGCCARGCTGCAAGACACCAARTTTCGCGCCGGTAAGGATGATCTGCAGGACCAGATCGACGCGTTGGAAATCCGCCGGCACCGAGTGGAGGCTGAGATGGAAGGCGCCTATGATTTTCTGGTGCCAGAAGAGCTAGCCACCCGGTCGGCCCATCTGCTGGCCTCGGAAAAAGCACTGCTGAATGCGCGTCAGACCGATTTTGTTGGCCGCCGCGATGGTGCCCGGGAAATTCTGGACCAGTTCCAGGACGAGCTGACCAATATGGAACAGCTGCACAAAAAACAGATTGTCGCCCTGATTGAGGTGAACCGCTCCAAACAGGCGGTCAGCGACGCGCGGCTGAAGTACAATGAGATYGGCACCCACGCCGGGTTGGAACTGGCCGAGSAATATTCCCAGACATTGCAGGATCTGACCTCGCGCAGGCAGGAYCTGCGGCTGGCCCAGGATCARCTGGACCGCACYGTGATCACCTCGCCTATGGCYGGSATCGTCAACAGCCTGGCCATCACCACCATTGGCGGCGTCATCCGTCCCGGTGAAGAGATCCTGGAAATCATYCCGCTGGGCGAAGAACTGTTTGTCGAGGCGCGGGTGAAACCGGAAAACATCGCCAGTGTTGAGCGTGGTCAGGATGCGACGATCAAACTGTCGGCCTATGATTACACCATCTATGGCACCCTCAAGGGCAAGGTGGATTTCATCTCGGCCGACACCTTTGAGGATGAGCGCAATCCGCGCGCGCCGCCCTATTACCGGGTCACCGTCAGGGTCGACCGCTCGGATCTGACCAAGCGCCAGCAAGCGATCGAGATCCGGCCCGGCATGCGTGCCACCGCTGAGCTGCAGACCGGGTCCAAGACCATCCTGCAATACCTGCTCAAGCCACTCTATAAGTCCCGCGAAGCCTTTCGCGAGCCTTAGGCCCCAAACAGTCACGGCCCGCATCGCTAAGGATGCAGGCCGTTTGGTATCTACGCAGACAGACATGGTCCTGAGTGGGTTAGCTGGCCCGGCGGATCAGCATCTGCACCGTTTTGTCCAAAGTTGTACCGATGGACACCCGTCTGTTCCCCATCGCAGCCTTGGCAGAAACCACCGACACCACCCGCGGTGCTTGCCCAGGAATGCCCGCGAGCACCGGTGCCCCAGAGGCACCAAACTCAACCCGGCAGGACATCACCAGCGTCTCCCCTTGCCGAGCCAGTACATGGCAGGGTTGCTCGAGACTTGGTCGATTGGCCTGAAAATAGGTATACGACAGCACCCCCACAACATCGCCTTTCTGTGGCGCCGCCGCCATTTTAAAAGGTTGGATCTGGCTGCTGCTGATGGGTCGATCCAGCCGCAGAACAGCAATATCATGACCAATTTGAGACCCGCCTGAGGGCCGGAACTGATACTCAGGATGCACTACCACCTTGGTCACTGTCCTGGACGCTATGGCGCGGCGCCCGTTGAGCCCCGCCTCAAATTTGATCGACGTTGGCCTGACCGCCCGACCGGATTTTTGGTCGTACAGGCAATGCGCCGCCGTCAGCACCAGGTTCGGTGCAATCAAGGCACCGGTGCACATATTTCGCCCAGCAATGCTCAGCCGACCTACGGCTTCCCATCCCGGTACGGATCTAACGCTGTTAGACGGTTCCCCGGCCGTCGCGCCGTCGGGTCTTGCCAACATGAGGCAAGCCACGACCACCCCTAATAGTAGTCTCATCATCCACTCCAAATTCCCACGTCGTCATCGTCATTCAGGCGTGAGGCTGGAATGAGGCCCAATGTTGCAAAGCATGGACAAAATCATGGACAGAATGTGACAGTCTTAACAATTTACTAACCCCCCAGGTTATTGTTTCCTAACATGCCAGTAAAACATGGGTTTTCCTCGTAAAATCCGCCAAAATCGTTAACATTTTTTCTAAAATACCAATAAAATATGATCCTATTACTTAACGTACGGCCCCTGTTTCTTATGGTTTCAGGCCGTTTCTGGTAACGAATCGACATTTCGACTGTTCAGCGCATAACCAGAATCGGGCAGATCAGCCCAAGTTGTGGCAAGGTTTGGGCCCGTTTTGCACTACGAAACTCTTAACCGGCCCCGCAACCTATTAACGCCCGCCGCCACAATTGGACCCTGCGGGGGGCGCAGGACACGGAACAGCTCCGCAGTGATGCCAACAGCATTTGGCGGTGGGCCTTGTCCAAGGTGAAATCCAAACTCCAGTTCCAGCTGCGACCGCCGCAGCCAGACAACAATTCCAGGCCGTAGAGAATCAGCCCGTTTTCGGCTATGCTTTTGGTCTGGGAGATGCGCATGACACAACGACTTGCCGCCATTYTTGCCGCCGACATGGTCGGCTACAGTCGCCTTATGCAGGCTGATGAGCTGGGCACCATCGCCCGTTTGCGCGCCCACAGGCTGGAATTGATCGACCCTGCCATTCATGAGAACCGGGGCCGGATCATCAAAACCACCGGAGACGGCATGCTGGTTGAATTCGCCAGCGTTGCGGACGCGGTTCAATGCGCGGTCAAAATCCAGACCAGCATGCGACGGCGCAACCAAGATGTCGCCAGCGATCTGCGCATTGAATTTCGCATTGGCATCAATCTTGGTGATATCATTTTTGAGGACGGCGACATTTTTGGCGACGGAGTGAATGTGGCCGCCCGGCTGGAACAATTGGCTGGGACCGGCCAGATCTGTATCTCGGCTGCGGTGCACGATCAGGTGTCTGGACGGCTGGAACTCTCCTTTCAGTCCTTGGGCGAACAACACCTGAAGAACATGAAACGACCGGTCACAGCCTATCAGGTCAATCTCGGCACCACCTTGGTCAACGATGTGCCCCCCGAGGATACTCAACCGGCCACTATTAGCAGTGCCAGCAAACCGTCAATTGCCGTACTACCATTCGACAACCTTAGTGGCGACCCGGAGCAGGAGTTCTTTGTGGATGGTCTGACCGAGGACATTCTCACCGAACTCAGCCGGCGCCACGAATTGTTCGTGATCTCACGCAATTCAACCTTTGTGTACAAGGGGCAGGCAGTCAATCTGCGGGACATCGGTGAAAAACTGGGGGTTCAATATGTGGTCGAGGGCAGTGTCCGCAAATCCGGCAACCGCCTGCGGGTGACGGTACAGCTGATCGACACCGCCACCGACGCGCATATCTGGGCCGAAAAATACGACCGTACTCTGGATGATGTCTTTGCGATCCAGGACGAGGTGACATCCGCCATTGTTGCAACCCTGCCGGGTCGGATCGAAGCTCTGCAGCAGGATCAACTGGCGCGTAAGAAACCCGGCAATATGGCCGCCTATGAATGCCTGTTGATGGCCAAGGTGCTGCACCATCGCAGCTCCCGCAAGGACAACGCCAAAGCGCTGGATCTGGTCAACCGAGCAATCGCGCTGGATTCGGAATATGCCCATGCCCATGTTTGGCGCGGCTGCATTCTGGCGCAGGCCTGGGGTTATGGCTGGTGCGAGGATAAAGACGCGACCTTTGCCTTGGTGCAAGAGGCCAGCCAGCGCGCAGCTCAATTCGACGACAACGACGCCGACATTCACCGGGTGCTGGCGGCGATCGACATTATGAACCACAAATTCACCCAGTCCCGCTACCATCAGGAACGGGCTCTAGCGCTGAATCCCAATTATGATCTGGTGGTGGTGCAGATGGGGGAACTACACACTTGGACCGGTGACGCCGTCAAAGGGGTGGAATGGATCACCAAAGCCATGCGCCTGAACCCGCATCATCCTCTGCGGTTCTGGAGCCACCTGGGCAAGGCTCATTTCACCGGTAAAGACTATCGCGCGGCGCTTCAGGCCTTTGACCATTTGCCGTCAATGGATGCAGCCCAGCACGCCTTTGTCACGGCCTGTCATGGCTGGTTACAGGATCAACAGGCTGCTGCCAACCAGCTGGAAAATCTCCACGCTCAGGATCCAGAGTTCAACATGGAGAAACTTCTGGCGACCCTTCATTACCAACATGAGGCCGACTTGCAGCACTTGTGCGCAGGCCTGCAAAAGGCCGGTTGGCCGCAGTGATCCACACGTCACTGTTGTGAAATTCACCACCCACCATTTTGCCATTCACGTCAGTGACTATTACCCTTCACGGTAATTTAACGATAGATAACTGGATTTTATTCATTCCTCATCTATAATTACCTCCAATTGTCGATTGATTGGGTGTTTTCAGCGCCGCGAATTAATGCGGACAGACAGGATATTACCGATATGGTCATTGCGATTGTTCTGGTACTTATAGTTGTAGGCTCGGTGGCGTTTCACATGCTGAGCCCATGGTGGTGGACCCCGATTGCCTCCAACTGGGGTTACATCGACACCACCTTGATCATCACCTTCTGGATCACCGGCATCGTCTTTGTGATGGTGATCCTGTTCTTGGCCTATTGCGTTTTTGCCTTTCGCCACCGCGAGGGTCACAAGGCAATCTTTGATCCCGAAAACAAGCGGCTGGAGCTGTGGCTGACGGCCATCACGACCGTCGGGGTGGCGGCGCTGCTGGTGCCGGGGCTGTTTGTGTGGAAACAATTTATCACGGTGCCCGACAACGCCATCGAGGTAGAGGTCTTTGCCCAGCAATGGAGCTGGAGCTATCGCCTCCCCGGTGAAGACGGGCGGCTTGGCACCTCGGCGGCGGAGCTGATCAATGATGACAACCCGCTGGGCATCAACCCCTATGACCGCTTTGGCAAGGATGACGTCATCGTCGATGGCGGTGATCTGTACCTTGAGTTGGGTCAACCGGTAAAGATGGTGCTGCGCTCCATCGACGTGCTGCACAACTATTACGTGCCTGAATTCCGCGCCAAGATGGACATGGTGCCGGGCATGGTCACCTACTATTGGTTCACCCCCACCCGGATCGGCGATTTCGAAGTGCTCTGCGCCGAATATTGCGGCACTGCCCACGGCTATATGCGCGGCGATGTCTATGTGGTGAGCCCCGAGGATTATCAGGTCTGGCTGCAAGAGCAGGAGACCTTTGCCGATTACGCTGCGGCCGCCGACGCAAGACACAGCACGCAGATAGCACAGAACCGCCAGCCCTGAAGGCTGGTGCAATTGAGGACACAAGGACCATCACCGCACCGGGTGAGGTGACACAGGAGGAACAGAATGGCCGACCTGCCACATGACACGGACCCAGAACTGCCACCCGCAGAGGTTGCGGATGTTATGCCGCCTCACGCCCACGGTTGGTGGAGCCACTATGTGTTCTCGCAGGATGCCAAATACATCGCCATCCAATACGCCGGCACCGCCACCGCAATTGGTCTTGTGGCACTGGTGTTGTCCTGGATGATGCGGCTGCAGCTGGGTTTTCCCGGCCTTTTCGACTTCATCACCCCGGATGCCTATTACCAATTCGTCACCATGCACGGCATGATCATGGTGGTCTATCTGCTGACAGCGCTGTTTCTGGGCGGTTTTGGCAATTACCTGATCCCGCTGATGGTCGGGGCGCGCGACATGGTGTTCCCCTTCGTCAATATGCTCAGTTTCTGGATCTATTTGTTGGCGGTTGTGGTTCTGGTGATCAGCTTTTTTGTCCCCGGCGGCCCCACTGGCGCCGGCTGGACGTTGTACCCGCCACAAGCCATCCTGTCCGGCACGCCGGGCGGGCAGTCGGCTGGCATCGTGCTGATGTTGCTGTCGCTGATCCTGTTTATCATCGGCTTTACCATGGGTGGGCTGAACTACGTGGTCACCGTGCTGCAGGCCCGCACCCGAGGCATGACCATGATGCGGCTGCCGCTGACGGTTTGGGGCATTTTCACCGCCACGGTTATGGCGCTGCTGGCGTTTCCAGCGCTACTGGTCGCCTGCATCATGATGCTGTTTGACCGCCTGCTGGGCACCTCGTTCTTTATGCCCAGCCTGGTCGAGCTGGGCGAGCACCTAAGTTACGGTGGTGGCAGCCCAATTGCCTTTCAACATCTGTTCTGGTTCTTCGGCCACCCCGAGGTCTATATCGTCGCCCTGCCCGCCTTTGGCATCGTGTCGGACTTGCTGGCAGTGCACGCGCGCAAAAACGTCTTTGGCTATCGGATGATGGTCTGGGCCATCGTCGGTATTGGCGCGCTCAGCTTTATCGTCTGGGCGCACCATATGTACGTCAGCGGCATGCACCCCTATTTCGGCTTCTTCTTTGCCACCACCACCCTGATCATCGCGGTGCCAACGGCAATCAAAGTCTACAACTGGGTGCTGACATTATGGAAGGCCGACATCCACCTGACCCTGCCAATGCTATTTGCACTGGGGTTCATCGTCACCTTTGTCAACGGCGGCCTTACGGGTCTGTTCCTCGGCAATGTGGTGGTCGATGTGCCGCTGTCCGACACCATGTTTGTGGTGGCGCATTTCCATATGGTGATGGGAGTGGCGCCAATCATGGTGATCCTGGGCGCCGTCTATCACTGGTACCCGCTGGTCACCGGTCGAATGCTGGATCAGACCATGGGACATATCCATTTCTGGATCACCTTCATTGGTGCCTATGCCATTTTCTTTCCTATGCACTATGTCGGATTGGTCGGCGTGCCCCGGCGCTACTATGAGATTGGCGAGCCATCCTTCATGACCGCCCCGGTCGATGGATTGAACGCCTTCATCACTGTGGCGGCGCTAACGGTCGGAGCCGCTCAGCTTGTGTTCTTGTTCAACCTGTACTGGAGCAGGCGCCACGGTCGTGTCGCCGGTTCCAACCCCTGGCGGGCGRCAACTTTGGAATGGCTAACCCCCGTAGTACCCCCAGAGCATGGCAATTGGGGCGAGGAGCTGCCGTTGGTCTATCGCTGGGCCTATGATTACAGCCTGCCCGGCGCGCCCGAGGATTTCATCGTCCAGACCGATCCGGGGCCAAAGGCACCAGCAGCGGCACCATTATGACCGTCATCCTCACCTTTCTGGCCGCTATTGCACTGATTTCCGGTTGGTGGCTGTCACAGCAGGGGATCACGTCGAAACCCTGGCTTGAGAGCGGCACTGCACCGTCCCTGACAGACCTGCCTCAGCCGCCGCCTCACCGGTTGGGCACGGCAGTGTTCCTGGCGGTGATCGGCGGATTGTTTGCCATGCTAGGCAGCGCCTTTGTCATGCAGATAGACGAGACCCCCTGGCAATTGGTGCCACTTCCCGGATTGGTTTGGTTCAACACTGGCTTGCTGATGCTCAGCAGCCTGTCTTTGCATATTGCATCCCGCAGCACGGGGCAGCCGCCGCATCGCTGGCTGGCTTTGGCAGGGATTACCGCCCTGGGCTTCATGGTCGGACAGCTGCAGACCTGGACCACCCTCACCCAAAATGGCTACGGCCTGTCCGACGCGCCCGCCGCCAGTTTTTTCTATCTGATCACCGGGTTGCACGGATTGCACATCCTGGGTGGGCTGATTGCAATGGGGCTGGTGTGGCTAAAGCTGGCCCAATCGGATGACCCAAAAACCTACCAGGCTCCCATCTCACTATGCGCGCTGTACTGGCACGGGCTGCTGGTGATCTGGCTGCTGCTGCTGGTGCTGCTTTTAGGATTGGGAAATGAGTTTCTGGCGCTGTGCCGCAGCGCCCTGACCTAAAGGAGAACCCAATGCAGGAACCCCCGCTGAAAATGCCACAGACCAACCCCGCACCGGGGTTGCAGGGCTTTGTCGACGATTGGAGCTCGGACCAGCGCGCCTTTAAAAAAGTGTCTTGGGGCAAGGCGATGATGTGGATCTTCCTGCTCAGTGATACCTTTGTGTTTGGCTGCTTTCTGATCGCCTATATGATCTCCCGCAGCTCTACCGTGTCCGAATGGCCCAACACCAGCGAGGTGTTTGCCCTCAACATCGGCGGCACCGAACTGCCGCTGGTCTTGATCGCCATCATGACATTTGTGCTAATTTCATCATCGGGCACCATGGCGATGGCGGTGAACTGCGCCTATAGCCGCGCCCGCAAGCCAACCGCTCTGCTGATGGTGGCCACTGCGGCGCTGGGGGCGGGATTTGTTGGTATGCAGGTCTTTGAATGGTCAAAGCTGATCCACGAAGGCGTGCGGCCCTGGGGTAATCCGTTTGGAGCCGAGCAATTTGGCGCCAGCTTTTTCATGATCACCGGCTTTCACGGCACCCACGTGTCGATCGGGGTGATCTTCCTGCTGATTGTGGCCCGCAAAGTGTGGAAGGGCGAATTTGATCGCGATGAACGCAGTTGGATGTGCAGCGGCAAAGGCGATTACGAAGCGGTCGAGATCATGGGCCTGTATTGGCACTTTGTTGATCTGGTCTGGGTGTTCATCTTTGCATTTTTCTATCTGTGGTAGGAGGCCGCCATGACACAAACTGAGGTAAATCAGTCGCAACAATCCGCCACGGTTCAGGCCGAGGAAGACCACCAGCAGCATCCCTTGCGGATCTATTTTGTATGCTGGGGATTTTTGTTCGTGCTCAGCGCCGGGTCTTACATGGTTGACTACATGCAATTGCAGGGCCTGCTCCGCTGGAGCCTGATCCTGATTTTCAWRRTGGCAAAGGCCGGGCTGATYGTCGCTGTRTTCATGCATATGGCCTGGGAACGTCTGGCGCTRAGCTATGYCATYGTGCTGCCGCCGCTAATTATTCTGATGTTCATGGTGATCATGATGTTTGAATCCGACTACACGGTGCTGACACGGATCGAAGAATTCAGTCCCTAAGATCAGCACCATCATTTCGGTTCTCTCCAGCCATCAAATCCCTGGTTCTGGTGCGTCTATCTGCACCAGACGACGGTAGAGATGCCATGTTGCGTGGCCCAAAACCGGCAGCACCACGATCAAGCCGATCAGCGCCGACAGACTGCCGAACAGCAGCAGCAACGCCACGCAAGCCCCCCAACCCAGCACCGGCAAGGGATTTTTCCACGTCGCCAGTATTGAAACCGCCATCGCGGTCCACACACCTGCGTTTTGATCCAACAGCAGAGGAAAGGCGACAACAGTTGTAGCCAAGGCGGTCAGGGCAAAGGTGAACCCGATCAAATGCCCCAGGATAAGCAGTTGCCAGCCTCTGGCAGTGCCAAACACCTCGACCAGCAGCGCAAGAAGTTCTGTTGGTGGCTTGTCTGCGAACAGCGACAAATACAGAGATTGCGCNNTNRWVAKCNNCMVCCVADKNRACAACGCCAGCAGCCACAGCGCCAGTATCGCTATATCCAGGATCGCCGGGGATCGCAGAGCGCCAAACCAGTGCACCCACCGGATCTCGAGTCCCAATTCACGGCGGCGGCTGACTTCATACAACCCTATCGCTGTAACAGGACCCAACAAGGCAAACCCCGCCACCAAAGGATAAATCAGATACCAGAGGTTGCCTTGCGACGCCCAAATGAACAGAGACAGGCCGATCACCGGGTAGATCAACACCGCAAAAAAGTAATGCGAGGGGTTTTCAAGGAAATCCTGCAACCCGCTCCTCAAAGCCTTGTTGATATCCYTCATTTCGATTTGACGTATGGTGATRAYCCGCGCCTTACGATCAATGTGTCCTRCGCTCTGAGATGTGGTCATTCGGCCTCCTGTCAGGCGACCCGAAGACGCCACGCACCTGCGCCCGCGTCCTACATTCATGTGGCGCGGGAATTACCGCCCTGTGAAAATCAACTGGGGCTTGCAAGGGCAGTGGCAATCAACAGACCCAGAAAACCACAGGGCTACTTGTTAATACATAGTCATTTTGCCCACTCAACTCAACAATGTTCAGGTGCGGCACAACTCTCGCTCCGGTATTTTCCGAAACAAGACTGCCGACATCGCCGTTGCCCACCTCAAAGCGCGACACGATGCCCAACAGGTTTTGCGCCTCACGCTGCAACAATTGGCTTGAGGCCGAGGTCTCTTCGACCATGGTAATGTTCTGCTGTGTCACCCTATCCAGCTGCCGCATTGCCCAGTTGATTTTCTCCAGCCCCAAGGATTGCGTCTGCACCCCATCTGCAATCTCGGTGACCAGATCAGAAACCGAGGTCACCAGAAAAGTTGCCGTCAACGCAACCATGATCAACGGCAGCTTGAGTGTAAGCGCAAGTTTGGGACTTTAAGCATTAACCATGTCTCCACACAAAGTGTCTCGCCGCCCAAAGTTAGGGCAATGAGATCAATCGTTGCGTCCAAACCTCCTGCCAATTCCCTAAATTTAAAACCATCAAACTTTCGGAAATAGCACACCGGTTCGCGTCATTTTCATATCCTCGGAACCAGCATTTCCCCCCTACCGTTAGGGAAAATTTCCATTCCAAGACCGCTTTCGGCGAGATTCCACTTAAACCTCTGGGTTAGCCGAACACGTCCCGCGGTATCCTTGTGCCAAAGGGTGCAAACATGTTTCTATAACGCACGTATTTAGAGAACGTATTGTTGTGAGAAAGTGTTGCTGTGGTAAAAATTCGTTACGGGCTCGCCGCCTCTGTTCTCATCACCTGTCCATCGCTTGGACTTGCCATCGAAGGCGGCACTCAAACTTATTTTTTGGGGATCCGCGACAGTCTGGCTGGCGTGGTGCCGCCTGCTGGGATCTATTTCAACAACGATCTGGTGTTGTACTCGGGTGAGGTGTCAGCCTTGGTGCTTGGCGGAGTTGGCGTGACCGACCCTAATCTAAGCGTGACCCTGTGGCGACCCAATGTGACCTATGTATTTGATGCCACTTTGTGGGGGGGAACACCTGCTATCAATCTCAGCCTTCCGGTGGCGCATGCCTCGATGACTGCGCAGGGGGTAGTTGGAGAATTCACCGGCGCATTTACCGATAAGATAACGGGGTTTGGCGACCTTTCGGTCACTCCGATGCTGGGCTGGCACAATGGCAATCTGCATACCTCTGCCTCGCTGACGTTTTATCTGCCGACCGGAAAATATGCCCCCGCGTCGGTTGATATAGCGGGAAGATCCGCCAGTGTGCTGAACCTGGGCAAAAACCGCTTTGCTGTCGATCCGACATTCTCGCTGACCTATCTTGATCCGAATAACGGATTGGAGTTCAGCGGCGCATTGGGCGTGACCATCAGCGACGAGAACTCGGCARCGCAATACCAGACCGCGCCTGAATTCCATTTTGAGGGGGCTGTGCTGCAGCATCTACCCAACGGCTGGGCTATTGGGGCCGCCGGATATGCCTATCAACAGTTTTCCGAGGACAGCGGCACGGGTGCGGAAAACATCAAGGCCGGTTTGGGATTGAGCAGTCTCAAATCGCGGGCCTTTGGGCTGGGCCCAGTGGTCACGTATAGCACCAAGATCGGCAATCAGCCGGTCAATTTCAAAGCAAAATACATCAAGGAATTCGACGTCAACAACGCCTTTAAGGTCGACAAATTTTGGTTCACGCTGGGCTTTGTTTTCTGAAAGCCGCTATTCAAATAGACTGGAAAACCACATGGCACCTATTGGATTGAAACTAACGACCAGYGCCTGCGCGCTGCTGATGATGGGTGCGGCTGCGGTTCAGGCCGAGCCAAACCCGCTGCGAAATGCCTATTTTGGCGAAACCCACATGCACACCATGTTTTCGCTGGATGCCTATATTGGCGACAACCGGCAGTCACCCGACATGGCGTACCGGTTCGCCAAGGGTGAGGCATTTGACATCAATGGCACCACCAAGCAACTGAAACGGCCGCTGGATTTTGCCGCGGTCACCGACCATTCGGAATATATCGGCGAGATGTATTCCACCATCGTCGAAGACGCCCCCGGTCACGACAACCCGGACATTATCACTCTGCGGTCGCTGGACAGCCTCGAACAAAAGCAGCAATGGTTTTTTAAATATGTGCTTTCCGTCAATCGTGGCGCGGCAAAACCCAAGCACCCCGACTTTTTCGCTGGCCCCTCGACGGTCAAAAGCGCTTGGCAGATCATGGTGGAAACTGCCGAGCAGCACAATGAACCGGGTGTCTTCACCGCCATAGTTGGCTTTGAATGGTCCGGTGCGCCAAATGGCGCCAACCTGCACCGCAATGTGCTGTTCCGTGATGCCAACGTGCCAGACAGCCCAATCAGCTATATTGATGTGAACACCGAAGAAGGGCTGTGGGACTGGATGCGGGTGCAAGAGGCCGAGGGCCGTCATCTGCTGGCGATCTCGCATAACTCCAATGCCTCCAAGGGGCGGATGTTCCCCAATACCGACTCGTTGGGAAACCCGCTGACACTGGAATACGCCCGCACCCGCCGCCACTACGAGCCGTTGATCGAAATGATGCAGATCAAGGGCAATTCCGAGGTACACCGCAAGTTCTGGGCGGCGGACGAGTTCTCGGATTTTGAGAACGCGGATTCAATACAAGACAATTCGGGGCGCATCTTCCACGCCCGCGATTTTGTCCGGGGCGGTTTGRAAGTTGGTCTGCAGAAAGAGCAAGATCTGGGCGTGAACCCCTTTGCCTATGGCTTTGTTGGTGGCACCGATAGCCACAATGGTCTGATGTCCGACGTCGCCGAAGACGCCTTCATCGGCGGTCATGGCCCCGAGGACGGCACAGTTGAGCGGCGGCGCACCGCAGGCGTTGGCGGCTGGATTGATGGCAAGGACCTGTCGATTGGCTCGATCACCGGGGTCTGGGCGATTGCGAACACCCGCGCCGCAATTTGGGACGCAATGAAACGCCGCGAAACCTTTGTCACCTCAGGCCCGCGCATCAAAGTACGGATGTTTGGCGGCACGGATCTGAGTGCCAATCCCAGCGACCCGGCTGCAATGGTCGAACAAGGCTATCTGCTTGGGGTGCCCATGGGCGGAGAGCTTGCCGCAGCAGGTGTCGCGCCGACCTTTACGGTCTACGCCGAGAAAGACGCCGATGGCGCCAATCTGGACCGCATCCAGATCATCAAGGGCTGGGTCGATATTAACGGTGATGTAAATGAGACGATCATCGACGTGGTCTGGTCTGGCGATAGGGTCATCGATGCCACCGGAAAACTGGCCCCGGCAGGCAATACCGTTGACCTGACAACCGCAATGTTCACCAACGACATTGGCGCCGCGACCCTGATTGGCAGCTGGACGGACAGCGATTTTGATCCCACCGAGGGCGCCTTTTACTATGCCCGAGCGTTGGAAATCCCAACTCCGCGCTGGACCACCTATGACGCGGTCCGCAACAACCTGCCGCTGTTGGACGACGTGCCGGCCATTATCCAGGAACGCGCCTGGGGCTCGCCGATCTGGTATCGGCCCTAAACCGCAGACAGGAGGAACGGAAAAATGAGATCACTTAAGCCCCTTGTGGCTTGCCTCGCATTTGCGGGGGTGGCGTCAGCCACTTTGGCTCAGGACAGCGGCAGCCAGTCGCTGGCGAGCCAGGCCAGCGATCCAACTGCGTCGCTCATGTCATTTCAATTTCAGGACTTTTACTCGCCGAATATGTACAACAGCTCGGGGTCGCAAAACGTCGCCCAGTTTCGAGCGGCGGTTCCGTTCGCCCTAGGCGGGGTAAACAACATTGCCCGCGTCACCCTGCCCTATGTCACCCGCAACGCCGCCGGGCGCAGCGGGTTGGGCGACGCCACCCTGTTCAATCTGGCCACATTCGACCGGTCCTGGGGGCGATTTGGCATCGGCGCGGTGGCGCTGCTGCCGACCGGCGCCGACGGCATTAGCGCCGAAAAATGGGGGCTGGGCCCCGCGGCCGGACTTGTCGCGCAAAAGGACTGGGGGTTGCTGGGATTGTTCAACCAGAACATTTTCACTGTCGCTGGCGATGACAGCCGACCGGATGTGAACATTTCCACYCTGCAGCCAATYCTGTCSGTTYCYTTGGSCAACGGCTGGTCGGTGGGGACCTCGGAAATGACCTTTGTYTWTGACTGGGACCGCGACGAGTTCACCAGCCTGCCGCTGGGTGTGAAAATCTCAAAACTGACCACCATCAACTCCCTGCCGGTGCAATGGCAGCTGWSYTAYGAGCGMAATTTYTAYGACACCGGWTCYGGCCCGCGCGACACCATCGGCYTSACCGCAAAACTTCTTRTACCCAAATAGGGATTTTCCGATGACCCGRTTAACGATTATCACTGTATTGCTTGCCCTGTCTTCCCCTGCCGTAGCCCAAGATGGCCTACCGCCTGCCGGCACCACCAGCGTGCTAAAGGGTGCGCCGTATTCGCCCAACGCCAACCGTGGTTTTCCAACCAAAGTGTTGTTCGGTGACACTCATGTGCATTCGGCGCTGTCGGCGGATGCGGGCGGTGGTGGCACCACGCTGATGCCGCGCGACATGTATAGGTTTGCCCGTGGCGAGCAAGTGAACTCGAACACCGGCCAGCCAGTCAAACTATCGCGCCCGTTTGATTTCTATATGCTAACCGAACACACCGATGGCATGGGAGTGATCACCGACATCATCAAAGGCACGCCCAATATCATGGCCGACCCACAGGGTAAAAAGTTCCATCAGGAATTTGCCAAGGGCGGTGATGCGGCGAAACAGGCCTCGTTTGAGCTGATCAAGCAGTTTGGACAGGGCACCCTGTCTGAGGCACTGCTGTATCAGCCCGGCTCGCCCGGTTACGACAATACCTGGGCCGATCTGGTGGCGGCTGCCGAGCAGTTCAACGAACCCCATGTGTTCACCGCGATGATTGCTTACGAGTGGACCTCGCTGACGGCGGGCAACAACCTGCACCGCAATGTCATCTTCCGCGACGGGCCTGAGCACGCCTTGCAAGTGGTGCCGTTCCTGATGTCACCCCCCGCAGGCAGCCCAGACCCGCGTGACCTGTGGAAATGGATGCAGAATTACGAGGATGACACTGGCGGCGACGTGCTGGCCATTCCGCATAACCCGAACCTGTCCAACGGCATCATGTTTGCCCAGAACGATACGTTCCGCGATGGCGAGGCGTTTGACCCTGAATACCTAGAAACCCGCGCCCGCTGGGAGCGATTGGTCGAGATCGGCCAGACCAAGGGCGACAGCGAAAGCCACCCCTTGTTGTCGCCCACGGATGAGTTTGCCAATTACGAGAATTGGGACTGGGCCAATCTGGATATGACCGAGGTTAAAACTCCGGAAATGATTGCCAATGAATATGTCCGCAATGTCTTGAAAAACGGCCTGAGTTTTGCCCAGGACGGTCAGACCAACCCGCTCAAGCTGGGTTTTGTTGGCGGGTCGGACATCCACACCGGGCTGACCACCCAGAACGACAACAACTTCTTTGGTGCCTTTGCCTGGATGGAGCCCAGTGCGACGCGCGCCACCACAATGGCCAAAGAAAACAAAGAGCTGGGGATCTCGTACAAAGGCTGGCAATACGCCACCCCCGGACCGACTGCGGTTTGGGCCACCGAGAACACCCGCGCAGGCATCTTTGACTCGATGGAGCGGCGTGAAGTTTATGCCACCACCGGTCCCCGCATCACGGTGCGGTTCTTTGGCGGCTTCGACTTTACCGCCGATGACATCAAGACGCGGGAACTGGCAAAGGTCGGCTATACCAAGGGCGTGCCGATGGGCGGTGACATGATCCCCGGCGAGGGAGCACCTTCGTTCCTGGTCTATGCCATGCGCGACCCGATTGGCGCCAATCTGGACCGGGTGCAGATCATCAAGGGCTGGGTGGATGGCACCGGGGCCACTCAGGAAATCGTTTATGACGTGGTCTGGTCCGGCGATCGGCAACCCGGCGAGGATGGCAAGCTGCCGCCGGTTGGCAGCACCGTTGACCTGTCGATTCCCAGTTGGACCAACRACATTGGCCGCGCTGAATTGGGCACTGTCTGGACCGACCCGGATTTTGATGCGTCACAGCACACGTTCTATTACACCCGGGTGATCGAAATCCCCACCCCGCGCTGGACCGCATATGATGCGGTGCGCTATGGCGTCGACATGCCGTCCGAGGTCAAGATGATCACCCAGGAACGCGCCTATTCCTCGCCGATCTGGTACACGCCGGCCTCCAATTAACTCTGGGTAAAACGGAAACGGCGACACCCCAGATCTGGAGTGTCGCCGTCAAATTTTCTGCACCCGAGCTGGGCAGAATTAATCGATGTCACGCCCTTCTTCGGTATCGGACATATCAAAGCCAAGGTGGCGCGCGACAGTAAAGACATCCTTGTCGCCACGCCCGCACATATTCATCACGATGATATGGTCCTTAGGCAGATCCGGCGCGATTTTCATCACATGGGCCAGCGCGTGGCTGGGCTCCAGTGCCGGAATAATACCCTCAAGCGCACAGCTCAGCTGGAACGCCTCTAGCGCCTCAACATCGGTGATCGAAACATACTCGGCGCGTTTGGTTTCATACAGCCAGGAATGCTCGGGGCCGATGCCCGGATAATCCAGCCCGGCAGAAATCGAGAAGCCCTCGAGGATCTGGCCGTCGTCGTCCTGCAACAGATAGGTGCGGTTGCCGTGCAACACACCAGGGCGGCCGCCGCTCAGCGAAGCACAGTGCTGCATCTCGTCGTTAACACCTTTACCGCCGGCCTCGACACCGATGATACGCACCGATTTGTCGTCCAGGAACGGGTGGAACAGACCGATGGCATTGGAGCCACCGCCGATGGCGGCAATCAGGGTATCCGGCAGGCGACCTTCGCCCTCCTGCTCGGCGAGTTGCCAGCGGACTTCTTTGCCGATGATCGACTGGAAATCACGCACCATCGCCGGATAGGGATGCGGACCTGCCGAAGTGCCGATGCAATAATAGGTGTCGTTGACGTTGGTCACCCAGTCGCGCAGGGCGTCGTTCATCGCATCTTTCAGGGTGCCACGACCCGAGGTCACCGGAATCACTTCGGCACCCAGCAGACGCATACGGAACACGTTGGGGGCCTGACGCTTCACATCATGCGCGCCCATGTAGACGATGCATTTCAGGCCAAACTTGGCGCAGACAGTGGCGGTGGCAACACCGTGCTGACCAGCCCCGGTTTCAGCAATGATCCGGGTCTTGCCCATGCGCCGCGCCAGAATGATCTGGCCCAGCACGTTGTTGATTTTATGGGCGCCGGTGTGGTTCAGCTCGTCCCGCTTGAGATAGATCTTGGCACCGCCCAGATGTTCGGTCAGGCGCTCGGCGTGGTACAGCGGGCTAGGGCGACCCACATAATGCGTCCACAGATCCTTCATCTCAGCCCAAAAGGCGTCATCGTCCTTGGCCCGGTTGTATTCATCCTCAAGGCTCAGGATCAGCGGCATCAAGGTCTCAGAGACAAACCGCCCGCCAAAGATGCCAAAACGTCCCTGCTCGTCGGGCCCGTTCATGAAGCTGTTGATAAGATCTTCGGCCATGGTAGTTCCCCTCTTCGCAGCACCGCCCATGACTATCGCGCGCGCTTGCACGGGTAAAGAGACGCAACGGAGAAACCGTGTCTCAACCGTCAATTTTCCAATCTCAGTCCCTTGCGGTCAGCGCCGAATTGGTGAAACTCTTAATCAACCCAGTGTCTTTTTGCCCTGGTGCGGTTTCGACCCCTGACGAGACATCAACTTGGGACGCGCCGGTCATGCGGATCGCCTCGGCCACATTGTCTGGCGTCAAACCCCCTGCCAGCATCCATGGCTTCCGCCAATACTTACGCCCGGCCAGTAGCCGCCAGTCAAAGGCCAGCCCATTGCCGCCTGGCAAGGCAGCATCTTTGGGTGGTTTGGCATCAATCAGCAACTGGTCGGCCACCGATGAGTAGAGATCTATCTGTGCCAGGTCTGCAGCATCCGCAACGCCAATCGCCTTCATCACCGGCAGCCCATAGCGCGCCTTGACCTCGGCAACACGTTCAGGGCTTTCCTTCCCGTGCAGCTGCAACATATCCAGAGGAACCGCTGCGGTGATTGCATCCAGCTCCGCGTCACTGGCATTGACCGTCAAAGCCACCTTGCACAGACCAACCGGCGCCATGGCAGCCAGCGCTGCGGCCTCATTCAGCTGTAAATGGCGCGGTGATTTGGCAAAGAATACAAAGCCGACATAGGCAGCGCCAGCTTTGGCCGCTGCCGCGATGTCATCTGCGCTGCGCAAGCCGCAGATCTTGACCCGAATGTCGCTCATCAGTTTGGCCTCAGCTGGCGTCGTCAAGAATGGCCAGGACTTCGTCCTTGCCCTCGTTCTTTTGCTTTTTCAGCTTGTTCACTTCCCGCGACAGCTTGCGCACTTCGCGGGCCTGACCACCGGCAGCGCGGCGGTGCTTGTGCTCGCGCAGCCACTCCCAGACAAAGCCAATGATCAACCCGGCGGCGATGCCGCCCAGAACCACCACGAACAATGGCAGCGAAACACTGGAATTGAAACCCAACAGCTCGGCCACAACACTTGGCATCAGCTGTAGATCTACAATGGCACGATTGGCCAAGCTCACCGAAATCAAAATGATTCCGAGAGAGCCCCAAAAGGCATAGCGAACATAACGCATCAGTTTATTTTCCGTTCAAACGGTCCCGCAGCAGCTTGCCGGTCTTAAAGAACGGGACGTGCTTTTCTTCAACCTGAACCGTCTCACCAGTTCGAGGATTGCGTCCAACCCGCGCGTCGCGCTTTTTCACCGAAAAAGCGCCAAACCCACGCAGTTCGACCCGGTCACCACGCGACATCGCGCCGGTGACTTCCTCGAATACCGTGTTAACGATCCGCTCAACGTCCCGTTGATACAGGTGTGGGTTTTCGTCTGCAATCTTCTGAATCAGTTCTGAGCGGATCATGTCCCGGCCCTCCCAAGCCAACGGCAAAAGCTAAGTGATTAGAAACGACTATAGGAAATAAACGAGTGTGCGGGAACAGAAACCGCGCAGCTTGCGCGCCATAATCCCCAGTATCTGGCAATTTTTCGACAGCAGCAGAGTAATTTAGGTCTGACTAAGCTGCCTTTGCGTCCATTCGGTCAGTCAACACCCGGTGTTGGCCTAATGGAAACTATTGATTCGGAACCCGGATTAACCTCTGGTATTGCTACAGCCCACCTTGCTGCACGCGTACCATTGGCAAGAAAAAAGGCCCCGCTGATGAGCGGGGCCTTCCAATATTCTTGTCGCAACAGAGGCGAGAAAATCAGTCGCCCGACTTCAGTGCTGCGCCCAGGATATCACCCAGCGAAGCGCCAGAATCCGAGGAACCATACTGTTTGACGGCTTCTTTTTCTTCCGCAATCTCGCGTGCTTTGATCGACAGACCCAAACGACGGGTCTTGCTGTCGACGTTGGTGATCCGCACGTCGACTTTGTCGCCAACGTTGAAACGCTCAGGGCGCTGCTCGGCACGGTCACGCGACAGATCGGAGCGACGGATGAAAGACTTCATGCTTTCATACACAACTTCGATGCCGCCTTCTTCGATCGCAGTGACTTCAACAGTCACGATCGTACCGCGCTTCACGCCGCCAACGGCTTCAGCGAACTTGTCACCACCCAGGTTTTTGATCGACAGCGAGATACGCTCTTTGTCGATGTCGACCTCAGACACCACGGCCGCAACCATGTCGCCTTTACGGTAGTTCTGGATCGCATCCTCGCCGCGCTCGTCCCAGGACAAGTCGGAGAGGTGAACCATGCCGTCGATGTCGCCTTCGAGACCAATGAACAGACCAAATTCGGTGATGTTCTTGACTTCGCCTTCGACCTCGGTGCCTTCAGGATTGGCTTCCGAGAACACTTCCCACGGGTTGCGCATGGTCTGTTTCAGACCCAAGGATACGCGCCGCTTGGCAGTGTCGATGTCCAGCACCATGACTTCCACTTGCTGGCTGGTCGAAACGATCTTGCCGGGGTGGATGTTCTTCTTGGTCCAGGACATTTCCGAGACGTGAACCAGACCTTCGACGCCGGGCTCCAGCTCAACAAATGCACCGTAGTCGGTGATGTTGGTGACGCGGCCAGTGTGCACTGTTTCCAGCGGGAACTTGGCGCCAACCAGATCCCACGGATCGTCCTGCAGCTGCTTCATGCCGAGGGAGATACGGTGGGTCTCTTTGTTGATCTTGATGACCTGAACCTTAACGGTTTCGCCGATCGACAGGATCTCGGAGGGGTGGTTCACACGGCGCCAGGCCATGTCGGTGACGTGCAGCAAGCCGTCAACACCGCCCAGGTCAACAAACGCACCGTATTCGGTGATGTTCTTGACCACACCATCAACAGCCTGACCTTCGGTCAAGTTGGCGATGACTTCGGCACGCTGTTCGGCGCGGGACTCTTCGAGGATCGCACGACGCGATACAACGATGTTACCACGGCGACGGTCCATTTTCAGAACCTGAAACGGCTGCTTCAGACCCATCAGCGGGCCAGCGTCACGTACCGGGCGGACGTCAACTTGGCTGCCGGGCAAGAACGCAACTGCGCCACCCAGGTCGACAGTAAAGCCGCCTTTGACGCGACCAAAGATTGCGCCTTCGACGCGCTCTTCGTTTGCGTATGCTTTTTCCAGACGATCCCAGGCTTCTTCGCGGCGGGCCATCTCACGCGAGATAACAGCTTCGCCGCGGGCGTTTTCAGCGGAGCGCAGGTAGACTTCTACCTCGTCGCCAACAACGATTTCAGCCTCTTCGCCTGGATTAGCGAATTCTTTCAGATCAACGCGGCCTTCCATCTTGTAGCCGACGTCAATAATGGCTTGGCCCGCTTCAATTGCGATCACCTTGCCTTTTACAACGGTCCCCTCATTCGGGGTGTCCATTTCGAAGCTTTCATTCAGAAGGGCTTCGAAGTCCTCCATCGATACGTTTTGAGCCATGAGGTCTCAGGTTTCCTTTTACAACTGTTTTCTGGCCGTGCGGTTGTCTCCGCCGGTCTTGGGATTGGTCAGGTAAACGCAAGACAAAGAGGGCCGGTGTTTCCGACCCTGCTCGATTCTCTTTGTACTACGGTGTTTTCACCTTGTTGACGGGGGTTCTGTTACCGTTTTCACCCAGATGTTGCAAGGCCATTCCCTCGGGTTGCCGCCATAGAGCCAAGGCACACAACAGGAACCACAGGATGTAGTGGCCCCTGCCCTGTATTGCTCTATTCGCCGCTGATGGTAATCACCTTGGCGCGCAGCTCTTTCCACAGGGTGGCAAAGACGAATTCACCCGCCAGCTCGGCCAACGAGTAGCTTTCTGCGGCAACATCCCGCGCGGCAATTGGGCCATCGTTGCGCAATTCAATCACGTCTTGGGCTGCATCAGCCGGGCGGTGGTGGAAACCAAGTTGGAGAAAAACATGTTTTGTCCTTTTGGTTCGGCGCCACACTGACTTGCTCCCGAAACCACATAGCTTCGGGGCGACGGGCACTGATCAGCTTGGGACCATGCTGGGAGTAATATTCCTGACGTTTTGCAAGTCATTTCCATTCTCTGCCTCACATTGCATTTTGCAAGCGACTGCATTAATTTTCTTCAATGAAGACAGAAAACAGCAAGCGCAGCACGGGCTGTCCGGTGGCTTTTGGCCTCGATTGTTTTGGGGATCGTTGGACCCTATTGGTGATCCGCGACATGATGGTGCACGGAAAACGCACCTACAGCGCGTTCCTTGCATCCGAGGAACAGGTTGCCACCAATATCCTGATCAGCCGCCTGAAACAGCTGGAGGCAGACGGCATCGTCAACAAGGAACGGGATCCGAATAATCGGCGCAGTTATATCTACAGCCTGACCCAAAAAGGGCAGGATCTGGCGCCTGTTCTACTGGAAATCATCCGCTGGGGCGGCAAACACGACAGCCGTGAGGGCGCCAAACGCAAGATCGTGGATCAACTGGAACAGGACCAAGAAGGGCTGGAACAACAGTTGCGCAGCCCTTCACCGGACTGACATCAGGCCGATGTCCATCTGGCGTTGACCGCAGAAATTGCAGTCTCCAGCGCCTGTTCGATACTCAGATCACTGGTGTCGATGGTCAACGCATCATCGGCAGGTTTCATCGGTGCCTCGGCGCGGTTCATGTCGCGGTCATCGCGCGCCTTCACATCCGCCAGCACCTCCTCAAGCGAGGTCACTTCGCCCTTACCTGTCAGCTCTAGGAACCGCCGTTTGGCGCGCACTTCGGCGCTGGCGGTGACGTAGAGTTTCACCTGCGCCTTGGGGCAGATCACGGTGCCAATGTCACGCCCATCCAGCACCGCACCACCTGCGCGGCGGGCAAAGGAACGTTGAAAATCGACCAGTGCGGCGCGCACCTCGGCAATCACGGCGACCTTTGACGCGGCCTGCGCCACCTCGGCGGTGCGTAGATCATCACGGTCCAGATCTTCGGGCTGCAAAGTTTTGGCAGCCTCGATGGCGTTGCCCCCCCCCAGCACGCGGGCGCCAACGGCCCGATACAGCAACCCGGTGTCCAAATGGGCAAAGCCAAACTTTGCCGCCACCGCCTTGGAAATGGTGCCCTTGCCCGCCGCCGCCGGCCCATCAATTGCAACGGTGAAATCCGTGGTCATTCTGTCATCCAATTTAGTACACGCCCAGACATCAACCGTGGCTCAACTTGGCGCCCAAGGCGCTCATCAGCGGTTCAAAAATCGGGAAAGAGGTGGTGATCGGGCTGCCGTCATCCACCGTCACCGGGTTTTGCGCTGCCATGCCCAACACCATAAAGGCCATCGCAATCCGGTGATCCAACTGGCTGGCGCAGGTTGCTCCGCCGGGCACGCCTTCGGGCCCCAAACCGGTGACCTCCCACCAGTCTTCGCCCTCATCTACTGTGATACCACACGCGCGTAACCCTTTGGCCATGGCGTCAATCCGGTCGCTTTCCTTGACCCGCAATTCCCGCACTCCGGCCATCATGGTCTTGCCCGTTGCATGGGCAGCCACCACCGACAGCACCGGGTATTCGTCGATCATCGAGGCCGCACGGTGGGGCGGCACTTCGATGCCCTTCATATTGGGCGAATAGCGCGCGCGCAGATCCGCCACCGGCTCCCCACCCTCGGTGCGCTCATTTTCATAGGTCAGATCCGCGCCCATCTCGCGCAGTGTGGTAAACAATCCAGCCCGCGTTGGGTTCAGGCCGATGCCCGGCACCAGCACGTCCGAGCCCGGGGTGATGATTGCAGCACAGACCGGAAAGGCGGCACTGGAGGGATCGCGGGGCACCGCAATCACCTGTGGTTTCAGCTCAGGCCGACCGGTCAGAGTGATGACCCGGCCCTCGTTGGTGTCCTCAACCGTGATTTCAGCACCGAAACCCGCCAGCATCCGCTCGGAGTGATCCCGGGTGGCTTCTTTTTCGATCACCACAGTTTTGCCCGGCGCGTTCAGCCCGGCCAGCAGCATCGCCGATTTCACCTGCGCCGAGGGCACCGGTACCACATAGCGCACCGGCACCGGATCAGCAGCCCCCACGATGGTCATCGGCAGACGGCCCCCCTTACGGCCCACGGTCTGCGCCCCAAATAGTGCCAGTGGATCAGTCACCCGCGCCATCGGGCGGCCATTCAGGCTGGCGTCACCGGTAAAGGTGGCGGTGATCGGCTGCGTCGCCATCGCGCCCATGATCAGTCGCACCCCGGTGCCCGAGTTGCCACAGTCGATTACATTTTCCGGCTCAGCAAAGCCACCAACACCAACGCCAAACACCGACCAGCTGCCACCACCATGGTTGACCACCTCGGCGCCAAAGGCCTGCATCGCCTTGGCAGTATCCAGCACATCCTCGCCTTCCAGCAACCCGGTGATTTTGGTTTCACCCACTGCCATCGCGCCTAGGATCAGCGAGCGGTGCGAGATTGACTTGTCGCCAGGAACTTCTGCCACGCCGGTGAGCGGGCCGCAGCGATGGGAGGTCATTGGGGTGGGGGTGCCGTGTCCAGACATACGAGAGTTTTCCTTATGCGAGCGTTGGCAAATTCCTACCCAATCACCCCTGCCCGGTCCAGAGCGTTTTGTCTTCATCACGCTCGTCCAGCCAGACTTCGGGGTTGATTTGCGCGATCTGCTCAAACAGCACCTCACCCAGCGCGTCCCGCAATCGGATGCTGACCGCCCGCTCGCTCAACTTTTCCTGCCGTGTCATGTAAAAATCCGAGCCGAACAACACTCGGCGGCGCAGTCTTTTGCTGGGGTCACCAGTGCCGGACAACAGCAACCGCAAGATGGGTGCAAAATCGTCAAATTGAAACAAGGTGTAAGAGATATCAGCCCACAGATTGGGGTATCTGCCGCTGCTGATCATATCCCGGATCTGCTCCATCCAGTTTTCCCCGCCCCGGGTTTCGCTGGCATTGACATAGGCGGCCCAGTCCACTTGGCCACCAAAATGCGCCAGACACAGACGCAACCGGGGAAAGTCCCGCAACACCGGCAAATAGGCCGCTGGCCGGGTAAAGCCGTCCCCTGTGTAATCACAGACATCATTGCCCTGCACCCCTCCGCGCGAACAATGGGTCATCACCGGCAGGCCAAGCCGATCAACCAGTGGATAGATCTTCTGCATCAGCTCTGGATGATCAGGCGCAAAACCCAATCGCGGGTATATCTTCAGCCCCTTGAATTTCAGGTCGACCAACGCCCGCAGGCATTCTCGGACACTACGGGGATCACGCGGATCAACGGTGGCAAAGGGCAAAACCGAGCCCGGCGGATTGGCAGCATCCCGCATCCGGGCCAATTCATCGTGCTGCGCCTGCAAGCTGACCGGCACTGAACCAAAGCCAATGCCCTGCATGGGCATCGGCAAGATCACAAACCGGGTATCACCGGGATAGTGCTTCACCACGTCATTCAGGATTTCTTGTTGGCTCTCGCGGGCGCCCTGCTGCTGAAATTGATACAGCCGCTGCAGTTGCTCCGACAGTTGCTCTTGGCCCAAGGACCGCGCCGCCCAAGCCAATACCAAGATCACTCCTGGGTTATTGCGAATATACTTGGCGCCCGGAAACGGAAAATTCTCGGGCACGTGCTGCGCCGTGAACGTATGGATGTGACAATTGGTGATGCGAATGTCCGACATGAAATAACCCCCTAAAAACTAGGGTCAGCATGACACGCCAGGGTCGCAGATCAAAGCCGCTTGAAGGTCAGGTAATGCGGAGTGCGGCCCTCGCGCAGGGCCTTTATCTCGTACCTGGTCGACAGCCAGTCGCTCCAGGGGTGGTGCCAATCCTCACCCTCCACCGTCAGCCGCTCAAACCCCGCCTTGGGCACTTCCACCAGGGTTTGGCGCACATAGTCGGGAATGTCAGTCGCCACCCGAAAAATGGCGCCGGGCTTCAGCACCTGCGCCAGCGGCAACAGATGCTCCTGGGTGACGAACCGGCGGCGATGGTGGCGGTTTTTGGGCCAGGGATCGGGATACAACAAAAAGGCGCGCGAGATTGACGCCTCGGGCAGTACATCCATCAAATCGCGGGCATCGCCGGGATGCACGGCTATATTGTCGCATTTGGAATGGCGGATCTTGCCCAACAGCGTGGCAACACCATTGATGAAAGGCTCGGCGCCAATGATGCCGACATCGGGATTGGCAATCGCCTGATGCACCAGATGCTCACCGCCGCCAAAGCCAACCTCAAGCCAAACATCGCGGCCCCCAAACAGCGCCTGCAGGTCCAGATTGGTACGGTTTGGGTTTTCCTCCCAGCCAACCGCGCCGGGGCTAAGCGCCGCCAGATCCTGGTCCAGATAGACCTTCTGATTGGGCTTTAGCGTCTTACCCTTGAAGCGGCCATAAAAATTACGCCAGGGAGCACCGCTCTCGTGAGAGTCGCCTGCCTGTTTGTCACTGAGTTTGACACTGGGGGTCTGATCGTCGGACATCTGGCAGTTTCCTGTTTGGCCGCAGCGGCAAGGTTGGCAGCCCCTGTGCCGCAACTGCCCAGCCGGGTCAAGTCACACTGGCCGGGTCAATTCGCAACTGGGTTTTCCCGCAGCACCCCGGAGGCAATCAATTTCAACCGGGATGGGTACCATTCGCCATTCGATTCTACCCGCAATGTTTCGATTGCAAAGCCCGCGTCAACTCCACGCTCAACCAGATAGGTAAGGTGCTGGTAGATTTCTGATTGAGTATCCCCATAAATCCAGCTGCCAAAGTCAAAAGGGTTATCCCACCCCTCATCCTCTTTCCAATTGTCATAGTAATTTTTGACTGAACTTGTTGACCAATGCCGCTGATGAAAGCCGATTTTCGACCCCAACATCATCCGCCGCCGCTCGCCCGCGAGAAACAGGTCAACACAGGCACTGACACATTCCCCCGAGACGGTGGTGTCGAGCCCGTAATCAATGACGATCCACGCCATTTCCTCGCCCGCAAAAACGCTGCCGCCGCTGCTGTTTAGCCGCAACTCGGTCACGTCGGGATGTTTGCTCAACGCCACCTGCAAGGCATCAATATCGTCGATGGTCATCTCGGCATCGCTGCCTTTAACCTTGGTCTCGGTGTCATAAATCAGCACCTGCCCCTCAAGAGAAAATTTCTTGGGCAGGGGTTCCTTGGCCATCAAGGCCAATGGGGTGACAATCAAGAAACAGGCAAGCAGGCKTCGCAACATRGRGMGRTCCAATYSTCRGCWAAAYAACTKCCYCAGTTATGCCTGYCTSYAAGCYGMCCACCAAGCATCNAATTMCARKYTCACTCTGCAAAACAAAAAWGGCGRGCAYMGRGCCCGCCNNWTYWSAWKRTCWTKAAYCWGWRRTCAAACCGCCTTTTTCAGCGCCTCGAYCAGATCTGTYTTYTCCCAGCTAAAGCCRCCRTCRGCCTCRGGCTCGCGGCCAAAGTGRCCATARGCTGCSGTGCGCTCATAGATCGGGCGRTTCAGRCCCARATGYTGACGRATGCCGCGCGGGGTCAGGTCCATCACTRTATCRATGGCYTTTTCRATSGCWRCCGGGKCAACCTCGCCSGTGCCATGGGTGTCGGCATAAATCGACAGCGGCTTTGACACGCCAATGGCATAAGACAGCTGAATGGTGCAGCGCTCAGCTATGCCTGCAGCAACCACGTTTTTGGCCAGATACCGCGCCGCATAAGCCGCCGATCGGTCAACCTTGGTTGGATCTTTTCCCGAGAAGGCACCACCACCATGCGGCGCAGCACCGCCATAGGTGTCAACGATGATCTTGCGACCGGTCAGGCCAGCGTCGCCATCAGGACCGCCAATGACAAATTTACCAGTAGGATTGACATGCCACTGGGTGGCGTCGGTCAACCAACCCTCGGGCAGAACCTCGGTGATATAAGGCGTCACAAGGGCGCGGATATCGTTTGAGGTCAGGGTCTCGTCCAGGTGCTGGGTCGACAGCACAATCGAACTGACGCCAACGGGTTTGCCGTCCTTATAGATCACCGACAGCTGAGACTTGGCATCGGGGCCAAGCGCCGGTTCGCTGCCATCTTTGCGCACTTCRGCCAGMCGCCGCAGGATYGCGTGGGCATACTGGATCGGGGCTGGCATCAACGCAGGGGTTTCGGTGGTGGCATAACCGAACATGATGCCCTGATCGCCAGCACCCTCGTCTTTGCCCGCAGCGGCATCGACGCCCTGGGCAATATGGGCTGACTGCTCGTGCAGCAGGTTGGTCACTTCGACGGTGGCGTGGTGAAATTTTTCCTGCTCATAGCCAATATCTTTGATGCAGGCGCGGGTAATATCTTCGATACGGCCCATGTAATCGTGCAGTTTGTCCTGATCGGACAGGCCAACTTCGCCACCAATCACCACACGGTTGGTGGTTGCAAAGGTCTCGGCAGCCACGCGGGCCTCAGGTTCTTCGGCCAGAAAGGCATCCAGAACAGCATCCGAGATGCGGTCACAGAGTTTGTCTGGGTGGCCCTCGGAAACGGATTCCGAAGTAAAGGTATAGTTCTTACGGGTCATGAAAAGTGCTCCAGTGGGGTTCGCCTACCACGTCAGGAAGCCGTTGTGGTCGGTATTGGATGGAAATACGCGGCCTTTGAGCGTAGGTCAATCAATAACCGAGGCATAGGTTAAGCCGCTATGAAGCCTTAACAGGGTTCCGTTGCCGCCACAGCACAAAGCCAACCAGCAACAGCACCAGCACAAACACCGGCAGATCTCCGGTGCGGCTGTACAGGGTTGGCGGCAGCGGTTGCGGCAGTAGCGCATCCACAAAACCCGCCTCGCCCAGCGCAATACTTTCGCGGATACGGCCATACCCATCGATCATCGCCGAGACCCCGGTATTGGCCACTCGGATCATTGGCAGCCCCTGCTCGGCCGCCCGCATCCGGGCCTGGATCAGGTGCTGATAGGGGCCGGAATAGGTGCCAAACCAGGCGTCATTGGTGATCTGAACCAGCATGTCAGGCCGTTCGGATACAGCATTCAACAACTGCGGAAACACCACCTCATAACAGATCAACGGCAGGGCCTTGCCAATCGCCAGATCCAGGATCTGAGGTCCCGGCCCGGCGGAATAGCCAGATCCAGTTTGTGAGGCAAATCCGGTAATGCCAAACTGCGCCAGCACATCGCCAAAAGGCACGTATTCCCCAAAGGGCACCAGATGTGTCTTGTCATATGTCTGGGTTGGCGCGCCCTGGGCATCCAGCACCACCAGAGAATTGAAATACCGCTGGCCTTGAAACCGTTGGATGCCGGTGATCACTGGCACGCCACCCGCCGCCCCGGCAATCGCCGCCAGGGTTTCATCGGCATAGCTCAGCAGTTGCGGCACTGCGGTCTCGGGCCAGACAATCAAATCCGGGCGCGGTTCGATGCTGGTGTAGTCCAATTGTCGACGCACAAAGCCCCAGYGAAAATCCGGATGCCATTTCTGGTCCTGCGGCGCATTGGGCTGTACCAGCCGCACCACTTTCTGGGTCAGAACGGCCGCAGGCGGCGGCGGGAGCAGCAACAAAAGACCCAGCACCAAAAGGATCGGGGCGATAGCGAAGACCGGCCTTTGCCCCAGCAATCCAAGCGGTAGCGCTGCGGCCAGCGTCAGCAGCGCAATCCCGTGAGGCCCAACCCAAGGCAGCAAAACGGCAACAGGGCTGTCCATCCAGAACTGGCCAAAAGCCGCCCAAGGCAAGCCACTGAACAGATAGGCACGCCCAAACTCAGCCAGTGACCAGGCGGCTATCAAAGCAAGAATGCGCAGGCCGCGCCGCGACACCCTGGCCGACAGTCCAAAGGCCAAAGCCCAGAACAGAGCCAGTCCAGCGGCCAAGAACAACAAGGCAAAGGGCGCCATCCAGGCGTGTCGGTCGGGATCGATCTGAAACGGTTCGACAATCCAGGACAGGCCAAAACCAAAATAGCCCAGACCAAAGAGCCAGCCAACCCATGCCCCATTCCAGGCAGAGCTGACGCGCAGCAGTTGCGCCGAAACCAGCCCCAGTGCCACTGGCACGCCCCACAAAAACTCCACCGGCGCCAGCGCCTGCGCCAACAGCACCCCAAGCCCCAAGGTCAGCAGGGCAGAGCCGTACTGCAGGAGGGCTGGCGCGCGGGTCAGGCGCAGAGCTGATATCACGCGACTTCGTCCGGCAACCTGACCCGTAGCCGTTTGATCCGGCGCGGGTCGGCATCTATCACCTCAAATTCCGGGCCATCCGGATGTACCACCACCTCGCCGCGCGCAGGCACCCGRCCGGACAGCATGAACACCAGACCACCCAGCGAGTCGATTTCCTCTTCGTCAACATCCTCGTGATCGGTCAACGAGCGGCCAATTTCTGCCTCAAATTCAGCCAGTGGCGTGCGCGCCTGGGCGATGTAGCAACCCGGTTTTTCCTTGAACCAGGTCTGGTCCTCACCCGCATCATGTTCATCTTCGATCTCGCCCACCACCTGCTCGATCAGATCCTCGATGGTCAGCAACCCGTCGACACCGCCGTATTCATCGATCACCAGCGCCATATGGCGCCGCTCAGTCTGCATCTTGGAGAGCAATACCCCAATTGGCATCGACGGCGGCACAAACAGCAGCGGTCGCAACATTAGGTTCAGATCAAAGGCACGGTCATCGCTGCTGAACCCATGGGTCAGCGCAAAATCCTTGAGGTGAGCAAAACCCAGTGGTGTATCCAGAGTGCCCTCATAGACCGGAATTCGGGTCAAGCCGCTGTCCCGAAACACCTGTACCAACTCGTCCATCGGGATCGAAATCGGCACCGCAATAATTTCTGCAGTGGGAATAGCCACATCCTCGACCCGCATCCGGGAGAGGTTGATCATGCCATGCGGCTGCCCATGCGGCAATGCATGGCCGTTAACGGCTGGCTCTGTGCCAGCCTTGGACTGGGTGAAATACCCAAAAATTCGACCAAAAAACCCGGTCTTCTGCGCGATTTCAGATCCTGATGTCGCGCTGTTATCGTCCTGCAGCGCGCTGTGCGCCGCGTTAGAACTGCCGTCTATATCGCCCATTTTTCCTATCCGTTGCGCCCCGTTCAGGGACTGTCATTTTTAGTATATGGGTTATCCACACCCATTTTGCCAAGTATCTCGACCTCAATTGATTCCATCAAAGTGGCATCTTGGTCACGAATGTGATCATAGCCTAAAAGATGCAAGACCCCGTGAACGATCAAATGGCGGACGTGATCCCCCATTGGCTTGGCGGCATCCGCTGCTTCGCGGGCACAGGTGTCATAGGATATTGCGATGTCGCCAAGCGCAATTTCTCCGGTAAAATCAGGCTCCGGACTTTCAGGGACACCGCCTGGCAGCTTCGCCGCCAGATCTTCGGCTGGCCAGCTAAGGACATTGGTGGCCTTGGGCTTGTCGCGGAACTCGCGGTTCAATTCCAAAATGCGCACATCATCGCAGGCCAGTATCGACAGTTCACAGGCGTCAGGGTCTATCCTCAGATGATGCAGAGTCGCTGTGACGATCTCGTTGGCCAGGGTTTCCAGGTTGGCCTGTTGCCAGCGGTCATCGTCTAAACTGATGTCTAGGGTCATGGTTGTTGATACACTATGAGGGCCATCCCCCTGGGGTATTTTGGCCATAAGAATAAGGCATGGGGCGCCGGGATCAGGCTTTGTCATCGGCCTCATAGGCCTCAATGATGGCGGCAACAAGCGGGTGGCGCACCACATCGCGCGCGGTGAAGTAGTTGAAGCTGACTTTGGGGATCGACTTCAGCAGGCGTTCGGCATCCTGCAGGCCAGAAGGCACGTTGCGTGGCAGGTCAATCTGGGTACGGTCCCCAGTGATCACCATGCGAGAGCCTTCGCCCAGCCGGGTCAGGAACATCTTCATCTGCATGGTGGTAGAGTTCTGCGCTTCATCAAGCACCACATAAGCATTTGACAGGGTGCGGCCACGCATGAAGGCCAGCGGCGCAATCTCGATCCGCTTTTCTTCCAGCAGTTTGGCCAGCTGTTTACCGGGCAGGAAATCGTTAAGCGCGTCATAGAGCGGCTGCATATAGGGGTCGATTTTRYSKKKCWKAWCWCSSSKYRKWTMMCSYWKKKWYYMASSYRSMWMGASSKYTSSRSRMRWYMRWRKKATGCGGTCAACACGACCGGTGATGAACATGCTGACCGCCACCGCCACCGCCAGATAGGTCTTGCCGGTGCCCGCAGGGCCGATGCCAAAGACGAGTTCGTTGGCAAACAGCGACTGAACATAAGCTTTTTGGGCGTCGGTACGTGGTTCGACCAGTTTCTTGCGGGTCTTGACCTCGACCTTGCCGCCCTTGAACATCTCTAGCTGATCACCTTGAGGCGAGCCCCTCATCGGATCCATGCGCAGTTCGCGATCGACATCACCGCGTTCAACGGGCCGACCACTTTCCAATCTCTGGTACAGCGATTGCAGCACCGCCACCGCTCGCTCGCGTCGCTGATCGTCGCCAAGCACCAAGAGCTGATTGCCACGGCGCACGATCTGCACCTCAAGCTTTTGTTCGATATCGGCCAGATTGCGGTCGAATTCACCACACAGGTCGATCAACAAGCGGTTATCGGGAAATTCCAGCAGCATTTCGGGGGCTGCGGAGTGTTCTGGCGATGGGTCTAGGGCGCCGAGGGCCAAGCTGACCTCCTGTCATAGGCGTTACCCCTGCACTGTGACTCCGCCTGAGCCAAGGTGCAAGCTTGCCAGCGGCAATTTCACACAATTGAGACAAAAGTGGCCGCCCCTGTTGAGGAGCGGCCACTGATAGATTGAGAGCAGCAAATGCTACAGATGGTCGGGGAAGGTCGAGCCGCTCTTAAACGGGCCAGTTGCAACACCCGACGGTGCGGCCCCCGAGCAGACCGGGCGCCCATTTGGGCCCAGACGCTGCGACAGGTAACCCTCAACCCCATCGTCAATAATCCAATGATCACAGCCCTGCGGGTCCACCCAGATCCCTGCCTTCAACTGCGACAGATCCTTGGAGTCAAACCCGTGATCCCGTGTTTTATCGGTGATTGGAGCACAGGCGGTCACTGCAGCGGCAGTCGCCAGAAAGATGATGCCTTTGATAATGGTCATAATGTCTCTCCTCAGCGCACGCAGATGATTTCGACGCGGCGGTTCTGCGCCATATTCGCCGGACTATTGTTCGGYGCTCGCGGGTCGCGTTCGCCATAACCGCGGACATCCAGAATGCGCGCGCCCACCGATTTGCCGACGCGGGCCACTGAATTGGCACGGTTTTCCGAGAGCCGCAGATTATAGGCATCTGTGGCCCGGTTATCGGTATGGCCAGTGATTATGAACCCCGAGGCATTGGCCCCTTGGAAGAATTCAGCCAAGCGTTGTCGGCCAGCAGAATTGATGCTGTATTTGTCAGTGGCAAAGAACTGATCGGATGGCATCACTCCGCAGACATTACCGCGGCGGCAAACCGGTATGCCGCTCCGCGATACATTTGGCGTCATATAGCCTTCGGCGCCATCATCCATCACCCAATGTTCGCAACCGTCCGGATCGACCCAGATTGTTGGCACATAGCGCTCTCCGATAATGGTGCGTTGCTCTTGCGCCTGCAGCGGCACCATCAACAGAGCCAGGGAGGCCGTGGCAGCGACCAGCGTGGCAAGCGCACCTTTCGCTTTGAAATTCAACACAACAAGATATCCTTCACCTAAGTTCCCCCAAAACGCCGCCAAAGCCCCAAATGCGACGCGCATCAATAATAGTAATCTATCCAACTTTTAGATATTTAACTTGTGCTTTTATAAGCTTTTTAAAGTAAATTATGCCGCTTTGCAGGACACTCAAGCAAATTCTGCAGGATTGTAACCAAATTATGCCGCATTCCTCGCAGGTTCGCCAAGAGCCAGCCCTGCAAATGCAATGGTGAGTCCCTTAACGGATGAGCTCACCTGCCAGAGAGTTTGTCGATGATGAGACAATGCGGACACGCGCCAGCTCACCCACAGCCATGTTGCAGTCAGAAACATGGACCGAGTGCAAGTAGTCTGATTTTCCGACCATTTGCCCCGGCAGACGACCCGGTTTTTCAAGCAATACGCCAACTTCACGACCAACCATGCTTTCCTGCACTTCGCGCTGCTGCCGGGTGAGCAATGCTTGCAATCGCTGTAGGCGCTCTGAGGCCTCGGCGTCATCAACCTGCGGCCGTTCAGCCGCAGGTGTGCCAGGCCGAGTGGAATATTTGAAAGAATAGGCGGTGCCGTATTTGACCTCCTCGATCAGATCCAAAGTCGCCTGAAAATCAGCCTCAGTCTCCTCTGGAAAGCCCACGATAAAATCACCTGACAGCAATATATCAGGCCGCGCGGCGCGAATCTTCTCCAGCACACGCAGATAGCTTTCGGCGGTATGGCCGCGGTTCATTCGTTTCAGAATCTTGTCGGATCCAGATTGCACCGGCAAATGCAGATAGGGCATCAGCTTGGCACAGGTCCCATGCGCCTCAATCAAGTCATCCGTCATGTCATTGGTATGTGAGGTGGTGAATCGGATCCGCTGCAACCCGTCAATCTTGTCCAATTCCCAGATCAACTGCGCTAGGGTCAGGTCGCCATTGGCGCCAGCCCCGTGATAGGCGTTGACGTTCTGCCCCAGCAGGGTGATGTCGCGCACCCCGCGCTCGACCAAATCGCGCGCCTCGGTCACAATGCGATCCGCCGGGCGGCTGACTTCGGCGCCGCGGGTATAGGGCACCACGCAAAAGGCGCARAACTTRTCRCAGCCYTCCTGCACCGTYAAAAAGGCRGTSGGGCCRCGYTTGGCYTTRGGCCGACKTWTCARCTTYTCGAAYTTRTCCTCTTCRGGRAAATCCGTATCSAKCGCCTTTTCTCCAGCGCGGATTTTGGCCTCCATCTCCGGCAGCCGGTGATAGCTCTGCGGGCCAACCACCAGGTCGACCAGCGGCTGGCGACGCATGATTTCGGCGCCTTCGGCCTGAGCCACACAGCCAGCCACACCAATTTTCAGATCTGGCTTGGCCGCCTTCAACTTCTTCAATCGCCCCAGTTCGGAATAAACCTTCTCAGCCGCCTTCTCGCGGATGTGACAGGTGTTCAGCAGAATCATATCCGCATCATCGACGCTTTTGGTTTCCACATAACCCTGCCCGCCCAGCGCTTCGGCCATGCGTTCACTGTCATAAACGTTCATCTGACAGCCATAGGTCTTGATAAACAGCTTCTTCGGGACGCTCATGGGGTCAGCCTTCCAGCAGGTGGGAGTAGCCGCCTGCCATACCGGCAAAAGCAACCGCTTGCAATGCAGGCGCGATTAACCGATTTTGGCACAAAACACCAGCCAGTCGGGGGCAAAAAAGCATGATGTATAGGTCGCTGGACGATTTTCTGAAACAGAGCAAGACTCTGCTGGTCAAAGGACCAGTGGCACTGATTTTCGTCGAGGATGACGTCGAGATCGCCACAACCCTGCGCCACCACTTGCAATGTGGATTTGAAACCGTGCTGGTGCTGATGCCTGACGCCTTCGACTTACCCAAAGGCGTCGAAACCCGCGTCCACCGTGTGCCCTTCGACTGCGCCATGCCGCAAGCGGTTTTCAACGCCGTCAACTTGGTCATCGCCGCAGCGGAACCTGGGTGCTGGCTGTATTACTGCTACAACACCGAATACCTGTTCTACCCATTCTGCGAAACCCGCAGCATAGGTGAAATGCTCAGCTTCCATACCGAGGAACGACGCAACGCAATGCTGGCTTATGTGGTCGACCTCTATGCTGGCGATCTGCAGGTCACTCCCAGTGCGGTGTCACTGGAACATGCCTACATGGACAAATCCGGCTATTACGCCCAGGCACGACCAGACCCGGACACCGGCCATCCCCGCGACCGGCAACTGGATTTCTTTGGCGGTGTGCGGTGGCGCTACGAGGAGCACATCCCCCCCAGCAGCCGCAAGATTGACCGCATCTCGCTGTTCCGCGCCAAAGCAGATTTGCACCTGCTGCCAGATCACCGTTTTGACGATCAGGAATACAATACCTATGCCTGCCCCTGGCACCACAACCTGACCGCCGCTGTATGCTCATTCCGCACCGCCAAGGCGCTGAAACGAAACCCCGGGTCCGCCTTCGACATCGACAGCTTCCGCTGGCGCAACTCAACCCCGTTTGAATGGCATTCCCGGCAATTGCTGGATCTCGGGCTGATGGAGCCGGGGCAATGGTTCTGAGCTGACGCTAAACTGCAAAAGGCAGGCCCCATCTTCCGCTCTTCATCTGGCCMWAAATATCCCGGGGGAAGCCGCCCAAGGGGCGGTGGGGGCAGCGCCCCTTCTTCTCGTCAACGCCGCAACAACATCGGGAACCAATCCTCACGTAGGCGCTGGCCCGGCACCATGTCATGGCCCGGATAGGGCGGCGACGCAGGACCGGGGCGCTCAACGTAGCGCACATCATCCCCCACCAGGCGCAGCGAGAATGCGCGCCGCCGCGACGCGCTGGTATTACCGCGCGCGCCATGCAGGATTTTGAAATTGAACGCAACCGCGTCGCCGGGCTGCATCGGGTACTCAAGCACCGTCATCGCCTCGGCATCCGGGTCCGGCACTGGCATATACTGCCCCTCGTCAGCAAAGAACCCTTCGTCCGAGACCCAGCGGGTTGGCAGCACTTCTTTTGGCCACTTATGCGATCCGGCGACGCAGCGCAGCGTGGCGTCACTCACCTGATCCAACGGCGACCAGAAACTGACATTCTGCGTCCCTTCGACAAAATAATAGGGTCCATCCTGGTGCCAGGGCGTCGCCATCGAGGTGCCAGGTTCCTTGACCAGCACATGATCATGAAACATCTGCACCATATTAGAGCGCATCAGATCAGCAGCGACCTCGGCCACCGGCGACGTCTCGATGGCCTCTTTGAATTCGGAAATTCGGGTCCAGTTGCAGTAATCGTCAAAAAACCGCCCGCTCTCCCCTTCCTTGTCGTTATTCGACGCATAGGGTCCGGGATCCGCCATGTTTTTTGCCACACCAGCGCGCAGCAGCTCCACCTGATCGGCGAACAAACCGCGGATAAGAACCACCCCATCGCGCTGATACTGATCGATGTGGTCCTGGGTGATAAGCGGATGAACCATAATGGCTCCTCTTGAATAGGGCGACGGTTTACTGCCGTAAAACTGCCCTACGCCCAACCCAGTTTCAAACACTAATTCCCGAAGCCATTTTTTCGGTCAGGACCCCGTGCCCTGATCAGCCACACCCCGGCGCCCCAACTCGGAGCGGCGCAGGCCAAAAGCTATTATTGAAATGCCAGCGCGCCAGACCCGAATCAGATCGAGCGCAGGCGGATCACCACATCAACCGAGGCGATCTCGACCCCTTCGGGGGCCTCGGGCAGACGAAGGATTACCAGCTGGTCTGCGGGCGCATCGGTCAACCGGCCCTCATCTTCCCAATAAAAATGCGGGTGGTCATGGGTATTGGTGTCAAAATAGCTTTTGGAACCGTCCACGGTTATTTCCTGCAACACCCCTGCATCGCAAAAGGCGCGCAACGTATTATAGACGGTTGCCAACGACACCACCGCACCCTCAGACTGGGCAGATTCATACAGGCTTTCGGCGGTGACATGGCGGTGATTGCCATCACCCACCAACAGTTCAGCCAGCGCGACCCGTTGCCGGGTCGGCCGCAGAGAGGCGGTCTCCAGCCAATCGGTTGCGATTTTCACGCTGTTTGGCGTCATCAGCAGATCCTGCATCGTGTTGCTGGATGTATATATAGAGGAAAGTCCGTGCGAATTTCAAATGAAATTCATTCGCAACTGCGCAGACCTCCCCGAATCCGCCCTGCGGCCCGCCCTTGCAGGACCCTTTGGCGGGGTGCTACATGGGGCCAAYAACAAATGATACCTCAGGCAGGAGATGCGCCAGTATGGCCGATTACCCYAGCAGCTTTGACAAAGACGACTTGCTGAAATGCGCCCGYGGCGARYTGTTCGGCCCYGGCAATGCACAGCTGCCAATGCCGCCGATGCTGATGATGGACCGCATCACCGAAGTCAGCGCTGACGGCGGCGCACACGGCAAAGGCCATATCGTGGCTGAATTCGACATCACCCCGGACCTGTGGTTTTTTGAATGCCACTTCCCCGGCAACCCAATCATGCCCGGCTGTCTGGGCCTTGACGGATTGTGGCAGTTGACCGGCTTTAACCTCGGCTGGCGTGGCTGGCAGGGACGTGGCTATGCGCTGGGTGTTGGCGAGGTCAAACTGAAAGGCATGGTCCGCCCCGAGCGCAAGATGCTGACCTACAAAATCGACTTTACCAAAGCCATCCAAACCCGCCGCCTGACCATGGGGGTTGCCGACGGCATCGTCGAGGCCGATGGTGAGGTGATCTATCAGGTCAAAGGCATGAAAGTGGCGCTCAGCGAGAGTTGATCCATCTCTCTACCGTCAAATGGAAAGAGGCCCGCGGGCCTCTTTTTTGTTGAAGGAATGTCTACTCCGAACCCTTGTTTCCGGATGAATTTTCATTTTAGCAGCTGAGATACTTCTCCCGAGTGCGTTGCAAAACGAGTGCGAGCCGACTGGACAAGTTTTGACCATCAGTCACTTCATTAATACAATAGTCGCGCAACATCTCACAAAGCGGGAGCACAACCCTGACGGCCTCTTGTATGCACTGCTCTAAAGTATCCCGTTGCTTGAATGGCCCACTGCGGATTGCTTTTCCGCCATCCCGTTTCAATTCTAGCCCACCGGGAGATGGATGGGCCCCAAGTGTCGAAAGCGCCTTGTAGTTTTGCATCCGCTTTTTCCCCTCGAAACCATCGCGGTCATCCAAATACTTACGGACGACGACAGGTTTGTATTTTTCCGGAGAAGCTTTGGGGTTCGATAGCAACCATGCCTCGGGACGCCCGGGTTCGTCCAAAAGATAGCTCAACAGAAATTGGGTTTCGAGAATGTCACGGGCATACATAGCGCATCCGGTGTAGTTGCCCGACATCGCACTGCGCAAACAATAGGACGAAGCATCAAAAGTGCGTAGGAACAACCCCACCAATGCGACGTGTCGGTCACCAGAAGGCTCAGACCTTCGAACCATTTCAACGCAATCCATGTACGTTTCAATTATTTCGAGGTGGTCTCGAAGGTACTCTTCTGATGCCACTACTTTCGTAGCCCATGCTAGCATTCCGTCTTCTGCGGCCCAGAGACGAGCCAGGTTTAGTGGCACGGCATCAGTCAATTTTGGCATTTGAAATTCCTCCAAACTTGCCTTGACTGCTAGACTGAACACATTGGATTGGCGACACAAGGCTTTCGGAAATTCCTTTCACGTTGCTACACCGTAGATAACTGCAGCTTTGTCTGCATAGCTGCGACGGCCGCAAACCACCAACCAGCCTACGCCTCCCCACCAACCCACCTTGCACCAGCCCTCTGCAATGCCTAGTAAGACATAAGCAAACAAGGGAGTGCACGTATGCGTCGTGTCGTCGTCACCGGACTGGGAATTGTCTCCTCTATCGGGAATAACGCCGCCGAGGTTTTGGCCTCGCTCAAGGCAGGTAAATCTGGCATCGAAGCCAGCCCCTCTATGACCGAACACGGCTTTCGCAGCCAGGTGGCCGGCACCTTGAAAATCGACGTCAAGGAACTGGTGGACAAGCGCACTCTGCGCTTTATGGGTGACGGCGCTGCCTATGCCCATATTGCCATGAGCCAGGCGATTGCCGATGCAGGGTTGAGCGAGGATCAGGTGGTCAACATCCGCACCGGTCTGGTGGCTGGCTCTGGCGGTCCCTCGACCAGCGCCATGCTGAAGGCGCATCAGGTGGTGGCCAAAACCGGCGCCACCAAGCGCATCGGCCCGTTTGCAGTGCCTAAATGCATGAGCTCAACCATCAGCGCCAATCTGTCGACCGCCTTCAAGATCAAAGGCATCAACTACTCAATCACCTCGGCCTGTTCGACCTCGCTGCACTGCATCGGCAATGCGGCTGAACAGATCATGATGGGCAAACAGGACGTGATGTTTGCCGGCGGCGGTGAAGAGCTGGACTGGACCCTGTCCTGCCTGTTCGACGCCATGGGCGCGATGTCCTCCAAGCGCAACGATGACCCAGCAACAGCCAGCCGCGCCTTTGACGCCAACCGCGACGGATTTGTGATTTCCGGCGGCGGTGGCATTGTGGTGCTGGAAGAGCTGGACCACGCATTGGCGCGCGGTGCCAAGATCTATGCCGAAGTCACCGGCTTTGCCGCCACATCCGACGGCCACGACATGGTTGCACCGTCCGGCGAAGGCGGCGAGCGCGCCATGCGTCTGGCATTGGAAACCCTGCCCGAAGGTCGCAAGGTGTCTTACATCAACGCCCACGGCACCTCGACCCCGGTTGGCGATGTCGGTGAAGTTGAAGCCGTACGCCGTGTCTTTGGCACCGGCAGCACCCCGCCGATTTCTTCGACCAAGTCGATGACCGGTCACGCACAGGGTGCAGCTGGCGCGCTGGAGACGATTTTCTGCCTACTGATGTTAGAGAATGATTTCATCACACCATCGATCAACGTGGACGAGTTGGACCCGGCGATCAACGAAGGCGAGATTGCCACCAAATTGGTGGAAAACGCCGGTCTCGACAGCGTGATGACCAACAGCTTTGGCTTTGGTGGCACCAATGGGTCGATGATCCTCAGCAAGTACAAAGGGTAACTGAGTATGTCTGGAGTACTGCAGGGAAAACGCGGCCTTATCATGGGTGTCGCCAATGAACGCTCAATCGCCTGGGGCATTGCCAAGGCGATGGCTGAGGCGGGCGCCGAGCTGGCCTTTACCTATCAGGGTGAGGCCTTTGGCAAACGGCTCGCGCCGCTGGCAGAACGTGTTGGCAGCGATTTTATGGTTGATGTTGACGTCACTGACGACGCCTCGCTGGATACCGCCTTTGAACAGCTGGGCACGCGCTGGCCGACCATCGACTTTGTGGTGCATGCCATCGCCTATTCCGACAAATCCGAACTGACCGGACGGTTCCTGGACACCAGCCGCGAGAACTTCAAGAACACAATGGATATCTCGGCCTATTCCTTCATCGAAGTGGCGCGCCGCGCCCATCCGCTGATGAAAGACAACGGCGGCACCCTGATGACCCTGACCTTTATGGGCTCCAACCGGGTGGTGCCAAACTATAACGTCATGGGTGTGGCCAAGGCAGCGCTGGAATCGACAACCCGCTATCTGGCCAATGACCTGGGCCCCGAGGGCATCCGGGTCAACGCGATCTCGCCCGGCCCGATGAAGACCCTGGCCGGAGCCGCCATTGGCGGTGCCCGCAAGACTTACAAACATACCGACCAAAATGCTCCGCTGCGCTCAAACGCGACGCTGGATGCGGTGGGCGGCACGGCTGTTTATCTGGCCTCGGATGCGGGTGCTTGCACCACCGGTGAAATCCTTCGCGTCGATGGCGGCTTTCACATTCTCGGAATGCCGCAGCCGGATCATTTGTAAGCTCTACTGTTTTGCCCGGCGGCACCGCCGGGCAGCGCCCGACCCGCCCCCAGGCGGGCGCTTTGCACCCACCCGGTCCGGGCGCTGCCCTCAGTTTTTAAGTGCAAGCGCCTCGTCCATCTCCTGCACCAAAACCTCAACCAGTTTCGCCGCTGGCAGGCAGCGCGCTTGCGGAGCGCCCATCCCGGCCCATTGCGCGCCATACCCGCTCTCACCCGCCGCCTTGGCTGCCGCATTCAACGCCTTGCCTGCGTCATAGGCAATGGGATAATCCGGCACCTGCACATCACCCAGTTGCGCGGCCCAATTGGTGAACCCATTGGCAAGGCAACGTGCAGACCGACCAGATATTTCCGCCAGCATGATGGTCTCTTCTGCTGCGGATGAATGCAATGCAGCCCGGTAAGCGGTATCAGCCAGGCTCTCGGGACAATCGATAAACGCGGTGCCCAGYTGMGCCGCAACAGCCCCGGCGGACAGTGCTGCCGCAATATCAGCGCCAGTCATCACCCCACCCGCCGTAATCACCGGTATATCCAGMTCCYCAACCAAKATCCSGGTCARCTSCARCGCMGWCARTTTYTCRTCCRMACCRTCMGGGTCRAAARTRCCACGATGRCCGCCGGCCTCCCAACCYTGCGCCACCACACCATCCAGTCCGGCGGCCTGGACCTGTTGTGCCTCAACCAGSGAAGTCGCGCTGGCCAGTAACACAATTCCAGCCTCACGTAGCGCGGCAATAGTCTCGGTGGACGGCAAACCAAAGTGGAAGCTGACCAACGCCGGGTGCTCTTCCAGTAACATCTCCAACATATCCGGGTAGGCCTGAAAGCTTCGGTAGATCTCATGCAGCTCAAGTGGCGGCGTGGCTGAAAACCGTTCAAACAGAGGTGCCATCTGGRCCACCCAGGCCGCTTCGACCGATCCATCGGACCGAGCGGGCCTGTGGCAGAAAACATTGACGTTAAACGGCTTATCGGTGGCGACACGGGTCTCACGGATCATGACGCGGGCCTGATCAACACTGGCGGCACCGATGCCCAGCGCACCCAGTCCGCCTGCGTTGCTGACGGCGGCGGCCATGGCCGGAGAACTCACCCCTGCCATCGGAGCCTGCAAAATCGGCCAACGCAGGCCGATACGTCTTATCAATTTGGGTAGCACCACATCCATCACCGTATCTCCATCTCTAACTTTCGCCGAGAGAAGCGCGGATGAAACCGCGACGCAACCCTGCGCGGTCAGTTGATCGAGACCAGCTCGATTTCAAATGTCAGATCCTTACCCGCCAGCGAGTGGTTGGCATCCAGGACCACCGTGGTCTCATTAACCTCGACCATTGTCACAGACAGCGCCTGTCCATCCGGCGATTGCATTTGCAACTGAGTGCCAATTTCCAGTGGGATATCATCCGGGAAACCCTCACGCGGGATCGCCTGACGGGCATCCGGATTGACCGGACCATAGGCCTTGGCACAGGGGATTTGCAACGTCTTCTTTTCGCCCACCACCATCCCCGGCAGCCCTTCGTCCATCCCCTTGATCACGTGGCCAGTGCCCACGGTGAACTCCAGCGGCTCGCGACCGTCTGAGCTGTCGAACACGCTGCCATTCAGCAAGCTGCCAGTGTAATGGATGCGCACGCTATCGCCGGTCTTGACCTTCGTCATCATGGGATCCGATCTGTCGGGAGTTTCAAACCGCGCCAACCTAAACTGCGCCCCCAAAAAGTAAAGTCCACGCGGGATCAGCCGGGGTTTGTGTGCATACAATAACTGGCTTCCCCCTTGCACAACCCTGTGCAACTGTTCCGGCAAGGGAGACAACTATGCCAATCACCACCTGTATCTTCGACGCCTATGGCACCCTGTTTGATGTTGCCGCCGCGGCCCGGCAGGCCGCCGCCGAACCGGAATTCCCTCAACTGAGCGACACCTGGGCTGAGTTGGCCAATCACTGGCGCCTGAAACAGCTGCAATACACTTGGCTGCGTGCCATCACTGACGCCCATACCGATTTCTGGGAGGTCACCCAGAACGGGCTCGACTGGGCACTCGAGGCCACCGGCCTGGACGGCGATGACAGGTTGCGCCAGCGACTGCTGGATCTCTATTGGCAGCTACAGGCCTACCCCGAAGTGCCAACCATGTTGGCCGCGCTAAAAGCCGCTGGGCTGAACACCGCGATCCTGTCCAATGGCTCGCCCGCCATGCTGGACGGCGCAGTGCAATCGGCGGGGATTGGCGATCTGTTGGACGATGTGCTGTCAGTGCAAAGCGTCGGTATCTTCAAACCCGACGCGCGGGTCTATGATCTGGTTGGCAACCGCTTTGGCTGCGCCAAGGACGAGGTGCTGTTTGTCTCCTCCAACGGCTGGGACGCCGCCGCCGCCGCAGGCTATGGCTTTACCACCGCATGGGCCAACCGCGCAGGCGAGCCGGTTGACCGGTTGCCTTGGACACCACAGCACCTGCTGTCCGACCTGACCTCAATCCCCGACCTGGCTGCGGGTTAACCACCCCGCGACATTCAAGCTACTCAACAGGAGAGACCGCCGCATGACATCACTTGCCATGATCGAAGCTGCCGCCAAGCGACTAAAGGGCCATGCCCGGCTAACCCCGATGCTGTCCTCACCCTTTCTGGACGACATCGCCGGGCGCCGCATTCTGGTAAAGGCCGAGTGCCTGCAACACACTGGTTCCTTCAAGTTCCGCGGCGGCTGGTCGGCCTTGTCAGCACTGGACGAAACCGCGCGCGCGAAGGGGGTGATCGCCTATTCCAGCGGCAACCATGCCCAGGGTGTTGCCCATGCCGCCACGCTGCACGGCGCGCCTTCGGTGATTGTAATGCCCTCCGACGCACCACAGCTGAAAATCGACAACACCCGTGCATTGGGGGGTGAGGTGGTGCTGTATGATCGCGCCACCGAGGATCGCGATGCCATTGGCCAGCGGCTTGCTTCTGAGCGGGATCTGACGCTGATCAAACCCTTTGACGAACCGCAGGTGATCGCCGGTCAGGGCACAGTAGGGCTGGAAATTGCCGCGCAGGCTGCTGAGTTTGGCGTCACCGAAGGCGAGGTGCTGGTCAATTGCGGTGGCGGTGGTTTGACCTCTGGCATTGCACTGGCACTGGAAGCCCGCGCGCCACAGATGCAGGTTCGCCCCTGCGAGCCAAAAGGTTTTGATGATGTTGCGCGTTCCCTGATCTCAGGGGATATCGAACGCAACAGCCAGACATCGGGGTCTATCTGTGATGCAATCCTGACCGAGTCACCGGGGCAAATTACCTTCCCGATCCTACGTCGCCTTTGCGGAGCTGGCCTGGTGGTCACCGAGGATGAAGCGCTGCAGGCGATGGCCCTAGCCTTTCTGCGGCTGAAAATTGTGCTGGAACCCGGCGGCGCGGTCTCACTGGCGGCAGCATTGTTTCATGGCTCTGAGCTGAACAGTGAGACCGTGATCGTGGTCGCAACCGGTGGCAATGTTGATCCAGAGATGTTCGATCAGGCGTTGAAACGCTTTGCCTAAACCCCTTGGTTTTGACAGCGCGTTTCAAAATCAGAAATCACCGCAGTATCCAAACACGGCATAGTAATATCCAAACAAAGCATAGTATTGGCCGCACCCTTTACCCCTGCGCGTCATCCCGGTTACATGGCGACAAGAAATGAGAGGAAGGCTTACTATGCAAGTGGCAGACTTGGGCGATGTTCAGCTGCACTACCGCGTCGATGGTGACCCGGATGGCGCTCCGGTGGTCTTTGCCAACTCGCTGGGCACGGATCTGCGGCTTTGGGATGCGGTACTGCCGTTGCTGCCCGCCGGGCTGAAGCTGGTCCGCTATGACCTGCGCGGCCACGGGCTGTCTTCGGTGCCACCGGCACCCTACTCCATGGGCGCACTGATCCGCGACGCCGAGCAACTGCTGGACCTGCTGGAAATCCGTGATTGCGTCTTTGTTGGGYTGTCGATTGGCGGCATGATTGCRCAGGGGCTGGCGGTCAAACGGCTGGACCAGATCCGCGCGTTGGTCTTGTCGAACACGGCTGCCAAGATTGGCACCACCGATATGTGGCAACAGCGAATTGACGCGGTGAATGCCGATGGCATCGAGCCGCTAACCGATGGAGTGATGGAACGCTGGTTCGCACGTGATTTCCGGGCGGCGCCCGAAATTGCCCTGTGGCGCGCAATGCTGATGCAGCAGTCACCCGTGGGTTACGCGGGCTGTTGCGCGGCGATTGCTGGGACCGATTTCTATACACCGACCAGCGGGTTGCGATTGCCTACCCTGGGCATCGCCGGATCCGAAGACGGCGCCACGCCGCCGGATCTGGTGCGCGAAACCATTGATCTGATCCCCGGGTCCTCGTTTTCGCTGATCCGCAAGGCCGGCCACCTGCCCTGTGTTGAACAACCAATAGAATACGCCGCCCTTCTCAGCACCTTTTTGCAGGACATCGGACACCATGGCTGACTTTCTCCTCATTCACGGCTCCTGTCACGGAGCCTGGTGCTGGCGCGATCTGATCCCGGCGCTACAGGCGCGCGGCCACAGCGCCCGCGCCATTGACCTGCCCGGTCACGGCGACGGGCGCGATTTGGCTACGGTCACACTGGATCAAACCGCCGATGCGATCCTTGCGGCCTCCACCCCTGACACCTTTGTGTTAGGGCACTCCTGGGCTGGCTATCCGATTTCTGCTGCGGCTGAGAAACAGCCGGACGCCCTGCGCGGGCTGATCTATCTCTGCGCTTATGTGCCGGTGTCCGGATTGTCACTGGTCGACATGCGCCGCAATGGCCCACGCCAAACATTGACCGATGCCGTTATCAAGGACGCCAGTGGTGCCAGCTACCGCATCGATCCAGCACGCGCACCGGACCTGTTCTACCACGACTGCCCACCCGAGGCTGTGGACTATGCCCTGAGCCACCTGTGCCCGCAGGCCATCCTACCGCAGGACACTCCGCTACAGGTGTCAGATCGTTGGCGCAACGTGCCCAAGGCCTATATCCGCTGCGCCGATGACCAGGTCATCCCGCCCGAGTATCAGGCCGATATGGTCGCAAACTGGTCGCGCTCAAATGTCCACCACATGGACACATCACACTCGCCGTTCTTTGCCGACCCCGACGGGCTGGCAGATCTGATCACGCGCATCGCAAAGGACCTGTAATGGCCGCCTCAGTCTTTGACAGCCAATTGTATGGCGATCTGTTTCCCAGTGGTGATGCTGGACGCCTGTTCACCGACAGCGCCGAAACCCGCGCCATGCTGCTGGTCGAGGGCGCATTGGCCAAGGTCCAAGGCGCGGCGGRCGTGATCCCTGCCGACAGCGCCGCAGCAATTTCACGCGCRGTGATGGAAGTGCAGGTCGACCCCTCAAATCTGCGCAAAACCACCGGCCAGAATGGGGTTCCTGTCCCCGCCTTGTTGGCGGCTTTTCGCGCCGAGATGAATGCCCCCGAACACGCGCAATATGTCCATTGGGGCGCCACCTCGCAGGACATCATGGACACCGGATTGATGCTGCGGCTGCGTCAGGCSCTGATGCTGATYGAGGCRGAYCTGCAGTCTGTGRTCCARTCCCTCGCCAARCWGGCCRAGARCCAYGCMACCCTGCCGATGCCCGCCCGCACCTATGGCCAGCACGCCACCCCGACCAGTTTTGGCGCCGTTGCCGCCACCTGGGGTGCGCCAATTTTGGACTTGTTGGGCGAACTGTCGTTCCTGCGCCAAACCTACCTGCTGGTGTCGCTCTCGGGCGCAGCGGGAACGGCAYCTGCACTGGGCGATCAACCTGCTGAACTGCGCGCCGAACTGGCCAAGGCGCTGTCGCTGGGTGATCCGGGCCGCAGCTGGCACGTGGACCGCACCCCAATCTTGCGCATCGCTGATTGGTTGGTTCGGGTCAATGTCGCCATGGGGAAACTGGGCACGGACGCCATTGCCCTGGTGCAAACCGGCATTGGCGAGATCACTCTCGGAGGCTCCGGTGCCTCTTCTACCATGCCGCAAAAACAAAACCCGGTTGCCCCTTCGGCGCTGGTTGCTCTGGCGCGACAGTCCTCGGCGCTGATGTCAGTGCTGCACGGCGCGGCGATGCAYCAGCATCAGCGCGATGGCGCGGCCTGGTTCAGCGAATGGCTGTGCCTGCCGCAGATCGTATTGGGGGCTGCCAGTGCCGCCCGGATCACCAACAAGCTCTGCGCGACCCTTGCACCCAATCCTGATGCCATGCGGGCGGCCCTGGACGCTGGACTGGATATGATCCACGCCGAGGCGCTCAGCTTTGCATTGGCCGTCGACATGCCTCGCCCCGAGGCCCAGGCCGCCACCAAAGTGCTCTGCCAGGAGGCTACTGCAACTGACACCCCACTGCGCACATTGGTGGAGCGGGACTACCCGGATCTGGACGGCGAARCCCTGTTCGACGCMGCCCAGCAACTGGGKCAGGCCCCGGTCGAGKCCCGGCGCTTTGTCGCCGAGGTTGCCGAATATCTGAGCCACAGGGCCACCTGACGGCTTCCCTCACACCAGATCGATCACTAGGGTCCAAAACTATAAAACCAGAGTTTTTTATCCATGCGCCTGCCCCTGCTTTTTATCCTGACCACCGTGATGATCGACGCCATGGGCATTGGTCTGATCATGCCAATCATGCCCGGTCTGATCGTCGAGGTGCAGGGCGGCAGTCTGGCAGATGCAGCATTATGGGGCGGCATCCTGGCCACCTCGTTTGCGGTGATGCAGTTTCTGTTCAGCCCGGTGCTCGGCAACCTGTCGGACGCCTATGGGCGGCGACCCGTGCTGCTGGTATCGCTGTTTGTGATGGCGCTGGACTATGTGGTGATGGCCTTGGCGGGTTCGCTGTGGTTGCTGCTGCTGGGACGGCTGGTCGGCGGAGTGACCGCCGCCACCAATGCCACCGCAGGCGCCTATATGGCAGATGTCTCCAAATCGACCGAAAAAGCCGCCAATTTTGGCTTGCTCGGCGCCGCCTTTGGCGTTGGCTTTGTCCTCGGCCCGTTGGTCGGAGGACTACTGGGAGAACTGGGCACCCGGGCGCCGTTTTATGCGGCTGCAATACTGGCGGCGYTGAAYTTYACCCTCGGCTGGTTTGTGATGRCCGAGACAGTCACCGACAARACCCGCCGYRCCTTTGACTGGCGCCGCGCACATCCSTTTGGCGCCTTTCGATCTATGGCCCGTATTCCCGGCATYCAGCGGCTAYTGTGGGTCTACTTTCTGTACTCAGTGGCGATCTACGTCTACCCGGCGATCTGGTCCTATTTCACCGAGGAACGCTTTAACTGGTCGCCGCAGACAATTGGCCTGTCGCTGGGCATCTATGGCGCCATGATGGCCTTTGTTCAGGGCGGGCTGCTGCGTCACGTGATCCGCAAGTTTGGCGAGCGCAATACGGTGATCTATGGGCAGATATTTGACTTCATCGGCTTTAGCCTGCTGGCCTTTATCACCAGCGGCACTCTGGCGCTGATCCTGACACCAATTACTGCCCTTGGCGCCGTGGTGACCCCGGCGTTGCAGGCGATCATGTCTAAATCTGTGCCTGACAACCAACAGGGCGAGCTGCAGGGAGTGATGACCGCAGTCCACGCCCTGTCGATGGTCATCTCGCCGCTACTGATGGCCTCGGTGTTTGCCCAGTTCAGTCGCGATGGTGCCCCGATCTACCTCCCCGGCGCGCCATTTCTTTTGGCTCTGGTTCTGATGATCATAGGCTTGGTGATTTTTCTGCGGACACGACACTCCGTGGCGTAACAACGACGCTCAGGTGACGGTTTTCGCCTTGCAGCCGCAACAGCTGCAGGTCACCGTCGGTGCAACAATTAGGAGAATTTCATGCAAACCATCAGGGCAGCAGTGTGCCGCGAGTTTGGCGCACCATTGGTCATCGAGGATGTGCTGCTCGCAGATCCCGGCATGGGCGAAGTCGAAGTGACACTAGAGGCGGTGGCGATCTGCCACAGCGACATTTCCTATGCCGAGGGCGCCTGGGGTGGTCATCTGCCCGCCGTCTATGGCCACGAAGCCGCTGGAATAATCACCCAAGTGGGGACCGGAGTTACCGGCTTCTCCAATGGCGATTCGGTGGTGGTGACCCTCATCCGCGCCTGTGGCAACTGCCCAAGTTGTGCAGTCGGTCAGCCGACAATTTGCGAGACGTCATACGACTCGGTGAACGGCCCGCTGAAGACCGCTGACGGCAGCCCACTGGATCAGGCAATGGCCTGTGGTGCCTTTGCCGAAAAAGTGGTGGTGGATCAGCGCCAGATCGTCAAAATCCCAGAGAGCATCAGCAAGGAAGTTGCCTCGTTGGTGTCCTGTGGTGTGATCACCGGCGTTGGTGCGGTGGTGAACGCGGCGCAGTTGCGCCCCGGCCAGGATGTCGTTGTCATCGGGGCTGGCGGGGTTGGCCTTAACGCCATCCAAGGCGCGCGCATTGCTGGCGCCCGCCGTATTGTCGCGGTGGACATGAGCGAAGAAAAACTGGCAATCGCCAAGGAATTTGGCGCCACCCATGGTGTTCTGGCCACGCTCGATAAACCATGGCGGGCTGCCTACAAAGCGCTCGGCGGACGCGGTGCTGATGCGGTATTGATCACTGTCGGTGCCATTCCCGCCTACGAGCAGGCCCCGCGCTACCTGGCGCCTGGCGGCAAAGCGATCATGATCGGCATGCCCCATTCCGGCGCCATGGCCAGCTACGAGCCGGTGATGCTGGCCGCCACCGCCCAAGGGCTGATTGGCTCCAAAATGGGCGACGTTGTTATCCAGCGCGACATTCCCTGGATGATCGACCTGTACCAACAAGGGCGGTTGAAACTGGACGAGTTGATTTCGGGCCGTTGGAGTCTGGAGCAGATCAATGAGGCCATCGCCGACACCAAAACCGGCAGCGCCAAACGCAATGTGATCCTGTTCAAGCGCTAATCCAGCCCCCGTTGTAGGGTGCGTGCTTGCACGCACCACCCTTTCCCCAGCGGTGCGTGCAAGCACACACCCTACACAAGCAAGAGATCGCCCATGAAACTGCAAGACCTCGACGTGATCGTCACCGCGCCACCCGCTCCGGGTTGGGGTGGGCGCTATTGGATTCTGGTCAAGCTCACCACCGACACCGGCATCACCGGCTGGGGGGAATGTTACGCCGCCTCGGTTGGACCCGAGGCAATGACCCATGTCATTCGCGACGTGTTTGAACGCCATATGGCGGATGAAAACCCGGAGAACATCGAGCTGATGTTCCGCCGTGCTTATTCTTCGGGCTTTACTCAGCGCCCGGACCTGACCGTGATGGGTGCTTTTTCGGGGCTTGAGATCGCTTGCTGGGATATTCTGGGCAAAGATCGCGACCGCCCGGTGCATGCTCTGATCGGCGGCCGGATGAATGACCGCATTCGCGCCTATACCTATCTCTATCCGCTGCCGCAGCACGATGTGGACGGGTTTTGGGCCTCCCCCGAAATGGCTGGTGAAAGCGCCGCTGAATTGGTCAACCGGGGCTATACTGCGGTGAAGTTCGACCCGGCAGGCCCCTATACCCTGCGTGGCGGCCATATGCCTGCGATGAATGACATCTCAATGTCCGTCGCCTTTTGCAAATCAATCCGCGAGGCGGTGGGGGACAAGGCCGACCTGCTGTTTGGTACCCACGGCCAATTCACCACCGCAGGCGCCATCCGGTTAGGCCAGGCGTTGGAGCCCTACTCTCCACTGTGGTTCGAGGAACCCGTGCCACCAGACAATCCTGCTGAGATGGCTAAGGTCGCCCAGGCGGTACGCATTCCCGTCGCCACCGGCGAACGGCTGACCACCAAAGGCGAGTTTGCCGCAGTCCTGCAGGCTGGTGCTGCCACCATCCTGCAACCCGCCCTGGGCCGGGCCGGAGGCATTTGGGAGGTCAAGAAGATCGCCACATTGGCCGAGGTCTACAACGCGCAAATGGCACCGCACCTATACGCGGGTCCGATCGAGTGGGCGGCCAATATCCACCTCGCCGCCTCAATCCCCAACATCCTGATGGCAGAGACGATTGAAACACCGTTTCATGACGCCCTGATCAAGGGGTCAATTCGGGTAGAGGACGGTTTCATCACCCCGCCCACCACACCGGGCTTGGGCATCGACGTGGACGAGGATCTGGCCCGCGCGCATCCCTTTACCGGCAATGATCTGCATCTCAACATGCAAGARSCKCCYTGCRRCTAYGTKTCTCCAAACAGCTTTGGCGGTGGATCACCCGCGCTGAAGCCATCCAACTAGAGACCATCGCAGCTCTTCGAACGGACAGCGAACTTTGATCCCCGCAGCGGCCAAAGGTCTCTCTCCGGCCCCCGCTTTGCAGAACCCCCTTGCGGATTTGGGCCCGGCGCCGCGCATAAGCGCGGCGCCGGGCCCAAC
>NVUP01000043.1 GCA_002401945.1 Paracoccaceae bacterium
CAGTCACATTATCACCAATCCGGTTTGGTCGCGTCCGCTATTGCACGCGATGATCGAGCACTTTTCGCTGATGCGGCCGACCTGGCTGCTGTTCGATGCAGACTGGGTTCACACGACACAGGATGTGGTTGCCCGGAAATACGGTGTGAAAACCGTTCCTGAACTCATGAAGCACTGCCGCAAGATCGTATCGGTCGGGCGCGTGCGTTGGATCGAGGGCAGCAAATACAGCGGCAAGGAAAACTGCGCCTGGCACCTGTTTGACCAGAGCAGTTCCAGCCCGGTTGAATTCTTTGGGAGAGCAGCATGAGCAATCACATTACCTCTCTACTGCGCAGAAAGATCCTAGGAGTTGGATTGACGGGAAAGTCCGTGATCCTCTTGATGGGCGATTTGGCAAGTGATGATGGCTCGGGGATTTGGGCATCGAAGGCCCGCATGGCTCGCGAATTAGAGACGACGGACCGAACAATCCAGAGGACGATTAAGGCGCTTATCGATGCTGGTTTCGTGTCCTGCGTTGGTGAGCGTAGGCACCAAAACGGATCCACCTTTGAATATCAAATTAACGCTGATCGGGTGGACCTGTGCGCAGATGCACATGACAAACCCCCGACACACCGTCACCCGTTGGCACAACATCTAGGAGCCAAAACACAAGATGTGACCCCCGACGCTGTGTCACCCCCGACAGAGGGTCACCCCACCCCCGACGCTGTGTCACCCCATGCCCCGACAGAGGGTCACCCAAACCAAACTAAACCAAATAGAACCAATTGCGCTGCTGACGCCGCGCATAATTCAGATTTTGATTTTGTAGGTTTCCTGAGCAAGTTTGCCAGCGTCTATCCCCGAATGGGCGATGCCGAGAAAACCGAGGATGCGCTTCGCTCAGCGCTGGGCGAGGGCGCCGACCCGAAAGACATTCTGGCCGGTGCCAGGGCCTATGCTGTCGAGCAAGACGGCAACGAAGCCCGCTACATCAAGTTCTCTGAGAACTGGATCAGCGATGGGCGTTGGCATCGGCACGTGACCGCGCCTAGCGCCAAGATCGATGTCCAGAAAACTCTGGCAGCCCGGGCGGCAACCATTCTTGAGGCCAAGCCGTTCATTTGCCGATCGATCACGGCCTACGCTGCTGGTGAGTGCATCGTTGCGGGTTTGGTTTCTGTCGATCAGTGCAAGGCCGCGGGGATCAACCTATGACCAGCCCGCACACTGATCCGGATCGGCATGGCGTCAGCTTTGGCGCGGTTGTCGTCACCGTCGATGTCAATCTTGGCGATTGCATCATCAGCGCTCCGCAGCCTGGCCTGATCTGCACCACACGACGCAAAAAGCGGTTCAACAGCACGGACGAGATCGAAGGCGCCTTCACGACCCATCTACGAGGGCAGCGCACCTAACCTCTAAGAACGAACGCGCAGGAGCCCTTGGACCAATTTTGTTGGATCATTTATGGATTGAAATGTAGATTTTTACGCTAATACGAGACGCTACGGCGCGTCGAAATCCAGTAGACGAATGGACTAGCGCCGAGGGGCTATGCGGCACGGCATTGCTACAGTCGGCAACGGCATACTCTCCCAGTTTTTCGGTTCGAATTAGCATATGTGTCTTGGCGACTATGCCAGCAGTGAAGCCCCATAGGCAAAACCGCCAGAGGCTTCACTTCCCACAAAAAGTAACGATATCCGCAAACACTCGGGCGCGCGAACAGCGCATCCAGTTTGCAAAAAAGGGCATCGTTGCATGACGCTTTACGAACGGATCGAGCAGGCATCTGTGGGCCTAGCGGTTGCAGSWRCTGCWGCCGTYKGTTCTGSCAGCATATGGTTGGTRCGCCGRATTTTCACCAATCARCAGCAGATCGAGCTTTTGCAGCGCGAAATMGWAATGCGYGAYGRGCGSCGTGATGAAGAYCGCGAWGCGATGGCCGAGGTGCGKCAAGACGTGCGYGARATGCGGGGCGATATCCGCGAAATCCTTCACCGAAAATARTCARYCACACCTGCCACGCAATCGCTSGGCAGGCCTGAACAGGAGATGCCGCATGAAACTCATCACTAAYTGGAAACAAGTGCTGACAGGGGCSTGGTCGATGCRYCTSGTKATGATCGCGGCTGTRATCTCTGCTCTGGGGGTGTTCCTYRGCATGGTGTYACCAGGTCAGCTGGGCTGGGATCCGATTTGGTTYGCGGYTKTKGCRTCGGTGATCAATGYSYTGGCKATCCCGGCTCGGGTGATCATGCAGGGCAGTCTGCAACGGCTGAGTGACTTTCGCAGCGATGAAAGCGGGGCTTTGCGRCGTCGCGGTGCTGTGGCGGGGGCAAGTGCCGCTYTKGTGATYGCCTTRGCCACGCCCTTTATCGCCAAATGGGAGGGGGTCCGGCTCGAGGCCTACAAGGATGTCGTCGGCGTCGAGACGATTTGCTTTGGTGATACGCATGGGGTCCAGTCTGGCGATACGGCGACCATGGATGAGTGTGTGTCGCGGCTGCAGGAAGACGTTGAGACATTTTATGCGGACATCGCGACCTGCATAACAAACCCGGGCATTCCGGCAGGGGTGCAGGCTTCCATGTTGGAACTTGCTTACAACGTCGGATCACCAAAGGTTTGCCGGTCTACCATGATGCGAAAGGCCAACGCTGGCGACTACGCTGGTGCCTGCAGTGAGCTTCGCAGGTGGGTCATGGCCGGTGGTCGCCGTTTCCCTGGGTTGTCCAACCGTCGTGCAGACAGCAAACAATCGCTGTGTTTGCGTAACGTGTCTGAGCCCAGCTAATGCGCTTGCTGCCCGGTCTCTTCGTCTGTCTGGTCCTGGCGGCCTGTGGCACACCTGTTGGGAAACTGGCGGGCGCCATGGGTGGTGGGCCAAACGTGGCAGCGAACGTGCAGGCTGGGCGCACCAATGCGCAGACAGTTGGCGCGGCCAACTTCACGGATCAGCGGGTCAGTCGATCACAGGCCAGGTCTATTGAGCAAAGCGCGGGGCGTACTGGCGTGCGCAGTGAGAGCGTGCAGACCGTCGTGGTGAATGAAGGCGCTAAGCCTTGGCTGCTACTGCTGGGCCTTCTGGGCTGGCTGCTGCCGACGCCTATGCAGATCGGTAAGGCGGCAGCGTCTGGCTTTGGCCGACTACTTTCGCGGGTCCTTCCCTAGGGGGGATGCCATGTGGGTGTTCATATACGCAGAAAATTATGTGTGCGTGCTGCCGGGGTTTGGGGTTGTTGTTGTTATCGGCAGAGCAAGGCTTTGAAGAAAAACAACAAATCGATTTGAAGAAGTAAAATCAGGGGGCGTGGCTGCTCCATTCATATATTTTTCCCATGAGGGCTAAGTGGCTGCAAGAAAACGAAAAACCCGAGGTAGAGACGTAAACCGCGCTGAGCTGGCGGAAATCTTCGGCGTGTCACTTCCGACTGTAGAGAGCTGGGTGCGTCGCAGCTGTCCTGTGGGGCAACGTGGCGGGCGTGGTCGGGCTTGGAAATTCAACACGGCCGAGGTGCGCAGTTGGCGCGATGACGACATTCGAGCCCAGGCGTCTGATACTGCCAATGCGTCTTTTGACCAGCTGAAACTGCGCAAACTTGCGGCTGAGACTGAGCAAGCGGAGCTGGATCTGGCCCGGGCCAAAGATGAGCTGGTGCCAGTGGAGCAATTCGAGCGCGCGATGACCAAGGCCTTTGGCGAGGTGCGCGCGGGCATGCGCAATGTGGTACCTGGCCGGGCAGCACGGCGGTTGCTTGGCGAGACTGATGAAACCAATTTCAAGGCGGTACTGCTGGAAGAGATCGATCACGCGCTTGAGGCGCTGGCCGACAGCGATCTGGTTCTCGAGGAAGATCTGGATCTTGAGCTCGATGAAGATGAGAGGGCGACAGGTGCGTGAACGCCCGGGCTGACTTTTCCAACGCCCGTGCTATTGTTCGCGCGGGGCGGCGCGCACAGGTATTTCTGCGGCCGCCGCCTAATCTCAAACCTTCAGAATGGGCCGAGGCCAATATTCAAATCCCGGTCGGCAATGCCGTGCCTGGGCCAATGCGGTTTGATAATGCGCCTTATCAGCGCGAAGTGATCGACATGACCGTCGAGCCGAGGTGCAACCGCATATCGCTGATGTGGGGGGCGCAGGTTGGCAAGACACAGACCGCGCTGGCCGCCCAGGCCTACCGGATCGGCTTCAATCCTGTTTCTCAGCTGATGATGCAACCGAGCCAGGGCGACCTGACCACCTGGCTGGAAACCAAATTCAACCCGCTGGTAGATGCCAACGAACGGCTGCAAGAGCTGATTGCTAAGCCCCGCGGGCGGGACGGGGTGAACAATCAGAGAATGAAGAGTTACCCGGGTGGGTTTCTGATGTTCAGCTGGTCGGGGTCGCCCAAGACCATGCGCGGTCGCTCAGCACCGTTTATCGTTTGTGATGAGACCGATGGCTATGATCGCACCGATGAGGGCCACCCGGTTGGCCTTTTGTGGCAGCGGGCTGCGACCTTTGGCGATCAGCGCCTCTTGCTGGAAATCAGCACGCCAACAATCAAGGGCGCCAGCTGGATTGAGAGTGCATTTGAGCAAGGTGACCAGCGCTATTTCCATGTCGTCTGTCCGCACTGCAGTCACAAGCAGACCCTGAAATGGTCTCAGGTAACCTGGAACAAAGACGAGGAAGGCCTGCATCTGTCAGAGACGGCCACCTATCTGTGCGAGGGTGACGGCTGCGGCACGGCCTGGAATGACGGCGAACGCTGCGCTGCCATCAGAAATGCCGAACGGTTGGGCGGCGGATGGATCGCTAAGAAGGCGTTTCGTGGTCATGCGTCTTACCATCTGTCTGAACTGTATAGCTGCTTTCGCAACCTCGGTGATATTGTGCAGAGCTTTATCGAAAAGAAGGCGGCGGGGGATTTGCAGACTTTCGTCAATGTGTCTTTGGCCGAGACCTGGGAAGAGGAAGGCGACCGCCTCGAGGCTGACACCTTGATGGCCCGGGCTAAGGAATTTGGCTCGCAGGCCCCCATGGGTGTGGGTGTGGTAACCGCAGGTATCGACATGCAGGGTGACCGGCTTGAGGTGGAGATCGTCGGTTGGGGGCTGGGCGAGGAATCCTGGTCGCTGGATTACAAGACCCTTTGGGGCGACCCATTGCGGCCAGAKGYRKSRRARRMRNTGGATGRGCYRCWWGAMSRRMSSTGKWSSCATGRSASYRRYWSRGRGCTGCGGATCACTGCGGCCTGTCTCGATACCGGCGGTGAGGCGGGCTATACGCAGGCGGCCTATGATTATGCGCGTATGCGGTTGGGTCGAAAGCTGTTTGCGATCAAGGGGGTCGGCGGGTGGGGCCGTCCGATTGTCACTGCCCCCAGCAAGATATGCCAGCGCGKSRKGMSGMMKGKKYWKWTSYWTAYKWKTSRYGKTGATNSMRGMMAMKRKSGKSGTRGCASWKYGSKCKMSKRTTACAGATCCGGGGCCGGGATATAATCACTTCCCGCTTAATCGTGATCCAAATTGGTACGATATGTTCACCGCTGAGGCCCTGCGTACCCGGAAGGTGAAGGGTTTTTCCGTGCGGGAATGGCACAATGTGCGCCCCAGAAACGAGGCCTTTGACTGCCGGGTCTATGCCTATGCCGCCCTGCGTATTTTGAACCCGAATATCCCACGCCTGGTGCGGGCGCTGGAAGAGCAGGGCCGGGATATAGATCCCCCGCAGGAGACCCCAGAAGAGCTGCCCGAAGGAAAACCGCCAGAGGCGCAAAAGGCCGCAAAACCCCAAGCTGCAAAAAAGCGCGCCTGGAAGCCCCGAACCAAGAGGCGGCGGCGCGGCACTTGAATAGGGCGTGACTGTGAGCACATTACCGGGCGAAATCGGGGCAGGGGTGAGTTTTAAGGCCATTGCTTGCCTGCCTGTTTATCCGGCGCCGGACTGGTCGATTGACCTGATCCTGCGTGGTCCAGGTCAGATTGATATTGGCGGCGTCAGCAGCGGTGAGAACCACGAGCTGCGTGTTGCTGCCTCTGTGACCAAAGACTGGAAACCGGGGCGGTATCGCTTTGAGATCCGGGCCAGCAGTGGTGACGACGTGGTCACAGTTGAGACGGGTGAGGTGCTGATCGCACCAGATCTGGCTGCGCAGATCGATGGCTATGACGGTCGCGACCATGTGCGCCGGGTTCTTGATGCCATCGAGGCGGTGATCGAGAACCGGGCGACCATCGACCAGCAGCACTACYAGATCAACAACCGCTCGCTGACGCGGACGCCGCTGGCCGACCTGCTGAAACTGCGTGACAAATACCGCGCCGAGCTGGCCGGGCAGAAACGTGCGCGCCGTTCCGGCGGGCTTGGGCGCCGCTACAAGGTGCGGTTCTGAWGYWASKSRMRYTRWWKYMSMKRYCMKYRCCAKTRRARSARMWCCCAAACNNNNWKGCTCCNNAMCKATGCTGGTGCGCCCGCGCCGAAGGGGATTGGCTCGCAATTTCGACGCGGGGCAGAATGATCGGCTCACCAGCGGTTGGACAAATACGCCGCTGCCCGCTGATCAGATCATCCGCCGGAACTGGCGCACATTGGTGGCCAGGTCGCGCGAACAGGCGGCCAACAACCCATATGGCAAGGCGTTCCAGCGCAGTGCGCGGCGTAATATTGTTGGCCAGCAGGGCCTGGTGCTGCAGGCTCGCAGCAAAGATGGCAGTGGCGGCGAGATGGACCAGGGGGCAAACCGCGCCATTGAACGGGCCTGGAAAGATTGGTGCAACGCTAAGAATTGCGATGTGACGGGGCGCCGGTCCTTTCGTCRGATCCAGAAAGAGCTGATCAACGGCTGTGTCACAGACGGTGAATTCATGGTGCGCTTTGTCTATGGCCGCGATGCCGGGCCCTGGGGGTTTGCCCTGCAGGTGCTGGACCCAATGCGCTGCCCGGTGGATCTGGACGAAGACAAACGCCCAGGCGGTGGGTTCATCCGGGCGGGTATTGAATRCACCAAGCTGGGCCGCCCGCTGGTCTATTACTTCACCACCCTGAGCCCCAACGAGGCAGATTATCACTATGGTGGCCGCGACTTTGTAAAAGTGCCGGCCGATGAGATCGTTCATTGGTTTGAGGCGGATATCGTCGGCCAAAAACGGGGGCTGCCCTGGATGGCCACGGCGCTGTGGCGCATGCATCAGCTGGGTGAGTTTGAAAAATCAGCACTGATTGCGGCCCGCGAGGGTGCGAATACGCAGGGTTTTATCGAGTGGGATGAAGGCTATGGGCCTGAGCTCGATGACGACGAAGACGACATTGAGATCGAGAGTGAGCCTGGGATCTATCAGAGTTTGCCACGGGGCGGGCGCGTCAAAAACAATGACGCCCAGTATCCCAACGGCGAAATGGCGGTGTTCTCCAAGCATATGCTGCGTGGCGTCGCCAGCGGGTTGGGTGTTGCCTACAACGATTTGTCCAATGATCTGGAAGGTGTGAACTTTTCCAGTATTCGCCACGGCATGCTGGCCGAGCGGGACCATTGGAAAGAGCTGCAGGAGAGCCTGATCGAGAGCTTTGCGCTGCCGGTCTATGAGCACTGGCTTACCCATGCTCTGTTGGCTGGTCGCATCACGCTGGATAACGGCTCACCTCTGCCAGCGGTCAAGCGGCARAAGTTCATGGAYGTGCAATTCCAGCCSCGGCGCTGGGAATGGATYGATCCGGCCAAGGAYGTGAAAGCCGACGTTGAAGCGATGGATAACCTGATCAAATCGCATGGTCAGGTGATCCGCGAACGTGGGCGGGATCCCCAGGATGTTTATGCCGAGATTGCCGACGACATCAAAGGCATGCGCGCGGCAGGCATCTCGGAAGACATCATCACCGCAGTCATGACAGGAAAGCTCAAAGGAGGGCAGGGCAATGGCCAGCAAGGCAACCCCAAAGCCGGAACGCCCGGTAAAGGAAGCGAAGACGGAGACGGTGAAAGCGACTGATCTGCTTGGTCGTTCCCTGACCCGGGCCATCACGCCCGAACAGATCAACGCAGGCGAGCGGGGCGCAAGCCGTGGGCTGCTGCGGATTGTTGATGTCGGCGCCATCGATGAAGAGGCGCGCACCGTGGAGCTGGCTTTTTCCAGCACCAGGCCAGTGTCGCGCTGGTTTGGTGAGGAGGTGCTGTCACACAAGCGCRAGGCTGTGAAGCTGGGGCGCCTGAATGACGGGGGCGCGGTCCTGGTTGGGCATGATTGGGGCGATCAGGTTGGCGTGGTTGAGAAGGCCCGCGTTGACAGCGGCGATATGCCCTCAGTGCCATTGATGATGATCACCTGAGTATCAACATTGCCGGGAGTTGGGGTTTGAACCTAAGGCCGAGAAGGCTTGGCTGGGAACGGTTCTCAATTGGCGAGCGTTGTTTCAGTCGACGGTCTTGCATGGGGTCTGAACAACAAACGCGGCCCCAGTGTTCTCAGTGGGACCGCGGATTCTTAAACGTCGTTTTGCTCTCTGCTGCGTCTAGAACGCGAGGCTGTAGCCCAGGTTGAGGCCATAACTTTCATACCCCTTTGCCCCGAGACCATCCAGAAAGGTCGACACGGTAAAGGTTCCATAGCTGTCGCTGGCATAGTTCAGGCCAATGTTCACCTTGGATCGCCACCCAGCGTAGCCCGGCAGGACGGACCCTGCGACCTCGGTGCCGCCGGTGTTGGACCAGATGCCCGAGACCCCGGCGCGCAGCTCCAGATCGCCGCCTTGCAACGGCACATGCTGGGCCACATCCAGACCAACCGCGATCTGCATCAACTCAACCTTTTGCATGGGAACAAGATTGCCCAAGCTGTCCTGATAGGCGTCCTGTTTATCCGCCGCATAGGCCGCATTCAGATAGGGGCTGAGACGCGTGCGACCCTGCTCAAAACTGCCAGCCACTTTCATCTGCGCCAGCAGGCGTGCGGTGTCAAAAACATCGGCATAGGTGCCAAAGGGCGACACCGTGTTGGAGGACTGACCATAGAGCAAACGCGCCTCAAAGAACAGCGGCTGGTCGGGCATCTTGGCGACAACATAGGGACCGGCAAGCCAGCCATTGCCCTCGGCCGTTAAATCACCGTTACCCTGTGACAGATGGTCAAACTGCAGCATGGCGCCAAGCAGGACTGTCTCGCTGATTTTGCGATGACTGCCGAAGGAGCCAAAGGCGGCGCTGCTGTTGGTGTTGCCATCTTTTGACCAGGCCCCTTTGAGCTGGAACCAGACCGGGTATTCGGCGCCTGTCGACAGATTGAAATTGCCGATGCCCCGCGTCACATGCGCATCTAGCGCGCCGCTGACAGTGCCGCTCAGAAAGCCGGTCAGATCCGGCTGATTGGCGATCAGCTGGTTGGCGCGACCATACATAAAGCGGGCGATGGTCTTCTGGGTCTCTTCCACCGTTGTATCAACCATCACCAGTGTATTGGAGGCCGTCGTCTTGTTACCAGCCGCATCTTCGGCCGCTCCGGCGGGCAGCGAGATGCTGACATCGCCGGTCCCGGCCGAGGCGATGGTGGCAGTGTAGCTCGCACCGCTGCCAGTGAAGCCGATGACCGAGGCATTGGTCACCACAAGATCAGTGGCGACAAACCCGATCACGCTCTCGGAGAAGGCAATCGTGACGTCAAAGCTGGCCTGATGTTCAACGCGATCCGGCCCGCCGCTGATCACCACATCCGGGTCGGTGGTATCCGCCACTGTCAAGCTGGCACCCGAGGTATTGCCATTGATATCGGTCGAAGTCACCGTCACGTCGCCACTGGGCTGCGCCGTGGGCGAGGTGACCGAGAAGCTGCCGGGTTGCGCCGCGGCCGAGAGCACCGAGAAGCTGCTCATGCGGGCTGCACGGGCCATACGAGGTGCTCCGCCCGAGGCAACCGTCGTCGCGGTTGTCAAATCCGGGAAGGTGACGGTCACCGTCGCGCCCGGCTCGGTTGTGCCGGTCACCGTCAGGGTCTTGTCAGAATTGACCTCAACATTGGCAATCACCGGCGCAGGCGGCGCTGTCACATCGCTGACGGTCACGGTGAAGCTCAGCTGCACCGCATCATTACCCGCAGTATCCGAGGCATCCATGGTCACGGTGGTCTCGCCGACCGGGAAGTCATAGGCACCGGTCAGGGTGGTAGAACCAACCTTATAGGTGATGCTCAAGCCGCTATCCACATTATCGCTGACCGAGCCGAGATCAGTCACATCAAGGGAAGCGGTACTCAAACTGGCATCGGTATCTGCGGTCTGATCCGCGGGCGCGGTCAGCACCGGCACTTCAGTGTCACCCACGGTCACGGTGAAGCTCAGCTGCACAGCATCATTCCCAGCAGTATCCGTGGCATCCATGGTCACAGTGGTTGCACCAAGCGGAAAGTCATACGCACCGGTCAGGGTGGTGGTGCCAACCTTAAAGGTGATGCTCAAGCCGCTATCGACATTGTCGCTCACTGACCCCAGAGCAGTCACATCGAGGGCGGCAATTGTCCCGCCAGCATCGGCACTTGCGGTTTGGGCAGCGGGTGCGGTCAGCACCGGAACCTCAGCATCGCTTACCGTCACGGTGAAACTCACCTGCACTGCATCATTGCCCGCTGTATCCGAGGCATCCATGGTCACAGTGGTCTCACCGAGCGGAAAATCATAAGCGCCGGTCAGGGTGGTGGAACCAACCTTATAGGTGATGCTCAACCCGCTATCCACATTATCGCTGACAGACCCAAGGCCAGTCACATCAAGGGAAGCGGTACTCGAACCGCTATCGGTGGCTGGGGTTTGGTCCACGGGTGCAACCAGCAGAGGTGCTTCTGCGTCAGTCACGGTCACGGTGAAACTGACAGGTGCCGCCACATTTCCCGCAGTATCCGAAGCATACATGGTCACTGTGGTCTCACCGGCCGGATAGCCATAAGCACCAGATATGGCAGTGGAGCCAATCTTATAGGTGATGCTCAACCCGCTATCGACATTGTCGCTGACCCAGCCGAGGCTGGTCACGTCCAGCGAGGCGGTGTTCACACCACTATCGGTGCTTGCGGTCTGAGCCGCAGGCGCGGTCAGCACCGGCACTTCGACGTCGCTGACGGTGACGGTGAAACTCTTCTGCACCGCGTTGTTACCCGCCGTATCCACCGCATCCATCGTCACGGGGGTTGTCCCGACGGAGAAGCCATAGGCACCGCTTAGGGTGGTGGTGCCAACTTTGTAAGTAATGCTCAGCCCCGCATCCACATTGTCGCTGACCGAGCCAAGACTGGTGACATCCAGCGAGGCAGTGCTCACCCCGCTATCGGTATTTGCGACCCGGGCCGAGGGCGCGGTCAGCACCGGAGCCTGACTATCTGGAAGAGCGCCAGTATGTCCGCCCGGTACGGAAAAATCATGGGCGCCGGCCCCGAGTGTGATGGTAGCTGTGCCCAGAGTGAATGAAAACCCGATATAGTTGTCTGATGCAAATATCCCGTCTGCGCCATTTTGGGTCAGACCGGAAATATTGGATGCAGGGGTACCAAGACAGGTGGCCAAGCTGCTGACTGTTATCGATGAGCCGGTATAACCGGCGCTGTAGCTTTCGGACCAATAGTAGCTTCCTCCGGCATATTCCAGCCCCATAGCGACGCCTACAAGTCCACCGGCGGAGATATAATGCATAGTAACCGAACAACTAGGCCCAGCCAAAAAGGTTTCGTTGATGTAGTCCGCCGCTGTAAATCCATGCCCAACCGTTGGGGCCATGATGGATAGCGCTAGCAGCCCTGCCCGAATAAATAATTTTTTTTGCATAAATAGGCCCTTGCCCCTCGGGGCTGTCATAAATCGTTCCGCTGACCATTAGAGGCCGCAGGTTGCCAGATCGTGAATAAGTAAACTATTTCAACGAAGTGACCCCACGGAACTTCGGCATCCACCCAGGGTATAGGCCGCTATCACCGCACCGAGACCCAATGCGGTTGAGGACCCCGGAGAAATCAGGACCGACAGAGGATCAGAGCCTGGCAGTTTTGATCACAGGTCTGTCGACCCTATGGCCGTGTTATTGCTGAGTGGTCCGAGCTGGGCGCTGCCAAAGTGAACAAGGTCAGCGCCGGTGACAAAGACCCCCTGCTCCAGCTACGCCACCGCTTTGCCAGTTTGGGCGAGGCGCAGCGCGCCGCCGACAGCGCCCTGGAACGCGGCAAACGGGCCAGCGGCAAGATCACTATTCAGCTCGCCGGGTTCAACGGTGCTCTGCTGGCCGAGGGCTTTGTCGAGTTACAGGGCATTCATCCTGGCCTGACAGGCAAGTGGTTGGTTAGCCAGGTCACCCATCGTCTGGGCGACACCTTGGTTACCAGCTTTGACGGCGAACGGGATAATAAGCGCAAAGGATAACCCTCCTTACAGGGAGGCTAAGGGGTGTTGAAGCACCTCTTAACACGGGGCAATATTTTCACACAAAACCCCGCCGACCAGCTCACGCTTATGGCCGCTCCCACCCCTCGCGAGGGTCCGGCCTTTCTGAGGTGATTCCACTTGTCTATGCAAGACCAGCGTTGCGGCCAATGTGCCCGACTGTTATTTAAAATTGAGCCCAACGCCCTATCCGGCGCGCTCAACATCAAGTGCCCAAGATGCAAGGCACACAATCACCTGAGGCCACAACAGAGCCCTTTATCCAAGCGGCAAGACCGCGATGGAAAAGACTCTTCAAAGTGCGTTTAACCCCCGCTCAAAACACCTCCCCTGTCGCCCCCTGGATGGGCGGCAAGCGCAACCTGGCCAAACGGATCACTGCGATCCTGGACGCCACCCCACATGGTCTCTACGCCGAGCCCTTTGTCGGCATGGGTGGTATTTTCCTGCGCCGATCAATGCGGCCCCGCGCCGAGGTGATCAACGACCTTGGCCGTGACATCACCAATCTGTTTCGAATCCTGCAGCGCCACTATCCGCAGTTCATTGACTGCATGCGCTTCCAGCTCACCACCCGCGTTGAGTTCGAGCGTCTGGTGGCCACCAGACCTGACACCTTGACCGACCTAGAGCGTGCGGCGCGGTTCCTCTATCTCCAGCGCACCGCCTTTGGTGGCAAAGCAACGGGTCGAAATTTTGGTGTCACGACCACCCGCTCGGCCACTTTCAACCTGTCGACGCTGGAACCCATGCTTGAAGAGGTTCATGCCCGCCTCAGTGGCGTGGTGATCGAGTGCCTGCCCTACGCCGAGTTCATCACCCGCTACGACCGGCCCTCGGCGCTGTTCTATCTGGACCCGCCCTACTGGGGCTGCGAGGACGACTATGGCAAGGCGATGTTTGCGCCTGAGGATTTTGAAACCCTGGCGGGGTGGATGAAATCGGGCAAGGGCAAGGCGCTGATGTCGATCAACGATGCGCCCGAGATCCGCGAGATCTTTGCTGGGTTCCACATGGAGGAGGTTCAGGTCAGCTACACTGTGGCCCGCAAGGAGGCCGCCAGGGGGCGGCGTGGTGAGTTGTTGATCCGGAATTTTACCCTGTAAACCGAGCCGCTGCAGCCGGTAACGGGGTGGTTCCACTGGCTGCAGCGCGCGCGTCTGAAGCGTTGAAAAAGGAGCTTTTGAACGGGGTATGAGCCCCGTTCAAGACATCGACCATCACTGAATAGGCCTTGCAACGACTGCTCTGCGGAGATTTGCGGTCATTCACGGTTTTGACCCAACTGGTGCTATCGGCCCAACGCGGACCTTCATGCTATTTACAGTGAATGGCCAGTTTAGGGGCTTGATATCTTAGGCTGTCCATTTGCAAAAAATGTCTACTGACACGAAAAACCCCGTTGCCATCGGACAACGGGGTTCAGTTTTTACAGCGCCAAGGAATGACTACATCGTCCCTTCGCGCTCCAATTTTTTGCGTGCTAGCTTACGGGCACGGCGGATAGCTTCAGCTTTCTGGCGCGCGTTTTTCTCGGACGGTTTCTCGAAATGTTGCTTGAGCTTCATTTCACGAAAAACGCCTTCCTTCTGGAGCTTCTTCTTTAACACCCGGAGAGCTTGATCGACATTGTTGTCGCGAACACTTACCTGCATGTGGTTTTCACCACCTTTCTAGGATTAAGTTGCAATGAATTGCAGGAACCTGCTGCCTATCAAGATGAATTTGTTTTGTCGAGCCTGCTGTGACACCGATATCGGCAGCACAGAGCCCTGGACACAGCCGCTCGCTGGTGCAGCATGTTGTGGACAGCCCACAACCACCATTCGTGACGTCCTCAGAGAATGGCTGGTCAGAGTCCAAAAATTCCAACACTTGCATCGCAGCATCTCCGAGGCAAAACGGTTAGATCGGATGTTCGCCAAACTCGTGTTACGCAGACAGATGTGGGGCCGCGTTTGTTGTCTCGAAGGTGTCACCTAAATCGAACCGAATGCAGCCTCTATCGACCGACAGAAGGACACGAGCCTGCCTATCGCGCGTTCCCGCCTCGCAAATTCACCTTTCGCAACCGAAGGATCACTGTCCGCTTCTACGCATCCGAGAGAATGCGCAAAACGCACTGCCTGTGTATAGCTGCCATTGGCGTTGACTGCGGCGAACGGCTGGAAACCGCCCTTCAAGTCGATAATGTGCAGGGTGCAGCAATGTCACAAAAATGCTTTTAGCCGACATTGCAGGTGATGAGACCAACAAACACCGTTCAAAGAGTGTTTAAAGAGACGTCAAAACCGGCGTTTTGAACGGTTTGCGTCACCGCCTGCCCAGTTACTGCAATTATTTGTGTCACAAAACTCCGTCCCTCATGACACCCTGATCCGTTACAGTTCCCCCAAAGGGAGTCGATGATGCG
>NVUP01000020.1 GCA_002401945.1 Paracoccaceae bacterium
GGCAACCGAGGCGGTGATCCAAAACAACCACTATCGCTGCCTGAAAGCGCTGCGCACCCTGCTGCCCCGCGAGGATCGCCTGATGGCGGTGCACCCATCGTGAGCTATCAACCAATCATCCCCTCAAACGGTACTGTTGGCTGGAACAAAGCCTCCCCAGGGTCAAAAGCGTTCAACATTGCCCCAACCCAGTTGGGGCAATGTCAGCAGGCGAGCTGCGCCAAATAGCAAAATCGTCTGCTGGCTTTGGTCGCGCTGAAGTTATTGGTTTCGGATTTTTGTGTCCTATGCAAAGCGGACAGGTGCATTCCCCGCTTCGCGGATCAAGAAACGATGGACTTGTCGCGGTTTGTTGCCGTCCTTTGATCGCCTTTTCTGCAACAAAGGACATAGGCTATGGGACAAACACGATCGGATGAATTCCGCTAGGTTGCAGTGTCCATAGCGCTGACCAGTCGGTTGACACGCAACTACATCCCACAAGATCGCGACATCTACACCCGACGAAACCTCGTGGAGCGGTTTTTTTTGCAGGGTGTAAAGACAAGCCTAGGCTAACGACCAGGTACGAAAACTGAAACGCAACTTCCTTTTCATGGTCCAGTTTTTCCCAATCAGATGCTGGATCCATTGTGTTCAAACACCTAGGTGACAACAGCGCAGGAACACCGTCCACAACAACCTGTCAAAAGAGGCCGCTCCAAGCTGTGCATCATTAAATGTGGCAGCAAGGCAGGACAGAATCCGAGATCTCAAGATGCGATATTCCGAACAAACTCTTGCTCTACCACCTGAGTACCCCACTGAGATCCGGATTGTTCCTCCACCAGTCGAAATCCGGCGTCTTCATAGAGGTGGCGCGCTGCATCTAACCCCTGGAACGTCCACAGATGCGTCTGTTGAAAGCCGTTTTTGTCAACAAAATCAGTCGCCTTTTCGATCAACCCCTTCCCAACTCCTAGGCCCCGAGCGTTTGGGCTTACAATGAACCAGCGAAGATGGGCGCGACTGTCGCCAAGGTCTTCGCCATCAAGGGTCACAGAGCCGAGCAACTGCTCCGCGCGATAGGCTGAAAATGTGGTGTTCCCTTCTCTATCAATTCGCCCCATGAATTCTGACATTTCGCTCGCCACCTTTCGTTCAAACACAGCACCAAACCGATAGTTTTCTGAGTAGAAGGCGGCATGCATGCCCGTCACACCTGCGATAAGCCCGGATTGGTAGCCTTCTCGAATATCCAGACTGGTCTCAGGGACAGATGACGTTGCTTGGTGTGGGCGCAGTGCATTTGCAAAGGAAAAAAGGCCGTTTTCAACATCTTTCAATTCCTCGGCAGACAATTTGCTAAGGGATGACTGAAGTTGCCTTCTTCCATAGCCCTCGACCTGACGAAGCAAAGCTGTGCCCTGCGGTGTCAAACCTAGAGCGCGGACTCGCCTGTCGGACGGGTCGGTCGAGACATTCACAAGCCCGTCCCTCTCCAATTTTTTCAGCAACCGACTGATGCTCGACTTCTCCAGAYGCAGCAATTCCCCCAAAGCACTGGCGTTGGCCACGGTACCATAGCCCAGCTCAATTATGGTGTGCAGGGCTGAAGGGGAAAGCTGAGTTCCTGCCAAATGGCTGTGCATGTACCCAAGGTCTCGCACGATTTGTCGCGCAGAAGTGCGAAGATGGTCAATTCGGGATTCAGGGAGCAAATCATTCATAGTTGCACGATACAACCAAATTAGCCTCTGTCCAGAGNAACCGGCCATCCCTGTCCAGACTTTGGTCACGGGTTACGGCAAACCTAACCTTTAGGATAGGTGCACTAACCTAAGTTGACACGACGAGCGCCTATTGATCAGCCCTTTGCACAATGACGGTCTGTTACATTGCGAGCAGAGGCACAGTGTTGAGGGGGAGAGGTCAAATAAAAAAACGCCCTCCCTTTTGCAAAAGTAGATGGAACTGAAGCGACTGTACCTATATGACTTGTAGTGGGAACTTAAAGTCATGCAGTGGGTTTCATGCGCATTCTGTTGGCCGACGATCACGACATGGTTCGTGAAACCATTTCTGCCTATCTTCATTCTGTGGGTGGCGCTGAAGTGACGTCCACTGTAAATCTCTCAGACGCCCTAGATCAAATCGACAAAACAGGCCCCTTTGATCTGGTTCTGCTGGACTACAACATGCCGGGTATGTTTGGCCTAGAGGGACTGGCGCGCGCGCTAAAGCATAATGGCGGCAAAGGGGTCGCCATCTTATCCGGCAGCGCCCCCACACGAACTGCTCAAGACGCGTTGGACGCGGGTGCCATTGGCTATCTCCCCAAAACAATGGGCGCAAAATCACTGCTGAACGCCGTCCGTTTTATGAGCGCCGGTGAGGTTTATGTGCCTGTTGAGCTGTTACGGGAACAAGCCTCTGAGCCAGTGCATCCCTTAGCGGCAAAGCTCAGCTCGCGCGAGATCGAGGTTCTGAGTGGCCTTTGCCGGGGGCAATCCRACAAGGAAATCGCCCGCGACCTGGAGCTGCAAGAGGTGACCATCAAGCTGCATGTGCGGACCCTGTGCCGTAAACTGGACGCYAAGAACCGCACCCAGGCCGCGCTGACTGCAAAAGAAGTCGGGCTGTTCTAGCCTGCCAATGACTGGCGGCTACAACATCGCAGGCAATTGCGCATAACCGCGAAACCGCAGTCGCCCGCCCGGCACGCGCCCCGGCAATATCTGAAAATTTGGAAACCGCGCCAGCAATCGTCCAATCGCCACCCTGCCCTCCATCCGTGCCAATGTCAGGCCAACGCAGACATGTGGTCCACCGGCAAAGGCCAGGTGACGGTTCGGACTGCGTGCAACATCGAACACCTCTGGCGCATCAAACACATCCGGGTCGCGATTGGCAGCACCGATCACCAGATGCAGATTTGTACCCTTGGCGATTCTCAGCCCGTCAATCTCAATCTCAGCTGTGGTTTCGCGGTTGCCCAACTGGTTAGGAGACCGAAACCGCAGGATCTCTTCGATCGCCGGTTTGATCAGCTCAGGCTGCTGCAGCAACCGATCCCTTTGATCCGGGTGGTCCTGCAACAGTGCCAAACCGTTGCCAATCAGATTGGTGGTGGTTTCATGGCCCGCATTCAGGATGAAGATACAGTTCTGGATCAGCTCTATTTCGCTCAACTGCCCATCGGCCCCTTCGCCCTGGATCAACCGGGTCAGCACGTCATTGTCGAGATCCCCCGGCGCAGCCCGCCGTCGCGCAATCAAATCCGACAAATAGGCCTTAAACTCACTCACCGCGGTTTGACCGGCAGCCAGCTGATCTGGGCTCAAAGATGGCTCCAGCGCGCCAAGAATCGCCAAGGACCAGTCGCGCAACGGCCCCCGTTCCTCCATTGGCACATCCAGCAGGTTGCCAATAATCTGGATTGGAATTGACGCGGCAAAATCCTCGATCAGATCCACCTGCCCGCCCTGGGCCATCTCGTCCAACAAATACTCGACCGTCTCGATCAGCCCCGGCTCCATGCGCGCAAGAGCCCGTGGTGCCAGTGCCGAGGTCATGATCCTGCGCACCCGCGTGTGCAGCGGCGGATCGGAAAACACCAAAGAGGTGGTGTGATGCTCAAACAGGGGTGATCCAACGCCAAATYTGGGACCAAACGCCGCCTTTTTATCGGAGGAATACAAAGTGGTGTCGCGGTAGATACGATCCAGGTCGCCGTGACGGCACAGTATCACTGATCCATCCGGCTGCCTGAGCACCGGTGCGGTTGCCAGCAGGGCATCATAAAAGGGGAACGGATCTTCGACAAATCCCTGTGGCGGATCGGCCAGGTTAAATCCTTCAATATTCACATGTGCTTGCTGCGAGTTAAGCGCTGGCATCGTTGTCTCCCTCATTTGTCTCGGCCAAAGGTGGAGCCCGGCCGCGCCTCTGTCAATTCCTCAGGTAACCCCGCGGATGATACCAATTGCGGGGATGACAACGGTGAACCCTGCGGATAGAAACAAACCATGAACGAACCAATATCATCCATCCGCAATCTCGGTCCCGCCTATGAAGAGGCCTGTGCCCGTGCAGGCATCCAAACCGCCGAACAGCTGCGCGAGTTGGGCCCCGATGAAACCTATGCTCAACTGCTGAAAACCGGCACCAGACCACATTTCATCGGCTATTACGTGCTGGTGATGGGCCTGCAGGGTCGGCCGTGGAATGACTGTAAGAGCGAAGAGAAAAAGGTGCTTCGCCTCCGCTTTGATGCCATCAAAGAGCGCGCATTTGACAAGGGGCTTTCCGAATTGGAAGCCACGCTGAATCAGATTGGTGTGGTAGAGAAACACCGCTGAGGCAAAATTCGGGCGGCCCGTGGCGCCAACAAAAAGGCCGCCTGCAGATACAGACGGCCCTCTCAATTYYKAAAMCAGCTAAGGYTTAGCCRACCAGTTCAAGACCGGAGAAGAAGTAAGCGATTTCTTCAGCAGCAGTTTCCGGMGCGTCGGASCCGTGAACCGAGTTTTCGCCAACCGAYTCWGCAAAGTCAGCGCGGACRGTGCCAGSRGCAGCRTCTGCTGGGTTGGTTGCGCCCATGACTTCRCGGTTTTTGGCAATGGCGCCTTCGCCTTCCAGAACCTGACAAACGATCGGAGCCGACGCCATGAATTCGCACAACTCGTCGTAGAACGGACGCTCGGCGTGTACTTTGTAGAASTCACCAGCCTGYGCTTTGGTCAGSTGRATMCGCTTTTGCGCAACAAYGCGCAGGCCAGCRTCTTCRAAYTTGGCRTTGATTTTGCCAGTCAGRTTRCGGCGKGTTGCATCGGGCTTGATGATCGAAAAAGTGCGTTCCAGAGCCATCGGGCTTCTCCTGTTTATGGGACCGGGCAAAACACCCCGCCGCCAGTGATATGATTTGGCGCCCCGGTACCACGGCAGCCAGGCTTTGGAAAGGGTGCTGCACCGCAGTGATCGACGAAAATTGGCGCCGATTGGTTGCCGCCAGGTCCGGTTCCGGAGCACAGAATTGGCCTGGGACAAAACAGCCGGTTTATGCCGCTGGCGTAGCCGTTCACTGTCTGCTACGTCCCGCCTCATGTTACGCATCCAAGATATCACCTACGCGGTCGAAGGTCGGCCCCTGTTCGAAGGCGCCAGCGCCACCATTCCCAATGGCCACAAGGTTGGCCTGATTGGCCGCAATGGCACCGGGAAAACCACCTTGTTCCGCCTGATCTACGGCGAACTGGCCTTGGAATCGGGCGACATATCGCTGCCCACCAAGGCCCGTATCGGCGGTATCTCGCAAGAGGCCCCCTCGTCGAATGTGTCGCTGATCGACACAGTATTGGCGGCGGACACCGAACGCGCCAATCTGATGGCCGAGGYTGAGACCGCCACCGAGCCGCACCGAATTGCCGACATCCAGACCCGTCTGGCTGATATCGACGCCTGGTCAGCTGAGGCGCGCGCCGCCTCAATCCTCAAAGGCCTGGGCTTTGACACCGAAGCCCAGCTACGCCCCTGCTCGGATTTCTCGGGTGGCTGGCGGATGCGAGTGGCCCTGGCCGCKGTGCTGTTTTCCGAGCCTGACCTGCTGCTGTTGGACGAACCAACCAACTATCTCGACCTCGAAGGCGCACTGTGGCTCGAAGCCTATTTGGTGAAATACCCACATACGGTGATCATCATCAGTCACGACCGCGAATTGCTGAACCGCTCTGTCGGCGGCATCCTGCACTTGGAAAACCGCGGCCTGACCTATTATTCCGGCAACTACGATCAATTTGCCCGCCAGCGCGCCTCCAACCGTGCGGTGCAGGCTGCCGCCGCCAAGAAACAGGATCTGCGCCGCGCCCATCTGCAAAGCTTTGTCGACCGGTTCAAGGCCAAGGCCAGCAAGGCCAAACAGGCCCAGTCCCGCGTCAAAATGCTAGAGAAGATGGAGACCATCCGCGCGCCCGAAGATGCGGCACGTACAGTCTTTACCTTCCCTGAGCCCGAGGAATTGTCACCACCAATCATCGCCACCGAGGGTGCGTCGGTAGGTTATGGCGACAAAGTGGTTCTCAGCAAGCTGAACCTACGCATTGACCAGGACGACCGCATYGCCYTGCTKGGYAAGAACGGYGARGGYAAAWCCACYCTGGCCAAGATGCTGTCSGCSCGCCTGCAGGTRATGKCRGGCAAGATGACYCAGTCSAACAARCTKCGCATYGGSTTCTTTGCYCAGCACCAGGTYGACGARTTGTTCATCGACGAAACYCCRYTGATGCACCTGCARCGCGAACGCYCCRGYGAAGGTCARKCSARAYTRCGWGCCCGTYTRGCYGGKTTTGGYCTKGGCGCGGATCAGGCYGACACCGAAGTTGGTCGTCTGTCGGGGGGCCAAAAGGCACGACTATCGCTGCTGCTGGCCACCATTGACGCGCCGCATATGCTGATCCTCGATGAACCGACCAACCACCTCGACATTGAAAGTCGCGAGGCTTTGGTGGAGGCATTGACCGCCTATAGCGGCGCGGTGATCCTGGTCAGCCACGACATGCACCTGCTCAGCCTGGTTGCTGACCGCTTGTGGTTGGTCTCCGACGGCACGGTGACCCCCTATGAGGGCGATCTGGCGTCTTATCGCGACCTGTTGCTGGCCCGCGACAAACCGGCCTCCAAACCCGCAGCGCAAAAACCAAAAGCCAAACGCCCCACCCGCGATGCCATTCTGGCGCTGCGCTCAGAGGCCCGCAAAGGTGAGCAGCGGGTCGAAAAGCTGACGCAGATGAAAGACAAACTGGACGTCAAACTGGGTGATCCAGAGATGTACGAACCGGAGAACAAGGATCAGGCCAAGGTCTGGCAGGGTAAACACGCCGAGGTCATGACTGCCTTGGGCCGCGCCGAGATCATGTGGATGAAAGCGCTTGAGAAACTGGAAAAAGCCGAAGCGCTATGATCGACACGGCCTTTCTGATCACCTCTTTTGTGACGCTGTTTGTCATTGTTGATCCGATTGGCCTGACGCCGGTGTTTCTGGCGCTGACCCAAGGCATGAGCCCAGCCAAACGCCGCTCGGTTGGGCTGCGTGCCTGTTTCACAGCCGCCGGTTTGCTGGCGCTGTTTGCTGCCTTTGGCGAGGCGGTGCTGGGTTTTGTTGGCATCTCGATGGCCGCTTTCCGGGTGGCCGGTGGCGCGCTACTGTTCCTCACCGCGCTGGACATGCTGTTTGAGCGGCGCAGCAAACGGCGCCAGGATCAGGGCAGCGACGATGACATCGAGGATCCCTCGGTCTTTCCAATGGCGATGCCACTGATTGCCGGCCCAGGATCAATCGCCACGGTGATTCTGCTGGCCGGACAACGACCGGGCATTGAGGGCTTTGCCATGGTGATCACCGTGATGCTGGCCGTGTTGGCGGTGATGGTGATGATGTTCCTGGCCTCCGGCCTGTTTGAGCGACTGCTGGGCAAAACCGGCATTAACGTGGTCTCCCGCCTTTTGGGGATGCTGCTGGCGGCGCTGTCGGTACAGTTCATTCTCGATGGGCTGAAAGACTTTGGCTTTGCGGGCTAGCAAGATCCGCGACATGGCATAGATAAGACCGCAGGAGGGATTTGGATGACAGATATCGACTACGGCCGCGTAATCTACCTGGTTTTGATGTTGGCGGCGGTTGGATCATGGTTTTTTGTACAAAATCGCAAGAGTCTGAGTAAAACAGTGCAACAACTCGCCGTCTGGGTATTCATTTTTCTAGGTGTGATCGCAGGCTATGGATTGTGGGATGACATCCGCAGTACCGTCAGACCACAACAGTCCGTGATTGGCAGCACCGGCCAGATTGAGGTGCCTCGCTCACCTGACGGACACTACTACCTGACCATAGATGTCAATGATGTCCCGATCACTTTCCTGGTCGACACTGGCGCCACCGATGTGGTGCTGAACGCCAATGATGCCCGCAGCGCAGGGATTGATCCCGATACTCTTGCCTATCTGGGCCGGGCCAGCACCGCCAACGGTGAGGTCCGCACAGCCTCGGTCTGGCTCGACAGCATGTCACTGGGAGGTATCTCCGACAGAAATGTCCGTGTTTGGGTCAATCAGGGAGAGCTGGAGCAATCGCTGCTGGGTATGGCCTATCTTCAACGCTGGTCCAGCATAGAAATTCGCAATGGATCACTGTTGCTGACCCGCTAACAAAAGAAATACGCCTATCGGCGCAGGCCTCCGGCGGAGGTATTTTAAACAAGAAGAAACAACAACCACTGATAAACTCTCGAACAGATCATCTAGAGCAAGAACGAGTGTCACCTCAAGGCCCCCCACAGGGAACAATATGGCCGCGCGGCGGGGCTTCTCCTTGTGCGGTCATCGGCTCMTCAGCCTGTACCGCACCAAGAACTAAACCAGATCGTAGTTAATATTTGACTTACCAAGGAGCCAAACTCAGCTTCTTCTTGTCTCAAATACCTCAGGGTGAATTGGCCGCAGGCCAAGAGGGGCAGCGCCCCTGGTCTTATTTTTCCGCTTTTTTCTCCCAGCGGCCCGATTCCTCTGACCAGTATTGTGCCGAACACCCCGAATTTGTCAGATCTTTCCACTGCCCGCGTGCATGCTGCACTGCTTCTGCGTCGTTGCCGTCGAACAATACGCAAACCCGCTGCATCGCGGCTACCTCCTCTGGAGCCACGGCCGCACCGTCGATTGCCATCACGCAATCAGGTGCGTTGGCGGCCTCGGGCCCAGTTGTCAGAAGCACCGGTTGCAGAGCATCATGCGGGCCACCCTGCATACCGTGTGGCAGAAAGCTGTCCTTGTTGCCCATCCACAGATGGTCGTCCAACCAGCTCATGCGATCAGGGTCGCAGCCCCGCACCGCAATACGCCACCCCATACCGCGCGCCTTCTCCAGCAACACGGATAAGGTTTGATCCAAGGGTCCGCGCGTCAGGTGGTAAAAGTAAACCGCGCCCATGTTTACCTCACTCGGCCTCAAATCCGTCCTGAACCAATCGGTTCAGTGCAGCCACCCCCCAGCCGGTGGCGCCCTTAGGGGCGTAAGTGGTGTCGGCTTTAATTGAAGCAACGCCAGCAATATCAAGGTGAATCCAAGGCGTCTCATCTTTGACAAACCGCTTCAGGAACTGGGCAGCGGTGACCGATCCCGCCGGGCGACCGCCGGTATTTTTGATATCCGCGATTCGGGATTTGATCAGATCATCATAGCCCTTGCCAAGCGGCATCCGCCAAGCCCCCTCATCTTCGGCAGCTGCCGCTTTGAGGAACGCATTGCACAGCCCGTCATTGTTGGAGAACACGCCGGCGTTTTCATGCCCCAAACCAACGATAATGGCCCCCGTCAGAGTAGCCAGATCGATCATGCCAACCGGGTTGAACCGCTCCTGCGTGTACCACATCACATCGCACAGAACCAAACGCCCTTCGGCATCGGTGTTGATCACCTCAATAGTGACGCCCTTCATCGATTTCACCACATCACCGGGGCGGGTGGCATTGCCCGAGGGCATGTTTTCGACCAGACCAACCAGGCCGACCACATTGGCCTTGGCACCGCGCAGCGCCAGCGCCCGCATAGTGCCTGCCACCACACCTGCGCCGCCCATATCCATGGTCATATCTTCCATGCCACCGGCAGGTTTTAGTGAGATACCGCCAGTGTCGAACACCACGCCCTTGCCGACCAGAGCCAGTGGCGCGTCACCCTCTTTGCCGCCGTTCCACTGCATGATCACCACTTTAGACGGGCTGACGGAGCCCTGCCCGACACAGAGCAGTGAGCGCATTCCCAGCTCTTCCAGTTGCGCTTCGTCCAACACTTCGACCTTCAGGCCAATTGATTCCATCTCAACCAGACGGTTGGCAAATTCAGTGGTGGTCAGCACATTGGCCGGCTCGTTGATCAGATCGCGAGTCATGTGGACGCCTTCGGCCACCGCCCGCATTGGTGCAAACTTTGCGGCTATATCCTCATGGGCCTTATGCGCGATGATCACTTCGCCAGAGGTTTTGTCGTCATCCGGTGTTTTATGCCGATCAAACGCGTAGTCCCGCAGGACAATACCCAGTGCTAGGTCAGCGGCTTTTGGCATCGAACCAGCCATCACCGTCATGGTTTTACCAGCCCCCACCTTTGCCAGCGCAGCCCCTGCCTTACGTGCCCCGATCGGGGTCACCCGACGTGGCATCACCAGCACATCCAGCGCCTCCACCTGCATTCCGGCAGGCCAGGCCAGTGAAATCACCTGACCGGTCTTGGCCTTTTGAAAACTGTCACTGGCGATCAACCGGGCCAGCGCGCCTTTGCTCAGGCGGTTGGCGCTGCGACCAGCCTGATCCATCATGCCCTCGGGTGTGATCAGCACCACCAAGCGCCCGACAAGCTCTGACAGTGTCTTGGGATCATAGTCGGCAAAGCGAATTGGGGTCAGACTGCTCATGGGGCGGGCTCCTGCTTAGGTTGATGCGATTTACCCCAACAGCTAGCCTGCGACGCAACAATTGGCTAGGCCAGACGAAGCGAAGGATCTGCATTCATGTAATAAATGCAGTTTTACCCGGCACCGATTTCCTCTAAGATCGGCAAAAATAACTATGGCAAGGTCTGGGGGGATCGCAGTGTCACGATTCGACAGATACGTGCTGTCCCAATATCTACTGTTCTTCGGCTTCTTTGCGCTGATTCTGGTGGCGGTGTTCTGGATCAACCGGGCAGTGGTTCTGTTTGACCGCCTGATTGGCGATGGTCAGTCGGCGCTGGTGTTTCTCGAGTTCACTGCGCTGGCACTTCCCAACCTTGTACGCATGGTGCTGCCGATTGCGGCCTTTGCCTCAGCTGTCTGGGTGACCAACCGGCTGAATAGCGAAAGTGAGCTGACGGTGCTGCGCGCCACCGGCACCAGCCCGTGGCAAATGGCCCGGCCTGCGCTTGCCTTTGGCATCATTACCGCACTGATGATGTCGGCACTGACCCATTTCCTGCTGCCGGCATCGATCAATCAGCTCAAAGTGCGCGAATCCGAAGTGGCGCGCAATGTCACCGCCAAACTGTTGAGTGAGGGGAATTTTTTGCACCCGGCCAAAGGTGTGACCTTCTACATCCGCCAGATCGACCMAGATGGGACGTTGAACGACGTATTCTTGTCTGACCGGCGCAATCCGGATCAAAATGTGCTCTACACTGGCGCGAGGGCGTTTCTGGTGCGGGATCAAGACCGCACCCATCTTGTGATGGTCGATGGAATGGCGCTGCGTTTGGACATTCAGGGCCGCACTCTTTCGACCACTGTTTTTTCAGACTTCTCCTACGACATCAGCGCCTTGGCAGACAAATCCGAAAACAAGTCCCGCAACATTCGCGCTATTCCCAGTCTAGAACTAATGACAAAGCCAGATCAGATTGCAGCACAAGAGCCATTCAACCGCGGCCAACTGGCTGAAGAACTGCACCTGCGCTTTGCCCGGGCACTAATCTGCGTGGCCGTCGCGTTGCTCGGGTTTTCCGCGCTGATGCTGGGGACCTTCTCACGGTTTGGGGTCTGGCGTCAGGCGCTATTGGCTTTTGTGTTGTTGATTTTCATCGAAGGCCTGCGCAGCGTGGTCGCCGAGCCAGTGCTCAACAATGCCGACCTATGGCCGCTAATCTATCTGCCAGCCGTGATTGGCCTGGTGATCGCGGTGATTTTCCTGCAACTGGCGGCTCATCCCATCAAACTTTTGAACAAACGCCCTCGGACGGCAGCAACAGAGGCCGCACAATGAAGCTAGACCTCTATTTTGCGCGCCGTTTCTTGCAATGGTTTGGCATCATTTGCATGGTTCTGCTCACGCTGGTGATGTTGATCGATCTGAACGAACAGGTCCGCCGCTTTGATGGTCTTGACCTTAGTTTTGGCCAGCTTATCAACCTGACTCTGTTGAATGCACCAGCCGCACTCAATGAATTCCTACCGCTGATCATGATTCTGTCGACCATTGTGCTGTTTGTCGGGCTGGCCCGCAGCAGCGAATTAGTGGTCACCCGAGCCATCGGTCGTTCGGGCATCCGGGCACTCGCAGCCCCGCTGAGCGTGGCTGCGATAATTGGAGTGCTGACGGTCAGCACTCTGAATCCCATTGTTGCGGCGACGTCGAACCGGTACCAGGAGCTGTCAGATACCTATCGCACTGGCGGCCCGGCCGCCCTGTCGCTCACTGGCGAGGGTCTATGGCTGCGCCAGGGTGGTGCTCAGGGCCAATCGGTCATTCATGCCACCGGCTATGGCGGTGAGATTGGCAATATTACTCTGTATGATGTGACTATTATTTCCTATGCACCCGGCGGCGGGCCTGTGCGCCAGATCATTGCTGAAAGCGCAATGCTGGACGGCGATCACTGGCTCCTACGCAGCGCCAAAGCCTGGCCACTGACGCCTGGGCTCAACCCCGAGACCAATTCTGCCGAACACGACGAGTTGCGACTGGCAACAACACTGACCCAAGACCGGATTCGCGACAGTCTTGGCACTGCTGAGGGCATATCGATTTATGATCTACCAGACACCATTCGCGCACTTGGCGAGGCCGGGTTCTCGACCAAACGTTATGAAGTCTGGCTGCAGGTGGAACTGGCGAGGCCGCTGTTCCTGATGGCCATGGTTCTGGTTGGGGCTGCCTTCACCATGCGCCATGCCCGGTCCGGCGGCACTGGGCTGGCGGTTCTGACGGCGGTGTTGTTGGGGTTTGGGCTTTATTTCATCCGTAACTTTGCGCAGATCCTCGGCGAGAATGGCCAGATTCCGGTGGCTTTGGCGGCCTGGGCACCGCCAGTCGCCTCCATCTTGCTAACCCTGGGCCTCTTGCTCCATGCGGAGGACGGCTAAGATGCGTCGCGCCTTACTTCTACTCACTGTTGCCCCCTGGATCGCATTGGCCCCCATTGCCAATGCTCAACAGGCCCCCACCGCCGGCGACGCCATCCAACCAGCCATGCTGGTCGCTGATCAGGTGTTCATCACGAGTGATCGCGTGCTGATTGCCAAAGGCAACGTCGAGGCCTTTCAGGGTGACATCCGCCTGCGTGCCACAAAAATCACCTTTGATCGCGACAGTGGTACCCTAGTGATCGAAGGTCCCATTCGTATTGATCAGGGCGGCGAGATAACCATTCTCGCAAACGCAGCCGAGATGGACAAAGACCTGCGCAACGGCATTCTCAGCGGTGCCCGCATGGTGTTCCAGCAGCAATTACAGCTGGCCTCGGTTCAGATGACCCGCGTGAGTGGCCGTTATACCCAGTTGTACAAAACCGCCGCGACATCCTGCCAAGTCTGTGATGATGGTTCACCGCCACTCTGGCAGATTCGAGCCGAGAAAATCACCCACGATCAGCTGGAAAGACAGCTCTACTTTGAGAACGCCCAATTCCTCATCCTGGACGTGCCAGTGTTCTATTTCCCCGGCCTGCGCCTGCCGGATCCAACCTTGGAACGGGCCACAGGATTTTTGGTACCCTCGGTGCGCACCACATCGAATCTTGGAACCGGGCTAAAGGTTCCCTATTTCTTTACCCTCGGCGAAAACCGAGATTTGACTTTAGCCCCCTATCTGTCCTCTAAAACGCGCACGCTGGATGCGCGTTACCGGCAGGCTTTTCGCAATGGGTATATCGATTTTGAGGGCGCCCTCACCCGCGATGACCTACAGCCGGGTGACACCCGCGGCTATCTGTTTGGCGACGGCGCTTTTGACCTGCGCCGGGACTTCAAACTGGAGTTCGAGATCAAGACCACCTCGGATGATGCCTATCTTGCCGACTATGGCCTACCCGATCTCGACCGGTTGCGCTCGCAACTGACCCTGACGCGGGTACGGCGAAAAAACCTGTTCCGTGCCGGAGTTTTTCATTACAAAACGTTGCGCGACTCGGAAGAGCAAACCGAGATCCCATCTTCAATTGCAGACGTCTTTTACCAGCAGCGCTATCACCCGGCACAGCTCGGTGGCGAGTTGCAAATGACCCTGCATGCACATGGTCACAGCCGCACCACAAACTTGGACGTCATAGGCCGGGACATCGCCCGTGCCACCGTTGATGCCGACTGGCAACGCAGCTGGCATCTGCTCAACGGTGTGATCGCTCAAACACAGCTGGGCCTGTCTGCAGACGCTTTTGGCATCCACGATGACAGCGCATATCCGTCCCAAGCCTCACGTCTGACACCACGTGGCGCCGTCACTTTGCGACTGCCTATGACCCGCCGTACCGCCTCTGGGGCCTCGCATTTCCTGGAACCCATTGTGCAGCTGGGATGGAGCGACGTCATCGGCGACGACGTGCCAAATGACGAAAGCAATTTTGTCGAGTTTGATCAGGGCAACCTGTTAGAGCTGTCCCGGTTCCCTGCCACAGATGCCCGCGAAGATGGTATTTCCTTGGTCTATGGCATCAACTGGGCCCGCTATGCTGCTGGCGGCTGGCAGGCCTCGGCTACCATTGGTCAAGTGTTCCGCGAGACGGCTGACAGTCGTTTCACCAAATCCTCTGGCCTTGGCGGTACCTCCTCTGATATCCTGCTGGCGGGTCAATTAAAGCTCGACAAGGGTCTGGCAATTACCGCTCGTGGTTTGTTGAATGGATCTCTGAACTTCTCTAAAGCTGAATTGCGTGGTGACTGGACCAACAGCCGTGCCGATTTTGCTGGCAGTTACCTGTGGCTGGGCACCGATCCAGCCGAAGGTCGCAGCGAAGAAACCTCGGAGCTGTGGTTCGACGGCAGCTATCAAATCCATCCGAACTGGTCGGCCAGCGCCAACCTGCGCTATGATATATCTGATGCCCGCGCCTCGCGCGCCGGGATCGGATTTGTCTACAGCAATGAATGCGTCACGGTCGATCTTTCGCTCAACAGGCGCTATACTTCGACATCAAGTGTTGAGCCTTCGACCGATTTCGGCTTTACCATCGCGTTGAACGGATTTTCCGTCAACAGCGGCACAAAAAAGTACAGGCGATCATGCAGCAATTCCTGAAGTCTTGGTTCTACGCCCCGGGTCTCATTCTGGCCTCGGCTATTTGCCTCCCCTTACCCGCAGTGGCTCAGGGTCTGTTTTCACCCGCCGTCACGGTGAATGAAGCGGTGATCACTTATTATGAACTCGATCAACGGGCTCAGTTCATGCGCCTGCTGGGCACCGCCGGCGACCCAACTGACCTCGCCCGCGAAGAACTAATCAAAGACCGCCTGAAAAAAGCAGCGGTTGCTCAGGCCGGAATTAGCGCGACCGAGGAAGACGTCATCACCGGCATGACCGATCTGGCCAAGCGGGCCAACCTGACGCTTGAGGAGTTTACCAAAGTCCTTGGCGAAAACGGTGTCTCCCCTGAAACTCTGCGCGACTATACRGAAGTGGGACTCAACTGGCGCGACTATGTTGGCTCTCGGTTCCTGTCACGGGCCCGGCCCAGTGATGAAGAAATCGACCGGGCCATGGGACGCGCCGGAACTGGCGGCGTGCAGGTGCTGTTGTCCGAGGTGATCATTCCGATCAACGATCAAAATGTGGGCCAGGTCGAAGAGCTCGCTGAGCAGATCAGCCAGTTAGACAGCTATGCAGCCTTTTCATCTGCCGCGACACAGTACTCAGCCGCCGACAGCCGCAACAACCAGGGTCATCTGTCCTGGATCGCCCTGACCAAACTGCCACCACAATTGCAAGAAGTGGTGCTGGCACTAAACCCCGGCGAAATCACCGCTCCCCTGCCTCTGCAAGGCGCCGTTGCCCTGTTCCAGATGCGTGGCATCCGCGAAATCACCGGCGCAACTCCGCGTTATGCTGCTATTGAATACGCCAGCTATTTCATTGCCGGGGGCCGCAGTCCCGAGGCCCTGAAAATAGCGCAAAAAGTCGCGGACCAGATCGACAGCTGTGATGACCTTTACGGCATCGCCAAAGATCAGGATCCCGCTGTGTTGGAGCTCCAAAGCCTGGCCCCTGCCGAAATTCCGCARRRKSKRKCACTGGAGTTGGCAAAACTTGACCCCGGCGAAACCTCAACCGCATTGACCCGCAACAATGGCCAGACACTGGTACTGCTGATGATGTGCGGCCGCACCGCCGATCTGGGCACTGGCGAGGACGACGGCCGCGATGGCGTGGCCAGTGCGCTGACCCAACAACGTCTGGCGGCCTTTGCGGACAGCTATATTGAGCAGCTGCGTGCCGATGCGGAAATTGTGATTAAATGACCCAGGCCCGCCCCATTGCACTCAGCTGTGGGGAGCCGGCCGGAATAGGCCCGGAAATCGCCGCCAAAGCCTGGAACAAATTGCGCGACAGCTGTCCGTTTTTCTGGATCGGCGATCCCCGCCATCTGCCGTCAGGCACCACCTTTGCAGAAATCGAGTCTCCCTCCGAGGCCTTGGAGGCCTGCAGCTCGGCCCTGCCAGTCCTGACGATGCCTTTCGACGGCGCCGCCACTCCTGGCCACCCCAAGGCTGAACACGCCGCCGGGGTGATCCAGTCGATTGAAACTGCCGTGGCACTGGTGCAAGCAGGGCAAGCTTCGGCACTCTGCACTGCGCCAATCCACAAAAAGGCGCTGATCGACGGGGCAGGTTTTGCCTACCCGGGCCACACCGAGTTTTTGGCCGCGCTGGCAGATCGCAAACAGGTGGTGATGATGCTGGCCTCTGAACAGTTGCGGGTGGTGCCCGCGACCATTCATATCCCGCTGGCCCAGGTTCCCCAGCAGCTGACCCCCGACCTGCTGCGCACAACCATCAAGATCACTGTTGAAGGGCTGCAAAATCAGTTCGGCATCGCTCACCCGCGCATTGCAGTTGCGGGCCTGAACCCCCACGCAGGTGAAGGCGGTGCCATGGGGCACGAGGAACTAGACTGGATCACCCCGCTGCTGCTCGATATGCAATCCGACGCCTATGCTCTCACCGGGCCCCACCCTGCCGACACCCTGTTCCACGCCGCCGCCCGCGCCCGCTATGACGCGGCCATCTGCATGTATCACGACCAAGCGCTGATCCCGATCAAAACGCTGGATTTTGATCGAGGCGTCAACATCACCCTTGGCCTGCCGTTCATCCGCACTTCGCCCGACCACGGCACAGCCTGTGACATCGCCGGTCAGGGCATAGCCAACCCCACCAGCCTGATCGAAGCGCTCAAAATGGCGCAAACCATGGCCAAACCCTCCTGATCCTTCATCTGGCCCCAAATATCCCGTCGCTGGCAAGGAAACCCCTATTCCACGCCCACGGCCCAGCCCCAAGTTAGAAACAAAATGACTGCCATCGACAGCCTGCCTCCCCTGCGCGAAGTGATCGCCGAGCATCAGCTCTCCGCCCGCAAGTCTCTGGGCCAGAACTTTCTGCTGGACCTCAACCTGACCGCCAAAATCGCCCGCCTGGCCGGCGATCTGACCAATTGCGATGTGTTGGAAATCGGTCCCGGCCCCGGCGGCCTGACCCGTGGCCTTCTGGCCGAGGGCGCACGGCGTGTGCTTGCGGTGGAAAAAGACGCCCGCTGCCTACCTGCCTTAGCACAGATCTCGGCTGCTTATCCTGATCGCTTGCAGGTGATCGAAGGCGATGCGCTCGAGGTTAATCCGCTGGAACACCTGACCCCGCCAATCCGGGTCGCCGCCAATCTGCCCTATAACATCGGCACCGAGCTGCTGGTGCGCTGGTTGACCCCAAAACAATGGCCGCCGTTCTGGCAAAGCCTGACCCTGATGTTTCAGCGCGAGGTGGCCGAACGCATTGTCGCGCAGCCGGGGACCAAGAAATACGGCCGTCTGGCGCTGCTGTCGCAGTGGCGCGCCGAGCCGCAGATTGTGCTGTCCCTGCCCCCCGAAGCCTTTACGCCGCCGCCCAAGGTCTCTAGCGCCGTGGTGCATCTGACCGCCCTGCCCGAGCCGCGCTTTCCAGCAGATGCAGGCACCTTGAACCGGGTGGTGGCTGCAGCATTCAACCAGCGCCGCAAAATGCTGCGGGCTGCGCTGAAAAGCGTCTCACCAGATATCGAAGATCACTTGAACGCTGTTGGCATCCCCCCCACCGAGCGGGCCGAGCAGGTCAGCCTCGAAGCCTTCTGCGCCTTGGCACGCAGTCTGAAACCACTCGCCTAATATCCGGTCCGGCATAAGGATTTTCAAAAATTCTTGCTCGAAAATTTGAATTTTTCGGCTAAARATCAAAAAGCCCCGGAACCATATGGTCCGGGGCTTTTTTTAATTTCTGTCTTAAGTGACTTACTCAGCTGCCTCTGGTGCATCACCAGCTTTGGCCTCAGCCACAGCTGGTTCCTCCGCCTTAGCCGCCACAACTGTTTTCTCTGCCTGAACCACAGCGGGTTCCTCCACAGGAACCACCACCGGCTCTTGAGCCTTGGGAGCTGGCTTGCGAGTGCGCGGGCGACGGGTGCTGACTTTTTTGGGTTTGCTTTCCGGTGTTTCCACCAGGCCAGAATCACCGCCTGCGTCACCGCCATTGCTTATATCCAAGACATCAGGCTGTGGAGCCCCGGCGGGGTCCTCATTCTGTGCCACAGGTTCGATATGAGCGATGGCTTCGCTGCGAGCATTGGCTTCGCTACGGGCGGCAGCTTCTCTATCTTGCCGTTCTGTGCGCTCGCGGTCGCGTTCAGCTTGCCGCTCGCGGTTTTGCCGTTCTTGCTCGTCGCGACGGGCATCCTGCTCACGCTGGGCTTCGCCCAGCATGCGCATATAATGCTCAGCGTGCTGTTGAAAGTTTTCAGCGGCCACTCGGTCATTGCCCAAGTGGGCATCGCGGGCCAATTGATTGTATTTATCAATGACCTGTTGCGGAGTGCCGCGCACCTTGCCCTCGGGGCCCGAACTATCGAACACCCGGTTGACAACATTACCACCACCAGTGGGGCGATTGCGGTTCGACTTCGACCGCGAACGTGATTTAGACGATCTCATTTGTTTAACGTCAGCCTTGATTCGTTGCGTCGTAGATCCCAAAGAGCGCATATTAACGCCGGATCATCGACCATTTTGGGCTTGGTGTCGCCGGTAAGGTTTCTGGGCCGAACACACTTGCGACACCTATGTGTAACCCTGTCCAACGCGTGCAGACAAGGGCTAGGAAGAACTTTTTCCACTTTTTTTCGTTCAAATTGACCAATTTCGCCTCTAATCCTCACCTGTTCGCGCGCCTTGCGCACAAATCACACGATCACGGCCATCCAGATCCTGAACAACCCGAACCTGCCCAAGTCCAGCTTGCTCGAACAGCGCCGCCACTGCTATTGCCTGGGTTGGGCCAATTTCAACCAAGACCCGGCCACCGGGTTTTAGATAGTGGGTGACGTCCTTGGTGATCCGGCGATAAGCACCCAGCCCGTCACCGCCATCTGTCAGCGCCATTTCCGGCTCGTGGTTGCGCACTTCGGCTGACAGGCCCGGCATTTCATCCAACGCGATGTAAGGCGGGTTCGACACGATAAGATCAAATTGTCCCTCCACCTTCTGGAACCAATCTGATTGACGGATATCGGCGCGTGCCTCAACCCGGTGCAACACCGCATTGGCGCTGGCCTGCAGGCAAGCTGCCTCGCTCAGATCTACCCCCAGGCCGGTGGCGTCGCGGTGTTCGGCCAGTAGCGTCACCAAAATGCACCCCGACCCGGTGCCCAAATCCAGCACCTGTCGAAACGGCACTGCCAGAGCTGCCTCGACCAGGCATTCGGTTTCCGGGCGCGGGTCCAGCACGTCACATGACACTTTGAACCGACGGCCATAAAACTCACGTTCGCCTAGCAAATGCGACACCGGAACTCGGATGGCGCGCAGGGCAATCAGCTGTTCATAGCGTTCTGCAATATCCTGATTCAGATCCTCGGGCGCGATCAGCGTCACCCGGCTGGCCTCAATCCGCGCTGCATGCGCCAGCAACACCCGCGCATCGCGGGCTGGATCCGGCACCCCTGCGGCCCGCAACCGCGCCGTCGCGGCGACCATCGCCTGCGCTGCCGTTTGGGGGCCGTTCATTGCCCCATCTCAGCCAGAAGCCGGGCTTGGTTGTCAGCCGTCAGCGCGTCGATCACCTCGTCCAGATCTCCGGTCATCACCTGATCCAACTTGTAAAGCGTCAGGTTGATGCGGTGATCGGTCATCCGCCCCTGTGGGAAATTATAGGTGCGGATGCGTTCCGAGCGATCCCCCGACCCCACCTGCGATGCGCGGTCTGCGGATCGTTCACTGTCCACCCGCTGACGCTCAAGATCATAGAGCCGGGTCTTTAGCACCTGCATTGCAATCTCGCGGTTACGATGCTGAGATTTCTCTGAGCTGGTGACCACAACACCACTGGGCAAGTGAGTGATGCGCACCGCTGAATCTGTGGTGTTGACGTGCTGGCCGCCAGCGCCAGAGGCGCGCATAGTATCAATGCGCAGATCATTGKYMKYSATNNCNTKGATRKSCRSATCYWMSSMWWMGGNGCWGNWCCGMWRCCNWMGCGGCCGAGGTGTGGATTCGACCGCCGCTTTCTGTGCTCGGAACCCGCTGCACCCGGTGCACACCGGATTCAAATTTCATCCGGGCAAAGACATTGTCGCCTTTGATATGGGCCACCACCTCTTTGATGCCACCCAGCTCGGTCGACTGTTCTTCCAGAATTTCAAACTTCCAGCCGCGCGCCTCAGAATAGCGCTGGTACATGCGCAGAAGATCCGCAGCAAATAGCGCCGCCTCGTCGCCTCCGGTGCCGGGGCGAATTTCCAGCATTGCGGGCTTGGTATCTGCGGCATCTTTAGGCAGCAAAGCCACTTGCAGCCCTTTCTCGGCATCTGGGATCGCTGCCTTTAGCACCGGAATTTCTTCCTGGGCCAGCTCTTTCATATCCGGGTCTGACAGCATCTCCTGCGCGTCATCCAGATCCGCAATGAGACGGCGATAAGACTCGATCTGTTCGACCACTGGGCGCAGATCGGAATATTCCTTGGCCAGCTTGGCGATATCGCTGCCACTGGCGCCATCGGACATCGCAGCTTCAAGATACTGAAACCGCTGGAGGATCTGTTCAAGACGTTGTTCGGGAACCATAGGTGGTGCATCCGTTAGTGGCAAAGTTTGGTCAAGACTGGCCCTTGTGATATGCTAGCGCCATGCAACATGCCAGAGCCGTTATCGTCGTCGCACTTGCTGTTTTTGCCCTGCCTGCGTTGTCAGATGTCAAAGGGCTCGGTGGCAAGACCATTGATTGTTACTGTACTGACAAATCTGGGTCGAGGGTTGAATTGGGTCAGACGATTTGTCTGCACGTTGATGGCCGCATGTTCATGGCGCAATGCCAGATGTCGCTGAACGTGCCAATGTGGCGCGAGGTGCAACAGGGCTGCCTGTCTTCGTCGCGAGACCAACGGCTGGCAAACTATAGCCCGATCGCCTCACCACCACCTCTGTAAGCACCATCCGATCTATTCTCCGGGCGTCGGTTCAGGCATCGCCTGGATTCCCATTTTGCTCAGCCAATCGGCAATCCGCGCCCCGTTCACCCCCAAGTCCGACCGACCAAACCGCAATCGTGCGTAGACTTTGAGCAAGTCCCCGTCCTGACGTGCTGTGGTGTAATCGGGAAAGCCCAGAAATTTGGTCCGGGTCACATAGGTCGCCAGGCCATCCTCAACCGATCCTGCCAGCAGCTTGGTCCGTGGAGCAGCACTGGCCACCAAGTCAAAGCGTGCCAGTCCATCCGGCCCGGCGCGCACCACCCGGAACACGCCACCGCGAAAGGTTTTGTCCTCGGAAAACTCGGGCTGGGTATTCCAATCCAGCGGATCAACTGGCGCCAACCGGATCAAGCCAATCACCACCATGACCGCCGCAATACTCATCCACGCAAACAGCATCACTCGTCCCATCGCAACCCTGATCCTATGTTTTGCAACCCCGCAGCCACCTGGCCCGTCGGAGTCCACATTATTTTGTCGTCACACCCGGCAGCACGCACAGTAGTTCGTACAGCAGGTTTGCACCGGTCAACGCCGTATTCCCCGTGGTGTCATAGGGCGGCGAGACCTCGACCAGATCACAGCCAACAATGTTCACACCTCGCAAAGCCCGGATCAACTCTAGCGCCTGTGGCGTCGTCAAACCACCAATTTCGGGTGTGCCAGTGCCCGGCGCATAGGCTGGATCAAGACTATCAATATCATAGGTGACATAGACTGGCCTATCGCCAATATCGCGACGTATTTCCGCACCCAAGTTGTTCAGCGAGCGGTGCCACAGCTCGGACGCCGGAAACTGCTGAAACCCCCAGCCTGCGGCCTCGGCGAAGTCGCTGGCTGCATAGCCAGTACCGCGCAGCCCCACCTGATAGGTTTTGTCSGSSWKGATCARMCCTTCCTCATRGGCGCGGCGRAAYACRGTGCCRTGRGTTTCSYKYTCRCCRAACATKTCRTCRTTSACRTCRGCRTGGGCRTCKATATGCACCASSGCCACSGGSCCRTRYYTKYKGGCSATMSYSCGCAGRATCGGCARGGTGATCGAATGRTCRCCGCCCATYGCSACCGGSAYCACSTTRYTRKTYAGGATCGCRTCATARCTRKMTKMKATAATRCGMARACTGTCAGGCAGYGAAAAWGTGTTGATCGCCAGATCGCCAATATCYGCCACTTGCARAYTGTCAAAYGGCGCSGCYCCGGTGGCCATATTATAGGGCCGGATCATCGCRCTTTCGGCGCGGATYTGYTTSGGGCCAAAYCGKGTGCCSGACCGCCACGARGTRCCGATATCKATCGGRATRCCCAGCACCGCCACATCCAATCCGTCAAGCGAAGTCGCCTGCGGCAGTCGCATAAATGTCCCCGGCCCCGAGAACCGGGCCAGGTCGTTACCGCTGATCGGTTGATTATACTCAGTCATTTTGTCTCATGTTCCAGCCCAACAGGCATATAATTTCAGTGGCCACATGGGCGCCGGCAATGGCCGTGGCGCCGGTGGTGTCGAACGGCGGCGACACTTCGACCACATCGCCGCCCTTGATGTTGATACCGGCGATATCGCGCAATATACGCGCCGCCTGTGCCGAGGTCAGACCGCCCCAAACCGGGGTCCCGGTGCCGGGGGCATAGGCCGGATCCAGCCCGTCAATGTCAAAGCTCAGGTAGGTTGGATGATCACCGAGGATCTGCTTGATCCGGCGGGCGGTTTCGACCGGCCCAATCTCATGTACCTCGGCGGCGTCAATGATATTGATGCCCATGGTGTCTTCATTGGTGGTGCGAATGCCCACCTGAACCGAGCGCGCCGGGTCGATCAGCCCCATCTTGACCGCTTTGTAGACAAAGGTGCCATGATCCACCCGGTCCATGTCATCATCGGCCCAACTGTCGGTATGCGCATCAAACTGCAGCAAGGCCATCGGCCCATATTTCTCGGCATAAGCCCTAAGAATCGGCAGGGTAATATAGTGATCCCCACCCAAGGCAACCGTGGCCACATCCGCCGCCAAGATACCCTGAATATGTTTTTTCAACGCATCGGGAAAGCCCGCGACATTGGCATAATCAAACGCCAGATCCCCATAATCGACAATCGCGAACTCACTCAGCGGATCGTAACCCCAGCCAAAAGGTGCATCCGGGCTTTGCAGCGCGCTGGCCTCGCGGATCGCCCTCGGTCCCAGCCGAGTGCCGGGCCGGTTGGTCACCGCCTGATCAAACGGCACTCCGGTGACCGCGATATCAACACCCGTCAGATCCTTGCGATAGCGACGCCGCAGAAACGAAGTGGCACCACCAAAGGTATTCTCAAAGCTCAGCCCTTTCAGGTCTTCCCGCGTAAACGCGTCATCAACCCTGTATTTTGCATCTTCCAATGCCATTTCAGCATACCCTTTGAACTGCGGCTGCGCCCGGCATAACCGACCGTCCCCCGCCTGTCACCTCTACGTTATTGCTACCGTCAACTTAAGGGCTGTGCCCGCTCGACCAGTCGGGCAAAAAACGAGGCCCCAATCGGCGAGATCTCATCATTGAAGTTGTATTTCGGGTGATGCAAGCCAGCGCCCTCGCCCTGCCCCAGGAATAGGTAGGAACCGGGACGTGCCTGCAACATATAGGAAAAATCCTCGGCCCCCATTTCGCGGCCACCATCCGCTTCCACATTGCTGTCGCCCGAGAYTTCCTTGGCCACCTCAACAGCAAACGCCGTTTTGTCTGCGTGATTGATGGTTGCAGGATAACCAAGCTCATAGTCCAATTTGACCTCAACCCCGTAACTTGCGGCCTGTCCGTCCACGATCTCTTGCATCCGTTTCATGACCATTGCCTGCACTTCGGGGGCAAAGGTGCGCACGGTGCCGTTGATATAGGCGGTGTCCGGGATGACATTATCGGTGGTGCCGGTGTGAATTTGGGTGACCGAGATCACCAGATCCTGCAGCGCATAATGATTGCGGCTGACAATGGTCTGGATGGCCTGAGCAATGCCACAGGCCGCCATCACCGGATCGCGTGTCTCATGCGGCATCGCGCCATGACCGCCAAGCCCCTGAATATTGATATGGAACTCATCCACGGCCGCCATCAGGGCACCGGGGTTGGTCAAGAACGCTCCCACCGGCAGGCCCGGCGCATTGTGGATGCCATAGACCTCGCCAATGTCAAACCTGTCCATGATGCCTTCATCAACCATGACACCCGCCCCGCCACCGTCTTCTTCAGCCGGTTGAAAAATCAGGGCAACCCGACCGCAAAAATTCCGTGTTTCTGCCAGATATTTCGCAGCGCCCAGCAACATCGTGGTGTGGCCGTCGTGGCCACAAGCATGCATGTTACCCGCATTGCCCGACACATAGTCAACCCCGGTTTCTTCGGGAATTGGCAGCGCATCCATATCGGCGCGCAGACCTATTGTTGGCCCCGCACCCTGCCCATTGATGATCGCGACCATGCCACTCTGCGCAATGCCGCGGTGCAGCTCATCGACGCCGATTTCCCGCAGACGATCAGCCACATAGGCCGATGTTTCCGGCAAATCGAAGGCCAATTCCGGGATCGTATGCAAATGGCGCCGCCAGGTCTTCATGTCCTCGGCAAAATCAGCGATACGGTTGACGACGGGCATGGGCTGGACTCCTTGGTCAGACTCGGGATTGATGCATCTGACACAGGAACGAGAGCCGCCGCAATGCCCGAAAATCCCCTCATCAACGATCCATATGCCGGGATTGAACGGCTGCTGGAAATCATGCGCCGCCTGCGTGATCCAAAAACCGGCTGCCCCTGGGATGTCGAGCAGGACTTTGCCAGCATCGCCCCCTACACAATCGAAGAGGCCTATGAGGTTGCTGACGCAATTGAGCGGCAAGACTGGGACGAGCTGAAGGGCGAGCTGGGCGACTTGCTGTTCCAGTCCGTGTTCCACGCCCAAATGGCCACCGAGGCGGGCCATTTCACCTTTCAGGACGTGGTCACCACCATGTCCAACAAGATGGTCAGCCGCCATCCCCATGTGTTTGGCGACGAATCGCGCGACAAATCTGCCGATCAGCAAACTCAGGACTGGGAAGCTATCAAAGCCGCGGAACGCGCAGGCAAAGAACAAAAAGGCACGCTTGACGGCGTGGCGGTGGGCCTTCCCGCCCTGTTGCGCGCCTACAAACTACAAAAACGCGCCGCCCGCGTTGGCTTTGATTGGCCCTCAGCGCAAAACGTGTTGGACAAAATCGCCGAAGAAAGTGCCGAATTGGTCGAAGCCCGCGATGAGCTGACCCAAAAGGCTGTCGAAGAAGAATTCGGCGACTTGCTCTTTGTGATGGCCAACCTGGGCCGCCACCTCGGCGTCGAGCCCGAAGCCGCCCTGCGCCGCGCCAACGCCAAATTCACCCGCCGCTTTGAAGGTGTCGAAGCCAAACTGGCTGACTTGGGCAAAACCCCAGCCGACAGTAATCTCGATGAAATGGACGCCCTGTGGGACGCGGTAAAAGCGGACGAACGCGCCTGAGCCTTCATCTTTTTATAAGTACTCATTCCACCACCACCACGGTCACAACCGCTGGACAATTCACACCAGCCTTGCAACTGTCCGTCTCTGCAAGACCAAGAGGCCGCCATGACGACACGCAAAATCATCATCGACACCGACCCCGGCCAGGACGACGCCGTGGCCATTCTGTTGGCCCTGGCCAGCCCGGACGAAATTGACGTGCTGGGCATCACCGCCGTTGGTGGCAATGTGCCGCTGCCGCTTACGCAGAAAAATGCCCGCATCATTTGCGAATTGGCCGGTAAAACCGATGTCCCGGTCTTTGCCGGCTGTGATGCCCCGCTCAAACGCCCCCTGGTCACTGCCGAACATGTGCACGGAAAAACTGGCCTCGATGGCCCGGTCCTGACCGATCCCACAATGCCTTTGAGTGATGGGCACGCTGTCGATTTCATCATCGACACCCTGCGCAACCAGTCCTCGGGCACCATCACGCTCTGCGCTCTGGGCCCGTTGACCAATATCGCCACCGCCTTTGAAACGGCCCCGGACATCATTAAAAAGGTGCAGGAAATCGTGCTGATGGGCGGTGCCTATTTCGAGGTTGGCAACATCACCCCCGCAGCTGAGTTCAATATCTACGTAGATCCCGAGGCCGCAGATATCGTCTTTAAATCCGGCCGCCCTATCGTGGTGATGCCACTGGATGTCACCCACAAGGTGCTGGTCACCAAATCCCGCATTGATGCCTTTCGCGCCCTGGACACCAAGGTTGGCATGTTCGTGGCGGAAATGACCGAGTTCTTTGAACGCTTCGACGTCGCCAAATACGGCTCGGCCGGCGCGCCGCTGCATGACCCCTGCGTCACCGCCTATCTGATCCAGCCCGAACTGTTCACCGGACGCCATATCAATGTCGAGATCGAAACCCAATCCGAGTTGACCCTGGGCATGACCGTTGCTGACTGGTGGGGGGTCACCAACCGCCCCGCCAATGCCACCTTCATCGGCGATGTCGATGCCGACGGCTTCTTTGCCCTGCTCACCGAACGGCTGGCCAGGCTATGAGCGCCGCCCTGCATCTCGCCAAACCGGACGATCTGGAAAAAGTCCTGTCCCTGGTCACTGCCTTTCATGACGAAATGGGTATTGCCAGCAGCGACGACAGCCGCCGCGCAGCGATTAAACCGCTGCTCGACGGCATCCCCTACGGTGCGGTCTATCTGGCGGGCCCCGCCCGCGCCCCGATTGGCTATATCGTGGTCACCTTTAGCTGGTCGATCGAATTTGGCGGTATGGACGGCTGCATAGACGAGCTTTACGTGCGCCCTCCGGTCCGTGGCCGCGGTATCGCCACCGAAGTTCTGACAGCCCTGCCCAAAACCCTGGGTGAGGCGGGCATCAAGGCATTGCATCTGGAGGTGGACCGCGACAATGAGAGCAGCCAACGGCTCTATGCCCGCTCCCGTTTCAAACCACGAGAGCGCTATATGCTGATGACCAAAGAGCTATAGCCAAACTCAGCAGCAAACCTCTTCCCGAGCCCCTCCCCATTCTTGCCAAACATCAACCTCTGTTAATAGTAGGCTGGCGGAAAGTAGATGTTATTCCATTGTCTGGTGGAGACAAACCCGCTCGGTTCCGGTTCGTAGGCCGTAACGCCCGGCTGAGCGACGTCATCGCACCCCAGAATAAGCGAAGAAACCACACAGCCCAGAGCCATAYGTAGAAAACACCACGTCATCACACTATCCCCCTCTCCCCACAACAGGTCAAAGGCTTGAGGGTGTGACCAAGGCACACCGCCCCGACCCTGCGGGCCCCATACTATTGGGCAACTAGCCCACAAACAGAAAAGACAAATAAAAAATCCCCTGCCGAAATAATTCCGGCAGGGGCTGGTCTTTAAAACTGGCTTATCCGATTTATTTCAGCACAGAGCGACCAGCATATTCGGCCACCTCACCCAGCATCTCTTCAATCCGGATCAGCTGATTGTATTTCGCCAGCCTGTCCGACCGCGCCAGTGAGCCGGTTTTGATCTGACCACAGTTGGTCGCCACCGCCAGATCGGCAATGGTGGCATCCTCGGTCTCGCCCGAGCGGTGCGACATCACATTGGTRAARCCAGCCCGRTGCGCCATRTCGACGGCYTTCAGRGTCTCGGTCAGGGTGCCGATCTGGTTGACCTTGACCAGCATCGAGTTGGCACTGCCGCGCTCGATCCCCATCGCCAAGCGCGCCGGGTTGGTGACAAACAAATCATCGCCAACCAACTGGATCTTATCGCCCAGTTCATCGGTCAGGGCCTTCCAGCCATCCCAGTCATCCTCGGCCATGCCATCTTCGATCGAAATAATCGGGTAGTCATTGGCCAGCGCCGCCAGATAGGCAACGTTTTCCGCCGACGACAGGGTCTTGCCCTCGCCCGACAACACGTATTTGCCATCCTTGTAATACTCAGTCGCCGCGCAATCGAGCGCCAGATAGATCTCTTCGCCCGGCTTATAGCCCGCCTTTTCGATCGACTTCAGAATGAAATCCAGTGCCTCACGGCTGGAGCCGATGTTCGGCGCAAAGCCACCCTCGTCGCCGATACCCGTGGACAGGCCCGCAGCGGTCAGCTCTTTTTTCAGGGTGTGGAACACTTCCGAGCCCATCCGAACCGCCTCGCGGATGTTCTCCGCTGCGACCGGCATGATCATGAATTCCTGAATGTCGATGGGGTTGTCGGCATGCTCGCCACCGTTGATGATATTCATCATCGGCACCGGCAGAATGCGGGCCGAAGTGCCACCGATATAGCGATACAACGGCTGAGTGGTGAAATCGGCAGCGGCCTTGGCAACCGCTAACGACACCCCCAAAATGGCGTTGGCGCCTAGGCGGCCCTTGTTCTCGGTGCCGTCCAATTCGATCATCGCGCCATCAATGGCGGCCTGTTCTGTCGCATCAAAGCCCAGCAACTCTTCGGCGATCTCGCCGTTGACCGCAGCCACTGCTTCCAGCACACCCTTGCCCAGGTAGCGGCTCATGTCGCCGTCGCGTTTCTCTACCGCCTCGTGCACCCCAGTCGAGGCCCCCGAAGGCACCGCAGCGCGGCCCATGGTGCCGTCTTCCAGCATCACATCAACCTCAACCGTCGGGTTGCCCCGGCTGTCGAGAATTTCGCGGGCGTGAATGTCGATAATGGTGCTCATCGCAGGATCCTGACTATGACAAAGGGTTGCCAGCGTCATAACATCCRWTTGTMMWMWSWRWWCYKCKSGMRKKWRCGSWWAMRSYCMWCKWRMYSRSCATYWWKSGCKMMMWYWTYAMGRTKYGCSMARWKSSCYRSCKYGYRCCCTATCACTAGGCAGTAACCAGATCACTAGCGCGGGCCAGTCGGCGCTCGCGTAGAAACGTGTACAACCCNGACCCAATGATCAGCGACGCCCCCAGAATGGTCATCATGTCGGGCCGTTCATTGAACATCACCATGCCTGCCAGGATCGAAAACAACAGTCGCGAATAGCGAAAAGGCGTCACCGCCGAAGCATCGCCGACCCGCATCGCCACCACAATGCCGTAGTAGCCCATCATGCCAAACGCCGTGGCCACCATGATCATCCATCCCTGCGAAAAGTTCACAGCGGCAACCTCGCCCGGGGTCAGAACCAGCAGCAATCCGCCGGCCAAGGTGAAGGCCGCACAGCCTTGGAAACTGACCACGGTTGACGACACCGCGCGATCAATCAATCGGGTCAATAAGTCACGCACGGCGATTGCAAACACCGAGGCCAATACCAGCAAAGAGGCGGGCTCAAACCCGGCCAACCCCGGGCGAATAATCAGCAACACGCCGACAAATCCAACCAGAATTGCGCTCCATCGACGCCAGCCGACCTGCTCATTCATAAACAACGCCGCGCCCATGGTGATCACCAGCGGCAAGGCCTGAAACACCGCCGCCACCGTCGACAGATCAATCAACGCCAATCCGGTGGCAAAACACATCGCGCCCACGGCCTCGGCCAGAATTCGCAGGATCATCACTGGCCGCCAGGCCGCACGCCCAAACAGGCTATGCCCTTTGACCATCGCCAGGCTCGCAAAGATTGTCCCGCTGCCAATTCCCAACAGAACCAAGATTTGCCCCACGGGCATTGCCTGAGACAGGTGCTTGATAAACATGTCTTCAATCGTAAAAGCCGCCATCGCAGCGATCACCATCAAGATGCCATTGAGGTTATTCATAAGCGCGTATCCATTGAGTGCACTGCCAATCGCAGCGGGCACATAGCCGTCAGACTGACTGCAAGAGTGCCAATAAGGCTATCCCATTCGCGACCAAGAATCGCAACGAGTCTTGCAGAAACACATCACAAACACTTATGTGTTCCGGTTTTGTTCCCGCCCCTCTATACTAYCTAAACCAGTGGAGGACAGCGAATGACACACCTACAGCGTAAGTATGAGGTATTTCGGGATTTGCATAACCGCCCCGGGGCCTTTGTGATTCCCAACCCCTGGAATGCTGGCACCGCAATGATGCTCGGCTCGCTTGGGTTTGAGGCACTGGCGACAACCAGTGCCGGTCTGGCCTTTTCGATTGGGCAAAGGGATTCGCAATGTGCCATCAGCCGCGACGAGGTTCTGGCCAATGCCAAGGACATCGTCATGGCCAGCGACCTGCCTGTGTCAGGTGATCTGGAAAATGGTTTTGGCTCAGCCCCAAAGTCCTGCGAAGAAACGATCAAGCAGGCTATGCACATCGGTCTGGTCGGCGGATGCATCGAAGACACTACTGGCGACTCCGAAAACCCAATCTACGACTTTGATCTCTCGGTTGATCGGATACGGGCAGCCGCCCAAGCCTGCAGGGATCAGCCCTTTTTGCTGACCGCGCGGGCCGAGAATTTCATCTGCGGGCGCCCAGATCTGGCTGATACCATTGCCCGCCTGCAGGCGTTCAGCGAGGCTGGTGCAGACGTCCTTTATGCGCCGGGACTGCCGGACCTGCAGTCCATCGCAACCCTGTGCCGCGAGGTAGACAAGCCGGTGAACGTGGTGATGGGGCTCAGTGGGCCAACCTGGTCTTTGTCCGAACTGGCCAATGCCGGTGTCAAACGGGTCAGCGTTGGTGGTTCTTTTGCGCGGGCCGCATTGGGTGCAATGATGCGTGCCGCGCACGAGGTTCGCGATCACGGAACCTTTACCTATGCAAAAGACGCCATTGGCGACAGCGAGGCTGCAGGTCTGATGGCCCCGCCAGACAAACACCGTGGCTAATCAGGATTTGATCGGCACGCCGTAGAGCTCCAATTTATGGCCTTTCAGCTCATACCCCAGTTTCTTGGCGATCTTTTCCTGCAGCGCCTCGATTTCGGGGTCGACAAATTCAATCACCTCACCGGTGTTCATATCAATCAGATGGTCATGGTGCTCGCGCTCGGCGTCCTCGTACCGGGCGCGGCCATCGCCGAATTCCAGCCGCTCCAGAATGCCAGCTTCYTCAAACAGCTTGACCGTTCGGTAGACCGTCGCAATCGAGATCCCGTCGTCCAACGCACTGGCGCGGGTATACAGTTCTTCGACGTCCGGGTGATCTTCGCTGTCCTGCAAGACGCGCGCAATGATCCGGCGCTGGCCGGTCATACGCAGGCCCTTGGCCTCGCAGCGGGAGATTATGGTATCTGGCATCGGCATCCTCTATGCGCTTTTCCTGCGCTTGATCTTACTCTTTAACGAAAGAACCTGCGCCCGAAAACAGGTTATTAAAACAGAATGCCGGTTGACAAACGCCTTATCCACAGCCATTTGCCCCCTCAGGTATCCCTCTCTGCCGCGTGAGCAGAGGCGTTCGGGCAAATTGTCCCCTTCCGAGGCTCCGGCCTCTAGCGCCTACAGCGACATACCTGCGTTCCCAAAATCACGCGTGGGGCACGAGCAGACGACCGGCTCTCTGGCATACGGCCAGCTACGCCCGAGGTCCCTGCCCCCAATAAGCCGCACAGGATGCGGTAACACCGGCCGTTGCATCTGCAGGGGCTGCGAAAGGATATGACTTGAGTGAATTCTCAACTATGGGGCTTCCAGAGAAGCTTCTAGCCCGGATCGAAGCCATGGGTTTCAAAGATCCAACTCCAATTCAATCGCACGCAATCCCGCATGCGCTACAAGGCCGCGACGTGTTGGGTCTGGCCCAGACCGGCACCGGTAAAACTGCCGCCTTTGGTGTGCCGCTGATTGCACAAATGATGCAATACGAGCGCAAGCCTGCCCCAAAAACCGTACGCGGTTTGGTTCTGGCCCCAACCCGCGAGTTGGCCAACCAGATCAGCCAGCAACTTCAGGGCCTGATCGAAGGCACTTCGATGAAGGTCGGCCTGGTTGTCGGCGGCGTCTCGATCAATCCACAGATCCAGCGCATTGCCCGTGGCACCGACATTCTGGTCGCCACGCCTGGCCGCTTGCTGGACATTCTGGATCGCCGGGCCCTAAATCTTGGCTCCTGTGATTTCCTGGTGCTGGATGAAGCCGATCAAATGCTGGACATGGGTTTCATCCATGCCCTGCGCAAAATCTCGGCACTGCTGCCCACCGAGCGCCAGACCATGCTGTTCTCGGCCACCATGCCGAAACAGATGAACGAGATTGCCTCCAGCTACCTCAAGAGCCCGATCCGCGTCGAGGTTTCGCCTCCGGGCAAAGCCGCCGACAATGTCACTCAGGAAATACACTTTATTGCCAAGGCGGAAAAGACTGCGCTGCTGAAAGAGCTGCTGTCCAAGCACACGGATGAGCGTTCGCTGGTCTTTGGTCGCACCAAGCACGGGTCTGAAAAACTGATGAAGACGCTGGAAAAGGCTGGTTTTTCGACTGCCTCTATCCACGGCAACAAAAGCCAGGGCCAGCGCGACCGTGCCATTGCGGCGTTTAAATCGGGCGCCATCAAAGTGCTGGTAGCCACCGACGTGGCTGCGCGCGGGTTGGATATTCCTGACGTTAAGCACGTCTACAACTATGACCTGCCCAACGTGCCTGACGCCTATGTTCACCGGATCGGCCGGACCGCCCGCGCAGGCAAAGAAGGCGCCGCGATTGCGTTTTGTTCGCCCGATGAGATGGGGGAGTTGAAGGACATTCAAAAAGTTCTGGGCACCACCATTCCTATTGCCTCGGGCACCCCATGGGAAGTTCAGCCGGGCGCCAAGAAAAAGCCCAATGGCGGTGGTGGCAACCGACGTCGCAATGGCGGCGGTGGCCAAGGTGGTCAACGCGGTGCTGCTGGTGGTGGCGAAGGCGGCAAACCAGGTGGTCGCCGTCGTCGCAGTGGTGGTGGCAACCACCGCACCGCAGCCTAAGCTGAAGACATGACAGATCCCGCTGCAGTTAAATCTGCAGCGGGATTTTTCTATGCCCGTTGCAGATCCGCCCAAACGGGCAAGTGATCCGAGGCAATATGGGCCGGACGCTCGCGGTAAACCCCATGTGCACTCACTTGCAGCTCTTTGCTCACTGCCATCCGGTCCAGCGCCCCTATGGGCCGTAGCGCAGGAAAACTGGGTTTGGGAGCCAGGAACCGCATGGCTGGCGCAAGGTGGTCCAGTACTGGTGTGCGCGACCACTCGTTAAAGTCGCCGCCCCAGACCAGGGGCGCGTCATCAAAATTGGCGCTTTCCCGGGCCAGATGCAGCACCTGTTCATGCCGGGCCTTTCCGGTCAAACCCAAATGGGCGCCAATCACCCGCAAGGGCCCAATCACCGTTTCAAACACCGCCCAGACCGCACCGCGTGGTTCTAATCCCGGCAGGTGGATATGCCCATGATCCAGCAGTTTCGCCGAGCCCGAGCGCCACAAAATAGCGTTGCCGTGCCAGCCCAGTGACCCTGCACCGCCCAGGTTGACAACCTGCCAGCCCGCCTCGTCCAGCACGAAATGCGGCAGCGCGGCAGGCCGCGGCGGCAGGCGTTTGTCGGCCTCCTGCAGCAGCACGATCTGCGCGCCAGTGCCTTCGATCACCTGCAACGTGCGGCTCGGGCGGCGGCGCAGGTCCAAACCAACGCATTTTTGAATATTGTAGCTGGCCAGTCGCAGGGTTGGGGCAGACATCAAGTTTCCTTTGGGTACTTATCTATTGGTACTTTACATCACAGGTACAGAACGTTTCCCCTTGTTCACGGCTGCAACGCCAAGGGGACTGTGTGCCCCCTCTTGGCCTGCGGCCAATTCACCTCCAAGGATATTTTGGCCTGATGAAAAGAAGTCAGGTACCGCAGAAAGTGGCCGGAACCACTTCATCCGGCGTGGGGGGATGGCGAAAATCGGTGTTGTCAGGTTGGTCGGAGAAGGGTTGGGCCAGCACCTGGTTCAGTCTGTGGAACAGTGTGTAATCGCCAGAAACTGCTGCGGTGATCATTTGCTCAATTCGGTGGTTGCGTGGGATATAGGCCGGGTTGGATCCGAGCAACAAGGCCTGTGGATCAGGTTCATCTTTCAGCCGCTTCTGCCAGTTGATCTGCCAGGCATCATACTCGGCAGGGTTGGTGAATTGATCGCGGGCAGTGTCGGTTCCCAATGCGCGGAAGGTATTGGTGAAATCGCTTTGATTCTGCGCCATCAGGTCCAGCAGGTCGGAAATCAAAATCAAGTCCCCCTCATGAGGCGTTGTGATGCCCAGCTTGGCCCGGAAGTTTTGCAACCAGTGCTCCTGCATCAGTGTTGGCATGGCGTGCACAATCTCAGTGGCCTCCTCGACGCCTTGCTGCGGATCATCAAGCTGCTGGATCAACGCCGAGGCCAATTGTGCCAGGTTCCACACCGCAATGTCAGGCTGGTTGCCATAGGCATAGCGGCTTTGGCGATCGATTGAGCTGAACACCGTCTGTGGGTGATAGAGATCCATAAAAGCGCAGGGACCATAGTCGATGGTTTCGCCAGAGATTGAGGAGTTATCGGTGTTCATCACCCCGTGAATGAACCCCACACCCATCCAAGCCGCGATCAGTTTGCTCTGTGCATCACGCACCGCACGCAGCAGCCCCATTGGTCCCTCGGCCTGCGGGTAGTGGCGTTGCAGTGCATATTTGGTCAGTTTTTTCAAACTGGCAGTATCGCCTCGGCGGGCAAAAATTTCAAAACTTCCCACCCGCAGATGGCTAGAGGCCACTCGGGTCAGTACGGCGCCAGGCAGGCCAGTCTCGCGCCAGACCGTCTCGCCGGTGGCCACCGCGGCCAGCGCTCGAGTGGTGGGGATACCAAGCGCGTGCATCGCCTCGGACACCACATATTCGCGCAGCACCGGCCCCAGCCAGGCGCGCCCATCACCTGAGCGCGAATAGGCCGTGCGGCCCGATCCCTTGAGCTGAATATCGCGGCGGATGCCATCGGTGCCTATGGTCTCTCCCAGCAGGATCGCACGACCATCGCCAAGCTGCGGGTTGTAATTGCCAAACTGGTGCCCGGCATAAAGCTGTGCCAGCGGTTCGGCCCCAGCGGGCACCTCATTGCCGCCAAACACCTGTGCCATCTCGTCAGTCTCACCCGGCGTGACGCCCAACAGCTGCGCCAAATCCTGGTTGAACGCGATCAAGCTGGGGGATTTCACCTCCTCGGGGGCCTGTTTACTATAGAACACCGGCGCCAGCCGGGCGTATGAATTGTCAAAGGGGATGTGCATGCTCATGCCCAGAACATATGCGCTGGAATTAGAATTGCCAGAGACAAGGGAGTGCGCAGCACTATGACCGCACAAGATATCATTTCACGGCTGGATTTGCAGCCCCATCCCGAGGGTGGCTGGTACCGACAAACCTGGCAGGCAGAGAATGCAGGGCGCGCGACGGGCACCTGCATCTATTTTCTGCTGGCCGCCGGAAAAAGCAGCCATTGGCACCGGGTCGATGCCACCGAGATATGGCTGTTTCACTCCGGTGCGCCGCTGGTGTTATCGCTGGCTGAAAGCGATGAAGGCCCGGCTCTGGATCACTTGCTGACACCTGACCTGAGCCATGGCGAGCCGCAGTTGATCGTCCCCGAGGGTCATTGGCAAGCCGCGCAAACCACTGGTGAGTACACTCTGGTCAGCTGCACGGTCTCTCCGGGGTTTCAGTTCGATGGGTTTGAGCTGGCGCAATCCGGGTTTGACATTCCACGTGCCTGAGCCAGCCCAAGTTAACCGTCGGGAGTACTTACGATGCCGCCGCCCACACAAGCGCTGACCCCGGTGGTGCCGGGGGCCGAAGTGGCCATACCGCGTGCCACCCGCACCGCCAGAAAAGCAAAGGCCTGTGCCTCCAGCATATCGCCATCCAGTCCGACCTCTTCGACCGGCTTCACCGGGCAATCCAGCGACACCGAGAGCATCTGCATCAGCACCGGGTTGTGACGACCGCCACCAGTGACCAGCACTGCCGAGGGCTGTTCAGGGAAATGCTGCATGCCCTGCGCCACACTTGCGGCGCACATAGCCGTCAATGTCGCCGCCGCATCGGCATCGCTCAGCTCTCCCACCAATGTGATCATTTCGGCAAAATCATTGCGGTCCAGCGATTTGGGAGGAAGTCTTGAGAAATAGGGTTCGGCCAGGAACAACTCCAATGCGCCGGTTTCCACGGTGCCGCTCTGGGCAATCTTGCCACCCTGATCCATCTGCAGCCCCAACCGGGCCTGCATCAGATCGTTCAGTGGTGCATTGGCGGGGCCAGTGTCAAAGGCCAGCAATGCGCCCTCTTCCTCGGGGGTGTCAAAGCGCGGATCCACATAAGTGATATTGCCAACGCCGCCGAGATTGAGAAAGCACACCGAGCGGCGCATATTTAGATATTTGGCGCAAGCAAAGTGAAAAAACGGTGCCAAAGGTGCGCCCTCGCCGCCCATCGCCACGTCATCAGAGCGAAAATCCCAGACCACCGGTTTGCCAAGGCTCTCTGCCAGGGCGGCGCCATCCCCGACCTGAAAGGTGCCTTGAAGGCGCGGCGCATGGGCCAGGGTCTGACCATGAAACCCGGCGACATCATACTGCGAAAATCCCGACAGCAGTTCTGCATGAGCGGCATCCACCACCTTGGCCGCTGCCTCAGCCGCCTCTCCGCCCCAGCAGCCCAGCCCTGCACGCAGAACCTCGCGTTCGTCTTTGGAATACTCACGATAAGCCGCCGCTCCAAACGCATGGATCACCCTGCCATCCGTTTCAACAACGGCCGCATCCACGCCATCCAACGAGGTGCCGCYCATGGCGCCCAGTGCCGTCACCACACCTTTTTTCGAAATGGCTCTGCTCATCATCCGCCCCTTTTACCCCTGCCGGACCTACCCTGCCCTTTAACCATCGTCCTAGGATAGTGTTTTTCTACCGAACACCTGTTCCCACTGCCGCATTTGCGTTTTATATACACCGGCGCAATCCATAGCCGAGGCACATCATGACCTACCATCCTAAATCGGAATTCATGCGTATTATGATGGAGCGCGGTTTCCTTGCCGATTGCACCGATTATCAAGGGCTRGAYGAGGCCCTGATGACCCCYGGCCARCCYGCCTAYATCGGTTTTGAYGCCACCGCCARWTCGCTGCAYGTYGGCTCGCTGATCCAGATCATGATGYTGCGCTGGTTGCAGAAAASYGGCCACAARCCGATCACCCTGATGGGSGGCGGCACCACYAARGTGGGMGATCCMTCSTTCCGCGCGGATGAACGCCCGCTGCTGACTGACGCCCAGATCGACGACAATATCGCTGGCATCAAGCGGGTATTCTCAGCCTATGTCGATTACAACGACAGCAAAAATGGCGCGGTGATGATCAATAACGCCGAATGGCTGGATGGTTTGAACTACCTCGAATTTCTGCGCGATATTGGTCGCCACTTCTCGGTCAACCGGATGTTGGCGTTTGAGAGTGTGAAATCGCGTCTGGACCGCGAACAGTCGCTGTCTTTCCTCGAATTCAACTACATGATCCTGCAGGCCTATGACTTTATGGAGCTGCACCGCCGTTACGGCTGCATCCTGCAAATGGGCGGATCGGATCAATGGGGCAATATCGTCAACGGTATCGACCTGACCCGCCGCACCATCGAAGGCGGGGTTTTTGGCCTGACCTCACCGCTGCTGACCACCTCGGACGGCAAGAAGATGGGCAAATCGCAGTCTGGCGCCATCTGGCTGAACGCCGACATGCTGTCATCTTATGAATTCTGGCAGTTCTGGCGCAACACCACCGACGCCGATGTGGGCCGGTTCCTGAAGCTCTATACCGAATTGCCGGTGGAGGAATGTGACCGCCTTGGGGCGCTGGAAGGATCTGAAATCAACGCAGCTAAGATCCGGCTGGCCAATGAAGTTACCGCCTTGTTGCACGGAGTTGAAGCGGCCAAAGCCGCCGAAGCCACCGCGCGTGAGGTATTTGAAAAAGGTGGGGTTGGTGATGATCTGCCTACTCTGTCGCTGTCTGCCGCCGATCTAGGCGATGGCATCTCCATCGTGCAACTGATTGTCAAATCCGGGCTGGCAAAAACCGGCAAAGAGGCCAAACGTCTGATCGCCGAAAACGGTGCAAAACTGAATGATGCACCGCTGACCAACGCCGGATTGATGATCAATGCCGAGGCTCTGGCTTCGCCGATCAAACTCAGTGCCGGCAAAAAGCGTCATGCATTGGTGCAGTTGGAGAGGTAGCGTCCCTCACCGCGCAAAGCGTGGTGCTCGGCCCAAGCCTTTGGAAGCTGTTCTGCCATTACTTGAAGCCGAGACCTGTCTAGAGCAACAAGTAATCCAACAGGCTAAGCAGAATGAATACAGGCACCGACAGAGTCGTGGCCAGCAATACAGCTGCCGCCTTTGTCATGCGGGGGCCGGGGGCGCAGTGGCCCAGGATCAAAGTTGGATTTTTCATAGCTCTATTAACCATCACTTAGGTTTATACAGCGTTAATGGCGCATATGTTCGACTTTATGCCAGCAGATGTTATGCCCCGCCCCATTCAACGCTCCATTCCCATCCGCGCCCTCGCCCAATCGCAGGAATTTGCCCGTGCTCTGCGTCTTCGCAGTCAGCCGCCGTTGATCCTGGACCAGCTGGGCGATACATTGGTGATGCAGCGTCGGCTTTGGGGTCGGATTGATGTCGCCATGGTCAACCGCGCCCGCATCGCCAAACCGCTGCGGTTGCTGGAAATCCTGCAAGAACAGGGCTTACGCCGCACCCCTGTCATCCTGTCACCGGACGCCCCGGTGCCCGAATTGGCCAAACACGGGGCCGTCCCATTGATGAGCCCGGCGCAGGTCGCTCAGCTTGATTTGACGCCCCCCAAGGAGGAGCGCCGCGCCGCATTGCACCAGAAATGGCGCAATCGTCTGAACCACGCCGAATCGCAAAACCTGCGAGTGACCCACCAGAACATGCCGCTGGATCCAGACCACTGGCTGCTCCAGGCCGATGCCAAACAGCAGGGCCAGCGCGGCTATCGCAACTGGCCGGTGGACCTGACGCTGGCCTATGTGCATGAAAACCCCGGCAAGGCGAAATTGTTCCAAGCCTTTGAGGGTAAAGAGGTGATTGCCGCCGTTTTGATCCTGTGTCACGGCTCCAGTGCCAGCTACCACATCAGCCACTCAACCGATCGGGGCCGTGCTGTATCGGCCCATAACCTGTTGATGTGGCAGGCCATGAATTGGCTTGCGGCAAAGGAATACACGCAGCTTGATCTAGGCCTGATCAATACCGAAGATGCTGCAGGGCTGGCCCGGTTCAAACTTGGAACCGGTGCCAAATTGCACGTCCTCGGAGGCACCTGGGCCTGGTGGCCACCTTTGGGTCGCCTGTTGCGCCCGCTTGCCTCTCTGGACCGTGGCCTTATGACGCCCCGGAAAACTGGACAGGCCTAGGGCTGCGTGGTTATCTGAACAAATGTTCAGATAACCACGAGGAGCCTTGCTCATGAAATTGTCGACCACTGCAGCCGTAATCACCGGCGGCGCCTCGGGCCTGGGGGAGGCCACAGCCCGTCATTTCACCGAACACGGCGCCCAAGTCACCATTCTGGACCGTGACGTCGAGCGTGGTACCGCAGTCGCTGCCGACATTGGTGGGTATTTTGTGCAAACAGATGTGACGGACGAAACTTCGGTTGCMGMSGCCATCGCCTATGGCRWKGAAMAAATGGGSMSRATWWCGGCCTGCGTGAACTGYGCYGGCATCGCMTWTGGTATCAAAACCGTKGGCCGYGAYGGRCCACAYCCSCTKGATGCCTTCAARCGCACWATCGACATCAAYYTSGTTGGWACCTTCAACGTMTCRCGTCTGGCSGCWGTSGAAATYGCCAAAAAYGARCCYGAATCYGATGGSGCTCGCGGSGTSATCATCAACACCGCYTCGGTYGCCGCSTTTGACGGSCAAAAGGGWCAGGYYGCCTATGCCGCCTCCAAGGGTGGTATTGTTGGTATGTGCCTGCCTATGGCGCGTGATCTGGCCTCAACTGGCATCCGGGTGATGACCATCGCGCCGGGCATCTTCATGACCCCGATGCTGGCTGGCCTGCCCGAAGAGGTGCAACAGCAACTCGCCGCAGATGTGCCAAACCCGCCCCGGCTGGGCGAGGCCTCGGAATATGGCCGCATGGCCGGCTTCATTGTCGAGATGGGCTACCTCAACGGCGAGGTCATCCGTCTCGACGGCTCCCTGCGGATGCGCTAAGCCAGCGCCATGCCGCAAAGTGAACGCGATAAGATGCAGGCCGGGGGCTGGTATTGCTGCCAGAACCCCGAGCTTGAAGCGCTGCAACACAGCGCCCGTTGCGCCCTGCATGTGCACAACACCGCCGCGCCGGATCCCGATTGCACCTTGAGCCCATCGCTGTCGGGCCTGTTTGCCGGTCACGGCGCAAGGTGCTTCATCGAAACGCCGTTTCACTGCGCCTACGGCATGAACATTACCCTGGGCAACAATGTCTACCTGAACGCTGGCTGCACCATTCTGGACACGGCGCCGGTGCGAATTGGCGATCGCAGCATGTTGGGGCCTGGAGTGCAGATCTATTGCGCCCAGCATCACAAAGACAGGGCATTGCGAGCCCAGGGGTTGGAGCGCGCAAGCCCGGTGACGCTGGGATCTGATGTCTGGATTGGTGGTGGCGCCATCCTGATGCCCGGCGTGACCATCGGCGAAGGCGCCATTGTTGGAGCAGGCAGTGTAGTGCTGCACGATGTACTACCCGGCACAACCGTGGTTGGCAATCCAGCCCGGAGCCTGCCGCGCTAAGCCGCTACGCTGCCGTCGTACTCCGCTCGCAGACTTGAATGAAGTATCGACGATAGCTACCTGATTATAATAATGTTTCGGGCGTGCATCACAGCAACTCAGCCGCCTGCCTTATCCTCCAGCTCCAGCCATTCCTCCTCCGAGGCCGCCAGTTTCTGCTGCCGCTGCACCAACGCCTCATTGGCTTTTTTGAACTTCACCGGCTGGCGGGTAAACAGCTCAGGATCTGCCATCAAGCCCTCAAGCTTGGCGATCTCCTGCTCCAACCGTTTGATCTCACCCGGCAGCGACTCAAGCCGGTGTTTCTCAGTAAAGGACAGCCCGGATACCACTTTGGCCTCTTGCTTGACCTTCCCTTTTGAAGCTTTTGATTTTGCGGCTTTCTCGGCATCTGTGGGGCCGCGCTGAAACAGGTAGTCGCTCCAGCCGCCCGCATAAGCCGTGGCGCGACCATCGCCTTCCATGGCAATGGTGGTGGTGGCCACCCGGTCCAGAAAGTCGCGGTCGTGGCTGACCAGCAGCACGGTGCCGTCGTAGCTGTCCAGCAATTCCTGCAACAGATCCAGCGTCTCGATATCCAGATCGTTGGTCGGCTCATCCAGCACCAGCAGGTTGCTCTGCCGTGCCATCAGTTTCGCCAGCAGTAACCGCGCCTTCTCGCCGCCCGACAAAGACCGCACCGGAGCCCGAGCCTGACTTTCGTCAAACAGGAAATCCTTGAGATAACCCACCACGTGCTTGGGCATACCACGCACCATCACCTGATCCGATTTACCCGACACCCCCATCTCGGGGTCGGTGGTCAGGTTGTCCCACAGGCTCAGATCCGGGTTCAGCTGATCGCGGGCCTGATCAAACATGGCAATTTCCAACTTGGTGCCCTGCTTCACGATTCCCGCGTCCGGCTCTTCCAGCCCCAGCAACATCTTCAACAGCGTGGTCTTGCCCACCCCGTTGGGGCCAACAAAGGCCACCCGGTCGCCGCGCAGCACCTTGAGATCAAAATCGACCACGATCTGCTTGTCGCCATAACCCTTGGTCAGCCCTATGGCCTCGATCACCTTGCGCCCCGATTTGGGCGAGGTATCCAGCGCAAAATCGGCGGTGCCCTGGCGCTTGATCTGGCCAGAGCGTTGCTCTCGCAGATCCCGCAGCGCCCGCACTCGGCCCATATTGCGCTTGCGCCGCGCGCTAATGCCTTCGACCGCCCAACGCGCCTCCGACTTGATCAGCCGGTTCAGCTTGTGGCGCTGCATGTCTTCTTCTTCCCAGACGGTATCGCGCCAGACCTCAAAAGCTTCGAATCCCTTTTCCTGCCGCCGCACTTGACCGCGATCGATCCACAGAGTGGCGCGGGTCAGCGCTCGCAAGAACGCCCGGTCGTGCGAGATCAGCACAAAAGCGGCGCGGGTCGATTTCAGCTCGCGCTCCAGCCAGCCAATGGCTTCGATATCCAAATGGTTGGTCGGCTCGTCCAGCAGCATCAGATCAGGCGATTCGGCCATCAGTTTGGCCAGCGCCGCCCGGCGCCGCTCGCCGCCTGATGCGGTTTCAATCGACCGGTCCGGGTCAAACTTCAACCCCTCACCGGCCCGCTCGACCTTATACAATTCACCCGGCTCCAGCTCACTACAGGCAAATTCGCCCAAGGTCGCAAAACCCGCCATGCTCGGTTCCTGCTCCATATAGCCAACCGAGCGCCCCGGAGGCAGCACGATGGTGCCAGAGTCGGCCTCGACCAACCCCGCCATGACTTTCATCAAGGTAGACTTACCGGAGCCATTTCGACCCACCAACGCCACACGGTCGCCGGGTTGAACCACCAGATCAAGATCTGAAAAAACCGGATCACCGCCAAAAGTCAGCGCAATACCGGACATCTGCAAAAGAGGAATACGTGCCATAGCCGCCAGCTACCCCGCCGCCATGGGCAGGTCAACGCCCGCCGGGGCACCAACCTGTTTTCTTCTTGTCTTAAATACCTAAGAATCACCGGCCACCACTCTGAGCAAACGCTTGCGGGATTTTGGAATTGCGCCAATTTCCAGCCCGGTGAACACATGCAAGGTATTCATAGCGGTATCCACTACCGCATGATCGCTGACCCATCCGCCCATCATCAGATAGCTGCGCAACAAAGGTGGCAGTCCCAGCATCGCCTGCTTGACCTCAGGTAATTGCGCCAGCGGCCGGTCAAACTTGACTACATTTGGCGCCTTGACCTTTGGTCGCCAGCGTTCTGGGGCCTGGTAACGGTGTTTCAACGCCGCAAAGGTATCCAGGTGCGGCTCGGTTTCAGTGCCCGCAAAAGAGGAACAGCCAAACAACATTTGGATCCCGTGATCATCGACAATACGGGTCAATGCCCCCCAGGCCAGTCGCAAAATATCCGGGTCGTTGCAGTCAGGATGCTTACAAAACCGCCCCATTTCAGCCATTGGACCAGGGAAATGCGCCAACGCTGACAGATCATAATACTGCGCGGAATAGCTCTGTGTGATCCCAGTTCCATTTGGCAGCTGCAGCACTCGGAATGCGCAGACCAGCCTGTCCGAGCGGATATCTTCAATCAGCACATGGGAACAAACGTCGTCGAACCGATCCAGATCGGGCTGATTCGTGCCAAAACATAGGGTCCGCAATGCCTGCGCCGCAGCCAAATCCTTGGATTGATCCGCAAAACGAGCCCTATAGCAGCCTTTGCTCAGGATCTCTGTACGAATTGACATAGCGAATCCCCGCGAATCTTGAGAGGCGCCCGGAGTTAGGCCAGCCAAGACGCGGCTGACCATTTACTGGATGACGTTACCGGGTCCAATATTGCCCAGACTGCCCAGCAACTGGCGCAGGAAAGTTTTATCCTGAATACCTGAACTGGTCACCCTGCGCTGTAAGGGAATCACCTTGCCGTTCTCAAGACCAAAGCGCTCAACGCCGCTAACCACACCGGATTGATCAAAGCTGATCGCCACCAACTCCCGCGAGACCGGTTTGGGTTCGCTGGGGCCATAGTGCCGCAACCGGGTTGCGATATAATAATAGCCACTGACGTCCAAAACTCCCGAAGAGGACGGGGCACCAACGGTTTCAGCAACAGAATCCCGCGTATCGACACCAACCACAACTTCGGCCAGCACCTCTTCGCTGGGCACATAGCCATGGTTGCGGTATTGAGCGGCACAACCAATCAGGGCCATCCCTGCCCCTGCCAGAATCACAATTTTGACGGCCAATTTCAACCGATATGCTAATGCCAACATGCTACTCCCCCGTCGCGGCTTGATAACGCCTTTGATCCCGCTTACCTAAACCCGGCCTCCGGTTCAAGAAACGAAAGTCCCCGCGATGACTGACAATCCCGCCCTGCGCGTTGCAGATCTGTCTCAAAACAGCCCAACCAGCTTTGATATACGCCCCGATATCACCACATTAAAGGCTCTCGCCGAGGAGTTTGGCCTGCGCGGATTGCGCAAGTTGAGATTCAGTGGCCAGATCATGGCCAAGGATCGCCGCGACTGGCAGTTGACCGCGACCCTCGGCGTAACGGCCCTACAGGTCTGCGTGGTCACTCTGGACCCGATCTCCACCCGCATTGATGTCCCGGTTAAACGCCAATTTCTGGCCGGAGTGGAAACCTCGGACGAACCAGAGATAGAAATACCCGAGGATGACAATGTCGAACTGCTGGGCAGTCATATCGACCCGCATGCGATCATGCTCGAGGCGCTGACGCTGGTGCTGCCGCAATATCCCCGCAAAGATGGGGCCACATTGGGCGAATCTATCTATACAGAACCCGGCCAAGCGCCCATGCGCGATGAGGACACACGCCCGTTTGCCGGGCTGGCCGACCTGCGCAAGCAGCACAAGAAAGATTCCTAAGGCCCATTTTCTTGCCGCCTGGACAGATCGGCACTGGTTCTGACGGCTTTGGTCACCTAAAAGCTCTTGCATCGCGCATGATTCTCAGTATTTTCGCGCGCTCATCGGAATTATGGTTGGACATCGGACGGGCTGCGGCCTAAACGCACGTCACACCGTTTGAAACGAACAATGAAATCCGGCTACGGGGACCTGCCCCATAGCCCTAATAGACAAAGGTTGAGACATGGCTGTCCAACAGAACAAAGTATCCAAGTCGCGTCGCAACAATCGTCGTGCGCACGATTCCCTGGTTGCTGCAAACCCAAACGAATGCCCGAGCTGCGGTGAGCTGAAGCGCCCGCACCACGTGTGCCCGTCTTGTGGCAACTATGGTGAAAAAGAAATCGTCGCGACAACCGACGATATCGAAGAGGACGCGGCATAAGCCCCGTCATACGCTCATTTGCCAGGCAGGCTTACGCATGACGGGTCAGACCGATCACACAGAGGCAACTGCCGGCCGTATAACCATTTCGGTTGACGCCATGGGCGGAGATGCCGGCCCCGCAACTGTGGTGGCCGGCATTGCCCTCTCTGCCAAAAGGAATCCGGATATCGGGTTCATTTTGCATGGACCAATCGAAAAGCTAAAACCTCTGGTTGCCAAAAAACGCGGGCTCGACGGTCGTGTTGAGATTCGCGATGCGCGCGACGTGGTGACGATGCAGGACAAGCCCTCTCAAGTGATGCGCAATGGCAAGGGCACCTCGATGTGGTCAGCCATCGAATCGGTCAAGCAGGGCGAGGCCGCTGGAGCAGTGTCTTGTGGCAACACCGGTGCGCTAATGGCGATCAGTATGATCCGGCTGCGCAAGCTGCCCGGCGTCAACCGGCCTGCCATCGCGGTGCTATGGCCGTCGCGCAACCCGCAGGGATTTAACGTGATGCTGGACGTGGGGGCCGATGTTCGCGCCGACGCTCAGGATCTGCTACAATACGCTCTTATGGGCACCTCTTATACCCGCAATTCAATGGACATCGCCCGCCCGCGAGTGGGGCTGTTAAATGTCGGCACCGAAGAACACAAAGGCCACGCCGAGTTGAAAGAAGCCTATGCGCTGATCTCGGATCACGCAGAGCGAGGCAATTTCGAATTTGTAGGCTTTGTGGAAGGCAGCGATATCCCCGGCAGCATTGCCGATGTTATCGTTACCGACGGGTTTACCGGCAATGTGGCCATCAAAACCGGAGAAGGCACCGCCAGCCTGATCCGCACCACTATGCGCGAAGCGTTTGAATATTCCATTCTGTCGCGGCTGGCCGCCCTTCTGGCGCTGCCTTCGCTGACACGATTGTCCAAAAAAATCGATCCGCGCCGTGTCAACGGCGGTGTGTTTCTTGGCCTGAATGGCACCGTGGTAAAATCCCACGGCGGCGCCGATGCCACCGGTGTGTCAGCGRCGGTGAAACTGGCGTTTTGCCTTGCCCAACAAGGGTTTGCAGAAAAACTGGCGGCACGGGTTGCATCCTCGGTTGCGGTTACTCAAGATGCCCCTCTCCGTGACATCTCCCGGACCACCACTCAACAAAAAGACTAAAGGCAGGCAATAGAATGACGCGACGTGCTGTGATTACCGGTGTTGGGCATTATCTTCCCGAGCGTGTGGTCGAAAACGCTGAGTTCGAAGCCTCGCTGGAAACCTCAGACGAATGGATTCGGTCGCGCTCGGGCATTGAACGGCGCCACTTTGCTGCCGAGGGAGAAACCACATCCGATCTGGCCACCCAAGCGGCCAAAGCGGCACTCAAGGATGCAGGCTGTGAGGCCGAGGACATCGACGCCATTGTTCTGGCAACCTCGACCGCCGATCTGACCTTCCCATCCGCCGCCACCATGGTACAGGCCGCCTTGGGCATGACCCGCGGCTTTGCCTTTGACCTCCAGGCGGTCTGTGCAGGTTTTGTTTACGCACTGAGCAACGCCAATGCGCTGATTCTGTCGGGTCAAGCCAACCGCGTGTTGGTGATTGGCGCGGAAACCTTTAGCCGCATCATGGACTGGACCGATCGCTCGACCTGCGTGCTGTTTGGCGATGGCGCCGGCGCGGTGGTGCTAGAGGCCCAGGACGGTGCCGGAACCAACGACGATCGCGGCGTGTTGTCGACCGATCTGAACTCGGACGGACGCTATAAAGACCTGCTGTACGTTGACGGTGGTGTGGCGACCCAGAACACCGGCTTTCTGCGCATGCAGGGCAACCAGGTGTTCCGCCACGCCGTCGAAAAACTGGCCTCAACCGCGACAACCGCGCTGGACAAGGCCAATTTGACCGCTGCGGACGTCGACTGGATCGTGCCACATCAGGCCAATATCCGGATCATCCAGGGCACTGCCAAGAAGATGGGCCTSAGCATGGAYAAGGTTGTGGTGACGGTTCARGAYCAYGGCAAYACTTCGGCKGCCTCRATTCCGCTGGCRTTRTCKGTSGGMAAACAGCGTGGCCAGATCAAGCAGGGYGACCTGATYGTYGCCGAGGCMATCGGCGGYGGATTGGCCTGGGGSGCCGTGGTTYTRCGCTGGTAAGCATTYMGSYTAAWCYSACGGCTGCAAATCATTGATATTGACAGGGAAATTCTCTACGCCCTATTATTTGTAAAACAAGGGGATTTGGTTATGAGTGAYACGACTTTRACRCGYATGGATYTAAGCGAAGCKGTTTTCCGYGAAGTTGGCCTSTCGCGCAACGAAAGYGCGCAGCTGGTTGAAAGCATGYTKGGYCATATGTCTGAYGCTTTGGTCCGTGGKGAACARGTAAAAATCTCGTCTTTTGGCACCTTTAGCGTACGAGACAAATCTGCCCGCATCGGCCGCAACCCCAAGACGGGCGAAGAAGTTCCTATTCAACCTCGCCGGGTTTTAACCTTTCGGCCATCGCACCTGATGAAAAACCGCGTCGCTGCCGGCAACCGATCGTAACGGGACCAGAACACATGTCAAAATCACCAGACGCCTTTCGCACCATTAGCGAAGTTGCGGAGTGGTTAGGGATTCCGGCGCATGTTCTGCGCTTTTGGGAAAGCAAGTTCACCCAAATCAAGCCGGTCAAACGGGCCGGCGGCAGGCGTTATTATCGCCCCGCCGACATGATGTTATTGGGCGGAATCAAATACCTGCTGCATGAAAATGGGCAAACCATCAAACAAGTGCAGGCATTGCTCCGGGATCAGGGCGTTGCCCATGTCGCTGAGATGTCAGCCTCGCTGGACGAAACGTCTGATCCCATGCCAGTGATCGAAATAGAAGATACCGTGGTTGCCTTTACCAAGCCGCGCCCGCCCTCTTCAGAGCGAACGCATATGGATCTTGGGTCGCAGCAGGGCTCGGAAAATTCTTTGTTTGCGGGGGAAAGCCAACCCCGATCCGAACCAGAGGTTGAACGCCTGACCGCCGAGGAAGACAACTCTCCGGTTGCGACTCAGACTCCGGCGCAGCAGACAGAGTTCAACGGCACTACAAAGCCCCCGGCGGTGGCCAACACGGCCCGACCGCAGGTCATTGAGGTTGAAGATACCGCCGATGACGCATTGGATGTGGCACGGGAGGGTATTTTGGCACAACTGGCGAAGATTACATCCCTGACCGAATCCTCGCAGGCCGAAGCCGCCATCTGTGCTGACCAACTTCGCGCCTTGACCACCAGCCAGAACAATCTGGCAGCCAATTCGTAAAAGACCAATTTTCCCTCTTGCTCCTGTCCTCAAATCCAGTAAAACGCTCTCAATAACGGGCTATGGCGCAGTCTGGTAGCGCGTCCGTCTGGGGGACGGAAGGTCGCAGGTTCGAGTCCTGCTAGCCCGACCATACAAAAACGTCCGAGTGATCATTCACTCGGACGTTTTGTGTATCTACAGCCCAAAACCACGTATTAGGCGAATTGCACCGGCGTGCAAAATAGGTCAGCATCTGCGGAACATTCACGCCCAAGAGTGGCTAGAAATAGGATCAACTATGACCGGCGTACTGCCCAGCCAAGCCATTGAAAAAATGATCGAACGCGGTGAGATCATCGGATCGCCTCCGGTTGAGGCAGCGCAGATCCAGCCGGCCAGCCTGGACATGCGTCTAGGCCGGGTTGCCTATCGCGTCCGTGCCTCGTTTCTGGTTGGTGAGGGTCAAAGCGTTGTCGAGCGTTTGCGAAAATTTGAAATGCACCGCATCGACCTGAGTGATGGCGCGGTTCTGGAAAAAGGTTGTGTCTATGTGGTGCCCCTGATGGAGGAGCTGGCCCTGCCCGACGATGTTTCGGCGGTGGCCAATGCCAAAAGTTCGACCGGGCGACTGGACCTGCTGACCCGGACCATCACCGATGGCGGCGCAGAGTTTGACCGTATTAAACCCGGCTATTGTGGGCCGCTCTACGCCGAGATCTGCCCACGTTCGTTTTCAGTGTTGGTCAGGCCGGGAATGCGGCTGAACCAAATTCGGTTCCGCACTGGCCAAGCCGTGCTAAGCGACGGTGAACTAAACACACTACACGCACACTCACCGCTGGTGGACGGCCCGGCGCTGATCCAAGATGGATTGGGGTTTTCGGTGGACCTGCAACTGCCCGGAAGTGATTTGGTGGGCTATCGCGCCAAGCCGCATACCGGTTTGATCGATCTGGACCGGATTGGCGAATATGATCCACGCGACTACTGGGAAGAGGTCCGCACCACCGACGGACGCATCATTCTGGACCCTGGAGCTTTCTACATTCTGGTCAGCCGCGAAGCGGTGCATATCCCACCCGAATACGCTGCTGAAATGGCACCCTATCTGGCCATGGTGGGGGAATTCCGGGTGCATTATGCCGGCTTTTTTGATCCCGGGTTCGGCCATGACGCCGCTGGCGGCGCTGGCTCACGTGGAGTGCTGGAAGTGCGCTGCCACGAGGCGCCATTTGTGCTGGAACACGGCCAGATCGTGGGCCGCCTTGTCTATGAGAAAATGGCGCAGGTGCCCGAACAGCTTTATGGCGCTGGTATTGCCTCGAACTATCAGGGCCAGGGGCTAAAGCTCTCAAAACACTTTAAAACTCCAAGCTGATCCACCGCGTTACTTGATGCCAGTCATCGCCTCCAGATCGGTTGAGACCTCGGCCTGCACGGCGCGTTCCAGATGCGTCGACAGGGTCAGATAGGTGCGGGTACCTCGCACGCCTTGAGTGTCATAGATCTGTGACAGCAACCCCTCGAGCGCCAAGGGTGACGCCACCCGCACCTTGAGGATCAGGCAGGTGTCGCCGGTGGCCGAGTGGATCTCTTCGACCTCGGGCCAGGCATCCAAGGCCATCAAGGCGCCGGTCTTACCCCAGCCAACGGTGTCGACGTGAATAAAGGCCAACAACGGTTTGCCCACCGCAGGGCCGTCCAACTGCGCCACGGTGGCCTTGATCGCACCCGAGGCCCGCAGCCGCTTGACCCGTTCATGCACCGCCGGAGGCGACAAGCCAACCGCTTGACCAATCGTCGCATAGGGTTGCGTGGCGTCCCGGCTCAGCTCACCTAATATTCTTCGGTCCAAATCATCCAGTCGCCGGCCCGCGCGGGGCTTTCTCTGAATGCCATCTGTTTTTTCCACAACTCGTCCTCCAACCACTTCACGGAAGTACATTCTGCTAATACCAGTTATGCCTGAACAGAATTCAAGGGCAAGACCATGTTGGCATCGATTCTCATTCTTCTCTGTGCCATCGGTGTGATTGGGGCCAATTCCCTGTTGTTGTCGCCACTGGTCACCGCGGTGGGCAGTGACCTGCAGGTCAGCGCGACGCAGGTGATGCAGGCGGCCAGCGCCTATGGGTTGGGCGTGGCGGCTGCGGCCCTGCTGCTGGCACCGCTGGGTGATCGATTTGGCGCGGGCCGCCTGCTGCGCGCCGCCCTTGTTGTTCTGGCCATCGGCCTGGTGGCCAGCGCTCTTGCCCCCAACATTTATGGCCTGATTGCCGCACAAACGCTTTGCGGGTTGGCGGCCGGAGCGGCGCTGCCGTCGATCTATACCCTGGCCGTATCAATTGCCCCCCAGGGCCGTGAATCGCAGACCTTGGGCGCGGTGCTGACTGGCTGGACAGTCTCGCTGGTGTTGGGCGTCAGTCTGGGGGCATGGGTCACCGATCTGATGGGTTGGCGCGCAGTTTATTCGGCACTGTCGGTTGGCACCGCATTGCTGTGGTTGCTGAGTTCCAGACTGCGACAGTTGGGATCCTCCGGCGACCGCGCCACCTCGCCGCTGACCGCATTGAAAGTGCCCGGTATAACACGCGGATTGTTAGCGACTGTGCTGTTGATGCTCAGTTTTTACGTCACATATTTCTTTATCGGAGCCCATGTCACTGTGGCGTTGGGATTGAGCACCACCAAGGCCGGGCTGATCCCTTTGTTCTACGGCATAGGCTTTGGTCTGGCGGTAATGGCGGATCCGCTGTTAGACCGGTTGGGGCTGGCCCGTTCCACAGCTCCGGTGTTTCTAGTAATTGCCCTGACCTATGCCGGCATGGTTACCCTGGCGGGCACGTTTCACTGGTTGTTGATGATTGCGGTGATCTGGGGGGTGTTTCAGCATCTGGGGCTGAACCTGGTGGTGGCACGGCTGACGGCGCTGGACCCATCGCAGCGCGGTGCCATTATGGGGCTGTTCAGCACGGCGACTTATCTGTGCATATTTGTGGTGCCGGTTTTGGGGAGTGTGGTCTATGCCAGCTTTGGTCTGGCTGGATGTCTGGCGATCTCGGCCCTATTGTGCCTGATCGCCGCCTTTGAGGCCCTAGGTCTGCGTCGGATTACTTCCATGGCCCCCGCTGCGCCAGACGCGCCTGCTTAGTCACGCGCTTGGCATCTGCTCCGACATTGGGTGGTGTCNCAGAGGAAGATCCTGCTGACGGCGCTGACTTGCCAATCTTGGATGCTGCATTGATACCTGCACCGACGCCAAAATTCACCACGCGGCGCACCAGCTGCCGGATGACCATGTTGATTATGACATTCATATTCATAACGGCATTCCCTGTATTGATGCCAAATATTAACCGCGAATTAAGTCTATTTAGAGGCGCAGGCCAAGCTCTGCATCACTCTTCGAACAGCTCGGGCTGATCTTCGCCTTCCTCATCAAGATCCCCTAGGGCCAAGGCCCCTGGTGGCGGGCGATTTTCCAACAAACCAGCGGCGCGTAGTTCTTTTAGTCCCGGCAGATCACGGGCGCTTTCCAGACCAAAATGATCCAGAAACTGCGGAGTGACGACAAAGGTTACCGGGSRWYYMSRWKTMWTYTKKMKCSRKCMTMASCGRMTCCATTCCATTTCGAGCAGCTGATCTACGGTGCCGCGCGACACCGACACGCCACGGATCTCTTCGATCTCAGCCCGGGTAACGGGTTGATGATAAGCGATAATGGCCAAGGTTTCGATTGCGGCCCGGCTAAATTTGCGGGTCTCGACCGTCTCTTTCTGCATCAGAAATCCAAGATCTGAGGCCGTGCGTATGGCCCATGTGTCGCCGATCCTGACAACTTGTACGCCGCGCCCTTGGTATTTATTTCGCAGATGTGCCAGTGCCTCGGCTGGGTTGCAGCCATGCGGCATCCTTGATGCCAGATCACGCAGCGTGACCGGCGCGGCGCTGGCAAACAGCACCGCCTCGACCATGCGCTCTTGCTCGGCCATCGGCGGCGCGTCGAACAGGCTTTCGCTGGTATCGTCCGACGCTGTATTGTGGTCTTCCATCAATGCTCCCTGTCACAGCTGCGCAATTGGATCGGCGCATAGTTCTCGGATTGGCGCAGCTCCACTTTGCCTTCCTTTACCAGCTGCAGGGCCGCTGCAAAAGTCGCAGCAGTGGCCGAGCGGCGTTTCACCGGGTCACTATGCCAGCCGTCTGGCAAATAACTAAGCATATCCGTCCAGCTGCCAGTGAACCCAATCAGCCCGCGCATGCGCTCCAGCGCCTGCTCCATGGTAAACACCGATTCACGGTCCAGCACAAAGGGGCGGAAATCGTCGCGGGTGCGGATGCGGGCATAGCCCTGCATCAAATCCAGCAGCGTGGCGCTATAGGTCACGGTTTTGATGCGGGTGATGTCTTCACCCTGRCCACGGGCAAAGAARTCRCGGCCCAGCTGATCCTGCGCCATCAATTGGGCAGCAGCATCGCGCATGGCTTGCAACCGCTCAAGCTGGAACGCCAAATGCGCCGCCAGGTCCTCGCCGCTGGGCCCATCTTCACCGGGTTCGGGCGGCAGCAGCAGTCGGGATTTCAGAAACGCCAGCCAAGCCGCCATCACCAGATAGTCAGCTGCCAGCTCGATTCGCAGCACTTTGGCGCGTTCCACAAAGCTCAGATATTGCCGCGCCAGTTCCAGTACCGATATCTTTCGGAGGTCGACCTTTTGGCTGCGTGACAGGCTAAGCAGCACGTCGAGCGGGCCTTCAAACCCGTCCACATCCACAATCAACGCCTCGGCTGCCAGCCTTTCGGCCACCGATTGTGCAGTCTCCTGAAACAGATCGTCAGCCATATACCAGTCCGCCCATAAGGGCAGATAGTTCATCTTCGGCGGCTTGAATGTCAAGTTCATCGGGTGCGCAACGTGCGGCAAGGGCGCGGTCTGCGCGGATTTGGGCCGCGTCGGTCATCTCACCAGCCGCAACGGCGGTTTCCGCCCGCTCTGCCAACGTGCCATTGCAGTGCAGAATCACATCACATCCCGCATCCAGAGCGGCGCGGGTTAGCTCGGCAGGCGATCCCGACAGGGCTTTCATCGAAATATCATCGGTCATGATTAGCCCGTCAAAGCCGATCTGGTCGCGGATCAGCCGCATCATCACTGGCGATGTGGTGGCTGGTGCCGAGTCAATGGCGTCAAAGACCAAATGCGCCGTCATCCCCATAGGCAGATCGTTCAAGCTGCGAAAGGCGGCAAAATCGGTGTGCTCCAGCACGGCGGCATCAGCATCGACGTGTGGCAGATCAAGGTGGCTGTCAGTCGTCGCGCGCCCGTGCCCCGGCAGGTGTTTCAGCACCGGCAGCACGCCGCCATCCAACAAGCCCTGCGCCACAGCGCGCCCCAGTTCAGCAACCCTATGTGCATTACCGCCATAACAGCGGTTTTTCAGAAAGGCATGAGTGTCGTCGTCAGCCAAATCCACCATAGGCGCACAGTTGCTGTCGATTCCCAACGCGTGCAGTTCGTGTGCGATCAGGCGATAGCGCAGGTACATGGAACGGGCAACAGGATTTGGCCCGACTTTGCCAGCCACAACGCTGGCCGTTGCCCGCTCCACATGCGCGAGCGGCGATAGCCACTGACGGGCCAAAGGCGGTCGCAGACGTTGAACCCGGCCACCCTCCTGATCAATTGTAATCGGACAGTCACGGCCCACCGCATCGCGAAAATCGCCGCACAGAGCGCGGATTTGGTCCGGGGTTTTGACATTGCGGCCAAACAGGATGAAGCCAAAGGGGTTGGTATCGCGAAAAAGAGCCACTTCCTCTGCCGTCAGCCGCAGCCCTTCGGCGTCCAGGATGGTGGCCCCAAACCGCATCAGCGGGTGGTCACTGGAATACAATCCGCCTTACCGGCAACCAGAGTGGCACAGAAGCGGCGCGCATCTGACAAATCGGCAAATCCCATGGCCCGCAGGCGATAGAAAGTTCGACCGCCACTTTCGGCCTTTTGGATCACGCGTTCTTTGCCATCCAGATAATCTGCAAACCGGCCATAAATACGGTCCCACTCGGCGCGCGCCACTTCAGCGCTTTCATAGGCACCAAGCTGGGCCAGACGGGTGCCCGCGGGCAGAGTTGAGGCATCAACCTCAACTGTGGTGCGGCCCTGTGCTGTCACGTTGCTACCCTGCGACGGCGAGAACCGAGCCGGACGAACCAGCGGACGCAGCGAAATCTTGACTCCAGGTGCGTTGCGCATCGCAGGCGTTACGGTGGGAATAGAAACGGCAGCGGGTTCAACAAGCAACAGTGGGGCGGGTTGCACGATCACGGGCGCGGTGACTGAGGCCAAAGTGGTCGAGGAACCGCCTCCGGTGCCAGTCAATGGGGTTACCCCAGCGGTCAGCTCAGCCACTATTGCGTTGATATCACCATTTTGAAAGGCCTCCACCGCAGAGTTAGAGATCGAGTTATCCTGCGTCGGAATGGTATTGGGTGTTGCAGCGGTGACCACTTCGGCTACCGGAACGTCATCATCTGCCAGGGTCAACGACGCAGGTGCCAGGATCAACCGGTCCGCGGGATCCGCAGCGGTGCCATTGGCGGCCACGGCATTGACGGCCAGACCTTGATTGTCGGCGGCCTGTCCGCCTGGATGGTCCGGCTGAACCCGCATTGGACCTTCGAGCGAGCGCACCACTGGCACCCCGCTGACGTCACGCGCCACCAGCTTATAGCTCCAGACACCAATACCAACGATCAAGGCCAGCGAGGCAACCGCGCCCAGCATGGCAACTGCCTTGCCAAAACCGCCATGCTCATTTTGAGCGTCTTGGTTCATCGCCGGATGATCCGCCTGACCATAGGTCTGCGGATCATATTGCTGAAATTGCGGTTGATACTGACTGCCATAGGCGCCTCCCCGAGACGGGGATGCACCATTGAGAGAATAAGCCTGGCTATTGCCGGCCTGCGCATTGAACGCCATGTCCGCCTCACTGCCCATCTTATGCGGCATTGCGCATTTCGGGGTCTCTTAAACTGCCTCAGACCAGCGTTTCGGGCGATTGTATCACCGCATCTCCTGCGCCGGCTTCACCCCTAGAATACCCAAGCCGGCAGAAATAACAATCGAAACGGCCCGCGCCAGCGCCAAATTTGCATGTGTTGCCGATTGGYTGCTSRWGTTAACARAWCGTAAATYATCATTGGAYTTACCMAGATGRTANAAGCCSKKKNAATTCCGAGGCYARRTCATARAGGTARAASGCCACSCGRTGKGGYTCRTGGGTGCGCGCRGCAATKTCCACCAGACGYGGCCAYTCGGCCAGYTTYTTGGCCACRGCAAGYTGCGCATCATCCRCCARCAGMGWSAGGTCAGCMGCRSCAAGRGTTRYRTCRTCRAYGGCAATMYCAGCCTCAACMGCCTTGCGCAGGGTSGAGCAGATCCGCGCATTGGCGTATTGCACATARAACACCGGGTTRTCYYTGGAYTGCTCCAGYACYTTGGCAAARTCAAARTCCARYGRCGCRTCRTTYTTGCGGGTYAGCATSACAAARCGGGTCACRTCNYKSCCCNACCAGWTCMACCACATCRCGCAGGGTRACAAAGGTSCCTGCCCGCTTGGACATYTTRAATTCYTGRCCATCYTTGAACAGTTTGACCAGCTGGGTCAGCTTGATGTCCAGCGGCACCCGGCCATCAGACAGCGCCGAAACCGCCGCCTTCATCCGTTTGACATAGCCACCGTGATCAGCGCCGAAGACGTCGATCAGCATGTCAAAGCCACGTTCGACCTTATCATAGTGGTAGGCGATATCGGGGGCAAAATAGGTCCAGGCGCCGTCAGACTTTTTCACCGGGCGGTCGACATCGTCACCATGTTCGGTGGATTTGAACAGGGTCTGCTGACGCGGTTCCCAATCGACGGGCTTTTTACCCTTTGGTGGCTCCAGCACGCCCTCATAGATCAATCCCTTGCTGTCCAGAGCTGCGATGGCGGCCTCAATCCGGCCGGTGCCATAGAGCGATTTTTCCGAATAGAACACATCCATGGTAATGCCCAGAGCCTTGAGGTCAGCCCGGATCAGCTCCATCATTGCATCGGTGGAGAATGTGCGCACTTCTTGCAGCCAAACACTTTCGGGCTGGTCAACATAGGMATCTCCCACCTTGGCCTTTAGCGCCTCGCCGGTGGCAACCAGGTAGTCGCCGGGATAGGTGCCATCGGGAAAGGCAACCTCTTGGCCATGTGCCTCAAGATACCGCAGGTAGACCGAGCGCGCCAGCACGTCGACCTGACCGCCGCCATCGTTGATGTAATACTCGCGGGTCACGTCATAACCGGCAAAATCCAGCAGGCTGGCCAGCGCATCACCAAACACCGCACCACGGGTATGGCCCACATGCAGCGGTCCGGTGGGATTGGCCGAGACATATTCAACGTTGACCTTCAGCCCCTGCCCCATGTCAGAGCGTCCATAACCCAGCCCAGCACTAAGCACCGATTTTGGCACGCCCTGCCAGATTGACGGCGCCAGACGCAGGTTGAGGAACCCAGGGCCTGCCACTTCGGCCGAGGTGATCCGGTCGTCAGCCGCCAGTTTAACAGCCAGCGCATCAGCAATATCGCGAGGTTTCATCTTGGCAGGTTTGGCCAGCACCATGGCAGCGTTGGTGGCCATGTCGCCATGGGCCGCATCGCGCGGCGGCTCGACCGCCACGTTTCGCAGGTCCAGATCCGCCGGAAGTGTGCCGTCAGACACCATAGCGTCGAGGCTTTCTATCACAAGCGAGCGGATATCTGTAAACAGGTTCATGTCTGGCGTCCCATAGGTTCAGTCACGCGAAGTAACACGCYTAGCCCAAGGGTCAATATCTTATGGCCTACCTTGCCAGCCCAGCATGGCGACAATTAGGGGTGGCGACGTCAATTTTCATGTAGCGGGTAGATCAGGTCAAAATGCCCTGCACCACAGAGGCCTTACCCTGGCTGTGTATAGAATAGCTGCGCAGCGACGGAATGTAATAGGGATCCTTTACCACCAGCTTTTCCACGTCAGCACGGGTTTCAGCCTCAACCGTCCAGATCGCTCCCGGAAAATCCTGTTGCGGGCTCAAGGACAAGGGGCCGCCGATCTGCAATTCCGGATGCCCCCGCACATAGGCAATATGAGCATTGCGGCGCAGCTTATCCGCCCGGATCTTGGTCATCTCGGGTGAGTCCTGAAAGCTGACGGTCCAACGTGTCATTCTAGCCTCYCWKYAMYMMYMTSTSWCCAAGWRAGKWYRMKRMKNTCGCMAYSRYWGSGYYRGYTKWSGYSYKGWYYKWYWYSYARMYAMRGSWCTCACAGCCGTCACTTGGTCACTTCCAGCCCCTTGATCAGCCGTTGATGTTCTTGCAGGGCAAAGCGGTCGGTCATGCCGGCGATATAGTCCGACACGATCCTCGCCAGCGCGGTCTCACTGCCCGCAGCCTCTATCTCGGCGTGCCAACGATCGGGCATTTGCAACGGGTTCTGCTGGTAATAGGGAAATAGAGCCTCGACCACCTTGGCCACTTCGGCGCGTTTCACCATCACTGTCGGCGCCCGGTACATACGGGTGAACAGGAAGGCACGGATTTCTTTCAGCTCGGTCCAGATACGATCCGAGAACTGGACCACCGGGTGATCCAAGGCCCGCACCGCGTCGACACTTTGCACACCACTGTCGGCCAACAGCGTCCGGGCTGTACCGATCACATCTTCCACCATCACCCCAAATACCCGGCGCAACGCCTCGTGTCGGCGCCGGTTGGCCTCCAAGCCGGGATACAGTTGGTCTACCACGGCATAGGCCAGGCCAATGATTGGCAGCTGGGCAATATCATCATCGCTAAACAATCCGGCGCGCAAACCGTCATGCAGATCGTGATTGTTATAGGCCACGTCATCAGCCAAGGCCGCCACCTGCGCCTCGGCACTGGCATAGGTATGCAACTCCAGATCATGGCGAGTGTTATACTCGGCCAGTGTATAGGGCAGATCGCCCACCACCGGGCCATTATGCTTGGCAATCGCCTCTAACGTCTCCCAGGACAGGTTCAGCCCATCGAATTCGGCATAGTGGCGTTCTAGGGCGGTCACAATGCGGATGGCCTGGGCATTGTGATCAAAGCCACCATAAGGCACCATTAGGGCATGCAGCGCCTCCTCACCGGTGTGACCAAAAGGCGTGTGGCCCAGATCATGGGCCAGTGCCACCGCCTCGGTCAATTCCTGGTTCAGTCCCAAAACCCCTGCAATGGTACGCCCCACCTGCGCCACCTCGATGGTGTGGGTCAACCGGGTGCGGTAGTTGTCACCCTCATGTTCGACAAAGACCTGGGTCTTATGTTTCAGCCGCCGAAAGGCGCTGGCGTGGATGATCCGATCCCGGTCGCGTTGGAAGGGTGAGCGAAAGCTGCTCTCTTCTTCGTTGACCAAGCGGCCACGGGTCTTTTCTGGGTTTGAGGCATAAGGCGCATGCATCTGTAATCTTTTCCTTTGCAAATCTTGTCGCCCGGCCTCTATCTTTCTATATAATGAGCGACACCGCAACTGAACATCAAGGAAACGGGTATGCAACTACCACCAAAAGTAACCGATCGAGCCTTTGCCCGTCTGGCCGAGATTGGCGCTGCGGGTCACGGTCAGGCCCTGCGTGTCGCGGTTGAGGGTGGTGGCTGTTCCGGGTTTCAGTATGAAATTGCACTCGACAGTGCCAAGGACGACGATCTGGTGCTGACGGGTCAAGGCGAACAGGTGGTGGTGGATGCGGTCTCACTGCCGTTTCTGGAAAACGCTGTGATCGACTTCACCGAAGAGCTGATCGGCGCACGGTTCACCATTGAGAACCCCAACGCGACCTCCAGCTGCGGCTGTGGCACCTCATTCTCGATGTAACTGCCTCGGTGGGCATGGCGGTTCATGTACCCAGCGGTCATTAACCAAACGCCGCGCCCACACGCGCAAATCCGGCAAAGAAACTCTCAAAATTGCGACTGCTGCTTTCGGCTGCGCATAAGATGTCATGCGCCTCTTCGCTAAGCCCCGCTTGCAGATGCCGCCGCATCACGGGCCAATCAGCGCTACGGTTGTCTTGCAGATCAAACAGCATCTGAGACATTTGCCGCAGCGGCCCAGTAAGGTTTACGCTTTGCCGTATCTGTATTGGTCCCGACAGTACCGGTTGCACAAAATGCGGGGTCTGGGTGAGTGCCATTAGCCAATTACACACAAAATAGTCGTGATAGGCATCTGGCCGCTGTCCCAATTCACCATCAGCAATCACAAACCCGGTGGTCTGCCGCTGTAGCCAGTCCATCCATTGTGCAGGTGGCTGCTGCCCAGCATAAAGCATCGCAATGCACACCTCTGCCAGCAGATCAGAATTCTGGTCCAAATAGGCCAGCAATCCAGCATATTCCAAACTGATCAGCGCCCCCTGCTCTAACCCGGGGTCGCGACGGCCATACTCAGACAGGTAAAACACGATATGTGTCAGCTCATAGGCCGCTTTTTTATTAGGCAAAGCAAACGTCTCAGAGCGATTGATGAAACGGTGCAGCCTCTCTGCAAGTGCAGCACTCTCAGCCACCCCTGTCACTCCKYKYMKYTRMRYYRRRYRRTGMSSYWMGKCGCGTTGCAAATCTGACAACTCCGCCTCAGCCAAATCCTGCTGGGCCACCCAGTGGGCAATGGCCTCCCCCTTGATCCCCGCCAGGCCCAGATCCTCAAGGTCGAGACAGATCGACAATATGAAACGGTAATATTGCTGAAAAAAGCAAATCCGATCCTCAATCTGATTGTAAAAACCAATCAACGGCAGCAGCTGTTCTTCACACAGCTCTGCCCCGGTGCATTCAAGAATGTTCAATAGTTCAGCGTTTTCCTTCAGCCAGAAAACATCGTCCTGCTGTCGCCGATGCTGAGCGAAATTGGCAATCAGCGCAGTGTGTTGCTGCTCTGGATTAGGCTGCGGGACCGGCGCCTTGAGGGGAATGACATTTGACATCTGATTGATTGTCCTTTTGCACTCCGCGTGATGACAAGGCACCGCCCCTGCTCAAGGGTCTAGGCCCGACTTAGCTGCCTGACGAGAACATCTGAGTTCCCTCGCCGACAGCGGTCAATTGAAGGCGCACCGGCGCTGAGCCAGAGGAGAATAGCTGTGTTCCCTCGCCAACCAAGGTGCCGGTCGCGCAAACCGGAGATGATCCTGAAGAAAACGCCCAAGTTGCGTCACCATCCAGCATGTCAGCGCTCATCTCAGGGGCAGACCCGGACGAAAACAGTGCAGCATTGTCGCCGTCAAACAGACTGGACACATCCGATGATTTTGCATTGGAAAAATTGGTGTTTTTACGAAGAGCGGTCATAGCAGAAACTCCCTATTTAGTTGAGTGGCAGTACCCGACAATTGCACGCATAGCCCTACTTTAAAACGCAACCGCACAGGTTCTGGCACATCGATTCTCTCTTAATTCACCCATGCGCCCCACAACCAGCTGAAATAATTGCTCAATAATTAATCGCAAAAAATTCCGACAATTCGTCCATAAACGCAAAAATGCAAAACTTCTTTACTCAACCTGTGGTTGATTTTGCGATATTGCATCGGCAAACAAAAAACCTGCGACCGAATCATATGGGCAAGTCATGCTGCCGCCATCTTGCCCCCGCGGTCAACATCGGCAATAGATCAGTCCTGTCCTCAACAGGAGACCTGAGATGAAAATCGCCAGTTTTAACATCAACGGCATCAAGGCCCGCGCCTTGGCTCTGCCTGCCTGGCTGGACGATGCGCAGCCTGACGTGGTGCTGTTACAAGAGGTCAAATCGGTGGATGAGATGTTCCCGCGCGAGCTGTTCGAAGAGCGCGGCTATAATGTCGAGACACATGGCCAAAAGGGGTTTAATGGCGTTGCCATCCTGTCGAAGCTGCCGCTAGAGGACGTGACACGTGGTTTGCCTGGCGACGAGGACGACGTACAGGCGCGCTGGATTGAGGCCACTGTGGTTGGCAAACAGGCCCTTCGCGTATGCGGACTTTATCTGCCGAATGGCAATCCGGTTGAGCTGCTTGAAGACGGCTCGCCGGTGCCCGGCGGAAAATACGACTACAAACTCCGCTGGATGCAACGGCTGCAGGCACGCGCGGCTGAGCTGTTGTCCGAGGACGCCCCAGCGCTGATGGCCGGTGATTACAATATCATCCCACAGGCCGAAGATGCCAAGCGCCCCGAGGCCTGGGTCGAGGACGCGCTGTACCGGCCAACCAGCCGTGCCGCCTATCAGCGTATTGTCAATCTGGGGTTCACCGACGCCTTTCGCGCCCGTCACCAAGGCCCCGGTCACTATTCATTTTGGGATTACCAAGCCGGCGCCTGGAACCGAGATAACGGTATCCGCATCGACCATTTTCTGCTGACACCACAGGCCGCCGATCTGCTGCTGGATTGCCAAATCGACAAACAGGTGCGCGCTGGTGAAAAACCCTCAGACCACGTTCCGGTCTGGGTCGACCTGGATCTCTGACCCCAACCAAGGGCCGTCGCGCTGCCAGCGGCTTGCCGATCCCCAGCCTCGCTGCTTCGGAGCCGCCTTCGCTTGAGGCCCACGGACATGGCAAAGGCCGTGAGGTCAACATAAATCGCGGAGGTTCCGCCACAGGTGGATACCGCTATTTTTGTTAAGCGCGCGGCCGCCGCATGTCAGGCAAGGCTCACGCAAAGGTGGATGCGACGCCGCTTGGGTGAGCCCAAAGCCCCTTTTCCCCTATTCACATAGGGTCGGCGGTCACGTCGTGCCGGTAAATCCAATCAAACTGACTGACCATCCGCTGTGGCGCAAATCGTCCGCCAAGTTTCAGAATCTGATGTGCTGGCCAGGCCAGTGGTGCGCGCAGATGGTATTTCCAGGCATTGCCATTGGCCGCCGCAACCACCCGCTCGGTACGCGCATACCGTAACTGCTGATACCGCTTCAATCCTGCCTCAATATTTTCAGAGGCGACGAGCGACGCGCTAAGAACCCAGGCGTCCTCTAGTGCCATATTAGCGCCCTGCGCCATAAATGGCAGTGTCGGATGAGCCGCATCACCAAGAATGGCCACATGCCCCTTGTACCAGTGTTTTGCCACCGGATGACGGAACAGCCCCCAAAGACGGACCTCGTCAACAGCGGAGATCAAGCCACCAGCGACACCGCCGAACTCCTTGAAAGCGGCCCGCAGGTTGGCCGGATCATCGCTGTGGTTCCAACCTTCATCGGCCCAGACGCCCCGCTCTTGCACTGCGACGATATTAACATGGCTGCCATCACGCAGCGGATAGGCAACCAGATGTTTCTTTGGCCCCATGAACACCTGTGCCTCGGGCGGCAGGTTCAGGACATTGGGCACCGTCGCCCGCCATGCCACCTGACCGGTGAACGACGGCTGGCCGGGATTGTTAAAAGCTTTGCGGGTTTTTGAGTGCAGCCCGTCGGCGCCGATCACCAGATCACCACCACATTGTGCCCCATTGGACAGATGCACCACCGGCCCCGGCCCCGGCTCTACCCGATCGACCTTTTGTAGCAACCGCACCTGCACCCCGGCCTGACGCACCGCGTTTGCCAGGATGGAAATCAGATCCGAGCGATGCGCAAAGTAGAAATTCTGACCCGCCGCATACTGATCCAGATCCAGCCGCACCACCTGACGCCCCTGCCGGTAGTGGCGCAGCACCACGGCGCGTGCGCGCTGCGAACACCAGGCCAGATCATCCTTCAGCCCCAGCGCCGCCAGCACCGCAACCCCGTTGGGAGTGATCTGTAACCCGGCGCCAACTTCGGAAATCGCGTCGGCCTGTTCCAGCACCGTGACGTCGGCCTGCTGATGCCGCAGGGCCAGGGCGGCTGTCAGCCCGCCGATGCCGCCACCAATGATAGTGATCTTCTGACCTTTGAGTTCCATCACGCCCAACTTCATCTATGCCTATTCCACATAAACGAAAAAAACGCCGGGACAACAGGCCCCGACGTTGATTTGTTTTCAAATTTCATTACAGGCTTTAGTCGTCGCGATGAACTTTTTCACGGCGCTCGTGACGCTCTTGCGCTTCCAGGCTCATGGTGGCGATTGGCCGGGCATTCAGACGCTTCAAAGAAATCGGATCCCCCGTGACACTGCAGTATCCATATTCACCTTCGTCAATACGGCGGATTGCAGAGTCGATCTTGGTCACCAGTTTGCGCTGCCTGTCGCGGGTTCGCAACTCAAGCGCGCGGTCGGTTTCTTCACTTGCACGGTCGGCGACATCCGGGATATTGCGGGTATTATCCTGCAGCGCCTCAATCGTGTCGCGGCTGTCTGCCAGAAGATCCTGCTTCCAGTCCAACAACTTGCGTCGAAAAAACTCCAATTGCCTTCCATTCATGAAAGGTTCATCTTCGGCCGGTCGATAGTCATCCGGCAGAAACAATTCTTGCTTCATTTCGGCTCCTTCGGTCAGGCCAGTAATGTTGGTCATAGTGTATTCCCAAACATTTGGCCGCCCCCTCTGCCGCAGCATTTATCTGCTCCACCCGAGATTGTCACTACACAATAGTAACCGCAGTGGGTTAAAAGCAGCGTAACAGCAACACGTCAAGCACGTGGCTGCATTTAAGGTAGGAAAAATATGCGTTTTCAGGGCACTAAAGACTATGTTGCAACCGACGACCTGAAAATCGCCGTCAATGCGGCGGTCACACTTGAGCGACCACTGCTGGTCAAAGGGGAACCYGGCACCGGCAARACCGAACTGGCRCGGCAAGTKGCMRMCGCCYTAGGGTTGCGGATGATCGAGTGGAAYATYAAGTCCACCACCCGCGCCCAGCAGGGMYTGTACGARTATGATGCKGTRTCGCGRCTKCGCGAYAGCCAGCTTGGYGAYGAGCGGGTGCATGATGTRCGCAAYTACATCAAACCGGGCAAACTSTGGGAGGCCTTTGAYGCCGAYGAAMRGGTGGTKCTGCTGATYGAYGAGATCGACAAGGCCGACATCGAGTTYCCSAAYGATTTGCTGCARGAACTCGATAARATGGAGTTYTWCGTCTATGARACCGGCGAGACYATYCGSGCCAARCAYCGCCCGATCATGATCATCACCTCRAACAACGAAAAAGARCTGCCYGACGCMTTYCTGCGKCGCTGCTTTTTCCACTACATCCGCTTTCCCGATGCCGAAACGATGAAACAGATCGTCGAAGTGCATCATCCAGGCATCAAGCAGGCCCTTCTGACCACCGCCCTGACCCAATTTTATGAGATCCGCGATACCGCCGGGTTGAAAAAGAAACCGTCGACATCCGAAGTACTGGATTGGCTTAAACTGTTGCTGGCCGAGGATTTGAGCCCAGAAGATCTGGCCCGCAATGGCGCTGACGCGCTGCCCAAGCTGCACGGTGCGCTGTTGAAAAACGAGCAGGATGTGCATCTGTTTGAGCGGCTGGCCTTTATGGCACGCGGCAAACGCTGACCCGGCGCGGCTTGCCTTGACGAAGGGGCAGTGGCACCATGACTGACAGCCGCGCGCACATCCAATTTTTTACCCCGTGAAAGATTTTACCATGACAGGCTCTGTGACGATCCGCGCATTGCGCGCCGACGACCGCTGCAACTGGGCCGAGATGTGGCGCGATTATCTGGCTTTCTACGAAACAACGGTGCCGGATGAGGTCTACGACAGCACCTTTGCCCGGTTGATTGGTGACGACCCGCAGGATTTTTCCTGCTTCATTGCTGAGCAGGACGGCCAAGTGGTTGGCCTGACCCATTATCTGTTTCATCGCCACGCCTGGACGCTGGAAAACACCTGCTACTTGCAGGATCTCTATGCCCGTCCAGAAACGCGCGGCACTGGTGTTGGCCGCGCTCTGATCGAGGCCGTCTATGGCGCTGCTGATGCGCGGGGCAACGGCGCGGTCTATTGGTTGACGCAAGAGTTCAATCACACCGCGCGCAAACTGTATGACCGGATCGGCAAGCAAACACCGTTCATTCGGTATCAGCGGAAATGATCAAACGCGCCGTCTTTGTATTGATCCTAGCCATGGCTGGTTGTGACAGGGTTCCGCTGGAACAGCCGCCAACGCGGGCACATATTACTGACAGCGCCTTGCCTCCGCTGAAACGTTTTACCAGCTCGCACCCAGTTCCTCCGCAGCGTTCAAACCATGATATGGCCCGCGATTTCCTCGACCTGCACTTCAAGCTGGAAGGTGGCAGCACCCTGCCGGAGTTCACCCGGTTCGAGGGACCCATCACCCTGCGGGTGACTGGCCAGCCCGCCAGGACTCTGAACGCGGATCTATCAAGGCTGCTGGCCAGACTGCAAAATGAAGCGGGCCTCCAGATCCGCCGCGTCAACAGCGGCGACGCTCATATTACCATCGAATCCGTCAGCCGCGACAAAATCCATCAGGCCCTGCCCAAAGCCGCCTGTTTTGTGGTGCCAAACGTCAGTTCGTTGATTGAATACCGGCGCAATAGACGTCTGACCAGTACCAACTGGTCGCAGCTGCGCCAGCGCGACAAGCTGGCCATATTCATTCCCAACGACGTCAGCCCGCAAGAGGTGCGCGATTGCCTGCACGAAGAACTGGCACAGGCAGTCGGGCCGCTCAACGACCTGTATCGGCTGCCGGATTCAGTGTTCAACGACGACAATGTGCATACCGTGCTCACCGGGTTCGACATGCTGATCCTGCGCGCCACTTATGCCCCCGAGCTGGCCACTGGCATGAGCCGCGACGATSTCGCCGCACGCCTGCCCGCCATTCTGTCTCGCCTCAACCCTAGTGGGGATGCCCTACCCGCAGCCCCGTTGCAGGACTCCCCACGCGACTGGATCAAAGCGGTAGAAACCGCACTTGGCCCTGGCGCTGACGGTGACGCCCGCAAACGCGCCGCCAATCAAGCCGCCGCCACTGCGCAGCGCCTGGGCTGGCAGGATCATCGGCGAGCCTTTAACCACTATACTCTGGGCCGGTTGATCCAGGACGCCGACCCGGGTTTGGCGCAACGGCACTTTCAAACCGGGATGCAATACCTTGGACAGTCGCCCATCACCCAATTGCACCGCGCTGTGATCGCGGCCCAAATGGCCGCCTATGAATTAACACTTGGCAATGGTCCTGCCGCATTGACCTTGGTGCAGCCCAGCATCCTCACCGCCACTCAGTTCGAAAATGCCACGCTGCTATCAAGGCTAATGCTGTTACAGGCTGAGGCCCTGGCTCTGACGGGTGATTTTGACGCGGCACGTGCCGTCAGACTGGACAGTCTGGGATGGGCACGATACGGCTTTGGCTCTGACTGGGCGGTGCGGACCAAGATGAGAGAAATCGCGGCACTGCGCCCCAATACTTAGACGAGCGGACAAAAAATGATCGTAATTGGCGGTTTGGTAATTGGAGCTCTGCTGGGCGCCTACACAGCCCAAAAGCGGGGCGGGCGCCTCGGCGACATTCTACAATATGCCGCTGTTTATGGCATCCTGTTGGGGCTGGCCGGCATGTTGATCACCATCGTGGTGCATCGTCTGGTGGTCTAATCTAATGTTCCAGCCTTTCTTTGAGAACCTACGCAATGCCGCCGTTCCGGTGTCCCTGCGCGAATATCTCACCTTTCTCGAAGCCATCAAGGCCGGTCTGGCCACTTATGATGTCGAGGCCTTTTATTACCTTGCCCGCGCCTCGATGGTGAAGGATGAGCGCAATATCGACAAATTCGACCGCGCCTTTGCCGCCACCTTTGAAGGCTTGGAGGCGATCCCGGCGCAGGCGGTGATGGATGCTGTCAATATCCCCGAGGAGTGGCTCCGCAAGATGGCGGAGAAACACCTGAGCGAAGAAGAGCGCGCCGAGATCGAAGCACTGGGTGGCTTTGACAAGCTGATGGAAACGCTAAAAGAGCGCCTGAAGGAACAGGAAGGCCGTCATCAGGGCGGCAACAAGTGGGTCGGTACAGCTGGCACCAGCCCCTTTGGGGCTTATGGCTATAACCCCGAGGGTGTGCGCATCGGCCAGAAGCAGAGCCGTCACCAACGCGCGGTCAAGGTCTGGGACAAACGCGAGTTCAAGAACCTTGACGGCGATGTCGAACTTGGCACCCGCAACATCAAGGTGGCCCTGAAACGGCTGCGGCGCTGGGTCCGCCAGGGTGCCCATGAGGAGCTGGATCTCGACAACACCATCCGCTCGACCGCTGAACATGGCTATCTGGATGTCAAAACTCGCCCCGAGCGCCACAACGCGGTTAAGGTGCTGCTGTTTCTGGATGTTGGCGGGTCGATGGACCCGCATATCAAAGTGGTGGAAGAGTTGTTCTCGGCTGCGCGCACCGAATTCAAGCATCTGGAATATTTTTACTTCCACAATTGCCTGTATGAGGGTGTGTGGCGCGACAATGCACGGCGCTGGGATGCGCAAATTCCCACCCACGAGGTGCTGCGCACTTACGGGTCGGATTACAAATGCATCTTTGTCGGTGATGCCTCGATGAGCCCTTACGAGATTGCCTACCCCGGCGGCGCCAATGAGCATTGGAACAAAGAGGCCGGCCAGGTCTGGCTGCAGCGCGCCCGCGAGCAGTGGCCCTCCACTCTCTGGATCAACCCGGTGCCGGAAAAATACTGGGACTACACCCATTCGATTGGCATGGTGCGCGAGATCTTTGCCGATCAAATGGTACCTATGACCCTGTCCGGGCTGGAAAAGGGTATGAAGGAATTGATCCGCTGATCATCGCGACCCGGAATTTTCAAAAATTCCGAACAGTTTTCTTCGAAGAAAATTGGCTTTCACCGGGCCGGATAGGGAGTGTTKACCCGCAGCACTTGTCCACATCTGCATTCAGGCCCATATCTAACCCATGCTAAGACTCACTCCCATTCTGCTTGCCATTGCCTATGGCATCGTAATGTACCGGATCTCGATCTGGCGTACCCATAAGGATTTGGACGCAAAATCTACCGAACTTGCAGATCCAAAGCTAAAGGCACTGACGGATCGGATGGCGGCCGCACTGGAAATCCGTCGCATCCCGGTGTTCATTTACGAAATCGATCCGGTGAACGGCCTGGCCGCGCCGGACGGGCGAATATTCATCACACGTGGGTTTTACCGTAAGTACCAGAATGGCGAAGTCAGTGCTGACGAATTGGCCTCGGTGATTGCCCATGAATTGGGTCACGTGGCACTGGGGCATGCAAAGCGGCGCATGATCGACTTTTCCGGTCAAAATGCCCTGCGCACCGCACTGATGATGATCCTGGGACGCTACATTCCCTTTGTTGGTGTCTGGATCGCCAATATGTTGACCACCTTGCTGGCGGCACGGCTGTCGCGCGGGGATGAGTATGAAGCCGATGAATATGCCGCGGCCCTTTTGACCAAGGCCGGCATCGGAATTGAACCGCAAAAAAGCCTATTCCTGAAACTGGAGGCCCTGACCCAAGCCCGTGCCGGCATGGCACCCGCCTGGCTGATGAGCCATCCCAAGACGGAAGAACGGATTGCCGCCTTGGAGCAGTTGCAAGGAAAGTGGGCACGGACTTAGGTTATCTCATATCGCCCTTAAGTGGGGGCGCGGCCCCCTATTCGCCAGATGAAGGGGAACCCTCTCGGAAAGGATCCGAGGGTGAGGATCTTAGCCTGCGAGCGCCTTGGCCAACCGTGGTAGCCGAGCCTTTTTCAGCAGCGGGCGGATCTGCCATTCCTTGCCGGACAGGCGGCTTGCCTCAGCCAATAGCTGCTGGCCCAACTGTTGCAGTCCAGCATTGTCTTGCAGCCAAAACCCGTGCAGCAACTCATCTGGCCCAAACCTCACAAGCCCCTCTTCTGCCAAGATATTGCGCGGGAAATCTTTGTTATTCATCGTCACAATAGCATCCGCCGAGCCGGARATGGCGGAGGCCAACACGTGAATATCCCCCGCGTCCGGTAGCCAAAGGCGCGTTTCAAGTCCCGGAGCCGGCGCCAATTCAGCTTGCGGCCAAGTGTTACGGATCAAGACAATTTCAGCCTTGGCTTGGGCCGCACCAACAGGCCCCAACTTTACCGCTGCGCGCTCCCATTCGCCCAGAATACGACCCGACCACAGCGGCACGAAATGCCCCAGGCGGGCGGCGCCCAGTAACATTTCGCGCATCACCGTGGGGTAGAGCACACATGTATCCAGCAACAGTTTCATGTCTGCGCCCTAGTCGAGCCGGAAGAAAACCGCCTTCAGGTAACCGCTTTCGGCCAACTGCGGCAGTTGCGGATGATCCGGCCCGGCATAACCGGTATGGATCAGCTGGGCTGAGCGGTCGGCACGGCCAATACCACGCGCCGACGCTCCACGGAACTTGCTGAGATCAGCGGCATGTGAACAGGAACACAGGCCAAGGTAACCGCCGGGTTTAACCAGAGGTGCCGCAAGTTTGGCAATCCGTTCATAGGCGCGCAATCCGGCCTCCAATGCCTGCTTTGAGGGCGCAAAGGCAGGTGGATCGCAGATCACCACGTCGAACATCTCACCCTCGTCTGCCAAGGCTGCCAATGTGTCAAAGGCATCGCCTCGTCGGGTGCTGAGCTGATCGCCAAAGCCGCTTGCGGCCGCCCCCTGTTCAGCCAGCGCCAGTGCCGGAACCGAGCCATCGACACAGAGTGCCGACCCCGCGCCCGCAGCCAACATCGCCAAACCAAAACCACCAACATGTGAGAATACATCCAGCACTCGTGCGCCGGGGGACGCCAGCTGGGCGGCAAACGCTTGGTTGGATCGCTGGTCGTAATACAATCCGGTTTTCTGACCGCCGGTGAGGTCGGCCATATAACTGGCGCCGTTCATCTGCACCACCACTGGGGCCTCTGGTGCGGTGCCATGCAGCACCATGTTTATGTCATCCAGCCCTTCCAGGCTGCGCGTGCGGCCTGCGGCGTTTTTCAGCACCACGGTCACGCCGGTGACATTGACCAGAGCCTGTGTCAGCAGCTCCAGGTATGTTTCGGCCCAGGCGGCATTGGGTTGCAACACGCATATCTCGCCAAACCGGTCGATCACCACGCCGGGCAAGCCATCCGACTCGGCATGGATCAGGCGATAGAACGGCGCATCAAACAGCTGTTCGCGCAGTTGCAGCGCACGGGTCAGGCGGGTTTCAAACCAGGCCAGATTCACCTCGGCCTCTGGGTCGCGATCCAGCATCCGGGCAATGATCTTGCTGTCGGGATTGACCGTGACCAGACCCAGCGGCGTCTGCGCCTCGTCCTCGAGCACCGCCAGGGTGCCAGGGATCAGTTTACGGGTGCGCCGGTCGGTGACCAGCTCATTGGCAAAGACCCAAGGAAACCCGTGCCGGATGGCGCGGGCATTGGATTTGGGTTTCATACGGACACGGGCGCGCTGGGACGCAGAAGAGGAGGCTGTCATGGCCCCCTCTTAACCGCATCTCCGGATCAGGGAAAGGCCCCTCACACCGGCGTTTCCATGTTGTTGAGCATCTGAACAAAATCCAGATTGACGTTTATTAGCCTTCTGGCTTGGATAGCTCTCGCTGGATCACGGCGGCCAGATGATTGGTGATCCGCACTTTTTGCGTCTCGCCGCGGGCCATTGCCTCCAGGGCTTGTTGGCCACCCAATGCCCTAAAATCGGCGCGTACTTTGCGCACAGGCATGAGCAAGGCACCCGTTTCTGGGTGTTTCACCGCCATCTCAAAACTGATCGCGTGGACGCCGCCGGTGGTATAGCGGGCCTTTTCAGTGAGCGCGTGAAATCGGGTGATTCGCACGTCCAGCACCACTGGGATCGGGCCATCCAGGCCAGAAACGCCACGTTCCATCGCCGCTTGCACGATGGTCTGCACCTGCGCATAGCGGTCGCCGAGTGGATCTTCACGCCAAACGATGTCACCGCGTGGCAAATAACGGTTGGCCTCGGAGACTTTCAATTCACGTGGCACCCGGACCAGCACCGAAGTTACCCGAACCAGCGCGCCGCTGCCAAGGGCGTCGATAGYGACAACCGGGGTCACATCTGTCGGCACCAATAAAGGCTCAATCGGTTGCCGCAATTCGTATCCTGGGGGTGTTTGCAGCTGGGTGCTGGGCAAGGGCTCAAAAGGCGCGTTGCGGGACGGAACATCCACTGCGGCACAGGCAGAAACAGTCAGCCCAAGAGTAAGCAGCATCAGGGTGCGAAAGACAGTCATCGGGTTACTCCTTGCGACGACCGGAGAGGCCCGGTCTGAGTGGTCACCGATAGAGTCGCAGCCAATCAGGGCAGCTTTGAGACAAATTTAGCTCAATTTCACGGAATATTAACGAAGGTTGACGCCTCAATCGACACACCACCATAAAAACAAGGGGATTAGTGATCAAATATTCATCTTTCTTACCAGTCACTGTTTAGAGGCAGCGCGCGCATAAGGTGTTACTCGGGGCGCTCACGACTGCGCCAGCCCCCCCGCCGCTTGGGTTTGTCTGGACGTTGCAAGCCTTGCCGCAACACCACGCTCATCGGGTGATCGGGATTGGCAGTGCCGTACAGATCCAGGATCGTTTCAATCGCCGCGACATTGTCCTGCCCCTCCGGCAGGCTCAGTGCCCAGTCAAAAAAGATGCTGCGACACTGCGACGGGGTGATACCTTCAATCCGRTAGGCCTCAAACATCAAAGCCTTCTGGTCCAATTCAGTCCTGCCCACTATTCGCGTCTTCCCGTGTCAAGGCCTGCGCGATCAGATCATTGCAGGCTGCATATCGCATTTCCAAGTCTTCCTGCAGCGCCTTCAGGCTGTCAAACCCAGTACTGCGGCACAGGAATTGCGCACCGCCCTCGCCCAGATTGGCAGCGTTAATGCCGGTGCTGGACAACAGCCGCGCCGCAGTCTGCACCGACCAGAATAGATCATAGCTATCTTGCAACTGTGTCGCCTCCGCGACCTTCAGCCAGCCAGTTGCGACGGTTGCCTGCAAACCAGAGCTGACATTGCGCGCGGTATCGCCTGACAGCAATGCACCAACCTGCGAGATCAGTTCAATGTCCATCATGCGACCGCCGCCCGTTTTGGCATCCCAGACCCCGGCAGGTGTCTTGGCCGCAGCCAGTCGGGCACGCATATCGGCCACCTCCCTGAACACCTTGAGCCGGTCGCGGGCAGACAACAGAACGTCGTGGCGGAAGCTTTCGATGTCCCTGGCCAAGTCAGCCGATCCCGCCACCACCCGAGCCCGGGTCAGCGCCAGATGTTCCCAAACCCAGGCCTCGTTGCGTTGATAATGGGTGAAACTGGACCAACTGGTTGCCACCGGCCCCTTGGACCCCGAGGGCCGCAACCGCATGTCGACCTCGTATAGGCGGCCCTGAGCCATGGGCGCCGTCAGCGCAGTGATCAGCGCCTGAGTCAGCCGTGCGTAATAAGCCCGCGTCGCCAATGGACGCTTGCCCTCGGACATCTCCACGTCCAGTGGATCATAAATCACAATCACGTCGAGGTCAGATTTTGCATTGATCCGCCCGGCCCCCAGCGACCCCATCGCCAGCACCGCAGCGCCGCGACCAGGTGGCGACCCGTGTTTGATGGCAAACTGCGTCACCACAATGGGGCAAAGCGCTGCGATCACCGCCTCGGCCAATTCGGCGTATTGCCCGCCCGCCTCGGGGGCATTGATCAAGCCACGCAGATGATGCACTCCAATCCGGAAATGCCATTCTTTACACCAGCGGCGGGCACCATCCAGCTGCGCCTCATAGTCGCCTTCCTGTTCCAGTTTTGCCGCCAATTCCCTCTGCAACGCCCCAGTGCCCGGCCAATCCTCAAAGAACGTCCCGCCAATCACCGCGTCAAACACTGCTGAATTGCGCGACAGGTGGCTGGCCAGCGCAGGCGAGGTACCTGCGATATCGACCAGTAAGTCGATCAGATGTGGATTGGCCTCAAGCAAGGAGAACAATTGCACCCCGGCCGGCAGCCCAGCCAAAAACCCATCCAGTGCCATCAAAGCCTCAGACGGTTTTGCGGTTTTGCTCAGTCTCGCCAAGAGATCGGGTTTGAGCCGTTCAAAAATCCGCGCACCGCGGCGAGATCGCAATGCTGGGTAACTTGGCCAGCGGGCAATGACATCTCCGTCCAATTCTTGCGGTGGCAGCGATGCGACGCTGGTGCCATTTTCCGGCGCAAAAAAATCTTCGGTCAACTCGTGCACTTCAGACAGCCGTGCTTTGATCTCACCGATCAACTCTGCAGGGTCGCGATCCATCAGGCAGGCCACCCGGGCCAGGCCTTCCTCGGATTTGGGCACCCTGTGGGTCTGCGCATCATTCACCATCTGGATGCGATGCTCGACTTCTCGGTGGGCCCGGTAGTGATCAGTCAGCTTTGCTGCCACCTCCTCGGGCACCCAGTCCCGCGCTGCCAAGGCGGCCAGCCCCTCGACGGTGCCGCGCAGACGCAGGCTTTCGTCTCGCCCACCCGCAATCAATTGTCGGGTCTGCGTGAAAAACTCAATCTCGCGGATACCGCCCCGGCCCAGTTTCATATCATGACCGGGGACTTCGATSGCGSYMCCRRYGCCYTTGYTYTCSCGRATTYTRAGMCGCATGTCATGGGYRTCCTGAATSGCSGCAAAATCCAAATGGCGGCGCCAGACAAAAGGCGTCAATGTCTTTAGAAACCGCTCACCCGCAGCGATATCCCCGGCGCAGGCCCGCGCCTTGATATAAGCCGCGCGCTCCCAGGTGCGGCCCAGGCTTTCATAATACCGCTCGGCCGCCTCCATCGCCAGGCAGACCGGGGTCACCGCCGGGTCCGGGCGCAGCCTAAGATCGGTTCGAAAGACATACCCATCTGCAGTACGGTCGCTCAGGGTCGCGCACATATTCCGGGTGGCCCGTACCAGGCCCTGACGGGCCTCATGAAAATCTTCCGGATCATAGCGGCTCTCATCAAACAGGCAGATCATGTCGATGTCCGAGCTATAGTTCAGCTCATGTGCGCCCATCTTGCCCATGGCAAGGATGCTCAACCCAGCTGCTGTGGCGATGTCATCCTGCCCCATTCCCGGCAGTTTTTTGCGTCGGATCAGAGTGGCAATCTCCGCCTTGATCGCCACATCCGCCGCCAATGCGCCAAAATCAGTCAGCACCCCGGTGACCTGCTCCAGGCTCCAGCCGCCGCTCAGATCCGCCAGCGCCGTCAGCAGCGCCACCCGCCGTTTGGCCTGCCGCAATCCCGGCTTGATCTGATCCAACGGCAGCGCCCGGCAATCCTCGAACACCTGCGCCGCCGCCGCCTCGGGATCGTCCAGCGCCTCTTCCAGCCACCCCGCTTCGCGCCCGATCAGTTCTTTTAAATAGGGGCTGGACCCCGCAGCACCACAGACCAGCGCTGCAAAATGGCCCTCCAAGGCCGGAATCAAGGCGCGGGCATCAGCGCCCAGATCACTATCAAAGGGGCGCGGCAGTCGGGTGACGATCAAGGAGGTGCTCATAGCGGCAGACTGTTCCGCCATACCGGCCGCGTCAATGCATCAAACGCCGCTCCTGCACTTGGGCTGCGCCATAACAAGGTCTGGTATACCCGAATACTAACATAACACTTGCTGAAGTAGTTTATGGATGTGGTTGCAACCAAATAGCGCGCGCCAAATTGTTAAATTTTGTTTTGAGGATATTCGGTTTCTGCCCAATTGTCTGGGCTTAGCCGGAACCATCTGCTCCTCGTTTTATTTCTTTTTTGTTGTTTTGACGTTCCCGCACTGGCTGCAACCGCACCTCATCATCTGTCGTCAGAGCCAGTGTTGTCGGACACAGATACATGCAGTATTATCCAGCAGTATTGGTGGGGATTTATGTTTACGAGTTAGCCGTGCTGCACGTCAGAAAAACTGCGCCGCATCCGACGTTAGGATCAAGAAGACGTATTGGATGATAGCAAGCTCAGGTTAGAATAAAAACCTGGCGCCATGCGTTTCCACCCAGTCTCGGCCCGTTGCGGTCATTCGCGACACCAACCGTCATTGGGATGCAGTTTTCCGATTGCAGTCAGTCGCTGCCTTGTTGCCTTTGGATGATGGGTTGGCCGCTGTGCGGGACAAAGCAACAGTTTCTGTATGAACATTAAATGGAGTTTTTAGGAAACCGACGATACCACAATTCTAGCACGACCGATGGGACGCATCGTTTTACGCAAGCAGCGGTTTACCACTGCACTGATGGCGGTTCAGAAATTTCTCGACGTCAGCCGCCGTTGGACGGACACTGGCAAAAAGCTCGACGTAGTGCTGAACCCTCGCCAGCCTGTCCAACCCGTTTTCCGTGACCTGCATCGAAATGTACCCGATTTGGGTGTAGATGACCGTCAGACTGCGCACATCAGCCTGTTCTTTGGAAAAGGCGTGGCGCGTAAACATGTCTGCCACAGCCTCTATGCGCTGGCTATCCGCGTCGCTCAGCCTGAGTTGAAGATTATCATCCACACGGGCCCAATTGCGAATAGCCAGATCAAGCTGCGCATCAAAGAGGGCAGGATCAAGCCAGCAGTCCATGACGTTGAAAAGCGCTTCGCAAATGTTGGACGCATCCGCCTTACATCGGTCTACAAGATTTCCGGTGTTCTGGCTTTCCCAGCGGCGCACCATGGCGCTGTGCAGTTCGGTAATATCCTCAAAGAACCAATAGAATCCGGTGCGCGTCAGGTTAAGGCGTTTTGCCAGAGGCATCACCTTTACCGCGTCGATACCTTCAGAAATCAACAGCTCGTAGGCGGCATTGAGCCAGATGTCTTTTGATCCGCGTTGGCGGCGAGAAGAGGTGTCCATGATCCCCACCATAGAAAACTTGACATAAGTGTCAACTCTGCGGCAAGTTTCTACATGACATATGTGTCAAGGTCGCTTCGCACTGGAAACGGCACACCTGAAACTCTGATTGCGAGATGATCCAGATGACAAAAGACCCGCTGCTTCAGCCTTATCAATTGAAACATCTGACATTGAAAAACCGGATCATGACGACCAGCCATGAACCTGCCTACCCCGAAGACGGCATGCCAAAAGATCGCTACCGCGCTTATCACGAAGAGCGGGCAAAGGCTGGTGTGGCACTGACGATGACTGCTGGATCRGCRKCGGTCWSCAGRGAYAGCCCGCCGGTTTTCAACAATATCCTTGCCTACAAAGACGAAGTGGTGCCGTGGATCCAGAATCTGACTGATGGCTGCCACGAACACGGTTGCGCCGTGATGATCCAGCTGACCCACTTGGGTCGGCGGACCACGTGGAACAAAGGCGACTGGCTGCCTGCTGTGTCTTCGTCCAAGCACCGCGAACCTGCGCATCGAGCTTTTCCCAAATTGATCGAAGACTGGGACATTGACCGGATTATCAGCGATTTTGCCGATGCTGCCGAACGGATGAAAGCAGGTGGCATGGATGGGATTGAGTTGCAGGTCTACGGTCACTTGCTCGATCAATTCTGGTCGCCTTTGTCAAATGATCTGGTGGGGCCATACGGTGCTGACACGCTGGAAAACCGAATGCGGTTTCCGCTGGATGTGCTGGGCGCAATCCGCAAGCGCGTGGGCGATGAATTTATTGTTGGGTTCCGCTACACGGCAGATGAGGCGCAAAAAGGTGGGATCACTGCGAAAGACGGCTTGGAAATATCCAAGAAACTGGCCGCGACTGGTCAGCTCGATTTCCTTAATGTTGTGCGGGGGCGCATTCATACTGACCCGGCGATGACCGACCTTATTCCAATCCAGGGCATGGCCAGTGCACCCCATTTGGACTTTGCCGGGCAGGTCAAAAAGTTGACCGGGATGCCGACATTCCACGCAGCCAAAATACCTGATGTTGCGACCGCACGTCATGCGATTGCTGCAGGGTTGTTGGATATGGTGGGTATGACCCGCGCGCATATGGCTGACCCACATGTGGTTCAAAAAATCATGGAAGGCCGCGAAGACGATATCCGTCCTTGTGTTGGCGCSACCTACTGCCTTGATCGCATCTATCAGGCGGGTGACGCGCTGTGTATTCACAATGCAGCGACAGGTCGCGAACTAACGATGCCGCATACAATTTTCCCCGCTGCAAAAAAGCGCAAGATTGTGGTCATTGGCGCAGGTCCTGCGGGGCTTGAGGCGGCGCGTGTTGCTGCCGAGCGTGGCCATAATGTGGTTGTGTTCGAAGCGCAACCAGACCCTGGAGGGCAGGTCCGCCTCGCAGCACAAAGCCCGCGCAGGCGCGAGATGATTTCAATCATCAAATGGCGCATGTCCCAATGTGCRGCCCGCGATGTGGTGTTCCACTTTAACACATGGGCAGAGGTTGAGACTGTGACCGCTTTAAACCCTGATGTTGTGATCGTTGCGACGGGCGGTATCCCGAACACTGAGCTGTTTGAAACGGGCATAGAAGCCGCCAATGTTGTCACCGCATGGGACATGATCGCGGGCGACGTAAAGCCTGCGCGAAACGTTTTGATCTATGATGAAAGCGGAGACCACCCAGCCCTGCAAGCCGCAGAAATTGCGGCTGCAGCGGGATCGACGGTTGAAATCATGACCCCTGACCGCACGTTTTCTCCCGACATCATGGCCATGAACTTGGTTCCCTATATGCGATCCCTGCAAGACAAGGATGTGACCTTTACCGTGACGCGCCGATTGTTGGGAGTTGAGCGTAATGGCAACCAACTGACGGCCACTATCGGCACAGATTATAGCGACCATTCTGACCAGAAAGAGTACGATCAGGTTGTCGTGAATTATGGGACATTGCCGCTGGATGACCTTTATTTCGATCTCAAGCCGCATAGCTCAAATGGCGGCGCTGTGGATTATGATGCTTTGATTGCAGGGACACCGCAAACAGTTACGCGAAATCCAAATGGTGCTTTTCAGTTATTCCGCATTGGTGWTGCAGTGTCTGCTCGCAATACACACGCCGCAATCTATGATGCGCTGCGCCTGGTAAAGGACATCTAGAGATCTCCAATCGCTACGATGCGGCGACCAGACATTCGCCGCATCGTAGAATGAAGTAGTTTGGATTGTCACCATTCATTGAACTGCGAGAACCCCCAAAAAAGTGGTCAGCCTCTATGATTAGGAATTTTACCGTCCATGTGTTTGACGTTACCGAATAATGCCTCCTAAAGTCGGATAACACATTACAGTCACTGGACTATTTTCTGACACAATCCGGGGCAGCGTCAGACCACACCGGCCAGCGTTTGACGTACATCCCCTACTATCCCCCTACTAATGAACACATCAGCGGCCCTCAAAGCAAGCCAGCCCGCTAGCCTTAGAGCGGTTATTACCCAGACCGAAACCGGAAATCTGGATCTTTGGGTCCTTCTCAATTGAAGGGCAGATAGTTCACGGACCAATCTTGCGGCGTATCCATGAGAAAGGTGCAGCGAGACAAGTACCGGTTGGGCAGCTACCAAGCGCGCCTAGGAACAGAAGAAACAATAAACGTGGACAAGGTGACCCCACTCCACCGACGGTTCACAGCGACACCGGCGGGCACACCTATTCGGCTCCAAAGGACTTGGCGAGTTTCATCGGGAGATTTTATTTCCCCAAACCAGCCTCTCGATGCGGTACAATCTTTAGGCGAAATGGACGGTTAGCGACCGATGCTGCACCGCGCACATTTTGTCGCGAGGGGCGGATACCTGCCATTCGCTGCGGTTTGTATCAATGGCGGCAATGTGCGGCGGTTTCAACGGGTCGACGCAACACTTTAGTCTTCTTGGAAAGATGGCGTGTAGATCATGACCTATCGTCGCCGGATATTTTTCCCAGACAAGCAGAAGTCAGAGATTTGGGATCGATGGCAGCGCGGAGAGTCGATGAGTTCGATTGGACGTGGTTTTGATCGCGCATCATCATCGATTTATC
>NVUP01000021.1 GCA_002401945.1 Paracoccaceae bacterium
TGGGTGGCGCTCCAAGGTGAACCTTGGTCTGAACTATGCGAGCGACAGCTATGGAACCTTTACCGTGTCGACCTTTCTGGATGGTCTGGGGGCAAAGGGGTATGAAAGTTATGGCCTCAACCTGGGCTACAGCCTCGCGTTCTAAACGCGGCAAAGAGCAAAACGTCGTTTAAGAATACGCGGTCCCATTGAGAACACTGGGGCCGCGTTTGTTGTTCAGAACACATGCAAGACCATCGACTGAAACAACGCTCGCCAATTGACCACAGTTCCGCGCCGGGCATTGTCGGTCACATGAATCAAGCCGAAAGCAATCACCAACGAACAACTGAAGGACACGAACCTGCCCAATGCGCATTTCCGGTTCGTAAGTCCGCCCTCCACAAACGAAGGATCAATGTCCGCTTCGACGCATCCGAGAGATTGTGCAAAACGTGCTGACTGCGCATTGCTGCCGTCGGAGACACCGCAGCGAAGGGCCGGTATCCCCAGCCTGGACCCCATGCGTATCACCAAAGCAAATCGTCTCCACACCGACGACATCCTTGTAGGCCTCGAGCCGGACCCCCTCCCATTTGGCGATAAAGGGCGTGGCTAAGGCAATCACCAAAGCGGCACTTGCCCCCGCCACAGCACCGCGACGTCGCAAAGCCCCGCTTTCATCGCTGCGAAAGTCACTCAGCCGTTGCAGACTGCCCTGCATGATCACCCGAGCCGGGATCGCCAAGACATTGATCACCGATGCAAAAGCCGCGAACCAAATCGGATCCCAGCCCAGCTGACCTGGTAACACCATGCTGAGGAACACCCCCAGAGCAGAGATTACAGCCGCGATCATCACCAGGCGCATCGACCACGCCCCTGTCAGCACTTGTTTCCAATTAGTGATGAGTTTCATGCGGCATCTCCTGTTCAGGCCTGCCCAGCGATTGCGTGGCAGGTGTGATTGACTATTTTCGGTGAAGGATTTCGCGGATATCGCCCCGCATTTCGCGCACGTCTTGACGCACCTCGGCCATCGCATCGCGATCTTCATCACGCCGCTCGTCACGCATTTCTATTTCGCGCTGCAAAAGCTCGATCTGCTGTTGATTGGTGAAAATTCGGCGTACCAACCATATGCTGCCAGAACCAACGGCAGCAGTTGCTGCAACCGCTAGGCCCACAGATGCCTGCTCGATCCGTTCGTATAGCGCCATGCAACGATGCCCTTTTTCTGCAAACCGGACACGTTGACGCGCGCCCGAGTGTTTGCGGCTATCGTTGCTTTATGTAGGGGTGTGTGCCTCTGGCGGTTTTACCTATGGGGCTTCACAGCTGGCATAGTCGCCAAGGCACATAAGTATTCCACTAGCGCCCGTTTCCAGCCCTAGGCGCGACGGCTATGAAGCCGAACGCCATAGCGTCACGTCAAGGCGAAGGCATAGCCTTCCCCATCAGGCATGCCACACGGCAGGTACACAGCGTGAGTTGCTGAACCCGGCGATTAATATTGTCATGGAAGCGTATTTAGAGGACAATATGTGGTAGCAATTTGGCAATGGGACGCTATGCAGTGTCCGTATTTGTAACAAAGGGGTCTTAAGAACACCCCGATCATTTGAGGTTAAATATGGATTCCGTCTCCGAAGCGTTTTTAGCGCTACATTTCAAGACGGCTTTCTTGGAAAAGAAAGGGACTGAATTTCAAGACTGGTTCGCCAAACTTGCGAGCAATGCGCATGGTGCCGACTTCGAAATCGTGCGCCCTTACGGCAATCAAGGCGATTGGAAATGCGACGGGCGCATGGTCAGTACAGGGACARTATTTCAATGTTACGGYCCTGAGACGCCAACAGACAARAAAACTATCGMCAAGATTGATGAAGATTTTGCAGGCGCGATGGWMAAATGGCCGGGRTTTTTGAAAGCTTGGGTCTTTGTTCATAACCACACAGGTGGGCAGCCACCGGCAGTCGCCGATCATTTGGATCAAATGCGTATTGCGTACCCAAATATTCATTTTGAAATCTGGGCAGAGACGGAGCTCTTGGTGCTTCATTGTATGATGAGCGCTGCAGCGAAGCTYGCAATGTACGGTCCTGTGCCGACGATGGCCACCGTCAATGGGCTGATCCTACAAGACCTACAACCCGTCATTGATGTCCTTCAGAAGCGAGAACTGGATCCAAACGATCCACTGCCGCCTCCGCCATCGGTGCTAAAGCTTGAAAAGAACGCGTTGTCTGCTGAGGCGGCAGTGCTCTTGCRACTTGGTCGTCCGAAAACACGACTGGTAGAGATGTACTTTCGCAAAACAGGCCCTGTCGAGCTTGGTGAAAAGATCGCAGAAGCCTTCCGCGAAAAGTACGGTCAGCTAAAAGACATTGGCTTAGAGCCAGACCAAATTTTCAGCTACCTTCAGGAATTCGCAGGCGTTAAAGGAGAGCCGAAGCGGCAAGTCGCCGCGATGGCGGTGATGACCTATTTCTTTGAAAGTTGCGATATTTTTGAAGACCCCGAGCCGGAGGTCGTGAGCGAATGATCCTGCCAACTAAGCATGTGCGTGCAGAACGCGCCTTGATCGGTGTAGGTGCAGAGCTACTTGAACTACTGCGTGAACCAATAACTGTCTCTCGTCTATGGAATGAAGTCAGAGATCGCCGTTCCGTCGCGTCTCCCGATGCGCCCATTGATTATAATTGGTTCATTTTGGCGCTTGATCTGCTCTACATGACGGGTGCCGTTCAATCCAAGCACGGCACATTGGTGAAAGCAGAGCAATGATCCGGCACATTGGCAGTGATCTCGAGAGCTTTAAGACCTTGGACTTTGGCCCAGGGCTTAACGTTCTGCTGGCTGACAAAAGTGAAGGAGCTACGGATCGTCAATCCCGAAATGGGGCTGGCAAGACGAGCTTTGTCGATACTGTGCATTTCTTGACTGGCGGGAAGGCAGGCCCGGACAGCATCTTTCGCTCAGATAAACTGATAAATTCCACATTTGACATCCAAATGGATGTCGGTGGTGATTCGATCACCGTCGAGCGTTCAGGTGCCGCTCCCAGCAAGGTCTACCTAAACGGTCCTGTAGAAGACTGGCCCATCCCACCGAAGTTCGATGAAGACAAAGGCGTCTTCCTCATCTCCAATTCGAACTGGACCCATACACTCGGTGCCAAGTGGTTCGGCTTGGAAGCCCCGCCGGACACCGATATTAAGTTTCAGCCAACATTTAGGTCCCTATTTTCCTACTTCGCGCGCAGGCAATCCAGCGGTGCGTTTCAAGCCCCGACACAGCAAGCCAGTATGCAGGCAGTTTGGGACCAACAGGTTGCAATCTCTTATCTCTTGGGTATGGACTGGACCATCTCGCGAGGCTTCCAAGGTCTTCGAGAAAAGGAAAAAGTTGTAAAAAGCTTAGGTAAGGCGGCGCGCTCAGGCGAACTCGGCCCTCATTTTGGCCGCGCAGCAGATTTAAGAACAAAACTAGCCGTCGTATCGCGTCGGGTTGAACAGGTCCGTGAGCAGCTGAACAGTTTTGAGGTCATTCCGGAATATTCCGCGCTCGAAATCGAAGCCAGCGAGATCACGCGAGCGATCAATGCTTTGGGTGAAGAGAACTTCGTTGATCGCAGATTGATCAGCGAGCTCGATGCTGCCCTTCAAGAGGAGGAAGCACCTGACAGCGCAGATCTCGCCAAGCTCTATGCAGAAGCCGGTGTTATCTTACCTGATTTGGTGAAGCGCCGCTTAGATGAAGTCGAGAGCTTTCACCAAACCATTATAGAAAACCGTCGCTCCCATCTTGGGGCAGAGCACGCGTCTGCCGAAAAACGGATCGAAGACCGTGAAGCAAAAAAGCTATCTTTTGATGCGCGACGTCGCCAACTGATGGAAGTTTTGCAAAGCGGCGGAGCGCTTGAACAATACACAGCGATGCGCGAAGAGCTTGGCCGCTCAGAAGCGGAGGTAGAGACCGTTCGCCAACGCCTAGAAACCGCCGAGATGCTTGAAAGCACGAAGGCTGACCTCGATATCGAGMGTAAYCGYCTTTCCCAAGCACTTCGTGACGATATTCACGARCGCAGTGAWTTRCTCAATGARGCAATYGTATCYTTCGAAGACTTGTCTCAATCACTCTAYGARCAGGCAGGAAGYCTCACRATMGACRCGGGWTCAGYCGGYCCGACCTTTGARGTCAAAATTGAYGGTCAACGCAGCAAAGGCATCACAAATATGCAGATTTTCTGCTTYGATTTGATGATGATGGAGCTTTCCTCAAATCGTGGCCGCTCGCCTGGGTTCTTGATTCATGACAGCCATCTTTATGACGGCGTGGATGAGCGTCAGGTGGCGAAGGCACTTCAATTGGGCGCAGAACGCGCTGCAAGCTGTGGTTTCCAATACATTGTGACTATGAACTCTGATGCCATTCCAAGTGAAGGTTTTCAGCGTGGTTTTGATATCAACGCGCATATTCTACCAACAAGGCTCACAGATGCGACCGATGATGGCGGTCTTTTTGGAGTACGCTTTTAGGTTGGTAAAGTCTGCTTTTACAGTTAGCCATTCAAGTTTCGCACCTGCAGCGAAGTTCCGCTCTCCATCCTGCCTGGCGAAGTGGCGTGTCTGCTTTGGGCTGAAAGTGTGAATTCTCTGCGCTGAGATCCAACGGCTGCTCAGGGCAGCTGGCGCCATTTTAAGTGACCTGCCTTATAATCCATCATCTCCACATATTTTCGTACACTCTGCCTCAACCCAACCGTACGCGCCAATAATCGGCAGCCGAAAGCAAACCTTTGGCCGTCTTCTGCTCCACACCCATTTCGCGGGCAATCTCGGGCAATGCCGCCCCGGCATAAGACAGGCGCAACGCGTGGTCAGCCATATAGGCCTTGCGCAGGGCAAAACAGCTGGGCAGCTCGATAATGCAATTGCCGTGGCTATAGCTCAGCCACACAGCGGCCTCGAGACCAATCATTTTGGTAATCCAGTGATCGTCGGGCATGTCGCCGGGCACATAGAGATGGCGCCGCCATTTCCGCTTGCCCGTTGCCCGCGTGCCTTCGACCAGGCGCACGGCGTTGCCCCGACCTACGACCTCCGCAATTTCGGCAACTGTTTCCGGCAGCGGCACATTCCGGTCCCGCGTGGCTGCGAACTCTGCCAGAGGATAACGCACCACCTTGGGAAGCTCGAGCTGCAGCGCAGGTGATCTGCGGGCGCTGGGCTGCTGTTTTGGTCGCCCAGCGCTCTGCGCCTCTTTCAACATCTTGCGCAGCAGTCGGATCTCTGCGTCCTGATCGTAGTGTTTGCCCATGGCGTCAGCCCCGCGCCCGGGTGATCAGGATCTCGATCCCCTGCGCCGACAGTATGGCCTTTATCAGTTTGAACTTTTCGGTTTCGTGGCCTTTGCGGTCCTCGACCACCATGGTGCCCAGCGCGTTATCGACATAAACGAAATCAGCCCGGTAGACGCGCTGCTGGCGCCCGCTGTCTGTCATGATGGGGCCAGCACGACCGATCAGGCCAATTTCAACCTGACGACGCAAACCGCAGATATCACCTGCCATCTGTAGCAGCAGTAACTCCTGCCAGCGCTGGGCCTCCGTCTTGCTGTCAAAACTCTCGCCATCGACCTCGGTGCGTATTGTGCCCCTTACCCTGCGGCGGTCCTCTTTCCGCCCCTCAGTTTGGGCCTGCCTGTACTGCTTTGCTGTCATGCGCTCTGTCATGGTGCTTACATGCCCAACGCTTCTTTATACATTTCAAGAATGGCTTCTTCCTCGGCGATGTCGTCTTTGTCGCGCTTACGCAAAGCCAGTAGCTTGCGGATCACCTTGGTGTCGTAGCCGCGCACCTTGGCTTCGCCGAACACCTCTTTCATTTGATCGGCCAGATCCTTCTTCTCTGCCTCTAGGCTCTCAAGGCGCTCCATGAACTGGCGCAATTCACTGGCAGTCACGCGGTAAGCTGTATCGGACGCCTGATCAAAATCCGGGTCTGCCTTCATTGGGGGTGTGCCCTGACTGCGGCGCTGGTTCTCGTGGGCATCCTTCAATGAGCTGACCGCAATGTCGTCAGCTGCTTTTGACAGCATATCCACAATCTCATAGCGGGTTGCGGATTCGGGAATCGCAGCCTGCAGAGCAATGGCTGTCCGGATTGTCTCAACCGTGGCGATCTCGCGTTTTCCGATATGGTCGGCAGCCGAGACGATGCCCTGTTCTTCCAGACGCTCGATAAGTCGGGCGGCCTTGTTGTAGCCGATGGCAAGATTGCGTTGAAGAAACGACGTGCTGGCCTTTTCTTCTCTCACAACCAATGCGGCGGCGCGAAAATACAGGGCGTCTCCCTCTGAATTCAGAGGGGCCTTAATAGTCGCTCCAGTTTGGACACTCGGTTGATCAAGCATGCTTGCGGCCTCTCTTCTTGTTATGCGCTTTGATTTTTTGGCCGGCGAATTTCAACGCGACCGCGATGTCTTTGGCATGAGGGTGATCTTTGGGTTTCTGGCGGGACAGGCGGAGCTGAATGCCATAGGCGCCTTCGATCTCGTCCGTGCTGTTGAACCGCTTTTTGCGTCGTGTGGTGCAGATCAGGCCAGGCTGCGGAGCGCTGATGATGCAATCGCCAAGATCGACATCGACGGTGACGACAACCGCGCCAAAGCTGACGCCATGCCGATCCGGGTCAGTATGCGGGCTGGTCATAGGCTGATCCCCGCAGTTTGGCATTCCTGCAGCGAGACCAGATTGGCTGCCAGGCATCCGCGTGCCATCTCGACAGACACCCTGCCCCGCATATGCGGGGCTGCAGCTTTGATCTCTTTCGCCCAGTAGGCAAGAACCGCCTGCGGATCTGTTGCAGCCTTGTGGGCGGTCACCAGCTGCCGCCATCCCCCTCCCTCGACCCAGTTCTCGGAATATTTTATGTAGCGGGCCTTTGCCGTCTTGCTCGACGGCAAAGGCCCTGGCACCGGCTAGGATCTCCGCAGGGCCTACACCATCAGCCAAAGCCCGCCGCAAGGCATCCTCGGTTTTCTCGATGTCGCCTGGGCAAGGATAGGCCTCGGCAAAATCGTCAAAGAAAGATTCAAAATCAAAATCTGAATTTTGCGTGGCGTCAGTAGCGCAACTTACTAGTTTTTCTTTCTTACTAATATTGTTCTTTCTTAAGGGGCCGGATTTACCCGCTGGCGGTAAAAACCCGCCCGCCGGTAAAACCGGCTCACGGTCACCAGGCACAGAAACAACATGTTGCGGGCTGTTCCCCACCTGTTCTCCACCATCCTGTGCGGTGGGTTCGTCGATCACTTCCCATTCGTAACCGTCTAGGCGACCGTCAGACCCCTGCTTTGGGCGGATGATCAGATATCCTGCTATCTTTAGCTCACGAATGATCCGCTGATACTTGTCCTTTTTGCAGCCCAGAATTTCCATCGACTTTTCGCGATAGAACACCCATTCTTCGCTGCATGACATGATGTAGCAGAGCATTAGCCGCGCCTCTGCTGACAACGATGTATCGCGGATTACAGCGTTTGGAATGGTCGAGTATCCGGACTTGGGCCGGATTCTGATCTGTAGGCTCATGCCGCTCTCCCAAAGAACTCAACCGGGCCGGAACTGCTCTGGTCAAACAGGTGCCAGGCGCAGTTTTCCTTGCCGCTGTATTTGCTGCCCTCAATCCAACGCACGCGCCCGACCGATACGATCTTGCGGCAGTGCTTCATGAGTTCAGGAACAGTTTTCACACCGTATTTCCGGGCAACCACATCCTGTGTCGTGTGAACCCAATCGGCATCGAACAGCAGCCAGGTCGGCCGCATCAGCGAAAAGTGCTCGATCATCGCGTGCAATAGCGGACGCGACCAAACCGGATTGGTGATAATGTGACTGGCCCCTGTCGTGTCTAAGTCTTCGCGGGTGGCGCTCATGGCATCCAAACGGAACACACGTTCGTCACGGGGCTCGATATCGCTGGCCACGACACACTCAAAGCCGCCCCGCTGCAGATGCTCTACAAGGTCCCCCTGCCCAGCGCAGGGCTCCCAAAACCGGCAATGACTGGGGAGGTGCTTGAACAACGGCAAAACCGCCGCCCCAGGCGTGTCGTAAATATCCAGTTTTCGGCGCTTGAAGTTGCTGTGCTTACCCATGGGCGCGACCCCACGCAGCAGCAATATCACCCTCGAGCTGAACTGCTCGATGCAAATTCCCGTCACCTGTAGACAATTGCTCTGAGGTCAGTAACAACTTGGCACGGGCCGCACATTGCACGCGCGACCCGCTACACACCTTCCTTCCCAAACAAGAAAGGCGCGATGCCGAAATGACTGAAATTGAAAAATTCACATCGATTGACGGAACCGAAAAACGAGGCTGGGGACCCGGCCAACCGAAACCTCCCAAAGACGATGATGATGACATCCTAGGAGACTGAAATTGACCGCTGACGCCCAGAACTTTGAATTCAATGCTTTGCGAAACGCTCTTTACCACACAGCCAGACGAGGGACATTCGAAGCCTGGGCGCGATGGCTCAACCTGATGGTCATATTGCTGGGCACMGCSACWGTKTCYGACCTCCTKGCCCCCATCGGCGTCAAGATCATRTACATTGGKGCTGCGACAACATTCATCGGAGCGCTGCAACTGACTTTTGATTTTAGCGGCCGCGCCCGCACCCATCAGATCCTGCAGCGCGATTACTACAAGGTACTTGCCGACTTTCAGGCCATATTGACGCCGACAGACGAAGACATCGCCCGATGCAATGCTGCTCTGACTCTGACAATGGCGGACGAACCCCCGGTAATGCGCGTCATCGACTCCAAGGCTTATAACGATGCCTTGGATGCCACCGGCTACTTCACCAAGGACCAACGCATGCATATCCCATGGTGGCACTTGCCCCTCAAAAACCTGTGGTCCTTCGAGGGATACAATTACAAGAAAGTTTGCGAACTTGGGCCGCAAATGTGCTGATTTCTCTGGATGTCTGCCAGAACGCCACGCGCCCCGGCTTTGAATAACTGGCAGTGACAGGTACGGCCGAAAACGACAGCCCTGCCTCCGGCGCCTGCCTACGCTCCGGTGATTACGCTTACCAGGTCTCCATGTCGCCTTCCGGCCGCGCCGATCCTGGTTGGCAGGGTAGTCTATTGGGTCCGCTGTCCCGTGATGTTCAGCGGGAAAGTATCCCGGCGCCTGTTCAAAATTGGAAAATCCGCCAGAGGGAAACCCTGACAATCTCATAAATCCTGCAAATACTTGAAACCGTGGGATGCGCGACGGGTCTGTAACCCCGCCGCGCGCATTCATCCCGCATAAAGAAAAGGAAAATGCAGGATGAAATCTGCTGTCCAGTCGCCGTGCGCGGCCTTCAAACTCACTACTCATCGCCGTGCCCTACTTTGCTCAAGCCAGCGACACTCCGAGATCCATTTCGAATTAAGGGCGATTTGATGGATTTCGACATTATCACCGTGAAGAATGCGATAGAGATCGCTCGGCAAGGGTCCTCGGCGCTCGATGCTGCCATAGGTGTCGCGAAGACCCTGAAGCAACTTGTTCAATCTCCTGAGCCTTTGCCAGTGAACTTGGTCGACGAAACCATCGAAGAGCTGCACCTGCAAATACTTGCTGCGCAGGAGGAAAATGTAGTGTTGCGCAAGGCGATTATTCAACTTGAACGAGAGAACATCGACCTTAAACGCCGCCAAGAGAAATTTTCGGGCTATGAGCTTTGGGACACGCCGGTCGGAGATCTTGTCTATCGTTCCGGCGAGGGCATAGAGCCAATTCACTACCTTTGTCCCAACTGCCATGATGCAGGGATAAAGACGGTCCTGCCGGGCAACGACAAAGCTAAGACCTGCCGTGCGGCATCTAATCACGGCAATTTCAATTTTTCCGCGCGCCCTGTGCCGAGAACATGGAAACCCCGTAACAAGCGGCGATAGGAAACGGACGGCCATCATGCTGCCCTCTCTATCGCCTGGCCAAAGAACGCAGGCGCTTCCGGATCAGTCAGGATCACCAACAAGGCGATGTGGCTGGCTGGTGAGGTTACCGCTCCCCACCAGTTCAGCGCTGTTTGAAAACTAACGTCGCAATACAACGCCACTTCTCGTGGGCTGTGGAAACGGGCGTGGAAGTAAGCAGACCACAAATCGGGTGCACTTGCTTTCAGCTCATAAGGGTCAAACTGTTTTGACCAAGATCTTTGCCCAGCGCCCGCAGTATCCTGCGGACATGGATTTTCATTGTTCACAACTAGGGTCAGGCGGGGACGGCTCATGCTGCGTCCCTGCCCTTCTCGTCGTCTGGCGCTACTTGGAGAAAAGAGAACATCGAGCGCGGCGGCTCTTTTATGCCCTTTTCCCGGGCCATCATGCACAGCGCGTCATACCAAGAAGCAGGGATAACCCCCTCCTGCATGTGCGTGTGCACAGTGGTCGGTTTTTTGTTAAGACGCGTGGCTACGGCGCGGTAACCGCCCAGCGTTTGGATCAAATTACGAGTGGTCATGCAGGGTGTTTAATACGATATTTTCGCATTTTCAACAGTGCGGCATAAAATTAGTGCGAATAAATCGTATTTCAGCGGATACATCATCATGGACTATTTAGAGATCGAAAAACGCTGCCGCCGCGGAGACACCTCCCCTGAGGCCATTCACCAACGCCTAGTTGCAGCCCGCATGATGTCGAGCTTCAGCCAAAAAGAGCTCGCCGCAGCGGCGGGTATAAAGTACACAACCTTTCGGTCACAAGAACAAGCTGGCTCACCATCAGTGCAGCTAATGACTTATTTTCTCTCCGCATTCCAGGTTGACTTCAATTTCATCCTCGGCGGAGACCCAGCTCGACTGCCCTCCGACGTTCTTCAAGAGATACTGAAGCACCTCGACTGACGCGCCACCAAACTAAGGGCGCGAACACCCAATTCAAATTCACGCCTAACGGCAATAAAAACCTGGCTACGAGCCTGGACAACATTCGATTCCCCTAAATGTTCACGTTTTATTCTCATTTCGTGAACGCCATCAAGCCCCCAAAATCAAAAGCATATACGATATTTTCGCATTATACACTTGACTGATACGAATTTCTCGTATCAAACGGGCTTGCAAAATGAAGGAGAATTCGATGTCTGCTCAACATAAAATGATCATTCAAACGGCTCGCAATGTTACACTGCAGCCAGAAGATTACATTGACGACCCCGTTCAATTCACTACGGCCTGGGCTGCTCTGAAGGCTGCCCGCGGTCAGAGCATCGACACCAGCCGCTTGCACGCCGCTCACCTGATTGAACGCCCCCAGCCCGGTCCGGGGCCGACTGAAATTGAAAAGTGCATACAGCGCGTCGCGGTAAAGACCCGCGACCTAATCCAGGCCCGGCGCTCTAATCTTCCCCCAGCCGCATGACRRCYTTCSAMACCAGYGGCGCGAGCGCCGCWCAGGGGGCGCGAAAGCCACTCRCGGACTTTGCAAANCGCGYCCCCRCAAATYCAKCCASCWAAGGATCAGACCATGAAAGACAACGTCACGCCYCCSACCACCGACATTGCCATMCYTACAWTGGAGGCCGTGCAGCAAGCCACTCGCCCCGAWGTCGTGAAAGAGATYGTTGAAAAACGYGTYTCCAAGGCTGTTGAGGATGCCATCGAYAATGCCATGCGCAGYTAYTCTCCCTTTGGGAARGACTTGGARAAGAAGATCCARGAMGCWTTRTCCATCCAAAAYYTGAACCTTCCCCAATACAACTCCATGATYGGATCCATGATCGAGAAACTGGTCACCGGCCATGTCTCCGAACTGATWGAGGGGCGCTTGAAAAAGGATCTGGCAGARCTGYTAAAACTCGCRCCRAARACGWTMMARYTMTCGRAAATCGTGGAYGAAATGCGCCGTGRTCATGAGGGGGACGGTGGRYATGGCGARGTTGTGACCTGCCATRTTGARCGGGACGATGAACGMAGCGMWGYCTTCGGWCCCTATTGGAYARTCTAYYTGGATGAAACCGAGCACCTKGATTGGAGCAGCCGMAAACGSGCYCAATATGCCATTCAYCTAACYCATGGCCTCAAGGGTGACAAARATCAGCCCAACGAGGACMTCCAGACCGGGCATATCTACCACATCACYCAAGGCAGCCACACYCTAACCGGCCAGGGCAGGTTTCCCGCAGGCAAGCCCCACGGCCTCGGTGAGCGCCTAATGGCCCTCTACGCGGCTGAATCCATCATCGGGATCAACGAGGACGACGTAGACGTGACCGTCGGCGATTACTGATCTCTCTTTCTGGCCCTATGCATGAACACTTTGGGCCTGCCCCGGTCAGCGTCATCGTCATCAAGGTAAACTGAATCCAACTAACCCCTCCTAGGAGACTACCTGTGAAAAAGATCAATCTCATCCCCGGTACTGAAAGCAATGGCATCGATGCTGCATTTTGCGCGAAGAAAATGGCAGAACAGAACATCAACGGGGATCTACTCATGAAGGCTGTGGGCAACAGCCTTGCCCCCTTCGCTTCGCTGCTCGCAGACGGCAGGGGAATTGCCGTCACGCTCAAAGGCGACAACGCATCCCTGATTGGCCTCACTGTCGATTAATCCAATTGCTCCCGGAGGCCCCATGACCAAGACCTACACGCCAGAGCAGGTGATCGAGATCATCGCCAACCACAGTGACGCTGTTGCCTGCTTGGCGGGCGTCGGCGGATGCGAGACAGCAGGCAACATCATTTCCACACTACATGCGAACCCTGAATTGATTGCTGAGTACCTAGCCACGCCCAGCGCCACTCATCTCGATCAGTGTGAACGCTTTCGATACGAAAACGGGTCGCTTAGCTGGCATGCCATGAATGGCCAGATCGTCCACCCATCAGAATTGCGCGCCCATCTGGGCCGCGCCAATAGCTAACGCAGCGGAGACTTAATGACTTCTGTTCTCATTTCCGAAGAAGCCAAATTCGTTACCGGGGTTCAGGCGATCCGTTCGCCACGGTGGCCCTTTCAAAAGGACACCTTCTATAAGATGGTTCGCGAAGGGCTGATCGATAAGGTATTTCCCTATCCCGGCTCTCGGCCTGTCTTTTCCGTCAAGCAGATCGACAGTCTTTATGTCGTTTCAAGCGACGATCAAAGTGGGGGCCAAAGTGGGGGCCAAATCAGTCCTTGAGATAAATTACTCAATGATTTCAACGGTTATTTGGTGCGGGCGGTGGGACTCGAACCCACACGGGCATACGCCCAACAGATTTTAAGTCTGGTATGTCTACCATTCCATCACGCCCGCAGGTGAGATGCCAAGGCAACTCACGCGCTCAGGTCTAGCTCCGTGCGGCGTTGGGGACAATCAGTTTTATCAGGGTCTTAGTGGGAAATTTCTTATAACTCGATTTCCTCGACCGGAACCGGCGCCAAAGGACCACCCGGAGCAGCAAGACCGCGTTCTGGCAGCCAGGGGTTCAGGGCCAGCGCTGCTTCTAAGGCCGCGCGTGCCTCGTCGGTGCGTGACAGACCAAATAATGAAAGAGCACGGCCGCTCATCGCCGCCACGTGCCGCGGCGACAGTTCCAGTGCGCGGTCAAGATCCGTCAGGGCGGCGGCAAAATCCTGACGCAGAAAATGGACAAAGGCGCGCTGATTATACCCCTCGGCATAGGTCGGGCAATAGTCCGTCAGGGTATCGAAATCCTCCAGCGCACCGGCAAAATCATAGCCCGAACGCCGCGACATACCGCGATCAAGAACCGCCTGCGCCTGCTCGTTGGGGGCGTCGGCCCAGAACGTCCACATCTGGTTGGAGATCTGCAGCGCCGTTGCTTCGTCCTCGGCCTGTTGCACCTGCTCGATCAGCCCTTCAATCGAAACGGAGTGATCCGGGGGCAGCGGGCAGCTGTCAGCCAAAGCCAGGTGTGCAGGAAAAAGCAACATGGCGCAGAGCAGCAACAAACGGGGGCCAACAGGCCAAGAAGACAAACCAAACATAGGTGATAAGCTGCACCAAAATTGATGAGATTCAAGTCAACTTATCGCGCGGTGGTGTTGCACAGGCTCACAGCTGTGCCAGGGCGCCGTCCTCTTTGACCGCCTGCATAGCCACATAGGTCGAGGTCGAGGCGACATGCGGCAAGGTTGAAATTTTCTCGGCCAGCACCGAGCGATATGCCGCCATCGAGCGGGTGCGGATTTTCAGAAGGTAGTCAAAATTCGACGCAATCATATGGGCTTGCTCGATCTCTGGCACCATGGCCACTGCGGCATTGAAGGCGGTCAACGCCACTTCCCGGGTATCGCTCAGCCGCACCTCAACAAAGGCAACGTGGTCCAATCCCAGCCGAATTGGATCCACCAGGGCGCGGTAGCCGGTGATGRTSCSWYCSKYCWYMAKSMGKTTCARRNNNGTTTGCSWCGKYKNTTTGNGRTASSYYWRNTRCGGSSSGMCMRAKCAGCAATGGAGATCCTCCCCTCGCCGCCCAACACATTCAGAATCGCCTGATCGAACTGATCCAGCTTGGGAAAATCCATTTGCACTGCCACGCCCTCGATATTCGATACAATCGACCTATAGTCCCAGATATTCGGGCGAATGTCCCGCAGATTTGCCAGTACTCTCACCATAACACCTGCCCCTACTGGAGATCCCCTGATGGCACACCCCAATCCCCTGCGCCTCGCCCTTGATGCCATGACCTATACCGATCAGGCAGATCTTCGCGACCAGCTGGTGGCAACGGCAGCCCTGTCTGATGATGACCGTGCCCGCATCTGCGCCAATGCTGCCGCATTGGTCAGCGATATCCGCGGCCATTCAGCACCGGGGCTGATGGAAGTATTCCTGGCGGAATACGGGCTGTCCACCGATGAAGGCGTGGCGCTGATGTGTCTGGCCGAGGCGCTGCTGAGGGTGCCGGATGCCGAGACCATTGATGCGCTGATCGAAGATAAAATCGCGCCTTCGAACTGGGGCAARCACCTGGGCAAATCCTCGTCCTCGCTGGTCAATGCCTCGACTTGGGCATTGATGCTGACCGGCAAGGTGCTGGAGGAGGACCGCAGCCCGGTGGGCGCCTTGCGCAGCGCCATCAAACGCATGGGCGAGCCGGTGATCCGCACCGCCGTCAGCCGTGCAATGAAGGAAATGGGCCGCCAGTTTGTGCTGGGAGAAAACATTGTCAGTGCGATGAAACGCGCCAGTGGCATGGAGGCCAAGGGGTACACTTATTCCTATGACATGCTGGGAGAGGCCGCCCGCACCGAAGCTGATGCCGCGCGCTATCACCTCAGCTACTCCCGCGCCATCTCGGCCATTGCCGATGGCTGCGGTAGCGATGACATCCGCCAGAACCCCGGCATCTCGGTGAAACTCTCGGCCCTGCATCCGCGCTATGAACTGGCGCAAGAGGCCAGCGTGATGGAGCAACTGGTGCCCCGGCTGCGGGCGCTGGCACTGCTGGCCAAGGCGGCGGGCATGGGGCTGAACGTCGATGCCGAAGAGGCCAACCGCCTGTCGCTGTCGTTGGAAGTCATCGAACATGTGCTGGCAGATCCGGCACTGGCGGGTTGGGATGGCTTTGGCGTGGTGGTGCAGGCCTATGGTCCGCGTGCCGGGCTGGCCATCGATACCTTGTACGACATTGCCAAGCGCAATGACCGCAAGATCATGGTGCGACTGGTCAAAGGCGCCTATTGGGACACCGAGATCAAGCGGGCACAGGAAATGGGTATCGACGGTTTCCCGGTATTCACCTCCAAGCCACTCACCGATGTGTCTTATATCGCCAACGCCCGCAAACTCCTGAACATGACCGACCGCATCTACCCGCAGTTCGCCACCCACAACGCCCATACCGTCAGCGCCATTCTGCATATGGCGCAGGACGACCAGCCGTATGAATTCCAGCGGCTGCACGGCATGGGCGAAACCCTGCACCAGATGGTGCTGGAGCAAAATCACACCAAGTGCAGGATCTATGCGCCGGTTGGGGCGCACCGCGATCTGCTGGCCTATCTGGTGCGGCGTTTGTTGGAAAACGGTGCCAACAGCTCGTTTGTGAACCAGATTGTCGACGAGGAGGTCTCTCCCGAGGAGGTCGCCGCCGATCCCTTCGACGTGATCGCCGACGTCAGCCGCAGCATCACCACCGGCCCCGAGCTGTTTGCCCCGGAACGGGTCAATTCAAGCGGCTTTGATCTCGCCCATGCACCCACACTGGACCGCATTGAACAGGCGCGCGCACCTTGGCAGAACCACTCTTGGCACGCCGCACCGCTGCTGGCGCAAGACGCCACCCCACAAGACCCTGAGAACGTTATCAACCCTGCGGATCTAACATCTATTGGCCAAGTGGCCACAGCCAGCGAAGCGGATACAGCGACCGCATTGACCGCAGCCACCCCTTGGAATGCCACCGCAAACATCCGCGCCGAGGTCTTGAACAAGGCCGCCGATCTCTATGAAGAGAATTTTGGCGAGCTGTTTGCCCTACTCACCCGCGAAGCTGGTAAAAACCTGCCCGACTGCGTTGCCGAGCTGCGCGAAGCCGTTGATTTCCTCCGCTTCTACGCCGCCCGCATCCCTGCCGACGCAAAACCAGCCGGGGTCTTCACCTGCATCTCCCCCTGGAACTTCCCTCTGGCGATCTTCTCAGGTCAAATCGCGGCAGCTCTGGCCACCGGCAACGCGGTGCTGGCCAAACCCGCCGAGCAAACCCCGCTGATCGCCTACCGTGCCATTTCCCTGCTGCATCAGGCAGGCGTGCCGCGCAGCGCGTTGCAATTATTGCCCGGCAGCGGCTCGGTCGGTGCAGCGTTGACGTCTGACAATCGCGTCAACGGCGTGGCCTTTACCGGCTCAACCGCCACCGCGCTGAAAATCCGCGCCACCATGGCCGACACCCTGCGCCCCGGCACGCCTTTGATCGCTGAAACTGGTGGGCTGAACGCGATGATCGTCGACAGCACCGCCCTGCCCGAGCAAGCCGTGCAATCCATCATTGAAAGCGCCTTTCAATCGGCCGGCCAGCGCTGCTCAGCCCTGCGCTGCCTGTACCTGCAGGAAGACATCGCCACGGATGTTCTGACCATGTTAACTGGCGCCATGGAGGCCCTGACACTGGGCGATCCCTGGCAGCTCAGCACCGACAGCGGTCCGGTGATTGATCAGACAGCCCGTGCCGACATTCTATACCATATCGAGAGTGCTCGGGCTGAGGGTCGCCTTCTAAAACAGGTGATGGCCCCCAAGGACGGCACATTTGTCGGCCCCACGCTGATAGAAATCCCCAGCATTGCCGCGCTAAAGCAAGAGATTTTTGGCCCCGTCCTGCACGTGGTTCGTTTCAAGGCAAGCGATCTGGATCGGGTGATCGACGATATCAACGCCACCGGTTATGGGCTGACCTTCGGGCTACACAGCCGCATCGACGACCGGGTGCAACACATCACCGACCGCATCGAGGCTGGCAATATTTACGTCAACCGCAACCAGATCGGCGCGGTGGTCGGCAGCCAGCCCTTTGGCGGCGAGGGCCTTTCCGGCACCGGCCCCAAGGCGGGTGGCCCCAACTATCTGACCCGCTTCTGCGCACCGGATCGACAACATAGTGGCACCGACTGGCAGCACGATCAGGACGGTCTTCCCACCCCAACCGGCACCCCGGCATCACCAACAACCCAAAGCCTCCCCGGCCCCACGGGTGAGAGCAACCGACTGACGCTGTCACCCCGCCCGCCGCTGCTTTGCCTGGGCCCCGGCCCAGATGCTGTGGCGGCCCAGGTGAAGGCGGTCACCCATCACGGCGGCACTGTGCTTCAAGCCACTGGCAGGATCGATCTGCAACAGGTGCAACAGATCAACGGGATTTCTGGAGTGCTCTGGTGGGGAGACGATAAAACCGGCCGCGCCATCGAGCAGGCACTGGCCAAACGCAGCGGCCCAATCCTGCCGCTGATCCCAGGGCACCCTGACCGCGCCCGCGTGTTGGGTGAGCGCCATGTCTGCGTCGACACCACTGCCGCCGGCGGCAATGCGGCGCTGTTGGGCGGCGCCAGCTAAGCCCCATAACATCTTGACGTTGGGCTACTTTCGGCCCAGCGTTACCCTATGTTCCCAATCCGCGATCACAATCCGTCCGGCCGCACGCCTTATGTCGTCTACACGCTGATGGCCCTCAATATCCTGATCTATTTCACATACTCTGCCGCGTTTAAAACCGACCTAGAGTTGGCCCAACTCTACGATGCCTACGCCCTGATCCCAGCCGAAATCGACAGCTCCCATCGCCTGTCCCCCCTTGTCACGTCAATGTTCATGCACGGCGGCTTTATGCACCTGGCGGGCAATATGCTGTTTCTGTGGATTTTTGGCGACAACATGGAAGACGAAATGGGCCATCTGCCCTTCCTCGCCTTCTACTTCGCGTGCGGTATCGGCGCCGGGCTGATCCATGTCGCCTCAGCTCCCTGGTCACATGTGCCCACCATCGGTGCCTCAGGCGCCATTGCTGGCGTAATGGGCGGCTATATGCTGCTGTTCCCGCGCGCCCGCATCGACATCCTGCTGATCCTGATCATCTATTTCCGCATCTTCACCATCCCGGCTTACGTGATGCTGGGCGTCTGGCTGGGCATGCAGTTCTTCGGCTCACTCAATGCCGACCCCAACGCGGGCGGCGTTGCCTATTGGGCCCACACCGGAGGCTTTGCTGCCGGGATTCTGCTAACGGTGCCCCTATGGATCAAACGCGGTGGCCGCGCTTTTTGGGGCCAAACCCACGGACATCCGCCACATCCACAGGCCAAATACAAATACAGCGCCAGCCGCATTCCCCGGTTGCCCCGCAAAAAGCCAGGTCGCTCCCCCTGGGGCAAAGACAGCTAGAGAAATCTGGCCAATAACCAACCCCACGTTCGAAACGTCGCTCTGCCACAGGATCGCTCAACTTCATCTGGCCCAAAATATCCCCACCGGAGCCTCCTGGACTGTCCAGTCGCACTGCCCTTGGCATAAAGCACCATCCAAACAAAAACGCGCGCCCGGAAAACTCCAGACGCGCGTTCAAATTCCAATAATCAGCAATTTTAGCCGCGGATCACCTTGGCAAAGGTTTCAAAGATCTGCTCGTTGGCACAGATCACATCACCGCTCTCAACAATGTCTTCCTCGGAGTTCAGTCCCTGCACCAGACCACCGGCCTCCTGCACCAGAATGATCCCAGCCGCCAGATCCCATGACTTCAAACGGCGTTCCCAGAACCCCTCATAGCGGCCAGTGGCGACATAGGCCATGTCAAGCGAGGCAGCCCCCCAGCGCCGTACGCCCGCAGTGGCCGGCAGCAGCCGCGCCAGATCCTGCAACGTCTCAGGCAGATCAGCCCGCCCGGCAAAGGGCAGCCCGGTGGCAAAAATGCTCTCGATCATCCGGTGACGACCGGACACCCGGATCCGGGTTTCATTCATCCAGGCACCGGCGCCTTTTTCGGCGAAATACATCTCGTCCTTGGCCGCATCAAAGATCACCCCGGCAACAATCTTGCCCTTGTGCTCCAGTGCGATCGAGATTGCCCAATGTGGCAGCCCGTGCAGGAAATTAGTGGTGCCGTCCAGCGGATCAACAATCCAGCGCCGGGTTGGATCCTGCCCTGGAATTTCATCACTCTCTTCGGCCAGCCAGCCATAGGTTGGACGCGCGCCCAGCAGTTCCTCTTTCAGAATTTTCTCAGCCGCAATATCCGCCTTGGTGACAAAATCCCCGGCGCCTTTTACCGACACCTGCAGGTTTTCCACTTCGCGGAAATCCTTAACCAGTGATTTGCCAGCCTTGCGGGCGGCCTTGATCATGATGTTGAGATTCGCACTGCCGATCATATCGGGGCTCCTATGTCGTCAGGGAGATGTTGGTCAAGCGCTGCCTATACGCCGCATACCTTTCCTTGCCAAGGCCCAAAACCAACCACATTTGCCGTTAGGTTATTATAGTGCTGCGCTTGCCAATGGCCAATCTGAACCGCACAGTTTAGAAAGCCGCCAAACAGCAACGGAGCCCTCCCATGACAGACCAAATGCAGCGCATAACGCTGGCCAGCCGCCCAACCGGCGCCCCCACGGCCCAAAACTTCAGACTCGAGAGCGCCGCGTTGCCCGTCCCGGGTGCCGACGAGGTATTGGTGAAACTCCACTATATGTCGCTGGACCCCTATATGCGCGGCCGGATGGACGACGCCAAATCTTATGCCACCCCAGTTCCCATTGGCGGCACCATGGAGGCCGGAGCGGTTGGGGAAGTGATCGCGTCTAACAGTCCGGCATTCCAGCCAGGAGACTTTGTTTTTGGCATGTTTGGCTGGGTAAGCCACGGCTGCCTGCCCGCCAATCAGCTGCAAAAACTGGACCCGAAACACGGCCCAATCACCGCCGCGCTTGGCGTTCTSGGMATGCCRGGWTTKACCGGSTGGYATGGSYTGAAYRMMTATGGMAAGCCAAAAGCAGGCGAAACCCTGGTGGTGGCYGCYGCSACMGGYCCRGTKGGSTCCATGGTCGGRCAATTGGCCAAACGMGCTGGYCTGCGYACGGTTGGYATCGCKGGCGGWGCCRARAAATGCGCCYTGGCMGTKGAGACCTTYGGKTTTGACGYCTGYCTGGATCACCGCGCCTATGCGGATGCMTCKGCYCTGCGCRMSGMYTTGGSCRCAGCWTGCCCYGAYGGCATCGAYATCTAYTTTGAAAAYGTCGGCGGCAARGTGCTCGARGCGGTSCTGCCRYTGATGAACAACCAYGGCCGTATYCCKGTCTGCGGMATGATCAGCTGGTACGGCGGCGCRMAAGGAGCGGACGCGGMCCTGACKGCSCCGATGATWTGGCGCAAYATYCTGGTGAAATTCCTGTCCGTGCAGGGCTTCATCATCATGAACCATTTTGACCGTCACCCCGAGTTCCTGAAAGAGGTCGGCCCCATGGTTTCAAAAGGCGAGATCCGCTTTATCGAGGACATCGCCGAAGGCCTGGAAAACGCTCCTGCTGCCTTTATGGCATTGCTAAAAGGCGGCAATATGGGCAAGCAGATCGTAAAGCTGGTCTGAGTTCAACCAACGACGGTGTAGTGGTGCGTGCAAGCACACACCCTACACTGCTCGCCACGCCCAGCTATAAACGTAGGGTGCGTGCTTGCACGCACCATCGCCCCCCCCCTTCGGCACGAGCCTTATTGAAGTTGCAGCTTGCGGGCTTCGACCTTGGCCAGCCTGATCAACTCTTGCATATAGGGCTTATCCCGGTCCTCACGGCGTACCGCTGCGTACAAACTGCGGGTGATACCGTTTTTGGTCAGCGGCCGAGTGACGTAATCCGAGGAATATTTCACCTCGCGGACCACCCAGTCCGGCAGCACCGAAATACCCCGATTCGAAGCCACCAGCAGCAAAATTATCGCCGTCAGTTCGACCTGGCGAATGGAACCTGGCTCGACCCCTGCTGGAATCAACAGCTGACTGAACACATCCAGCTTGGTTTTATCCACCGGATAAGTGATCAGCGTCTGACCCACAAAATCTTCAGCTTCAATATAGGGTTTGGCTGCCAACGGATGCTGCGCCGCGGCCACAAACACCGGCGCGTAATCGAACAGCTCGATGAAATCGACCCCGGCAATTTGCTCAGGGTCAGACGACACCACCAGATCGACCTCTTCCTTTTGCAGGGCCGTCAGCGCGTCAAAGGCCAGACCGGGGCGGATATCCACATCCACATCCGACCAGCTCTTGCGAAACGCCTCCAGCACCGGAAACAGCCATTCAAAACAGGCGTGGCATTCAATAGCGATGTGCATTCGCCCGGCATGGCCATCGCGCAGCGCGGAAAACTCGGCCTGCATGGCTTCCACTTGCGGCAACACCTGCTCCGCCAGTCGCAGCAACCGCAGCCCCGCCGCCGATAGCTTCATCGGCTTGGACCGACGCAGAAACAGCTCAACCCCGGCCTGATCCTCCAGCCCTTTGATCTGATGGCTCAGCGCGCTCTGGGTAATGTTCAGCTGGTCAGCCGCTCGCGCCAGCCCACCCGCCTCATGGATCGCTTTGATGGTCCGCAGATGACGGAATTCGATGTGCATCCTATCGCTTCACTCATGTTGTTCTTGAGAATTATGAATTTGTCTCACAATGCAGCCCATGCAACAAGAGTGGAATTGGACAGGAGATGCCCCAAAATGACGACGCCCGAGATTTCCTTTGAATTCTTTCCGCCGCAAAACCTCGAGGCTTCCTTTCGCCTGTGGGACACCGTGCAGGTGCTGTCTCCGCTGGATCCGCGTTTTGTTTCGGTGACTTATGGCGCTGGCGGCACCACCCGGGATTTGACCCGTGACGCGGTGGCGACACTGCATAAGTCCTCAGGCCTCAACGTCGCCGCGCATCTGACTTGCGTTAATGCCAGTCGGGCCGAAACCCTGGACATTGCGGATCAATTTGCCACTGCGGGTGTTCGCGACATCGTTGCCCTACGTGGCGACCCGCCCAAGGGTGCTGGCGGTTTCACCCCGCACCCCGAAGGTTTTGCCACTTCCGTCGATCTGATCGAGGCGCTGGCCGAGACCGGCAAGTTCAACATTCGTGTCGGCGCCTACCCGGATCGTCACCCCGAGGCGACCAGCCCAGATGCCGATGTCGACTGGTTAAAGCGAAAAATTGACGCCGGTGCCAGCGAGGCACTGACCCAGTTTTTCTTTGAAGCGGAGACCTTCTTTCGGTTCCGCGACAAATGCGCCAAGGCGGGCATTGATCATGTCCTCACTCCTGGCATTTTGCCCATTGAAAACTGGAAAGGCGCGCGCAATTTTGCCAAGCGCTGCGGCACCGTGATTCCAACCTGGCTTGATGATGCTTTTGACAAGGCTGTGCGCGACGACCGCGAAGATCTGCTGGCCACGGCAATCTGCAGCGAGTTGTGCTCGGATCTGCTTGATGGCGGCGTCGACAAGCTGCATTTCTACACGATGAACCGGCCCGAGTTGACCCGCGACGTCTGCCACGCTTTGGGTGTCTCCCCAAAGGTGGCGCTGGAGAACGTGGCGTAAAACTTGCCTGCGCGCTGACGCGTTCCTAGGGTCCGCCCAAAAGGAACGCGGTATGTATTATGCCCAGACTCCCGGCGAGCTATTGAAACCCAGCCAGATCAGCAAAATGTCGGGGCTGGAGYTCATGACCGGTATTCTCGACGGCAGCCTGCCCGGACCGCCTATTTCCGAGACCCTTGGCTATCACCTGCACAGCGTTGATCCAGGCCGCGTGGTGTTTCGCGGCACCCCTGAGTTCTCGAGCACCAACCCRATGGGMACMGTGCACGGYGGCTGGTACGGYACCYTGCTRGACAGYGCCATGGCCTGYGCSGTRATGACCRRWGTSCCGCGYGGRTCKGTCTAYACAACSYTGGAATACAAGATCAATATCCTGCGTTCTATCCCTTTGGGCATGAGCGTCGACTGCACCGGGATAAGTGAACACGTCGGTCGCTCCACCGGGGTGGCCCGCGGCGAAATYCGCGGTGTCAAGGACGGCAGGCTTTACGCAACCGGGTCGACCACTTGTATTGTGATGAACCTGTCCGGGGCCAAAAACTGACGCTGGGAACCGTTGTTGAGGCTTGGATTTGAGTATTTTTGAAAAGATGAACCCTGTTGACGTTTGGGAGTATCAGCCCTGCGGCGATCTGTGCCTAGCGTATCACCTTGGATCTCAAGGCCTGTAAACCGGTGGCCTTTGAGACTGAGCTGCTGCCAACACTGCTGTGCAGCCTCTCGCTACGATCGAGGCCCACTCGTCGACTGCCGCGCAGCAAAAAGATCTTGCCCCAACCGCGCCAGGTCCCGACGGATGGCGCCGACGGATCAACCGGGAACTTCAAGCGCCAGTTTCCGGGCAGTGGCAAGCCACAGTCTTCGGCTTTTTCCAACATCCATACCAGTGAGATATTGGCCAAAGGCCGCGCCTCCTCGTAGCCTCCCAATTGCCCCCCCACATCGCCATGCGCACCGCGAAACCATACTTGCTCCACATGCCCATGCCAGCCCGTGGGACACTCCCACAATATCGGTTCAAACACTTGCCGGGTTTCATCCAGCGCCAGTGCCTGAAAGCCATTGAGGGTATTGTGGCCCAACTTATGGTTGTGAAACGCATGACGGGCCTCAGCCCAGCGCCACAGTAACGGCAACCGCAAGCCCAGCGCTTTGACCGTTTCCCACACCCCGATCATTTCAATATCGGCCTTGGCGTGGCAAAACGCTTTTGTAAACTGGGATGATGCCTCGCTTCCCTCGCCCTGATAATGACGATAGGCGGTGCGAATGTTGCGCACGGTGGCATGTTCAGCCTTGAGCAGGCCCACCTGGTCAATCACCCCGGCCAGTGAGCGCACCGCATAACCGCCGCGCGAATAGCCCATCAGGTAAATCCGGTCACCGGGGCGATAGCGCGAGGCCAGATAGCCATAGGCGCGGCGGATCTGACGGTTGATACCGCGCCCCATCAAAACATCCAGTGTTGTCCGCCAACTGTGCCATTGCACGCCCGCCTCGTAGAACACCGAGACTTCACCACCCATTTGGCGGMWCAGCTGATAGGTRATCCCGGCATGGGTTTCCTGCCCTGGTTCCAGCGTCGACATGGTGCCGTCCAGAATAATGACATGGGCCCGCGGACCACGCAGCTTAGTCTCGCCAGAATGCTCCGATCGCAGTGGCCGCCCAAGCCATCCAATGATCCGCTTACCGAGTTGCGTTAGAAACATTCCCACCACTTTCCATAGATCTAACGGAGTGTATGACTTGCTCAAGCACCGCACAGATACGTCCAAAACTGTCCTGCATCGCAATTTCTTCGGCCTTCAATATTCGTGCTGTTGCTATCATATACCCCCCATTGTGCCTTTATCAGTCTGCCTCAAAAGCTCTGGTATTGAGGTAAAGCCAATCCGTGGCAGATCCACTAAGGTCTGGCCTTGGCCAGCCCAGACATTGGCATAGATCGKATCTTGCCCCTGTCCGTTACTTTGCGTGCCTACATCGGGTGTCACTGGGCCAACCTCCAGAGCTCAATATTGCCTGTCTCTGAAGGATCGCTCAAAATGCTTTCGATATGGTAACACAACCACGCGCCGCAGGGTTGCGCGGCGCGATAAAAATAACAATGATGTGATTGTCCGAGGCGCCAGCTGCCTCTAGCGCGAGGCTTCTGCAGTCAGCTCCATCACTGTCACCACATCGGACAGCCCATAGCCGTTGAACTGGGTGCTCATCGCCGAAGAATAGGCCCCCAGCCCTGGAAACAGCACATAATCGTCGACCTGCGCATCTTGGGCCAAAGGCAACCCATCGGGCAAGCGGTCAAGGCTGTCACAGGTTGGTCCAAACACCACCCGTGGCGTGGCCTGCGCTATGCGATGAGACCCATCCCCAGCCACCACATGGACCCGCCCCGGCAGCCCCATGTCGCGGATATCAACCAAGCCGCCATAGATGCCATCGTTCAGGAACACCACCTCACCGCCTTTGCGGATCCCCTTGATCCGCGCCGCAAGAGTGAAGGCTTCGGAGACCATGGCACGCCCCGGCTCGCAGATCAAAGCGGGCAGCTCGGTGCCAAAACCAACTTCTACTGCATCTGCAATTGCATAAAACGCCTGCTCCAGATCCGGTGCCACACCGTCACGGTTGGCAGCAAAGCCACCGCCAACATTCAACCGGTCAATTTTAACCCCTGCGGCCTTGCAGATCCGACTGGCCTCAATGATATATTTGCCCCAGGCGCTGGGGTCTTCGCATTGGGTTCCGGGGTGAAAGCACAACGACGGGGTCCAGCCCTCGGCGGCCACCCGTTTCAACAATTCCACGGCTTGCTCGGGTGCGGCGCCGAATTTGCTGCCAAAATCATAGGCTGCACCGGTAACTGGCAGGGCAAACCGCACCGCGATTTCACAGTCACGCGGCACATCCACCAGTTTTTCTAACTCGCTCAACTCATCCACTGACCAACTGGCCACGTTATAGGCAATACCGGCCTGAACCTCGGCCAGCGACCGGACCGGATTGTTGTAATGCATCACCGCTGTCGGGCTGGCCGCGCGCACCGCAGCCATCTCACCGGGCGAGGCAACGTCAAAAGCCCCCACCCCGGCAGCCACCAGATTGGCCAGCACCGCCGGATGTGGATTGGCCTTGACCGCATAGGTCACCAGCCCTGGAAAACCCGTCTGAAACCGCGCCGCCGTCTGATGCAAGACGCGCGGCGAGAAATACAGGATCGGGTGATCCGGCTGACGTCGTGCCAAATGAGTCTCGGGGTCGTGCCAGAGGGGTGAAATGTGCTGCATCAGAGATAGGCCTCATTGTTTTCTCCAGTATCGGGCATTTACCCGTCGAATACCCCCTGCAGACCGCCTACAATGACCAAATCTTACGTCACAATGACAGGTCAGCCATGCAACCCGACGAAATCGACCAAAAACTGATGGCGCTGCTGCGCGAAAACGCCCGTCGCCCGGTGGCCGGTCTGGCGCGCCAGCTGGGCCTCGCCCGCACTACAGTGCAGGCGCGCATTGACCGGCTCGAGACAACGGGCATGATCACCGGCTATACTCTGCGCGCCTCTGCCGCCGCCCGCCCGCCGTTACAGGCCACAGTGCTGATCTCAATCGAGCCACGCACGGGGCCGGATGTTCTGGCCCGGCTGCGCAGCCTGTCCGGAGTCCTGGTGGTTCACACCACCTCGGGTCGGTTTGATTTGCTGGCCCAGGTGGTGGCGCAGACCACGGCTGAACTGGACGAGACCATTGACCGTATCGGCGAGGCGCGCGGTGTAAAATCCTCGGAAAGTCTGATCCACCTGGCCACCAAACTGGACCGCACCTGATCCCCGGTAGCGCACCACAAGATCCGCCCGTCTCTGGGTCAGGACCAGCTATGAGTATTTAGAAAAAGATGAATCCTTTCGGCAGATCCAGTCCATCCGATCGAGACACACCCCGTGTTTCATCTTTTCAAAAATACTCAAATCCTGACGTCGCCACCCATGCTTGGGCTGGCGATCACAAGAATCCCGCTGATCCCTTCCCCTTGGCGGGTCTTTTCGCTAAGGGAAACCCCAACCAAAGATACCTATTCAGGACAAAGCGCATGGCGATGGAAAAGACATTCGACGCAGCCCAAGCCGAGGACCGGCTGTATAAGGCCTGGGAACAGGCTGGCTGTTTCAAGGCGGGCGCCAATGCCAAACCCGGCGCCTCCAGCTTCTCGATCATGATCCCGCCGCCAAATGTGACCGGTGTTTTGCACATGGGCCATGCCTTCAACAACACCCTGCAGGATATCCTGATCCGCTGGAAACGCATGCAGGGGTTTGACACCCTGTGGCAGCCCGGCACTGACCATGCCGGTATTGCGACGCAANTGGTGGTGGAGCGTGAACTGGCCAAAGAGGGCAAAAAGCGCACCGATTTCAGCCGCGAAGARTTCCTGAGYAARATCTGGGCGTGGAAAGAGCAATCYGGCGGCACCATTGTTGAGCAGCTCAAACGCCTTGGCGCGTCGTGCGACTTTGACCGTACCGCCTTCACCATGTCCGGTGCGCAGGGTGACACCCGTGTGGGCCACGAAAACTCGCCCAACTTCCACGATGCGGTAATCAAGGTCTTTGTGGAGATGTACAACAAGGGCCTGATCTATCGCGGCAAGCGGCTGGTCAACTGGGACCCGCATTTTGAGACCGCGATTTCCGATCTTGAGGTCGAGAACATCGAAACTCCCGGTCATATGTGGCACTTTAAGTACCCTTTGGCTGGTGGGGCTACATATGAGTATTTGGAAAAAGATGAAGAGGGTAATGTCACCTTCCGCGAGGAGCGCGACTATATCTCTATCGCCACCACCCGCCCCGAAACCATGCTGGGTGACGGCGCAGTGGCGGTGCATCCCTCAGACGAGCGTTACGCCTCGATCGTTGGTATGCTCTGTGAAATCCCGGTTGGCCCCAAGGCGCAGCGCCGGTTGATCCCGATCATCACCGATGAATACCCGGACAAAGACTTTGGCTCCGGCGCGGTGAAGATCACCGGCGCACATGACTTYAACGACTATCAGGTTGCCAAGCGTTGCGGCATTCCGATGTACAACCTGATGGACACACGCGCCAACATGCGCGCCGACGGTGCGCCTTATGTGGATGAGGCCGCGACAGCGCAGGCCATCGCCAATGGCGAGGCGGAATTCACTATAGCCAGCATTGCCGCGATGAACCTGGTGCCCGAGGAATACCGGGGCATGGACCGGTTCGAAGCCCGCAAAGCAGTTATTGCAGACATCACCGCCGAGGGTCTGGCTGTGATGGTCAGCGAGACAAAAACCATAAAAGACGAAGACGGCAACGAGTCGCAAGTGACCGAGACCGTGCCTTTTGTCGAGAACAAGCCAATCATGCAGCCATTCGGCGACCGCTCAAGAGTGGTGATTGAGCCGATGCTGACCGACCAGTGGTTTGTTGAGACCGACAAGATCGTCGGCCCGGCACTGGACGCAGTCAAAAATGGTGACGTCAAAATCATCCCCGAAAGCGGTGAAAAGGTCTATTACCACTGGCTGGAAAACATCGAGCCCTGGTGCATTTCGCGCCAGCTGTGGTGGGGCCATCAGATCCCGGTTTGGTATGGGCCTCACATGGTTGAACATGCGGATAAGCCGCTTGCCGAGCGTTTTGTGATCAATCCCCTATCGGGAATGCTCACAAAATCTAGCCAGTATAGCCAGTACAGCTGCGGCAGCGAGGCTGAGGCACTTGATTGGTATCGGTCCATCCTTGGCGCTGATGTTCGTGTGGTCGAAAGCGAGCTAGCTTTCAAGAGCGCCATGCGGAACCTCAACGAGGGCAAACAGGACTGGGTGCCGATCTACCGCGACCCCGACGTCCTCGACACCTGGTTCTCCTCTGGCCTCTGGCCCATCGGCACCCTCGGCTGGCCCGAAGACACCGAGGAAATGAAACGCTATTTCCCCACCTCGACCCTGATCACCGGCCAGGACATCCTGTTCTTCTGGGTTGCGCGGATGATGATGATGCAGATGGCGGTTCTCTCAGATCGCCCGGTTGCCGAGAAAATCCCGTTCGACACCGTCTACCTGCATGGCCTGGTGCGCGACGCCAAGGGCAAGAAGATGTCGAAATCCACCGGCAACGTGGTTGATCCGCTGGACATCATTGACGAATTCGGCACCGACGCGCTGCGCTTTACCAATGCGGCTATGGCCAGCCTTGGTGGTGTGCTCAAGCTCGACATGAAGCGGATCGAAGGTTACCGCAATTTTGTCAACAAGATCTGGCAGGCCGCAACCTACGGCGATAGCCAGATTGATGCCTTCAGTGCGACACGTGGAGCCGAACCCCCAAAGGCCAGCCTCCCCCTGAACCGCTGGATCATCGGTGAAATCGCCAAGCTGCGCGAAGAGGTCGACAGTGCGTTCGAGGCCTACCGCTTCAACGATGCCGCCAATGCGCTGTACGCCTTCTTCTGGAACAGCTTTTGTGCGCGTTATCTGGAGTTCACCAAGCCGATCTTCTTTAGCGATGATCAACCCGCCAAAGACGAAACCCAAGCAACCTATGCCTGGGCCATCGATCAGGCGCTGATCCTGATGCACCCGATCATGCCATTCGTGACCGAGGAAATCTGGAACGTGACGMAGGGCCGTGGTTACGCCGATGGTGACGCGGCGCAGATGCTGGTGCACGCCGACTGGCCAACCTACACAGCGGCTGATCTGGTCGATCCAGAAGCCGAGCGCGAAATGAATTGGGTGATTGCCGTCATCGACAACATCCGCTCGGCCCGTGCACAGTTGAACGTGCCCGCCGGCGCCAAGGTGCCAATGCTGGTGACAGAGATTGACGCCGACGGTCAGGCTTACTGGGACCGCAACGCCACGCTGATCATGCGCTTTGCCCGCATCGAAAGCCTGAACCCTGCCGAGACCCTGCCCAAGGGCTGCATCTCGATCGGTGCACCKGGGGCCTCGTTTGCGCTGCCGCTAGCCGACATCATTGATGTCGCAGCAGAAAGGGCGCGCCAGGAAAAGAACCTTGGCAAGCTGATGAAAGAGCTGGGCGGGTTGCGTGGCCGATTGAAGAACCCCAAGTTTGCCGACTCGGCCCCAGCCGACGTGGTTGCCGAAACCCGCGCCAATCTGGTCTTGCGCGAAGARGAAGAGSYCAAAATCAAAGAGGCSYTGGCGCGTCTGTCTGARATCGGCTGAKMYCRTMAAYWCYCSACWAAAWKSYCSSCMRRNNTTGGCGGGCATTTTTGTTTGYRCCTYNGCGCCYYKYRSSCAAWAWWYKCMMMKCTWWMARNNCTGTGTAGGGTGYKTGNCTTGCACGCACCATTGCCCACATGGCCGCATTACGGGGAAAAAAAGTCAAAGCAACTCATTGATATTAACGCAAATTTATTCCAGCCTGCCGTCGAAACATCAGGGGAGATACAAATGGCTAAGGGATATTGGGTTGCGCATGTCGATGTTGACGACATGACGCGCTACAAAGAATACGTCGCTGCCAATGCAGCACCCTTTGCTGAGTTTGGCGCCCGTTTTCTGGTGCGGGGCGGCCAGAAAGAAGTCCGCGAAGGTCAGACACGCGCCCGTACCGTGGTGATTGAATTCAAGGATTTTGCCACCGCTAAGGCCTGTTACGACTCAGTGGCCTATCAAGATGCCAAGGCCCTGCGTGACCCGGTTTCCAAAGGCGACATGGAGATCATTGAAGGTTATGATGGGTAGATCCCCTGTGTCTGGCCATAAATTTCGGAGAGCCCCATGCCCATGTTGAAAAAGCTGCTTCAGGCCATTCGCCCCAAAGGCACAGTGGCCCTGCCCGACCCCGATGCCGAACTGGCGCTGGGGGCTCTGATGGTGCGGGTGGCGCAATCTGACCGTGACTATCAGCTTGAGGAAATCAGCCTGATCGACCGGATTCTAGCGCGGCTGTACCAGCACAACGCCATCGAGGCTGCCAAGGTGCGCGCCACCTGCGAAAAGCTGCAGGCGGCAGCGCCGGAAAGCGACACTTTTGGCCGCCTGATCCGCGAAACCACCGGGTTGACCGAACGTCTGGCAGCAATGGATGCCCTGTGGGAGGTGGTGCTGGCTGATGGCAACGAACATGAAGGCGAAGTCACCATCGTCGAGGAAGCCCGCAAGGCGATGGGCCTGTCTTATGCCGACAGCCAGGCCGCGCGGGTCAAAGCCAAAGACAAACTATTGTCTCAGTCAGAGGAAAGCTGATGTTCAAGGATTTGCTGAATAAGCTGTTACAACCGGTCCCTTCGGCGCTGGCCCCCAAGGACGCGCGTCTCGCATTGACCGCACTGTTGGTACGTATTGCCCGCTCGGATCACAATTATACCGACGTCGAGCAGGATCGTATCGATCGCATCACCGCGGCCCGCTATGGGCTTGACCTGGGCGAGGCAATTTTGCTGCGCGAGGAGGGTGAAGCGATGGAGGCCGAAGCGCCAGACACCGTCCGCTTTACCCGCGCCATCAAAGAGGCGGTGGCCTATGAGGACCGCATCGGGGTGGTCGAGGCGCTGTGGCAGGTGGTGCTGGCCGACGGTCATCGCGATGACAGTGAAGACGCTATTTTGCGGCTTTCTGCCAAACTTCTGGGTGTCAGCGATATTGACAGCGCCCAGGCACGTCAACGAATGGAGCAGACTCTGTGATTGCACATCTTGGGATGTATGACCGTCCCGAAACCGCGGYGGCCAATGACGCCTATTGGACCGCCATCCGGGCACAACTTGGGTTTGGTCCCGATGCGCTGACGCGCGGTGCCGATTTCTGGCAGGTCTGGCGCTCGCCTGATCTGCTATTGTCGCAGACCTGCGGCATGCCTTACCGCACCCGGTTGTATAGCGAGGTGCAACTGGTCGGTTCTCCTGACTACGGGTTGCCCGGCTGCCCACCGGGGCATTACAACAGCGTCATCGTCGCCCACAAGAGCCGCCAAGGTGCCGCGCTCGCCGAGTTTGACGGTGAGCGTTTGGCCTATAATGAAGCCCTGTCTCAATCCGGTTGGGCGGCTCCGATCACTCATCTGCGGTCGCGGGGCCTGATGCCCGGAGAGTTGCTGGAAAGCGGCGGCCATCGGGCTTCAGCCCTGGCCGTGGCTGAAGGGCGCGCCGACTTTGCAGCGCTGGATGCACTGACCTGGAAGTTGATCCAGCACTATGACAGCTATGCCGCTGATCTGGTCGAGATCACCCGCACCGATCCAACGCCGGTTCTGCCGTATATCACTGCCATGGGACGCGACCCGCAGCCTCTGTTTACGGCGATCAAAACCGCTATTTCAGATCTGTCTGACAGCCACAGGGATACGCTGCAGATAAAGGGGCTGGTGGCTATTCCTGCTGCCGACTATCTCGCAGTTCCAACCCCTTTGGGGCCGGCTTTGATGATCCATCAGGGCCGTGACCCAACACTCTGACACCTCATTATCCTACGGTCTCACATGATCCGCTTATGCTTTTGGTCTGGCCAATAGCATAAGCCCCCTGCAAGGGAGCTTGGGCGACGGCGCGGTGGTGGCAATCTCTAAATCAATTGTGCCACCCCACGGTGCTCGGCAGAGACAGCAGGTGCAGTTCTCAAGTTTAGCGGCCACCGATGCATTTGGGGAAGTGGCCTTCCAATCAGAGTGTCATTTCCCTCCATTTTAGCGCATTTCACCGCCAAAACGCCGGAATGCCCCATGGTTCCGCCGCATTGCACATTGCAATGGCGCTAATTTTAGGTCCAATACTACCGCCAACCTAACAGCTACCGGATGATAGTGACCTTGACCGACGCAAAACCCRTWMWGKMWRYMMSMRWSCYGCWYWMRWCCWWWGSCKWGCWKRRRGYMATMAAWKSMMTYWWKMKSMCCGCCCATCGCGGCGACGTGGTGTCGCTGATTGGCTCTTCCGGGTCGGGCAAATCCACCCTATTGCGCTGCTGCAACCTGCTGGAAGACAGCCAGCAGGGCGAGATCCTGTTCAAAGGTGAGCCGATCTTGTGGAGCGGCCAGGGCCTAGACCGCCACCCTTCCAACTCAAAGCAAGTGCTGCGTATCCGCACCAATCTGTCCATGGTGTTTCAGCAGTTCAACCTGTGGGCCCATATGACCATCCTGCAAAACGTGATGGAGGCCCCGGTGACCGTGCTGGGACGTGACCGCGCCGAAGCTGAGGATGACGCCCGCCGGTATCTGGAAAAGGTCGGCATCGGCGAAAAATGTGATGTCTTCCCGGCGCAGCTCTCTGGTGGTCAACAGCAGCGCGCCGCCATTGCCCGCGCCCTGTGCATGGAGCCCGAAGCGCTGTTGTTCGACGAACCGACCTCGGCACTGGACCCGGAGCTGGAGCAAGAGGTGATCAAGGTCATCAAAGATCTAGCTGCTGAGGGCCGCACCATGCTGATTGTCACCCATGACATGAAGCTGGCCGCCGATGTTTCAAACCACGTGGTGTTCTTGCACCAGGGCCTGGTCGAAGAACAGGGCATACCGGACGAAGTCTTTGGCAATACCCAATCGGAACGCCTGCGCGGATTCTTGTCCGCCACCCGTCACTGATACAACTAACTATAATAGAAACGACCAACCAAAATGGGAGTAAAATTATGAAATCTTTGTTCTTGGGCACTGCCATCCTGGCCATGAGCGCCAGCTTCGCCTTGGCCGACACCGTTCGTATGGGCACCGAGGGTGCCTACCCTCCCTACAACTTCATCAATGACGCCGGCGAGATCGACGGATTTGAGCGCGACGTGGGTGACGAACTGTGCAAGCGCGCCAAACTGACCTGCGAATGGGTCAAGAACGACTGGGATTCGATCATCCCGAACCTGGTCTCGGGCAACTACGACACTATCATCGCCGGCATGTCGATCACCGACGAGCGCGACGAAGTCATCGACTTCACTCAGGACTACTACCCGCCCACCTCCTCCGCCTATGTCGGCGCCTCGGCTGATGTCGATGTAAAAGGTGGTATCATTTCCGCCCAAACCGCCACCATTCAGGCGGGCCATGTTGCGGCCTCGGGGGCCACTCTGGTGGAATTCGCAACCCCGGAAGAAACCATTGCCGCTGTGCGCAACGGCGAAGCAGACGCCGTGCTGGCAGACCGCGACTATCTGGTGCCTCTGGTCGATGAATCAGCTGGTGCGTTGGTGTTTGTTGGCGAACCGGTGCCTCTGGGCGGTGGTGTAGGCATGGGCCTGCGTGAATCCGACAATGAGCTGCGCGATAAGTTTGACGCCGCCATCACCTCGATGAAAGCGGACGGTTCGCTGAACACGCTGCTGAAAAAGTGGTTCGGCGAAGACACCGCAACCTACTGATAGCCCTCCATTGCAGGCCTGCCCGTTCGGGGCGGGCCTGCTCCCATGGCACTGACAGCCCAACCGCGGGCGTCATAGCCAGCACTCCGGACCCCCATGTATTCTTATTGTTCCGACCCCGATGCCCTTAGCACGTTCAGATGGCTTTCCTGCTATCTGACCACTGGCGTGCATATGTCCTTTTACTGGTCATTCCTGAAGGTCCTGATGCTGCTGGCCATCACTGCCCCGGTGGCGCTTGGCTTTGGATTCCTGGGGGCCATGGCGGCGCGAGCCCCCTTCAGTCCAGCCCGCTGGATCGGCAAAGGCTATATTGCCATCGTGCGCGGCGTGCCGGACATTGCCTTCTTTTTGTTTTTTGTGATTGCCCTGGACCAGGGCATCGAATGGCTGCGCCACCAGGTCAAATGCCCAGACTGGGATCAGCCGATCCGCCAGGGCAGCGATTTTCTGGTCTGTAGCTTTGCCAAAATGCCACTGAACAGCGCGCCGCAATGGCAGCACGAAGCTTATGGGTTCTCGCTGGCCGTGGTGACCTTTGCCATCGTCTTTGGTGCCTTTGCCGCCAATGTGCTGTTTGGCGCCATGCGCGCGGTGCCTTACGCGCAGGTCGAAACCGCCGAGGCCTATGGCATGACCCATCGCCAGGCGTTCTGGCGCATCACCGTGCCGCAGATGTGGGTCTACGCCCTGCCCGGCCTCAGCAATCTGTGGATGGTGCTGATCAAGGCGACACCGCTGCTGTTCCTGCTGGGTATTGAAGACATTGTATATTGGGCGCGGGAATTGGGCGGCACCAAGACCTCGCGCTTTACCAGCTACCCACACGGCGACTGGCGCATGTGGTATTTTCTGGTGCTGCTGATCTTCTATCTAGCCTTCACCAAACTGTCTGAGGTGGTCCTGGAACGGATAATGGTCCGCCTGACCCATGCCCAGGCCACTCTGGGTGGTGAAGCGCAAAGGAAAGCGTCATGAGCTGTTTTGAGACGTTCCAAGCCTATGCGCTGCGCTCGGTTGGTGTCGGTGAACGCCTGTTGCCGGGCAGTGATTTCACCCTGTGCGAGCAGTTCACCCTGATCGGTTCGGGGATGATCTGGAACATCTACTTTGGAGTGCTGGCACTGGCCACGGGTTTCTTCTTCGCCGTAGCGCTGGCGGTGGCCAAGGGTTCAGCCAACAGCGCGTTCCGCAAACCGGCCGAGTGGTTCATCTTTTTGTTCCGTGGCTCGCCGCTGTTCATCCAGTTCTTCTTTGCTTACTTCCTGTTCCTGAACCTCAAGGGCGTCCACCCCGTCTTTGGCCCCTTTACTGCAGCCTGGCTGGGGGCGCTAATTGTGCTTTTTCTGAACACTGCAGCCTATACCGCCGAGATCTTTTATGGCGCGCTGCGCTCAATCCCCCAAGGCGATATTGATGCGGCAGATGCCTATGGCCTGACCGGCTGGCCGCGGTTCCGCCGGATCATCTGGCCGACCATGCTGCGGCTGGCCTGGCCTGCCTATACCAACGAGGCTATCTTTTTGTTCCACGCCACCACGCTGGTCTATTTCTCGGGGTTTCCGGCTTGGCAGCAAAAGGGCGATGCACTGTATTATGCCAGCTACTTTGCCGACAAGACCTTCAACCCGTTTGTCCCCTATCCGATCCTGGCGTTCTATTTCATCCTGCTGACGCTGGTGATCATTAGCGTCTTTGCAGTGATCAACAAACGGTTGAACCGGCATCTGCCGCAGGCGCGCCGGGCCAAGTTAAAACTGCGGATGAACCTGATCCGGTAAATTTTATGAACAGGCACCCCCACCGGTGGCCCGTCTGGGGCGCCGGTGGGGGTGAGGATTTTTGGCAAAAGAAGCCCCGGACGGGCCGCTTGAATATTATGTGGAGCCCGGCGTTTGATATTTTGATCAAATTATCTTGGCGCGCGCGACGTCCTGCGCTAAAACCACTCCCAGGCATCAAGGGAGCCCAGCATGGACCTGTCCAACCTCAGCACAATCCGCATCGCCGCTTGCGATCTTAACGGCCAGATGCGCGGCAAGCGTTTGCCCGCCGCAGCTGCCGCCAAACTGGGAAACGGCGGCGCCCGGATGCCACTCTCGGCGCTGAACCTGGACCTGTGGGGTAGCGACATCGACAACAGCCCGCTGGTGTTTGAAAGCGGTGATGCCGACGGCGTGCTGCTGCCCACCAATCGCGGCGCAGTGCCAATGCCCTGGCTTGCCACCGCCTCGGCGCTGGTGCCGATGGTGATGTACCACGAAGATGGCGCGCCGTTCCTGGGCGATCCTCGCCATGTGCTGGAAACGGTGCTGGCGCGCTATAGCGACCGAGGCTGGACGGTGCTGGCCGCCACCGAGATGGAATTCAATCTGGTGGATGACAGTGGCGATCAGCCCTGCCCGCCGAAAAACCCGCTGACCGGACGCATCCTGGACAGCCATGCAATTATCTCATTGGCCGAATTGGACGCCTTTGATGCCTTCTTTACCGATCTTTATGACGCCTCTGCCGCGATGGGTATTCCGGCGCAAACGGCGATCTCCGAAGGCGGGTTGGGTCAGTTTGAGATCAACCTGAACCACCAGAACGCCCTGCGCGCCGCCGATGACGCCTGGCTGTTCAAGGCCTTGGTGAAAGGCATTGCCCGCAAACATGGCTTTGCCGCCACCTTTATGGCCAAGCCCTATGCGGATGAGGCTGGCAACGGCATGCATGTGCATTTCTCGGTTGTTGATCAGGATAGCGCCAATGTGTTTGACGACGGTAGCGAGACCGGATCAGAGGTGCTGCGCCAAGCGGTGGCGGGCTGTCTGGCTGCCATGCCCGCCAGCACTCTGGTGTTTGCGCCACAAGGCAACTCGTATGATCGGCTGGTGCCCGGTGCTCATGCCCCCACTGGCGCCGCCTGGGGCTATGAAAACCGCACCACTGCCATCCGCATTCCCGGCGGTGCATCATCGGCGCGGCGCATTGAGCACCGGGTCGCTGGTGGGGACGTCAATCCCTACCTGATGCTGGCCACYGTGCTSGGCGCKGCGATSRTYGGYATYGAGGAYCAGATGCARCCMCCTGCCCCGATCACYGGCAAYGCCTATGARGTSRMRGMYCTGCCRCAMCTRGCYRCGGATTGGRGSRCCGCCATTGATGCCTTTGAAAGSGATCCGCTGATTGYSCKTATNSTNGYSMGCVMYSMTRWKYCRMAWTMTSRTGATGACCAAACGGCAAGAGTTGAAACTGTTTGCGGAGCGCCCATCTGACACCCACTGGCTGTCCCTGCTCGAGACCGTCTGAGCCCCCCCTTGTATGGCCTCCGAGCCTCGGTTAGGCTAAATTTGATCAAATTCAGGTGACACATGAAAATCGGAATTCTACAAACCGGCCACGCGCCAGACGCGCTGATAGAGACGGCGGGCGATTACGACCAAATGTTTTGCACGCTGCTGGACGGCCACGGCTTTGAGTTTGAGACCTTTGCCGTGCTCGATGGTATCTTTCCCTCTGGCGCGGATGTCGCGGACGGCTGGCTGATCACCGGCTCAAAATTCGGCGTCTATGAAGATCACGCCTGGATCCCTCCGCTGGAAGATCTGATCCGCGCCATTCATGCCCAAGCCCTGCCAATGATCGGCATCTGTTTTGGCCATCAGATCATCGCCCAAGCGCTGGGGGGCACGGTCGAGAAATACGCTGGAGGCTGGGCCGTGGGCCGGGTCGAGTATCAACAAGACGGTCAAACCTTGGCGCTGAATGCCTGGCATCAGGATCAGGTCACCACGCTCCCCCAAGGGGCCTGTGTGTTGGCAGGCAGTGATTTTTGCACCAATGGTATCCTAGCCTATGGCGACACCATTTGGACTCTGCAACCTCACCCCGAATTCAACAGGTCCTTTGTCGCGGGCTTGATCGAGAAACGCGGCCGGGGCGTAGTGCCTGACGCCATTCTGGACGCCGCAACCAACGCCCTTGATGGGTCGCTGAATACTGCCGAAATCGCCGCCTTTATGGCCGCATTTTTCACGAAAGAGAGGGCATAATGTCCGACTGGATCGCCACCCTTCCCGACGCCGCCAAAGCCTATCTGGAGGGTCGCCGTCTCGACGAAGTAGAGTGCATTGTCTCGGATCTGCCCGGCATCGCCCGCGGCAAGGCGGTTCCGGCCTCAAAATTTGCCCGTCAGGACTATTTCCACCTGCCCGACAGCGTGTTTTACCAGACCATCACCGGCGACTGGGGYGAGGCCGCMGGTGACGATGGCTTTATCGAACGCGACATGGTGYTGCGYCCMGAYATGAGTACYGCCACCGCCGCGCCCTGGACCGGCGACTGGACGCTACAAGTGATCCACGACGCCTTTGACAGCGCTGGCAAGCCGGTGCCGTTTTCACCACGCAATGTGCTGAGACGGGTAGTTGATCTGTACACTGCCAAGGGCTGGAAACCTGTTGTGGCGCCGGAAATGGAATTCTTCCTGGTTGCCCGCAACACTGATCCGCTGCAGGAAATCAAACCGATGATGGGGCGCTCGGGCCGTCCCGCTGCTGCCCGTCAGGCCTATTCGATGACTGCAGTCGATGAATTTGGCCCGGTGATCGACGACATCTATGATTTTGCCGAAGCCCAAGGGTTTGAGATCGACGGCATCACTCAGGAAGGCGGCGCTGGCCAGCTGGAAATCAACCTGGTGCACGGCGACCCGATCAAGCTGGCGGATGAGGTGTTCTACTTCAAGCGGTTGATCCGCGAGGCGGCGTTGCGGCACGACTGCTATGCCACATTCATGGCCAAGCCAATTGCCAACGAGCCAGGCTCGGCCATGCACATCCACCACTCGATCATCGATATTGAGAGCGGAGAAAACATTTTTTCCGACCAACAAGGAGGTGAGACGGGTGCGTTTTATCACTTTATCGCTGGATTGCAGACACATTTGCCCTCGGCGGTTGCGGTGCTGGCACCTTATGTCAATTCCTACCGCCGCTATGTGAAGGACCACGCCGCGCCGATCAACCTGAGCTGGGCCCGCGACAACCGTACAACCGGCATTCGGGTGCCACTGTCGAGTGCCTCTGGCCGCCGAGTGGAAAACCGCATCGCAGGTATGGATTGCAACCCCTATCTGGGCATCGCCGCCTCACTGGCCTGCGGATATCTTGGGCTGATTGAAGGAAATCAGCCCAGTGATGAATTCATAGGCGATGCCTATGCCGCCGACGAGGATATCCCACGGGTGATGGGGGATGCGCTGGACCTGTTTGACAAAGCCGAGGCGCTGCACAAGATCCTGGGTGCGGACTTTGCTCGGGTCTATTCAATTGTGAAACGGGCSGAATACGAYGARTTCCTTCAGGTSATCTCGCCYTGGGAGCGSGARCAYCTGCTKYTMAACGTCTRAGMCYASSCCGCCACCRYGCGCCARGGYWGGCGGTRGYGATTTGAGTATTTMYGMAAAGAWGAAGATGGKGYGGCRYRYYSAWWTGAKARCSSRYGCMTCWGGYAARTGAGRTGACRGCATGGGTTTGAACCTKCTCCAYAGCAATGATCGMAAKGGCGARTACCCAGCCAGCTGGTATGCCGCRACRGCCAATRCSKCYRMKMGATTTGMGGCGYTRAGCGGYGAWAYMMSTGCYGATGTYTGYATYGTTGGCNGYGGSNTAYACCGGSYTGTCGGCGGCGCTGCATCTGGCCGAGGTCGGGCTTAGCGTGGTGCTGCTGGAGGCCCATCGGGTTGGCTTTGGCGCCTCGGGGCGCAATGGCGGCCAGTTGGGCAGTGGGCAACGGTTGGACCAGCAGGGGCTAGAGGCGCTGATGGGCGATCCCGAAGCCGCCAAACTGTGGCAGTTGGGTGAGGATGCCAAGGATTTGGTCAAGGATCTGATCAAGCGTCATGCTATTGATTGCGATCTGAAACCCGGTGTGGCCTGGACCGGCTCTAGTGCTGGTGACGTGGCACATCTGCATGACTACGGTCATCATCTGCAAAATCGTTATGGCTATGATGACCTCGAGATTCTGGATCAGCAAGCCTGCCAGCAGATGTGCCCCTCACCCGCGTATCGCGGTGGGTTTCTCGATCACGGCGCGGCCCATCTGCACCCTCTGAACTATGCCTTAGGACTGGCACAGGCGGCAACTGCTGCGGGCGCGCAGATCCATGAGCAAAGCGAAGTTTTGCAGATTGAATCCGGAGCACAGGTCAAGGTCACAACCAATTCTGGCAGTGTCACAGCGGAACACCTGATCCTGGCCTGCAACGGCTATCTGGGCGGGCTGAACGCGCAGGTGGCGGCGCGGGTGATGCCAATCAATAATTTCATTGCCGCTACCGAACCCTTGGGAGATGAAGCCGCCAAGGTGCTGACCAGGGATGTGGCGGTGGCCGACAGCAAATTTGTGGTCAATTACTTCCGTCTCAGCGCCGACAAGCGGTTGCTGTTTGGCGGCGGGGAAAGTTATGGCTACCGATTCCCCAGCGATATCGAGGCCGTGGTGCGCAAGCCGATGATCCAGATCTTTCCGCATCTGCACGATGTCAAAGTGGATTACGCTTGGGGCGGCACCCTTGGCATTACCATCAAGCGGATGCCCTATCTGGCGCGGCTGGGGGCCAATGTTCTGTCTGCCTCCGGCTATTCCGGCCACGGCGTCGGCACTGCCACCCATGCCGGCCAGCTGATGGCGCTGGCAATACAGGGCCAGGCTGAAGGGTTCGACACCATGGCGCGGGTTCCTGCTCCGTCGTTCCCCGGCGGCTCCCGCTTGCGCTCTCCGCTGCTGGTACTGGCGATGACCTGGTATGCGCTGCGCGACCGGTTGGGTGTCTGATCCGGGCGCTGTCACCACATCTTAGCAAGCAACAGTTGTATAAAATTTGGCGATTTAGCTTGCCCGGATTGGTTTCCCCTTGGCAGCCGCCCCGCATTGTTTTACCTTTTCCAAAGGTTGAATTCAGGATTTTGAAATATGACACTGCCTCCCAACGTTCATGACGCCGAACCCATCCCCGCCGCCGCCCGTGAGGCCATTGATGCGCTGATGTTATCCGGTGACCTGTTCCGTTATACTGCACCCCAAGATGCGCCGGTTGCGCTGTTGGAGCAGGAGTTTGCCGAGCTGTTGGGCAGCAAATACGCGCTGGCAGTATCGTCCTGTTCCGCCGCCCTGTTCCTGTCGCTCAAGGCACTGGATCTGCCACGCGACGCCCGCGTCCTGATCCCCGGCTTTACCTTTGCTGCGGTGCCCTCAGCGGTGGTGCATGCGGACTGCATTCCAGTGCTCTGCGAAGTGGGCGACAATTACCGTATCAACCTGGCTGATTTCGAGGCCAAACTGGGCCAGGATATCTCGGCCGTTCTGATCAGCCACATGCGCGGCCATACCTCGGACATGGATGCAATCATGTCGCTGTGCCAGGCCCGTGACATTCCAGTAGTTGAGGACGCCGCCCATTCGCTGGGCACCACGTGGGGTGGCCGCAACATTGGCACCCTTGGGTGTATCGGCTGTTTCTCGTTCCAGTCCTACAAGATGATCAATGCCGGCGAGGGCGGTATCCTGATCACCGATGACGCTGATCTGGTGGCCCGTGCGGTGATCATGTCCGGCGCTTACGAGCACAATTGGCAGAAACACAAAGGCCCCCGTGGCGATAACTCGCCYGAACTGGCACAGGCCTTTGCCAAATGGCAGAACCAACTGCCGCTGTATAACCTGCGGATGAGCAACCTGTCGGCTGCAGTGATCCGCCCGCAACTGCCCGAGCTGATGCGCCGGGTCCGCAATGGCCGCGCCAACCATGACTATGTGGCTGAGCGATTGAATGCCTCGCCGGTGCTCCATGTCCCCGCCCCGCTGGGGCCAGAGGTGCGCGCCCCGGATTCGATCCAGTTCAATCTGGTCGACATGGACACCCACGAGATCCTTGCCTTTGCCGCAGCAACTGCAGCGCGTGGTGTTAAAGTGCAGATCTTTGGCCAGTCTCGCGACAATGCCCGAGCCTTTTGGAACTGGCAATTCTTGCAGGACCTGCCCGAGCTGCCTCAAACCCGTGCCATGTTGATGAAGGCCTGTGACGTGCGCCTGCCGGGGCGACTGAAACGGCATGAACTGGACGTAATTGCTGATATTCTGCTCGAGGCCGCAGCCGAGGTCAAAGGCCGAGCCGCAGCGTAATCTGGCAACCTGCTGCAAGGCGCCCAAGCTTAGCAACCAATGCTTACCTAAGACTGCAGCTGGCCTGCTTTGGGCAGCGGTTCCAGCCTTGGCGCCCTTTTGATCACAGGGCTTTGGACCGATGCATTACGCGCGCCACGCCTTAACAACACCACCCGTCCAAGGATAATCTGGACATGCCACGAAGGCTCTGCCGTTCCCCGTGATACCGGTCCACCAAGCCACGGCGAACCCGGTTGGTCAGGACTGGCACCGGACGGGTCACCCCGTCAAGCGCGCGTCGCATCGCCCGACTAAACGACGCGGGCAGGCATGTTTTGACCAACCTCTGCACAGGACCAGGATGATGGATATGCCGCACCAGCCTGGGCCAGGCTGGCAAGCTGATTAGTGAAGAGGTCGCATTGATTCGCCGGTTTTCCGGCATCGGCCACGCCGACAGGCCAATATGGCGACACAGGTGATCCCAGCAGCTTTCAGGCTCTGATTGCAGCGCCTCGTAAGCCAGGAACAGAATTTGCTCTTGTTCAAAGACATCCAGATAGCGTGCGATCTGGGCAGCATAACAGCCGTTAAACCGATACCCATGCCCCCAGCTCCACCCCTGTCGAAGACGCATGGGTTCGTCAATCAGCGCCTGCTCGAAACTGTCATGCGGCTCAAGACCATCACGGCGATGCTGCAAAAACTGCGAGAAAGCCCGCGTCACCGGATCGCGCAACAGGATCACAATCCGTGCATCCGGCCGTGCCGCTGCGATACGCCCTGCGGCGGCGGTGTTGATCAGGTAAACCGGTGACACGTCGCCGCTAATCCTGCCACGTCCAGCCTCATACAGATGATCATAGGCATCGGCTGTGGTGATAACCCCAGAGACATAGTCAGGATCATAGGGGCCACGGCGCGGAACCGCCGAGCGCCCGACAAAGGCAAAGAAACCCGGCTCCTTCACCTTTGGCAAAAACACCTCGGGATGGCTTTGCAGCCAGGTCCATACCGCCGTTGTCCCAGACCTTGCCGCGCCAACCACATAAAACGCAGGCCCCTCACCCAGACCAGAATTCACCATGTGAACCTCCGCCGAATTACCACCTTTTTCAAAGCATAGATGTTTTCGCCATGGATCGTGCGACGCGAAGGGATAACAAAATGCGCGCTCACCCCGGGGTCTATCCAGTCGGATAGGCTACCAGCCGCGCGGGCCCAGTTGACCAAAGCCCTAAAGCTGCCGGTCTACATCCAGGTTTTTAACCAACTGATCTGTTGGTGTAGGGTGCGTGCTGGCACGCACCGCGCCTCGCCAGATTATTTCAGCTTTGACAGCTTGTCCTGCAAATCGGCCAGCTGTTTCTTAATTTCAGCCAGATCCTCACCACCACCACTGGCCGGTTTTTCCTCTTCCTGAGCACTGCCCGTCCAGCCGTTGCCCATTGCGCCGCCCATGCCGCCGGTCATCGCCTTCAGGAAGGCTTCCTGCTGAGCCTTCAACGCATCAAACCCCGGTATTTGTGTCATCGGGTTCATCACCGACATATTCTCGGCCATCTTGGACTGGCTGTCGCGCAGCATATCAAACGAGGACTGCAAGAACTGCGGCATTACCCCGCCGCCAGGCACCATATAACTGCGCACCAGATCGTTCAGCACATCCACCGGCAGCACATTTTCGCCGCGACTTTCGTGCTCGGCAATGATCTGCAACAGGTATTGCCGAGTCAGGTCATCGCCCGATTTCAAATCTATGATCTGAACCTCACGATTGGCACGGATAAAGCCGGCAATATCCTCCAGCGTGACATAGTCGCTGGTCTCGGTGTTATACAGCCGACGGCTGGCATAACGCTTGATCAGCAAGGGTTTATCCTTTTCCGCCATGTCAATTCTCCCGGCACATGATGCATCGCAGCAAAGCCTATGCGAGCGCAGAACAAAAAGATAGCATTGTGCTGCCCAATGGTCATTTTGTTCCAACCCCAATGGTTGGGGATCTCCATGAACGGTCTGATCCTGGGCGGAACCTCACCGGCCCCTTCAACGTCGCTGCAGAACCCGGCACCGCAGTGGCCGAAATCGTTACAGAAATTGCCCGGCGGTACAGCCATCAGGCAGGATACTTGGTGCGAAAACTGAAATACTTGGTCGCCAAACACGGCGACTGGGCTGAGAGACCAACCCTGGATCAACAATTGAGCGTTGAAAAAATCCGCGACCTATGTGGCTGGAAACCGCGTCACATGCAATTTCAGGACGCCGTTTTCTGATTGTCTGGAAAATCAACTATTAGGACAATAACACCTGCAGATTATCGCTCGGGCGCGCCCGACCCCACAAACAAAAAAAGGGCAGGTCTTTCGANCNNCYSSCCATCACNGNNAGRACACCWAGAGGGAGGAGCCGGTGYCGCTCGCGGGTATSTSTTACTTGGWKGYAGCTTTYTTGGCWGCWGTSGTCRCATCRKCYGTRGCCTTTTTGACARCMGTSGCKGCYTCKTCGCTGATGTCTTTGCCAGCKGCCATCATCARTTCAGCRGTKTCCATCTGAACYTTCTTGGCGATCTCRGCAAARGCRGCCATGTTYTCAGCWGCAACTTCRGCCGAWGCRCTGGCGAAATCAGTSAGRGWCTTGGCGWARTCAGCMGGATCAGCCTGRGYTGYCGACATGCCRCCYAGCTTGGCCAGAGTTTCCTTGGTCCATTTGCTGGACAATTCGGCAGATTTCTCAGCGGCGCTCAGAGCAACACTGGACAGTTTCTCGTTCAGCGCGGCGCTGTTCTTAAAGGCATCTTCCATGCTGGAAGTGTCCACGGGAAATGCGCCCATCATGTCTTTCATCACGGCGGTAAAGTCTTGGTTCAAAGCCATAGTTCCAAATCCTCAATGTGCCGCCGTCGGGACCATCCCGCCTGCTCAGCATGAGAATAATATGCTTTCTGCAGTGCAGCATTTCAAGACATTTATCGCTGCACTGCAGAAAAACTTTACTTCTCCATTATTTTCAGCGCCTTGCGCTAACCTTAACATAGGTGCCAGGGGCTGGTGCCAGCGCCGGGTGGGTCGAATCACCGGGTTTCCGCGCTGCAACCTGCTTGCCCGAACGCTTTTCCAGCCAGGTCTGCCAACGCGGCCACCACGAACCTTGGTGAAATTGAGCCCCCTCAAACCAGTCATCGGCATCCACTGTCAGATCGACATTGGTATAATGGCCATATTTCTTCTTGCTCGGCGGGTTGATGATGCCGGCAATATGGCCCGACTCCGACACGATAAAGCTTTTGCTGCCCGATCCCATCTGTTGCACACCGCGATAACAATCTTTCCAACGGGCAATATGGTCGGTCTCGCAAGTGATCGCCATCAACGGCACATCGACCTCGCTCAGCTGCAACCGGTGCCCCATCAGTTCAAACCCGTCACCCGCAAATTCGTTACGCTGACACAATCCACGCAAATACTGCACCGCCATCTTGGCTGGCAGATTTGCACCATCGCCATTCCAATACAGCAGGTCAAAGGCCGGCGGTGTCTGCCCCATCATGTAGCTGCGAATGGCCGGCGCATAGACCAGATCATTGGAACGCAGGAACGAGAAGGTGCGCGCGGTGATATAGGACCGCAACATGCCGACCTGCATCACCTCTTCCTCGATGCCGTCGATAAAGTCGTTCTGCAGGAAGGGGGTAAAATCACCCTGTTCCCCAAAATCCGTCAACGCCGTGAAAAACGTCGCCGACTTCACTGAAGTATCGCCGCGCTGTTTCATCAGCGACAGGGTCAGCCCCAGCGTGGTGCCCGCGATGCAATAGCCCACCGCATTGACCTGCTTGACGTTGCAGATCTGTTTGACCTCCTCAAAGGCGGTTAGATACCCATCCTGAATATAGTCCTCCATGCCCACCTCGGCATAGCTTTCATCCGGGTTGATCCAGGACACCACAAACAGGGTATGCCCCTGCTCGACCACCCATTTGATCAGAGAGTTCTGCGCCTTCAAATCCAGGATGTAGAACTTGTTGATCCAAGGCGGGAACAGCACAATAGGGGTATCAAAAACGGTTTTGGTGGTGGGCGTGTATTGGATCAGCTCCATCATCCGGTTGCGATAAACCACCTCGCCTTCGGTCGTGGCGATATTGCGGCCCAACTCAAAGGCGCTTTCATCCGCCAGCCGCACCACCAGCTCGCCATTGTTGGCCTCCAAATCCGCCACCAGGTTCTCCAACCCGTCAACCAGCGACTGACCTTCAGTCTCCACTGCCTTTTCCAGCGCATCCGGGTTGGTGGCCAGGAAATTGGTCGGCGCCATCATCTCGACGATCTGGTCGGCAAAATAGCTGAGCCGCTGCTTGTCCTTGCCCTCCAAATCGCTGATCTCCGCCACAGATTGACGAATGGCATCGGCATTGGTCAGATACTGCTGCTTGATAAAGTGGAAATAGGGGTTGTTCTGCCACATTGGGTTGGCAAAACGGCGATCAGTGGATTTTGGCGTCGCCACTTCAACGCTGTTCTGGGCCAAAGACTGCTGAGCTTCGGCAAAATTCATCACCGATTTGCCCCAAAATTCGACCTGTTGTTCCAGTAATCTGGCCGGATTTTGCACTGCCTCAGCCCAATAAGCCGTTGCTGCACGTGCAAAGAGATCTTGATTCGGTCCGTTCAAAGCCGTGTTATGGGCTTTCTTCTGCGCCATGACCTCGACCAGCCGCTTCGAAAGCTGCTCAACGTGATCCATGTTTTTCTTAAGTCGTTCAATATGTTCTGGAGTAATAGAAGAGCCAAAATCGTCACTAGTTGTCATTTTAAGGAATTCCCCTTAATTTTCTGCTATGCAGAATAACGTCGCTCCCATGTTACGGCAAAGTGACCAAAAGTCCGATGGGTTGGAATTTTTTCGACCAAAATATCTGGGCAAACTCTGAGGAACACGAGCATGCGCTATATGATGACTTACGATCTGATGGAAACTGCCCGCAATACCAACCAATGGCTTGGGGCGACGGCCCGATCGATGGCCTCCTATCCGATGTTTTCTGCCATGCCCAACCCGGCCCTAGACTGGATGGCCGCCTGGGGTGAGGTGACCGAGCGCACATTTCAGCGCATGGCAGCCCGACCCGACTGGGGCATCCGCAGCTTCACCTGCGAAGACGGCAAGGATCATCTGGTCGACATCCAGACAATTGTTGAACGCCCCTTTGGCGATCTCATCCACTTCAAGGTGACCGGCCGCGCCGAGCAGCCGCGCAAGGTTCTGCTGATAGCGCCGATGTCCGGTCACTACGCCACCCTGCTGCGCTCCACCGTGCAAAGCCTGATCGTCAACTGCGAGGTCTATGTCACCGATTGGCACAATGCCCGCGACATCCCGGTGTCAGCCGGCAAGTTCGACATTGAGGATTACACTCTGTATCTGGTGGATTTCATGCGTGAAATGGGTCCCGACACCCATGTGATCGCGGTCTGCCAGCCGGTGCCGCTGGCGCTCGCCGCCACCGCCTATCTGGCCGAACAAGACCCGGATGCACAGCCCAGCTCGCTGACTTTGATTGGTGGCCCAGTTGACCCCGACGCCGCCCCAACCGAAGTCACCGATTTTGGCCGCCGCGTCACCATGGGTCAGCTTGAAAAATCCGTGATCCAGCGGGTTGGCTTCAAATATCCCGGCGTGGGTCGTCTGGTCTACCCTGGACTGCTGCAACTGTCGTCGTTCATTTCAATGAACAACGAGCGCCACTCCAAGGCGTTCACCGACCAGATCCAGCGCGCCGCCAAGGGCGAGACCTCGGATCACGACGCCCACAACCGGTTCTATGACGAATATCTGGCGGTGATGGACATGCCGGCCGAATTCTATCTCTCAACCGTCGAGCGCATTTTCAAAACCCGCGAGATCGCCCTGAACGAATTCACCATCAAGGGCCAGCCGGTCGACTTTGGCAAAATCACCGATGTGGCGGTCAAAACCGTTGAAGGCGCCAATGATGACATTTCGGCCCCCGGCCAATGTATCGCTGCGCTGGACCTGTGCACCGGGCTGGACGACAGTCGCAAAGCCAGCCATGTGGAGCCAGACGCCGGACACTATGGTATCTTTGCCGGTCGCAGCTGGCGCAATAATATCCGCCCTTTGGTGATCGACTTTATGGATGCCAACAGCCGCAAACCCAAACCAAAGGGCGCCCGCAAAGCTGCCAACAAAAACAAGGCGGCATAAGCCGATGGCCGCCGTGGATCAGCCTTTTGCCTGCACCTGCGGCGCGCTGCGCGGGCATGTCAGCGCGCATGGTGTCAAAATTGGCACCCGCGCCGTTTGCTTCTGTGCTGATTGTCGCGCCGCAGTGCTGTACCTGGGTCAGCCAGATCCAGCCCCCGGCCCAGTAGATATTTTTCAGACCTCGCCGGATAGTATCGAAATCACCCAAGGGTCAGAGCATCTGCAGGTGATGCGGCTCAGCCCCAAGGGGCTGTTGCGCTGGTATGCAGGGTGCTGCAACACCCCCCTTGCCAATACCCTGGCCAGGCCCACCCTACCCTTTGCTGGTCTGCACTCGAATCGGTTTACCAACAAAGATGCCTTGGGAAAAATCCGTGCTCGTGGCTTTGTTCCCCAACCTGGCAAGCCGCCCAAGACCACAGGCGCGGCAGCGATGGTTCTGGGCATCTTCAAGCGTATGGCCACCAGCCGCATGTCTGGACACTGGAAGCAAACTCCGTTTTTTGATATCGACTCGCGCCAGCCAGTGACCAAACCCACGATCCTGTCAAAAGAACAGCGCGCAAAACTCTCCTAAAGGCTGACTCGCTCTATCCCCCAGCGACACCGCTGGGGTTGCACCGTTTCGATTGGGTTGTCTCTAGATCCCCAACCAATCCGCCAGCGCCCGATTCACCACATCCGGGCGCTCCAGCGTTGGCAAATGCCCGGCGCCAGTGATCACCTCCAGTGTTGCATTGGGGATAAGATCAGCCAGGAATTCATGCCGTTTCACTGGCGTCAGCTGGTCAAATTCACCACAGAGGATCAGCGTCGGCACCTTGCACTTGCGCAGGGTGCCCTGCTGATCCTGGCGCCGCTGCAACGCCCGTGTCTGTTTCACAAACAGGGCCTGCCCCAGCTCCAGTCCCATCTGAACCACACCATTCAGGATCTCGATCCGCTGCGGCCCCGGCGCCAGATAGTCCGGCAGCATGCTTTGGCGCAATACATCCTCCAACCGGCCAGTGCGCGCACCGATTATCAACGGCTCTCGGGTGGCGGCCTGGGCAGGCGTATCCGCCAGCGGGCTGGTGCTCATCAGGCACAACCGGCTGACCCTCTCGGGGGCGCGGCGCAGGATCTCCATTGCCACAATGCCGCCCATCGACAGGCCCGCCAGAGCAAATCGCAGCGGCAATTGATGCAGCAGATAGATGGCGATATCCTCAATCCGCTCTCCCCCCAGCAGCGGCGCCACCATCACCGGCAGCTGCGCCGACAGSKCMYTGMKCTGGGGCTCAAAGACGCGCGCATCACACATCATACCTGGCAACAGAACCAAGGGATCTTGCGATAATTTCTCTGCCAGCTCCATTTTGCCCATCCTTTGCAATTGCTTGCCCGCAGGCTGCAGCTATCCACTTCTGTTTCAGCACTCTGCGTAACTCGCCCCGCGCGGGCAAGAGCACAATGACGATCACGCCACAAACGTCACCAAAACGGCACGTCGATGTCGCCAAATTAACTTCATCTGGCCAAAAATATCCCAGGAGTGAATTACCGCCTCGCGGCAAGAGAGAGGGGGGGGGGCCAGCGCCCCCCCTTCCTAGTACCCGCCTAGTAGCCGTTCCAGCGAAACGCGCCCTCCGGCGACAGCGAGGAGAACGGATTATGCGCCACCTCCCAGATCGCTCCATCAGGTGCACGAAAATAGCCGTGGTGCCCGCCCCAGAACACATCCGCCGCCGGTTTCAGTATCTCAGCCCCCGCCGCCTGCGCCAGTGCCAGCAGCTCAGCCACTTCGTCCTTGCTGCGGGTGTTATGGCTCAACGTCATCGCTCCCTGTCCCAGCTCAGCCAGTGGCAGGCCGATGTCATCCGCCAGCGCCTGCAGTGGATACAGCCCCAAAGTTTGGCTGATCAGATCAAAGGCAATCACCCCATCCGGACTGTCGGCGCGCTGCCAACCCAGCGCCTCATAAAACGCCGCCGCCTGCGCCATATCGGCAACCCCCAGCGTGATCAGGCTGACCCGCTGCTCCATCACTCGATGCCCTGTGTTTTCAACCATGTTAAAAATCCCTGTACTGCAAAATCAGTTTGTCCCGGCGACATGACATCGCCAGTAATCACATGCGAATAGGGATCGTCGCCTGCCGCCAGCGTCACCTTGTGCACCGTCTTGTCCGTCCCCCAGGCAGCGACAATCGCGTCGGTCACATCCGGTCGCACCACCTGGTCATTGTCCGAGTACCAAAACAGGGTGGGAATAGTGATCTGGCCAACCTGCATCGCACGTACTTTTTTGAGCAGAGCCGCCATCGGCAGCACCGCCACCGACGGATAAGACGTCGTCCAATAGGTCAAATGCTCGGCATTATGCGCTGGAAACGACCGCTGCTGTCCCGCCAAGGGCGGCAGCCAATAGCGGGCAGCAGGCAGGGTCAGCAATGGTGCCAATGGGTTGTTGATCTCGTAATTCGGCGAGACCAAGATCATCGCTGCCACTTCCCGCGACATCTCAACATCCAGCGCCGCTGCGSWGKYYRSMRYGRMMCCGGTGGNSSYSRYRMKMAGCAMMRCYSSGKSYYMYWSMTKSYRYKSCGMTGYSMKSCSSWCRSSWMGATCCATCATCCAGTCATTGACCGAGGCCTCAGCCAGCGCCGCCCCAGACCGGCCATGGCCGCGCAGCCGGGTGAACACCAGATTGGCGCCCAGCGCTTCAGCCACACGATCCGGCACCGGGCGGATTTCCTCCGAACTGGCGGAAAACCCATGCACATAGAGCACTGAGAACGGCGTGCGCTGTTCCTTGAACCCCGGGCGCCAAATCATCCGCTTCTCGGTCCCCGGAGTGATATCCGCAACATTGCTCTCGATGCTCTCAAAATAAACCTGCACCCCCTCGCCAAAGCGCCGTGGCTCAAACGAGGTTTTCAGGTCGACCGGTTCATAAGGCCCAAACACCCACAGARCKGCCCCCCCCACGACCAGMGCCAKCARKAYMCGCCCCAGCCATCTCCCAACCCGCCGCATCACGCGTCCCCCAACACGTCAACAACAGCGTCCTCAATCATCTGCAAACACGGACCATCCGAGAACCGGTGATCSGCATCCTTGACCAGCGTCAGCCGCATGTCATCGCACYTGGCATGATCCAGCAGACGCAACGCMGTTTTGGTGGACACAGCCGTATCAGCCGTCCCCTGCAAACACCGCACTGGAAACGGCAGGGTCAGGTCCTCCCGCAACACCAAACGTGTCCGCCCATCCTCGATCATCCGCTTTGAGATGATATAGGGCTCCATATAGTCGCTCGGCAGCTCCACATGACCAACCTCGTCCAACGCCAGTTTCTGGGCATCGGTGAAATTGGCCCAATAGCCATCTTCGGTGAAATCCGGAGCCGCCGCCACAGTGACTATGCCATGAATGCGCTCAGGCATCGCCCTAGCCAGCAACAGCGCCTGCCACCCGCCCATTGACGATCCCACCGGCACAACCGGCCCGTTGGTCAGCGCGGTAACAGCCGCCACCGTGTCCTCATGCCAATCACCAATGCAGCCCTGCTCGAAGGTGCCGGAGCTTTCRCCGTGACCCGAATAGTCRAACCGCARRAACGCCCGCCCCTGCGCCTTGGCCCAGGCCTCYAGAWACACCGCYTTGGTGCCYTGCATRTCSGACTTCARCCCRCCCAGAAACACCACCCAGGGSCCYTTMCCCTCGTGKCGRTGATAGGCAATGCGRCGYCCCTGAGGRCTGTTRARAAATTCRCKGGCACCCATRTYYRWTCTCCCTGATTTGCCCAAGATGTGACATGCGCCGCCGCAGCCTGCAAATGGTGATTGCCCCACCGCAACGGCATCCGCTGTTTGCATGTTGCGCCAACTGGTCCATAAGGTCGCAACATTTTGAGGTGCCGCGTGTCCAAAGTTTTGAAAAGCCTTCTGATCGCAATCGTCATTTTTGGTCTGACAGTTCTAACCGTCTGGGCCACTCTGGCCCTGTGGTATCGACTGCCGTTTGACACCCCGATCCGCGCTGTTGCTGCCAGTGGCTTTGCGCTGCTGGGCCTCGCGGTGCTGGCCTCCCTGTTCAGTCCGCGTCGTCTTCGCGCCCTGGCCACCTTTTGCCTCGCGCTTGCCAGCGTGATCTTCTGGTGGTCGACGCTGCCCCCTCCATCCCATGCCAACTGGGCGCCGGATGTCGCACGCCAGGTCACCGGCCAAATCACTGGAGAGTCTCTCACCCTGACCGACGTGCGCAACTTTGACTGGAGCACTCCAACCGAGGCCACCGCGCATTGGGAGACCCGCTCCTACGACCTGTCCCAACTGCAGGGTGTCGATCTGTTCATGTCCTATTGGGCTGGCCCAGGCATAGCCCATATGATCGTCAGCTTTGACTTTGCTAATACCGACCCCATCGCCTGGTCGGTCGAGGTCCGCCGCCAGGTCGGAGGCGGCTTTTCCCCCCTCGCCGACCTGTTCAAAAGCAATACCCTGGTGATCATAGCTGCTGATGAACGCGACGTGGTCGGCACCCGCAGCAATATCCGCGGTGAGGACGTCCAGCTCTACCGCATCAACACCACACCCGCGACCGCCCGCATCCTGCTGCTACAATATGTCGAGGCCGCCAACGCTCTGGCAGCACAGCCAAAATGGTATAATTCGCTAACAACAAACTGCACCACCGTGGTGATGTCGATGATCCGCACCATCGTCGCCSAGGTGCCACTGAACTGGCGGGTGATTGCCAATGGCTATCTGCCGGACTACGCCTATGACCGGGGAGTGCTGGCCAACCAKCTGCCCCTRTCCGAGCTGCGCRCCCAATCCCATATCGCAAAACGCGCCACAGATTTCGGGCTCAACCCCGGCTTTTCAACCGCCATCCGCACGGATGTTCCAATCCCGCGCCCTTGATCCCCCACGGCCCATCACCGCACCAATCTCATTCTTCTTGTCACAAATACCTCGGGGAGCGCGAGGGGCTGGTCCCTCGCCCGTTCCGCCGCTTGACAGCCCCTTCCCTGCCTGCCAAACGAACAAAACACATAACCCGCAACCGGGCGTTCAGTGGGCGCCAAACCGACGAGGAGTGCCAATAGATGGCCGCCGACTCTCAGAAAATCTCCCTTACTTTTCCCGATGGCAATGCACGCAACTACGACGCAGGCATCACCGCCGCGCAGGTCGCAGTCGACATCTCCAGCTCGCTGGCCAAAAAGGCGATCTCCGCCACCTACAATGACCAACATTGGGATCTGCAGTGGCCGATCCCCGCAGACGGCACCATTGCCCTGCACACCATGAAAGACGAGGCTCAGGCCAACGAGCTGATCCGCCACGATCTGGCCCATATCATGGCCCGTGCCGTGCAGGCGCTGTGGCCCGACACCAAGGTCACCATCGGCCCGGTGATCGACAACGGCTGGTACTATGATTTTGACCGCGCCGAGCCCTTCACCCCCGAAGATCTTGGCCTGATCGAAAAAGAGATGAAGAAAATCATCAACAAGCGCGAGCCGGTGAAAACCGAGGTCTGGGACCGTCAGCGCGCCATTGATTTCTACACCGCCAATGATGAACCCTATAAGGTCGAGCTGATCGACGGCATTCCCGGCGACGAACCGCTGCGCATGTACTGGCACGGCGACTGGCAGGATCTCTGCCGGGGTCCCCACCTTGCCCACACCGGCCAGGTGCCGGGTGACAGCTTTAAGTTGATGTCGATCGCCGGGGCCTACTGGCGCGGCGACAGTGACCGCGCCATGCTGCAGCGGATCTACGGCGTTGCCTTCACCGGCAAGGAAAAGCTCAAAGCCCATCTGCACATGCTGGAGGAAGCCGCCAAGCGCGACCACCGCAAACTGGGCCGTGAGATGAACCTGTTCCACATGCAGGAAGAGGCCCCCGGCCAGATCTTCTGGCACCCCAACGGCTGGACCATCTACACCGAGCTGCAGGATTACATGCGCCGCAAACAGCGCGCTGACGGTTATGTCGAGGTCAACACTCCGCAGGTAGTGGATCGCAAGCTGTGGGAGGCCTCAGGCCACTGGGACAAATACCAGGACCACATGTTTATTGTTGAGGTCGACGAAGAGCACGCCCGCGAGAAATCCATCAATGCGTTAAAGCCAATGAACTGCCCCTGCCACGTGCAGATCTATAATCAGGGCCTCAAATCCTACCGTGACCTGCCGCTGCGCATGGCTGAATTTGGCTCGTGCAACCGTTATGAGCCCTCGGGGGCGCTGCACGGCATCATGCGGGTGCGTGGCTTCACTCAGGATGACGCACATATCTTCTGTACTGAGGATCAGATCGAGGCAGAATGCGCCAAGTTCATCGACTTCCTGTCCTCGGTCTATAAGGATCTGGGGTTCGAGAAGTTCGAGATCATGTTTGCCACCCGCCCGGAAAAGCGCGTCGGCACCGAGGAAAGCTGGGATCACGTCGAGGCCGCCTTGGAGAACGCCATCAAGGCCACCGGCCACGCCTATACGCTGGACGAGGGCGAAGGTGCGTTCTACGGACCCAAGCTCGACTTCAAACTGACCGACGCCATTGGCCGCGTCTGGCAGTGTGGCACCTTCCAGGTCGATCCCAACCTGCCGGAACGTCTGAACGCCAATTACATCGGCGAAGATGGCGCCAAGCACCGCCCCTATATGTTGCACCGCGCCTGTCTCGGTTCGTTTGAGCGCTTCATCGGCATCCTGATCGAAAGCCACGCCGGCAAGCTGCCGTTCTGGCTGGCGCCACGTCAAGTTGTTGTCGCCTCGATCACCTCGGACTCGGATGACTACGTGATGGAAGTTGTGTCTGAGTTGCAAAAGGTCGGCGTGCGCGTCGAGGCGGACATCCGCAACGAGAAGATCAACTACAAGGTCCGCGAACACTCAGTYGGTAAAGTGCCRGTSATYCTGGCCATCGGTGCCCGYGAAGTCGAAGAKCGCACYGTCTCGGTCCGCCGCCTTGGCCARAAACAAAGCAAGGTCGACAGCCTGGAAAATGTTACAAAGCTTCTGGCGCTAGAAGCTACCGCCCCCGATCTGCTGTAACAATTGTCGCCAATAGACCTTCTTCCGGCCCCCTTTGTGGGGCCGGATTACGTTTCAAACACCCCAACACGCTAAAAATAAGCACTTTTTCACCGCGCCCTCTGTCACACAATCTGACGGGCGCGTGACACACAAGCTCGTGTATTCAATCTACGCTAATGGTCCGCTAGGGTTTGTCTGTAACCTATCAGCAAGCTTTATAGCAAAAGGACTTCCCCCGATGTCGAACACTGCAAAATCTCTGATTGTCGCCAGCGCAGTCGCCGCTGCACTGGCCGCTGCTGCCACAACTCCCGCCGCAGCTCAGTCCAAAGAGAAATGTTACGGAATATCGCTGGCAGGCCAAAATGATTGCGCCGCTGGTCCAGGCACCACCTGCGCTGGCACTTCGGTGACCGACTATCAGGGCAATGCCTGGACACTGGTCGATGCTGGCTCATGCGAAGGTATGGAACTGCCCAAAATGGCAGATGGCATCGCCCGCATGGGCTCGCTCGAAGCGCTGGAGCGCGATGTCCCAGCCTAAAGCCAAGACATCGGCGGGGCTGGACCATGTTCGCCCCGGCCTTCCTCGCCGGTCACCCGACCACTCCTGCTCCAGACCAGACGAGAGAGATGCCATGCTGGACGCCAGCCACCCTAGCCGTTTGCCAAATGCCGCCGGTGTCGGCTACAAGCCGCAGCATTTTGCCCAGATCCTTGCTGATCCCGGCGCCGTGGGCTGGCTGGAGATCCATGCTGAAAACTACATGGGGGACGGCGGTCGCCCCTTGGCGCAACTGCGCCGCCTGTCTGAACAATTTGATATCTCGGTGCATGGCGTTGGCCTCAGCATCGGCGGTGAGGCCGCACTGGACACCGACCATCTGGCTCGCCTGAAACATCTGATCAATTGGCTCAACCCCGCCAGTTTTTCCGAACATCTGGCCTGGTCCACCCACGACAGTCATTTCTACAACGACCTGCTGCCGCTGCCCTATACCAGTGCCACCCTCACCCATGTCTGCAGCCATATCGACCAGTTGCAAACAGTGATCGGGCGGCAAATTCTGCTGGAAAACCCCTCCAGCTACCTGGCCTTTGACGACAGCACCTGGGCTGAGCCGGAGTTTCTGACGGAAATCGCCCAGCGCACCGGCTGTGGGCTATTGCTGGACGTCAACAACGTCTTTGTCTCCGCCAGTAATCTTGCCTTTTCGCCGCAGAGCTATATCGACGCTTTTGCGCTGGATCAGGTGGGGGAAATCCACCTCGGCGGCCACGACACCGATCAGGACGACCACGGAGAGCCCCTGCTGATCGACAGCCACGGGTGCGAGGTGGCAGATCCGGTCTGGGCGCTGCTGGACTATACTCTGGCCCAATCCGGCCCCAAGCCAGTGCTGGTGGAATGGGACAATGATGTGCCCGACTGGCCGGTGCTATCAGTCGAGGCCATCCGCGCCGCCAATGCACTGGAAAAGATCCCGGCATGAGCCTCAGCCAAAGCCAATTCACCCGCGTCCTGATGGATGCATCATTGCCTGTGCCTGATGGCCTCTCGGATGCGCAGCATCGACCCGCAGGGGCGCGGTTCAATGTCTATCGCAACAACGTCACCGTCTCGCTGACCGAGGCCATGCACGCGGCCTTTCCAGTCATTGCCAAGCTGCTGGGCAAGGAAAACATGGATGGGCTGTCGGGCCTGTACCTGCGCGCGCACCCGCCATCCTCGCCGCTGATGATGTTCTACGGCGACCACTTCCCAGCGTTTTTGGCCGGAATGGAGCAGTTGAACCATCTTGGCTATTTAGCGGATGTGGCACGTTTGGAATTGGCCCTGCGCCGGGCCTACCATGCAGCAGACGCCCCCCCAACTGACGCTGACACCCTAGCTCACCTCTCGCCAGAGAGGCTGATGCAAACCCAGCTTACCCTAGCGCCAGCGGTACAGGTGATTGCATCGACGTGGCCGATCTTTGACATCTGGCGCTTCAACACCACAGACAGCGCGCCCAAGCCAGAAGCCGTGGCGCAGGATGTTCTGATCACCCGTCCGGAATTCGACCCAATCCCCCATAAGTTGCCCATTGGCGGCGCGGCCTGGATCAGCGCCTTGATGCAAGGTGAAACCATCGGCGAGGCCCACGAGGCCACGCTAAACATATCACCCGACTTCGACCTCGGGGCAACGTTCACCCTGCTTTTACAGGGCGGCGCTATACTCAATTTGGACAATAAGGGATAACGCCATGCACGCATTGGTCKCAATTCACAACACAGTTTTCGACTTGGTCGAACGGGCTGGAGACTGGCTGCTGCCGCTGGCCGCGCGGTTTGTCTTTGCGGCCACCTTGCTGGTTTACTACTGGAATTCAGGCCTGACCAAACTGGGCGGCGGAGTTTTTGGTCTGTTCAGCCCCTCAATTGGCGCCTATTCGCAGATCTTTCCAAAACAGCTTGAGGCAGTGGGTTATGACGCGTCTCAACTGGGCGCGTTTCAATGGCTGGTGGTTGTGGGTGGCACCTGGGCTGAGTTCATCCTGCCGCTGCTGCTGGTGATTGGCCTCGCCACTCGGCTGGCCTCGCTTGGCATGATTGGCTTTGTGGTGATGCAGTCACTTACCGATGTCTATGGGCATGGCATAAGCGATCTCAAAACACTGGGCGCATGGTTTGATCGGTTTCCCGATGGCGTTATTCTGGACCAGCGGTTGTTTTGGGTGTTTTTATTGTCCGTCCTGGTGGTCAAAGGCGCTGGCGCAATCTCGGTCGACGCCCTTCTCCGACGGCGCGCGACGCCTGCGATGGCCTAAGACCCATAATTTCAAGAAATTGCAAAGGGCGCGCCTGACCTTGGGGAGGGGCAAAGCACCTTCCCAAGGTCAGGCGCGCCCGGCCTGTCGGCCAGAAAAACAGAAAGAAACAGCGGATTTTCCCTAAAAATGCGCCTTGGGCTCGTCCGGCTTGCCTGCTGCAATCGCCAGCACCCCAGCCAAACCGGCAAAGCAGATCGGGAACAGGGTAAAGACGTTAAAGCCAAACCCCACATACATCCCCGCCGCCGAGGCCAGCAACAATATTCCGCCCCACAACGCCCGCGACCGCGCCATGGCGCCACCGGCAATCGCCAGCATCGGTGACAGCACCGCCAGGATCCGCAATTGGGTCACGTGCTGCACCTGTTCGGCCAGACCTTCGATTTCACCAAACTGCTCGACCGCCGCCGAATAGCCATAGCCGGCAAATCCAACCAGCATTCCAATCAATCCACCAATGATCCCCAAGACCAGGGCTGCGTTGCGCATCATTTATCTCCGTAATAGGTCTCTCCCCAGATAAGGCCTGGATTAGCAAACGCCAAGAGCCGCCTGAGTGTCTTTACCCCAGCCCAAGAACAGCTCTCCATCCCGTTCGATCAGCGGCCGTTTCATCAACGTCGGCTGCGCTTGCAACAGCTCCAACGGCGGCTTTGCACGCTGTTCTTGGGTCAGTCCCCGCCAGGTGGTTGATCGTATATTCACTAAACTGTCGCCAAATTGCCCCAGTGCCCGGTTCAACATCTCCTCTGAAACGCCCTCTCCTCGCACATCAACAAATTCTGTTTCTGGCAATTGTTTCATTGCCTTACGGCAGGTATCACAATTCTTTAAGCCAAATAATTTCAATTCATTCCTCCATTTCAAATCTCAACTCACACAATTTATGGTAGAGTTGATTTGTTTTGCTTGATTTTTTTCATAGCCATGTAAAGTTGTCCCTAGCTCTCCAGCCTTCCCGGGCACTGCTTTGTTTGCCAAGGCACGCAAAACGGTGTTCGGGCAGCTGGCGTGCGAGAACCACTTTGAAATTACTCAAAGTGAAGTGCAAGTTAGAAGGAGACACGGGGCATGCCAAGCGGTACCGTGAAGTGGTTTAATACAACTAAAGGCTTCGGTTTCATTGAGCCTGATGAAGGCGGCAAAGATGTGTTTGTGCACATTTCTGCAGTAGAGCGATCTGGGATGACCGGACTCGCTGACAATCAGAAAATCGGCTACGAACTTCTCGAAGGACGCGATGGCCGTCAAATGGCAGGCGAACTAAAAGCCCTGTAACTTGAGATCTACTGCGCCCTGATCAGTTCCGGGCGCAGTACAACATTCATCAAGACAGCACTGCGACATGGGTCGGGTTCACCCCCGATGGCGCAGGTATTCCACCATCACACAGGCCGGATCAGCAGATCGTACTGGGATCTCGCCGGTGATATCCCAGTCCTCGGCATTGAAATCCGGGAAATAGGTGTCTGCGTCTTCGATCACCAAATCGACTTCGGTAATCAACAATCGATCCGCCAGTGCCAGCATCTCGCGGTAGACACCAAACCCACCAATCCCATAGATCCGCTGATACCCCTGCGCCTGTGCCTCAGCCACTGCGGCCTGAAGCGATGGACAGACATTGTCAGCCGCATCCGGGTTTGACGACACCACCAGGTTCAATCTGTTTTTCAACGGCTTGAACGGCAGACTGTCCCAGGTATTGCGCCCCATAATGATGGCCCCACCCAGGGTTTCACGCTGAAATGCTTTTAGATCCTCGGGCGCGTGCCAGGGAATGCTATTGCCCTTGCCGATCGCCCCATTGCGCGCCCGCGCAACAATCAGCGTAATCATACCGCCACCGGCGCGCGGATCGCCGGATCGGGATCATAACCCACCACTTCAAAATCCTCATACTTGAAATCAAAGATCGAGCTGACCTGACGTTTGATCCTGATCTGCGGCAACACATGTGGCACCCGCGACAGCTGCAACTGCACCTGATCCAGGTGATTGCTATAGATATGCGCATCGCCAAGGGTATGCACAAAATCCCCCGGCTTGTGCCCGGTCACATGGGCCAGCATCAGCAGCAACAGCGCATATGAGGCAATGTTGAACGGCACCCCCAGGAACATATCCGCCGAGCGTTGATAGAGTTGCAGATGCATTTTTCCGTTCAGCACCCGCACTTGCCACAGCGTATGACAGGGCGGCAGCGCCATTTGTGGTACATCGGCAGGGTTCCAGGCCGAGACAATCAGCCGACGGCTGTCCGGGGTCTTGCGAATATTGCGCACAAGATCCGCAATCTGATCGACACTGCCAGCCCGGTACAGCGGTTCGTCGCCGGTGGTGCCCTCGACCAGCTCCAGTTTGGGGAAATGCCGCCATTGGTGGCCATAGACCGGGCCCAGGTCGCCATTTTCGTCGGCCCAGTCGTTCCAAATCGACACGCCGTTGTCCTTGAGATAACCAATATTGGTATCGCCGGACAGAAACCACAGCAGCTCGTGGATGATGGATTTCAAATGCACTTTCTTGGTGGTCACCAAGGGAAACCCATCCGCCAGTGAATACCGCGTCTGCAGGCCGAAACAGGACAGGGTCCCGGTTCCGGTCCGGTCCGCCGACGGCTCTCCCTGATCCAAAATCTGCCTCAACGCATCGTGATATTGCTGCACGGCATGGCCCTCCAAAGTGCTGACATCCCTGCCCGGTCATAGCCGCTGCGCTTGCCGAGTCCAAGGTACCAGCCGCCAACAGACAACCACTGCGGGAGATAATTTCACCCCCCGAGGCCTTTGCTACTGGCGCGCACCGTTCGCGGCGGTAAGCTGCGCGCTGAAACAATCCCGGAGGACCACATGTCACTCACCTATTTACACACCATGATTCGCGTCAAAAATCTTGAAGACACCATTGCCTTTTTTGAGCTGCTCGGGCTCAAGGAAACCCGCCGCATGGACAGCGAGGCTGGTCGGTTTTCGCTGATTTTCATGGCGCCCCCAGGTCAAGAGGATTGCCCGGTTGAGCTGACTTACAACTGGGATGGCGATGACGCGCTGCCCAGCGACAGCCGCCACTTTGGCCATTTGGCCTATGGGGTCGATGATATCTACGCCACCTGCGCGGCCCTTCAAGCCAATGGCGTTACCATCAACCGCCCGCCGCGCGACGGCCATATGGCCTTTGTGCGSTCRCCCGACAAYATYTCGRTMGARCTGCTGCNARAWSGKSRAWWMSYYGCCCNCGGCYGAACCCTGGGCCAGCATGGAAAACAGCGGCCATTGGTGATTTTAGCGTTTAACCCGCGTTAAATGACGCGGCGCTTCTCTCTGATTTAACGAAGAGTGGCGCCGCGGTCTGAATCTCTGGAAAATCTGAATTTTTTGCCATGGTCCGGTCGCTTCTGCAACCGAATCCACCTGCGTGTCCATCTTAAGCATTAAGAGGCCCGCCTGCGGTCATTGGCCCGGGTCGAGACTAATATTAGCCCTGTTTGCCCGCGTGTCGTCTTGCCCGGCTAATCAATACAACCGGACGGCCCTTTGGGAACCTCTGCCCCCAACGGATTGGTTTAATAGATGTAACGGATCTGATCAGTCCAATAGCGCTCAACCCGCTTCAGCGAATTGGAGATATCGGCGATCCCTTCAAGATCGATGACTCCCTTGCCTTCCAGACCTTCSGCATGRCGCGAGAACARSGACGMRACGATGTCMCGYACTTCSCGGCCGCGTTGTGTCAGGCGGACCCGCACTGAACGRCGRTCAATTTCACAACGTTGATGRTGCATATAMCCCATCTCAACCAGCTTYTTYAGATTGTAGCTGACGTTGCTGCCTTGATAGTAGCCRCGGCTTTTYAAYTCRCCCGCRGTCACYTCATTGTCRCCGATGTTRAACAGCAARAGCGCCTGCACCGCGTTGATCTCCAACACGCCGACACGCTCAAACTCATCCTTGATTACATCCAATAGCAACCGGTGCAGGCGTTCAACCAGCGCCAGTGCYTCWAGRTAGCCAGMCATRAAMCCCTTTTGGTCCTGCTGGCCGATTGGCATTTCMATACTCATTCGCTTCTCCGACTCGAACTACTAAGACAGAGTGTGACAAGTATTCCCCAAGAATCAGTTAAACTGAATTTTCGTTACTTTTGAAAAGTTTGAGATATGTCTTTGAGCAGTATTTTCAGGGCCTCTGGGGCYGCAACCTGACCGGTCACCCACTGGTACAGATCCTGATCGTTTTCATCCAGCATCTGGTCATAGAGATCCAGCTGCACCGCATTCATCTGCGCCAGGTTGGCCTTTGCATAGGCAGTCAGGATAATATCCATTTCCTTGATGCCCCGGCGCATGGATCGCATATGCATCCGTTTCAGCCGGTGCTCGTAGGTCTCGCTCACGCCTCGCCCCCGCGTTGCAGCAGCAGCCGTAATTTCTTTTCCAACCGCGCGGTGCGGTCGACATTGTTGCGCATCTCGCTGCGGATCTCGCGCAGCTCAACCAGAATATCTGAGAAATCCCCGGCGACAATCACTTCGTCGGCGGGTTGGCTCATGCCTTCACCCTCGCCAGTGATCAACCAGGTCATCGACACGTTCAGCACCCCGGCCAACATCGACAGCTTATTGGCGCGCGGCTCTRACAGATCCTGTTCCCAGCCCTGTAACGTGGCCTTCTTGATGCCCAGCCGACGGGACAGTTGCGCCTGGGTCATACCGGCAACTTCGCGTGCCCCTGCCACCCGGTCGCCAAAGGTCGCCGCTTCGGGACCGTACCAATCATAGTCCAACTCACTCATGTCTGCTCTCCTGTGCGGGGGCGACCGTAATTGCTTGATCGGCCTTTGGCGGCACCCTATGACAGTCCGGCGCAACATTCAAACAGAGGCCCTTTATGCCGTTCATTTCCGACACCCTGACCCGCGTCAAACCCTCGCCTACCATTGCGATGACAGCCAAAGCCGCCGAGCTGAGGGCTGCGGGGCGCGATGTGATTGGCCTCAGCGCGGGCGAGCCGGATTTTGATACGCCGCAGAATATCAAAGACGCCGCCGTTGCCGCCATTGCAGCGGGCAAGACCAAATACACCGCCCCCGACGGCATCCCCGAGCTGAAGCAGGCGATCTGCGCCAAGCTGAGCCGCGACAATGGTCTGGACTATACCCCAGCCCAGATCTCGGTTGGTGCCGGTGGCAAGCAGACGCTGTTTAACGCGCTGATGGCCACCCTGAACACGGGCGACGAAGTTGTCATCCCCGCGCCTTATTGGGTCAGCTATCCCGACATGGTGCTGCTGGCTGGCGGTACCCCTGTTGTGGCCGAGACCTCAATCGAGACCAATTTCAAACTGACCGCCGACCAGCTTGAGGCGGCGATCACTCCAAAAACCAAATGGTTCATCTTCAACTCGCCCTCCAACCCCACCGGGGCTGGCTACAGCCGGGACGAGCTGAAAGCCCTGACCGACGTGCTGCTGCGCCATCCGCATGTCTGGGTGATGAGCGACGATATGTATGAGCACCTGACCTATGACGGCTTTGAGTTCTGCACCCCGGCGCAGATTGAACCGGCGCTTTATGAGCGCACTCTGACCTGTAATGGSKTYTCYAARGCYTATGCAATGACCGGCTGGCGTATTGGCTATGCCGCTGGCCCGGTCGAGCTGATCGCCGCCATGCGCAAGGTGCAGTCACAGTCCACCTCAAACCCCTGCACCATCAGCCAATGGGCCGCAGTAGAGGCGCTGAACGGCACTCAGGACTTCCTACCCACCAATAACGAGATCTTCGTGCGCCGCCGCGATCTGGTGATCTCGATGTTGTCAAAAATCGACGGCGTCACCTGCCCGGTGCCCGAGGGCGCCTTTTACGTCTACCCCTCGATCAAAGGGCTGATTGGTAAAACCACGCCCAAGGGCACCGTGATCGACAGTGATCAGGCCTTTGCCAACGCGCTGCTGGACGAGGCGGATGTGGCAGTGGTCTTTGGTGCCGCCTTCGGGCTTTCGCCCAACTTCCGGGTCAGTTACGCTACTTCGGACGCGGCCTTGACCGAGGCCTGCACCCGTATCCAACGTTTCTGCGAGGCGCTTAGATGACATCAGGCCGGATCACCGCCAACCTGCCCAGCCGGGACTTTGACGCCACCGAGGCGTTTTATGCGCAACTGGGGTTTGAGAAAAACTTCCGCAATGACGGCTGGTTGATCCTCACCAGGGACGGCATGCAGGTCGAGTTTYTCCCACACCCCAAGCTGGACCCCAAGACCAGCTGTTTTTCGGCCTGCTTGCGGCTAAACGACATCGATCCTCTGCATGCGCAATGGTCCAAGCTGGGCCTGCCAAGCGACAGGACCTCGATGCCCCGGCTGACCAGCCCCTTTACCTTACCGGATGCACCGCGCATGTTCGCCCTGGTTGATCCGGACGGAACCTTGTGGCGGGTGATCGACAGCGAGGACATGGCATGAGCACTGAACTACCGGACTACTATTTCCGCGTGCGCGACAACGGTGCCTTTGTGTATCGCGTCGACACCGAAAACCGCCAGCGCCGCATTGAAATGGACCAGATTGCCGTGGTGAACACCCGCAACGGCGAGATCAAACCGCACGGCCGCCGCACCCTGTCAGATCAAGACTTGAGTGAGATCAAGACGTGGATGGCGGCGCGCATGGCCCTGTTGGCGGCGCGTGACATCGACGACATCCACCGCGCGGTGGATTATCTCAACATCACCGCCCACTGGGTTCAGTCCAAGGCCAACGAGGACCAGCTAGAGGCTGTGACCGACGATTTGCTATTGGCCATGCATGACTTGCGCACGGTGCTGGTGCGCAAAAAGGCGGATCGACTGATGAAGGGTCGCGACGGGTAAAAACCGAGAAAACTTGCGCCATTATTCAATTGGGCCATAGAATATCCATAATAGTGGCAACGACCCGGCGTCACCCACCTTTACGAAAACCAAAAATTAGGTATTATGGTCGTATAGAGAACATTCAGAATTATTCTGTCTGTAATCAAATTGCGCGGCACCCTAGGGCACCGCGCGGGGAAAAAAATGGTTTTTCGGCTGCCACCACTCACAGTTTCTACAGCAGCCGGACTACAACAGAGATTAACAAGTTTTGCGGTAGTGTCAATGCGAGACTTAGTTAATTTCTGTTGTACTTATAATAGTCGTGCGGCGGTGGCAGAGGTGCCATTGTTATGCTAGGTAAAGATGTATGTCAGAAATTTCTAAATTGACTGAGTTGCGAAAATTAATGCTGGAAATGGAGCATTCCATGGGTCTTCAGGACCTATCTTCGGTGGAGCGCGACATTTACTACGCAGCAACAGATCTTACAGATTTACCCGGMTCRRTTAAGACCACCAAMYTGCTTSARCACWSMTTGGTTGCWGGMGTGTCGCGCCCGACWTTYTTTCGWGCAKTRAAGTCRYTGGTCTWCAAAGGWTATCTGGYTCAGTGCCRGRTCACRGGACGGGGYCRATACGTTGTGAAACCACCWAAGTAGCGGTNTATTCACTKCAAGGGACKYGGCATGCAATTTCGCGCATTGGCAAAGGAAACCGCTGTGGTTTCAGCCTCATATCTCGCCGCTTTTCTGGTGACATATGRCATTGTAACACCGCTTCAGGACGTTTTCTTTCCCGAATTTCCAAGCCATGCCAGCCTGCTTTTCCTGCCGCATGGCGTCCGGGTGCTCTCGGCTTGGTTGTTTGGATGGCGGTCGACAATTACGCTGGTCCCCGGTGTATTCCTTGCCTTTTTCAGCGTCGCTGGATTTGGTGCCTTTGCGCCAAGTCGGCTCATTGCCATTCTGGTGGCCGTCACCGTCCCTGCAGCCACATTCCAAGCGTTGCGCCTGATAAAATGGGATCTTTCCCCACAATTAAACAAAACGCCGTGCTGGCCATGCATTATGACCGCGGGCGTTGTAATTTCCATCCTGTCGTCGCTGCTGACAAATTACGCCTTTGGAAGCGCCTCTACAGATTATGTCGCCTATCTTATTGGCGACATTTTTGGCCTGTTTTTCCTGATGCTTATTTTAATGTTCATTTTCCGGTTTTTACGGAGCCGTCAGCAATAGTGCCATTCACCACCGCAAGAAGGTCAACAAGCCTTTGCGACCAGCCCCATTTTATTGCCCAGGGCCGAACCCTGCACTGTAATAAATTGCGCAGTTCTTATCCTTTGGACATGGTGCGCATCAACGCGCCCCACGCCTGCCCAAAGTCACGGCCTCGCCGCAGCCTCGCCGACTTTGGCAAGTGCCGATCCCCAGAACCGCAACATCAATAAAACCGACGCACAGCCCAGGCCCAGCACCAATCCCAACCAGACGCCCACTCCGCCATAGCCCATGACAAAYCCCAGCACATAAGACGCYGACATYCCCACRMYCCARTARCTGAAGAYYCCRATCACCATTGGCACCGTGGTGTCCTGCACYCCGCGCAACAGGCCCAGCGCAATGGCCTGCACGCCGTCCACCAACTGAAACAGCGCCGCCATGGCCATCAGCCCAACCCCAACCGCCAGGATCTCGGGCTTTTGCGGATCATCACCTGCCATGAACAGCGACATCAGCGYYTCGGGCATRGYCAGRAAMAACACCGTMGCRRTCACMGACATCACCAGYGACATCACCGTSACMACCTTGGCKCCRCGCGCCATRTGRKCSCGRTCTYKRCGRCCAWAGGCRTTKCCMGASCGGATCGTCGCYGCRTTGCTYAGCCCCAGRTGCACCATRAAKGTCAGYCCSGCCAGYGACACYGCAATSCCATGCGCCGCCAGYGCCACKGTSCCCARCCASCCCATCATCACCGCCGAGGCGGCAAACAGGCTGACCTCGCTCAACGTGGTCAGACCAATCGGCACCCCCAGCCTGAACACCTCGCGCAGCATCTCCCAATCGGGGCGCTGAAAGTTCTTCAACAGTTCATGTTCGGGCAGCGCTTTTAGCGCGTAGATGATGATCGCCACAAACGACACCGCCTGGGTACTGAACGAGGCAATCGCCGCACCGCGCACCCCCAGCTCAGGCGCACCCCAATTGCCAAAGATCAGCGCATAATTGACCAAGGCGTTCATCGCCGCAGCGCCCAAGGTCACCCACAGCACAATCTGCGTCCGCTCCAGCGCCGCCAGATAAGATTTCARCACCATCACMARCAGCGCCGGGAAYAYGCCCCAGCCWGCMAYSCGCARRTAYTSCGCCGCTTKWTCWGCWANCACCKKCKYYTNGMCCCAGSRSNAWCMAGAMNGGGCNCGSRCMWMSAYMAGSMNCGGCATSGCMARMANCGCMAWNAGCSCNNCGAYAGCCAYAGCCCCATMCGSGTMSMSCGSCKSAKNCYGRYKNTCSTCRCCYKCSSCWKCWRMRGCYGCCACCATCGGCATCACCGCAAAACCAAAGCCCGAACCAAACAGGAACAATACAAAGAAATAGGTCGAGGCCAGAGTCACCGCCGCCAGCGATTCCACCCCGTACCAGCCCAGCATCACCGTATCGGTCAGCCCAATGGCAAACTGCGCCACATGACCGCCAATCAACGGCCCCCCAAGCAGGGCAATTGCACGGATGTGACCCTTCCGGGTCATTGGCGGATTTGGTTGCGATAAACTGTTCATAGCCAAGGCTTAGGCACAGCCAGCAGCAGGGGCAAGCCAATCCGTTCCCCCTTGGGAAAAGCGGCGCCTAAGTTAGCTCACACCGGTTCAAACCCACAGCCTGATGGGCACCGGCCCGGCCTCCCATCCCGCCGCATCCATGGTGTTTTTACGCACTGTGGCATACAGTATCAGCGTGCGCGCGCACTCGGATGCAGCGCGGTGCCCAGAATATGTTGCGACTGATGGATGACCTGATGTGCCTGACCAACAATCAGCGGGTCGGGCATCTGAACGATTTCGGGATCCTTGTCCGGGTAGTCAAGCGTAGACAGGAAATGACGCATACAATTCAGACGGGCCCGTTTTTTGTCGTTGGATTTTATGACGGTCCAGGGCGCATCGGCGGTGTCCGTGTAGAAAAACATCGCTTCCTTGGCCTCGGTATAATCCTCCCACTTGTCCAGCGATGCCTTATCGATCGGCGACAGCTTCCACTGTTTCAGCGGGTCATTTTCACGGCTTTTGAAGCGGCTCAGCTGCTCGTCGCGCGTTACCGAAAACCAATATTTGTACAACCGGATCCCCGACCGCACCAACATCCGTTCCAATTCGGGGGTTTGCCGCATGAACTCCAGATATTCGCCCGGCTGGCAAAAGTTCATCACCCGCTCTACACCGGCCCGATTATACCATGAGCGGTCGTACAGAACAATTTCACCGGCGGTTGGCAGGTGATTGATATACCGTTGAAAATACCATTGGCCGCGTTCCTCATCAGTGGGCTTGTTCAAGGCCACAACTCTGGCATGACGCGGGTTTAAATGCTCGGTGAACCGCTTAATGGTGCCACCCTTGCCTGCAGCATCACGGCCCTCGAACAGCATTACAAATTTCTGCCCACTGTCCAGCGCCCAGTGCTGTGCTTTCAACAGCTCGGCCTGCAGCTTGGCCTTTTCCACCTCGTAGATCCGCCGCACCATTTTCTTGGTATAGGGATAGGTGCCATTTTCAAATCCGGCACGCGCCACCTCTACCGATGGTTTCGCTGCCGGGATGACCGAAGGCTCTGCCGGTTGGGTTGCCGTGACCCCGATCTGGTCTTTTCTGGCAGCGGTGCGGCCCGTTGCGCTTGTGGTGGTGGTCATATGGCTCTCCCTAAATCAACCTCGCGGCCACACCATAACAAAACCGCCACCTGCCCACCTTGATTGGCATCAAATCACCAGGATCACCCCTTTTCAGCCGCACAATTCTGCCGCCAGTATCGAAACCACCTGAGCGTCCAGAATATGGCGGCGCTCACAGCCGAGTCGTCGCGAACCCATCCCTGCATCGCGCCAGATCCGCGCGCCTTGGTGCGCTGCGACAACGCCTGCCCCGCTGCCTTCACCCGCCCTGCGCCAGTCGCGCCACTGCGGCTATACCCGCCTGGATGTCCGACGCGCGACTACGATGGTTGGTGATCGCCGCGCGCAACATCACCACGCCCCTTACACGCGTGGTCGAGAACACCGCCTCACCACTTTCCTGCAGGCTCTGAGCGATCTCGCTGTTCAGCACTGACTGAGCCTCTGGTGCCAGATCGTCCCGAGCCGTGAACACACAAACATTCGACACCACCGGAGCTGCCAGCCGCATGTCAGGGCGGGCCTCTACCGCCTGCGCCATCACCCCCGCCAACCGGCAATTGTCAGTGATCGCCGCCCCCAGCGCCGCCTCACCATACATCTCCAGTGCGGTCCAGATCTTCAACGCCCGATTGCCGCGAGACAGATCAATCCCATAGTCACAAAACCATGGGTCGCCCCCGGCCAGCCCTCGCTCTGCCGCCTCCAGATAACTTGGCCGCGCCGCAAAAGCCGCTCGGTGCGCGACCTCATCCGCGATCAACACCAGCCCGCAATCATAGCCAACATACATCCACTTGTGAAAATCCAACGCTATGCTGTGAGCCCGGCCAATCCCGTCACTCAGACTGCGCCAGGGTTCTTCGGCAATGCGGGTCCAGGCACCAAAAGCCCCATCCACATGCAGCCACAGGTCCTCATCCTTAGCCAGATCCGCCAGCCCATTCAAATCGTCATAGGTTCCCAGATCCACCGAGCCTGCCATGCCAACCAGCAGAAACGGCAGCGCCCCCGCCGCACGATCTGCCGCAAGCTGCCGCCGCAGCGCAGCCAGATCCATCTGCCCCTCCACCAGCGGCACCAAGCGTAGATTGTTCGCCCCAATCCCCAGCAATTCCAGCGCCTTGATCGTGGCATTGTGAATCCCCGCCCCCGCATAGGCGGTCAGCCGCACCGCACCCTGCCCAGTCTTGCGCAGCTCTGGCAGCACCCGCACCCGCGCCGCCTGAAACGCAATCACCGTCGCCTGCGAGGTCCCCGACACCAGCACACCGTTGCTGCCCTCGGGCATGCCCATCTTTTGCCGCGTCCAGTCGATCACCGCGCGTTCCATATAATTGGCGCCATGATCCCGCCCACCAGTATTGGCATTGATCACCGCCGCCGCCATGCCTGCGATCAGATCCGAGGCCAGCCCGCTGCCCTGCACCCAGCCCCAGAACTTGGGGTGAATATTGCCCCCATGATAGGGCAGCACGTCCTGGGTGATGCGGGTAACCATATCCGCCGCACTCTGCCCCAAAGCCTGAACCCCATAGCCCGCCTTCACCGTCTCAGGCACCTGCTGCCAGGGGTGCTCGGCTACCTGCTGCAACTGGTCAATCGAGGCCTCCAGCATCCGCCGCGCATCCGCCCGAAATTCCTCCCAATCAACCGGGTCCAATCCGCCGCTGTCCGAGTCATTCTCCACCACGGTTGTCTCCTTTTAACCATCGCCCACCGCTTTACCCTGTCTGCCCGCTTGCAGCACCTAATAATCTCACGTTCACCAATGCCAGCCTGCCAATCCAAGCCATTGGTTCCCCACAACACCCGGCCTCCCTCTTCCCCCAGCCCGCCACACCTGCCATACTGACCKYYAACCAMSASCAYCAAAGAGCAGCCCCCCACATGGCCAATGACCTCCTKTCCGAMACCGAAACGGAAATCTATGACGCGTCCTCAATCGAGGTTCTGGAGGGSCTMGARCCGGTCCGCCAGCGTCCGGGCATGTATATCGGYGGCACCGATGWACGSGCRCTGCAYCACCTGGTGGCGGAAATTCTCGACAACTCRATGGACGAGGCGGTGGCCGGCCATGCCACCCGSATYGAGGTCACYCTRCACGCKGAYYWCTCGGTCACYGTCACCGACAAYGGYCGYGGCATYCCCATTGACCCRCAYCCCAARTTCCCCGGCAAATCRGCGCTCGAGGTGATCCTCTGCACCCTGCAYTCRGGTGGCAAATTYTCGGGCAASGCCTAYCAGACCTCGGGCGGSYTGCACGGSGTTGGMTCCTCGGTGGTSAACGCGCTGTCRGACCTGCTGGTGGTGCAGGTGGCCAAGAACAAAGAACTGTATGAACAGCGGTTTTCGCGCGGCATCCCGCAGGGCCCGGTTGAAAAGATCGGCGCCGCGCCCAACCGCCGTGGCACCTCTGTCACCTTCCACGCGGATGAGCAAATCTTTGGCCATCACCGCTTCAAACCCAAGCGCCTGTTCACCCTGGTGCGCTCCAAGGCCTATTTGTTCTCCGGCGTCGAAATCCGCTGGAAAACCGCCATTGATGACGGTGAAACCCCCACCAGCGCCACCTTCCATTTCCCCGGCGGCCTCAAGGACTACCTGAGCGACGTGTTGGGGGAATCCTCGATCTACGCCGATGCGCCCTTTGCCGGCAAGGTGCTGTTCCGGCAGAAATTCGACGCGGTTGGTTATGTGGAATGGGCGATCAACTGGACCCCGTCGCGCGATGGCTTCACCCAGTCTTATTGCAACACCGTACCGACGCCTGAGGGCGGCACCCATGTTGTTGGCTTCTGGTCGGCGATCCTCAAAGGAATCAAGGCTTACGGCGAATTGGTCGGCAACAAAAAGGCCGCCCAGATCAACCGCGATGACCTGATGGCGGGCGGCTGCGCGCTGATCTCGTGTTTCATGGCTGACCCGGCGTTTGTCGGCCAGACCAAGGACCGGCTGTCCTCGGAACACGCCGCCAAAATGGTCGAAAACTCGGTCCGCGATCACTTTGACAACTGGCTGGCCTCGGACACCAAATCGGCCGGCGCCATCCTCGATTTCCTGATCCTGCGCGCCGATGAACGCCTGCGCCGCCGCCAGGAAAAAGAGACCCAGCGCAAAACCGCCACCAAAAAACTGCGGCTGCCCGGCAAGCTGACCGACTGCACCTCGAAAGAGCGCGCCGGTACCGAATTGTTCATCGTCGAAGGCGRCAGCGCTGGTGGCTCGGGCAAGGGCGCCCGCAACCGGGTCAATCAGGCGCTGCTGCCGCTCAAGGGCAAGATCCTCAACGTGCTGGGCGCCGCCTCCTCAAAACTGACCACCAACGCCGAGATCCGCGACCTGTGTGAAGCGCTGGGAGTGGGCATGGGCACCCRCTTCAACCTCGACGATCTGCGCTATGACAAGATCATCATCATGACCGACGCCGATGTCGACGGCGCCCATATCGCCTCGCTGCTGATGACGTTTTTCTTCACCCAGATGCGGCCACTGATCGACGCTGGGCATTTGTATCTGGCCTGCCCACCGCTGTTTCGCCTCACGCAAGGGGCGAACCGGGTGTACTGCCTGGACGAGGCCGAGCGCGATAAATGGATGGCCAAGGGTCTGGGTGGCAAGGGTAAAATCGACGTCTCCCGCTTTAAGGGTCTGGGAGAGATGGATGCCAAAGATCTGAAGGTCACCACCATGGACCCCAAAACCCGCAAACTGATCCGCATCACCATTGATGAAGATGAACCGGGCGAGACCGCGGAACTGGTGGAGCGTCTAATGGGCAAAAAGCCCGAGTTGCGGTTCCAGTATATTCAGGAAAACGCGCGGTTTGTGGAGGAGTTGGATGTTTGAGTGAGCCCAAACGCTACATCCCGCTGCCAATAAGAGTACAGCTTCGGAAAGAAGCATACTTTGGCTGCGTGGAATGCGGGAATCCTATACTCGACTATCACCACATTATTCCTTGGTCAGAGGTTCGGCATAACGAACCTGAGCACATGCTCGCCGTTTGCCCTACTCATCACAGAGAAATCAGTAAACGACCTCGAAACTACGCCTACGACAAAAAGAAAAATCCATTTAATGCAAGTATAGGAAAGTTCAGAGGGGAACTAGTCACCGACAAAGCCAGACCAAGTTTCATTATGGGAACCAACACCTTCATTAGCACACCAAATATTTTCACGTACTACACACTACCAATAATAAAATATCGAATAGAAAACGACCAAAGCCTCCTAAGTGTGTTCATTCCCGACCAACATTTTTGGCCGGAAATCGAAATCGTTGACAATGACATCGTCGCAAATTCTAGCATTTTTTGGGACATTGAGTTCTCTTCAAACTACCTTCGATTCAGAAAAAAAGAGGGGGAAACCTCTCTGGAGATCGACCTTCGAGGCGCCGCAGCTCTAGTTTCTGGTTCGCTCTCAATTGACGGAAACCGATTCAGGTTCTCGGCAACCAAGACAAATTTTGGCGGAGCGGTAATCAAGAATAGCACATTTGAAAACTGCGGTTGTGGAATTGGGTTTGGAGATAACAAATACAGATTACTGCGACCTAATTACGCAATGAGACGACCACAGAGAGTGATGCAGAGAGTTAAATGGTAAAAAATACAGTTTTAAAATTCCAATTTCAACACCATAATATCACCTCAAGACACCTTTGCCGTCTTGAGCGATGACCATGCTAGTACGTCATCTGACGAGTACMKMAMKTKMMYTWYYCAWYARSYMTYYYWWRSMAGYGMSCTRSASYYYWWSSSSCGCGCCTGACCTTGGGGAGGTGCGAAGCGCCTTCGTCGTGCTGAAAGCACGCCTGTGGCGTGACGGGAAGGTCAGGCGCGGGCCGTGCCACTTTGTGACACGCCCAGAACAAACAAACCGTTGCCCCCCCCACCGCGCGCCCTGCTGTCGCCCTCTTAACAAAACCCTGCGATACCTACCCCCGTCGCGACAAATGGCCGGGCCTGACATCCCCGACCACAGGACCCAGGGCTCCCTTGAAACCGGAGTGTTACTGACAGCTATCATGCGCGGGTGGAATTCCCGTCCGCTTCCGCTTGGGCGGCGCCGTCCCTTTTATCAACAGACCACCAAACCACGACCCAGCCAGTCGGCAACCAACCAGACCCAACCTAGCCCCCAGAGAGATCCTCTGCCGGGGCCATTTGGCCTGCACAAATTCGCGTCAACCCGCCGCATTACCCTATTCAGCCCGGCCAAGCCCGGCTAACCTTAGCCCATGATCCTGCGCACTTTTCTGATCCTGCTGCTGGCCGCCTCCTGTGGACGCCCCCTGACCGAGCGCGAGCGTGCCTTTGCAGCCGAAATCCAGGGCGCGGCGCTGGATCTGGACCGGGTCCGCCTGGTGCGCGGCGCCCCGGTTGCCGCAGTCACCTTTCGCCGTTTGCCACGCCCCCGCCTGTCCTGCCGCGAACGCATTCTGCCCCCGGTCAAGGACGAGATCGTCACTGCCTCACCCGCAGCCGTGGCGCTGTTCAACCACATCTTTTTCACCAAGGAGTGGTACACCGAAGACTACATGCCCGCCTACCCTGACCGGCTCTATTTGGTTGAGGCGATGCTGCTGGCGCATGAGCTGACCCATGCCTGGCAATGGCAAAACCGGCGGCAAACCGGCTATCACCCGCTGCGCGCCGCCGCCGAGCACGGCAGCCGCACCGATCCCTATCTGTTTGATCTGACTGGCGAACGAGATTTTCTCAGCTACGGCTATGAGCAGCAGGGCTCCATCATCGAGGAATACGTCTGCTGTCGCGCCCTGGCCCCACAGGCGCCGCGCACCCATCGGCTGCACGATATGATCCGTGGCGCCATGCCGGTCTCGGAGCTGCCGCAGAGCCGCGAAAGTGACGTCTACCTGCCGTGGAAAGACGTTCAGGTGCGTGGGATCTGCGATTAGGTTAACCTGTGGCCCGATAAATTCAATGCGCTGGGGATTGGGTCGCACTGGTGGCATCAGCGAACAAATCACCCGGTGCGGGCCGCATATTTTCAGCCTAACAATCTAATATCCAGGCCGAACCCTCTGGCGCAGATATCCCAAGGGCGGCATTTGCAAACCGAATATGTATACTAAAAACATCTTTTTTTATTTCCTCCAAGCCTCATAGTGCATTCATTTACTTGGAGTATTTCATGCCGAAGCTTTTGCTTACATCCGCTCTTCTGCTTGCCTGGACAGTACCATCCACCGCCAGTTCCATTAACGATAATCTCGTAAGCCCTCCTGCAGTTTCAACGGCGGTATTTTGGACTGCAGTAGAGAAACAAAAAGGGGACCGCCTATTCCTCGCCGCTTGCTGCAAAGTTTGCAGAAAAGGCAAAGCCTGTGGAAATAGTTGTATCTCTAAATCCAAGACTTGCCACAAAGGGGTCGGCTGCGCCTGCAATGGCTAATTCGGCGCATAAATAGCGCTCAAACGGCGACCAACACCCCATCCTCCAGCCGCACAATCCTGTCCATCCGTGCCGCCAGATCCAGATTATGGGTGGCAATCAGCGCCGTCAGCCCGGTGTCCGCCACCAGCTCCATCAGCACCCCGAATACCTGATCCGAAGTGCCAGGATCCAGATTGCCGGTGGGTTCATCCGCCAGCAGAATCCGGGGCTGATTGGCCAGCGCCCGACAGAACGCCACCCGCTGCTGCTCCCCCCCGGACAGTGCCGCCGGGCGGTGATCGGCGCGCGCACCGAGCCCCACCCGTGCCAGCAGATCCTGCGCCCGCGCCAAAGCCTCGGCCTKGCKGNAYCCCRTTGGCNAGCTGTGGCARAACGATRTTTTCWANNRCGCYGNNAATTCRGGCAGCAARTGGTGGAACTGATAGATAAATCCCACATCCCGCCGCCGCACCGCAGTGCGCCTGCGGTCGCCTTTGCCAGTCAGTTTTTGCCCAGCAACTTTAACCACGCCTTCGTTCGGGGTGTCCAGCAGGCCTGCAATATGCAGCAGGGTTGATTTGCCGCCGCCCGAGGGCGCCACCAGCGCCACCACTTCTCCGGCGTGCAACTGCAGGTCCGCGCCGCGCAGCACATCCACCTGCCCCGGCTTGCCCCGGTTATAGGATTTCACAATCCTGCTCAGCTCCAACATCAGCTCACTCATAGCGCAGCGCCTCAACCGGGTTCATCCGCGCCGCGCGCCGCGCGGGGAAATATGTGACCAGCCAACTCAGCGCCAGACTCAGGCCAGCCGTCGCAGCGACATCGCCAAAGGTCACAACTGCCGAGGGGAAGAAGAATCCATTTGCCTCCAGATCGCGCACACCGCTGCCAGTGGCCCAATCGATCAGCGCGTAGMCACTGTCGATATTTGCGGCAAAGATCACCCCCAAGATGACCCCAAACAGCGTGCCCAGGGTGCCAATCGACGCGCCGCACAGAAAGAACACCCGCAGAATTGACCCCTGGCTCAACCCCATGGTACGCAGGATGCCAATGTCGCGGCCCTTGTTCTTAACCAGCATGATCAACCCCGAAACAATGTTCAGCGCGGCGATTAACACCAGGATCGACAACACGACAAAGATTGCATTGTCCTGCATTTTGAGCGCCTGGATCATGCCCCCGGCCCGGTCCTGCCAGGTGGTCACATAAGCCCGATCACCACTTGAGCGCAGCAGAGGCAGCACCATCTGTCCCACCGCCGAAGGATCTCTCAGGCGCAGGTCAATCTGATCAACGGCACCTTCGCGGTTAAAGAAACTCTGCGCCTCTCCCAGTGGCAGGTAAAGTCGGCTTTGGTCGACAAACCCCTGCCCGGAGGAGAAGATATAAACCACCTGGTAAGCCGATACCCGCGGCGAGGTTCCCATCGGCGTCTTGACCCCATCCGGTGAGATCAGCTTARTCCGGTCGCCAATCCCGATACCCAGCTGACGCGCCATCATGGCCCCAATAGCAACGCCCTCGCTGAACTGCGAGAGGTCGCCCAGGGTCTGGCCTGAGGTCGTAACCATCGGATCGGTCTGTAAATCCTCTAGCGTGATGCCATAGACATCCACCGGCAGATTGCGGCCCCGGTAGCTGCCCATCACTTGGCCCCGCACCAACGCCGAGGCATGGGTCACCTCTGGAAGGGCGCTAATAGTGCCAATAAGTTCGTCATAGTCACGGATCAGGTGATCCACCGGGATCTCGCCGCTGAAATCACGCCGGTAATGGATCTCGGCATGGGCATTTGCGCCCAGCATGGTCTGTATGATGTCCGCGCGCAGCCCCTCGCGCACCGCCAGTGTGGCGACCAGCGCAAACACCGCCAGGGTGATACCGATCAGGCTGATCCAGGTCATCACCGAGACGCCACCTTCAGCCTTGCGGGCACGCAAATAGCGCCAGGCAATCATCCATTCAAATCGTGCAAACGGCGGCGGTGTGCTGGCCATTTTGGCTCCTGCTGGTAGGTTTGCGCCAAATTGGGCTGTCACGGTGCCGGGGTCAAGCCAATGCTCTGTATTCCAAGCCAAACGCCGAAACGGCAAGCGCAGCACCGCCCAGGCCAAGCAAAGTGCCAACAGGCCCCCAGCAACACAAATCCGCCAAAACCAGCTGTTTCAAGGCTTAGCGGAACTGCAGATTGCAAAATTCGTCACGGCAGCCCGGGCAATTTCAGAACCACGGGCCAAGCCAATGTAATGGACCCGGACAAATGCGCCAGAGTTCCGCAGGACAACCACGTCCTGGGAAAATCGTTCAAATCTGGCGATGGTCCCCAACCAAGAGCCACACTGCCATGACCCCTATGCGGTCTATTGGCTAGCCGTTGTTGTGGTACTAGACGAGGTTGCGCCGTCACTGCTATCGCCGACGACTATGGCAATGACAATCAGTCCTGCAACCACTGCGCCCGCTGCGGCGCCGCCCAATGCGGTTCCCCCCAGTGTCGTGGTATTGGTTACCGGGCCACCTCGGCACAGGACATAGAGAACACCGTCGTCAAGATACTCCGCCCGGACAACCACACCTGTGCCACAGATCTGGCGATCCATGGCATCTTGCAGGGCATCACCAGTTGCCGCGGACAGGGGGAGGTTGGGAAGGGCTGAAAATGCGAGGCTCAGAAGGGCCATTTTAAAGTAGGTAAGCGACATGTGATCATCTCCAAATTTCAAAATGATCTGGTTTAGGTAGCCCTCTGCTAAGAGTTTTCTACACTGTTGATGTTTCAACACCTGAAATGGGGCTGAAACACTCTGTGCTGGGTGCGATGTTTGGACCCAGCCCCACGGCAGACTGATCTGTGTTGCCATAGCAGCCGACACTTTGCACCTTATCTGTTCCATCCCGGATGGTCACATAGACCCTCGCCGCTCCGCGCTTTTCATGGCACGTTCGGTTCTGAGGGACATTCGGGAGGGCGTTCAATGCTAATT
>NVUP01000003.1:0-14617 GCA_002401945.1 Paracoccaceae bacterium
TAGCATTGAACGCCCTCCCGAATGTCCCTCAGAACCGAACGTGCCATGAAAAGCGCGGAGCGGCGAGGGTCTATGTGACCATCCGGGATGGAACAGTTAAGATTGTAATTTACAACGTACTTTCAGCGAAGAAGGTCCAAATGGCGCGAACTCTCCACCTGCATGTGGGCTTGCCCAAATGCTCATCGACCTCATTGCAGATGTTTCTGGCTAAGAACCGTGCCCAATTTAGGGCCGAGGGTTTCGACTATCCCCGCCTTGCCGCTGGCAATGCAGGGAATTTGACGCCTTACGTGATGAGCCTGCGCCCCATTAGGGCGCGGTCCCACTTTATGCGAGGCAATACTGGCTACGATTTCGAAAATGCTGAACCCGAACTGCGCAGCGCGCTCAATACCTCGACCGCCAGCAACGTGATCCTGTCCAGCGAGGCATTGTCACATCCACTTTTTCGAGCCGACATCACCTGGATTTCACAGATGTTCTCGGCGGTCAAAATTCATCTGTTTTTCCGGCCCCGCGCGCGCCTGATTGTTTCCAGTTACAATCAAGCCCTCCAGGTTGGTGAAATCCGCGGTGATATTGGCACCTACCTGACGAACCCGCTGCTGAAAWSWSRWRGCMAAKWKKMYCRTCMMYTSRCGCRTYKSWRYWMMTKYKYYGSRYMARMYRYWSTRMARAWWSWTTTCCTGTCACCGCGCTTTCCGCCTGCCATCCAACAATTCCTGACAGCCATTGGCAGCGAGATTGTTGAAACGCCGAGAAATAGCCAATGGCGCAACAAGTCTCTGTCTGCCTTTGTATTATGTGCCCTCGCCCAAATCGCAGATGCGGGTGACATTAGGTCTGTAGAACAGCGCCGCGAGATCATTGCACTGGCTCGACAATTTGATCCTGAGCCAGATATGACTTTGCTGACTCCCGAGGTCACCAGCCAGATTGATATTCAGTTTGCTGATGACACGGAGGAATTCGTAAAAATGCAGAACGTGGTTACCCGTCAAGACCTGGAAACCGATATCTCGGAGCAATTGCGACCTTCTATCAGTTTTGCCGAGATCATGGCGACAAGCAGGTTCCAGGCCTTCCAGCGCCAAGCAGGGCTTGCCCTGAATGTGCCAAATTAACGGCCATAGAGGGCACCTTTGCTGTAGGCCAGCCCCCTCATTCACTGTTGGCTAAAGAAGTGTCCGTGCAAAACGCCGGGCAGCCCCCTTGATGACCCGGACGCCGCGTGCAACGGCAACCGATCCGTCGGGCACGGAACAGGTCAACGTGGTGCCAGCCCCGATGATGCAGTCAGATCCAACGCTGAGATTGTCGATCAGGCCGGATTGCCCACCAAAGAATGTGCAATCGCCAACACGTGCATTGCCCGCAATGCCGCAAAACGAGGCAAAAAAGCAGCAATCGCCGATTTGGGCATGATGGCCGATATGCACCTTGCTCCACAAAATGGAGCACGCTCCGATTTTTGCATAGGGCTGCACCGTGCAGTCTTCGAGTATGATCGAGTTTTCACCAATCTCAGCCCCCACAACATGGGAKGARGGRTGAATGAAACTWGCAAACCGRTAGCCYTTGGCCTTTGCCTCCAGATAGCGRTCCCGACGAAAGCGGTTGTTGTCTCGATAACTCACAGGTCCTAGAAGGAGAAAACGATCACACGGAAACGCAGTGTCTATGTCTTCCCAGGCGACCACAGGTCGACCTTTGAATTCTTTTTTCGCCGGCAAATAGTCCCGGTCAACAGTATAACCAACAAGATTTAAATTTAGATCTTCCAACAGGTAATCGGTCATGACTTCGGCAAGCTGGCCAACACCAAAAAGTACCACGTCCAAGTGAAAATCTCCGTTTGAAATTTGAAAGGCCGAAAGAACTTTGACTTCAGCTAACCCTATAGCCCCAATTCAGGTCGCGCGTCCATTGCTTCCAAAGGCAGAGACCCTTGCCCCATACCTGCGCCAAATAGACGAAACGCGCCTCTACACAAATCATGGTCCACTGGTGGAGACGTTCGAGAGGCGATTGGCCGACTGGATGGGATTTGAAAAAAAGACAGTCCTGTCCTGCGGCAGCGGCAGCATGGCCCTGATCGGCGCAATATTGGCGCTGCGACACCGATTTCAAAGGCCTGGAAACCTGTGCCTGATGCCGACCTACACCTTTGTCGCCACTGCAGCCGCCGCGCAGGCCTGTGGCTATCAGTGTCATCTGGTTGATGTGGATCGCGACAGCTGGGCCCTAGATCCCCAGGTCCTTTTGCAACATGACCGGCTTGCCGACACTGCGCTTGTCATCCCCGTCGCCCCCTATGGGCGGCCGGTAGATTTCCAATCCTGGCAGGCCTTTACCAATGAAACCGGCATCCCTGTGGTGATCGACGCAGCCGCCTGCCTGGACTGGATGCTAACTTCGCAAGTGGCGTTGCCCGCTACAATTCCTGTTGCGGTCAGCCTTCATACCACCAAAAGCTTTGGCTGCGGCGAGGGGGGATTGCTGCTGGTTCAAGATCCTGACTTGATCATGGACGGTTTCAGGGCCATCAATTTTGGTTTTCTCGACTCACGCGAGGCGGTTATTCCGGGACTGAACGGCAGAATGAGTGAATATCATGCAGCTGTCGGGTTGGCAGAGTTGGACAGTTTTGATAGCAAGTTAAGCAAGTGGCACTCAGTAGCGGCGGCCTATCATGCAGCCGTCTCTCAAAGAGAGGATACCTTGCCGGGTCATCTATGGACCTGCCCAGATGTCTCAGGCTGCTATGTAATCTATGAGGCGGCCAGTGCAGAAGACGCTTTGCGCGCCCAGCGCCGACTGATGGAATGTGGGATTGATACGCGGTTTTGGTATGGCAGCGGTATCCAGGCTCACCCCGCCTACAGCCATCTATCTACCGACCCTTTGACCAATACGCATGACTTGGCCGGACGGTTGCTCGGATTGCCATGCTACACAGATTTATCCGCGACCGACATCGGCAGAATTGTAAAAGCTCTCATCTAACCGAAATGCACCGCGCGGTTCATGGCTTTGGTGGCGTTGGTGTTTTGAACCGCACAGTGCTGCCAGAGCCCCGGTTGTTCGCCCCTAATACTTGATCACCAACTTGCCAATCATCGCGCCGCCTTCAATGATCTGATGCGCCTGTTTCAAAGCCTCAGCTGATAGCCCCTGCAGGGCCTTGGTCTCCGTGGTGGCAATTACACCATCATCAACGAGCCGCGCCATGCGGGCCAGGATTTGCCCCTGTTTGTACATATCTGGCGTGCCAAACAGCGACCGGGTGAACATCAGTTCCCACATCAGCGCGGCGGATTTGCCTTGTAGCTTGGAGATATCCAGCTTTTCCGAGGTTTCGACGATGGTGCCAATACGACCCTGTGGTGATATCAGCTCACACATAGCGTCCCAGTGCTGGGCGGTGTCGGCGTATTGCACGATGTAATCGGCGGTCTCAAACCCGGCCTTGCGCGTTTCTGCAACTAAATCGCGGTGGTTCACCACATGATGCGCCCCCATTTGACGGCACCACTCGGTGGTTTCCGGGCGCGAGGCGGTGGCGATCACTGTTGCATGGGTCAGTTTGCGGGCAATTTGCGCGGTGATTGAACCAACTCCGCCAGCGCCACCAATGATCAACAGGGAAAACGGTGTTTCGCCCTGAGGCACCTGCAACCGCTCAAACAGGATTTCCCAGGCGGTCAGCGAGACCAACGGCAAGGATGCCGCCGCCTCAGGCGACACGCTTTTCGGCGCATGGGCAGCTATGCGGTGATCGACACATTGCAGCGCGGCATAAGATCCGGGGCGGTTGGCATCGCCTGCGTACCAAACTTGGTCACCCGGTTTGAAACCGGTCACCTCAGCACCGCATTCGACCACGACGCCCACTGCGTCGTAGCCAAGGATAAACGGTGTTTCGTGTGGTTTGTCGACAGCGGTGCGAATGCGCCGTTTGGCATCAGCCGGRTTGACCGAGACRGCCTYGATCTYGACCAGAAGATCATTCACTTCCGGTTTRGGGTCCGGCAGRTCCACATCAAACAGGCTWTCASYGGCWTCRATYGGYAGYGAYTTCAGAAATCCAACAGCGCGCATGGCTGTACTCCTTATTTGTGTAWTTTGGTGTCAGGACTGGGTCCACAACGGTTTCATGGCTTCGCTCAACTGCAGATAGCGGCTGTAGCGTTGGTCAAAATGGGATTGCATCGCGCCATCTGGCGTGAATGAGGCGCGGCTGCGGGTCATTGCCGCAATGCCAGCCTCGTAATCGGCAAACAGCTCAACACCCAGGCCAGCGCCAATGGCGGCCCCCAAGGCGCCGGTTTCTTGCGCTTCGGAGACCGTYACYGGCACCCCCAACCCGTCGGCAAACATCTGCGGCCAGATTGRGCTGCGWGATCCGCCRCCYGACARMACCGCCGAGTTGAACTGYACCCCGGCRYYGMGBAMYWSSWMRMYAWRKCGRCKGWKMTCNWACWNTNSWYYSYYTCRAACNWWGGYWSGCAGCATGTGACCCTCGCTATGCCAACCRGCAATGCCATAAAASCCRGCRCGRTATTCAGCCCCCTGCCCCGAGCCATAGAGGAACGGATGAAAAAACGGGTCATCAACGGCAGGCGTGACCTCGGCCACCCGCGCGTTGCAATAACCAAACGGGTCGTCATGATGTCCGCCGCGTTCAATAAACTCGCGCACATACCATTCCAGATTGGCCGCCGAAGTGGCGCTGGATTCGGTATTCACAAAACGGTCGCGGCCAAATCCAACCACCATAAAGACATTGGGATCCACCACAGGCTTTGCCGAAAACACCTGATTGATACCCCATGTGCCACATATAATGGACGCCTCTCCTGCGGAAACCACGCCCGACCCCATGGCGCTGGAAACCACATCAAAGTAGCCCCCCACCACCGGCGTTCCCTCGGCCAATCCAGTGGCCTGCGCTGTCGCTGCCGTCACAGTGCCCGCCACCTCGGCTGGATCAACCAAACGCGGCAACAACGGCTTGGCATCAGCCAATCCGTAAAGTGACAACAGTGCATCGTCATAGGTACACTGCGGCATCCGCAACAGCCCGCAGCCTGACATGTCCGAAATATCTCCGGTCCGGTTGCCAGTCAGTCTGAAGTTGAGAAAATCTTTGCACATCATCAGCGTACCAGCCTGGGCATAGATCTCGGGATGGTGGCGCTTGATCCAAGCCAGCAACACCGGACTTTGCGAGGGCCAAGGTTTTTGCAGGCACAGGTCATGCAGCGCATCGCCATGGGCCTCAGCCAACTCAGCCGCCAGGCCAGCCGCACGGGTGTCCAATGATTGAATTCCAATCAGTGGCTCACCGTCCCGATCGACCAGATACAACCCGTTGCCATGACCGGCACAGCCAATTGCGGCAATCTGTCCCGACGCGATGCCCGCCGCATCAATACAGCCCCGGATCGCTGTGGTGGCATTGGCCCAAAGCTCATCCAGGTCCCGTTCCACATACCCCGGCTGTGGCGTCGAGGATTGGCCGTCCAGCGCGTGCATTGCCACCTGACGGCCCTGCAAATCAAACAGAACCGCCTTGATCACTGTGTTGCCAGCGTCCAATCCCAACAGGTATTTTGGTAGTTCACTCACGGTTGTAGATGTCCCATGCTTCATCGCCACTGGCACCGTTATGGATCATCGCCATCAATGCGGCGACCACAGCCTTTGGGCTGTCATGCTGATAGATATTGCGACCATAGACCATGCCCTTGGCCCCTTGGCCGATTAATGCGGCCGATTTTGTCAGCACGGTTTTTAGGTCTTCCTTGCCGCCGCCCCGCACCAGCACTGGCACCCGAGCGGCCTCGACCACGCGATGAAAATCTTGCGGTTGTTCGGTTGGGTCGGCTTTGATGATATCCGCCCCCATTTCGCTGGCCAGCCGTGTCAGCGTGACAATCTTGTCGGCATTCCCGTCCACTTGATAGCCACCGCGAACATCATTGGGCAGCATCACCAGCGGCTCGATCATCAACGGCATGCCATATTTGTGGCAGGCCGCCCGCACCTTTGAGATGTTCTCGACACATTGACGAAACAACTCGGGCTCGTCTGGCAGCATGAACAGGTTCACCACCACAGCTGCCGCGTCCATTTCCAGCGCGCCGATGATCGGCTCATCGGCGTTTTGCAGCAGCGACCACATCACCCGGTGGCGCTGGTCGTTATAGGGATTACCCATGTCGATGCGCATCACCAGCGCCGGCTTGTCTTTCTCAGGGCGATCCTGCAGCAGGTCAGCCTGCCCATAGGTCATCTGGATCGCATCCGGGCGGGCCTCAACCAGAGTGTTGACGACGCTGCCCATATCCTCGAGCCCGACCAAAAAGCTGGGCTCGTTGCAGACGCCGTGGTCGATGGCAACGTCCAGACACCCCCCATTTGCGAACATTCGGTTCATACGGGCTTTGCTGCTTACACGCATTCTATTCTCCTTGATTTTGAAATCTGGTCCTGCGCCGCCAGCGAGACACCGTGGTAGTCCCGCAGTTCATCCAACAGCGATTGCCGCTCAAAGACGGCCTGCTCGGGGCTCCAGCCCAATTCCTGCGCCATAAGGCTGGCGAGGGTCTCGACCAAGGGCAGGTCAAGGTTGCCCGTGATGGCCAGATCGCTGCGCCGAAGCACGATATCTGCCAGATGCACGGCATGTTCGTGGTGGATTAGAAACCTGATTTCGGCTGATGTGTGGGCGCAATCGCGCTCCAGTGGCTGGTCATCACTACGCGTGGCGCAATAGGTCAAAACCTTGCGTGCACGCGTGCCGTAGGCCCCGGCCAAATGCGCCGCCCGCTCCTCCGAGACCGCAAACTCAGTCATCAGCGCCTGCTCCAGCGCCCCCTCTCCCGCCGGGTAATCGACACCCCCGCCAATGGCGAGGTCGATGGTGTCACGCTTGCGGAGGTGACCCAACTCCGCCAGCACCTCGTCCGTTGCCTGTTGCGCAAAGGCGCGAAAGGTTGTCCATTTGCCGCCCACCATACAGAATTGCGGCACTAGGCCGTCAATTTTATGGGTAAAATGCCCGCGTGAGATCCGACCGGTGAAATCATGGTCACTCGATGGCAAAGGCCGGATGCCACTGTAGCTGAATACGACGTTGTCCTTGCTCACCGGCACCTCAGGAAAAATCAAACGTAATGAGGTTAGGATATAGTCCCTCTCCTCCGGCTCGCAGCGGGTGCGGGCGGCAGAGTCCACCCGGATATCGGTCGAGCCAGCCAGCACTTTGCCCAGATAGGGAAACACAATACAAACCCGGCCATCGGTATTTTCAAAATACATCATGTGGCCATCCAGCGCCTGCAGCAGCGCCGGGTTGTCTAGGATCAGATGTGACCCCTTGGTGCCGGACACCAGCGGTGCTGGTTTGACCTGTTCTGGCGACAGCTGCGCGATCACTTCGTCCAACCAAGCCCCCGAGGCATTAACCACCGCCCGCGCCGTCACTGGATGGCCTTTGCCGGTTTCCTGGTCGGTCACCGAATACGCCCCATTCGCAAGGGAAAGCTCGGCGTAGTTCACGGCAACCGAGTCCGGCGCCATTGCTTCGGTATCCGTGATCAACTCCAGCCCCAACCGTTCTGGGTGCGAAATCCAGGCATCGTAATAGGTCGCCAAGAACAATAGCTTGCGGGTCAGGTTTGGCCACTGCTTCCAAGTCGATTTGGCGCTGCGGAATTTATGCTTCGGCAGCATCCGGCGCTTGCGGGTCACCAAATCATACAGCATCAACCCGGCTTTGATTGGCAGCGCACCACGATTGGATGGTTTGCCCGATCCTCCAAAGAAACTGATGGCGGCATTGAACATGCCGGAAAACAGCGAGGTGATCGGAATGGTGGTGGGCAGTGGCCGCACCATATGCGGTGCATTACGCAACAGCGCGTCACGTTCGGCCAGTGACTCGCGCACCAGATCAAACTCGCCGTTTTCCAAATACCGCAACCCGCCATGGATCATCCGCGACGGCGCCGCGCTACAACCCGAGYAAAAGTCATTCCGCTCGACCAGCAGCACCCGCAGCCCCTGCAAGGCCAACTCGCGGTAAACCCCCAGCCCATTGATACCGCCACCAATGACAATGACGTCAAAGGTCCCGTTCTCGCTGATCCGCTGAAAGCTGTCGTGTCGTTGCGCAGACATAAGTTCTCCGTTCGCCAGAGTGCACCTCCGGCGTTTGTTAGTTTTCAACTGTGGGTTCTGGTTAGCCGTCGAGACCGGTCAGATGCATGCCGGCGGCTGAGGTAATGGTTTCAATGTCCTGAGGTGATAGTCGGATACGACCTGCGGCCGCATTTTCGCGCGCCTGTTCAGCGGTGCGGGCTCCGCACAGCGAAAAGGTGATGCCGGGTTGTTGTACGGTCCAGGYGATCACAGTCTGGGCCAATGTGGCATTATGAGCCTCGGCAACAGGAGCAATATCCTCCATCAGCGCTGCGATCTTTTGCCGGTTGGCCATTGAAAAGCACGGGTTGTCTTTGCGCTGATCATCACCACTGAATTCGCGGTTCGGCCCGATCTTGCCACTCAGCAACCCCAGTGCCAGCGACGAATAGCTCAGCGCCGAAACACCGTGTTCCGCGCAAAAAGGCAACAGCGAGGTCTCAATATCGCGTTTGACCATGCTGTATTCTTCCTGAATGGCATCCAGCTGGCCCGCCGCCACATAGGCAGCAACCTCCTCAACACTGGTGTTACTGGCACCAATCGAGCGGATCTTGCCCTGCTGTTTCAGGGTCTCCAGTGCCTCCATCGTTTCGGCGATGGGGGTGGTCGGGTCCTGCCAATGGGTGATGTAATGGTCGATATAGTCGGTCTTCAGCCGCGTCAGGCTCTGCTCGACCTCATGGATGATCGCGTCTTTACCCAAATAGCGGTGCACCGGCTTGCCGTCATAGTCAAAGAAATGGTTGCCCTTCTGGCAGTGCCAGACCAAGCCGCATTTGGTGGCCAAAACAACCTTATCGCGGCGCCCCACCAAGGCCTTGCCGACGATCTCTTCGGCCAGCCCCTTACCATAGGCGGGGGCGGTGTCGATCAGCGTCACGCCTTCGTCAACCGCCGCCTGGATTGCCTCGATCGATTGCGCCTCGTCGGTGCCACCCCACATCCAGCCGCCAATGGCCCAGGTGCCCAGACCAATCACCGAGGCCTCGATTCCCGATTTYCCAATTGGGCGYTTCAGCATYTCATGCGACATGTTTTGACCTTTCCATAGTCTGCAGAACCGCGTTGACGGTTTCTTCGTCCAGGACCAATGAATCCAAGAATTTCCCGTTCAGCACCGCCCGGATGGGCCGCACTTTCTGCGCGCCGGCGGCAATGCCGATCACCGTGCGGCAGGTTTTCAGCTCGCTCGGGTCCAGCGCCACCAAACGCGAATTCAGCTCATATTCGGCAAGGCGACCGTTTTCTCCGATCAGATGCGCCATGAATTCGGCGGCAACGCCCATGCCAACCAGCATCTTGCGGTCTGCCTCGGGCACCGGGTTGAGATCGTAATAACTCGATCCACGCGGCTCCACCGAGCCAACCCCAACCAGCGCCACATTGGCGCGGCGCGCCAGATCAAACACCTCCTTGGTCGAGGCCATGCCTTTGAGCATATCGCGCTGACTGCGGCTTTCGGCAAACAGCGGTGCGTGGATCAGCATCGGAGTGCCGCCCAACCGGTCCGCCATCTGCGTCACCAGGTGGTTCACATCGGTGTAAAACTTGCCCTGTACCCCGCCAGTCAGCGGCACCACGGTGACATTGATCTTGCGCTCAGGTGACAGGTTTTCGACCACAGCGCTGACCGCCTTGCCGCCAGTGATGGCAATGACATCGCCGTCACGCACGGTCTCCTGCAGCATATTCGCCGCTGCCCGGCCAACCTGCTGCAGGGTGGTGTCTGGGTTGCCCGAGACCGTCGGTGTCACCATTGCGCCACTCAGCGTGGTCAGCTCGACCAACCGCCCCTCCAGTTCCGCCAGACGCTGAAACGGGCTGGTAACGTCAATCTTAACCATACCCAGCTTGCGCCCCTGCGCGATCAGCCGGTTCACTTTTGAGGTCGACAGGTTCAACCGCTGAGCAATTTCGGACTGCTTTAGACCTTCGACAAAATGCAACACCAATACGGTGTGGATTTGCCGCGAGAGTTCAAAATCCGGGGTGCGTTCTGACATATCTCTGCCCTCCCCTAACCGCGTTTCTTGTTCAGGTAGTGGTCAACCGAGACCGCCGCCAACAAGATTGAGCCGCGAATAATGTCCTGCCAGTAGACCGACACGTCCAAAAGCGCGAGCGAACTGGACACCACCGACAGCAGCACCACGCCAAGGATGGCGCCTAAAATGGTGCCGGATCCGCCGGTCAGGCTGGCGCCGCCAATCACGGCTGCAGCAATCACGTTCAGCTCCATTCCAAGCCCAAAGGTGGGCTGCGCCGAGCCAAAGCGCGCCATGTAGATGATACCAGCAAACCCGGCCAGCCCCGAACACAGAGTGGTGGTCAGAAAGATTACCCTTTTGGTGCGGATGCCGGAATAGGCGGCGGCTTTCTCGTTGCTTCCGGTGTAGAACACTTTGCGAAACACCGTGGTGCGGCGCAGCATGAAATCGAACACCACCACCACCACCAGGAAGATGATGATCACCAGCGGGATCGGCCCGATTGTACCTTGGCCGATGAATTTGAATTCGGGCGGCAGAGTATACAGCCCCAACGGTCGCCCTCCCGTGCCCAGCAGGCAAGCGCCACGGGCAATCACCATAATGGCAAGCGAAACTATAAAGTGATGCAGCCCAACACGGGTGACAAAGAACCCCATGAAAGCTCCGATGGCGGTACAGGCGGCAATTGCAATCGCCGAGGCAACCCAGGGGTCAATGCCCTGCAGGAACAGCCAGCCGGCRATCACCATCGACAGCGCCGTGACCGAGCCAACCGACAGATCAATACCGCCCGAGATCAGCAGGATGGTCATCCCCACCACCACAATACCCTCAACCGCAAAGGCCATAACCATGGCCCGCATGTTCACCCAGGTCAGGAAATAGGGCGAAGCAAAGGTCATCACCAGAAACATCACCAGAATGATCGCAATCAGCCCGGTTTCACGCATCCGCAGTAATTTGCGCAGCGGGCTACCCGTCGGCTGCGCCGTTTCCCGGGCTGTCATTTCCATCGAGTTCTCCACCATCATCTCCCTCAGGCCGTCAATTCTTGCGCATCCAGGCCCGAGGCCAGATGCATTATGTTTTCTTCAGTCATCATCTCGCCTGCGACCTCGCCGCTAATGCGCCCCTCCCGCACCACCAACACCCGGTCGCTAACCCCGATCAGCTCGGGCAACTCAGACGAGATCATCACAATGCCAACGCCGCTACGGGCCAGGTCACGCAAAATACGGTGAATTTCCGCCTTGGCGCCAACGTCAACGCCGCGTGTGGGCTCATCCAGAAAAATCAGTTTTGGGTTTACGGACAACATCTTGGCAATGGCCACTTTTTGCTGATTTCCCCCAGACAGCGACGACACCGGATCCGACAGATGACCACATTTCAGGTTCAATCTGTCACCCAAACTGGCCGCCTGACCGTATTCCAGATCGCTTTGGATCATTCCAAGYMKTWRRGCYAMCKRWKYCMGRWTSRRRRMMSMYACWYWSRYRRSWRWKKRYMWMTMCAWRAAKAYRYMGTSWCCCTTGCGGTCCTCCGAGAGGTAGACCATGCCCGCGTTGATACTGTCCTGATAGTGTTTCAGCTTGAGACGACGACCATTCAGCCGCACCTCACCGGTGACGTCGCCGTCCAGCCGACAAATGCCTTTGACGATTTCGCTGCGGCCCGAACCGATCAACCCGGCAATGCCAAGGATTTCACCCTTTTTCAGCTGGAATGACACATCCCTAAACCGCGCTGCCTGGGTCAGTCCCTGAACTTCAAAAATAACATTCTCAGATTTTTCTTCTTCGGTCTGTTTGTCCGGGTAAAGGTTCTCAATCTTGCGGCCCACCATGGCATTGACCACATCGCCGGGTTCAATTTCGGCCACGTTGCGGGTGGTGATATACTGCCCATCGCGGAACACGGTCACACGATCACAATTGTCGAAAATCTCCACCATACGGTGCGAAATATAGATAATGGCAATACCGCTGTCAGCCAGCCGCCGCATGATGCCAAACAGCACCTGAGATTCTTTTTCGGTCAGCGCGGCGGTGGGCTCATCCAGGATCAATACTTTGCAATCCAGCGTCAGCGCCTTGGCAATCTCGACCAGCTGCTGGTTCGAAATCGACAGATCCCGCACCAGAACGGAGGGGTCGATATCGCTAAGCTGGCGGAACACATCACGCGCCTTGGCCTCCAGTCCTTTGTAATCCATCAAAAACGATCGGCTGATATTGGTGGTTGCCATAAAGATGTTTTCAGCCACCGACACATCCGGACACAGGGCAATTTCCTGATGCACAAAACCGATGCCCATCTGCTGCGCCTTGGTCGGCGAAGAGATCCGAACAGGTTTTCCGTCCCAAATGATCTCGCCACTGTCAGGCCTCAGAATGCCGTCGATGACATTCATCAGAGTTGATTTTCCGGCCCCATTTTCACCGGCCAGGGCATGGATCTCGCCGCGACGCAGCTCGAAATCAACGCCTCTGAGGGCACGGATTGCACCAAAGGACTTGCTGACATTCGAAATTCTGAGGATCACGTTGTCTTGCATGGCCGGGGTTCAGTCTGGTTGGGTTTCAGAAATTGGCGGGCCGCAGCGTCTGCGACATGCGGCCCGCCGATAAAGGGTGGGATAGCAATCAGCTGGGATCGCGACCATCCATGTAGACACTCAGGTCAAAGCTGTCTGCGTTCTCTTTGGTGATGACGGAGAACCCGTTGTCAATAAAGGGAATTTGCACCGGATTATAGCCCGAGACCTTGTAGTCGTTGAACGGGTCAAAGACTTCGGAATGCGCCGCCAAGAAGGTGGCCATAAAACCCATAAAGCCCTGCATCGCCTGGTTGGGGTTCAGCGCCATATGGATATTGCCCGCCTTGATATGCTCCAGCGTGGTTGGAGTGATATCGGCATGCATCACCAAAACCTCGGCCTTGGCTTCCAGAATGGCAGCAACCGCCCCCTCAGCCGAGCCCGCCTCGGGGATCCACAGAGCGCCCAGATTTGGGTTAGCCTGCAGGATCGACGCGGTGGCACGGTACGCAGCAGTACTATCCTGATTGGTCGCCTGACGACCAACCAATTTCATGTTTGGATAGTGCTTTTCCATATAGGTTAGCAACGCGGTGACCCGCAGGTCATGATTGGACTGGCCCGGGTTTTCCAGCACCGCATATTCAGCACTGTCGCCAATTTGTTTGACGATTTCTTCGGCAGCGAACTTGGCCTCGGCCAGATTGTCCGAGGTGATATAAGCGGTGCGCTTAGACCTTGGCGAATCCGCCGCAAAGGTCGCAACTTCGGTCCCATTGTCGATGGCACGGTCAATCGGTTCGATAAAGGGATCCGACTGCATCGGATGCACCAGAATACCTGCCGGTTGTTTGACCATGTCCTGTTCAAACGACGCAATCTGTTTGGTGATGTCGTAATCTGGAGTGCCCGAGAACACGGTCTCGCAGCCAAAGGCCTCGGCGGCCTGTTTGAACCCCTGATAGACCGGGATCCAATAGGGGTGCCCCGAGACCATGACGTTCATGATATAGGTCTCTCCCGGCGCGCAGCGCAGCCCACCTTCGGCCTGGGCCGATGTGGCGGAAACAACCGAAGCGGTCATGGCGAGAGACGCCAGAATTCCAGTAACGTTGTGCTTCATCATCTTACTCCTCCCTAGAGCATCTGAACTGAAGGTCCTTTTTTACGTTGGCACACAGGCGCCGGGCTGCGGTATTTATTTCACTCGCCGCAAGAAACTTCACCTCTGATGGGTAAGAGCCAGGTTGAAATCGGTCAACGGTGCTGTGAAAAAATCGCATCACGTGAAATAAATTTCACCCCACATGCATAGTGGGACACATGCCTGCAACGCCCACCATCGGTGCAGCGGCGTTAATACCATCTTGCCAAAATGTTGATTTTCAGAAGGTTGCAAACTTCACCGGCCAGACCATCGACACACCCAAGACACGTTTCCGGGCGCCACAGCTCTGTCTGAAGTCCGCGCTAACCGGCAAAGTTGCAAGACAGAGCTGCGATCAAAAACACTGCCGATCCCGCTGCAACAGCAGAGATTCGGTGTGAAGATGTAAGGTCGGCAAACCCAGCTCTGCCAATGGGACGCATTAGGCGGCGCGTTTCAGACCGCAATCTCAATACCAGCTGCATCCGGAGCGCCGACCCAAGCCACCAGTTGTTCCACCACTGGCGGCAGTGAAACGGCCTCTCCACCAGTGAATTCAACAAACGCCTGTTTGTTCATCGCATTGGTGCCCACCAGAACCGGGATATCCAGCGCCAGCGCCTCGGCGATAAGATCCCGGAACCCGCGTCCTTCGGCCTCGTGTTTGCCGAATTTGTTGAYAATCAGMASKTNCGGCAMSSKYKTGKMRKGCAGASWKSKSSWSAM
>NVUP01000003.1:14622-224156 GCA_002401945.1 Paracoccaceae bacterium
CCACCGCCWKTTCCARCGCSSYSGGRTCCAGMCGACAACCWYKKGCCTCKYKGCCCAGCGATTGCGAGATMCGSAYCRYCGNGCCCKTSNGGCAGCACCYGCACATCCATRTCRCASMGRTSRCTRTCGGCGCRWTCSSTGTTRRTCTGMACSRTMCCGSMSRKMYKGMWSCCSYGYKCSWKYAACTTGTCAGCAACCTCGGCCAGCAGCAGATCGGTGTCACCGCACCCCGAGGCCATGGTATAGGCAATCTTCATCATCACATCTTTCCTCAGCTGTTGAAGGGCAGGAATTCAACCATGCCGCCTTTGGGAATGCTGTCGGCTTCAGCCGGAATGAACACCAGTCCGTCGGCCTCAACCAGGCGCGACACCTGCGCCGATTTGGTCTCCTGCGGGCAACAAACCACTTCGCGGCCCAAACCGTCAAAACCGAACAGGGTAGCAAGGCGCAACTCACATCGCCCGGTATGATGGGTCAGCGCCGCATCGACCACCACATGGCGCCGCCTTGCTGCAGGTGATGTGGCGCCGGTCAATTCAGACAGCAATTGCGGGCCAAACAGGGTCCAGGTGACCAGCGCCGAGACCGGATTTCCGGGCAGCCCCAGCCAATACGCGGCACCAATGCGGCCAAAGGACACCGGCTTGCCCGGTTTCAACGCCACACCCGAGAATCCAAACTCACCGCCCAGCTCTGCAATGGCGGGTTTGACAAAATCCGCCGCGCCAACCGATATACCGCCGGTGGTGACAATGACATCAACCCGCTGGCATAATTCAGCCAGCGTATCACGCAACGCCTCAAGACTGTCACCGCCATGGATCACCTCGACCACCGCGGCGCCTGCGCCAGTGACGGCCGCCGTCAGCATGGGCGAATTGACGTCCCAGATTGCCGCCGCCCCCAGGACTGTGCCCGCACTGCGGACCTCGTCACCGGTGGTCAGAATTGCAATGCGTGGGCGTGGTCGCACCTGGATCAAGCCACAGCCCGCGGCGGCAATCGCCGCAATAGCCGCCGTATCCAACCGTCGCCCGACATCCACGATAAGCTGCCCTGGGCGCATATCCTCGCCGGTATATCGGATATTGTCCTGCGGTTTTGGCCGCCGGGTCAGAGTGATATGGTCACCGCTTCGCAGAACCCGCTCCCGCATCACCACGGTATCGGCCTCCACCGGCAGCGGCGCGCCGGTAAAAACTTGCATCGCCTGACCTGCCTGCAGCGGCATATCCGCCGGGCTGCCAGCCCGGATGCAGTGGCTAACGGTCAAGGTCCAAGGGCCCTCTCCCCTAAGGTCGGCAGTGCAGAGCGTATAGCCGTCCATCGCCGAATTATCAAACGGCGGTGTCATCGCCTGCGCCGTCACCGGCGCGGCAAGAATCCGCCCCCGCGCCTGTTCCAGACCAATAACCTCACCGCCCGCACTGATCGTCGTCCAATCCTTGATCACGGCCAATGCCGCGCTGATCGGCATCAATCTCTGCCCCTGCCCCTGATCCAGCGCATCACAGCCACAGCCTGCGACCTCAAGCGGGTGCATCAGTGTCATAAACGGACCTCCGAGTTGGGCAATGTCAGCGTCAGCCAACCGCCAAGGCATCAAGAATAACAAAATGATCCCGCCCCGAAGCCGCATCATCCGCCAGGCGGTGCACGGCTTCGCTGCGCATCTGAGCCGAGCGCTGCAGCCCCCAGGCAATGGTGTCCACCCGCGCGCTGTCAAAGACCTGCGCGATGGCCTGAGTGACCAATTCAGCGTCACCACCACCACTGTTCAACACGACAAGCAGTGCCGCGTGACGAACCGCAACGGCAGGGTCCGTCACAAAATCGAGCAAGCGCTTACCGCGAAGCTGGGCCACCGCATCTGCACGCACCAGAGTGTCGCTGTCCTCCAGCACCTGCTGAATGTACTTGTCGATCTGTTCGGTCCCAATCAGCACCGCCAGCGCGTATCTGCGCACCTCGGGTTGCGCGTCGGACAGCGCCATCGGGGCTGCCTGCGCGGCTTCCAAACAGGTCGAAAATCCAGTACTCAAAGCCCGCCAGGCGGCAATTCTGGCTCGGTCCTGCGGCGCGTCGATCTGTGACAGTACCGCGTTGGCAATCCGCACCGAGACCAGCCCGGCCGCCGCATCCATCGCCACACAGCTCAGATCCTCGGCCACCGCATCCGGTCCTTCAATGGCAACCCGGCGACGTTTGCTTTTGGGCTTGTTGCTGCTAGATTTGGCCTCAAAGGCCGGGGTTGCAATCTGCAGCGACGCTAGGGTCGAGCCGCCTGCATCTGTAACTTCACCGTTGCTGTCGCGCAGGATTTCACCGTCTTCGCTGATCCTAAGGTGGCCGGTGGCCTCTTCTTTTTGCATCCCAATGTCAGCGGCGGTCTCGGCCCCCAGCGGCTGCACGGCATCATCTTCATCCAGCAAACTGCCATCAATCGCCTGCACCAAACAGCTCAACGCCTCGGGGTCACCGCTTTGCGCACGGGATTTGATTTCGTGCAGCGCAACCAGCCGAAGTTGCTGACTGCGATCCGACAGCAAACCCTGCAAAATGCCGGTCACCGACGGGTCGCGGTGCCCACCCAGGCCACGGATTGCGGCAATCCGGGCCTCGATCGCTCGGTCGTCATCAACAGCCAGAGCGGTCAGCGGATCCACCGCGCGATTGGGAGCAATTTTTGGCAGCAGGCTTGCCGCAGCAGACGCCAAAACCACACTACCAGTCTTCAGCCAGGCCAACATATTGTCAGTCAGCATATTGTGCAGATATTCGGGCAGCGGCAGGGGCAGCAACTCCAGCGCAGTGGCCTGCACGGCCTCACTAGGATCGGCCAAAGCGGCAATCACCCAATCCGGGCGGGCCTCACCAAATTGGCGCAGCGCAGCGCAACGCAAATGTTCCGAGGCATCGCGCAGGGTGATGTCTTCGGCCTGCGGTGCGTCTACAGACAGCAGCGACAGCCCCAAAAGGCGCAGGGCGACGTCATCCGCCGCCAGCAGCCGGTCCAGATGATCGCGCAGCAASGCCGGATCGGCATTAGCTAGCGCATCAGCGGCACGTTTGCGCGCCAACCCCTTGCCCGCATCAACCCAAGCCACCAGCCAGATCACGCCCTGTTTGCCCATCCTCGCCAGCGCCCGGAACACCGGGATATCCAGGGTCTGGCCCATCTCGTCGTCCAGCGCGGCCAGCAGATCGTCGATACTGTCAGCGACACCAAGCGCACCCAGCGCATCGATCGAGGCCACCTGAACATCGAGCCAATCATCCCAATCGGCAATTTCATCTTCCCAGGCAACGCTGTCTTCGCACTTGCTTAGCACCAAGGCGCGCAGCTGAGGGATGCAGTTGCGATCCTGCAGGTCGACCAGAATTTGGATTGCCGCCAGTTTAACCTCGCGAACCGGGTCACCGTTGAGGGACTCCAGAATTACAGCAGCGTCCTCGGGCTGGATCAGCGGCGCCAGCGCCTCGATGGCGTCGCTGCGCACATCCGGGTCGGGATCACGCAGCAGACCCAACAAAACCTCGCGACTGCGCGGGTCCTCTTTGCCATTGCGGCCCAGCGCCCGCACTGCCGCACAGCGGATCACTTCGTTGTCGCAGGCAACGTGGGGCAGGATTGCACCGGTCATATCAATGGTGCGAATAGGTTCAGCCAGCATGGCGTGCCTCATATGTCTTCAAAATTCAGGATCTCCCCGGCGGCCGAACACCGACGGGGAGCACAGGTCAGGCGATGTCACGCCGGGCAAAGGACATTGAGCGGAACTGATGTTTGTATGGGCTTTCACCCATCTTGCGCACCTTGCCGACACCCATCTTGAAGTTGTAGTTGCCGCTGATCCAATCCACCACGCGACCCGACAGGGCATTGGCCGGCTGGGCCGTGTGCAGGAAATCCATATAGCCAAGGTTCTCCTTGACCGCCGGAGTGACCATCGCCACCGCCGTAATCGAGGCATTGGTCAGCTCGATATGGCCGTTCTTGAGCAGTGATGCGAAGTCAAAGTCATCACCTTCGACACCCACTATAGTTTCGGTCTGCACCGGGATTCGGTCCGAGTAGACCTGAACATAGTCACCGCTTTCAATGCCCAGTGACGCGGCCACCTTGGGGTGGATCTCGATCCAGTTTTCCGGCCAGCGCTGCACGATATACGGACGGCGACGGTCGTCATACCCAGACTGCCAGCGCTCGTTGATGCGGCCCGAGGTGATCCAGATCTCGCCCTCGCGGGGTTTCAGCCATTCCCAATACGAGGAGAACAGATCCCACGGTGCCTTCTGAATGTTGCACTTGCCGGTTTGGGTGTTGAAGTGGGTCAGCTTCTTGTTGAAGACGTTACTGCCCACCGGTCCCTCAGCCGGAAGAACCCGGTTCACATCATGCAGACGTTTGGTGCCTTGCAGCGAGCCATCCGCCAGCATCAGCACCGGCCCCTGGATGCCATTGGTGCCAAACTCACCCAGTTTTTCATGCAGGGTCTTGCCTTCGCGGTGTGCCGCCACCTTGACCATGTTGAAATCCTTGCGCGAACCCCGCGAGAACCGAGCGCCTTCCTCCAGCACGTCGTTGGAGTTTTGCCAGTCAAAGCCCTCAAAGCCCATTTTCTTGGACAGCTGAGCGATGATCCACCAATCCGGCTTGGCCTCCCCCGGTGCATCGTAGAACTTGGGATACAGCCGAATGCGGCGTTCGCCGTTGGCACGGGTAAAGTTTTCCTCGCCCCAGCCCGACGCCGGGAACACGATATCCGCGTAGCGGGCACCAATGGGGTCAACCAGATAGATATCCTGGTTCACCACCACCATACCGCCACTGTCGGCACGCTTGATCAGCGTGTCGATGATATCCTGCTTTTCAAAGCTGCTCACCTGATGCGGGCTGCGGGTGGTCAGCTCGTCAAACTTGGTCTGCAGCGATTGAGTGCCACACATCGACTGCACCCAGGTGGTGCCGATGACATGGGCAAACCGGGTGTGACCGCCCATCAGATAGCGGTCGGTGTCCATCGCACGACGGCGACGACCCGGCAGCTTTTCTGGCGATTTATTACGCGGATAACCTCCGCCGCGCAGACCACCACGCTGGTGGCCACCGGCGCGACCAATGACCTGACCGGGGCGGCCACCGCAGCCACAGGTGATGCCCAGCGCAGAAATCGCCTGAGTGTTGCCGGTGTTGTTGGACCAATAGAACCCCTTCTCGATCATGATCGAGGTTTTGGGACGGCTGCCATCAGCCTTGGGTTTGGCCATCCATTCGGCGGCAGTATAGATTTTCTGCACGTTGATCTGGGCAATCTCGGCAGCCTTCTCCGGCTCGGAATAATCCTGTGCCAGCAGCCACTCTTTCCAATCGTCAAAACCCTTGGTCTGGAACTTGCCCCAGGTGGTGCGCCACTGCCATGGCGTGTTCCGGGTGCCCTGGCCAAACCCCGAAGAGCTTTCCCATTTGTTGTTGACCCAGTTCTTGATCCACTCGTCGTCCTGCCAGCCGTTCTCCACAATGACGCGGGCAATCGCCAGCACCACCGGCAGGTCGGTGCCGGGCTGAATGTCGAGCAGCAGGCCACCGTGTTTTTCAGCGAAGGCAACGCCGGCAGTGCGCCGCGGCAGCATAAAGATCGCCTTTTGGCCGCCCTGAATTGCCGGCATGATATAGTCGGTGAACAGGATGGTTTTGGTCTCGTAGGGGTCAGYGCCGCAAATCAACAGGGTGTCGGCCTCGGCCCAGTCGTCATAGCTGGGACCAAAGTTGTCAAACCCGGCATCCCGGAACCCAGGGGTGGAGGTGACATCCGACGGGGTGTCATGGAAGGTAAAGTTGGCGGTGCGAACGTTGCCCAGCGCGTATTTGGTGATCGCGTAGGTGTTCTCCATATAGCCGTAGGAGAAAGTTTTGACGCCGTAAGCATTGGTGCCATGCTTTTTCAACACGTGGTTACCAACGGCCGCCGCGATATCCAGGGCAAAATCCCAGGTCACCGGCATCAACACCCCAAACATCCGCACCATCGGCGACTTCAGCCGGTCGCGGGTTGGGGTCTGCGGGTTATAGACCTTTTGCGCCAGCGCCCCGCCCCGGATTGACGAGTTGCCAGAGTAATTGACAAACTCCGCATCCTTGTCGGGGATGATGACCACGTGGTGCGGCTCACCGTTGTGCAGCACGATATTGTGCTGATTTGGCGCCACCCAGGGACCCAGTGGCGACACTGGGAAATCTTCGCCAAAGGCGTTCTGGTCGGCCAATGGGCCACCGCGACTGCCGCCGCGCACTGGCCAGCGGTAGACTTTGTAACCACAGGCAACGATGCAGTAATCGCAAGCCGTCGAGATAACCTCGGCGTCTGGCGGTGGCAGCGGAATGGATTCTTCGGGCACATAATATGGTGTGGACATGGGGGTTCCTCCTTACGCCTGAAGATTGTCAAAACGGCCGTAGATCAGGCCAAACATGCCGACGGCGTAAATGTCGTCGCCGTCCAGCTCCAGCAGCACCTGCGGCAGCGATTGATAGGCCTGCCCCGAGATGAAAATCCCGTGCCGGGTGAGATCAAAGGTGGTCAGGTGCAGCGGGCACGGGCCCAGCGCCTTGTCGGCGGCCTGATAGGTGCCCTGCAGTGGTCCACCCTGGTGGGTGCAGGTGTAGTTAAAGGCCACCACGTCTTTGTCAGGGCCAATACCACCGCCAGATTCCTGGCCCAGCTTGACCAGGATCGACTCGGCGTAATCGCCCTCATCCGGGTACTCAAAGTCAAACGGTACATCGACCGTCAACTCGCTCAGCTTGGCGATCAGCTTGCGCGGATAGGTGGAGATCACCGCCGGGGTTTGTGCCTCGGGTGCRCCGGGGATACCGACCATMAYCATGGTGGTRGCAATGCCGCCAGTCAGCAGCACCTGGCGCCGGTTCATCAAACACTTGCGGGTTCCGGCCTGGGCCGCTTCGCCGTTTTCGCCATTGATGGCGGCAACAATTTTGGGATCGAGGTCATTCATCTCGGATCTCCTTTCAGTTCGAGGCCGCAGGCAGCGGCTGCATCTCGGGAAGGTCAGGGTCAGCGGGCAGAATTTCATCGCCCGACAGGCTCTCAAGGAAGGCAACAAGATCGTCCATTTCACCGTCAGACAGGCCCAAAGGCTGGATCAGCTCGGTCTTGTTCGTGGAGAACTCGTTCACGCCGCCACCGTCGTTGTAGAACTCCACAACATCGCGCAGCGTTTCCAGCATGCCATTGTGCATGTAGGGATAGGTGTATTGAGTATAGCGCAGCGACGGCACGCGGAATTTGCCTTTGTCGACACCCTGCTTGGTGCGAAAATACAGCCCTGGATCATCCTTGGTGCTGCGATACATCGCCTCGGTCGAGCCCTTGCCGTAAAGCTCGAAACGATAGGTGATCTGGGCGATCGGATCGTCTTCCCAGCCCTCATAAGGCGGCACGCCAAGGTTATAATACGCCTCGTTGGTCAGCATGGGTCCGTTGTGACAGGTGACGCAATTGCCCTTGCCAGTGAAGATGTCCAAACCGCGTTGTTGCTGTTCGGTCAGGGCGGTGTCATCACCGCGCATGTAGTCGTCAAACGGAGTGTCGGTCTGCACCAGTGTGCGCTCATAGGCGGCAATGGCCATATAGGCATGACGAATATTGGGCCAGTCGTCACCAAACACCTCGGCAAAGGCTTCGCGGTATTCCGGCACAAAGGCCAGCCGTGCCTCCATCATGTCGTCCTCGCCGTTGCCAGCGACGCCACCGCGCGCCGCCGAGCGGGCCTGCGCCTCAAGCGATTTGGCGCTGCCAGCCCAGAACAGTTTGCCGTAATAGGCTGAGTTGATGATGGTCTGACTGTTGCGCCAGTGGGTGGTGCCGGGATAGCCAAAGCTGATCCTGTCCTGCACCGCCCAGCCCGCGTCCGGCAGGTGGCAGGCGGAACAGGGCATCGCGTAATTGCCCGACAGGATCGGGTCAAAGAACAGCATCTCACCCAGCGCGATCTTTTCCGGGGTCATTGGGTTGTCCGCTGGGATYGGCGGTGGCCCAAGTGGTGCCAATTGTGCGGGGCGTTCGCCGCCTGCCAGGGCAGCCGAGGCCCCAAGCACAGCAAGGCCTGCAATAAGAGGGGTAATGCGTTTCATGTCCTTGCCTCCTTTAGTTGTTCACGTTGCGCCAGTCTTCGATCAGCTGGTAATCGAAATCATCATCTGGCCAGACAAAGGCCTCGGTCTCGAAACTGTCGCCGCTCAGGGCTTCCAGAAAAGCCACCAGATCGGCCTTTTCGCTGGGTTTCAGACCCAGAGGTTGCAGGATGCGATCCTTGTTGACGTCCTCGCCACCACCGACGTCGTAGAAATCCACAACATCTTGCAGCGTCCTGATCATGCCATTGTGCATGTAGGGCGCGGTATAGGTTAACTCGCGCAGACTTGGGGTCAGGAAGGTCCGCTTGGTTTCTTCTTCATGGGTGCGGACATAGGCGCCCAGATCCTCGCGCAGGTTCATGTAGTTCTCGACGCCCATGAACTTGGCGTAAGACACAAACACTGAATGGCGTTCCGGGTCGGACCAGATATCTGGGTTATTCGGTACCCCGGTGTTATGCGGCTGATCGTCGGTGAACCGCTCACCCGCGTGGCAGGTCGAGCATTGGCCCTTGCCGTCAAAAATCCCCAGACCACGCTGGGCTGCAGCTGACATTTCACCGGTGTCCACCGGCGCATTGCGCGACACGATGGTTTTCATAAACGCCTGCAGAGCGTTGCGCGCACCGCCGTTGGATGGCTCGCCAAAACCGGCGGCCCCAAACATCTCGACGTAGACCACATCCTGCTTCAACCGCTCCTGCATGATGCGCATATCCATGTTCATCAGGTGGGTTTCGGTGATCATCTCGCGGGCGACATCATTCAGGTTGGTGCCCAGCTTGCCGTCATGCAGCCAGGCGTCGCGGTAGCCCACGTTGGCCAGGGTTGGTGCATTGCGGAAATGCCCACCGCCGGTATAGGCCTGCGATAGCGCCTCACCATCGGTAAAGGCCTTGTCAGCCTGGTGACAACTGGAACACGACAGGCTGGTATCACCGGACAGGCGGGTGTCATAAAACAGCCGCTTGCCCAGTTCCGCCTGCGCCGGGTTCACCACTAGCGGATCAAGCGGGGTCACCGCCTCTTGCGCCTGTGCAGCAGCACCGATAATCAGCGCGCCCACAAGTAAGGGTCTCAGGAACATCGGCCTCTCCTCTCCCGTTATAATGCCTGCAGAGGGAGGAAGTCCGGCTGAAGGCGACCACGTTAACTCAACCGGAGGTACATTTGAAACCTTGATTCCGGCAAGTGAGCCTGCCTTGGTGACCATTGAGACCAGAGAATCGGAGTGGCTGTCAGGGCTGCTCGCGGCAATCGTAGCGCGTCGCTGCCCTCAAGATGTTGTGAGCAGGGTGACAGAGTGTGCGGAGATGTGACGAGATGTGACGTTGCCGGGTCACGGCTTATTTGGAGCTGGCTTTGTCCAGTTGCTGACGCAGGCAATGGGCCAGGTTGGCCGGGTCAATCGGCTTGTCCAGCACCTGTGGCATCTGCCCCGGGATCAAAATTACATCCGGTTTGTAGCTAGAACAAAATAGAACCGGAATATCGGGGCGCAGCCCACGGATTGCCGTTACCAGAGCTTCACCGTTCAGCTCGGGCATCATCAAATCCGTCAGGATGATATCGAACCGCGCGGGCTTTTGGCGAAACCGCTCTAGCGCTGCAACCGGCGAGGAAAACGCCTCGACCCGATACCCCAACCGCAGCAACAGCCGCCGGAAAGTGCCGGAAATCTCGATATCATCATCCACCAGCATGATCGTTTCACTGCCGCGTGGCAGCTCGCCCTGAGCGCGGACTTCGGACAGGGCCTGCTCCGAACTGTCTGGCAACAGCAGCGAAAAACAGGTGCCCTCGCCCGGCGTGCTGTCGACCGCGATCTGACCCTCCATTTCTTCGACCAACCGATGCACCACCGCCAGACCAAGGCCGGATCCTTTGCCCAGCGGCTTGGTGGTAAAGAACGGCTCAAACAGACGGGCGCGGGTTTCTTCGCTCATCCCCGGACCGTCATCGCGGACCTGCAACAGCACCCAGCCACCATCGCGCGCGGGCAACCCGGCGGGCGGGTCGCTGGGGGCAAAGGTGACTGAGATGGTGCCATCGTTGCCGCCAATGGCCTCAGCCGCGTTGCGGCACAGGTTCATCAAGATCTGGTGCAAATGGGTCGGATCGCCCAGCACCACAACCGGCCCGCGGCTGTCACAGCTAAGCCGGATCATCGGTGGCATCGAAGCGCGCAGCAACCGGGTCACCTCGGCGACTACCTCRCCAAGATCAACCGCTTTTAGCTCACCCGGCTCGCGGCGGGCAAAGGTCAGCAACTCCCGCACCAAGTTCTGCGCCCGGCGGGCGGCAATGTCGATCTGCTCAATCTCGCCGGCCAACTCGCTGCCGTCTTCGGCATCCAACGCCGCCAGATGAGAGGCCCCAATGATAGTGGTCAGGATATTGTTGAAATCATGGGCAATGCCGCCAGACAATTCCCCCACCGCCTCCAGCTTTTGCGCCCGCACCACCTGATCACGCGCATGGCGTTTTTCGGTGATGTCTTCCCCGCTGGCAATGAAGTTCTGAATGCTGCCATCCGGCGCTTTCAGCGGCAGGATGGTGGTCTCGACCCAGTATTCCGAACCGTCCTTCTTGCGATTGAGGAACACCCCAGTCCAGCTGTTGCCCTCCAGCAGTTGCTGCCGCAGCGTGTCATAAGTCGCCCCGCTGGTTTTCCCCGATTGCAGAAACGCCGGGGTTTCACCAATCACCTCGTGCCGATTCCAGCCCGACAACGCCTCGAATTTCTTGTTCACATACTGAATGCGCGCATCAATGCCGGTGATCATGATGGTCGCCGGGCTTTGTTCCACCACAGTAGCCAGGCGCTGTTCGGACCGCTGCAACCGTTGTCGCTCGCGCAGCTCCAACGCCAGCTGCGCCACCGCGCCGCGCAGATGCTGGACCAGAAAATAAATCATCCCAGCAATGATCAACGCCGCCAGTGTCAGCGCCAGTATCGACACGAATCCAATCAGAATCAGCTGCTGCCCCWGCACCACAGCGGCCTCGATACGGCGGCTTGAGGTCACCTGGATATCGTTCCAAATCCGTTCCAGTGCCGCCAAGGCGCCGATCGCTGCGTCGTCGTCAATGCGGACCATGTGATCGGTCGTCTCAGCGTCCCACCCCCCGGCTGCAGCTTCGGTGGCAATATCGAGCCGTGTCTCATAGGCTCGGATTGTGCCCAAAATTGTGGCCAGTGCCGCCTTTTCCTCGGCGCTCAAGTCCAGCTGCTTGAACACGTCGACCACCGCATAGAATTGCGCAATTTGACGACGGGTCTCCAGCAGATAACCTGGATCCTGACGCAACACGTAGTTCTTAAAATTATGGATAATGCCGCCATAGCCCAGATGTTCGCGCAGCGAACTGATCAGGATACCTTTGCGCTCGGCACCGCCCGAGTATTCCGCCCAGCTGGATTCGATTTCGCGAAATTGCTGCCGGGTCTGCACCCCCAGCGCCACGCCCAACACAACGGTTACAAGAACCAGTGACACTGCAGCACCGGCAATCAGCCGAGGCCAGGTCAGTCGGGTGGGATATGCGTCAGTGTCCATGATATACTCTTGGATGTCATTGTCAGCTGCTGCAAGGGCCGTTATCACCATAGGGAAATCAGGAGCCGCGCATGACAGAGCACGTTCTCGTCGTAGATGACGACAGCCAGCTGACCGCATTTCTAGAGCGATTTTTCCGAAAGCACGGCTATCGTGCCACCATTGCCAATACCGCTGGGCGGGTGTTTGGCGAAATGCAAAAACATGACTTTGACTTGATCATTTTGGATCTGAACCTGCCAGATGATGATGGCTTGGAAGTGACCCGCCAGATCCGCAAGACATCCGCCGTACCCATTATCATGCTGACGGCGCGAGACGAGGTGTTTGACAAGATCATCGGGCTGGAGATTGGCGCCGATGATTACATGACCAAACCCTATGAGCCACGCGAATTGCTGGCGCGGGTGCGCTCGGTCTTGCGGCGGCGAGGGGATTCAAATTCACCCCCAGCCCAAGACACCCCTGCGGCACGCTGGATCCGGTTCGAAGACATCGAGTTGGATACCCTGAAATCCAAGGCTAAACGTCTTTCGGATGGCGCTGATCTGGGCCTGACCAGCACCGAATTTGCGCTTGCAAAAGCATTGGCCGAGGCCGCCGGAGATGTGCTGACCCGGGACCGGATCATGGATTTGATCTATGGCAATTCGGTCACCGCCACCGACCGCGCCATCGACGCTCATATCGCCCGGCTCAGACGCAAGCTGATGGCCAAGAGCGATATCTCCAGCGTAATTTTGACGGTGCACGGATCCGGCTATAAACTGGCCGCCGCAACAACAAAAATTGCTGAACACCTGTAGGCCTCAGGAAGGCTGATGGCTCCCCTAGCGTCAGCCACCGCCGAGATATTGCAGAGGCTTTAAGCCTCCTTGCCCAGCTTTCGCGACGCCTCGGATGCAAAATACTTGGGGTATCGCGCCATAATTTGCGGCAAGCGAGCGATCGTTCCAGAAAGATGCGCCCGAATGGCGTCCGTTGCAGCGTGACAATCGCTGGAGCAGATGGCCTCAATGACCGCTTCATGCCCTTCGACAACCGATGCGAGTTTCCCTTCGCTTGGCAAATCAATGCTCCGCAGCCGCGCCATCTGGCTCGACCGTTCTGTGACAAACAGATGCAGCGGTAAATAGCCTGCGGCGGCAAATAGCTCGTAGTGGAAATCTTCGTCCAGTTTGCGAAACAGGTCGATTTGATCGGGATCCTCAACAAGAACGCGCTGCATTCTGATAATCGCAGAGGCCTTTTTCAGCACTGATTTATCAGCCATGCCAGCCAGGGCGTTCACAACTTCGCATTCAATCCCGGTGCGCAGAAAATGTTCCTGCTGCAACAGATCCGGATCCATATGCGTCACCACCGTGCGTGATTGACGAAAGGTAGCGACCAGCCCGTCTCGCTCAAGCCGTTGAATCGCCTCCCGCAGCGGCGAGGCGCTGACCCCAAATTGGTCGGACAATTCAGCACGCGAAAGCCGCTCGCCCGGTGGCAGTTCCAGCGAAACAATCCGCGCGCGCAGCGTTTCATAAACCTGCGATGACGCTGGCGCATTTGGCGACTCCCCTGCACTGGCGCGAAGCTTCAGCAAAGTGACCGGGGATTGAGAAGTGGGCATGAATTCACCATAGCTCCATAGCTGTTACATTAATGCGTTTGGCAGCGCGGTGGACAGGAACGGAAACATGACCAGGACGATAAAGAACACCGCCAATGCGGCGAAAAATGGGACAGACGCACGAGTGTAAGCTCCTGTTTTTACGCCTAGAATTCCACATACTGTGAACATGATCACTCCAACTGGTGGCGTCAACCCACCTAAGTTGATCAATAGAACCAACAATATCCCCATATGAATTGGATCATACCCAGCATTGATCAATACCGGCATGACAATCGGCGTCACCAAAAGGATATTCGCGGCCCCCTCCAGGAACATGCCAGAGACAACCAGCAGCACCACGATCAGCATCAGGATCATCGCGGGATCATTGGTCAGCGTAGTGACAAACTCGGTTATCTGCTGTGGAGCGCGCTCAATGGTGATCGCATAGCCAAGCACCCCGGCCATCATAATCAACAGCATGATCATACCCAGATCATGGATCGAAGTTTCCATCGCCTCGCGCACTTTGGCCCAGGTCACTTCGCGGTAAATGAATACACCAATAAAGAGCGCATAGAATACCAGGAAGGCACCCGCCTCGGTTGCGGTGAAGATACCAAAACGAAAACCGACAATCAGAATAACCGGAAACATCAGGGCCCAGACGCTTTCCTTGAAACTTGCCCACAGCTCGGCGCGGGATGGTGGCCCAGCCAAGTCTGGCGCATAACCGTGGCGTTTAGCCACTATCCAGGCCGTGATCATCAGGGTCAGGGTCAGTACGGCTCCGGGCAGAATACCGGCCAGGAACAACCGCSCAATTGAGACCTCATTGATGAAGCCGAACAGGATAAGCCCGATTGAGGGCGGGATTGTCGCGGTGATAATCGACCCAAAAGCCAGGATTGCCGCCACCGTAGGTTTGGAAAACCCCTGCTGGATCATTGATGGCCCAAGCAACCGGCTTTCCATCGAGGCATCCGCCACCGCCGAGCCCGAAATGCCCCCCATCATAAACGACAGAATGATCGAGACCTGGGCCAAGCCACCGGCCAGCCAGCCGGTCAATAGGCGGGAAAAGGTCACCAGGCGATTGGTGATGCCGGTGACGTTCATCAGGTTGCCTGCAAGGATGAAAAACGGCACCGCCAAAAGTGGAAAACTCTGGGTGGCCGAGACCATTTTCTGAATGGCAACTGTTGGCGGCATGGTGCCGGTCAACACAAAAACAGGGATCGCAGCAAGCGCAAGCGCAAAGGCGACAGGCTGGCCAAGAACGAGGAAGAGCGCAAATAGCGCGGCAATTAAGAGCAACATGTCAGGGTGTTTCAATCTTGGCTGGTGGGCGGGCCAGCGTATAGGCCTGCGAAATCATTGTGCGCAGCAGCAGGCTCAGGCCAACCACCATCGAGGCGTGAATATATGAACCATGCATCTGCGTCGCACCAATCAGTCGCGGGTGCATCAGTTGCATGTTGATCCAGGCATAGATCAGCAAAAACCCAAGCAAGGCGATCAGGACAATTTTGTTGCCCAGCTCCAGCATGCGCCTGTTGCCTGGGTCCAGCGCGTCCGACAAAACAGACAGACCAAAATGGCGGTCACTTTGAAGGGCCAGATCGGCTGACAACATACACAGCCAGACAAAGCAAAGCTGCGCAATTTCGATTGACCAGATGATCGGGCTGCCCACCGCGCGGGCGACAGAGGCGATTGCCACCAATGCCACGATGGCGGTGAGTAGTAGGATGGCGCAGCCCGTCTCGACGCGACGGAAGATTTCACCGAATTGGCGAGACATGCTGCGCCCTCCCTGGTTTGTTGAACAATTGTTATTCGGCCAGAACAGCCTTAACAATCGCGGCCTCTTCTTCCAGATCCAACAGCGAGTAGACACCTGCGACGGCCTCTTTGAACGGGGCCAGATCAACTTCGTGGATTTCCACGCCGCTGGCCGCCACTTTGATCATCGCTTCTTTACCAAGCTTGATGGTCAGGCCGGACGCATAGCGACCGTTTTCAACGGCGAGATCGCGCACGATGGTTTTGTGCTCGTCAGACAGTTGGTTCCAGCTTTCGGCAGAGATAACCAGCGCAGTGACGAGTTGAATATGACCCGTCAGGCTGACGTGATTGATCACCTCATAGAGCTTTGCACCCCAGATCGCAGTGGGCTGTGCCTCGGCCGCGTCGATAGAGCCAAGCTGAAGCGCGGAATACACTTCACCCCAGGCAATCGGCGTTGGCTCGGCGCCCATGGCGCGGATTGTTTCGATCCAGATCGGTGCGCCGATGGTCCGCATGCGGATACCAGACAGATCCGCCGGTACCGCAATGGGTTTTTGCGTCAGCGCATGACGCGCACCCTGATACCAATTTGASGCCAGCATMACGAGRCCMGCCTCGTCAGCCAGCTCGTCGCCCCAGCCCATATAGGCATCGGACAGCGCAAATTTATCGGCCTGCTCGTAGGTGTCGAACAGGAACGGCGCTGACATGATGGCCAGTGAAGGCACAAACGATGACAGTCTGGCAACATCCGTGACGGTTCCGACATTGGCCCCTGCCCGCGCCTGATCGAGCATCTCGGTGGTGTCGCCCAACTGGCTATTGTGGAACACCTCGRCCACAACTTCGCCACCGGTGGCCTCTTTGACCTCGGCTGCGAACTTATCCAGCCCCTGGCCCATAGGGTCATCCGGGGCAAGAACTGTCCCGATCCGTAACGTGGTTTCCGCGAATGCTGGTGCTGTGAGTGCCAGCCCCGCAGCCGTCATTGCGGCAAAGAGTCTGCCGCTTGTTAGTAAGCTCATTGTCTTTTCCTCCCTAGTTGGCCAGACTGACCAAGTGATATATTAGTATCATTAAAACTTTAGATTTGGCAAACATTGTGTGCCAGTGCTCATTTTGGTGAGACAATAGCGGCAAAGGAGATCGGCTTTTATGACAGGTGGGCGCAGCATCGAGGGGACGATAACACACAGGGCGCAGGCCCGGTTTGTGTCCCTGTCCGACGCCCGCGCCCTGCACGGCGAAAGCCCGGTGTGGTCCTTTGCGCATCAAGCCATCTGGTGGGTAGATATTGCCGGGCGCAAACTGTTGCGCACGACGTTGGCGGGACAAACTGAATTCTGGGACACGCCCGAGATTCCGGGGTTTGTTCAATGCCTTAGCGATGATGTCATGGTCGGCATGCAAAGCGGCATCTTCCGGTTTGACCTCTCAACATCTCAGTTCAAACGCACTGTCCATCTGGACGCCCCAGGGCAACGGTTCAATGACGCCTGCACCGATGCCATGGGTCGGATCTGGGCGGGCACGATGGACATCGACAATCAGCGCGCCAATGGTGTTCTGTACCTCTATGATCCAACACGCCGAACGCTCACTTCCAAAATTGAGGGCTTTCGTACGGTCAACGGATTGGCATGGGACGACACCCGCAACCGTCTGTTTGTCTCTGATTCTCACCCATCTGTTCAGACAGTGTGGACCTGCGAAATTGGGCCCGACGGAGAAATGGGGCCTTGCAGAGACTTTGCCCGCTTTCACAATCTGCAGGGTCGCCCCGACGGCGCCGCGCTGGATCGTGCGGGTCACTACTGGATTGCCGGGGTTGGCGGCGGCTCACTCTATCGGTTCTCCCCTTGCGGCACGCAGGTAAGTTGCTTTTCTGTGCCTCTGAACTCCCCGACAAAGCCCGCATTTACCGACGCTAAGGACGCCGCCATGGTCCTGACGTCCTTCAAAGATGACACCGATGGCGGTCGCCTTTCAATCTGGCGCACCCCGCCGCGTGACCTCGACTAGGGAAATAATGCCCATGTCTAAGACGCCCGCTGACCTCCGCTCGGCCCGCTGGTTCGCACCTGACGATTTGCGCAGCTTCGGCCACCGCTCGCGCATGATGCAACTGGGCTATGGCGAGGAGGATTTCCGCGACAGGCCGATTATCGGCGTGTTGAACACCTGGTCCGAGCTCAACACCTGCCATTCGCATTTTCGCGAGCGTGTYGTCGATGTCAAACGCGGCGTGACACAGGCMGGWGGCTTGGGCGTGGAGATGCCATCGCTGTCGATTGACGAGAGTTTCACCAAACTGACCTTGCGCGGTCTGTAGGCACCTGCATGACCATGGGCACGGCCTCGACCATGACTGCGATTGCGACTGCGGATGCGATGGGGGGGACGCTGCTTGGGGCCTCATCAATTCCGGCGGTGGGCTCGGGTCACCAACGCATGTCACAACGCCGCCGTTGTGGCGATGGCCACCGGTTGCTCGACCAACGCCGTTGCCCACCTCATCGCAATGTGCGCCCGCGGGCAAAGACTACCTGATRGAGAATTTCTATTATGCAGGCGGGTTGCGCGCGCTGATGAAACAGATTGAAGAGCGGCTGGATCTCTCATGCCTGACCGTCACCGGCAAGACGCTGGGTGAGAACCTTGTCGGCGCCGAGGTATACAATGACGACGTCATCCGGCCCCTGTCCAATCCACTCTTCGGTGAAGGCTCGCTGGCGGTCCTGCGCGGCAACCTCTGCCCCGATGGCGCAGTGATCAAACCCGCCGCTTGCGATCCGAAGCTCTATCACGCCCAACACCGTSATGGACRGSCGCAAAGACGCCCGCGCCGCCACCGCTGGGTCGATCCCTGTCATGCGCCTAGCGGTGCGCGGCTGCGCAGGTGTGGTGTCGGATGTGGGCTTTCGGGACGCGCACGGGATTGGCCAACTCGACATGCCGGCCTATTGCGCCAGCCCTTCGGCCCCACCAACCTGACACTGCACGAGGCACTAGACATCAACGTACCAATACCCAAGACCGGTTCTGTCCTGTGTGGGTGGCTCCGTTTACGCAAGGGTTGATTTCATCTGAATGGTTCTTTCTCTACAACATTTGGGATCATCTCGTTCACAAGCCAAACCATCTTAACTACTGTCCAAAATCCCGCGGTCCTCTCTTTTGGCAAAGACAGGAACAAACTCATGGCACCAAACAGTGTCATCGACAGCCCCAAAATCCGTTGCCAAATCACCGTAGGTAGGCATAACTTTGTCTTCAGGCTCCGCCGCATGGAGGATGTCGGTTAAGACAGGGCGGCAAACATTGGCTGGGGAAAAATGAAATCACCGCAAACCCTGTCTGGATCCACGCTGATACCCACAACCGATGTAACCGTGGATTTCATTCAGACTATCGGAGCCAAAACCTTCTTTGATGATTTTGCTGGTGCAGTGGACCGGATTACTCCCTACAGCAGCTTACTATTTTTTCTATACCGGCCCGGCGCTGCGCCGATCCTGTTGGCCAGCTCAAAAGTGGGTGAAAATTTCCACCAGGGGTTGGAGAATTATCTCAGCCATACCTATCTGCTCAACCCGGTCTATCAAGCCTTCAAAACCGGTATTGGATCAGGCGTCTACCAAATGTCCGAAATCCTGCCGGATGGCTACGGCGCGTTGATAAGTGCGGTTGAGTTCGAAATCAAAATCGATGTCAGAGAGACCATTGGATACCTGACTCCGGGCTGGCCCAAACATACCGAAGAACTGATGCTGCTGGTCAACCTACCCGATGGATCAATGATCGAGGTGACCATTCTGCGCCAGCGCGATGTTGGATATTCACGGCAGGAATACCTCGCCATGACGCAGATTTTTTCGATAATTCAGGCGGTGTTTCACAAACACTGGGAGCTGGTGAACCATGATTTCACCGCCCATGCCAGCCGCCCAAGTCTGGACAGCGCTTTTGATGATTTTGGTGCAGATAAGCTGACAACGCGGGAGCAGGAAGTGGTGAAACTGGTGCTGACCGGTCATTCAAGCGAGTCGATTTCGCTGCGTTTGGGGACCTCAGTGCCAACTATTAAATCACACCGCCGCAATATCTATGCCAAGCTTGAAATCGGCTCTCAGGCGGAATTATTCTCTCGTTTCATCAGCTTCCTGACTATGCACACGGCCTCCTGACGCCTCATCCTTTGGGATGATGGAAACATCACCGCGAACCCGTCAGCCTGCTGACAGAAGGTTTCTGCTTTGATCTAATCCCAGGGATGCACTGATGGCTTATCCAATTTCTGACATTCGCGCACAGTTCCCAGCGATGATACAAACAGATGGTGGCGTGACGCGCAACTATCTGGACAATCCGGCCGGCACCCAAGTGCCGCTTTGCGTGGCGCAGGCGATCTCGGACTATATGCTGACGTCCTGTGCCAATCTGGGCGGGCATTTTTCAACCAGCGTCACCTCGGACCATGTGGTGGTCCAAGCACATAGCGATATGGCAGAGTTCCTTGGCGCCGACAGTGGCAAAGAAATTGTCATTGGTCAGAGCATGACCATGCTGACCTTCCATATGTCGCGCAGCATCTGCCGGGATTTCAAACCGGGCGACGAGATCATCATCACCCGGATGGATCACGAGGGCAACATTGGCCCCTGGCTGGAGATTGCCAAAGATAAGGGTCTGGAGATCCGCTGGCTGGATTTCGACCGCGGCAGTTGGCAAATCGAAGCTGAGCAGTTGGAGGCGGTGCTGAGCGACCGCACCAGACTGGTATGCCTGAACTATGCCAGCAACCTGACCGGCTCGATCAATGACATCGCCAAACTGACAGCCATCGCCCAGGACGCCGGTGCCTTGGTGTTTGTCGACGCGGTACAACTGGCGCCGCATMAYSTKGTTSRYSTCAASWWWSWKRRMKSYGAYYYSCYSGCCKRSKYGWYCKACWAKTTYYKYGRYSYRCAKSYSGSSRWRCWRKRGGGAAAACAAGATATCCTGGCCGGGCTGCACCCCTACAAGGGTCGGTGCACATCGAATGATCTGCCGGACCGGTTTGAGCTGGGAACACCGCAGGTGGAACTGTTGGCGGGTCTGTCCGCGACGGTTGAGTATTTTGCCAGCTTTGGCCGCACAATCGGCAATTTCAGCAGCCGCCGCGATCAGATTTCTGCGGCTTATGACGAATACCGAAACTACGAAGAACCGCTGACCAACAGGCTGATCGACGGATTGCAAAGCATCTCGGGCATTGAGGTGTTTGGCATCACCAACCCCAACCGGGTCCACGAACGGGTGCCGACGGTGTCCATCCGACACCGCTCGATCCCCCCCACTGTGATGGCGAAATCGCTGGCCGAACAGGGTATATTTGTCTGGCACGGCCACAACTATGCCTATGAGCCGACGCGGTTCCTGGGGCTGCCGATCGACGAGGGCGTCGTACGCATCGGGCTGGCACATTACAACACAGAATCCGAAGTCAGCCGGATCATCCAAGCCATCGAGGAGATATCCAATCAGTTCCGTCACAGGGCTGTCATCTCAGCATGACATGCGCGGTTACAGACAACACCATGGGAAACCCTAGCTTCATTTTCGGGGTCCAAGTCAGCCAGATTTGGACATCTCCCTCACCTAAAAACTGGACCACCAACAGGAGGATAACATGAAACTTTTCAATGCAATTCGTCGCACAACCCTGGGCGTAGCCGCAGTGGCGGCACTGACATTTGGCGCAGCCGCTCAGGCTGAAACGCTGCGTGTCGGCATGGAATGCACCTACGCGCCGTTCAACTTCAAGAACGCCGATGGCAGCCTGGATGGCTATGACGTGGACGTGGCCAAGGGTGTTGCGGAAATCCTCGGCGCGGATCTGGAGTTTGTCTGTCAGAAGTGGGACGGCATGGTCCCAGCGCTGCTGGCCAACAAATTTGATCTGGTTATTGCCTCAATGTCGATCACCGACTCGCGGCTGGAAAAGATGGATTTCTCGGCGCCTTACCGGATTTCAGTTGGACGCCTTGTTGGCAAAAAATCCGACAATATGAGCCTGTTCGACGATACAGGTGCCCCCGTCGCGGCAAACTTTGAGGGTCTTAAAATCGGCATGGGCCGGGCCACCACATACGCCAGCTGGTTTGAAGCCAAACTGCCCGGCGCCAATGTTGTCTATTATGACAGTTCAGAAGCCATGTATCTGGATCTTGTCAACGGTCGTACCGACATGATCATGACAAACCCGATGAAGGCCTACCTGAAGTTCCTCAGCAAGGATGACGGTGCTGGATTTGAATTTGTCAGCCCACAGATTGACGAGACCGACTTCTTTGGCGTGGGCGTTGGGATTGGCCTGCGCAAGGGCAATGAGGAGCTGCGCGAACGCCTGAACACAGCGGTTCTGGAACTGACCAAAAACGGCTCACTCGAGACATACGCGCTGAAATACTTTCCCTTCGCGATCCATAACGAAGGCTGGGAAGGCTAAACTCAGATAAAATTCACGGCGGAGCTAAGGCTCCGCCCTGGTTGCATTTTCTAATCCGACTTTGAATTTTCGAACGCTAAAAGGGGGGCTCTGTGGCAGATCTTGTTGGATGGTGGGACGACTTCTTTTGGGGCTCGGTGGTGGTGGCGCAGGTGTTTTTTGCCTCGCTGATCATGATGGTGGTGTTTGGCCTGATGGGGGCGGCAGCCAAACTGTCAGATAACCGCGTCGCGCAAAAAGCTGCGGCAGTATATACGGTTGTCTTTCGGGGCACGCCTGAAATTTTGGTGCTGCTGTTGATCTATTTTGGCTCGGCGATCACCCTGACCGGCATTGCGCATCTTTACGACCCCACAATTGCCTTTGTCGACATTCCGCCATTCTGGGCTGGATCGTTTGCTATCGGATTGATTGTTGGCGCCTACGCCACCGAGACCTTTCGCGGGGCCTTTCTAGGCGTCGATCCCGGCCAGATAGAAGCCGCGCGGGCGCTTGGTATTTCGAATTTCAAGACCTTCATCTACATCCAGATCCCGGAAATGTGGCGCCTCGCCCTGCCCGCTTTTGGCAATCACATGCTGTCGCTGATCAAAGATACTGCGTTGATTTCGATCATTGGCCTGAATGAAACCCTGTTTGCCGCCGAACAGGCCACCGGCACCACCGGCAAGCCGTTCACCATGTATATCGTGGTTGGCTGCATTTATCTGAGTTTCTCTACCGTCATCACCCTGACCGTGATGATGCTGGAGAAAAACGCCAACCGGCATTTGGAGCGGGCACGATGAGTTTCGACTTTTCTCTGGTCATCGACAGCATCCCAAAAATGCTGATGGGGCTTGGCCTGACGCTGCAACTGATGGCCCTGTCGGCCATTCTGGGCACCGCGCTGGCAGTGGTTCTGTTGCTGATGCGGATCTCGCGCCGCTGGTACCTGGTGTGGCCGTCGGTGACCTATATCTATATCTTTCGCGGCACCCCCATTCTGGTGCAAATCTTCATCATCTACTATGGGTTGCCGCAGTTCGAAGTGATCCGGGAAAGCATTTTCTGGCCTATCCTGCGCGAACCGTTTGGCTGCGCCGTGCTGGCGCTGTCGCTGAACACCGGCGCTTATGTGTCCGAGATCCTGCGCGGCGGCATCCTGGGCGTCGACAAGGGCCTGGGCGAGGCAGCCGCCGCCCTGGGATTGTCAGTGCGCCAGCGATTCATCCATATTACCACGCCGATCGCCGTTCGGTTGGCGATCCCGGCCTATAGCAACGACATCGTATCGTTAATGAAATCCACCGCACTGGCCAGCACCATCACTCTGCTCGACATGATGGGGATTGCCCGCACCATCGTCGCCGAGACCTTTGCTCCCTACGAAGTCTTCATTTCGCTGGCGGTGATCTACATCATCATGACCTTCTTTATCCAAAAGGCGTTTGGGCGTTTTGAACGGCACATGAGCCGCTATCTGAAGAGAGAAAACTGACATGGCGCAAGATGCAAAACAGCCGGTGATCGTGATGCAGAATGTGGACAAGCATTTTGGCACGTTTCAGGCCCTCAAGAACATCAACCTTGTGGTCAACAAGGGCGAACGGCTGGTGGTCTGCGGGCCCTCGGGGTCGGGCAAGTCAACGATGATCCGTTGCATCAATCGGCTTGAGGAACACGACGGCGGCCAGATCTTTGTCAACGGCCATGAACTGACCGGCGACACCAAGGACATAGATGCGGTGCGCCGCGAGGTTGGCATGGTGYTCCAAAGCTTCAACCTGTTCCCGCATCTGACCGTGGTCAAGAACCTGATGCTGGCGCCCCGACTGGTGCGCAACACCAGCAAAGCCGAGGCGCATGACATCGCCATGGGGCTGCTGGAGCGGGTACGAATTCCTGAGCAGGCGGATAAATTCCCGGTGCAACTGTCCGGCGGCCAACAGCAACGCGTCGCCATTGCCCGCGCCCTGTGCATGAACCCCGAAATCATGTTGTTCGACGAGCCAACCTCGGCGCTGGACCCGGAAATGATTTCCGAGGTGCTGGATGTGATGGTGGATCTGGCAAAAGAGGGCATGACGATGATCTGTGTCACCCACGAGATGGGGTTTGCCCGTTCGGTGGCCGATAAAATCGTGTTCATGGACGCAGGCGAGATTGTCGAAACGGGACCACCAGAAACCTTTTTTGACAGTCCCAAAAGCGAGCGGACCAAGAAATTCCTAAGCCAGATCATCCAGCACTAGAGGTCAACATGAGCCCCTTTCAAGACTATAAGATCTTCGCGGAACACCTGGCGGACGCCAGCCGCGCAATCCTGCAAACCGCCGCTCATCGGCCCTTTGATCTGGAAATCAAGGACGACAACAGCCCGGTGACGGACGTGGACAAGGCCGTCGAGGACAAAATCCGGCAGCTGATCACAGATCGCTAKCCSKWSYRYKGCWKMMKKKKSSAGGWRSSMRCMKRSRYSARCMYCRRTKSCRWSTTSRWAKSSATSAYSRASMMSMTSSAMRSCACCCTGCCGTTTCTGGCCGGATTTCCGGTGTTTGGCACCCTGATTGCCTTGGTGCAGGGCGAGGACCCAGTGATTGGCGTCATCGACATGCCGATGACCCGCGAACGCTGGGTTGGCTGCAACGGCACCCCAACCACCCGCAACGGCGCGGCGGTGCGCACCCGGGCCTGCAAAGACCTGTCCAGCGCGATGATGACCACCAGCAATCCCGACTTCTGGGAGCCTCAGGACCGCCCGGCCCTGGTGCGCCTGAACACAGCCGCCCGCTGGGGCATCTATGGTGGCAGCTGCATGGCCTATGGCCAAATCGCCAGCGGCCGGATCGATGTCGGTGTTGAGGTGAATTTCAACATTCACGATTATTTGGCCCTGGTGCCAGTTATTCAGGGTGCCGGAGGCGCCATCACTGATTGGACTGGCGCCAAACTGACCATCCATTCTGGTGACCGGTTCATTGCCACCGGAGACCCGCAAATGCATCAGCAAGTGCTGGAGCTCATGATGACTGCTAACTTGCAATGAATCTCAAGTGAACCGCCCCGGCTTCACCGGAGACCAATTGCTTCATTTCACGCAGCCCTATCGAGAGCAGCGCGCAGTGCATAGTAATTCTCTTCAGCCTCTACTGACGGGATGTTTCCGATAGGGCCGAGCAGACGGCGATTTTTGAAACAATCAACCCATCTCAGCGTCGCCAGTTCCAGTGCCTGCATGCGGCCAAGGGCTTTGGCGATAAACGAGCTCTGTTTTGTAAAGATCATTTAATATTTCAGCGAGGGCGTTGTCGTACTGCCCCGACGCTGCCGACTGAGAGTTCAAGGGCTACCTCGGACAGGCGCTCAGTATAGCGCATGGACAGATTTTTTCCTGGCCCCGCCCGAACGATGGATCAACCCGATTTTCTGAACAAGCCTGACGCCATTTTGCCCTTCCGGCCTATTCGTTACCCGATTGCCCCTGTCCACCATGATGTAATGTTCGAATATGGACGTAGTCTAGGAGACAAAGATAACGACGCGCTAAGGCTGGCGCTCAATTTATTCGAGAGCGCAGCCAAATCTCCACCGTTTTACGTTCAGAGGAAGGCTGAGCTAATGATACTCATGGCCCCCCCGGACGCAGAAATTATCCTAAGAGGGAGGGGGATCTGGAATCAAACGGTTGGGTCCAGCGACTACTTGCGCAAGCGCTGTTCAGACAAGCAAACTACCCCGATTCTTTGACATGGATCGAGGCGGCTCTGCAAAAGAAGGAGTGCGGGTCGCATTTCCACGAGTTCCTAGAACTCCGCTACGAGATTCGAATGCTTACACAAGGTGCCAGCTCTTTTGGAACTAATCGTCAGTTGAGGAGCTAGGTCTAGGGCGTCAGCTTTCACACGTTTGTGTGGAAGCACAGCGCTCGCAGCGAATGTTCGCAATCCGCCCTTTGTGACTGTTTTCTGAGTCGCTGTATGGAACCTTGATCTGGTATTGTTGGTGTTAAAGACCGGAGAATCTAACTGAGGTCGTCCCGCGCTCTTCATTTTGGTGGGGCCTAGCATGATGCGATCATTGTGAGCAACGTTCTGACAATAACCGCGCCAATGGCTGCCAATAGCCGCGCCGCGCTATAACATCGAACAGAACAAAAACGGATCAAGAACGTGGGAAACTTTTTGGGAAACACCAATTCGACACCCTAATCGAGGCGGCAACCAGTTCCAGTTAAGTCATTGTTTTAGTGGCGGGGAGACAGGGATTCGAACCCTGGGAACGCTCTCACGTTCAACGGTTTTCAAGACCGTCGCATTCGACCACTCTGCCACCTCCCCGGTCGGATCGGGGTTTAGGCGCTGCGCGGCATCCTGGCAAGCAAAAAACCAACCCGTCTTAAAATGCGCCCAAATAGGGATTTATTGCCGAGCCTTCAGCGACAGACTTTTCATGATACCCACCACGCGCTATGGTGTCGCGGATGGTGGCACAACCGGGACAACCGACACTGGATGCAGCGACGTCCACAGGACAGGCAAGGAACAAACATGAGCGATGCTAAGGTGACGAGATCCCGGGCTGCACGCTTGGCGGCCACGGCTATTGGCCTTGTGCTGCTAACGGCATGCGAGGAGGGTGCGGTTCCGGGTTTTCTGCAGCCCAAAGGCACCGGCAGCGAGAGTGCGCCTGTCGCCAGCAGCAGCACCCGATTGGTCGAACGCGACGTCGAGGCCCCGGATGTGTTCCAGGTCACCGAGGCCGGGTTGTGGGACGGCAGACCTTCGCTGGGTGGGGTTTGGGTGGCTCACCCCGATGCCAAAGACCCCGAACGCGTGATCATTCGCAACAACGCCAATGGCAAATTTGTGATTGGGGCCCTGTTCCGCCGGGAGCGTGAGATCCCCGGCCCCAGACTGCAGGCCTCCTCGGATGCCGCCGCGGCCCTGGGCATGCTGGCGGGCGCGCCTGTTGAGCTGAACGTCACCGCCCTGCGCCGCGAAACTGTCGATGAGAGCCCCGAAATCGAAGATGTCGCCGAGGTAGAGGTCGCCACGTTAGAGCCCGCCTCAAGTGCTGACCAAGAGATTTCACAAACTCAGCTTGACCCAATTGCAGGAGCCGCAGCTGCGGCGATCGAGGCGTCAACACCGCCTGCCCCAACCGCCCCCAAGCCAATTTCAACCCCGCCGGCCAAGGCTTCTCCGCTTGAAAAGCCCTATATCCAAATCGGCATTTTCAGCGTTGAAACCAACGCCAAAAGCACCGCCGGGCAGATGCGCAATGCGGGTATTATCCCAACTGTGCTGGCCCAATCGTCAAACGGCAAACCGTTCTGGCGCGTCGTTGTTGGTCCGGCGCAAAGCAAATCCGAACGCTCAACACTGTTGAAAAAGGTCAAGGCCGCCGGTTTCTCRGATGCCTATGCCGTCACCAACTAAGCGCAGGAGGATCCAACCATGGTCCATATTTTAAAATCCTCTGTCAGGCTCCTTACCGCCGGTGGTCTTGCCCTTAGCCTATCGGCGCTATCTGCCACGGCGTTTGAAACCACTGCCCGTGCCGCCTATGTGATGGATCAGGTGACCGACACCGTCTTGTTGTCGAAAAACGCCCAACAACCGCTGCCGCCGGCCTCGATGTCCAAGCTGATGACACTTTATGTGGCTTTTGAGGCGRTSCGCGACGGSCGSCTRAMYCTGGACGASRARCTGSCGGTMWSCSARCACGCSATGAGCTATGGCGGCTCGACCATGTTCCTGGACACCACCGAYCGGGTGCGGGTCGAGGACCTGCTGCGCGGTATCATCGTATTGTCGGGCAATGACGCCTGTGTGGTGCTCGCCGAAGCGCTAAGCCCGGATGGCACCGAGGCGGGTTTTGCCCGCTATATGACCAAACGCGCCAAGCAGTTGGGCATGGATAATTCGACCTTTGCCAATGCCAATGGTTGGCCTGCGGCAGGACATCTCATGTCGGTACAGGACTTGGCCATTCTGGCCGAGCACATCATCGAGGATTTCCCGGAATATTACCCGTTGTTTTCGGAAACCGAGTTTGCCTTTGACGGGCGGGCCCCGTCAAACATCCACAACCGCAATCCCCTGCTCAGTCTCGGCATTGGCGCTGATGGGCTCAAGACAGGGCACACAAGTGAAGCGGGATATGGCTTGGTGGGCTCCGCCGTTCAGGGGGACCGGAGGGTGATCTTTGTCCTCTCAGGGCTGGACAGCACCCGTCTGCGGGCAGAGGAGGCAGAGGCCCTTGTTAACTGGTCGTTTCGCCAATTTACCAGCAAAACCATCGCAAAAGCCTCTGTTCCGGTGGCTCAGGCCGAAGTCTGGCGGGGGGCCGAACGAACGGTAGGCCTGGTTCCAGCCGAAGACCTGACCGTGCTGCTGCCTGCCCTGTCCGGCAAACAGATCAATGCCGAGGTGGTCTATACCGGCCCGATCGAAGCGCCGATCACCAAGGGTCAAGAACTGGCCGAACTGGTGCTGCAGCCCGAAGATCTCCCCGAAATTCGCCTGCCCCTGGTGGCAGCCAATGACGTGCCCAGTGGCGGCTTTTTTGTGCGGGTGAAAACCGCCGCTGACGTCCTGATCGCACAATTTCTAAACGGTCCCGAGGGGGCAATGTGACAACACCACTGGCCAAAGGCCTATTTCTGACTTTCGAGGGCATAGACGGCTCGGGCAAATCCACCCAATGCCGCCTGCTGGCAGAGGCGCTGCAGGCGCAGGGCCGTGACGTTGTGCTGACCCGCGAACCCGGCGGCTCAAAGGGGGCGGAAGAAATTCGCTCTCTGGTGCTGGAGGGCGACCCCGACCGCTGGTCCGCCGAGACCGAGCTGCTGCTGTTCACCGCCGCCCGCCGAGACCACCTGGAGCGCACCATTGAACCGGCACTGGCGGCTGGAAAGGTAGTGATCTGTGACCGTTTTGCCGACAGCACCCGGATGTATCAAGGCCTGTCGCGCGGCGATCTGCGCGCCACTGTCGACAAACTGCACAAGCTGATGATTACCCGCGAACCGGACCTGACCCTGCTGATCGACATGGACCCAGAGGTTGGCCTGTCGCGCGCCAAGGGCCGTCAAACCAGCGAAGAACGCTTCGAGGATTTTGGCATCGAGCTGCAACAGAAAATGCGCGCCGGATTTCTGGCCTTAGCACAAGAATTCGCCCCCCGTTTTCGGGTGATTGACGGCAATCGCCCGGTCGACACAGTTGCCGCTGAGGTCCTGGCCACGGCGCAGGCCGCCCTGTCATGAAGGGCAAGCCATCCGACGAAGAGCTGCCGCGCGCCGATCAGGCCCCCGGCGCCCCACACCCGCGTGAGACGCAACAACTCTTTGGTCAATCCGAGGCCGAGTCTGCCTTTCTCACCGCCTTCAATTCTGAGCGCCTGCACCACGCCTGGCTGCTGACCGGCCCACAGGGCATCGGCAAAGCCACCCTCGCCTGGCGCATCGCCCGTTTTTTGCTGGCCACCCCACCACCGACCACGGACGGCTTGTTCAGCGCGCCACCGCCGGTGGAAACGCTGGACGTCAGCCCCGAGCACCCGGTCTCGCACCGGATCCAAGCCTTGGCCGAACCCGGTCTTGCTGCAATCAGCCGCAGCTACAACGACAAGGGCAAATTGCGCGGCCAGATCGTGGTCGATGACATCCGCACCCTGAACCGGTTTTTTGGTCTCTCCGCCACCGATGGTGGGCACCGGGTGGTGATTATCGATGCGGCAGACGACATGAACACCAGTGCCGCCAATGCGCTGCTAAAAATGCTCGAAGAGCCCCCCGCCCGCACCACCCTGCTGCTGATTTCCCACCAGCCCTCACGCCTGCTGCCGACCATCCGCTCGCGCTGCCGCAGCCTGCGCCTGTCGCCACTGTCATCTGATGACATGCAACGCGCCCTGACCCAGTCCGGCGCCGAGCCACCGGACCACCCCGATCATCTGGCGGCACTGGCCGCAGGCTCGGTTGGCGCCGCCCTGCGCGTCTTGAACCTGGGTGGATTGCAAATCTACGCCGAGCTGATGCAGATCCTGGCCTCGATGCCCCGCCTTGACCGCCCCCGCGCCATGGCGCTGGCTGAAGCGGCCGCGCAACGCGGCGGTGCTGACAGGTTCGAGCTGCTGCTCACCCTGATCGACGTGGCACTGGCGCGTCTGGCCCGTACTGGTGCCAGCGGTACGCCGCCAGTGCCTCAGGCGGCRCYGGRTGAGGCMGASRTSYTRACCCGMCTGKCMCCRACCCCRCAMKCYGCMCGCGCCTGGGCTGAMYTKGCMGCCGWRGTCACCRCMCGSGYYCGCCAYGGWCAGGCGGTGAACCTTGACCCCGCCGCGCTTGTCCTAGATACCGTTTTCAAGATGCAGGCAACCGCGTCCCGCTAGGCCCGATGCGGCCGGCAAGGATGCATCGGCGACAGAGACAGGCATGACCCAGACCACCACCCCACCCCAGATCACCGACAGCCACTGTCACCTTGATTTCCCCGATTTCGAGGGCAAGTTGGACGAGATCATCGCCAATGCAGCCGAGGCCGGGGTGACCCGCATGGTCACCATCTGCACCAAGCTGAAAAATGAACCCTCGGTCCGCGCGATAGCCGAGACCCACGCGCCCGTATTCTACGCCGCCGGCACCCACCCGATGAGCGTCGCGAGTGAGCCGATGGCAACGCTCGACCAATTACTGGCGCTGGCGAAACATCCCAAGTTTGTCGGCATCGGCGAAACCGGGCTGGATTACCACTACACCGCCGAGACCGCGCAGGTGCAAAAAGACAGCCTGCGCATCCACATTGCCGCCGCGCGCGACACCGGGTTGCCGCTGATCATCCACTCGCGCGCCGCCGATGACGACATGGCGCAGATCCTGAGCGAAGAAATGCAAAATGGTACCTTCGCCTGCGTCATGCACTGTTTCTCCTCCTCGCCCGAACTGGCCCGCGCTGCCCTGGAGCTTGGCTTTTACCTGTCGATGTCAGGCATCGCCGCCTTCCCCAAAAGCCAAGCGATCCGCGACATCTTTGCTGCCGCGCCCATCGACCGGATGCTGGTGGAAACCGATGCGCCCTATCTGGCCCCGCCTCCCCATCGCGGCAGACGCAACGAACCCGCCTATACCGCCCACACCGCCCGCATCGGGGCCGAGGTCTTCGATCTCGACTACGCCGAGTTTGCCGCCCGCACCCAGGAAAATTTCAACCGCCTGTTCTCCAAGGCAGCAGCCTTCCCGGCCCCTGCCTGATGGGAGAGCTGCGTTTTACCATCCTCGGCTGCGGTTCTTCCGGCGGTGTGCCGCGCTTGGGTGGCCATTGGGGCAACTGCGACCCGGAAAACCCGCGCAACAGACGTCGCCGTTGCTCGATGCTGGTCGAGCGCGACGGGCCGGACGGCACCACCACGGTGCTGATCGACACCTCTCCCGACATGCGCAGCCAATTGCTCGACAGCGGCACCGGGCGGCTTGACGCGGTGATCTATACCCACAGCCATGCTGATCATATGCACGGCATCGACGATTTGCGGATGATTGTCTTCAACATGCACCAGCGAGTGCCGGTCTACGCCGACGGCAATACCCAGAACGACCTGCTTTCGCGCTTTGGCTACGCCTTTGTGCAACCCGAAGGCTCGCCCTACCCGCCGATCCTCGACCTGCGCTCAATTGACGGTACGGTGACCATCGACGGCCCCGGCGGGTCCATCGAGTTCCGCCCCTTCCGGGTCAACCACGGTGCCATCGACGCGCTTGGCTTCCGCATTGGTGATCTGGCCTACCTGCCCGATGTTGCCGAGATCCCCAAAGAGGCACTGGAGCACCTGCAGGATCTCGACTGCTGGATCGTCGACGCGCTGCGCCGCAAGCCGCACCCGACCCATTTCCATTATGACCGCACCCTCGAATGGATCGCCAGGATAAAACCGCGTCGCGCCATCCTCACCAACATGCACATCGACCTCGATTACGCCACGGTCAAAGCTGAGACCCCCGACCACATCACCCCGGCCTATGACGGCATGGTGATCCGCTACCCCATTTGACTCCAATCCCTTCATCTTTTCAAAAATACTCCCGCCGGAGGCTCCCCCCTCTGCCAGCCAGCACAGGCCGTAGATGTTTCAAAACCTGATCGACGTCATCCTGCCCGTGTTTCTGGTGATCGGAGCAGGCTATTCTGCCACTAAGGTCGGCTATTTCAAACAGGATCACGTCGAAGGCCTGATGAAGTTCACCCAGAACTTTGCCATTCCCTGCCTGCTGTTTCGCGCCATTGCCAACCTGGACATTGCCGCCAGCTTTGACGCACGATTGCTGATCAGCTTCTACGCCGGCGCTGCAATCTGCTTTGTCATCGGTATCACCGGCGCCCGCCTGCTGTTCAAGCGCGACTGGGAAGACAGCATTGTCATCGGGTTTTGCTGCCTGTTCTCCAACTCGGTGTTGCTGGGGTTGCCCATCACCGAGCGCGCATTTGGCGCCGACAACCTGACCGGCAACTTCGCCATCATCGCCTTTCACGCGCCGTTTTGCTACGGCATCGGCATCACCGTGATGGAAGTGGTGCGCAACCGCGGTGCTGGCGGTCTCAAAACCGTCACCTCAGTATTCTCGGCAATGTTCAAAAACGTGCTGATCCTGGCGATCGCGCTGGGGTTCATTTTCAACCTGACCGGGCTTTCCATTCCTAACGTTATCGACGAGGCCCTGTTGCTGCTGATCCGCGCCGCCCTGCCCGCCGCGCTGTTTGCTCTCGGCGGTGTCTTGGTGAAATACCGCCCCGAAGGCGACATGCGCACCATTGCCTTTGTTTGCATGACCTCGCTGCTGATCCATCCTTCGCTGGTCTGGCTGTTTGGCACCACCCTGGCAGTGCCGCAGGACCTGTTCCGCTCAGGCGTTCTGAATGCCTCGATGGCGCCGGGGTTCAACGCCTATATCTTTGCCAATATGTATGGCCGCGCCAAACGGGTGGCGGCCTCGTCGGTGCTGCTTGCCACCGGTTTGYGCCTGTTCACCGTCTGGTTCTGGCTCACCCTGCTCAGCTGAACCTGAGGCCGAGATGTTTGTTTTAGCACAACATCGAACAACACCACGCCTGATACAGTACCCCAAACTGCTATCAGGAGCCGCCACATGCCCACCTCATCCACCGAACAGATGCGCCAATGGCGTGGGCCTGCGTTGCTGTCTTATGGGTTCCGACCGTTCTTCCTGTTTGGCGCTCTCTGGGCTGGATTGGCAATGGTGCTGTGGATTTTGTCGCTGGCAGATGTCCTGACCCTGCCCAGCGCCTTTGATCCAGTCAGCTGGCACGCGCATGCGTTTCTGTTTGGCTACCTGCCCGCAATTGTCGCCGGCTTCATGCTGACCGCCGTGCCCAACTGGACCGGACGCCTGCCGGTGGTAGGTGTTCCACTTGCCGGGCTCTTCACCCTTTGGCTGCTTGGCCGCCTGGCGGTGCTTTTCTCGGCCCACTTGCCAGTGCTGTTGGTGGCACTGGTCGATCTGTCAGCCCTGGTGGCCCTGGCCGCCGTGATGGCCCGCGAGGTCATTGCCGGCAAAAACTGGCGCAACCTGATTGTACTGGCCATGCTAGCGCTGCTGATCCTCGGCAATGCAGTGTTTCATTTTGAGGCGGCGCGGGGCGATTACGCCGCACAGGGCTATGGGCTGCGCATTGGCTTGGCCGCCGGAGTGCTGATGATCTCGGTCATAGGTGGGCGCATCGTGCCCTCGTTCACCCGCAACTGGCTGGTCAAATCGGGCAGCGACATCCGTCCGGCACCGCCAATGCAGAGGTTCGACAAACTGACGCTCCTCTTCTCAGTTCTGACCCTGGTGTTCTGGGTTGCACAGCCTGATTTCTGGATCACCGGCCTGTGCCTGATTACCTTCGCTGCACTGCATTTTGCCCGCCTGTCCCGCTGGGGCGGCATACACACCCTCTCCGACCCCATGCTCTGGGTGCTGCACCTCGCCTATGGCTTCATCCCCCTCGGTGCCTTGGCTTTAGGCGTGGCGATCCTGTGGCCAGATATCCTGCTTGCCTCCGCCGCACAGCATGTCTGGTTGGCCGGAGCTATCCCGCTGATGACACTGGCAGTGATGAGCCGCGCCACCCTGGGCCACACTGGCAATGCCCTGATCGCAACTCCAGCAACCGTTGCAATGTTCCTGTGTCTCCCGGTGTCCGTCCTGGCACGACTGTCCGCCGGGATCTGGCCAGATGCGGCCGAACATCTGTATCATATTGCTGGGGCCAGCTGGATCCTCGGGTTCTTCGGGTTTGTCGCAATCTATGGCACATTGCTGCTGAACAAAAAACCGGACCGATAACACCGCGGCACTCCCATCACACTCTGTTTCGCCCGGCGGCACGCCGGGCCGCGCCTGACCTTCCCCCCGGGAAGGCGCTTCTCGCCTCCCCAAGGTCAGGCGCCGCCCTCATAGTTCTGCTGCTGGCGTAAAAACTGGATGCGCGTCGGATTACCGCAACCGCGACAACAGCACTGGCGCCAGCATCACCACCAGCGCAATCCGCAGGATGTGGTGCAGCACGACATAGGTCAGATCAGCCCCGGCAATAATCGCCAGCACCACCATTTCCCCCTGCCCGCCGGGCAGGAACGCCAGAAACGCATCCAGCGCTGGCGCAATCGCCAGACTGCTCACCAGCAGAATAAAAACTGCGCTGATGATCGCCAACAACACTCCGTTTGCCACCCCGGCCAAAACCACCCGGCGCAGCTCCCGCCAGGTAACACCGACATATTTCGATCCCACCGCCATGCCGATAAAGAACTGACAGGCCCAGATCATCTCAGCCGGAGGTCGCTGAGTGATAACCCCCGACAGGCTCAGCCCTGCCGTCAGCACCATCGGCCCGATGATCGAGGCGCCTAGGATGTTCAACCGCGTCGCAATGCCCCAGCCAGCCAAACCGGCAAACACCATCCAAGCTAGCTGAACCATCGGAGTATCACTGGCAGCACTGCCGGGCCGCGCCAGCAGATCCACCTGCCACAGCAGGTCCAGCACAAACGGTGCGACGCTGACGATCAGCAACACCCGGGTTGCATGTACCAGCGACAGCGCCCGCAGATTGGCCCCTGCCGCCTCGCCAAACACCATCAGATCCTGCAACCCTCCGGGCATGGCGCAGTAATAGCTGGTCACCTTGTCGAACTTGAACACATGCCGCATCAGCGGAAACGAGGCCAGCGCCACGCAAACCACAAACACCGGCACCAACATCAGTGACAGCGCCATCTCAGGCAGCGCGGTCATCACATCCGGGGTGATCGACGACCCGGCAGCCACCCCCAGAATGGTGCGAAACGCCATCCCTACCTGCCCCATTCCCAACATCCGCGTGCCACCCAGTGCAAACACCAAGCACATCATCATCGGTCCCAGTAGAAACGGCAGAGGTAAGCGAAGCCACAAAAACAGCACCACTCCAATGCCCGCAATGCCAGCCGTCACAATACGCGGCCTCAGCTGAAGTTTAGCAATCATATAGAAATTCCAGCTTTCAAAATGTAATCAGGGGAGCCTGCGCCCCCCTGATAGGTTGTGTTTAATCGCCGTCCGCGACGCCCTTGGCCCGCAATCGCGCCCGCCTGGCCCGGTAGCTGGGCAGGATGATCAGCACCGCCGCAATTCCCAGCAGCCCCATGGTCATTGGCCGCTCCAGAATAAAACCAAGCCCGTCATACAACTGCATCGCGCGGGCAAAGTTATCCTCCAGCATCGAGCCAAGGATGAACCCGATCAGCAGCGGCGCCAGCGGGTAGTCAGCAAAGCGCAACACCGTGGCACAGATTCCAAGGCCCACCAGCAGCAACAGCTCGGTGGCGTTGTTCTGACCGATGTAGGCGCCCATCATGGTGAAAAACAGGATAAACGGGATCAGATAGTTGCGCGGCACCGCCAGGATCTTGGCGATATAGGGGATCAGCGGCAGGTTCAGGATCAACAGCACCAGATTGCCGATATACATCGAGATGATCACCGCCCAGAAGATCTCGGGCTGGTCCACCATCAGGCGCGGGCCGGGATTGACGTTCAGCGCAATCAGCGCCCCCAACAAGATCGCAGTGGTGCCCGAGCCAGGAATACCCAGCGTCAGCAGCGGCACAAACGAGCCGGTACAGGCGGCATTATTGGCCGCTTCCGGCGCGGCCAGACCTTTTAGCGAGCCTTTGCCGAACTTCTCCTGATCCTCTTTCGAGGCAATGTTGCGTTCCACCGCATAGCCTAGAAACGAGGCAATGGTGGCGCCAGCCCCGGGCAGAACCCCAATCAGAAAACCCTGGATCGATTGGCGGGCAATCACCGGCGCAATCTCCTTGGCTTCGGCGCGGCTGATGCGCAGATCCTTGATCTCGCCCCCGGCTTCATTGTTGGAGCGGCTCGGGTCCATCACCAGATACAGCGCCTCGGGCAGGGCAAACATCGCCATCGCCAGGGTGACAAAGCCAAACCCGGATTGCAGATCCATGATCCCCATGGTGAAACGTGGTAGGTTGAACAGCGCGCCCTCGCCCACGGTGGCCATGATCAGCCCCAGAACGGTCATCAGCAGGGCTTTGACCACCTGTCCGGTGCCGGCAAAAGCAGCAATCGCCGACAGACCCACAACCATCAGCGCGAAATATTCAGAGGAATGGAACAGCAGCGCCACAGTGGCCAGCGCCGGGGCAAAGATCATCAGCAGCACCGCGCCGATGGTTCCCCCGCAAAACGAGGAAATCGCCGCCACGGTCAGCGCTTTACCGGCCTTGCCCGCACGCGCCARYGGATAGCCATCAAACGAGGTGGCAACGGTTGACGCCACCCCCGGTGCGTTGATCAGGATCGACGAGGTCGAGCCGCCAAAGATCGCRCCRTAATAGACACCCGCCAGCAGGATTAGCGCCGCCGAAGGGTCTCCCATCGAGATCGCAATTGGGATCATGATGGAAATGATGCTCATCGGTCCCAGTCCCGGCAACATGCCGATAAAGGTGCCAATCAGGCAGCCACCTATGACCAACAGAATATTGGAGAACGTAAAGGCTGTGTTCAGCCCGATCATAATGCCTTCGAGCATATTAGCCTCCGGTTCCTAGGAAATACGGCAAGGGGCGCAGATAGATCCCCAACACCTGTTGCACCAAATACCAGACCAGCCCGGTGGCCAGCAGGGTGATCGGCAGCAGGTACCGCAGCCTGCGCTCGCCCAGCACCATGGCGCTRATGGTCAAAAAGGCAGTGGTAGAGATCAGAAASCCRACCGGCCGCAACATCAAYGCATATGCTGCCATCATCACCARCAACAACACCGCCTGACCCAGATTGTAGTCAGTCAACCGGCGATAATCGATATCGCCCTCTTTGGGTCCGGCGTCGCCTTTRCCCTGCCCCAGCAGAATGATCAGCGCACAGCCGATAGMCAAACCTGCCAGAAGCTTTGGAAAGGTACTGGGCCAAATTGCATTGCGTTGCATGAACGGTGGCAGGCCCACGTCCATAGTAAAAAAGGCCGCATATCCATAGGCCATACAGATCATCAGGATGATCAGTGCGATCCAGCGATCAAGCGCCATAGGATCCTNNCCCMARAAWRGTAAGTKTYACCGKCCGTTTWCKYGYRRKAAAWCSGGTCGGAATTTTNNAAAATTCCGGGGCMAGYCGMARCCGCCCCGGAACATRTYATGGKTTARCGAAARCCRAGYTCGGTCATCAGRTCACCRATGATCTTTTCCTGGTTYTCCAGRAARSTGACAAACTCGTCGCCATTGTTGTGGATGTTGACCCAGCCATTGCGTTCCCGCACGGCTTCCCACTCGGGGGTGTCGTACATCTTGCTCAGGGTATTTTGATAGGCCACCAATTTCTCTTCGGACAAACCCGGAGCCGCAAAGAACCCACGCCAGTTGACAAACTCGGCGTCAATCCCCTGTTCCTTCATGGTGGGAGCATCCGCATAGGCCGACACCCGCTCATCCGAAGTAACACCGATGATCTTCACCTCACCGGCATTGGCCAGATCCACCGCTTCCGAGAACCCGGTCGACAGCGCTGCAATCTCGCCCGACAGCAAAGCTGCCATCGCCATTCCGCCGGCATCATAGGGGATGTATTTCACGCCAGTCGGATCTTCGCCCGCCGCCTTCATCACCATCGCCACAACCAGGTGRTCCATRCCRCCCGGCACCGARCCACCACCAATGGCAGTTGCACGCGGATCAGCTTGATAGGCCGCCAGCAGATCACCCATCGAGTTGATCGGGCTGTCCTTGCCAACCACGATGGCCGCATAGTCGCCAATGGTGCCGGCAACCATGGTCAGATCGCGAAAGTTATACGGGAACACCCCGGTCAGTGACCGGATCACGATGGGAGTCGAGTTGACCATCAGGGTGCCATGCTGGCTGTCAGCGTTCTCGATCAGAAAGCCAATCGCCTTGCCGCCGCCGCCACCGGACATATTTTCATAACTGGCAGTGCCAACAATGCCGGCCTTGGTCAGTGCTTCGCCAGTGCCACGCGCGGTGCCATCCCAGCCGCCGCCAGCGCCACCGGGGATCAGAAAGTGCAGACTGTCGAGAATTTTTTCCTCGGCCACAGCCGGGGCACCAATCGCCAATGTCGCAGCCGCAGCTGCCATCACCGCACGGCGGGTTAGTTTCGAAATGTTCATTTTGTCCTCCCATTTGACAAATCACGGCAAGGCCGCTCATGACTGAAAGGACCACGGCAAGCTGACACAAACCTGTCACGACGTTAGAAAGGAACAGGACCAGATGCGTTTTCTATTGGTCGAGGACAATATCAGCCTGGCCACCGCAGTGCTGGACCGGCTGCAGATGGATGGCCATGTGGTCGACCATGCCGCCGATATTGCCGCCGCCGAAGACTTTTCCGCGACCACCGATTATGACTTGATATTACTGGATATTATGCTGCCAGACGGTGATGGCCGGGCCTTCCTGCGGGCCCATCGCAGCCGCTTGATAACCACCCCGGTTATCGTCCTGACCGCCCGCTCCGAGGTCTCGGACCGGGTTGGAATGCTGGACCTTGGCGCCGATGATTATATCACCAAACCSTTYKMYYWKNNTCYGNNCTGGAGGCCCGTTGCCGGGCTGTTTTGCGACGCCACGGCGGTAACAGCTCCAACCAGAAACGATTCGGTAAGCTGGTATTTGACCCTCTGGCGGGAACCCTGTCCGTGGCCAACAAGACCATCACCCTACGTAACAAAGAGCTGCGATTGCTGGAAATATTCCTCAACGGACCCGACCGAATTCATTCCAAACCAAAACTGGTGGACCGGCTGTTTTCCTATGACGAAGACGTATCGGAAAACGCCATCGAGGTTTATGTCGGTCGGCTACGTAAACATCTGACAGGCTCCGGGGTCGAAATCACCACGGTAAGGGGGCTGGGCTACCGGATATCGCTGGCATGACTGATGGCTTGCAGATCAGTGGCTCGCTGCGCCGTCGCCTGACGCTGCAACTGGTCGGCAGCGCCGCTTTCCTGGCGATGTTGCTGTTCTTTGCAGTGCTGGCTTTTGCCCGTGACGTGGCGCAACAGACCCATGACAGTATTCTGCTGGCCTCGGCCACCTCAATCATGGATTCAGTCTCGGTGCAGGCGGACGAGATCACCGTCGATATCCCCTAYGCAGCGCTGTCGATGCTGGGCAATGTCAGCGACGACCGGGTGTTCTACCGCGTCGCAACGCGCGGTCAGGTTCTCACCGGGTACCAGGATCTGCCCAGCACCAGCCAAAGCGTGCGGTCCGGGCATTCCGCCTTTGACACTCTGATCTACAAAGGCGACAGCATCCGCATGGTCACCTCGTCGCGGCGTCTGTCGCTGAACGGCGCCCCGGCTGACATCATTATCTCGGTGGCCCAGACCCGCGACGGTCAGGCGGCGCAGCTGACGCAGCTGGCGCGTTCGGCCCTGCAACTGGGGCTGGGGTTCTTTCTGGTCGCCACCGTACTGGCGTTCTGGACCGCACAATCCAGCATCCGCCCGCTGAAACAGCTGACCGAGGCGGTGTCGCGCCGTGGCCCCAAGGATCTGCGCCCGGTGCGACGTCCAGTGCCCAGCGAGATGGTGCCGCTGGTGTTATCCCTGAACCAGTTCATCGCCCGGCTGCGGGTGTCGCTGTCACGCTCCGAGGATTTCATCGCCGAGGCCGCGCACCGGGTCCGTACCCCACTGGCCACAGTGCGGGCGCAGGCCGAAATCACCCTGCTGCGCGTCGACAAACCGGAAAACCGCGCCTCGCTGCGCGAAATGATCCGCGCCATCGACGAAAGTTCACGCGCGGCGGGGCAGTTGCTGGATCACGCCATGGTAACCTTTCGCACCGACAGCCTGGAGCGCAAGGCGATTGATCTGGGCGATTTAACCCGCGAGTTGGTGGACCGGCTGCACCCAATTGCCGAACTAAAAGACATCGCCCTGACCTATGATGGCAGCCCCCTGCCCCAGATCACCGGCGACCAGATCCTGATCCAGAACGCGGTCCGCAACATCTTGGACAATGCGATCAAATATTCCCCATACGAGAGCGCCATCCAGGTCAGCACCCGACAAAGCGGCAACACCGTGTTGATCCAGGTCGAGGACGAGGCCGGCGGCTTTGCCGACATGGACACCGATGCGCTGACCCATCGGTTCGTACGCGGCAAAAACGCGGCTGGCACMATYGGCTCRGGGYTRGGSCTGACCATCGCCCGCGAAGTGGTCGAGGCCCATGGTGGCACTCTTATTATTGAAACCAGCAGATCCGGAGCAGGCGCATGCGTATCCCTTTCATTTCCCTTGGCCTGATCACGGCCCTTGTGACACTCGCAGGGTCTGCATGGGCCTTTGAGGTCGAAGAACATCGCCACTTTGGCGCGGACAACGCCCGCACCCTTAAAATTCTGTCGACCACCGACACCGAGCTTTTGGCACCGTTGATTGACAGCTTTCTGCAACGCTATCCGGGTGTGGCAATCGACTACACCAGCGCCACCAGTGCCGAGGTGATGAAGGCGATAATGGTTGAAGGACAACAATTTGACCTAGCACTGTCTTCGGCCATGGACCTGCAAATCAAGCTGGCCAACGATGGCTACACGCGGACGCATCACTCGGACGCGGTTGAGCTGATCCCGGTCTGGGCCACCTGGCGCAACCATGTATTTGCCTTTTCGCAAGAACCAGCGTCGATTGTGATTTCCCCTGCTGCCTTTGCCGGGTTGGAAATCCCCCGCTCACGACAACAGCTGATCTCGCTGCTGCGCAAACACCCGGACCGGTTCCGCGGCCGCATTGGCACTTATGACGTTGCCACCAGCGGGCTGGGCTATTTGTTTGCCACCCAGGACGCCCGCACCTCGGAATCCTACTGGCGGCTGATGGAGATCATGGGCGGGCTGAAGATCAAACTGTACTGTTGCTCGGGTGATATGATCGAAAGTGTGGCGAACGGTGATATCGCCGTCGCCTATAATGTGTTGGGCAGCTATGCCCGCGCCCGCAAGGATCTGGCCACCCGGATCGAGATCATCGAGCCCGAAGATTACACCAACATGATGCTGCGCACCGCCGTTATTCTACAGACCGCCGAGCACCCAAATTTGGCTGGGGCGTTTATTGATCACCTGCTGCGCGCCGCCTGGGACAGCCCAGAGCTGCCGGAATACCCGTTCTACCGCTACCCCATTGCCGAATTGGCCCAGAACGCGCCATTCCGGCCGATTCAACTGGGTCCAGGGCTTTTGGTGTTTCTGGATCACCTGAAACGCAAACGGTTCCTGGCCGAGTGGCACAGCACAGTGCAGCAGAACTGATCGCCAGATCTCACCAGCGCGGATCATCCAGCTCCAACGGAAACGCATGCGGCTGAATGCCAGACTGGAACCAGTTGATAAAAGTATAGATTGAGAACACCGGCAAGCCGGTCACTTTGCGAATATCCCGCGCATAAGGCACCATATTGGTGCACTCTAGCACGATGGCACCGACATCCGGATAGCTCTGCACCATCTCCAACCCTGCATCGATCATATCCAACCGGCAAGCCTCAAAGTCGATGTCCAACTTATCGCCCAGAATACTGGTGGTCAAACTGCGGCCGCCCTCGGTGCCAATGATTGGTGTGTCCACCGGTGCGCCGGCAGCAATCAGATGTTCGTCGGTCAGCGAGGTTTTTGAGATCGTAATCACTCCGCAGCGTTTGCCCGCAGGCAACAGGGCCTGCACCATCGGCACCTGCATCAGCGCCGAGGTCGCCACCGGCACGCCTAGGGCCTGTTTTATCTCGTCCTGGATCAACGACAAAAACCCACAATTGGTGGTGATCCCGTCACAGCCCGAGCGCACCAACTCGCGCCCCGCCTCGATGAATTTCTCGGTCAGCTCTGTTGGCTTGCTGCGCACCACCTTATCCGGGGTCGCGCCCAGCACCACGCGATACTGCACCGGAAAATCCCAGGTCATGGCGTTGCCCATATCCCCGTAAATTCGCGGAAACTGAGTTTCCAGCATCAGGATACCAACCGTGGCCCCGTAAACCGTTTTGCCGCCGTGTTGCATCAGCCGTCCTTTCTAGAACATGCTAGTCTTGTGGCACATATAATTGAGAAAACGCAATCCGCACCGCCTCGGTTGCTGCTTCCCGGCGCTTTTCTATATGGCCCCGCATTGCAGCCTCTGCGGCAGCTGAATCGCGCCCCGATAATCCCAGAAAAATCCGTCTGTGTGCCGACAGTTCCCCAGGCACCCTGGCGCCCATTTTGTCTCGCATCCGTTTCAAATCAATTAACCGGATATAGCGAATGCGGTCATTCAGATTTCGCAGCAACCGCTCCAGCTCGCCGTTGCCGGACAATTGCACCAGCCGCAAATGAAATGTCTCGTCCATCGCCAGCAGTTCAGCCGGATCACTGGCACTCTCATAGTCCGGCTCGATCTGCTCCAAATAGTCGCCCAGCGCTGCAATCTCCTGATCGTCAGCACGCCGACAAGCCAGCCGCAGCGCCTCACATTCCACCGCGACCCGTGCCTGATACAGATCCAGGATATATTTCGGCGTCAGCGAGCGGCAAAAGAACCCGCGATTGTTCTGAAAGGTCAGAAATCCCTCGGCGACCAACCGGTTCAGCGCCTCGCGCAGCGGTGTGCGGCTGGCCCCCAATGCTTTGGACAGCTCACTTTCGTTGATCCGCTGATCTGGCATAAAGGCAAAATCCGCCGCCATTTGGCGCAGCGCCTGATACACCCGGTCCACGTTGCTTTCCCGCTTGGCCATGTTGCCCGCCCACTCTGGTTTCAGGTCAATTTACGAAGGAATTGACTTGAGCGCAAGTTTGCATTCTAAACTGTATACAATTGTGAATGCACTATCTCCCCTAGCGATCCAGCCCTAAGGATACCRACATGACATCAAAACTGAACGGCGCCGAGGCCATGGTTCACATGCTCGAAGCCCACGGGGTGCGCCACATCTTTGGCCTCTGCGGCGACACCACCCTGCCGTTCTATGATGCCATGCTGCGGCTTGATCACGGCATTACCCACGTGCTGACCCGGGACGAGCGCAGCGCCACCTATATGGCCGATGGCTATTCCCGGGTGACTGGCCGGGTTGGTGTCGCCGAGGGCCCTTCGGGTGGCGGCGCCACCTATCTGCTGCCCGGTCTGATCGAGGCCACCGAAAGCTCCTATGCGGTGCTGGGCATCACCACCGACATCTCGGTTGGATCTTATGGAAAATACCCCCTGACCGAGGTCGATCAGGACAGGCTGATGCAGCCGCTGACCAAGTGGAACACGGTAATCAAACAGGCCGCGCATATCCCCCGTATGGTGCGCACAGCCTTTCGCGCAATGACCACCGGTCGCTCTGGGGCTGCACATCTGGGCCTGCCCTATGACATYCAATAYGATCAGGTTGATSCKKCSGAYATCTGGGCYGACCCCAARCATCAAAGCTACCCCGCCTAYCCGCAAGCCCCGGAACCCGGCGCTGCCGAGGCCGCCATTGACGCCATCCTGTCCGCCAAAAACCCGCTGATCGTCTGCGGCGGCGGTGTGGTGATCGCTGGCGCCATGGAGGAGCTGTCCCGCCTCGCCACCCGGCTCGACATCCCCGTGGCCACCTCGATTTCCGGCCAGGGGTCGCTGGCCGAGACCCACCCAAATTGTCTGGGTGTGGTCGGATCAAACGGCGGCACCGACCAAACCTGGGAAATGATGGAGGCTGCCGATCTGGTTATCTTCATGGGTTGCCGGGCTGGCTCCACCACCACCTCGCGCTGGGAGGCGCCAACGGCAGACACCCGTATCGTGCATTTTGACAGTGACCCCATGGTGATCGGCGCCAACTACCAAACCGAGGTCGGCGTTGTTGGCGATCTGCGGCTGTCCCTGGCCCAGGTCAACGCTGTGCTGGATAGCCGCGATCAAGGTGCGGAAAGTTTCGGCGGCGCGGCGGCAATTGCCGACATCAAACGACGCAAGTTCGACGTGTTCCAGAAATATGCCACCAGCAGCAAAGCCCCTATCCGCCCGGAACGGGTGATTGATGCCCTGATGAAGGTGCTGCCGCCTGATGCCACCGTGGTGTCAGACCCCGGCACCAGCTGCCCCTATTTCTCGGCCTATTAYCAACTGCCWCAGGCRGGYCGSTATTTCATCACCAACCGYGCCCAYGGGGCSCTTGGCTATTCCATGTCCGCSGCCCTTGGYGCCTGGTWTGGCCGCCCCAGCAGCAAGRYSGTSGCSMTGATGGGMGATGGMTCRTTTGGCTTCACYGTGGGYGAGCTGGAAACCATCTGCCGCTGCCGTGCGCCRATTACATTCATCGTGTTCTCTAACTCCAACTTCGGCTGGATCAAGGCCAGCCAATGCGCCGACAAAGATGCCCGTTATTACAACGTCGATTTTAACCGCACCGACCACGCGGCCATTGCGGCGGCTTACGGCCTCAAAAGCTGGCGGGTGGAAAACCCCGATGATCTGGAGCGGGTGATGCGAGAGGCCGTGRCCCACGATGGCCCCACCCTGATCGACGTGATTTGTCAGGCGTTGGAGGAAAGTAATGCGCCAGTGCGGAGGTGGATGGGGTGAGAACCGAAAAAGAAATGATCCGGGGGATCATTTCCGGTTCGAACGGGCGGAGCCCCGGGGTGCATTCTCTCACTTGGGTCGTGTCGCCCAGCGGCACGGCCCGCGCCTGACCTTCCCCCCGGGAAGGCGCATTCGCACCGCCCCAAGGTCAGCCGCGGGCCTTATGTCACTGGACCAATCCCGTTGCGCCCCCAGCGCACGCTCTGCTTGCCGCTCCTTAACCCTGCCCTGCCATTCTCCCAAACGTCGCGACACCCCGCTGGACTTGGCATTCTGGCACCCTTGGACAGGGCTCCCTTAAAACAGGAGCGCTGACGTTAGCTTTCATCACGCGGGTGGAATTCCCGTCCATCTCCGCTTGGGCGGCGCCGTCCCCCTTATCCACTTGGTCTATGACCGCAGACAGGGCTTATACAGATCTGTATATACTGATTTCCCCGGCAAGATAAATCTTGCACCGGGTCAAGACTCTGCGTGATAGGGTTCCAGCTCACCCTTCAACAGCGCCAGAAACTCCTGTCCAATCGCTGACAATGGGCGATTTTTGGAGGTCACCACCGCCATCTCCATCATGATGGATGGCCGGAACGGTCGGGTGACAAAGCCCCCCTCAAAATCAAAATCCAGCACAAAAGGATCCAGGATCGACACTCCCATGCCCTCTTTGACAAAGCTCAGCAGGTTCTTGAACAGATGTGAATGCACCCTTGTTTTCAGCGAAATTCCCGCACTGTGAAACGCCTCGCGGGTGCGACGGTGGGTCATGTGATCCGGCCCCATCACGATAAACGGCACCCCCTCCAGCAACTCAGGCGTCAGGACCTGATGCTGGGCCAGGGGGCTGTCCTGCGGCAAGGCAATCCTGGTCTCAACCGTGACCGGAAACACCTCCAGCGCATCGGACAGGATTGGCATCTCGCATACACCAATTTCAAACAACCCCGACATCACCCACTCCTGGACCTTGGCGGAATACTGCGACTGAAACGAGATCGTCATGTCGGGCCGGTCTTTGGCAAACCGCGAGATCAACTTGGGCATGAAGCCAAAGGATAACGAGTGCTGCGAGGCCACCTGCAACTGCCCAGCCTGTTTGTTCTGCAAGTCGATCACCGTCTGGGTGACGTGATCAAAACCGCGCACCACGGTGTCGATTTCCTGAAACAGCAGGCGCGCCTCGGGCGTGGCGATCAGGCGGCCCCTGATGCGCTCAAACAGTTTGAACCGAGTCTGCCGCTCAAGTTGGTGCAAAAGGTTGGAAATGGCCGGCTGTGAGATCCCCAACAGAGACGCAGCCCCGGTGACGGTGCCGGTTTCGATGGTGGCGTGAAAGGCCTGTAATTGGCGAAATCTGAGATGCATAGGACAGTATATCACTTATTATGATACCCTAGCCATATTTTTATATTTGAAATGATACCACACCGCAGGCATGGTTCGACCAACCTATGAGGACCATGATGCCAGACAATTGCAAAACCCACCCGCACAAGATCGCCGGAGCTTGCCAATGACCCCGTCACACACTGTCATCGTTGGTGCTGGGATTGTCGGTGCTGCCACCGCGATCTGGCTGACACGCGCCGGTCATCAGGTGACTCTGATTGACAAGGGCAAACCAGGCATGGGCGCCTCTTATGGCAATGGGTGCATTCTGGCGGCCTGTGGCATGGTGCCGGTGACCGCGCCGGGGCTGATCACCAAGGGACCGGGCTATCTGCTGAACCCCGACTTTCCTCTGTTCCTGCGCTGGGGCTATACACTGAAATTACTGCCCTGGCTGATGCGCTACCTGTCCAACGCAAATGACAGCGACACCCGGCGTATTGCCCGCGGGCTGACCCATATCGTTAGCGACAGCCTGGAGCAGCATCAGGCCCTAACCGCCGGTACGGATGCGGCCAAATGGGTGCAGCCGAGTGAATACAATTTTGCATACACCAATCGGGCCGCGTTCGACGCTGACGCCTATTCCTGGGGGCTGCGCCGCGAGGCCGGTTTTGTGCCCGAGCTGATCGAAGGCCCCGCCGTGCAGGAAAAAGAGCCGATCCTGTCCAAGTCGATCAAATTGCTGGCGGTGAACCAAAGCCACGGCTTCATACATAACCCCGCCCATTACGTGCAGGATCTGGTCAAGCTGTTGACGCAGATGGGCGGACGCTTTGTGCAGGCTGAGGTCAAGGATTTTGACCTCAGCGGCGGGCATATCAGCGCGGTGGATACTGATCAGGGTCGGTTTGACTGTGATCAGGCGGTGCTGGCAACCGGCGTGTGGTCCAAACTCCTGATGCAGAAACTGGGCATCAACGTGCCGCTTGAGGCGGAACGCGGCTATCACATCCTGTTCAAAAACCCCTCACAAACTCCCAATAACCCGCTGATGATGGCCTCGGGGAAATTCGTTGCGACGGCGATGGATCAGGGGCTAAGGTGCGCAGGCGTGGTTGAATTTGGTGGGCTGGATGACACCCCATCACCGGCACCTCTAAACCTGCTGCGCAAAAAGGTCCGCGAGTTATTTCCGCAGATGACCGCCAGCAGCGAAGAGGAGTGGCTGGGCTTCAGACCGGCCCCGTCCGACAGCCTGCCGCTGATCGGCGAGGTGGGCAACAGCCGGGTTTACGCAGCTTTTGGCCACCATCACATTGGGCTGACAGGTGGCCCCAAGACCGGACGCATGGTTGCCGATATGATCAGCGGCCAGCGCAGCAATATTGATATGACGCCCTACGCACCACAAAGGTTCGGCTAAAGGACCAATAAACAACCAAATAATCAACAGGGAGATCAAAATGAAAACGCATTTCACAATAAAGGCCGCGCTGACTGTCTCGGCAGTGGCGCTAAGCGCCTCGGCTGTTATGGCCGAAAAATGGGACATGCCGATGGCCTATTCGGCCRCCAACTTTCACTCCGAAATGGGCGTTGTCTTTGCCGATAAGGTCCGCGATTACACCGGCGGCGACGTCGATATCACCGTGCACCCCGGCGGCTCATTGTTCAAAGGCGGCGAAATCAAACGCGCCATCCAAACCGGTCAGGTACCGATCGGCGAACGTTTCATGGCCGCACATGCCAACGAAGAGCCGCTGCTGGGCTGGGACAACCTGCCCTTTGTTGCCACCACCTATGCTGACAACGCCAAACTGTGGGACGCCGCCAAGGACACCGTCAACGCCAAACTGTCTGAGCTCAATCTGGTCACTCTCTACACCTGCCCCTGGCCGGGTCAGGGTTTTTACTTCAACAAGGACGTGAACTCGTCAGCCGACACCCAGGGCGTCAAGTTCCGCTCGTACAACACCGCCACCGCCACCTTTGCCGAGGCTCTGGGCATGGTTCCGGTGCAGGTCGAAGCGGCTGAGCTGAGCCAGGCMCTGGCCACKGGTGTGGCCGAGGCGTTCATCTCGTCCGGCTCGACCGGTTATGACCGCAARGTCTGGGAGCACCTGTCGCATTACTACAAGGTCAACGCCTGGCTGCCRCGCAACTAYGTGATGGTCAACAAAGGYRTCTGGGACGGGCTGGACGCCGACACTCAGGCMGCAGTGCAAAAAGCYGCSGAYGAGACTGGTGCCGCCTGCGCCGCCAAATCCGAGGAGCTGGCCGGCTGGTATTTCGAGCAGCTTGAGGAAAACGGCATGAAGGTTCAGGATGCCGGACCCGAGTTCCTGAAAGAGCTGGAAGCCATTGGCGCCGACATGCAGGCCACCTGGCTGAAAGACACCGGGACTGATGGTCAGGCGATCCTTGACGCCTATAACTCCAACTAAATCCAACTAACGTTCACGGCCCGGCGCGATCACGTGTGGGGCCGTGTCATCAAAAGACCGGGGGATAGGGTATTGCGCGACTGGCAACCTTTTCTGGGCCTGCCGCTATGGGTATGGCTTTTTGTTTTTCCAACTGCTTTGGCGGCGTTCTGCCTGTTCTACCGTGGCCCAGCCGAACGGCTGCTGACACCGGTGTGGCGGGTACTTGACCGCATCTACCTAGGCGCTGGCGTGGCTGCGGCGTGCAGCATGGTGATGATCCTGCTGCTGATCGTGGCGCAGATGATTGCCCGCTGGAGCAGCATGACCTTCTCGGGGTCGACCGAATATGCCGGCTATGCGATGGCCGCCACGTCGTTCCTGGCGATGGCCCATGCGCTGACCCGAGGCGCCCATATCCGGGTGTCTATATTCCTGAACATGAACAAATTTCTAGGCTTCTGGCTGGACGCGCTGGCAATGCTGATTGCCGCCATCACCGCCACCTATTTTGCCNGCTACGCAATCAAGACCAACATCATGTCCAAGCTGCTGAATGACCGCACCCAGGGCCAGGATTTTGTGCCCGAGTGGCTGCTGTCATTCTTTGCCATGTTCRCCAATGCCCCCAGCGAATGGGCACAAATCTGGGCCGAAACCGGGTCCGGTTGGGTCTATACCCCGATGTGGCTACCACAACTTCCGATGTCGATTGGCACCGTACTGCTGGCCGTCGCCATCTGGGATTACCTGACCCGCCTACTGGTCACCCGCCAAACCAGCATTGTTTCGGAGGCCGTCGAATGAGCGAATTCTATACCACCATGATCTTTCTGTTTGTGCTGTTCGCGCTGCTGGGTGGCTCGGTGTGGATTGGTCTGGCGCTGATGGGCGTGGCCTGGGTTGGCATGGTGATGTTCACCACCCGCCCCGCCGGGGACGCAATGATCACCACCATCTGGACCGGCTCCTCCAGTTGGACCCTGACCGCGCTGCCGCTGTTCATCTGGATGGGCGAGATATTATATCGAACCCGATTATCGCAAGACATGTTCCGTGGCCTGGCGCCTTGGATGCGCTGGCTGCCGGGCGGGTTGCTGCACACCAATATTGCCGCCTGCACCATCTTTGCCGCCGTGTCCGGYTCKTCMGCYGCCACCCTGACCACGGTGGGMAAGATGTCGATCCCCGAGCTGCGCAGACGYGGCTACCCCGARCAYATGATCATCGGCACYCTGGCSGGYGCSGCSACCTTGGGCCTGATGATCCCGCCRTCGCTGACGCTGATCGTCTATGGCGTCACCATCAATGAATCGATCACCAAGCTGTTCATGGCCGGCATCCTGCCCGGTCTGGTRCTGGCCAGCCTRTTCACCCTSTACATCATGGGCTGGCACTTCTTCACCAAAGGCCCGCGCCCGGACCCGGAACCGCCGATGAGCTTTGGCACCATGCTGGCCGAGAGCCGCTTTCTGGTGCCGGTGCTGATGCTGGTCACGGTGGTGATCGGCTCGATGTATATGGGTTTTGCCACCGCAACCGAGGCCGCCGCTGTGGGGGTGCTGGGATCCCTGACACTGGCCCTAATGCAGGGATCGCTCAGCTGGAGCACCTTCACCCAGTCGCTGATGGGGGCCACCCGCACCTCGGCAATGATCTCGCTGATCCTGATGGGCGCGTTTTTCTTGTCGCTGTCGATGGGGTTCACCGGATTGCCGCGCGCGCTAGCCGATTGGATCGACGGATTGAACCTGTCACCGCTGGCTCTGATTGTCGCACTGACGATTTTCTACGTCTTTCTGGGCATGTTCCTGGATGGTATCTCGTCGGTGGTGCTGACCATGGCCATTATCGAACCGATGATCCGACAGGCTGGGATCGACCCGATCTGGTTTGGCATCTTCATCGTGGTGGTGGTCGAGATGGCACAAGTGACACCGCCGATTGGCTTTAACCTGTTTGTCTTGCAGGGCATGACCAAACACGAGATCTCCTACATCTCAAAAACCGCCCTTCCAATGGTGGGGCTGATGTTGCTGATGGTGGTGATCCTGGTGATCTGGCCCGAGCTGGCCACCTGGTTGCCCAACAACATTCACAGCCGTCCGGGCGGCTAAACACACCTCACGCGGTAGGACCCGGCCCCATGTGGCTCGGTCCTGCACCTGCCCGTCCCACGGCGGATGCAGACCCTAAGAACACTCCAAATATCTTCAATTAGACCCCTGATCTNRWSMWRYWYKWAMCWATGNKKRKKMGCTCTCCAGAAAGGTTTTGTTTTCAAGCCATTCCGGCAAATCAAGTCAATATCTGGGCTGGGCTGCCCGATTTGCCTGGAAAATGGCACAATCCAGGCGCAATTGACCTTCACTTTGGCAGCACACGATCTTGTTGCCTCGAGGAGTTCACAGCCGTGCTTCACAACGAAATTGCAGACAATCAGCAACAGGCGGATGAACTGCAATGTGGCTTCAAGCTGCTGCACGGCCAGTACCAGATCGAAGGCGCCCTAAGCAGCGGCGGCTTTGGCATCACCTATCTGGCGCGCGACAGTCTAGACCGCCGGGTGGTCATCAAGGAATGTTTTGCCGCAGGTATTTGCGACCGGGCCGGTGGGCTGGTAACCCCCATTTCGCCCCCATACGCCAAGCAATATAAAACCGTCCTGCGTCACTTCCTGCGCGAGGCACAATGGCTGGCGCGCTCGGTCCACCCCGGTATCGTCGGCATCCACCAGGTGTTCCGCGAGAACAACACCGCCTATATCGCGATGGAATTTATCGATGGGATCGATCTGGTCACCCTGCGCGAGGAGCAGCCCAAACGGGTGAACAACGCCCTGTTGCAAGACATCCTTGAGCAGGCCCTGGGCACCCTCGCCTTTATCCATGGGCTTGGCATTCTGCACCGCGACATCTCACCGGACAATTTCCTGTTGGGCAGTGACGGCACGGTCACGCTGATCGATTTTGGCGCCGCCAGTGGCGACCAACCGGACCAGGACGCGGGCCCGGATCCGGTGCTCGCGGTCAAGGACGGCTATTCCGCGCATGAGCTGTATCAGCAGGACATGCCACAAAGACCCGCAAGCGATCTTTATTCGCTTGGGGCAACCCTGTATTATCTGGTGACCGGCACGCCGCCACCCAAAAGCCGGCACCGCCTAGACGCACTGGCGGCGGGCAACCCCGATCCCTGCCTGGCCCTGAGCGAAGGGTTTCCCGATTTCGATCCGGATTTTCTGGGCTCAATCGACAAGGCCATGTCAGTCCTGCCGGGGGTTCGCTACCAATCGGCTCAGGAATGGCTGGACGAATTGCAGGTCAAGATCCAACAGCCACGGGCAGCAACATCACGCCCCGCCGTTGGCCCTATCTCAGAACCGCTGGAAATCAATGCCGAGCTGGAAAACATGCTCGCCTCGCTGGTCGAAAACACCAACAGCGGCTTGGTGCCCGGCCTTCCCAAATCCGCCACCCAGGACAAACCTGAGACACCGCAAACATCGCCAGAGCCCACCTCCCAGCCCCGGCAACTGGTGGATATATTTGGCGATCCCATCAGCAACGTCGAGACTTGGTTGCTGGAGCAGGACCAGGTTTCCAAAAGAAAACGACCCGCCCCAGCCACCATTGCTGAGACCGCCGCCCCCGAGTCGCAGAGTAATCAGCGCCCGGCATCCGGCCGGTTCTTTACAAAACTCATTCCCGTCCGCCTGCGTCAAATCTTTGGCGGCGCAGCATCACAACACAACGATTTGCCCGCCGCTAAGAGCAAAAAGGAACGATCATGAAGTTCATCCGAGACATTATCGCCGACAAGCGCGACCAGGCACGTCCTCGTGAGATGCCGACCAGTGAAGGCCGCGCCGATCATGACGTCATGGCCGCCATCTTCACCGAGACAGCCCCGTCTACGGATACCTTTCGTCTGGACAGCAGCTATCAACTGCCCGAGCCGCAACGCGAAGAACCGACACCCCACCAGGAGCCAGAGGATTTTGCCGCGCCCATACGCCCCCCCGAAATCTGCGCCGAAGACGAGACACCGGCGCATCTGGACGGTCTGAACGATTGGGACGCCCAAGACAGTGAGGCCTCCGCCGATTTGGACGGGTTGGAAACCGATGCCTATATTGCGCCCTCCAGCCCCCAACCAGAGGTGTCCTTTGCCGAGGAAACACCACAGCAGCCTCCGGCAGAGCAGGAATTTGAGGACGATGACCCGTCGGATGTGGATTTCAAACGTCTGGCTGCCTCGGTTGCCGCGCAACAGGATGCGCCACAGCAAAGACCCTTCAAGCGGTTCACCAGGACGCAAACACGTTTGCACACTCTGGATCTGGAAGAACCCGAGGATCAGCCCGCCGCGCCTGAAACAGCTGTCAGACAAGCAGCAGAGGAGCCCCCCCAGCCGGCACCTATGCCACAGCATCCAGCACCGATACGCCAGAGGGCCGCGCCCGCAATACCTACGCCCTTGGCTCATACTCCGGTAGCGGAGCAGCCACAGGTGCCGCCACAGCCCGCCATTCGTGAACCGGCGGCTGCCGACCCTGCCCTGCCAATTGACGTTCCCTCGCCTGCGATGGGCCGGGGCGCCAGCAGGGCTGGCCGGGTGAAAACCCGTCTGCTGGGCTTTAGCCCCGGTCAGGCGGCGGCGGATCCTTTTGCACAAAACAGCGACAGCTCAGAGAACAGATATACGCAGTATCCGGTGGGCTGGCTGGCGGTGGTCAAGGGACCGGGACGCGGCGCGACATTCACCCTGTTCAGCGGCGTGACCATCATTGGGCGCGGGGAAGATCAGACCGTGCGGCTGGATTTTGGGGACAACAGCATTTCACGCTCCAACCATGCCGCAATCGCCTTTGACCCCGAGCAAAACAGTTTTTTCATCGGTCACGGCAGCAAGGCCAATCTGGTGCGGCGCAAYGACCGRCCRGTKCTCAGCACCGARGARCTGRCSATGGGWGATCTGATCCGGATYGGCGARACAACGCTGCGGTTTGTGCCGCTGTGCGGCCCCAACTTTGGCTGGAATGATGCACAACAAGGCGACGCCGGGCATGCTTCCTGAGGTCCAGTTTGGATATGATGCCTCGACCGCAATCAGCCGGGGCCGACGCGACCGGCAGGAAGATGCCGTGGCCTCGGACTTTCTGGCGGGCTCTGGCCTGGGATTTGCGGTGCTGGCAGATGGCATGGGCGGTCACGCCGCCGGTGACATCGCCAGCAAGATCGTGGTGACCGAGGTGTTCAGCGAATTGAAATTTCGCGCCGGCGAACCCGAGGATTTGGAGAAAATAATTGCCGAGGCCCTGTCCGCTGCCGCCTTCACCGCCAATGAATGCGTGGGGCATTACGCTAATCAAAACGCCGGAACCGGAGGCATGGGCGCCACCCTTTTGGCACCAGTCCTGTTCCAGGATCGGCTCTACTGGATCTCGATTGGGGACTCGCCGCTGTACCTGTTTCGCGACGGGCTGCTGTCACGGCTGAACGACGAACACTCACTGGCCGCACAGTTGGACAAACGTGTCGCTCAGGGGCTGATGTCGCCCGAGGAGGCGAGCAGCCATCCTGACCGGGCCTGCCTGACCTCGGTCCTGACCGGCCAGGACATTTCCCTGATCGACTGCCGCAGCGAGCCGCTAAGCCTGCGGGACGGCGACATTGTGATCGCCGCCAGCGATGGCTTGCAGTACCTTGAGGACAGCGTGATCGCGGCCGTTCTGACCGCACAGAAAGACCGGTCCAGCACTGAAATCGGCAAATCTTTGATGAATTGCCTGGACAGCTTGAACGACCCCGAGCAGGACAATGTGTCGTTCTGCGTGATCAAGGTCGCGGATCAGTCCAAAGCTGCCGCGCACCCCAGCAAGGCACAGCGTCCGCCGTCGCCAAAATCCAAGACCAAAACAATCACCATCATGGCCTCGGCCTCGCGGTCCAAGGGGATCACCTCTTTTCACATCGTGAACGGAGACATCGCATGAGACATCCCGAACCCGCCAAAAGCCCATTGTTTGGGCAACTGGAACAGGCGCTGAGCCAAGACGGTCTACCACAGGACTATTTTGACTGGGGCAACCAGCTGTTGCGGCGCTTGGACAAGCCGGTGCAGGTCATGGTCCTTGGCCATCCCGGCAGTGGCAAATCGGCTGTGATCGACATGCTGCTGGGCCGCTTGGTGATCTCACGCCACCCCGGCAACCCAATCATCGAAATCGGTTATGGCCCCGAAGAAACCACCGTTTTCGAAGCCCGCGACGGCAGCACCACCCGGCAACCCGGTCTTCTTACCGATGCCACTACGGTGCCCGACACAGTCCGGGTGATGCAGGAATTGCCCGATACACAATTGCTGGGGCACAGTTTTATCGAGATCACACTAACTGGATCGACTGAACACAAACACAATACCCTGCAACGCGCCGCCCGCCATGCCGATGTCATCTTATGGTGCAGCGAGAGTTTTGGACCAGATGAACAACAGCTCTGGGCTGCGGTGCCGGATGAGAAGAAGGACCACAGTTTTCTGGTTCTGACCATGGCCGACCACCAGATCATGCGCGGCACTTTGGTGGATCTTTTGGCAGAGCTGGAAACCACTGCGGCTGAGGAATTCCTTGGCGTCTACCCGCTGGCCGCAGTTCAGGCCATCACCGCACAAACGGCCGGGCCATCCCTCAATGCGGGTCTGTGGAGGTCGAGCGGCGGCAAACAACTGTCCAGTGATGTGTTAAAGCAGGTTGAACTGGGCCGGGCCTCTGATGTGGATCAGGCCGAGATGCTGGTGCGCCAATTTGCTCCCAAAATCACCGGCCAGCAATGGCAGCAAGTTCCGCCCAAACCCCACAAAGCCCCGGTCCCTCCGGCATCGGTCAACACACCAACAGATGACCTGCTGCAGACTGCGCTGGACTTGCTGCAGGGACGGGCAAATCAGATGCTGGCAGACGCGGACGGCGAAGCAGATGCCAATGCGATCCTCTCCAGCTGTATGGAAACGGTCAAGGAACTGTCCAAGACCCTGTTGGCGGCGCCGCACCCGACACCGCAGCAACAGACCGCTTTAGATACTGCTGAGGACAGCGAAGAGCTATTGATCCTGCTCCAGCTGGAACGTAGCGAAGATGCCGCCCTGGATGCGGTGACCCTGATGCTTCAGCTCAAAAGGGAGATCGCCGATGATATCTCTGGATAACAACGGTGCAGCCATTCGCGGACCAAATTTGGGGAAACCACTCTCCCGGGGGTTCAGAACCCACAGCCACTCACACCACTTTTATTGCGCGGTCAGACCAACATGAACATGCAGCCCCAGACCGACAGTATGACCAACATCCGAGCCGCCGCGCGGCCCTCCAATCTGAGTGCCGGGATGGAACCCCTCGCCGATTTTGCCGCCAAAGTATCGGAACTGGAGGCAACTTTGGAGGCGCTGGCCGGATTGACCAAGGACAAGGCCTCGCGCACCCTGCCACGCCTGAAAAGAGAGCTTGCCAGTTTTGAGCCCTGTGTCACCCTGTTGGGCCAGGTGAAATCCGGCAAAACCTCACTGGTGAACGCCATGGCTGGCTGGGCCGATCTTTTGCCGTCGGACGTGAACCCGTGGACCTCGGTGGTCACCTCGCTGCATTTGACCCCCAACCAGACCCGCGTTGAAACACGTGCCCGTTTTCAATTCATGACCGAAAAAGAATGGGACCGATTGCTGACCAAGGGCGGTCGCATTGGTGAGATGGCGGGCCGGGCTGGCGCCGAAAGCGAGTTGCAGAAGATCAAAACCCAGATCGAACAGATGCGCGAGCGGTCACGCCAACGTCTGGGCCGCAAGTTTGAATTGCTGATGGGGCAAACCCATGAATATGAGTATTTCGACAAGAACCTGATCGAACGCTACATCTGTCTGGGTGATGATTTTGATCTGGAACAGGGCCTTGATGGCGCTGACAATCAGGGCCGGTTTGCCGACATCACCCGGTCGGCGGATCTGTACCTGAACAGCCAATCCGTGCCTATTCCGCTGTGCCTGCGCGATACCCCCGGTGTGAACGATACCTTCATGATGCGCGAACAGGTGACCATTCAAGCAATCCGCGACAGTCGCATCTGCGTGGTGGTGCTGTCCGCCGGTCAGGCGCTGACCTCGGTGGACATGGGGCTGATCCGGATGATCTCGACCCTCAAATCGCGTGAGGTGGTGATTTTTGTGAACCGGATCGACGAATTGGCCGATCCCGAGAAACAGATCCCCGAGATTGAGGCCAGTATCCGCCAGACCCTGGAAACGCATCATGGTCCCAAAGATGCCGAGATCATCTTTGGCAGCGCCTATTGGGCTGGCAAGGTGCTGACCGGTGAGCTGGAAGAGATGCAGGACGCCAGCAGTGCCGCCTTGCTGAACTGGGCAGAATCCCAGCTGAAAACCACCGATCCGGATCAATCTTCCCAGGATATGGCCTGGCAACTGTCCGGCCTGCCCGCCCTGCTCAGCTCGATCTCAACCCGGATCGTCAAGGATCTGGGCGAGCCGTTACTGGCCCGCGTTGCCAGCTCGGCGATCACCATGGTCACCGGCCAGCAGGCCGCCCATTCGGTAAGGATCAACGGTGTTGGTCAGGCCTCGGGCCTGAGTATGCACGACATCAAATCCAAGTTCGAACAGATTGCCGCGTCAAACCTGCAAGCGCTGGAAGAGGACATCGACGCGGTGTTCGATGCCTACCGCGACCGCGCCGACCGCGCCCATGCGACCTTTGTCAGCCGGGCCACCCATTCGCTGATTGAACACCTCGAAACCTGGGGCGAACACTGCGTCTGGGAGTATGATCCTGCCGGACTTCGCTTGCTGCTGCGCTCGGCCTATTCCGTGATGGCGAGCCGTGTTCAGGCGGCGGCCTTGGCCCGGTATGAAGGGGCGGTGCAGGAGGTGGCTGAATTGCTATACACCGGCTTTGGACCACCTGTTGAAGGCATTCAGATCTCGGTGCCCGAGGTGCCGCCAGTGGCCTCGCCAGTGGCGTTAGGTCAGACAATTGCTTTGGATTTCAATGACAACTGGTGGAGTTCATGGTGGCGGCGCACCCGTGGTTATAAGGCCTTTGTGAAAAGTTTTCAAAAGCTGATCTGCGGTGAAACCGAGGATTTCATGACCCAACTCAAGCAGGTGCAGACCGCCGACTGCCGCGCCAGCACCATCGCCAGATTACAGGTCTTTTTCGACGAACAGCGCGATATCTTTACCGAGATCGCCGATCATAGCCGACAGGGACGCGATGTTCAGCAGCTATTCTCCAGCCAATCCCAACAGGAGCGGCAAGACATAGTTGCGACGGCATTGAAAACCCTTGAAAAACACACCGCATGACGCAGGAGACAGCCATGCCCAGTCCTGACAGCCAGCCGACTACGCCGCAGCGCAAACCACGCCTTGCCCTTATGGGCGAATTCAGCGCTGGCAAAAGCACTCTGACCAACCTGTTGGTCGGCCGTCAGATCCTGCCCACGCGGGTGACCGCAACCCGGCTGCCTCCGGTGTGGATTTCCTACGGCGACGAGGCCGCCTTTGTTGTCTCGACCGACGGCACCCAGACCGCCATCGACCCCGAGACTCTGGCTGAGGTTCCGATGGAGACAACGGCGATGATCCGGCTGTTCTTTCCCTCCGATGCCCTGACCCTGTGCGATCTGATCGACATGCCGGGCATTTCCGACCCCAATATGCCATCCGGAATCTGGCAATCTCTGATGCCCGAGGTGGACGGGGTAATCTGGTGCACCCCTGCAACCCAGGCCTGGCGTCAGTCCGAAGCCGCAGTCTGGGAGAGCATCGCAGGTGGGGTGACTGGCCCCAATATCCTGCTGATCACCCATTTCGACAAACTCCGGTCTGAGCGCGACCGCGCCCGTGTCATCGCCCGCGTCGGCAAGGAAACCGGATCTCTGTTCGATTCCATTTTCCCGATTTCCCTCAGTCAGGCGCTGGAAGCCGGTGATGATGTGGAGGCCTGGAGCAACAGCGGTGCCGATAAGCTGGTCGAATTTCTGGTCGAAACTCTGCTCAACCAGCCCCATGGTGGCACGTCTGTGCCCAGCGCCGCCACCGGGCCCACACCGGCAGACAGCTCACCGGAACAGATCATGCAGGCCGAAGTTTTTGCCATTGGTGAAATCCGCGATGCCGCCGAGCAAGCCAGCCAAGACGCCAAGGCCAGTGCCAATCTCGGTGCGAATCCCGAGGGCGCCGCTTATGTGATGCCCCTACGTGTAAAGGCAGAACGACGCGGACAGCGCCCCAACGCACGCCAACCAAGATTGGATGCCCTGGATGACTGAGGCCGCTGTTTTTAGGCGCCTGACTGGTAGGTTTGGCAGTGATCAATCTGCTGGACACAGCCCAACGCGGGGGGCCAGAGATGAACATCGCAGAGCGACTTGAAACGATACGCCAAGCGGTGCCCGGATGCGCATTGGTTGCCTTTGGTGATCTTGGCAGCAAATTGGTGTTGCGCAGCAGTTCAACAGTTCAACACCCGCAAGAATATCTCGACCAACTATGCGCGCAGGCCAATCACGGCTTTTATCTGCAGGATGCGCTCTTGGAGCAGAATACTCCGCGCGGACACAACGCAGGTGAAGTGATGGTGGTCACGGTGCAGGAAACCCGAATATTTATCCGCACGCCGGACGCTGACCGGACAGCGGCAAGTGATGCAATTCTCTGCGTCTGTGACAGTGAACAAGCCGCCAGAGACCTGGTGGCCCCGGCAAAACAATTGCTGATCGACCTTTGCAGGGGGGCATGATGTCGCGTTCAACCGCAAAAACCACACTTCCAGCAAAGGATGCAACACGCGCGCTGAGGGACGCGTTGGTCCGATTATCGGCCAATCCGTCAAGCCTGGCGTCCGAAAAACGAGATGCTGCGGAAGGTCGTGCAGATTTGATGCAGGCCGTATTGCATGAAATTGATGCCACCATTTTGCCCCGACAACTAACCGTGTTTTTTGGTCAACAGGCCGTTGCTGATCTGACAATTTCCCATCGCAGACTGCTATCGCTTGACCTTGCTGAGGCACTTAGCCAAGATCCGCATCACAACCACACCGATCAGACCTCAATCGCCCAAACCTATGCGCTGCGGTTGCGCCTGCTGGCGTCCTCGCCGCAAAATACCGGCTTTCGGATCAGCCGCCGGGCCTGTGAGATCACCATGGAGACTGAAAACTGCTCGGCAAAACAGCTTTCAGAAATTCTCGCACCCCAGCAGGGCGAAAGCCATTTGACAAGCTTCCTTGCCCTGATCAGCGCGGATGCCAACGCCTGGGTCTTGCAAAATGAGCAGGCCGATCAGGGTGCAAGCGCGGGCCCCGACCAATTGGTTCAGCAGCTTGCGGCGCTGGGCGACACCGACAAATCCGCCAAACAAATGCGCGGCTATGCGTTGCGAATGCCGGATAAAACACCTTCATGTATGGTGCTTTCCTTGTCCAGCGACATTCAGGTCATTGTGSCTTGGGACCATGCCGAGACCTTGCTGATCGCTCTGCCATCCCAACATCTGGCCGCTGCCACCAAGGCCTGGCGCAGCATTTTCACCCCCTAACTGCTGCCAATAAAAACCGCTGCGGCAGCAAGCCAAACCTGACCCCCTCTGACCTACTTCAGCGGCTTGCCCGGCCCAAAATCCACCGCTTTGGCGGGGCCGGAAATGGATTTCCGTTGACAAGGTTTGATGCCACACAATACCATTTGCATACGAACAAAAATTGCGAAGCCCTGAGGAGGAGGATTTGTGGATTATTTTGCCCCAACATCGCTGAATGACGCGCTTGCCCTGATGGCCTCTGAAAATTTGAAGATTATCGCAGGCGGCACGGATTTCTTTCCGACCCGTGCCCCGGCGCCCTTGCAGCAGAGCCTGTTGGACGTCACCCGCATCGACGAGCTGGCAGGGTTTGGCTGGACCGACGACGGGTTGCGCATTGGCGCTGCGGTGCGCTGGAGTGACATTGCAAAGGCCGATCTGCCGACCTGCTTTGCCGGGTTGCAGGCGGCGGCACGTGAAGTGGGCAGCGTACAGATCCAGAATTCCGGGACCATTGTTGGCAATATCTGCAACGCCTCGCCTGCGGCGGATGGCATGCCGCCGCTGTTGACCCTTGGGGCTGAGGTCGAGCTGGCCGGGCCAACCGGAACACGCCGCCTGCCTGTTGAAGATTTTGTAACCGGCGTCCGCCAGATCCAGCTGGAGCCCGGTGAACTGGTGACCGGCGTCCTTATTCCCAGACTACCCGCCCACAGCTGTGCCGCCTTTGAGAAGCTGGGCAGCCGCAAATATCTGGTGATTTCCATCACCATGGTGGCGGTGGTGATTGGCTGTGACGCTGCGGGGCGGATTGATTTTGCCCGGGTCGCTGTTGGTGCCTGCTCGCCGGTTGCCAAAAGGCTTATTGCCTTGGAAGAAGCCCTGATTGGCCAAAACCCGCGTCAGCTGATGATTTCCGATCAGCACCTCGCGCCTTTGTCGCCAATCTCGGACATCCGCGCCGATGCGGCCTACCGGATTGAAGCCGTCGCCGAACAAATTACCCGAGCCATTCACAAGGCAGCCGACACCGATGGATAAGCAAGTTGCACAAACGATGACCAAATTCCTGTTGAACGACCAAAATGTCAGCGTCCACCCCCGGGTCGGGGAGCGCCTGTCCCATACCCTGCGCGAGGCGCTGGGGCAGCGGGATGTCAAAATTGGCTGTGATGCCGGCGATTGCGGCGCCTGCACCGTGCTGATCGACGGCGCGCCAGTTTGTGCCTGTCTGACCGCAACCCATCAGGCCGCCGGGCGCCACGTCGAAACCCTGGGCGGAATGATCCAAACGGATGTGGACGCTTTGCGCCTGGCCGAGAGTTTTCAGGATCATGGCGCCGCGCAATGTGGGATTTGTACGCCGGGCATGATGGTTTCAGCGGTGGCATTGTTGCGCCAGACCCCTGCCCCCAGCAGTGATCAGGTCAAGGATGCTTTGGGTGGCGTGCTGTGCCGCTGCACTGGTTATCGCAAGATCATTGATGCGGTGGTGACAGCCAATGCCTCCCCCCCCAGTGAACAACACGACGGAACCGTTGGCTCCCCCATCCGCCGGTTGGACGGGGTGAATAAGGTCAACGGCTCGGAAACCTTCGGGGATGATGTGGCGCCAGCTGATGCGCTGGTGTTGCGGGTGATCCGCTCTCCCTTTGCCCGCGCGGGGTTCACTTTTGGCGATATTGCCCAGTGGCAAGCCCAGACCCCGGGCATCGAAGCGGTCCTGACCCCTGCTGACATCGCCGGTAAGAACCTGTTTGGCGTCATCCCGGCCTTTGCCGATCAACCGGTTTTTGCCGAGAGCGAAACCCGGTTTCGCGGTGAAGCGGTGGCGGCTGTTGTTGGCCAGGCCGATGCGATGGTCGACTTTGATGTGACCAGTTTCCCGGTCAAATGGAGCGAATTGCCCAGCGTCCAAAGTGTTACTGAGGCCCAATCCAAAAACGCCCCGCAACTACATCCGGGACGTGACAACAACCTGATGTGTGCTGGCTTTGTCAAACAGGGCGACGCTGAACAGGCGCTTGCATCGGCGGATGTCTGGGTCGAGGGGCGGTTTCAGACTGGTTTTGTGGAACACGCCTATATCGAACCCGAGGCGGGCTATGCCGAGGTCATCAATGGCCGGGTTGAGGTGCACGCCTGCACCCAGGCGCCAGTGATGGATCTTGACGCGCTGGAAATTATTCTGGGCATCGACCGCAAGGACATCCGCATTGTGCCCACCGGCGTTGGCGGCGGCTTTGGCTCCAAACTGGATCTGTCGGTGCAGCCTTATCTGGCGCTGGCGGCCCTGAAGACCGGTAAGCCGGTGCGGATCACCTATTCGCGCACTGAATCCATGCAATCGACCACCAAACGTCACCCCTCGGACATTTTGCTGAAAATTGGTGCCACCCACGACGGGCGCATCACCGGGTTTGATTTCTCCGGCGATTTCAACACCGGCGCTTATGCCAGTTGGGGGCCAACCGTGTCCAACCGGGTGCCGGTGCATGCTTCCGGCCCCTATCGCATTCCAAACTACCGGGCCGAGGCTAGGGCCATTCACACCCATAACCCACCTTCCGGTGCGTTCCGGGGGTTTGGGGTGCCGCAATCCGCAATTGCGCAGGAAAGCCTGTTTGACGAGCTGGCTGATAAGCTGGGTATCGACCGGCTGGAGTTTCGCCTGCTCAATGCACTGGAGGACAACATGCCCACGGTTTGTGGTCAGGTGTTTGAACAGGGGGTTGGCATCAAAGCCTGCCTAGAGGCCCTGCGCCCGGCCTGGAATCGTGAACGCAGGGCGGTGCGCGCCTTTAACAAGGTTGTTACCGTGCACAAGCGCGGCGTTGGGATCGCGGCGGGCTGGTATGGCTGCGGCAATACCTCACTGCCCAACCCCTCGACCATCAAGGCGGGGATCCGTTGCGATGGCACCTTGGTGCTGCATCAGGGCGCGATGGACATTGGTCAGGGCGCCAATACGGTCATTTCACAGGTATTCGCCACTGCCCTGGGCATTTCCGTGCATCAGCTGCAATTGGTTGGGGCGGATACTGACGTCACCCCGGATGCTGGCAAAACCTCTGCCTCGCGTCAGACCTATGTGTCCGGCAATGCGGCGCGCCTGTCTGGCGAGGCGATGCGGGCGGATATTCTGAAGCGGGTCAATGCCAGTGCCACGGCCAAGTTGGAAATTGGCGAGGGTGTCATTCGCGTCACCGACGGCGCCTCGGAACACATCATCGAGCTGGGCGCGCTGCCGCAAGACGATGAGGGATATGTGCTGCGGTCGCAGGAAACCTATGACCCGCCGACCAAACCGCTGGATGAAAACGGTCAGGGCGTACCTTATGCGCAGTTCGGCTATACCGCGCAGCTGGTGGTGGTCGAGGTCGACACCGCACTGGGCACGGTGACTCCGATCAAATTTGTCGCGGCGCATGATGTTGGTAAGGCGATCAACCCGATGCTGGTCGAGGGTCAGGTTCAGGGCGGCATTGCCCAAGGGCTAGGCATGGCGCTGATGGAGGAATACATCCCCGGACGCACCGAAAACCTGCACGATTATCTGATCCCAACCATGGGCGATATTCCCCCAATTGAAACCCTCATTATCGAGGTGCCAGACGCCCACGGCCCTTACGGCGCCAAGGGATTGGGGGAGCATGTGCTGATCCCCACCGCTCCGGCCATTCTCAACGCGATTAAAGACGCCACCGGTGCGCGGCTGACCCAAGTCCCCGCCACACCTGCGCGCGTCCGTGCTGCAATCAAGGACCTTACACATGGCAACTGACCGAGTGGCCCCCGAGAAAATCCGCTGCGATGCCTGCCCGGTGATGTGTTTCATCGCTGATGGCAAAATCGGCGCCTGTGACCGCTATGCCAACCACGGTGGCGATCTGGTGCGGCTTGATCCGCTGACCATTATCGAGAACACCAGTCACAAGCTGGTGCCGTTCTTGAAAGACACCGACGCTGACGATTGGAATGGCGACATTGTCCAGGGCAACCGCCCCTTTGTCACTGCCGTCGGCGCTGGCACCACCTATCCCGACTACAAACCGGCGCCGTTCATTGTTAGTCAGGAAATCGACGGCGTCGATATGGTCACCGTGGTGACCGAGGGCATCTTTTCCTATTGCGGCGTGAAGGTGAAGATCGACACTGATCGTCACCTTGGCCACGAATGCGACGTGGTGCGGGTCAATGGTGAGCCAATCGGCCATGTGATGACCAGCGAATACGGCTCTAAGATGTTGTCGCTGGGTGGCGTTGAACACCTGACTGGCGGCAGCAAGAAAGAGGGCCGGGTGACCTGTGATGCGCTGCTGCGTCTGTGCAACCGTGAAGCGGTTGAGATGGAGATCGGCGACGAGGATCACACCACAACCGTGGTGGTCGAGGCGGGCAAGCCGCCGGTGGTCAATGGCATGGAAGAGAAGCTGATGCGGGTGGGCTGTGGCTCGGCCACCATTGGCATGTTCCCCAAGCAATGGGTCGGCCATGTGGACGAGGTGGTGGTGGTTGATGACCATATCACCGGCGTATTGTCCGAGCACCAGACCGGCAAGATACTGGATGTGGCGCCAACCGGCATCAAGATCAAGGGCCGAAAATCCACTCCGGGCCGCTATTTTCAGGTGGCCAAGCCGGGCACTGGCTGGGGCGGCACCGATATTGAGGATCCGCTGACCATCCTGGGTCCGTTCAATCCAAAAATCGCCTGGGAGGGGTTGAGCCTGCTGATGGTCTCCACCACCGGCGAGCAATATGCCTATTTTGTGCTGGACGCAGATCTGGTGCCACAAGCGGCTGAGATCCCTGACCGTCTCAAGGCCTCGGCGGATTTGATTGCCGAGAACTGCGAACCCTCGGTCTGTTCGGTGCTGTTCATGGGCGGCGCTGGCGGCAGTCTGCGCGCCGGTGTGACGGAAAACCCGGTGCGGCTGACCCGATCGGTGAAGGACTCGCTGACCTTTGTGTCCTGTGGCGGCGCTGAAACCTATGTCTGGCCCGGTGGTGGTATCACCGTGATGGTGGACGTTTTGGACATGCCCACCGGCTCGTTTGGCTATGTGCCCACGCCGGCGCTGGTTGCGCCGATTGAGTTCACCATGCGGGTGAGCGATTACGCCACGCTTGGCGGTCATATGAGCGAGATCAAAAAGGTGTCTGAAATTGTCTCGGTCGAGACCCGCAAAGTGGCTCAGATCGGCAACCAACCCGACCCGATGGATCACACCAACTATCGCTGGGCACGGGAGCGCCGCTGATGGCGCCACTGGCCACCCTATTGCCCTGCGGCACCCGGTTGCATCTGCAACACGGGCCGATTGATCTGGTGATTGGGGCCGATGGAGATCGCGACACTGCCTTTACCGCCGCCCAAGCGCGGTTTGAAACCGTGCTGGACGAGTWGGTGAAGGAACTACCGCTGTTGCGGTCGCAACTTAAGCTGGGCTCATCACTGCCGCGTGGCGCAATTGCCCAGCGCATGGATCAGGCCACGCGACCCCATTGCGCCAAGTTTATTACCCCTATGGCGGCAGTTGCCGGGGCCGTAGCCGACACCATCCTGGCCGCGATGTGTGCCGCCACACCGCTGCAGCGCGCCTATGTCAATAACGGCGGCGATATCGCCCTGCACCTCAGCCCCGGTCAAAGCTTTGCCACCGCAATGATGGATCATCAGGGCCAAGATCTTGGCCGCATTGAGATCAGCCACGCAGACGGGATCAGCGGCATTGCCACCTCGGGTCGGCATGGTCGCAGCCTGTCACTGGGCATTGCCGACAGTGTCACGGTCCTAGCCCGCAGCGCCGCTCAGGCGGATGCCGCCGCCACCCTGATCGCCAATGCGGTGGACCTGCCCGGCCATACCGGCATTCACCGCCGCGCTGCGGACCAGTTGCAAAGCGACAGCGATCTGGGCGAGCAGCTTGTGGTGACACATTGCGAGCCGCTTACCCTAGCTAAAACCCATTGTGCATTGCAGGCCGGATATCACCGAGCCCTGGACATGCAACACTCAGGCCATATCATCGCCGCAGCCCTGTTTTTGCAGGGTGAAAGCACGCTGGTTGGCCAAACCGGATTCACCTCCCCTCACAGGACACTTTTACATGCCTGAATTAATCATCCGAAAAATCGTCTCATCGCGCGAAGAAATCTTTCACGAAGGCGGCCCCGTTGCCGAGACACCTTTGCTGCGTGGGTCGATGCTGGCCATCATCAAAAACCCGTTTGCAGGTCGTTATGAGCCCGAGATCCAAGGCTTCATGGAGGATCTGAAACCACTGGGTGTGCAGATGGCTGAGCGGTTGCTCGACATGCTGGGCGGCGCGGATAAGATCGAGGGCTACGGCAAGGGATCGCTGATCGGCGAAGGCGGCGAGCTGGAGCATGGCGCGCTGTGGCATGCGCCGGGTGGTTATGCCATGCGCCAGCTGCTGGGCACTGCCAACGCCATTGTACCCTCGTCGAAAAAGGTCGGCGGCGTTGGCGCGCGGTTGGACGTGCCGATCACCCATATCAACGCCGCTTATGTGCGCAGCCATTTCGATTCAATGGAGGTCGGCTGCAACGACGCGCCCCGCGCGGGCGAGCTGGCCTTTGCATTGGTGATGACAACGGGTGCCCGCGTCCATTCCCGCTCCGGCGGGCTGGAAGCCTGGGATATCAAAGGAGAGGATGGTTTGCGATGAAGGCTCAAATTCGCAAGATTGCGGTGAATGTCGAAGAGATCCATTCCGAGATTGGCCGGGTGATCAACCCACCCACCCGCAAGGCGGTGGCGGTGGCAGTGATTGAGAACCCCTTTGCCGGGCAGTATCACGAGGATCTGTCTGGTCTGATGGAGATCGGCGCCGAGCTGGGCGGATTGCTGGGGGCCAAATGTGTGGCGGCCTTGGGCATCACCCCGGAGCAGGCCGAAAGCTATGGCAAATCAGCGATGGTTGGCGWGAACGGCGAGCTGGAACATGCGGCGGCCATCCTGCATCCCAAAATGGGGGCGCCCCTGCGTGAGGCTGTTGAAAAAGGCGCCGCTTTGGTGGCCTCCTCAAAGAAGATGGGCAGCCCCGGTCAGGTGCTGGATGTACCGCTGGGCCACAAAGACGCCGCCTATGTGCGCAGCCATTTTGATGGCATCGAGGTGCGCCTGAACGATGCGCCGCGTGCCAATGAAATCATGGTGGCCGTGGCGGTGACCGACAGTGGCCGCCCGCTGCCCCGTGTTGGCGGTCTGACCAACGATGATGCTGTGGGCAAGGACGGATTACGGTAGCTTAGCGCTATCTGGATCACGGGGAGCGAGGGGCTTAGCCGCTCAAAGCTTCTCGTGATCGACATTGCTCGTCGGCATTTTTCATTATACCACGAATAAAACGTGAGTGAGATGAGTGACCATGGGTGAAACCAAGACTGATGCGCAAGACAGTTACATTCTGGACGATCAGGTTGGCTATATTATGCGCCTGGCCAGCCAGAAACACGCGGCGATCTATCAAACCCATGCCCTGCAGGGGCTGACGGCCACTCAGTTCGCCGCGCTGGTGCGCCTGCATGAACAGGGAAAATGCTCGCAGAACCACTTGGGGCGGCTTGCATCGATGGATGTTGCCACCATCAAAGGTGTGGTGGATCGGTTGCGCCAAAAGGGTTACGCGACGGTCGAGGCCGACCCGAATGACAAGCGGCGCAGTCTGATTTCACTATCGCCGCAGGGACAGCAGCTGGTGGAAGACATGTTCCCGGTTGCGCGTAAGATCACCGCCGAGACATTTKCGCCGCTCACTGCCGCAGAACAACGCAARTTTCTGACGCTGCTGCGCAAGCTGACTTAGAAAACCTGGAAACACTATATCGGTCTTCTACCCGGCCGATAGGCCGGGTAGCGCCTGACCTTATTACGACTTGGTAAGGACCTCGGGCAGTCGCGTTGCTGGCGGAGTATTGCGACTGCGTTCACTGCAGACCACACCGTCGATGATGGTCATGCCCACACCGGGYARATTGCCCAGCTGAACRGACTCSARCATCGTTTTACCCGGCGCGTGCTGSGCCTGATCCATCAGCACAAAATCGGCGCAATACCCCTGCTCAATCAGCCCGGTATCCAATTCACGCTGGCGCGAGGTATTGCCGTTGGCAAAGCAAAAGGCGATCTCGGCTGGGACATCGCCCAAGGACGACAGCATCGCCACCATGCGTAAGATTCCCAGCGGTTGCACCCCAGATCCGGCAGGCCCATCGGTGCCCAGAATGATGCGGTCCATCACCTTCAACTCGCGGGCGGTGTTCAGCGTCAACAGCGCCGCGCGCTCGTTGCCGTTGTGGACGATTTCCAGACCCGCCGTGCAACCTTCACACAGGCACATGATTTGATCATCCGGCAGTGCAGTATGGCCACCGTTGATGTGGCCAATGATATCGGTGCCGGTTTCCAGCACCATATCCGCGTCGATCAGACCCGAGCCGGGGATCGATGGGCCGCCGGTGTGAATCGTTGATTGAATGCCGTATTTGCGCGCCCAATCCACCATCTGTTTGGCGGTCTTGCCATCCTTGACGGTGCCCAGACCAACCTCACCCAGCAGGGTGACACCGGCATCGGCCAGATCCTTGAAATCTTGCTCAACCATGCCGTGTTCAATCACCGGAGCACCTGCATGAACCTTCATCCCCGAGGGGCGGAAATTTTCATACCAGCGCTGCGCCGCAATCGCCATCGCCTTGAGCCCGACAATATCCCTGGGGCGGCCCGGCATATGCACCTCACCTGCCGAAATCAGGGTGGTGACACCGCCGTGCAGGGTCGAATCGATCCAGTTCATCTGTTGCTGGCGCGGGGTATAATCCCCCACCACCGGGTGAATGTGGCTGTCGATCAAGCCCGGCGCCAGGGTCACGCCATGAGCGTCAATAACCGTGGTGGCCTCCTCGGTGTCGAGATCTTTTTCATAGCCCCATTCATGGATCTTACCATCAATGGCAATCAGGCAATCGCCGTCGAGTATCGGCTGCTCCATCTTGCCAGACAGYATCATGCCAATGTTTTTAACGACAAGTTTCTTGGTCATGGCCGGGGCCTCCACGGTGTGATTTATTTGTTAGTATGCTAATGTATTTGTTTGGAGCGTCAAGCCCGTAAGATTTCAGAAACAGCGAGCAAGACGCTGTACAGCTTTCAACCGGCCTGACTATAAGACTGTCACGCACATCACTTATTTAATTTCCAAGGTTCAGACCCATCTCACCCTCCTATCTCGTAGTATTGATCGCAGGCATCCTYAGCTGGGTGTTGCAATCCCGGCCCGCTCAGGCACATGCCTCCGAGCAGGCTTTGGTTTTGTTGCTGCCAACCGATCTGTATATCATCGCCGGATGTGTGGCCGTTGCGGCATCCATTCTGGGCGTCGCATTTCTGTCCGAGAAAAGATTGCTGGCGGCGTTCAAACCGCTGTCGCTGTTGCAGATCAGGTTGCCCGACTCTGTCCCGCTTGTAACCAGCTTTGCCTCGATGAGCTTTCTGTTTGCAATCAGTGCAATTGGTGCCTTTGGCACCCACGACCCCCTGAACAACCTGTTTTCGCTGACCATCTGGGCGATTTGGTGGGTCGGGCTGGTGCTGGCGCATGGGGTGTTGGGCAACCTGTGGAGCCTGTTGAACCCCTGGACCGGGCTGTACCATGTGCTGATCGGCTATCAATTCGCGCCACCCTACCTGAAGCTGCCCAAGGCATTTGGTCACTGGATTGCGGTGTTGGTGTTTCTGGCGTTTGGCGTCTTTGAAATTGCCGATCCTGCCCCGGATGATCCGGCGCGGCTGACCAAATTTGTGCTGGGATACTGGCTGTTTACCTTTGTCGGGATGGTGCTGTTTGGCAACAAGATCTGGCTGTCGCGCTGCGAGCCTTTCACCATCCTGTTTCGGCTGGTTGCATCGGTTTCACCGGTTCGCTGGGTGCCTAAACTGCGCATCGGCCTGCCTGGATGGTCGATTTTCTCGATGAGCATGCCAAGCGTCAGCCTGGCGGTATTTTGCCTTACCCTGCTGGGGGTTGGCAGTTTTGACGGGCTGAAAGAGAGTTTTTGGTGGCTGGCAAAAATCGGGGTGAACCCGCTGATGTTTCCGGGAAAGTCCGCCATCTTTTGGCAGTCCGTCTATGGGCTATTGGCCCTGAACGCGCTGTTGGTTTTTGTCTTTGCTGCGGTCACCTATATCGGCACCCGCGCCGCAAATAGCAGCCTCGCGCCAAATGACCGGGTCCCCTTCACCACCGCGTTTTGCTGGTTTTCCCTGTCGATCATTCCAATTGCGCTTGGCTATCACTTTGCGCATTTTTTCATCTATTTGCTGGTCAACGGCCAATACGCCCTGCTGGCGCTGAGCGATCCCTTGACCAGTGGCGCGAATTATCTAGGACTGGCCAAGACGCAGGTAACGACAGGGTTCCTAAAGACAAAAGACAGCGTTCAGGTGGTGTTTTTCATTCAGGCCGCTGCTGTAGTGGTGTCACATGTGATCTCGGTTCTGATCGCGCATTGTATCGCCGCCAGACTGTACAAAACGAAACGGCAGACCCTGATCAGCCAAATCCCCCTGGCGATCTTTATGATCCTCTACACGGTCTTTGGCTTATGGCTGCTGGCAACGCCGCGCGGGATGTAACAACCCTAACCCCCTCGTCCTTTGGAAAAATCACTGGACAAGTCATTTGTATACACACAAGATACAGGCAATGCGCCCAGATTAGTGGTGCGTCTATGGGAGGTGAAAACAATGGTAACTAAACCCGAATCCAAATTTACGCGCCGCGGAGTGCTAAAAACACTGGCCGCCGGTACTGGCGCTATTGCAGCAACCAGTGYYYTRCCCGGWYTGASCGGCTTTGCCCAGGCGCARAGCTCGGCTCCGATCAARWTSGGCTTTCAGGTGCACCGCACCGGCATYGGYGCYGCCTATGGYCGCTGGTAYAACCGCACMACYGWRGCYGCGGTGAAACGCATCAACGATATGGGYGGCATCAAYGGYCGYCCGGTKGARMTKGTCRCCGARGACGATGGCACCGACCCCAAGCGCGGCGCCGARGTTMTYGAGAAATTYGCWACMCAGCACGAATGTGACATCGCMTTTGGTACGCTGTTCAGCCATGTTGTCTATGGMTCRGCCCCACGCGCSGGTGARYTGAAACTGCCSTATTTTGTGGTYTCCGARGGTCACCACGTCGCCAGCGGCAAGYTRAACCGCTACACSYTGCAGCCSGGCATCACMGAYGTGAAAAGYCAGGTKCAGGCGATGGCGCCGTTTGTGGCCRACAATCTGGGCAAGAAGGTCACCATGATCTTCCCCGATTTTGCCTTTGGCCATGATCACCGCGATTTCTTTACCGCCGCGATCGAAGCGCAGGGCGGAGAAGTGGTTGAGGCGATTGCCATTCCACCAACCGAGACATCGTTCACCAAGTATTTCCCGCGCATTCCGCGTGAAACCGAAGTGATCTATCACGTGATGGTTGGTCCGGCTGTTCTGACATTTGTGAAAGAACTGGGCGAATTCTTTGGTCCCAGCCGTCCCGAGATCTTTGGCTTTATCGACAGCCTGGAAGCTGTGGACATCAAAAGCCCCGGGTTGGAATTCCTGGAAGACACCTATTTCTGGGAGGGCAACCCGCGCAATGCGCAGGCYGAYCAGWSCAGCCAYGACAARGCCTATCGCGCCGCAGTTGGCGTCGATGACAATGGCGCCTCGCTAGAGGATGCGCAGGATGTGTCGACCTAYTCGCAYATGTTYGGKTGCTGGGAGACYCTSAACATYATCAAACGCGGCATGGAAACTGCCAACTATCAGGGACCGGCGGATCGCCAGAAGCTGATCGAGGCTGTCGAGGACATGTCGGACATGCCGCTGTCGGATGATCATCCGCAGGGGGCCAAACGGTTCAACGGCAAGACCCACCAGACATTCGGGCATCAGTACATCTCGAAGGTTTCGGGTGGCAAGCTGGTGGTCGAGCACACAACCTCGATCGAGGATGGGCTGTATGAGGACGAGGTGGATTACACCACTCAGTCTTTCTAARRMMTWRKWYAGYYWGSRMRRRRTMKKSMMRMGCCTAACCTTGGGGAGGCGCGGCTTGGCCTATCGGCCAGGCATTACAACTCTTTAAACCGAGGTTATAACTCATGGACTTTGGTCCTCACTTACTTCTGGCCTCGCTTGAGGGCGCTGTTACGGCGGCAATCCTGGCCCTGACCGCCATGGGGCTGAGCATTGTTTTTGGCGTCATGCGCGTCGTCAATGTGGCACATGGCGAATTCTATATGCTGGGCGCAGTGATCGCCTGGTGGGTGACCTCGTTGATTGGTGGTCATCCTGCGATTGGTTTTGTTCTGGCGCTGGGAATTGCGCCGCTGGTGGTTGGGCTGCTGGCCGCCACTGCAGACAAGCTGATCCTGCAAAAGATCAACTATGACCCGGACCGCACAATCGTCGCCACAATTGGTCTGATGTATATCATCCAGCAAACCACGCTGATGACCTTTGGCCCCGACGCCCGTCCGGTGCAGCCGCCATTCAACACCCGCCTGGCCCTGCCCTGGTTTGAATACGGCGAAAACGGATTCGCGATGTTCTGGCCCTGGGGGCTGAGCATCACCAGCTACAAGCTGTTTGTGATCGTCGCCGCCGTAGCCATCCTGACCACCCTGTGGCTGGTAATCACCCGCAGCAAGATCGGCTTGATCATGCGCGCCACCCAGCTGGACAGCGAAACCGCGCAGGCCTTTGGAGTGCCGGTTGATCGGGTCTATATGTGGGTGTTTGGACTGGGTGCCGGACTGGCTGCCGTTGGCGCGGTGCTGGTGGTACCAATCCAGCAGGYGCATTATCTGATGGGGCACGACCCCCTGCTACTGGCGTTCATCACCGTGATCATTGGTGGCCTTGGCAGCCTGCCGGGCACCATCATCGCCGCCATTCTGATTGGCATGAGTGATGGCCTCATCTCGGTGTTCTTCTCGCCAACCCTGGCCAAGATCATCGCCACGCTGGTGGTGGCCATGGTGCTGGTATTCCGCCCACAAGGGTTGCTGGGGAGATCGACCTAGTGACCAATGCTCAACGTTCTAACCTGCTGCATCTGGGCACAATTGCCCTGCTTGCGGCAGCGTTTTTCATCCTGCCCACCTATCACGTTGGCAACCTGTCGCGCATCATGGTGCTGGCAGTCTATGCCATCGGTTATAACTTTCTGTTCGGCTACACCGGGCTGCTGAGCCTTGGCCATGCGCTGTTCTTTGCCGCAGGCATGTACGGGTTGGGACTGTCGATGGWGATCTTTGATCTCACCGCCGCCCCGGCGCTGATCATGGGGTTAGCAAGCGCTCTGGTGGTTTCGGCAGTGATTGGCTTTCTGGCGCTGCGCACCACTGGTGTTGCCTTTATGATCGTCACCTTGATGTTCGCCCAGGCTGGATACCTGACCATCCTCTATTTCGGGAAATACACCCGCGGCGACGAAGGCTTTGTGATCCAACAGGCCGACCGGGTTATGTTTGGCGTTGACCTGAGCAGCGATACCGGGCGCTATTTCGCGGCGCTGACGCTGTTTTCAATCTGCTTTCTGGCGGTGGCGCATCTGGTGCAATCGCCGTTTGGCCGCACCCTGATYGCGATCCGCGAGAACGAGGAACGSGCSCGGATGCTGGGCTAYAAYACYGTMACTCAYAAGCTGAARGCRGTGATCATCTCCGGCACCATMTCGGGTCTGGCGGGSGCRGCYTATGCGCTGTTGTTTGGCTAYGCCGGSGCGACYTTYGCCACCGTRCAGTATTCSATYTTTCCGCTGCTCTGGGTGTTGCTGGGYGGTGCGGGCACCACCATTGGGCCGCTGATCGGCGTTATCTTCATGTTCTATCTCATTGACCTCAGCAGCTCGATCACCTCGGCCTATATGCTGATTGCCGGCGTGGTGCTGGTGTTGCTGACCATGTTTGCACCGCAAGGGCTGGCAGGCGAACTTAGAAAGCGAGTATTCAAATGGATGCCGTGAATATCCTGTCCACCAAGGGGTTGACCAAGGTCTATGGCGGCATCAAGGCCAATACAGACATCGACTTTGCCCTGCCCAAGGGCAAAACCATGGCGCTGATCGGCCCCAACGGTGCGGGCAAATCAACCTTTGTTGGCATGCTCTGTGGCCGCATTCCGGCCACCAGTGGCGATGTGTTCTTTGAGGGCCAAAACATCAACGCCCTGCCCGCACATAAGCGGATCTCGCTGGGCATGGCCTATACCTTTCAGATCACCTCGGTGTTTGGTGGCTTGTCGCTGCATGAAAACGTGGCTTTGGCGGCGCGCCGTAGGTTGGGATCCGATGCTGAAGCGGTGGATGCCAAGGTTGCAGATGTATTGTCGCGGGTTGGGCTGACCGATCGAGCGGATCAGCTTGCCGGCGACCTGAGCTATGGTCATCAGCGCCTGCTGGAGATTGCAATGGGTCTGGCGCAGGATCCCCGATTGTTCATTCTGGATGAACCCACCCAGGGCCTGGCGGATTCTGAGGTTGCCAACTTCATCGACCTGATCAACTCGCTGGCTGGTGAAACCACCATTCTGCTGATCGAACACAATATGGATGTGGTGATGAAGACAGCCGCCTATATCACGGTGCTGAACTACGGCGAGATCCTGGCCGCTGGCACCCCCGAAGAGATCCACGCCAACGAGGCGGTGCAGGCGGCTTATTTGGGGACCACCACCAATGCTTGAAATCAATGATATCCAGGTTGCCTATGGCCGTGTGCAAGCCCTGTTTGGCGTGACGCTCACCGCCAAGCCCGGCGAGATTCTGTGTATTCTGGGCCGCAATGGCGCCGGCAAGACCACAATCATGAAGTCAATCATGGGGCTGCTGCCACTGATGTCGGGTAGTATCCATCTGGATGGCGAGGAAATCAGCGCCCTGCCCGCGCACAAAATCCCCACCCGGCGGGTTGGCTATGTGCCGCAGGGGCGACGGTTGTTTGCCGAGCTGACCGTAGCTGAGAATATCGAAATGGGCATGATGACCTGCAAATCGGATGAGGACACCCGCGAGTGGGTGTTGGACATCTTCCCCCGTCTGCGCGAACGATTGCAGCAACAGGCCAGCACTCTGTCCGGCGGCGAGCAGCAAATGCTGGCCACCGCCCGTGCGCTGTGTTTGCGGCCTCGGGTGCTGCTGCTGGATGAGCCGACCGAGGGTTTGCAGCCGTCGATGATCGAGCAGATCCGACAGGTTGTGGTGCGTATGCGCGACGAAGGCGTGGCGGTCATTCTGGTGGAACAGCGGGTGGATGCTGTTTTGTCGATTGCCAACAAGGTGGCCTTTATCGAGCACGGACAAAACCTTGAAACGCTCGATGCCTCTGAGCTGCGCGCTGACCCGGGTAAAATTCATCGCTATCTCGGAGTGTGACGAACCACTGGGAATGATCGCTCTCCTCTGCCCGCTTGCAAGCCACCAACTGATAGCGCTAAAACACTAGCATATTAGATCATGGGCGGGCAGATTTTTGATAGACATGACAGGCTATTTCTTCGTCTTTGCGATTCCCGCAGTGATGTTTGCAGGTATCAGCAAAGCCGGATTTGGATCAGGCGCGGCCTTTGCCTCGTCGGGTATTCTGGCGATTGTTCTGGAACCCGGCTTTGCACTGGCGCTGATGTTGCCGCTGCTGATGCTTGTCGACCTGGCCTCGCTGAAACCCTATTGGGGCCGGTGGAAGCTGCGGGATTCGCTGTTATTGCTGGCCGGAGGCCTGCCCGGTGTGGCGCTGGGGACCTTGTTATACCGATCCGTCGATGCCGACGACATGCGGGTGATGATCGGAGTGATCTCGGTTGCATTTGTGATCTGGCAGATGTCGACATCCATGCGCAAACACCTGGCCGAGCGCCCACCGATGCCGGAATGGGCGGGGGCACTGGCCGGGGTGGTGGCCGGGTTCACCAGTTTCATCAGCCATGCCGGTGGACCTCCGGCAGCGGTCTATATGCTAGGGCGGCGGATGACCAAAACGGAATACCAGGCCTCAACCGTGCTGGTGTTCGGAGTGCTAAACACCGCCAAATTCGTCCCTTATGCGTTTCTGGGGCTGTTCACCTTTGAAACGCTAAAGTTGGATCTGATACTAGCGCCTTTTGCGCTGATTGGCGCCTGGATTGGCATCAACCTGCACCATAAGGTCCCGGAGAAGGCGTTCTTTGCACTGACCTATGTGCTGCTCACCTGCACCGGAGCCAAGTTGATCTGGGACGGGCTGACCTGAAATCAGCCCGCTCGCCTTAGGCCTCTTCCAAACGGTCCGTTGCCGGGGCTGGGGTTGGGGTCAGCGCTGTAAGCTGAGCCTTAAGCTCGTCGCTGAGATCAAGATCAAGCGCCGCCAATGATGGGGCCAGTTGGTCCACCGACCGCGCGCTGATGATGGGTGAGGTGATCGCCGGGTTCGACGCCACCCAAGCCACCGCCAATGTCGCCGGGTCAACATTGTGATCCTTGGCCAGCGCTGACAGCGCTTGGGCCGCCTGATGCATCCAATCGACGCCATAACGCGCCTTGTACATGCTATCATCGACCAGTCGCCCGCCATCCCCACCTGCGTATTTACCGGTCAGCAAGCCGCCACCAAGCGGGGAATAAGACGCCACCGCAAAGCCCTCGCTAAGGGCCATCGGCAGCATTTCAACCTCGGCCTGACGTTTGACCAGGCTATACATCGGCTGCAGGATGCTGATGTTTGTCGCAAAAGACGCGGCAACCGCCTGCGCTTTCATGATCTGCCAGGCAGAATAGTTGGACACCCCGATGGCACCGATTTTGCCGGATTGCTGCAGCTCGGCCAGGGTTTCAAAGCTTTCCTCCAGCGGGGTCTCATCATCCCAGCGGTGCAGGTACAGGATATCAACAAAATCCATACCCAAGCGGCTGCGGCACCCATCAAACCGGGTCAGGATATTGTCACGGCTGGCACCGCCCGCAGCGCCGACCTTGGTGGCGATGATCAGGCTGTCGCGTTCATTCTTTGCAAAGCCCCCCAGTAACGTCTCGGAAGTGCCGTGGGTATAGACATCGGCCGTGTCAAAGAAGTTGATGCCAGCGGCGCGGCTGGCGTCATACAGCGCCTGGCTGGCAGAGGCATCGGCCTTACCACCAAATTGCATGGTGCCAAAGCAAAAGCGTGAGACCGGGTCGCCAGCGGGGGTTTTGAGTTGGGTTTTCATATCGCGATGGTTGCATGGTTAACAATAAAGAGAAAGCGCGTTTTTAGACCGAGACCCCCTCGAGCAGCGTTTCCCGCGACAGGGTTTCCTTGGCTCCCTCSRGAWWGAKCTNGYYSSRRMSYWKCMYGMYGSATKRKTYSKYRASMSSAKMGKYMWRSTCAAAGAACTGCTCGACCAGGATGATCGCCATATCGCCCTGATCACGCAGCATACGGATGACCTCGCCGATCTGCTGGATGATATTGGGCTGAATGCCTTCGGTGGGTTCGTCCAGGATCAATAGTTTCGGCTGGGTGATCAGGGCGCGGGCAATGGCCAGTTGCTGCTGCTGGCCGCCGGACAGATCACCGCCACGACGGGTGATCATGTCGCGCAGCACCGGGAACAGATCAAAGATGTGATCGGGGATCTGGTGCTGGTCGCGCGGCAGGCAGGCAAAGCCGGTTTCCAGGTTCTCGCGCACCGTCAGCAGGGGAAAGATGTCCCTGCCCTGTGGCACCGAGGCAATTCCGGCGCGCGCCAGCACATGGGCGGGCTCCATACCGACCTCTTGACCATCCAGCCACATCTGGCCACCGGATCGCAGGTGAGTGCCGGTGATCGCCTTCATCAGGCTGGTTTTGCCAACGCCGTTGCAGCCCATCACACAGGTCACTTCGCCTGCGCGGGCCTCTAGCGAGATGTCGCGCAGGATTTGTGAGTGCCCGTAGTGGAGCGTGAGGTCTTTGAGTTTCAGCATTTCTTATCGCCCCAGATAGACGTCGATGACTTGTGCGTTTGAGGTCACGTGATCCAGTGATCCCTCGGCCAGCACCGCRCCTTCGTGCAATACGGTGACCTTGCAGCCCAGGCGGCGCACAAATTCCATGTCGTGCTCCACCACCACCACCGCGCGGGTTTTGGCGGCGGCCACCAGCAGTGCCGATGTGTGTTCGCGTTCCTCGGGTGTCATCCCTGCAGCAGGTTCATCCACCAGCAACAGGCGCGGTTCCTGCGCCAGCAACATGCCGATCTCCAGCCATTGTTTCTGGCCGTGGCTCAGCTCGCCAGCCAGCCGGTTCAGCTCGGTCAGCAGTCCCACCTCGTGGGCCAAATCATCGACGCGATCCAGATCTGCCTTGCTGGGTTTGAAGAACAGCACCGACAGAACGCCGCGATCCTTTTTCAACGCCATCAGGAAGTTTTCCCGCACGCTTTGATCCTCAAACACGGTGGGTTTCTGGAACTTGCGGCCGATGCCTTCCCGCGCGATCTGAGCCTCGTTCATGCTCAGCAGCGAGATGGATTTCTCGCCCCAGATCACCCGACCCTCGTCCGGGCGGGTCTTGCCGGTGACGATATCCATGAATGTGGTCTTGCCAGCGCCGTTGGGGCCAATCACTGCGCGCAGCTCGGCCTCGCCAATCTGAAAGGACAGATTGTTGATTGCCTTGAACCCGTCAAAGCTGACCGAGACGCCGGAAACTTCGAGAAGCGCGCTCATGTGTTGCTTTCCTTCTTGAAGAGGTCAAACAGCCCGCCAATGCCCTTGGGGGCAAACAGGGTGACGGTGACAAAGGACAGCCCCAGCAGCACCAGCCACCAATCAACCCATTTGATGGTGTAGAACCCAAGTGGGATGTCAGGTGCCTGACCGCCGGTGAACCAGCTGGAGATTAGGCTGACAAAGCCCGCGCCGATGACTGCGCCGTACAACCGGCCCCGCCCACCAATGGCGACCCAGACCGCCAGATAGATTGAGGCGATAGGCACCAACTCGGCTGGGTTGATGATACCTGCCTGCGGGTAATACAGAGCCCCGGCGATGGCGGCGATGCAGGCGGTCAGGGTGAACATCGCAAGTTTGAAACTCTCGACCGAATAACCCAGGAACCGCACCCGTGTTTCGTTGTCGCGGATGCCGCGAATGACCGAGCCGAATTTGCCCGAGACAATCCAGGCGGCCAGCAGATAGCCCAGCGCCAGCGCCAAGGCTGAGGCCAGGAAGAACCACATCGACACGATGGACTGCGGCGCCTCGACCCCCGGCAGGTTTTGCAGGCCGGACAGCCCGTTGTTGCCGCGCAAGCCGCTATCGTTCTGGAACAGGTACAGCGCCAGCGCCAGGGTCATCGCCTGGGTCAGGATCGACAGGTAAACGCCGGTGACGCGGCTGCGAAACGCGAGCCAGCCAAACACCAATGCAAGGACGCCCGGCACCAGAACCACCAATAGCAGCTGGATGCCAAGGCTATCGGCGAAGGCCCAGACCAGTGGAAATTCACTACTGCCGACCACGCCAAAAATCTGGTTGCCGATGCCGTCGATGATCTCGGTATCGGTCGGCGGGATCTGGCCCTGCATCAGCGCCTCGGTGACGATCAGGCGGGTGCGTTCATACATCAGCCACATGCCGATCATATAGCCGCCCAGTCCGAAAAAGGCGAAGTGGCCCAGGCTGAGAATGCCGGTATAGCCCCAGATCAGATCCATGGCGACGGCAATCAGACACAGGCACAGCGTCTTGCCCAGCGTCTTGATAAAGCTGGTCGAGATTACGCCGATGCCAAAACCCTCGGACAGGATGGTGACGGTGATGGTAAACACGGCCAGCACCAGCAGAAAGATCAGCACCGACGGGTTTTTAGCAATAAAGGATGTCCGCATGGGTTAATCTCCTGCCGCACGACCCTTGAGCGCGATGATACCGCGGGGTCTGAACTGGATGAAAATGATGATGAAGATGATCATGTAGGTCTGCGCGGCAAGGGTGTTCGACGGGTTGCCCCACTCAATGCCCTTTTGCAGGAAGCCGATCATGGTGGCGCCAGCCAGGGCGCCCCAGATATTGCCAACACCGCCTACAACCACGGTCATAAAGCTTTGCACGATGTAGTCGTTGCCCATTTCCGAGGTCACCTTGGCAAACAGCCCGATGGCCACGCCAGCAACCCCGGCAATGCCCGAGCCCAGACCAAAGGTCAGCATGTTGACGCGTTCGGGGTTGATGCCCATCGACGCCGCCATGCGGGGGTTTTGGGTGACTGTGCGGGTTTCCAGACCCAGCCGGGTGCGCTTCATGATGAACAGAAACACGCCGAGAAAGATCAGCGCCAGAATGAAGATGGCGATGCGGATATAGCTGATCGAGACCACGTCGTTGAGAACCCAGGCGCCGTCCAGCCATCCCGGTGAGGTCAGCGGACGTGCCTGCGTGCCAAAGATGTTCTTGGCCAGTTGTTGCAGCGCAATTGAGATCCCGAAGGTGGCCAGCAAGGTTTCGAGTGGACGGTTATACAGATAGCGGATCACCAGCCGCTCCATCGCGACGCCGGCGGCAAAGGTCACCGCAAAGGCCAGCGGCAGGGCGACAAGGATGGATATGGTGTGGTTGGGAATGATCTGTTGCACCACGTGGCCAGTATAGGCGCCCATCATGATGAACTCGCCGTGGGCCATGTTGATCACGCCCATCACTCCGAATGTGATGGCCAAACCGATGGCGGCAAGGAAGTAGATTGAGGCCAGGGAAATCGCATCAAGGCCCAGATCCAACGCCTGGTTCAGGCCGACCTTTACGTCGATATCCGACAGGGCCTGGGTGGCGGAGTTGGTGACTATGGCCGAGGGTTCGGCATAGGTCTCAAAGAAAGTAAAATTGTTCAGCCTCTTGGTGATGTCTTCCTCGCCAATAAAGCCGGGCACCAAGGATTGTTTGGCAAGACGATCATAGGTCTCTCTTCGAATTGTGGTATCCGAGAGCTGGTCGACCGAGACGCCACCAACCTGTCCACCGTCGATTTGGTCGACCAGAGCGGCGCGAATATCTTGCGGTGTTGTTGGCGCCGGGGCCAGTTTGTTTTCCACCAGCAGGTCATAGGCCTTTGTGCGGTCCAGACCGTCACTTCCCGGTTTTACAACTCCGGCGATATTGACGTCGCCTGGCAAATCGCCTGCGGTGACATTCAGGGTTTTGGCCACCAAGGGATTGAGGGTTGCCCTGACATCCACGCCCAGATCGCCATCAAACGACTGGATCGCGGCAACGCGAATTGCATCATCCGGATCAAAGGAAATGGTCAGCAGCCGTTCCAGCCGGGATTTCCGGGCTTTCAGAACCGCATCCGCTTCGCCCTCGATAGACACGCGCAGCGGTGCCAGTTGGTCAGCGGCAGGCGCGCGCTCCATGGCCAGCAGCGCCTCAGCCCGTTTGGCGGGATCTGCGTCGGTCAATTGGAACTGCACCAGGGCGGTGGCAATCAGCGCCCGCACACCGCTGTTGGGTTTCAGCTGTTTCAGGTCTTTCTTGGCGAATTCGCCGACGGCAGCAGCGCTGTCTGGGTCGCTGAGGGCATACTGGCGCTTGGCCACTTCGGTGGCGATGAAAAACAAGCCGTCTGACCGACGTTGCCAAACCTGTTTGGCCGCCAATGCCTCCAGAAAGCCCTGTGCCTGTGGCAGGTCGCTAGCTGCGATTTGCTCGATCACCGGCCCGATGGTCTTACGAGATAATTTCTCGACCAGTGTTTTGTTCTCTTGCAGGATCTCCTGCACCGTCATGCTCTGGGCAAGCCCGGTCTGGCACCAGCACATCAGTGCAAGGCACGCAAATAGTCTTCGTATCATGGTAATGGTTCCGCCCAGGGAGGGACGAGAGCCGGGTGGCTCTCGTCATAGTTAGTCGAACCTTAGTAGTTCGACAGTGTCTGAACGCAGGTCTTGGTCTGGGTGTTGTACATACCGCAGCCCAGGTCTTTCCAATCCGAGATCAGAACCGCAGATTCCGGCAGGAAATCGGTCCAGGCATCGCCATTGACCTCATCAGTTTGGCTGATGATGTCGAACTGGCCATCGGCCTGAATTTCGGCAATCAGAACCGGTTTGGCCAGGTGGTGGTTGGGCAGCATGACAGCGGTACCGCCGGTCAGGTTGCCAAACTCTTGACCGTACATCGCGGTGCGCACGGCATCTACATCGGTGGTCTCAGCGGCGGTGGCTGCGTTGATCCACATGTTGAAGCCAATATAATGCGCCTCCATCGGGTCATTGGTCACACGCTCTTCGCCCATGGTTGCTTTCCATTTGGCAACAAAGGCTTCGTTGACCTCGGTGTCTGCCGACTGGAAGTAGTTCCAGGCTGCCAGGTGACCAACCAGGTTGGAGGTATCAAGACCCGACAGCTCTTCTTCGCCAACTGAGAAGGCAATGACCGGAATGTCATCTGCCGAGATGCCTGCCGCTGCCAGTTCTTTGTAGAAGCCAATGTTGGCGTCGCCGTTGATGGTCGAGATCACGCCGACCTTTTTGCCGTCAGCGCCCAGCGCCACAACGTCTGCCACAATCTTGGACCAATCCGAGTGGCCAAACGGCGTGTAGTTGACAAAGATGTCACCCTCGGCGACGCCTTTACCCTTTAGGTAGGCCTCAAGAATGTTGTTGGTGGTGCGGGGATAGACATAGTCGGTGCCCAGCAGCGCGAACTTCTCAACGCCCAGCTCTTCGAGGAAGTAATCGGTGGCCGGGATCGCCTGTTGGTTGGGGGCAGCACCGGTGTAGAATACGTTTTTGGAGCTTTCTTCGCCTTCGTACTGCACTGGGTAGAACAGCAAGCCGTTCAGCTCTTCGATCACCGGCAGAACCGACTTGCGGCTGACGCTGGTCCAGTTGCCAAAGATAACGTCCACCTCATGCACGCTGATCAATTCGCGGGCTTTTTCAGCAAACAGCGGCCAGTCCGAGGCCGGGTCAACCACCACCGCTTCCAACTGTTTACCCAGCAAACCACCCTTGGCGTTCTGCTCGTCGATCAGCATCAGCATGGTGTCTTTCAGCGTGGTTTCCGAAATCGCCATGGTGCCGGACAGCGAGTGCAGCACACCAACTTTGATGGTGTCACCAGCGACGGCAGCGCCTGCCATCGCGCTCAGAGCCAGCACACTAACGGCGGTTTTCTTTAGAAATGTCATAGTATCTCCCCAGGCAGGGCACGAGGCCACGCTTGCCTTTTAAAGACAGCGCTACTACGTCGACCCTGCAACGTTTGTTGCAAATCGTGTGGCGGCCGCATCGAGGTCCAATTCGTCTGGTCGCCACACACCTAATTTTGCTGAGATCGCAAGGTTGATTGCCCCCCAGTCGCACCAGAGGTTCTGCTTGGCAGCATAATTGGCAACCGTCCAAGGACTGAATTGGGTGCCAAACCATCCACCTGATTAATATGCAGGCGAATTAATGCAGCTGCGCCCAATTATTAATCACCCCACCTTTTGCAGCCCTTCAAACCTGCCGGTTTTCTAGTTATCTCCCCTTTGCTGTGCTCAATATTCTGGCAAGCCACGGGCATGTTGGGGAGACAGGCATCACAATCCGGCAGGACATAAGCACTGCGGCAGCAGTCACTGATCAACCGCGTGCCATTGGGGCTGCGCGGGTTTCTTCGCAACTGAAGAACGGCAAAACCCGTCTGGCAAAGTTGCGCCAGTCAGGCGCTCTCAAGCTGTTGTTTCCCCGCAGGACCTCTGGCTTTGAGGCCGTGATGATCAACACGGCTGGCGGCATAACTGGCGGTGATCGCTTTTCCATTGCGGTCGAGGCCGGTGACAACACTCAGATGACCCTGACCACCCAGGCCGCTGAACGCATTTACCGCGCCCAGCCGGGCCAGGTTGGCCGAATGGACACCCGATTGCATGTTGGATCTGGTGCCCGTCTGAACTGGATGCCGCAGGAAACCATTCTGTATAATCACTGTGCCTTCCAACGCCGCCTGACCGCAGATCTGGCGGCGGGTGCTGAACTGCTGATTGTCGAGCCGCTGGTGTTTGGCCGCATTGCCATGGGCGAGACCCTGACCGACGCCAGCTTCCTTGATCGCATCGATATTCGCCGCTGCGGGCAACGGCTCTATTATGACGCGGTCAAACTGGACGGCGATATTACCGCCAAACTGGCCCGCCCGGCGGTGGCCAATGGCGCGCAGTCTATGGCCAATCTGATTTTCACCGCACCAGATGCCGAGCGTCACCTGACGTTTATCCGCGAGGCCCTGCCCGCCACCGGCGGCGTGTCGCTGATTGGCGATGACCTGCTGGTGATGCGGCTGCTGGCCGAGGACAGTTTTGTGCTGCGCAAATCCCTCTTACCCATTCTTGACCGGTTGACCGACAACGGCTTGCCGCTCTGCTGGAGACTATGACATGAACCTGACCCCCCGCGAAAAAGACAAGCTGCTGATCGCCATGGCYSYCSWGGYGGNNMGCNRSCGSWWGGMMCGKGGCSTSAAGCTGAACTACCCCGARGCSRTYGCSTWKATCWCSGMYGCSRTSSTSGARGGYGCGCGCGAKGGCCGRWCSGTYGCKGACMTGATNNNGKCCNNKGGSSCGASMYTGNCTSRSKCGRGNCRATGNCATGGAGGGYRTSYCSGAGATGATCYMCGASGTTCAGGTCGAGGCGACATTCCCGGATGGCACCAAACTGGTCACCGTTCACAACCCCATTCGATAAGGAGACGCGCATGAAAACTCTGACACTGCTGCCCTTACTGGCCTTTGCCGCCCCTGCCCTGGCCCACACCGGCGCGCATATCCACCCACACCAGGCCGCTGGCTGGCTACCGGTAATTCTCGGTCTGACCGCCATCGCTGGTTCTTCGCTGCTGGCCTACGCCCGGAGCCGCCGCAAATGATCCCCGGAGAACTGTTCCCCGCTGATGGAACCCTGACCCTGAATGAGGGCAGCAAATCCGTGACGCTGATGGTTGCCAATACCGGCGACCGTCCGGTGCAGGTCGGCAGTCATTATCATTTCGCCGAAAGCAACCCAGCGCTGGAGTTCGACCGCGATGTTGCCTACGGCACGCGGCTGGATATCGCCGCTGGCACTGCAGTACGGTTTGAGCCGGGTCAGCGGCGCGAAGTGAACCTGATCCCGATTTCCGGTGATCGCCGCGTGTATGGGTTTAATCAGAAGGTTATGGGGGCGCTCTGACGCGCCCCCTGTTTTAGAAAAAGTGACTCGAAACGATTGATGTTATGAGAAACACGTATCCAACTACTTCCAAAGTGTCAGGTATCCAGTCCATAAAGGCTGTCCTTTTTCATGATGTAAGTGAAAAAGGCGCCGAGCGGTCGCGCCGTGTAAACTCGCTCTATTGGTCCCTGCGGCTGGACCGTTTTTACTCGCAGCTCTTCTTCTGTCAGAAAAAGATACGCGGCGCTGGAACCGGAAACACTCAGCTTGTTTCTAACTAGGAACTAACCTTGGCGCTTCAAGTGGTCCCCAAACAAAAAAACGAGAATTTGATGCCCGCAATAATCAAACGTTCCGACTATGCCGCAATGTATGGCCCCACCACCGGCGACCGTCTTCGTCTGGCCGATACCGATCTGATCATCGAGGTCGAGCGCGACCTCACTACCTACGGCGAAGAGGTCAAATTCGGCGGTGGCAAGGTGATCCGCGATGGCATGGGGCAATCGCAGGTCACCCGCGCCGATGGAGCTGTGGATACGGTCGTCACCAACGCGCTGATCGTTGATCACACCGGTATTTATAAGGCGGATGTGGCACTGAAAAGCGGGCGTATTGCCAAGATCGGTAAGGCGGGCAATCCGGACACGCAACCCGGAGTCGACATCATCATCGGTCCCGGCACCGAAATTATCGCCGGGGAAGGCAAGATCCTGACGGCTGGCGGCTTTGACAGCCACATYCACTTTATCTGCCCRCAACAGATYGAGGAYGCGCTGCACTCAGGKGTAACCACCATGCTGGGCGGCGGCACCGGTCCGGCACATGGCACCTTGGCCACCACCTGCACTCCCGGTCCCTGGCATCTTGGGCGGATGTTGCAGTCGGCGGATGCCTTTCCGATGAACATGGCCTTTGCCGGCAAGGGCAACGCCAGCCTGCCSTTTGCSYTGGAAGAGCARGTMAAAGGTGGTGCCTGTGCGCTGAAAYTRCACGAGGATTGGGGCACCACGCCYGCCACCATCGATTGCTGCCTGASCGTGGCTGATGCGATGGAYGTGCAGGTGATGATCCACACCGATACSCTGAACGAGTCCGGCTTTGTCGAGCATACCCTGGGCGCCATGAAGGGCCGCACTATCCATGCGTTCCACACCGAGGGCGCCGGTGGTGGTCACGCGCCGGACATTATCAAGATCTGTGGCGAAGAGCACGTGTTGCCCTCGTCTACCAATCCAACCCGGCCCTTTACGGTGAACACACTGGAAGAGCATCTGGACATGCTGATGGTCTGCCACCATCTGGACAAATCCATCCCCGAGGACGTCGCCTTTGCCGAAAGCCGTATCCGGCGCGAGACGATTGCCGCCGAAGATATCCTGCACGACATGGGCGCGTTCTCGATCATTGCGTCGGACAGTCAGGCGATGGGGCGTGTCGGCGAGGTGCTGATCCGCACCTGGCAGACCGCCGACAAGATGAAGAAACAGCGCGGCCGTCTGAGCGAAGAGACCGGCGAGAATGATAACTTCCGGGTGCGCCGCTATATTGCCAAATACACCATCAACCCGGCCATCGCGCATGGCATTTCCCATGAGATTGGCAGCATCACCGAGGGTAAGCGCGCCGATCTGGTGCTGTGGAACCCGGCATTCTTTGGGGTGAAGCCCGAGATGATCTTGATGTCCGGCACCATTGTCTGTGCGCAGATGGGTGATCCCAACGCCTCGATCCCGACACCGCAGCCGGTGTACACCCGACCGATGTTTGGCGCCTATGGCCGGTCGCTGGAAAACAGCGCTGTGACCTTTGTGTCAGAGGCGGCGCAGGCGGATGGCATCCGTGAAAAACTAGGCCTCGCCAAACAGACCGTCGCGGTGCGCAACACCCGCAACATCGGCAAGTCAGATCTGATCCTGAACAACGCCACGCCGCATATGGAAGTGAACCCCGAAACCTATGAAGTGCGCGCCGATGGCGAGTTGCTGACCTGTCAGCCCGCCGAGGTGCTGCCGATGGCCCAACGCTACTTCCTGTTCTAAGAGGCTGAATATGCAACAATTTTATGACGGTATGCCCTCAGCGCATGACGGAACTTCCCAACCAACACTGGTGCATGCTGCAAGTGCAGCATACATTTGTGATCAAGAGAACATGATCACAAATTCAGGAGTAAGCTCCAATGGCACTCGCAGCAACACCACAGACCGCCACCATCTGGTCCCCCCTCGCCGCTCTCAAGCGCAGCCTGTCGGCCATCTTCACCGGGCTCGTCAATGTGTCCGAAGCCAACCCACGCTATCAGCAGATCTGCAGGTTGCAGGCCATGAGCGACGAGCAACTGGCGAAGAAAGGTCTGAAGCGCGAAGACATCGCGATGCACGTACTTGGTCACTGGATGTAATTAATCATCATGGGGTGCAGACATGAGCACCCCCTCGATGATCTGCCGTGCCTACCACGGCCATGCGCACAATCCGGCCCCTGTTGATCGGGTTGTGCTTGACTACAACGCCCGCTTTATGCGCCGCAAGGTGCTGACCACCCAAGGTGGCGAGCGGCTGCTGGTCGACCTGCCCCAAACCACTTCGCTGAATCACCAGGGCGTATTGCTGCTGGAAGGTGGCGGCGAAATCGAGGTGATTGCGGCACCGGAAAAGCTGTTGCAGATTACCGGTGATGACCTGACCCGGCTGGCCTGGCACATTGGCAATCGCCACACCCCCTGCCAAATCGAGCCAACCCGCCTGTTGATCCAGCATGACCACGTGATCCACGACATGTTGAAGCTATTGGGCGCAACAGTCCGTGAGGTAACCGAGGCCTTCACCCCCGAGGGCGGCGCCTATGGCCACGGGCGCACCCATTCACATGCTCACTAATCCAAGCCTCACCCTGCTGCAGCAATGGTTGTCGCCTGCCTACCCGGTGGGGGCTTATGCCTATTCGCATGGTCTGGAATCCGCAGTGGAAACCGGGGCCATTGGCAATGTCGGTGCCCTGAGGCTCTGGTTGCAGGATCTGCTGACCAGTGGCGCGGGCCACAGTGATCCGATCCTGCTTGCCGCTGCTTTTCGCAGTACAGATGCGGATGCCCTGCAAGAGATCGATCAGCTGGCACGGGCCTTTGCGCCGTCCAAAGAGCGCCTGGCGGAAACAAATCTGCAAGGCGCGGCGTTTTGCCAGACAACAGCGGCAATTTCGGGCCACGAGATTGCTGCCCTGACCTACCCCGTAGCTATTGGCTATGCCGCACAACTGCATGATCTACCGCTGGACGTAACGGTGCATATGTATCTGCACGCCTTTGTCTCAAACCTAGTGACTGCGGCGCAGCGGTTGATGCCGGTTGGCCAGGTCGCGGGACAAAATATCCTGACTGAACTGGCGCCCCTGATAGCCCAAACAGCGCAGGATGCCATGACATCAGACATTGTCGACCTCAGTGGATCCTGCTTTCTGGCTGACATCGCGTCGATGCAACACGAAACTCAATATTCAAGGATGTTCCGCTCATGAGCACTTTCAACGGCCCCTTGCGGATTGGCATCGGCGGCCCGGTCGGAGCTGGCAAGACCACCCTGACCGCTGCCCTGGCCCGCATCTTGACCAAGACCCACTCGATCGGTGTCATTACCAACGACATCTACACGCAAGAAGACGCCGAAGCGCTGATGCGCATGCAGATCCTGCCGCAGGATCGGGTGATTGGCGTGGAAACCGGCGGTTGCCCCCATACCGCGATCCGCGAAGATGCCTCGATCAACCTCGCGGCCATAGCCGAGCTGCAAAGCAGGCACCCCGATATCGAGATCATCCTGATCGAGAGCGGTGGCGACAACCTGTCAGCCACCTTTAGTCCGGAACTGGCGGATGTAACCATCTATGTCATCGACGTTGCCGCTGGCGAGGAAATCCCCCGCAAAGGCGGCCCGGCCATCACCCGGTCTGACATATTGGTCATCAACAAAACAGATCTGGCCCCCTATGTCGGCGCGTCGCTTGAGGTGATGGCCCGGGATGCAAAACGCATGCGCGGCGACGGTCCGGTTTTCTTTGCCAGCCTGAAACGAAATGAGGGTGTGTCGGAGATTGTCGCGCAACTTGCCGAGGTTGGCGGATTTTCCGTCAGTGCAAGCGAACCTTGAAATTCTTTCCCCCTGCTGGCTGTTCAAGTTTAAGATCCATTTTCAGCGGCCATCTCGGAAATTCCGGTCGTTTCGAAACTAAGGATCCTAACTAAAAAGGGGGGATTGCCGTTGGACTTTGTATGCGACACGTTTGGTGCTTCACGAAAATTTCACATCCTGGCTGTGAATGACGATTGCTGCCGCGAGAACCTGTGCCTGATGGCCGCTATCAGTATCGAGAACGCCCGTAAGCTGGCGATTACAGGCAAGGGCCAGATCGCCACAGGGGCGAACCCACAAAAAGACAAACGGGCCGTTCGCGATGAGATGACTTTGGCACCCTGTTTACGGACTACCTGGAGAAACACTCAAAGGTACATAAACGGTCTTGGGCTTACGACGAGCGTGAAGTGAATAAGTTCCTGTCACGCTGGTTCAAACGCAAAATATCGTCTTTTGAGCGGGTTGAGATTGAACGTCTTCACGCCAAGATAGGCAAAGAAAATGGGATTTATCAGGCCAATCGCTTGTTGGAACGCATCCGCTCGATCTTCAACAAGGCGATAGAATGGGGCTGGACTGGTGTGAACCCCGCCGTTGGTGTGAAGAAATTCAAAGAGAAACGTCGTGATCGGTTCTTGCAGCCCGACGAGCTGCCCCGTTTTTTTGAGGCTCTGGCCAATGAACCTAATGAGACCGCACGGGATTTCTTCATGGTCTCGTTGCTGACGGGCGCGCGCAAATCCAACACGCTGGCGATGCGCTGGCAGGATATCAATTTCCACAATGCGACCTGGCGCATTGTGGAGACAACGAACGGCGACGCGCAGACCATTCACTTGCCACAGCAGGCCATGGATATTCTGACTGAGCGTAAATGGGCATCTGAAAGCGCGTTTGTGTTTGTAGGATCAGGCAAGTCCGGTCACTTGGCCGACCCCAAGAAAGCCTGGATGCGCATCTTGGCTGAAGCAGGAATTGCAGACCTCCGCATCCACGACTTGCGCCGCACCCGCGGCAGTTATCAGGCGGCAACCGGGGCCAATGGTTACATCATTGGCAAATCTTTGGGTCATCGCAGCCAGCAATCCACTGCCATCTATGCCCGTTTGAACCTTGATCCGGTGCGAGAGTCGGTGAACAAAGCGACCGATGTAATGTTTGGATATATGCAGCCTACGGATTTGGACACTGATTAATGTCGTATTTTTGGCCCATGCCACAAGTTTCCCCGCTTGAGTTCGACGGGCGTTGCTATGATGAAATTTTCGATCCAGCGTTCCACTGGGAACTAACTTGCCACATGGACATTCCGTGCAGTTACGAAAACCTAAAAGCAGTTCGAGAGGCTCACTATGAGGCGTTTGAAGCTTACGCAACTGGTCAATTTGAAAGGGCAGGTTTTCAATCTGAAAAATCCGCAAACGCTATGCTGCACCGCGTGTCGAAGGATGCTGAACAGTTAATGTCGTCACGGGACTCACTCTGCGAATTTGAAGAGATACAATCAAAATTAGTTCGTGAAATACGATCAAACAAAAGAAAGTACATCAGATCAGATGGCTTAAAACTAGCGGTGACTCTAGACGAAGAAAGCCGAGACAATCATCTTTTCAGTTTACGTCAACTTCTTTCAGATCTTTACATTTCCGCAAAGCGCGCCCCCAACCGAAAGCCTCAAAAACCGGCACTCCACTACGCCCCTAAAATTCGACCCAATGGCGACCCTGATATGGACAAGCTTGAGCAGGCAGTGTGGGATAGGAATTGGGACGCCACCGACAGTTTTGAAAATGACATGCGGCGCTGGAAAACGCGTTCACAGGCCCACAAGGTTCCGAAGGATCAAGCATTACAGTGCTTTCTTCGGAAATTTCAGTCCGCTTTGACTTCACTGTCACCTCATCCGTTCACCCATGACCACAATTACGGCGGCACAATACAAAACGTCTCAAGAACAGTCGTTGCCGTTGAACTCAGCTTTTCACAACATGATCACAAAATCACCCGGCAGATTATCGTGACCGATATTCGTAAGATCAACGTCGAAACCTTAGTCTGATCTGTTACAAAAACCGGGAACAAAACACTCCCAAAACTTGCAACTAGTTCAAATAGCATGGCTGCCAAAATAAATTCAGATTGCCCTTAGTCGCTCAAACACAACTAAGGATGATTACAATGACTGAAATATTTTCAACAAACCTTCTGACCCCAGAGCAAGTCTCTGACTATCTCGGGGTCTCGGTCGAAACTCTAAATGTCTGGCGCTGCACCAAGCGCTACAACCTGCCCTACCTCAAAGTCGGGCGTCTTGTGCGATATCTGCGTATTCCGGAGCATCCGACCGGTCATTCCGATACCATCCGGCCACCTAAACCGGGGTATTCGGCCACCCTTGTTTAGCGGCTGCGAGGCCTGAGGGTTTGATTATCAGTATTGGGTGCTTTCGTCACCAGTTTTGAGTTTGGTTTTTCGCATACTCTGGCCGTCGAGTTCGACGCGGTAGGAGTTGTGTACGAGGCGGTCCAGAATGGCATCTGCGAAGGTGGGCTCCCCGATCACGTCGTGCCATGCGTCGAGGGGCAGTTGGCTGGTGATCAGGGTTGATCCAACCTCGTATCTGTCTTCGACGATTTCCATCAAATCGCGCCGCTGACTGGCATCGAGGCGTTCCGGGCCCCAGTCGTCGAGGATCAGTAGTTGGGTCTTGGTGAGGGCCTTGAACAGGCGCGGAAAGCGTCCGTCGCCATGGGCCAATTCCAACTCGCCAAAGAGACGCGGCATACGCTTGTACAGCACGGTGATGCCGTCTCGGCAGGCTGCTTGCGCCAGAGCGCAGGCCAACCAGGTTTTGCCAACACCGCATGGGCCAGTGATCATCAGGTTGCGCCGGTCTTTGATCCAGCGTCCGGTCAGCATCTGCTGGAACAGGGCTTTGTCGAGGCCGCGCCGGGATTTGTAATCCACGTCTTCCGGCGACGCACCGACGTGGCGCAGTTTTGCTGTACGCATGCGGCTTTCAAAGCGTTTGGTTTCTCGGCTACTGCTTTCTCTGTCGATAAGCAGACCCAGCCATTCAGCATGGGTCAGATTGGCAGTGCCGTCTTGCGACTGCATCTCAGCAAAGGCTTCCGCCATGCCGTCGAGCCTGAGTGTTTTGAGTTGATCCAGCGTTGGATGATCGAGCATATCCTGTCCTCTTCAATGGAAGTAATCCGCGCCACGGATGTTTGGGTGGGTGATCGCGGGCTCGTCCGGGGCGCGGGAGCGAGGTTTGCGATCCAGACCATTCTTGAGAATGGAATGCAGTGATGTGTAAGAATGGGTGTTGATCTCAAGCGCACGTGCGCAGGCTGCATCCAGACGCTCACCCACACCTAACGGATGATCCGGTAATCCCCCCGAAACTAAGGGGATGCGAAAGTAGGATTTTCTCGGCAAGAATGACTGAGGAAATTTTGATGAAGAAGANGAGATATAGTGAACCCCAATTTCTGGCGATCCTGCGCCAAGCCGAAGGCGGTGTACCAGTGTCGGAGTTGTGCCGCGAGCACGGCATGAGCAATGCTTCATTTTACAAGTGGCGCGCAAAGTATGGTGGGATGCCCTCTCGGTGATAGATGCGTCGATGATCAGCCCGATGAAGGCGCTAGAGGACGAAAACCGGCGGCTAAAGAAGAGGTATGCTGAGATGAGTATGCAGGCTGAATTGCTGAAGGAAGCCTTGGGGAAAAAGTGACCCGGCTATCCTTTGACCGGCAGGGCATTGCAAAGCAATGTCCCGAGAGGGGCTGCGCCGGGGTCTGGCCGAGAAAGCGGTGGCGCAATACGGTGTCAGCATTGCGCTGGCCTGCCGCACCTTTAGCGCAAGTGAGACGTGCTATCGCTACAGCCCGCTTCTGAGTGATGAGAACGAGCACATCGCCGACCTTCTGGTTGGGCTAAGCATCGCGTTCCCAGCGACGTCTTTGGCGACAACCGGGTCTATATTCATCTTCAGACAGAAGGATAACACCATGTCCGCATTCAAAACTGCAACCACCCACAGCCAACTGAGTGGCGCCCTGGCGGCGTTCGAAGGCGATCTGTCTCTCTTTTCTGCTGCCAAAGATTCAAATGGGCTGGCTGACCGTCAGTACATTTTCAAACTTGGCTATTACAACAACAGCAACATCGCCGGGCGAGAGGCCGATCTGGCTGCACTGGGCGCGATTGCCGAACAGCGGGATGGCCATCTTTTTGAACGTTGACGACGTAATGGGCATGGCCACACCGGATGAAGTGGTGTTGCTGCATTACCCATCAGCCAAACTGGCCACGGCCTTTCGCGATACAAATCAGGATATTCTGGAAAAAGTCGGCGCGTTCAATAGGGCACATTTGACAGGATTTTCCTATTTGATCGGCTCCGCAACTCAATAAATGGAAAAGTCGCCGTGGGTTCATCGCGGCGACCCTCAAAATCAGCCTGCTCCCTGCTTGATCTGTTTTTCTAAATCACATGCGCCTATTCGCCACTTGAGTGAGAGCGCCGAAAACTGTCAACTCCCGCAATATTTTGCAGGAAGGAACCGGAATGTCTTCATATCTTAGATCAACACCCAATAGTGAGGGGTTTTTTGGTGAATATGGTGGTGCGCAGTTGCCGCCACCGCTGGAGCCGTATTTTAAGGAAATCCTCGAAGCTTATGAGAAGATTTCAAAATCAGCCGATTTCATTCGGGATCTGCGCTATATTCGCAAACATTTTCAGGGTCGCCCCACCCCGGTTAGCCATCTGAAAAACCTGTCTGATCTGACGGGCGGCGCGCAAATCTACGCCAAGCGCGAGGATTTGAACCATACTGGTGCGCACAAACTTAATCACTGCATGGGTGAAGGCCTTTTGGCCAAGTTCATGGGTAAGAAAAAGCTGATGGCCGAAACCGGAGCAGGTCAGCACGGGGTCGCCCTGGCCACCGCAGCCGCCTATTTTGGGCTGGAGTGTGAAATTCACATGGGCGAGATCGACATCGTCAAAGAAGCGCCAAACGTGACCCGAATGAAGCTATTGGGCGCAACAGTGGTACCGGTTGGTTTTGGTGGGCGATCCCTGAAAGAGGCGGTCGACAGCTGCTTTGAGAGCTACATGTCACAGGCCGACAACGCGCTGTTTGCCATCGGTTCGGTGGTGGGTCCACACCCCTTTCCGATGATGGTGCGCAATTTTCAGCACGTGATTGGTGTCGAAGCCCGCGAACAGTTTCTGGAGATGACTGGAGAGCTGCCTGACATGGTCGCGGCCTGTGTGGGCGGTGGCTCAAATGCGATGGGGCTGTTTTCAGGTTTCATCGATGATGAAGATGTCGCTCTTTACGGGGTCGAACCGATGGGCACGTCTTCAAACTTGGGCGACCATGCCGCGACCATCAGTTTTGGTGAAGATGGCGACATCCATGGTTTCCATACCATGGTTCTAAAAGATAAAAATGGTGACCCTGCACCGGTACACACCATAGCCTCGGGGTTGGATTATCCCGGTGTTGGCCCAGAGCACGCGCATCTCTATCGTTCGGGCAAGGCCAATTACACCTTTGCCAATGACAACGAAGCGTTGAATGCCTTCTACGCCCTGTCGCGTCACGAAGGGATCATCCCAGCTCTCGAAAGCGCCCATGCGCTGGCCTTTGCCATGCGTGAGGCACCAAAGAACCCGGGAAAGACGATCCTGATCAACCTGTCGGGTCGCGGCGACAAGGACATCGATTACGTCACTGAAACTTTTGGCTTCGGCGACGATCTCTAAGTCAGTCAGGGGTAAAACAACAAAACCGCCGGTCAGAAAGCTGACCGGCGGCTTCATTTAAAGCGCTACCTTTGCGACGCGGCAAAGGAGTTGATCATATCAGTAACGATAATGCTCAGGTTTGAACGGGCCATCAACAGAAACGCCGATGTAAGACGCCTGTTCGTCGCTCAATTTGCTCAGCTTAACGCCGATCCGGTCCAGATGCAGGCGGGCGACTTTCTCGTCCAGATGCTTGGGCAGGATATACACGTCGTTTTTGTACTCGTCGCCTTTGGTCCACAGCTCAATCTGCGCCAGAACCTGGTTGGTGAACGAGGCTGACATCACAAACGAKGGGTGKCCRGTGGCRTTGCCRAGGTTCAGCARACGRCCTTCGGACAACAGGATCAGACGGCTACCCGAGGGCATCGTGATCATGTCGACCTGGTCTTTGATGTTGGTCCACTTGTGGTTCTTCAGGCTGGCGACCTGAATTTCATTATCAAAGTGACCGATGTTGCCAACAATCGCCATGTCCTTCATCTCGCGCATGTGCTCGATACGGATCACGTCTTTGTTGCCGGTGGTGGTGATAAAGATGTCAGCACTAGAGACAACGTCTTCCAGCAGCACCACCTCAAAACCGTCCATTGCCGCCTGCAACGCGCAGATCGGGTCAACTTCGGTGACTTTCACACGGGCACCAGCACCGCTCAACGAAGCAGCCGAGCCTTTACCAACGTCGCCATAACCACAAACAACGGCAACCTTACCGGCCATCATGGTGTCCGTGGCGCGGCGAATGCCGTCAACCAGCGATTCTTTACAGCCATATTTGTTGTCGAACTTGGACTTGGTAACGCTGTCGTTCACGTTGATCGCCGGGAACGGCAGTTGGCCCAGTTTCACCAGTTCGTACAGACGGTGCACACCAGTGGTGGTTTCCTCGGAAACACCCTGAATCGCGTCACGCTGCTTGGTGAACCAGCCGGGGCTGGCAGCCATACGCTTTTTGATTTGGGCAAAAATTGCCTCTTCTTCTTCCGAAGTTGGCACGTCCAGCAAGCCAGTCTCGCCAGCTTCAACACGGGCACCCAGCAGAATGTACAGCGTTGCGTCGCCGCCATCATCCAGGATCAGGTTGCAGGCACCCTCGGTGAATTGGAAGATCTGGTCCTGATAGTCCCAATGCTCGACCAGCGTCTGGCCTTTGACCGCATAGACCGGAATACCGGCGGCAGCGATCACGGCGGCAGCGTGGTCTTGGGTCGAAAAGATATTGCACGAGGCCCAACGCACGTCGGCACCCAGCGCGATCAGCGTTTCGATCAGAACCGCAGTCTGAACTGTCATGTGCAGAGAACCGGCAATCCGGGCGCCTGTCAGCGGCTTGCTGTCACCGTATTCGGTGCGCAAAGCCATCAGGCCTGGCATTTCAGTTTCKGCAATGTCCAGTTCCTTGCGGCCGAACTCGGCCAGCGTGATATCCTTGACAAAATAATCTCCGGCCATTGTCTGCTCCAATCCGGTTTGAGAAAAGTCAGGCTGCCCTAACATTGCATTGGTTGACAAGCAACGAAGATGCCCGGATTGAACGTCGGAATTTATGTTTAGAGACTTAACTGGCCGAGCCTTTTGGCTTTTTTATCGGGCCGATGTCAAAGTAGTCGGTGCCAACTGCTACGATACAACTGATCCCATTGGCTTGGGTCATCAGCACTGTAAAGGTCCCGGTTTGCTCGGATGACCAGATTTCAACCACAGAGTTGTTTGAGGGAGCGGTTTGTAACCCACCCGCAGTCAGTTTTTCGGAATATTGGTCTTCTAGCTGTTTGACCACGTCTTCGCGTGCTCCACAGGCTGCGGCATAGGTTGGTGGCGCAGTTGCCGCCATTCCAAAAATAAGGGAAATCCCTAGCAATCGCTTGAACATGACATTCTCCTTTCGATATAGGTTCAACGTTCAAAAGAGGGTCTCCAGGAGAGGCCCAGTTCCCCCTTGCCTATATAATATTAGTGTTTGCGCCGTGTTTTTCAAAACACATGGCCTCAAAATCTTGTTTCCAATTGGTGATATTGACGTAAAATCGGGATGTATCTCAATAAAATCAGGGCTAAGAATACTCTAAAAAGGAACAGCAAAATGGCGACTCCCCCACGTGCCTGGCAGCGCATGTTGTCCGGTCGCAGACTGGATCTTTTAGATCCCACTCCGGTTGATATAGAGATTGATGATATTGCCCACGGGCTGGCTTTTGTAGCGCGTTGGAATGGTCAGACCGAGGGGGATTTTGCCTATTCGGTGGCCGAGCATTCACTGCTGGTGGAAACGTTGTACGGCCGTATCAACCCCAAGGCCCCGGTGAAGTGGCTGTTGGCGGCATTGCTGCATGACGCGCCTGAATACGTGATTGGCGATATGATCTCACCGGTCAAATCTGCCGTTGGCCCGTCTTACGGCGAGTTGGATGCCCGACTGGCAGCCGCTATTCATCTTAGATTTGGGCTCCCTGCGGCACTGCCAGTCACAGTTAAAAAACAGATCAAAAAAGCCGACCGCATCAGCGCCTGGATGGAGGCGGTTCAGATCGCAGGATTCTCGGCTCAGGAAGCCAACAAGCTGTTTGGCAGGCCCAACCCAGAATTGATCGGAAACCTGGCAATCCAGCTGCGACCACCAGTGGACGTTCGCAATTCATATATTACACGCCATCGTGAACTCATGGCCGCGTTATGAGGTTACACAGGTGGTCAGCTACGTTCTGTAAGCCAATCACCCCTTATTAGAGCCTACTTCGGGCTGCGCTTGGCCAGAATGCGTTGCAAGGTCCGGCGGTGCATATTCAGGCGTCGCGCGGTTTCTGACACGTTGCGGTCACACAGTTCATACACCCTCTGAATGTGCTCCCAACGTACCCGGTCCGCGCTCATTGGGTTTTCAGGCGGCGGCGGCAACTCGTCCGGCTGCGCCAGCAACGCGTTGGTGATATCGGTAGCATCTGCCGGTTTGCTTAGGTAATCGGTGGCACCGATTTTCACCGCAGCCACCGCAGTGGCAATGGCGCCATAGCCGGTCAGGACAACCACCCGACTGTCGGGGCGTTTTTCACGCAGCACYTCRACCACRTCCAGCCCGTTGCCGTCTTNCAAKCNGCARATCRACRACCGCATARGCAGGTGGTCGGGCCGTGGCAATGGCGCGACCTGCAGCGACAGACCCGGCGGTCTCGACTTCAAAACCACGCTTGTCCATGGCTTTGGCCAACCGCCGTAGAAACGGCTCATCGTCGTCAACCAGCAACAGTGTTTTGTCAGGTCCAATGTCCAGCGGAGCAATTTCGGCCATTCTAGTTCCTTTATGCCAGTTCTTGATCCTTAGTGAGCAGGAATATTACCGGGTGGGCCAGAAACGTCAAACAGCTACATCTGGTCCAGAAAACATCCGATCCGATCTGCCATTTCTTCGGGTTCCACATCACGGCGAAAAAACTCGACAAAACCCTGCTCCGGCAACACCAGATAAGAAAAGGTTGAGTGATCGACGAGATAATACTCATCTTCGGCGGGTTGCACTTTGAAATAGGTTTTATAGGCACGGCTTGCCGCTTTTACCTGCTCGACCGATCCGGTCAGGCCAATCATCCGTTCGTGCAGGTTTGCAGCAAAATCACCAACCACCTCAGGGGTATCGCGCGCCGGATCAACCGAGATGAACACCGGTGTTACGCTTTGACCCCGTTCAGCCAGCACATCAATCGCCTCGGCATTGCGGGCGGTGTCCATGGGGCAAACATCGGGACAAAACGTATAGCCAAAATAGATCAGCGACGGCTCGGTGATCACATCTTTGTCAGTGACGGTCTCGCCCTTGGCGTTCACCAGTTCAAACGGCCCGCCAATCTGTGCGGTTCCACCGGCGATCTGACTGCTGCGGCACTGGGCAAATTGATCTGCATCTTGACCACGCTGGGTCATCACCCAGACACCGCCCAGCAAAGCGGCAACAGAAACAGAAGCGAGAACGGCATAGAGACGGTTCATGAGATCACACCTTGAAAGCTAAGTGATATGTTGATCGTTGGTGGAGACAGACCTATCAACAATTACAGCCGATGCAACCGGAGCCAAACGTCATGAGCGAGTCCTATATTGGCCTGATGAGCGGACAAGAGCGCAGCCACTGGATCCGGCTGCGGACCCTAATTCTACTGCGCTGGGTCGCCATTGGCGGTCAGATCACCGCCATTACCGTTGCCCAAGGCCTGTACAACCTGCAGCTAAATCTGGGCCTATGCTATTTTGCGGTCGGTGTTTCGGTGGTCGGAAACCTGGTGGCAATGTTTATATTCCCCGAAAATAAGCGCCTGTCAGAATTCGAGAACTTTCTAACCGTGCTGTTTGATTTGCTGCAGCTGTCTTTTCTGCTGTACCTCACTGGCGGGCTGAACAACCCGTTTGCGCTGCTGGTGCTGGGGCCCGTGACGATCTCGGCCAATATGATGCGGCTGCGATCCACCCTGATCATTGGTGGCACCGCCATTATCCTGGTAACTTTGTTGGCCGAATTTCATCTGCCGCTGCGCACCGCCCAAGGCTTTATCCTGCGCATTCCGGACGTGTTTGTCTTTGGCAACTGGATTGCCATCATCATCGCCGTGCTGTTCCTGGGTGCTTACTGCCACCGAATCAGCTCGGAAATGCGGTCAATGTCAGATGCTCTGGCGGCAACGCAACTGGCGTTGTCACGGGAACAGAAACTGACTGATCTGGGAGGTGTGGTCGCCGCCGCCGCGCATGAATTGGGCACGCCACTGGCCACCATAAAGCTGGCCAGTGCCGAATTGATCGAAGAGTTGGAAGACCGCCCCGATCTGCGCGTCGATGCCGCGCTGATTCGCGAGCAAGCCGATCGCTGCCGCGACATCCTTCAGAATATGGGCCGGGCCGGCAAGGACGACCTGCATCTGCGCCAAGCGCCCATTTCAACCGTCATCCACGAGGCCGCCGAACCGCATATGCATCGCGGTAAGTTTATTCATTTTGAGGAAAGCCCGGACGAGGGTGGAGATGTTCAGCAGCCAACCATTCTGCGCAAGCCCGAAATCATTCACGGGTTACGCAACCTGGTGCAAAACGCGGTGGATTACTGCCACGCCAATGTCTGGGTTGATTCGACCTGGAGTGATGACACCATCACCGTGCGCATCTATGATGACGGCAGCGGTTATCCCTCGCAAATGCTGGGTCGGATTGGTGATCCGTTCATGCGTCAAGGGCGCATTGACAGTGACCGTAAAACGCGCCCCGAGTATGAAGGCATGGGGCTTGGCCTGTTTATTGCCAAAACTTTGCTGGAACGCACCGGCGCCCATTTGCGCTTTGCCAATGGCACTGACCCGTCCCAAACTATCAGCATTCATACGGATCGACCCGGCGCGATTGTCGAGGTATCCTGGCCGCGCAATAAGATCGACGCACACGAGGGCGACAACGCCGTTCCCATGGGTCACAACCAACCGATAGAAATTTAACTATTCACCTTTAGGCAACCAGTTAAACATCAATTAACTATTATTGAGTCAAGATAAGGTAAATGACAGTTAGACTAGGCAGGATAATATGCAGAACATCGTCTCCATCGAATGGCTTGTTTTGGCAACTCTATGTGCGGCCACCGCAGCCGTTGCAGTATGGTGGCTTTCGCCAGCGCCCGGCCCAAAAGGTATGGAACATGATCTGTTAACTGGCGACAGCCGAACAGATGCCGTGTTCCTGTTTGACGATGCCAACTTGATTGGCTGGTCCACCGGCGCTCGCAAGTTTATTGGCGATACGGCTGAGGGTTTCAGCTGGACCACGCTGCGGGATCAACTGGCGCGCAGCTACCCAGGCCTGCCCCAATCGCCGGGCTTTCTAAAAGATGTCGGGCCTCTGGTACTGTCTGGAACGGCGAGTGCAGAATCGCACGAAGCCCATTGCGAATGGATTGACGGCATCACTCGGGTCCAACTGCGCCGCAGCGCCACCGAGGCCAAAGACAAGGCCCTGGATGATGAATTAACCACCCTGCGCGCCGCCGTGCATCAGGCCCCCTATCCAGTTTGGCTGCAATCCGAAGAGGACGAGGTGACCTGGTCCAATCTGGCCTATGATAATCTCAGCCAGAAACTGCGCGGCCGTAACATCGATTTTGCTGACCCGCTGTTTTCCGATCTCTCCGAACCAATGGCCAGCGGCAAAGCCGAGCGGATCTCGATCCCGCTGCCGGATAGCAAAAAGAAACTGTGGTACAATATTTCAACCACCGAGACCGAGGCCGGCTGGCTATGCCATGCAGTGGATATCAACGCGGTGGTTGACGCCGAGGTTGCCCAGCGTAACTTTGTACAGACATTGGCCAAAACCTTTGCTCAGCTGTCGATTGGCCTGGCGATCTTTGATCGCAACCGCCAGCTGGTGCTGTTCAACCCGGTGCTGATCGACCTGACCGCCCTGCCCGCCAATTTCCTCAGCTCCCGCCCCAATCTGCTCAGCTTTTTTGACCGCCTGCGCGATCAGCGCATGATGCCCGAACCAAAAAACTACACCAGCTGGCGCCACCAGATGGCCGAATTGCTAGAGGCCGCCGCCGAGGGCCGGTATCAGGAAACCTGGTCCCTGCCATCGGGTTCGGTCTATTCGGTCAGCGGCCGCCCGCACCCTGATGGGGCCGTTGCCTTTCTGTTCGAAGATATCACCGCTGAAATCACCCTGACACGTCAGTTCCGCTCGGAATTGGAGATGGGTCAGTCGATCATGGATCAAATGGAAGAGGCGATTGCCGTGTTTGCCAATGACGGCACCATGACCTTCTCCAACAAGGCCTACCACGATTTGTGGCAAATGGACCCTGACGCCAGCTTTGCCAAGGTCTCAGTGGTCGATGCTTGCCGGGTCTGGCAGGACATGTGTGCCGCCACCCCAACCTGGGGCGAGCTGCGCGATTTTGTTGCAGGGCGGAAAAACCGCGAGCAGTGGTGGACTCATGTGCAGCTGCGCAATGGCACCCCGCTGATCTGCAAGGTTTCGGCGGTGCAGACCGGCGCCACCATGGTGACCTTCCGTGCGCCTGCTCCCACCATTGCGCCGCCAGAGCAGGAACGCTTCAAGATCACCCATCAAGACGGTTAGGACTGCGATCCACACCTTGCAGCCCTAGGCGTGCAAGGTCATTGTGGCGCCATGACTCAAAGCCCCGTGACCATCACGCTGTCCTCACCCCAAAAAACCGCCGATCTGGCCACTCGCATCGCCGCGGCTCTTAGCCCCGGCGATTGCCTGTTGCTGGAAGGCCCCATTGGTGCCGGTAAGACCCATTTTGCCCGCCATCTGATCCAGTCGCTGCTGCTCCTCCCCGAGGATGTTCCGTCACCCACCTTCACCCTGGTGCAAACCTACGACGTGCCGATGGGCGAGCTATGGCACTCCGATCTGTATCGGCTGTCATCGCTGGACGAGATTGAGGAACTGGGCCTGATCGAAGCCTTTGACACTGCTATTTGCGTGGTCGAATGGCCGGACCGGCTGGCTGAACTGACCCCTTCACATGCGCTGCTTCTGAGCCTTGCACTGGATCCAAATCACCCCGATACCCGCCACCTGAGCTTCGCCTGGAGTGATACAAAATGGCAGATGCTGATGGATCGGATGGCACATGACTGACCGCGATAAACTAGCCGCCACTTTTCTGGCCACAACGGCCTGGGGAAAAGGTGTTCGCGCTGATCTGGCCGGCGATGCATCAAACCGCCGGTATGAGCGAATTTCCGACCCTAACACAGGCAAAACCGTGGTTCTGATGGACGCACCACCTGACAAGGGCGAGGATGTGGCGGCTTTTGTGAACATCACGAATCACCTGCGCCACCAAGGGTTAAGCGCCCCTGAAATACTGGCGGAAGACACCAAACACGGTTTTTTACTGATCGAAGATCTCGGCGACGATCTTTACGCCCGTATCCTCCAACGCACCCCAACGCTGGAAATGCCTCTGTACCAAGCGGCCACCGATGTTTTGGTGACACTACACGCAGCACCCCTGCCTGATTTGGACACAATGGACCCGCGTCTGATGGCGGAACTGGTCGAAATTGCCTTTACCAGCTATCGCGACGGCATTCTCGGCCCCCAGGACACCTCTTTGGCAGCCCGGTTTGTGGATCACTTCGAGGATATTTTGCGCCAGACCATCACAGGTGATCCGGTGCTGGTGCAACGCGATTACCACGCCGAGAACCTGTTGTGGCTGACGGATCGCGACGGCATTGCTCGGGTTGGTTTGCTGGATTACCAGGCCGCCCGCGCAGGCCATCGCGCCTATGATCTGGTTTCACTGCTGCAAGACGCCCGCCGCGATGTACCTGCCACCGTCGAACTGCAGATGGTAGAGCACTATATCGCCTGTACCGGTGTCGAAAGCTCGGGCTTTCGCGCCGCCTTTRCGGTCCTGGGTGTGCAACGCAACCTGCGCATTCTGGGAGTATTTGCCCGCCTGTCGCAGGATTATGGCAAACCGCAATATGTCGATTTGATYCCGCGGGTCTGGAACCACATGATCCGTGGCCTGGATCATGTGGTCCTGGCACCGGTGGCGGATATGATCCGCGACAATCTGCCAGCTCCTACCCCCGAAAACCTAGACAGGTTGAGACCGYGATGCCAACCCATCCCGCGTCGGTGATGCTGTTTGCAGCCGGCTTTGGCACTCGGATGAAGGCGCTGACCCGCGATTGCCCCAAGCCTTTGCTCAAAGTCGCGGGCCGACCGTTGATTGACTACACACTGGACCTGGCCCGCGACRTCTCGCCGGACCGRATSGTGGCCAATCTGTTTTATAAACCCGAGCAACTTGAGGCCCATCTGTCGCCGCAAGATGTGCTGCTCAGCCATGAGGCTCCGGCGATTCTGGACACGGGTGGCGGGCTGCGCCATGCTCTCCCATTGTTGGGCGAAGGGCCGGTTTTCACCATGAACACCGATGTTATCTGGAGCGGGCCAAACCCGCTGAAACTAGCGCAGGACGCTTGGGACCCAAAAAAGAYGGACGCCCTGCTGGTCTGTGTCCCACTGGCCCGCGCGGTGGGACGCAAGGGGGCTGGTGATTTTACTGCTGACAGCAGTGGCCGCATCAGTCGCGGTGGAGATTTAGTTTATGGCGGCGTACAAATCGTGAAAACCATCGGGCTACGACACATCAAAGAGAAAGCCTTTTCTTTGAATGTCTTATGGAACCAAATGCACGATTCGGGCCGCCTTTTTGCACTGGAATATCCTGGACACTGGTGCGATGTCGGCTATCCAGAAGGTATCGAATTGGCGGAAAACCTGTTGAAATCACATGATGTTTGAACCCTCCGACACCCCCCGTCTGTTTGCCCTGCCCTGCGGCGTTGATTTCCCCAGCGCGCTGGTTGATGGGTTGATCCAGCGCAGTAAGGATCAACCGCCTGAGGCGCTGGCGCGGGTTGAGCTGATCGTCAACACCCAGCGTATGGCGCGCCGCATTCGCAGCTTGTTTGATGCCGGACCAACCCTGCTGCTTCCACGCATGTCATTGCTGGGCGACCTGTCAAAACGCGCTATTCTGCATGGGCTACCGCCAGCCCTGCCCGCATTACGGCGAAGGCTCCAACTATCCCAGCTGGTATCCAAGCTCTTGGATGCACAACCCGATCTTGCTGCGCGATCTTCTCTGTATGATCTCTCAGACAGTTTGGCCGCTCTATTCGACGAAATGCAGGGCGAAGGTGTCACAACCGAGACCATCCGAGACCTCGATGTTTCGGATATGTCAGACCACTGGGCACGAGCGCAGAGTTTTATCGGTATCGCAGATGAGTTCACTGAAAACCTAGAAAACTCCATGGACGTTGAAGCCCGTCAACGTCAAACTACTTTGGATCTAATCGACTCTTGGCAAGAAAACCCACCGCAACATCCAATTATCCTGGCCGGATCAACCGGCTCACGCGGCACCACGCTGTTGCTGATGATGGCGATCGCAAAACTACCACAGGGTGCGGTCGTCCTGCCCGGCTACGATTTTGATCTTCCTCCCGAGGTCTGGGCCGGGCTCGACGATCCGCTAATCTCCGAAGATCACCCGCAGTTTCGGTTTCACAAGCTGATGACCGGCCTGGATCTGTCTCCCAATGACATTACACCTTGGAGCAATACTCAAGCCCCAGAACCTGCTCGTAATCGGTTGATATCCCTATCCTTACGCCCGGCCCCGGTGACTGATGCCTGGATGAGAGAAGGCCCACAGCTGACCGATCTCGACAAAGCAACCGAAAATGTAACGTTGATCGAGGCCCCCAACCCACGGGGTGAGGCGCTGGCGATTGCGTTGCGATTGCGGCAAGCGGCCGAGGATGGCCAAACCGCTGCATTGATCACCCCCGACCGAATGCTGACCCGTCAGGTTTCGGCAGCACTGGACCGTTGGGACATTCTGCCTGACGACAGCGCTGGCCAACCGCTGCAATTGTCGCCGCCAGGTCGTTTCCTACGCCATGTGGCTGAATTGTTTTGCAAACCTCTTGCTGGAGACAGCCTCCTCACATTGCTCAAACATCCTCTGTCGCACACCGGAGATGACAGGGGGCCACATAAGAGATTTCTCCAAGAAATGGAGCTTTCACTAAGAGAGAATGGACCTCCTTTTCCAGACAAAGAATCCATTCTTTCATTCGAGCTTAGAAAACCCGCTCAGGGATTTGAAGAGTGGCGTAAATGGGTATCTGACATTTTTCCAAATCAGTTTTCTGAGGATTTTCTGCCACTAAGAGAATGGGTTTTTCGCCTGCGTGAACTGGCTGAGGCGACCTCCTGTGGGAGTAGTTCTGAAGACGATGGTATTCTTTGGGACAAAAAGGCCGGSCGCGAAGCKYTCAAAGTCATGTTGGAGCTGGAGGCCGAGGCCAGTCACGGTGGAGATATGACCGCCCGCGATTTTGCTGACCTTTTGGGCGCTCTGCTATCCCAGGGCGAGGTTCGCGACCGCGACGCACCGCACGGTAAAATCATGATCTGGGGTACGCTCGAAGCGCGGGTGCAGGGCGCAGATCTGGTGATTTTGGGCGGGCTGAACGAGGGCAGTTGGCCCGAGGCCGCAAAACCTGACCCCTGGCTGAACCGGCAATTGCGCAACCAGGCCGGATTGCTGCTGCCAGAACGCCGAATCGGCCTGTCTGCACATGATTTCCAACAGGCCATTGCCGCSCCYGAGGTKTGGWTMACCCGKGCSRWWCGKTCRGAYGATKCSGAMACCGTTGCSTCGCGMTGGYTGAATCGGTTGWSCAACCTGCTKGRCGGWYTRCCMRAWCARAGYGGMCCARMTGTGTTGGCTGCAATGCGGGAACGCGGCCAGAAATGGCTCGACTGGGCCGAAACGCTTGAGGCTCCGACGCAGACGCCCCCGGCCCGGCGCCCCTCGCCACGACCTCCGATTTCCGCCCGACCGCGTCGGTTGACCATCACCGAAATCCCACGATTAATCCGCGACCCCTATGCAATCTACGCCAAGCATGTGCTGCGGTTAAAGGTTCTCAACCCGCTGGTGCGTGTACCCGATGCGCTATTGCGTGGCATCGTGGTGCATGAGGTTTTTGAACACTTTATCAAAGAAACACTGGATGATCCCAGGCTGCTGACCCGCGATCGCCTGCTGCAGAAATCCCGTGACCTTCTGGAAGAACACGTGCCCTGGCCGGTGGCGCGTTGTCTGTGGCTGGCGCGCGTGAACCGCATATCCGGGGATTTCATCCAGGCTGAACAAACTCGCCGTCAGACTTCCCGCCCGATTGCGTTTGAGGCCAAGGGTGAGGCCCGGCTGGACCCGCTTGATTTCACCATTGCCTGCCGCGCCGATCGTATCGACGAAGATGACCGTGGCTTTCTGCATCTCTACGACTACAAAACCGGTTCCCCGCCATCCGAAACCCAACAGCTGAAATTCGAAAAACAACTGCTGATCGAGGCTGCTATGGCCGAGCAAGGCGCGTTCAAAGACATCGGTCCTAAGGAGGTGTCGCGCGCCTTGTTCATCGGATTGGGCACCACGATGAAAGAGGTCCGGGCACCCCTTGATAAAGATCCCCCAGCCAAGGTCTGGGATGAATTACGTCAATTGATCGGTGCTTATTTCGAGCTTGATCAAGGCTATACCAGCCGCCGGATGCTGCATCTGGATAGCGATCACAGCGATTTCGACCATCTCGCCCGGTTTGGCGAATGGGATCGCAGCGCAACACCCACCCCCGAGGATCTGACATGAATAGCGGACAGATCAAGCGCGACGCCGCCTCTGAGGCGCAGTTCCGCGCCGCCCGCCCCGATGCCTCGACCTGGCTGGCCGCCAACGCCGGCTCTGGCAAAACCAAAGTGCTGACCGACCGGGTGGCGCGGCTGCTGCTGAAAGGCGTGCAACCGCAGCACATTTTGTGCCTGACCTATACCAAGGCCGCCGCCAGCGAGATGCAAAACCGGTTGTTCAAACGGCTGGGCGAATGGGCGATGCTGCAAGATGCCCCGCTGATTGCAGCGCTGACCGAACTGGGCGCCGAAGATGCGATTTCGCCCGAAGGGTTGTCGCAGGCGCGCACTTTGTTTGCCCGCGCACTGGAGACCCCCGGCGGGTTGAAAATCCAGACCATCCACTCGTTCTGCTCATCCCTGCTGCGCCGGTTTCCGCTTGAAGCCGGCGTCAGCCCGCAGTTTTCTGAAATGGAGGATCGCGCCGCGTCCCTGCTGCGGGCGGAAATTTCCGAGGATTTTGCCAAGGGTGATCAGGCGCATCTGGTCGAGGCGCTGGCCCGCCATGTCACTGATAGCGATTTTGACACTCTGACCGCCGCCATCAGCCGCCGCCGCGCCGGGTTCGATACCCCCCTGGAGTGGAGTGATCTGCTGAAATTGTTTGACCTGCCCGAAGGGTTTGATGAATCAGCACTGGAGTCCTTGGTGTTTCTTGGCGGTGAAGAGGAGTTGTTGCAGCGCACGCGAACCATGCTGGCCAGCGGCGGTGCAAATGATCAGAAGGCGGCGCAGAAACTACAGGGGATCACCCGCCCGACCCTTTCCGACTTGGCTGCATTGGAGAGTGTGTTCCTGACAGGTGCCAGCGCCAAAGAGCCATTCAGCGCCAAGGTAGGGTCTTTCCCAACCAAAAAACTGCGCGAATCCAATACCTCGTTGATGGACCAATTGGAACCATTGATGCTGCGGGTCGAGGACGCGCGGGGCAAGCGGCTGGGGTTGATGACGGCGCGAAAATCGCATGATTTGCACCAGTTTGCCGCCGCCTTTGTGCCCGAATACGCCCGTCGCAAACAGTTACGTGGCTGGCTCGACTTTGACGATCTGATCCTTAAGGCGCGGCAATTGCTGAATGATCCCGGYGTYGCRGCCTGGGTGYTGTACCGTYTSGACGGCGGMATCGAYCATATTCTKGTSGACGAGGCRCARGACACCAGCCCGGTGCARTGGGATGTGATCGAAAAACTGGCGCAAGAGTTCACCTCGGGTGAGGGCGCGCGATCCGACGTTGAACGCACGATTTTTGTGGTCGGCGACAAGAAACAATCGATCTATTCGTTCCAGGGGGCTGACCCGGATGCTTTTGACCGGATGCGCGCCGAATTTGGCAACCGATTGCGCGACACCGGCACCGAGTTGCAGGACGCCTCGCTGGACTTTTCCTTCCGCTCGTCGGCGGCGATTCTGGGGCTGGTTGACCTGGTGTTTCAGGACATGCCCCGCGCCGGCTTTCACAAAGAATCGCTGCACCGTGCCTTTAAATTCGACCTGCCGGGTCGGGTCGATCTGTGGCCAGTGGTGGAACGGGTCGATGACAAGGATGAACGCGACTGGACCGACCCGGTGGATCGACCCGGTGCACGCCATCATAACGTAATCCTGGCCGAACGCATCGCACAGTCCATCAAGCAAATGACTGCTGAGGACAGCGATGTGACGATCCCGGATTTTAACAAGGAAACCGGCACGTTCATTCGCCGCCCAGTCCATGCCGGTGATTTCCTGATTTTGGTGCAACGGCGCTCGGATCTGTTTTCCGAGATCATCCGCGCCTGCAAGGCTGCCCGTCTGCCCATCGCCGGCGCCGACCGGCTAAAAGTTGGCGCAGAACTGGCGGTCAAAGATCTGGCGGCACTGTTGTCGTTTCTGGCCACGCCCGAGGATTCGCTGTCGCTGGCCTGCGCGCTGAAATCGCCGCTTTTTGGCTGGTCCGAGCAGATGCTGTTTGATCTGGCCCACCGTCGAAGCGCAAAATACCTGTGGACGGCGCTGCGCGATCGAGCCGAAGAATTCCCTGAGACAATGCACATATTGAACGACCTGCGCGACCAGACCGATTTCTTACGCCCCTTTGATCTGATCGAGCGGATCTTGACCCGGCACCAGGGACGGAAAAACCTGTTGGGTCGCTTGGGCCCCGAAGCTGAAGACGGCATCAACGCGCTGCTGAGCCAAGCGCTGGCTTATGAGCGCACCGACATTCCCAGCCTGACCGGGTTTCTGGTCTGGATGCAGACCGATGATCTGGAAATCAAACGCCAGATGGGCGCGGCTGGCAACATGATCCGGGTGATGTCGGTGCATGGCTCCAAGGGGCTGGAATCGCCAATTGTGATCCTGCCCGACACCGCCAAACGGCAGCCACCGCGCGATGACGAAATCATGCTGGCTGATGGTACACCAATGTGGAAAGTGCCCGCCGCACAGATGCCCGCTACAATGCTGGCCGCCCGCGAATTGGCGCAGGACAAACAACGCAACGAACGGCTACGGCTGTTGTATGTGGCGCTGACCCGGGCCGAAAAATGGCTAATTGTGGCCGCTGCCGGTGATCTCTCGAAAGAAGGGGACAGCTGGTATCAGAGGGTTGAATTTGCACTGGGTGACGCCGGCGCGGTGACGCTAGACACTGCAGGTGGTCCGGGGCTGCGGCTGGAACATGGAGATTGGGACGGGCTGCCGTTTGAGCCTCGTGACGTGAAGACCCCGAAAAAATCAACCCTGCCTGCGATTTTCACAACACCCGCAGCCCCCTATATGGCAGCCAAAGCCACTCTCAGCCCTTCGGATCTAGGCGGCGCCAAGGCACTACCCGGTGAGCAGGGGTTGGACGAAGACCTCGCCATGGCGCGCGGCAGCCAGTTGCACCTGCTATTGGAACACCTGCCGAACCTGCCACAATCGGATTGGCCAAGAATCGCACAAAATCTGCTGCAAGACGCCACCAATTGCGACGAACTGCTGGCCGAGGCCGCAGCGGTGATCCAAAATCCTGACCTGTCGGCGATCTTTGCCCCTGACACGCTGGCAGAAGTCTCGGTCACGGCGCAGCTGAGCGATGAGCGCCTGCACGGGATAATCGACCGGCTGATTGTGACCCCGGACCGGGTAACGGCGGTGGATTTCAAATCTAACGCCACAGTGCCTGCAAAGGTTACCCAGTGCCCCGAGGGGCTGTTACGGCAGATGGGGGCCTATGCCCATGCGTTGGCGCAAATCTATCCTGATCGACAGATTGAAACCGCGATACTCTGGACTCGCACCGCGACCCTGATGCCCCTACCACACGATCTTGTGTCTGCAGCATTAATGCGACGTCTGATACCTTGACGATCTGCTAAGTCATTCTTAGATTCCAAGTCCTGTTGCCACACACTCATGGAGACATKYAYATGTCCACYGTWGCCGTCACCGACGCCACTTTCGACGCCGAAGTTAAAAATTCCGATGTCCCCGTAGTGGTGGATTTCTGGGCCGAATGGTGCGGCCCCTGCAAACAAATTGGCCCCGCCCTGGAAGAGCTGGCCGTCGAGTTTGGCGGTAAGGTCAAAATCGTCAAAGTTGATGTCGACAGCAACCCCAACTCTGCTGCGGCAATGGGCGTGCGCGGCATCCCGGCTTTGTTCCTGTTCAAAGACGGCCAGGTGATCTCAAACCGCTCGGGTGCTGCACCCAAAGCGGCGCTGCAAAGCTGGATCGAAGAAGCGCTCTAGCTTAGAAGTGAGTAAATCTTGAAAAGAAGAACCTAAAAAAGGCTTATTTTTCAAAGTCTTAAATTTCTTTTCAAATAGTGTTTGACCATGATTCCTTTTTGGAGTCTAACGGTAATTGCAAATCCTGATTCGCAGTGCGCTTCAGAAAAGAGAYGTCATGTCAATATTCGGCATGGCGTCTTTTTTGTATGCTTATTGGGTATGAACGCTATATATAGTGGATCTCCCTAAAAGATCCGTTGACTCCCTCTATCCGGTATATCTATGTTTGCCTACCTCGTATGAACGAGGGGAGGCGGACTGCGAATCAGGATTTGCACCCATTGCAGCTCGTCTCCTTTAACAAACAAAAGGAGACCGACATGAACTATCATGCGGCAAAGAAACCTATTGGAACTACTGCGCGGACTGGTTCGCGTTGTCCCGAAAGTGGCGTATGGAAATCGATGGATTCCCCATCGACGACGGCACCCATTGCGAAAAGCAATATTATGCCTCCCCACAATCGACAAGCTGTAACATGGAAGTTAGTCCAGCACGCATAAAACCGTCGATAAGTGAAAAGGGCGCCCCAACTGAGGCGCCCTTTTTCTATACTTGGTGGTCACCTGAATTTCTGGCCACAAGATGTCACCGACAAAAGAAAAAGCCGCCCTGGGAGGAGCGGCGGCTTTGACTTTCGAACTGGGTGGCGCGATCAGAACAGATCAGCGCGGGTCAGTCCGATGTCCTCAAGTTGTGCGGCGCTCAGGCGGGACAGGATCTTGCGAGTCACGCGGGCTTCGTTCCAAGCCAGGACCGAACTTTTCAAGTTAAGAATACTATCCACAACGCGGAGGGTGGCGACTGCTCCCAGAGGAGCTTGGGTGTTAGCGGCTACAAATGCCATGGTACGCTTCCTTTGATCTATCAGCCGACACTGTGCCGGTTGTTGATCCTCATGTAGGCTTGGCAACTGAGTCTCACAATTGCCCATTTAACAGTCCCGAAATGCGCTCAGTGCATAGCAAGTTAGCAGAATGTGAACCGTTGCCTCTGTCGGCGATGGGCCCCATATACATACGGCAATCAAACGGAGGCATTCATGGCAGACGATCAATTCCCCGGATGGCACGGCACCACCATTATCGGCGTCAAAAAGGGCGGCGAAGTTGTGATTGCTGGCGATGGGCAAGTGTCCCTGGGCCAGACCGTGATCAAGGGCACCGCCCGCAAGGTGCGCCGCCTCTCTCCTGGCGGTTACGATGTGGTTGCGGGCTTTGCTGGCTCAACCGCCGATGCCTTTACCCTGTTGGAGCGGCTTGAGTCCAAATTAGAGGCGACCCCCGGTCAGTTGGCTCGTGCCAGCGTCGAATTGGCCAAAGATTGGCGCACGGATAAGTATCTGCAGAAACTGGAAGCAATGCTGATTGTCACCGATGGCAGCGAATTGCTGGTGATCACCGGTGCCGGCGACGTACTAGAGCCAGAACACAACATTGCCGCCATCGGATCCGGCGGTAACTTTGCCTTGGCTGCGGCACGGGCGATGATGGACACCGACAGGTCCGCCGAACAGGTGGCGCGCGATGCGATGGCGATTGCCGCCGACATCTGCGTCTACACCAATGGCAAGCTAACCATAGAAACCATCTCCAAATAAGAATTTTCGGCTGACCGGAAGGACGGAATATGACAGATCTCACCCCGCGCGAAATTGTGTCCGAACTGGACCGGTTCATTATCGGTCAAAACGACGCCAAACGCGCCGTTGCGGTGGCTTTGCGCAACCGCTGGCGGCGCAAGCAGTTGGATGATGATCTGCGCGACGAGGTCTACCCAAAGAACATCCTGATGATCGGCCCCACCGGCGTTGGTAAAACCGAGATTTCGCGACGGCTGGCCAAACTGGTCCGTGCGCCCTTCATCAAGGTTGAGGCCACCAAATTTACCGAAGTGGGCTATGTCGGCCGCGACGTCGAGCAGATCATCCGCGATCTGGCTGATACCGCCATTTTGCAAACCCGCGAGTTGATGCGGGAAGATGTCAAAGCCAAGGCCCGTCAGGCCGCCGAAGACCGGGTGCTTGCAGCCCTTGTTGGCGAAGAGGCCCGCGAGGCAACCCGTGACATGTTCCGCAAGAAGCTGAAATCAGGTGAGCTGGACGATACAATCATCGAGCTGGACCTGGCTGATACCTCTAACCCAATGGGCTCGTTTGAAATTCCAGGCCAACCGGGGTCGAACATGGGCATGATGAACCTGGGCGATCTGTTTGGCAAAGCAATGGGCGGGCGCAGCGTGCGTCGCAAGTTGACCGTCTCGGAAAGCTATGAACTTCTGATCGGCGAAGAAGCCGACAAACTGTTGGATGATGAAACCGTCATTCGGGCCGCACTGGAGTCTGTTGAGCAAAACGGCATCGTATTTCTGGACGAGATCGACAAGGTCTGCACTCGGGCTGACGCGCGCGGCGGAGATGTCAGCCGCGAAGGCGTGCAGCGTGATCTGCTGCCCTTGATCGAAGGCACCACGGTGTCGACCAAACACGGTCCGGTCAAGACAGACCACATCCTGTTCATTGCCTCGGGCGCGTTTCACACCGCCAAACCCTCGGATTTGCTGCCGGAACTGCAGGGCCGCCTGCCAATCCGGGTCGAACTGAGGGCGCTGACAGAAGAGGATTTTGTCCGCATCCTGACCGAAACAGACAATGCGCTGACCCTGCAATATACCGCACTGATGAACACCGAAGAGGTTACCGTCAACTTTACCGATGATGGTATTGCAGCGCTGGCCAAGATCGCCGCCGAGGTGAACCAATCGGTCGAAAACATCGGCGCGCGCCGGTTGTACACAGTGATGGAACGGGTGTTCGAGGAACTATCCTTTACCGCGCCAGATCGCGGTGGCGATGAGGTCACCATCAATGCAGAGTTTGTCGAGGAAAACCTGGGCACGCTGACCAGATCCACCGATATCAGTCGTTATATGCTGTAGCATGGGCTTCCCGGGCAGTGTCTCTGGACATTGTCCATGGCATCGCTAGCCTGTCGCAGATGAACAGGAACAGAAAAGTTGTACGCGTATTTTTTCGAGCGGTCCTGGCGATTGCGGTAGTTGGTTTAACTGCCTGCACTGACCGCTCGTTCACCCCGGTAACGCCCGAGGCGTTGTTGGTGGGTACACCCAAAACCATCTTTGCCGCCACCGTCCGCGAGTCGGGCGCAGATGGCAGTTTTGGGCCCGGCAGGTCAGACAGATACAGCCTGCTGGAGTTGACCGTTTCAATCCCGCCCAATCACCAGCCAGGGCAGCTGGATTTTGCCTATGCCAAGCCGGACCCGCACACCCAGTTCACCATGGCCGGACGCCGGGTGTTCGACGATCCGGCGGATTTCAGGGCACGGCTAAAAGCAGAAATAAACCAACTGCCCCGCGCCCAGCGTGAGGTGACCGTGTTTGTGCATGGGTTCAATTCCACCCAGGCCGAGACCGCTTTTCGTGCCGCCCAATTGGCACAGGACATCCACCTGCCGGGCGCCACGATGATTTTTTCCTGGCCCAGCAAGGGCAACCCGCTGGGCTATGCCTATGATGAAGACAGCGTGCTGTTTGCCCGCGACGGATTAGAACGGATGTTACGACAAATCCGTGCTGCCGACGTGGGCCGCGTGGTTCTGGTTGCCCATTCGATGGGATCACAACTGGTCATGGAGACCCTGCGGCAGATCGAAATACAGACCCCTGGCTGGTCGGCGGCCAATCTTAACGGCGTGGTGCTGATGTCGCCGGATGTGGATGTGGATGTGTTCATAAGCCAGATGAACCGCATCAAAGACGTGCCACAGCCTTTTGTTGTCTTTGTGTCCAGCAAAGATAGGCTTTTGAATATTTCCAGTCGGTTACGAGGCTCAAACAGCAATGATAGACTGGGCAACCTGTCCTCAATTGATGCCTTGGCGGGCTTGCCAATCAGCATTATAGACACAACTGCATTTTCTGATGACGCCGTTTCATCTCATTTGGTGGTGGGAACCTCACCTGCACTGATAGCGATGATGAACTCTGCTCGTGTAACCGAGGATGCCTTTGATCATGACACGATCTTGATCGACACTCTACTGTCCGGCAAGGTGTTCAAAAGCGGTGCCACAACCCAGGTCAGCCTGCTGAACTCCCCTGGGGAAGACAGGTAATATCAAGTTCACCGGGTCCGACGCAGATAGACATAATAGGCACCGCTGCCGCCATGACTGATATGGGCCGGGGTAATTTGCAGGACCCCCTGCGCCAGCGGCGCCAGCGCCAGCCATTGCGGCACCTGATGCCGCAGCACCCCGCGCGGTGTTGGAATCGGACCGGGGTCGTCGCGATCCTTGCCCTTGCCGGTCACCACCAGCACCAACCGCTTGCCCGAGGCCTGGGCTGACAGAATAAACTGGATCAGCGCTGGATGTGCCGAGTCGACCCGCATCCCGTGCAGATCCAGCTTGCCCTCTGGCCTCAGCTTGCCACGCTTCATGCGGGTAAAAGCCTTTTTATCCATCTGAAGTGGCGCACCGAACAACCTGTCGGTGATGGCAGGCTTCAAATCATGTTTGAACGGTTTTTGCCGGACACGGCTGCCAAATTCAAAACTATCTATGCGCGGGATCGGCAGTTTTGTTGGTCTTGGTTTTGGCAACGGTAACGCCGGTGGAGAGCTATGAGCACCCGGATGCAGGCGCTCAGCCGTTTTTACGACTTCTTGCCAGAGGTCGATCTCGTCTGCCGTCAATTTCCGCCGTGTCATTAGATATCTTCCGGTAGCAGCGCATAGGCCCGTTGGATTGGCAGCAGCACAACCATTCGCCCCGGATCACGCAGCCGTCCAGCCGCCTGGCCCGCTGCATCCCCGGTGCCGTAAAAGATATCCGCCCGCTGCGCGCCCTTGATAGCCGAGCCCGTGTCCTGTGCAACCATCAGACGACGCATTTTTCCGGCGCCATCTTTTTCCAACCAGACCGGCGCCCCCAGTGGTGTGTACTTGGGATCTACCGCCAAACTGCGCAGCGCGGTGACGGATCTGTTCATCGCCCCCAACGGCCCAGCTGAGGACGCAATTTTGCGTATTTCACGGAAGAACACATAAGATGGATTGTGCATCAGCAATTCTCGGCCATCTGATGGGTTACGGCGAACCCAGTTTTTAATCACCTGGGCGCTAACCTGATGCGCGTTATAGATGCCGCGCCTGACCAGTTCTTGGCCGATTGAGCGGTAATTGTGACCATTGGCACCGCCATATCCAACTCGAATGGTCGAACCGTCGGACAATCGGACACGTCCAGACCCTTGGATTTGCAGAAAAAACAGCTCTACCGGGTCATCAACCCAGGCAATTTCGAGCCCCCTGTCCTCCATCACTCCACTGGTCAGGATGTCGCGCCGTGGCAGCCATTGGCCAGAATTGCGGGCCTCGGGTGGCATTTTGTAGATCGGATAGCGGTAGCGCGCGCTGCGAGAGCRYSMYYSATMAWKTTCNNGRSWTCWARMKRKCCGGNTNGARCAGMRCYRMSCSCCCGTCCTCGATCAACACTGGACGAAACAACAGTTCAAAAAAGGCACGCGCAGATCCCGGCTCTTGCTGTTGCGCCACAGCGCAAAGCGACCGCCAATCCGGATCGTTCAGGTCCTTACAAGTCTGCAGAAACGCACCCAGAGCGGCGGCATGATCATCTGCTTCCCAGCCATCAAGCTGGGAAAAATTCAACAGGCTATAGCTGGTTTCAGATTGCGCTCCGGCTGCAGTCATGGCRACCCCTATCAGACAGGCAGCGCCAATAGCCCGCCGAAGCGCCCCAATCATGCGTCTGTGGCGACCAGATGCCAGTTCGGATCATCCGCGCCCATGTTGCGCGCAAAAGTCCAAGTGTCCTTTTGGCGTTTAACCTTCTTGGAATCACCTTCGATGATATCTCCGCCACGATCCCGCACCACCGAGGTCAGTTCGGCAATAAAGCGCATGGTGACCTCGGCCCGTTTCTCGGCCTCGTCAAATTGCGCATCAACCACAGTGGTTTCGCTAACCCCGATGAATTCGGCCTCGATGGTCAGCCCCTGATCTTCGCGTTGAGCCACCGCATCGACAAAACTGTCAAAAATCTCCTCGGACATAAACGGCTGGATACTGTCCAGTTCTCCCCGTTCGAATCCCATCAGAATCATTTCGTAGGCACCGCGGGCACCCTGAACAAATTCGCCAACCGAAAACGACGGTTCCACRCGYTTCATGGCACTCARCGCYTTGGCCTGCTKRCTRTCTTCGTCWACGTGATCGGTRATRTCSHGRTCWGGACCMCCTTCGATCACTTCAAAACCGGCCCTRTCCGCSCKSCCGTTTGAYTTKGGAASTGGYGGCTTYTCAAARCCTTCRCGGGTGCCCARMACRTTTTTCAGGCGCAGRATCAAAAAGACGGCAATACCGGCTAAAACCAAAAGYTGGATCAAGGGAGACTCCATTYGGACCTCATWTTAAAGACTRGGCTTTGTAACCAAAGCACTCAGCACTTATGTAGGTGACGGACGGGATCAAGTCCACCGTCCCGCTAATGTGACAAGGAAACCACTTATGTACCTGCTTCTGGCCTTTCTCTTGGTGCCAATCGTCGAAATTGCCCTGTTTATTCAGGTYGGTGGGWTCATTGGCCTGTGGCCAACKCTGGCCATTGTTGTTTTGACTGCRGTKYTGGGMACCTGGTTGGTSAAAWCCCARGGSCGCATGGCATTGGGGCAACTACAAAACTCGTTTCAGAAACTTGACGACCCAACCGAGCCACTGGCCCATGGGGCGATGATCCTTGTGGCCGGCGCATTATTGCTCACACCGGGRTTTTTCACYGATGCGRTKGGKTTTKCYYTGYTWATGCCGCCAGTGCGGATGGCGGTTTTCCGTTTTTTGAGCGCCCGCATCACAATGGCGCAGTTCAAGATGGGATCAGGAACTCCGCATTCACGCCGCTATCCCGGTGGGCAGGGCGACATCATTGATGGTGAGTTTGAAGAGGTTTCCGCCAAGCAGCCCCGCCGAGGTCCTTCGGGTTGGGTGGATGGACCTGATCAAGATTGACCTGACCCGTTGAGGTGGCACAGCCAAGCTGATATGCACGGCCCAAATGTTATTNCAGGAGTAGTTCCATGGCCGAAAACGGCGCAAYCGAAGGCGCACAGCCGCAAATCCAGATGAATGTTCTGGGCCAATTCATTCGCGACATGTCGTTTGAGAATGTAATGGCACAAAANGGCACCGCCAGCGACGCGCAGCCCGATGTCAGCGTTCAGGTGAACCTGGATGCCAAAAAGCGCAGCACTGAAAACCAGTATGAAGTTGTGACCAAGCTGATCATCGAATCCAAGGTCAAAGAAWCTGGCGACGTRCTGTTTGTCTTTGAGCTGGAGTATGTCGGCATTTTCAACATCGCTGGCGTGCCAGAGGACCAGCTGCACCCGTTCCTGCTGATTGAATGCCCACGCATGTTGTTCCCGTTCCTGCGCCGCATTGTGTCGGATGTCACTCGTGACGGTGGCTTCCCGCCGCTGAACCTGGATAACATTGATTTTGTGGCGATTTATCGCAACGAACTGGCGCGCCGTAAGGCCGAAACTACCGCTGAGCAGCCAACGCAGTAATTCCGGGAAAACTCCGACCTAAACGTCAAAACGCCGCTGATTTGTCAGCGGCGTTTTTTTATGGGCTCAGGCCTTCCACACTGCGCCATCACCCATTTTATCAACAAAGACGTCATGCGCCGATTGTTCATCCACTGTCAGGCGTGTCTTCAACGGTGTGGGCCGTGCTGTGGCTCGCCAGGTGTCATCAGCTGCACCTGAACCAGCGGACGCTGTTGTTGCCAGGCCAAAATCGGGCTGCCGACCACCGATCAGTTCCAGATAAACCTCGGCCAGGATTTCAGAATCCAGCAGCGCGCCGTGCAGGGTACGCGAGGCATTGTCGATGTAAAACCGACGACACAGGGCATCCAGCGTGGCGGGGGAGCCGGGAAACTTCTTGCGCGCCATAGCCAGCGTATCAATTGCCTGCTCCATCGGCAGCTGCCGCAGCCCCAACCATCGCAGCTCGGCGTTCAGGAACTTCATATCAAACGAGGCGTTGTGGATCACCAGCTTGGCGTCGCCGACAAAATCCAAGAATCTTTGTCCGACATTGGCAAACAACTGTTTGTCCCGCAGCGTCACCGCTCCGGGTTTTGGCATCTGCGGCGGTTCCAGAATATCCGGGCCGATACCATGCACTTCAAACGCACCCTTAGGCATGGAGCGTTCGGGATTGATATATTCGTGAAAAGTAACGCCCGTTGGCATGTGATTGAACAGCTCAATCGCCCCGATCTCGWCAATCCGATCGCCGCTTTCAGGATCAAACCCGGTGGTTTCAGTATCCAGAACAATTTCACGCATCGATCATCTTCCCTCTGATATCGGCAAGGATCTTGTCCACCTGTTCACGCGCATGATCAACCGTATCGGTGACGATTACGTAATCGGACCGGGTGATTTTCTCTTCTATCGGCATTTGCTTGTGTCGGATCTGTAGAAACTGCTCATGCGTCATGGTTCCACGCTCCATCACCCGCTTTTGCTGGGTTTCAGCGTCAATTGTCACACACGCCACAGCATCCATTGCAGCGTGACCGCCTGTCTCGAACAGCAACGGAATGTCGAACACAAGTATACCAGACCGGGCAGTCTTGCGAAACTCTGCCCGGTCCTGCGCCACCAGCGGATGCACAATTATTTCGATTTCACGCAGGGTGCTGGGATCTTTCCCAATGATTTTCTTCAACTCTGCCCGGCTAACCTGACCATTGATGATTGCACTGGGAAACCGGGCTTGCATCGCGGCAACTGCCGCTCCGCCCTTGTCGTACAGACGATGCACTGCTGCATCAGCATCCCAAACAGCACAGCCAGCGGCCGCGAACAATTCAGCCGTGGTGCTTTTGCCCATGCCAATTGATCCGGTAAGCCCCAGATCAAAACTCATCTGAGCGCTGCGGCACGGGTGGCTTTGTCGACTTCGGGGCGCTGACCAAACCAGCGTTCAAAACCTGGCACCGCCTGATGCAGCAGCATTCCAAGACCATCCACCGTGGTGCAGCCAATTTCCTCGGCATATTGCAGCAATTCCGTCTTCAGCGGTGCATAGATCAGATCCGAAACCACTGCCTCGGGCCGCAATCCATCCAGAGGCACCCGCAGGCGCGGTTTTCCAACCATTCCCAATGAGGTCGTATTGACCAACAGTGCTGCTTCCTCGATCACATTTCCGGCCTGAACCCATTCCACCACCCGAATACGGGCGCCAAATTCCTGTCGCAGCCGATCAGCACGGGCACGGGTGCGGTTGGACAAGATCAATTCAGGCACACCGGCCTCTAGCAGCGAGGCAACAACAGCGCGGCAGGCCCCCCCTGCCCCCAAAACCACCGCCGGACCAGATTTTGGATCCCAGTTTGGCGCCGCCTGATGAAGATTGGTGATAAATCCATAGCCGTCGGTGTTATCCGCCAGAATAGTGCCGTCCTTGCGAAAAATCMGCGTATTGGCGGCACCGATCAGAGTGGCCCGATCCGTGACCTGATCGGCGATCGACATCACTGTCTCTTTATGCGGGATGGTCACATTGGCACCCACAAACCCCATTTTGGGCATCGACCGGATCACCTCTTCCAAGTCACCTGTTTCCACATGCATCGGCACGTAGTGACCMGCRATCCCGTARGCGTTTAACCARTGYCGTTGCAGCTGRGGWGACTTYGAATGGGCCACCGGACAGCCGATYACYGCSGCCARCGGAATTATTRCRTCACTCATTGYTCRATCRTCCCCTGCAGTGCCAAATARTTAATMAGTTCCATCAGGGGTAATCCCAAAACGTTAAAGTAGTCGCCGTCAATGGTTGAGAACAATCGAACGCCCTCTTCTTCCAGTTTATACGCTCCAACGGCGTGTCGGATACTGTCCCAGTTGCGGCTGACATAATCGCGCAGATAGGCGTCAGAGCTGTCCCGCATTCGCAGCCGCACCTGACCCACGTGACGCCAAATCGGCTCTCCGTCGCGACAGATCACCGCGGCAGACAACAACATGTGCCGTTTGCCGCGCATCATAGTGAGTTGCTCCAGTGCTTGCGCTGCACTTTCTGGCTTGGACAGTAGGGTACCTTCGAAATCCAGCACCTGATCACAACCCAGAACCAAAGAACCCGGAGTTTTACTGCTTATTTTTCTGGCCTTTAGCTCGGCCAAAGCATCGGCAATATCACGCGGTGGTGCGCCCTCGGCTAACAATGAGGCTTTGACCGCCAACTCATCAACACGCGGCTGTTTAACTTCAAACTCAATACCTGCCTGACGCAACAGCTGCGCACGAATGGCCGATCCCGAGGCAAGAACGATGTGGGTAGTCATGTGGAAAACCCCATGGAAAAGTTTCTGATCCTTTTGGGATGGTTTGTATGGAAATCGACTTCAAGGCAAGCTTTTGGGGTTTTTGTCATATCTCGCCAAGATCCTCGCAGATTCGCCCTCCGAGGATAAGGATAACTCCAAAATCCGGGATATCCCCGACGTCCCAAAATTATCCCCGCGTTATCCACTTGGTAATCTAGGTAAACAAAGTGTTAACAGCCATATTCCCAAGGCCTTACCAAATTTCGTCCCAAATCCGCTCTGAAAATCTGGAAACTTATCCATGCTGGGGATAAGCCAGTGTGTGACTCACTTATCCACCAAAATCATGGTGCCCTACAAAAACATCATCCTTTCTTATAAATATTCTATTTATTAGGGAGCCCAAACCAGTCCGAGGAAAACCACGATGGATCCGAGTGATCTGATGTTCACGCTCTACCCATACGCCAAGTCACTTCACATCATGGCGGTACTCAGTTGGATGGCAGGCCTGTTCTATCTCCCACGGCTGTATGTGTATCATGTGGAGCAGGCAGAGAAGGTTCAGCACTCCATTCCGATCTTCCTGATGATGGAGGACAAGCTGCTACGCCTGATCATGCGCCCAGCTATGATTGTAACCTGGGTAGCGGGCCTGATTTTGGTGTTTACMCCSGGGATCGTGGAYTGGTCTTACMTCTGGCCSTGGACCAARGGCGCATCRGTTRTTGYCATGACAGGGTTYCACCAGWTCCTGATGGCGCGTCATAAAGACTTCGCAAAAGGGAAAAACAGTCTCACAGGGCGCCAGTACCGCCTGCTGAACGAGGTCCCTACCCTTTTGATGGTCATCATCGTGATATCCGTGGTTTTTAAATTCTGAGGCAATATTTGACTCCCCTCAAGCGACCCCCTATGTAATCGACCTAAGCGAGCCCGTCCGGGTCACCGTGTTTTCCATTCTTCAGTGACACCGCATCCCAATTTGGGTGCATAAGGGCTGCATAAATATGACCGACGAAACTCTGAGTCTTGCCACCCTAAAGGCACAAAGCCCCAAAGCGCTGTTGGGGATGGCCGAAGAACTGGAAATCGAAAACGCCTCGACCATGCGTAAAGGCGAGATGATGTTCCAGATTCTGCGTGAACGCGCTGATGAAGGCTGGCAAATCTCTGGCGATGGCGTGTTGGAGCTGTTGCAGGATGGATTTGGCTTTCTGCGTTCGCCGATGGCCAACTATTTGCCGGGTCCGGATGACATCTATGTCTCGCCCGAGATGATCCGCAAATTCTCACTGCGCACCGGCGATACCATTGATGGGGTCATGAAGGCACCACAGGAAGCCGAGCGTTATTTTGCTCTGTCTACTGTGGACCTGATCAACTTTGAAGATCCTGAGAAGGCTCGTCACAAGATCGCCTTTGATAACCTCACGCCGCTGTACCCGGATGAGAGACTGAAGATGGAAGTCGAGGAAAATTCTGGCAAGGATCGCTCTGCCCGTGTGATCGATCTGGTAGCACCTATCGGTAAGGGTCAACGGGGCTTAATCGTGGCACCGCCGAGAACCGGTAAGACGGTGCTTCTAAAGAATATTGCCCACTCGATCGAGAAGAATCACCCCGAGTGTTATTTGATCGTGCTGCTGATCGATGAACGTCCCGAAGAAGTCACTGACATGCAGCGTTCGGTTGCTGGTGAAGTGGTATCCTCGACGTTTGACGAACCGGCTACACGTCACGTTGCCGTGGCTGAAATGGTCATTGAAAAGGCCAAGCGCCTAGTCGAGCATAARCGAGATGTTGTTATTCTTCTCGATTCGATCACAAGACTTGGTAGAGCGTTTAACACTGTTGTGCCCTCGTCAGGCAAGGTTCTGACTGGTGGTGTGGACGCCAATGCTCTGCAACGGCCAAAACGATTCTTTGGTGCCGCCCGTAATATCGAAGAAGGCGGCTCGTTGACCATCATCGCCACCGCTCTGATCGACACTGGTTCGCGCATGGACGAAGTGATCTTTGAAGAATTCAAAGGCACCGGTAACTCTGAAATCGTTCTGGATCGTAAGATTGCTGATAAACGCGTGTATCCGGCCATCGACATCCTCAAATCCGGCACCCGGAAAGAGGAACTGTTGATCAACAAGGTTGATCTGACCAAAACCTTTGTTCTACGCCGGATTCTTAACCCCATGGGGCCGACGGATGCGATTGAATTCCTGCTGTCGAAGCTGAAACAGACCAAATCAAACAGCGATTTCTTCGATTCTATGAACACCTAAAGCAGGCCGGCAGCCCGAAAGGCCAACCCATGGATACGATCTTTGCGTTGGCCTCGGCTCAGGGCAAGGCCGGAGTCGCGATAATCCGCGTTTCCGGTCCTATGGCTCATGATGCGGGTGCACGGCTCTGTGGCGCCGCCTTGCCGGCGCGTGGCACCAAATTACGAACCCTGCGCGGTGGAGACGGCGAACCACTCGACCAAGCGCTGGTGCTGACTTTTTTGGCTCCAAACAGCTTTACTGGCGAAAATATTGTTGAATTTCAAATACATGGAAGTATAGCTGTCATATCGGCGGTGCTGGCAGAGTTGTCCAAAATTGACGGATTGCGGCTTGCTGAGCCGGGTGAATTTACCCGACGCGCATTGGAAAACGGCAACCTGGACCTGGCGCAGGTCGAGGGATTGGCAGATCTGATTGATGCAGAAACCGAAGCACAGCGAAAACAGGCGCAAACCGTTCTTGCCGGCGGGTTGGGGAAACTTGCCGAGCGTTGGCGTCGAGATCTGATACGCGCGGCCTCGTTGATCGAGGTCACCATTGATTTTGCGGATGAAGATGTACCCTTTGACGTGACTCCTGAAGTTTCTGCACTTTTGTCAGGAGTTCAGGCTGATCTAGAGCAAGAATCTACTGGTGTCGGTATTGCTGAACGCATTCGACATGGGTTTGAAGTTGCTATCATCGGAGCGCCAAATGTTGGAAAATCAACGCTTYTGAATGCCTTAGCTGGTCGCGAGGCCGCAATTACCTCAGAATATGCCGGCACAACGCGTGACGTGATTGAGGTCCGCATGGATTTGGCTGGACTACCAGTAACTTTACTGGATACGGCCGGCTTGCGGGAAACTGACGACCATGTTGAGGGTATTGGCATCGCGCTTGCGCGGAGACGCGCCGAGGATGCCGATCTACGTGTTTTCTTAGTTGAACCAGGTGAATCGCTGGATGTTAATATGAAGTCAGGTGACATTAGGCTGTTTCCCAAGGCGGATGTCCGAAAAGATGTTAAGGACGCCATTTCGGGGCGAACGGGGCAGGGGATCGACCAATTGATCTCTCATATATCAACTGTTCTACAATCCAGATCGGCTCATGTGGGCATCGCCACGCGAGCCCGTCACCGCGACACCATGACAGCGGCTTTATCGAGCCTTAAAAAAGCACAAGAAATTCTTCAGCAGGGCCCTGAGTTATATGATATTGCTGCGGAAGAGATGCGGTCGGCCATTCGCTCCCTTGAGATGCTGGTGGGTCGGGTTGGYGTCGAAAGTCTTTTGGATGAGATTTTCTCCAGTTTTTGCCTTGGAAAATGAGGAGTGTTTCACGTGAAACATTCAACGTATGATGTGATAGTTGTCGGTGGCGGTCACGCCGGCACCGAAGCGGCGCACGCCGCGGCCCGAATGGGCGTAAAGACTGCCCTGGTAACCCTGCGCCGTAGAGATATTGGGGTGATGTCCTGTAATCCAGCCATCGGGGGCTTGGGTAAAGGCCATCTGGTACGCGAAATTGATGCTCTGGACGGTGTTATGGGTCGTGTCGCGGATAAGGCCGGCATTCAGTTCCGACTGCTGAACCGGCGTAAAGGCCCAGCGGTGCAGGGCCCTCGAGCGCAAGCAGATCGCGGAATTTATCGTGGAGAAATGCTCAAACTGACTGAGGCTCAGGAAAACCTAGACATCATTGAAGGTGAAGTGACCGACTTTATGATGACGGGCCAAAATGTCAGTGGCGTTGTGCTGGCGGATGGTTCTGAGTTACCCAGCCGAACAGTGATCCTTACCTCGGGAACCTTTCTCCGGGGTGTCATTCATATTGGGGATATCGCCCGTCCGGGTGGGCGCATGGGCGATAAGCCCTCGGTAGAATTGGCAAAGCGGCTCGACGGTTTCGATTTACCGTTAGGAAGACTGAAAACTGGAACTCCCCCCCGATTGGATGGGCGGACAATCAACTGGGACGGGTTAGAGAGCCAACCCGGTGATGATGACCCGACTTTCTTTTCTTTTCTGACAAAACAGACCCAAGCGCCTCAAGTGTCCTGTGGTATTACCCATACCAACGAGCGCACACACCAAATCATTCAAGATAATCTGTCAAAATCTGCCATGTACGGTGGCCATATCGATGGGGTAGGGCCGCGATATTGCCCTTCGATCGAAGATAAAGTGGTGCGGTTTGCCGACAAAACCTCACATCAGATATTTTTGGAGCCCGAAGGGGCCACTGACCACACGATATATCCGAATGGAATTTCCACCAGTTTGCCCGAAGATGTGCAGTTGGACTATGTGCATTCGATCGTTGGGTTGGAGCAAGCGGTGATCTTGCAGCCGGGCTATGCCATTGAATATGACTWTGTTGAYCCMMGWKMMTTGTCTTTGGACCTTTCTGTCAGGGAGGTCCCAGGATTGTATCTGGCCGGGCAGATCAATGGCACAACTGGCTATGAAGAGGCCGCAGCGCAAGGTATGGTTGCCGGATTAAACGCTGCTCGTCACTGCTTGGATGACGAACCGGTGATTTTTAGCCGGTCTAACAGTTACATTGGGGTCATGATAGATGATTTGACCACCAATGGTGTGGTAGAGCCCTACCGCATGTTCACTTCAAGGGCTGAGTTTAGGCTGTCGCTACGGGCGGATAATGCAGATCAACGGTTGACGCCGATGGCTATCTCGCTTGGGTGCTGTAGTGCTGAGCGGAAGACTGTGTTTTCACTCAAAATGGACCTGTTGGATTCGGCGCGGGATATGCTGATCGGGGAGACCTTTACGCCCAAACAAATTTCACTGTCTGGGATMYSGANCAKTYRSSATGGCACCCGGCGCAGCGGCTACGATGTATTGGCCTTTCCGGATGTGACGTTTGAAGACTTGATTCCGTTAAAGCCAGAACTGGACACAGTCAGCCCCCAAATTCGACGGCAACTGGAACGCGATGCTTTATATGCTCACTATATCGATCGTCAGAACCGGGAGATTTTAGCAATGAAGCGAGATGAAGGGCATATAATTCCCGCGGATCTGGACTTTTCAAGTATTTCTGGTCTTTCCAATGAGTTACAACTGAAACTTCGAACGACGCGGCCCCACGATCTGGCTCAAGCGGCCCGGATTGACGGCATGACTCCAGCTGCTTTGGCGCTGCTTCTGGCCCGATTGCGGCGAGACGGAAAGCGGCAGGAGAGACGGGCATGAATTCTGAGAACCTACTGAGCAAACTGAATGTTTCACGTGAAACCATCCAACGGTTGGAAATCTTTGAGCAGGTGATTCGTAAGTGGAATCCAAAGATAAACTTGGTATCCCGCCTTAGTTTGGATGAGCTTTGGACGCGGCATATCATTGATTCAATACAGGTCTACCGAATTGCCACACAGGCAAAAACATGGGCTGATCTGGGCAGTGGAGGTGGATTTCCCGGCCTGATGGTCGCCATATTGGCAGCCGAAGAATCACCAGAGACAAAAGTAACGTTGATTGAAAGCGATCAGCGAAAGTCGGTTTTCCTGCGGACAGCCGCGCGCGAGTGCGGCGTCAAGGTCCAGGTTCTCAGCCAACGGATTGAACACGTTGAGCCGCTAGGGGTACAGATTTTATCCGCACGGGCGCTGGCAGATCTTAATAGTTTATTAGGGTTTTCTAGTCGTCATCTTGATACGGACGGTATTGCATTGTTCCCCAAGGGTGTCACTTGGAAAAAAGAGCTGGAAGAGGCCCGTCGGCATTGGCGTTTTGATGCGGAACCAATTACAAGTTTGACTGAACCCGACGCTGTCATTTTGAAAATAAGGGGAGTGGCCCGTGTCTGATCTGTCCCGCCCATCTGGGCCTCGCATTATTGCGATTGCTAACCAGAAAGGTGGGGTAGGGAAAACCACCACCACCATCAATCTGGCTGCTGCATTGGTCGAAAGTGGCTTGCGTGTCCTGGTGGTGGACCTGGATCCGCAAGGAAATGCCTCCACCGGATTGGGAATTGATGCCGCAGATCGGGATTTAACAACCTATGATCTGTTGATTGGAGAGGTTCCATTGCAGGATGTCATCCAATCAACGTCTATCGAAGATCTTTGTATTATCCCTGCGACGGTTGATTTGAGTTCCGCGGATATCGAGTTGATCGCTAATGAGCGGCGGAGCTTCCTGCTGCATGATGCGCTTCGCCAGACAGATATGGACGACTATGAATGGGATTACATTCTGATCGACTGTCCTCCGTCTCTGAACCTGTTGACTGTCAATGCAATGATCGCTGCGCATTCGGTATTGATCCCACTGCAAAGTGAATTTTTCGCACTGGAGGGGGTGTCGCAACTGATGATGACAATCCGGGAAGTGCGGCAAACAGCAAATTCTGAATTGCGCATCGAAGGCATTGTGTTGACGATGTATGATAAACGCAACAACCTGTCACAACAGGTGGAAAAGGATGCGCGCGACAACTTAGGGGATCTGGTGTTTGAAACTAAAATCCCTCGCAATGTACGGGTCAGCGAGGCACCATCTTATGCGCTTCCGGTGCTGCAGTACGATTCCAATTCACAAGGTGCACAGGCCTATCGCGCTTTGGCGATAGAATTGGTCAGCAAACACCAAAGACTGGCAGCATAACCATGGGAGAACAGAATATGGCGAATAAAAAGGGCAAACCTCGCGGTCTTGGACGTGGGCTGTCGGCTCTTATGGCGGATGTAAATCCAGAACAAATTGGCTCTGTTGAAAAAACACCTCGCAACGCCGAGCTGATGGTGCCGATTGAAAAGGTCATTGCCAATCCAGAGCAGCCACGCCGGCAGTTTGTGCAGGTTGATCTGGATGATCTGACTGCCTCGATTAGGGAAAAGGGTGTTCTGCAGCCGTTGATCGTACGCCCACGGGATGGTGGCATGTATGAGATTGTCGCTGGCGAACGTCGCTGGCGTGCCTCTCAGGCGGCGCAATTGCACGAAGTTCCTGTTCTGGTGCGGGACTATTCTGACGTTGAAGTCTTGGAAGTTGCGCTGATTGAGAACATTCAGCGGGCAGATCTGAACGCATTGGAAGAGGCACATAGCTACAAGCTTCTGATGGAGAAGTTTGGCCATACCCAGGAAAAGATGGCCGAAGCCTTGGGAAAAAGCAGAAGCCACATCGCCAACTTGGTGCGATTGTTGCATTTGCCGATTGATGTGCAGGATCTTGTTCAGGAACGGAAATTATCGGCAGGTCACGCACGGGCGCTGATCACATCGGACAATGCGTCAGAATTGGCAAAGAAGATTGTTAAAGGCGGGCTGTCGGTGCGTGCAACCGAGGCTCTGGTTAAAAAAGATGCCGCTGGGGACACGCCACGCGCACCACGCGCACCGAAAAAGACCGCCGAGAAAGACGCYGATACCCGGGCMTTGGAAAAYGATCTGTCGGCGATTTTGCGGATGGGAGTGTCGATTGATCACAAGACTGGCGGAGAGTCCGGATCCGTGACTATTTCTTATGATAGCCTGGATCAGTTGGACGAGCTTTGTGGCGTGCTCAGCCGTTAGGGCGGGTCCAGATAAAGACCAAGACGCAGCTGAGAACCACGGACTGAATGATCAGAATGTGACTGGGGGCTCCCAGGATCAATGACAGCGAAAACACGGCGGCAATCGACAGGGTTGCCGCTTTTTTTGCGCCTGGACGAATGGCTCGGTGGTCGTTCCAATCCTGGATCATTGGGCCAAAAACCTTGTGTGCGAGGATCCAACTGTGGAGACGCTCGGATGAATTGGCAAAGAAATAGGCGGCCAGCAAAAGAAATGGGACAGTGGGCAGCAACGGCAGGACTACGCCGATGATTGCCAGTGCAACGCAGATAAGTCCCAGCCCAGCATACAAAAATCGCATTTTTGCTAATCCGCCAATAGTTCACGTAAAACCGCATTCAACACCGCACGGCCCTGATCTGTGGCGCGCAGGATAGATCCTGTCTGAACTACCATGCCCAKCTGCAACAAGTCCTGAAYTTTGTCGTGGGGCAGGGGGTGACCTGCCARTTGWGCATAGCGTTCGGCRTCTATCCCCTCRATAAGGCGCATCCCCATCATMAGGTGCTCAGCACTATATTCATCAGGCTCTAGGCTGGAGTTGACGCAATCCCCCGATCCCTCGGATACCGCCTTTAGCCAGGCACCAGGGGCACGAATGCTCTCGGTGGCAAACCGGGTTCCGTTTAGGGTCAGCCGACCATGGGCTCCGGGGCCAATGCCAACGTAGTCGCCATAACGCCAATAGATCAGATTGTGGCGCGACTCTGCTCCGGGGCGGGCGTGGTTCGATACCTCGTAGGCTGGCATGCCGTGGTCGGCGCAGATCTCTTGTGTCGCGTGATACATGTCGGCAGCAGAGTCGTCACTGGGCAGGTTGCGCAATTTACCTCGGGCATAGCGGTCACCAAAGGCGGTGCCTTCTTCGATGGTCAGCTGGTACAGTGACAGGTGGTCTATCGCCATCGACAAAGCCTGTTTCAGCTCTTGTTGCCAGTCCTTTAGCGTCTGCCCCTGGCGGGCATAGATCAGGTCAAAGCTGACCCGGTCAAAACAGTTCCGGGCGACGTCAAAGGCAGCGCGGGCCTCGGCCACCGAATGAATGCGACCGAGCCGGCGCAGGTCTTCGTCGTTCAGCGCCTGAATGCCCATCGATATGCGGTTCACGCCGGCGTCACGATACCCTGCAAAGCGACCAGCCTCGACCGAGCCGGGGTTGGCCTCTAGCGTGATTTCAATGTCATTGGCAAAAGGCCAGATTTCGCGGGCGGCCTCGATCACTGCGGCGACGGTTTCGGGCAACATCAGCGATGGGGTGCCACCGCCAAAGAACATCGCATTTAACACCCGGTTAGGGACCAGCTGTGCGTGGCGCTTAAGCTCACTCACATAGGCCTTAACCCAATTTTTTTGATCAACATTTGCTGTTACATGGCTGTTGAAGTCACAATAGGGGCATTTGGCTTGGCAAAAGGGCCAATGCACATACAGGCCAAAGCCCCCATTGCGCCAATCATCCACTGAAACAGGCCTCAACAAACTTGCGCACCGCTTGGCCGCGATGGCTGATCTTGTGCTTTTCAGCCGGTATCATCTGGGCACAGGTCAGGTCCAACCCGTCTGGCTGGAACATTGGATCATAGCCAAAACCGTATTCTCCCCGAATTGGCCAGATCAGTTGGCCAGGCATCACACCCTCAAACACCTCATCATGGCCGTCAGGCCAGGCCAGCACCAATGTGCAGCGAAATTGGGCAGAGCGCGGGCAGGGGGCATTGACCGCCTCCAGCTCCTCATGGGCCCGGGTCATCGCCATCATGAAATCACGGCCATCGTCGGTTTCAGCCCAATCGGCGGTATAGACACCGGGGGCGCCATTCAGCGCGTCGATGGTAATGCCCGAGTCATCCGACAGGGACGGCAGACCAGTGGCCTGAGCGGCGGCGTGTGCCTTGATGCGGGCGTTGCCAACAAAAGTATCCTCGGTCTCTTCCGGCTCTGGCAGGTTCATTTCACCGGCACTGACCACTGTGACCGCATAAGGGATGAGGAGATGGGTCATCTCCTCCAGTTTTCCCTTGTTATGAGTGGCGAGCAGCAGCTTTTCGCCGGTGAATTGACGTGTCATGCGCAGGCGGCCTTTTGCATCTCGGCCAGCTCGGAGGTGCCCTGTTCGGCCAGATCCATCAGCTGGTTCATCTGTTCGCGGGAAAATACCGACCCTTCAGCTGACATCTGAACTTCGATCAGCTTGCCCGATCCAGTCATGATAAAGTTACCGTCAACGCCGGCTTCGGAATCTTCGGGGTAATCCAGATCCAAAACCACCTGACCGGCATAGATCCCACAGGAGATTGCCGCCACCGGGTCAACCAGCGGGTCCATTTTGACGTCGCCGGCTTTCATCAGTTTGTTGACCGCCAGGCGCAATGCGACCCAACCACCGGTGATAGAGGCACAACGGGTGCCGCCATCGGCCTGCAACACGTCACAATCGATGGTGATCTGGCGTTCACCCAAGGCCACCCGGTCAACGCCGGCCCGTAGGGCCCGACCAATCAAGCGTTGGATCTCGACGGTGCGGCCACCCTGCTTGCCGGCAGCAGCCTCGCGGCGCATCCGGGTGTTGGTGGCGCGCGGCAGCATACCGTATTCGGCAGTGACCCAGCCCAGGCCAGTCCCCTTGATGAACGACGGCACCCGTGGCTCGATCGAGGCGGTGCACAACACATGGGTGTCGCCCATTTTAATCAGGCAAGAGCCCTCGGCGTGTTTGGTGAAACCGGTCTCGATGGTGACCGGGCGCATTTGGTTCAGTTCTCGTCCTGAGGGTCGCATGGGATATCCTTTGATTGTTGGTCCCGGGATAGCCGCCGGCGCCCCTTTGATGCAAGCCTGATTGACCTTTTGCCACAAGCCTCTTTAATGGAAGGCCAGTCTTTGATTGTCCTATACTGCAGGGCAGATAATACCCGAGAACCAAATGAGCGACGCCAGCAATATCCTGAATGACATGAACGACCGTTCCCGCGAGGTATTCCGCGCGGTGGTTGAGAACTATTTGGACCGGGGCGACCCGTTGGGCAGTCGCACCCTGACCCGTAGTCTGAGCGAGAAGGTCAGTGCCGCGACCATTCGCAACGTAATGCAGGACCTGGAGTATCTGGGCCTGCTCAATAGCCCCCACGTCAGTGCTGGCCGGGTGCCGACGCAACTGGGTCTGCGTATGTTTGTTGATGGGTTGCTAGAGGTTGAAGACCTGAAAGCGCAGGACCGGGAAAAAATCGACGCCACCCTGGGTGATGATTCGGCAGATGTTGGCAGTATGCTGGATCGCATTGGTGCGGCGCTCTCGGGGGTGACGCAGGGGGCGTCTTTGGTTTTGACACCCAAACATGAGGCGGAAATCCGTCACATTGAATTTGTCTCGCTGGCGCAGGACCGGGCGCTGGTGGTGTTGGTGTTCTCGGATGGCCAGGTTGAAAACCGGCTGTTCAAGCCGCCACCCGGCCAGACCCCAAGTTCCATGCGCGAGGCTGCAAATTTTCTCAACGCGCTGATAGAAGGCAAAACCCTGTCGCAGTTGCGCGGGGTGATTCAGACAGAAATTGCCAACCGCCGCCAGGAAATCGATCTGCTGGCGCAAGAGATGATCGAAAGCGGTCTGGCGCTGTGGCAGGACGAAGGCCAGGATTCGGCGCGGCTGATTGTACGCGGGCGGGCGAATCTGTTGGAGGACAGCAAGGTGGATGGGGGGCTGGACCGCATCCGCAGCCTGTTTGATGACCTTGAACGCAAGCGGGACATTGCCGAATTCCTGCAACTGACCGAAGACGGCGATGGTGTGCGCATTTTTATTGGCTCCGAGAACAAACTTTTCTCACTTTCGGGTTCCTCTTTGGTGGTGTCTCCCTATATGAACTCGGATCGAAAGATCATTGGCGCGGTTGGGGTGATTGGCCCCACCCGGCTGAACTACGGACGGATTGTGCCGATTGTGGACTACACGGCACAGCTGGTCGGAAAACTGATTTCCGACCGGAGTTAGAGGTGAAACATGGCAGAGCCCAAAAACGAAGATTTTCTGGACGACATTGATGCCGCCGAAGCGGAAGAGCTGGCGGACGAGTTTGCTGAGATTGATGACGAGGCGATGGAGCTGGATGAGCTGCGGGCTGAGCGGGATCAGTTAAAAGACCGATTTATGCGGGCGTTGGCTGAGGCCGAAAATTCCCGCAAACGGGGCGACAGAGCGCGTCGCGATGCCGAGCAATATGGCGGCTCCAAACTGGCCCGCGACATGCTGCCGGTGTACGACAATATGAAACGCGCGCTGGAGACGGTGACTGATGAGCAGAAAGAAGTATCTGCGGCGTTGATTGAAGGGATCGAGTTGACCATGCGGGCCCTGCTGGGGGTGTTCAGCAAACATGGGATTCAAAACGTCGCGCCGCAGGTTGGCGACCGGTTTGATCCGCAGATGCACGAGGCGATGTTCGAAGCACCGGTCCCAGGCACCAAAGCCGGCGACATTATTCAGGTCGCGGCCGAAGGCTTTATGTTGCACGATCGGTTGTTGCGGCCGGCGCAGGTTGGGGTGTCGTCCACTCCGGCCAGCTAAAGGTATCGCGCCATTCAGGGAATGGCACGGGCCTCCGGCGGAGGTATTTAGGACAAGAAGAAGGGGCGGATCTGTAGGGGTCCGCCCCGCTGCGTTATTGGCTGGCGTCTTTTAGCCGGTAGAGCATTTCCAGCGCTTCACGGGGTGACAAATCATCCGGGTGAACCGTGTCGAGCAGCTGCTCCAGAGGGGAGGGGCCTGATGGCGGGGTTGGCTGTGAGCGTGGTGCGGCGGCAAACAGGGGCAGATCGTCGATCTGTATTTTTGCGCCACTTCCATTACGGCTGCCTTTCTCAAGCATATCCAACACGTCACGGGCACGTGCCACCACCGTGGCAGGGAGCCCGGCCAGCTTTGCCACCTGCACRCCRTAAGAYCKGTCAGCCGCGCCTTTGTGGACYTCRTGCAGGAAAATCACCTCACCGTCCCATTCCTTGACTGCGACGGTGGCGTTGTCGACGCCTTTCAGCGTTGCGGACAGTTGGGTCAACTCGTGGTAATGGGTGGCAAACAAGGCGCGGGATCTATTGGTCTCGTGCAGATGTTCCAGCGTTGCCCAGGCAATGGACAACCCGTCATAGGTGGCGGTGCCACGGCCAATTTCATCCAGGATCACCAGCGCGCGGTCGTCAGCCTGATTCAGAATGGCGGCGGTTTCGACCATTTCCACCATAAATGTTGATCGCCCACGGGCCAGGTCATCCGAGGCACCCACGCGGCTGAACAACTGGCTGACCACGCCGATATGCGCGGTGTCGGCGGGCACATAGCTGCCAATCTGAGCCAGCAGAGCAATCAGTGCGTTTTGCCGCAAAAAGGTTGATTTACCAGCCATGTTGGGACCGGTGAGTAGCCAGATGGCAGCCCCGTCGGTGGCGCTCAGGTCACAGTCATTGGCGATAAAGGCATTGCCACCCTGTTGACGCAGCGCCTGTTCCACCACCGGGTGACGACCGCCGGTGATTTCAAAGGCGCGGCTGGAATCGACCTGGGGGCGTTTCCAGTTTTCACCCCGGGCCAAGTCAGCCAAACCACTCAATACATCCAGTTCAGCCAATCCGCGCGCAGCCCCACTGAGCCGGGCTGATACCTGCATTATTGAGCCAGAAAGCTCGGAATAGAGTCTCTTTTCGATCTCAAGCGCCTGGTTACCGGCGTTCAGAATCTTGGTTTCAATCTCGCTTAGCTCAACCGTGGTGAATCGCACCTGATTGGCGGTGGTCTGGCRWKSRWYWKMRYWMYCKGRMAGMKGYGGWGRCRSYRYTKWRYKRRMAKSGKKRRMTGYRGYTYCGATGAAATATCCCAGCACATTGTTATGCTTGATCTTCAGCGTGGTGATGCCAGTGTGTTCGGCATATTGCTTTTGCATTGCGGCAATGACCGAACGGCCCTCGTCCCGCAGGGTGCGGGCCTGATCCAATTCATCATTGTAGCCGGTGGCGATAAATCCACCATCGCGGGCCAGCAGCGGCGGTTCCGCTACCAGTGCTGCATCCAACAGTTCCAGAAGGTCGTCAAACCCTTGCAGGTTGCTGATGGCGCTGGCAGTTAGGTCAGGCAGGTCCATTCCCTGGCAGAGGGCAGCAATGGCCTCGGCCTGGGTCAAACCATTGCGGATGGCGGTTAGGTCGCGCGGACCGCCGCGCTCCAGCGCCAGTCGCGATAGCGCCCGGTCCAGATCCGGGGTTTGGCGCAGGGCGTCGCGCAGCTGATCAGACAATGGGCTTTGATCAACGGCAAAATCCAGCGCTGCCAAACGGCCATGAATCACCTCAAGACTACGCGACGGGCTGGACAGACGCTGCTCCAGCAACCGCCYACCGCCGGGCGTGACGGTGCGATCCACCACCGCCAGCAGTGRTCCGGATCGGCCACCGGACAGCGACCGGGTCAACTCCAGATTGCGCCGGGTGGCGGCGTCGATCTGCATCACCCGGTCCTCAGACTCCTGCTCGGGCACTTGCAACAGCGGCAGTTTGCCCTTTTGGGTGATCTCCAGATAGTCGATCAACGCGCCCATCGCCGAGACTTCGGCGCGGGAAAAAGTACCAAACCCGTCTAGCGCACTGACCTTGAACAGCTTGCAGATCCGTTTCTCGGCGGCGGTGCTGTCAAAACTGGCCTTGCCCAGTGGAGTCAGGGGGATTTTGTACTCATCAGCCAAGGGGCGGATGTGATCATARGCCGGRCCRTCGGCRACRATCAGYTCGGACGGGCCMAGYCGYGCCAATTCYGGYGAYAGYCGCACCCGCGCCACCGGCATCACGTGAAACGCGCCGGTGGAAATATCGGCCCAGGCCAGCGCCGCCTGATCGCGCAGCTCGGCATAGGAGACCAGGAAATTGTGTCGGCGTGCCTCGAGCAGGGAATCCTCGGTCAGGGTTCCGGGCGTGACCAGCCGCACCACGTCGCGTTTCACGATGGTTTTGCCACCGCGTTTCTTGGCCTCGGCGGGGGTTTCCATCTGTTCACCCACCGCCACGCGGAATCCTTTGCGGATCAGCGTCAGCAAATAGCCCTCGGCAGCGTGAAACGGCACCCCACACATTGGGATGTCATCGCCGTTGTGCTTGCCGCGTTTGGTCAGCGCGATGTCCAGCGCCTCGGACGCGTTCACAGCATCGTCAAAGAACATCTCGTAAAAGTCACCCATGCGATAAAATAACAACGCGTCTGGGTACTGAGCTTTGATCTCGAGATATTGCTCCATCATTGGCGTTACGGCCATTCACTTTCCCCCGGTATTCGTTGCACGAGGTGTACAATGGGGGCAGGGGGAGGAAAACCAGAATGTGACCGGGCCAGGATATGCCCCGGCCCAATCTTTGCGTTAGACAAGGCCGAGCAAACTGGTAGGCGCGGCGTTTGCAATGGAGAGGGATAGACCCCCAAGCTGCTGCTGAACGTTGAGCGCGGCAAAACGGGCCGCGGCTTCCTCCATATTAGTGTCTATCATGGCGCTGATGCCCATTTTCATGCTGTCGGTCAATTTGCCGATAAAGTCATTCTGATCCGAAATTCGACTGGCGCTGCCCCCAAGGGATGCGGCACCTTCGATTGCAAAGTTCAGAAACCCCTCAATTTCGCTCAGGGCCACCAGAGCACTGGCTTTATCGGTGATTGTGGTTCGATTGTTGATGTCGAAACCGGCGCTTCCCTCATAATCTACACTATCGACCGAAATGCTAGAGAGGTTGGGCGCGCCCGATCCCTGACGGTCCAGCGATGCGGCAACCGTAAGCGCCGAGCTGCCGCTGCCATTTATATCCGTCTTGAGCAGGTTCACCCCGTTAAACTGCGTCGAAGAAATGATCGCATTCAGCTGTTCCGTCTTATGCGCCATCTGYGTTTCGAYTTTGCTGTAGTCYACGGATCCGCTGCTGGCCATTACGGYAAGCTGCTTCATTTCGATCAGAAYTTYGGACAGGCGTTCGGCGCCGACTGCGGCCACAGCTACAGTTGCCTCGCCCAGTGACAACGACGCGGATACGGCAGTGAACCCAGCCACATCACTTCCCATAACCTGCGAAATCGCCCATAGTGCGGCGGCGTCTTTTGCGGTGTTTACTTCCTTTCCGGTCGAGATGTCGTCCTGGACGGCCTCCTTTTTTTCTATGGTGCCCCCAAGCATTTGCAGCGCGACCATCGCTCCGGAATTGGTATTGATACTTGACATATTTGGTTGCCCTTATTTTGAGAAAACAATGCCAGGACTTCGGTACATCTCAACTGGGGAGATGTACCCCACGCCATTCTGGCGGCAACGCTTGGCACATATGATAATTTCCCAAACTATTTCCAAAGCCCGGGATTGCGTTAAGTTCTGGTCAATAATTGCAGTGCTGAGGCGGTTTATTTGCGGCGAAAATCTGACGAAAGAGCCAGAGTTTTAGGTGAATTGTTTTGAAACGGCACTTTGAAAAATGTGACTCAGTTGGATTGAGAGGTGCAAGAGGCTGAGATAAGACTGTTTTCGACAGTCAGAGGAAACACCGAGCCCATGCCCAAAGCTAAAATCACCGATGCAGAGGCCCTGGCCTTTCACCTGGAACCCACTCCCGGCAAGTTTGAGATCGCGGCCACGGTGCCGATGAATACTCAGCGCGACCTGTCGCTGGCCTATTCGCCTGGCGTTGCGGTGCCCTGCGAGGCGATCGCGAAGGACCCGGCCCTTGCCTATGATTATACCAACAAGGGCAATCTGGTGGCGGTGATTTCCAACGGCACCGCGGTGCTGGGTCTGGGCAATCTGGGYGCGCTSGGSTCCAARCCGGTGATGGAGGGCAAGGCGGTTYTGTTCAAACGCTTYGCYGAYGTGAACTCGATTGATATCGAGYTGGAYACCGAAGACCCMGAGGCRTTTATYAACGCGGTYAAACTGATGGAGCCGACCTTTGGCGGTATCAAYCTKGAGGAYATCAAGGCGCCCGARTGTTTCATCATYGAACARCGCCTGAAGGAAGTCATGGACATTCCGGTGTTCCACGATGACCAACACGGCACTGCGGTGATTTGTGCCGCCGGCTTGATCAATGCGCTGCATATCTCAGGCAAGAAAATCGAGGACGTGAAAATTGTCGTCAACGGGGCGGGTGCGGCGGGTATCGCCTGTATCGAGCTGCTGAAATCGATGGGTGCCCGGCACGAAAACTGCATCATGTGTGATACCAAAGGTGTGATCTACCAGGGGCGTACCGCTGGKATGAACCAGTGGAAATCGGCCCATGCAATTCCCACYGAMCTGCGCACSTTGRAAGASGCCATGMWRGGCGCTGATGTTTTCCTTGGTGTTTCGGCCAAAGGTGCGGTCACCCAAGACATGGTGATCTCGATGGCCCCCAACCCGGTGATTTTTGCGATGGCAAACCCGGATCCGGAAATCACTCCGGAAGAGGCACATGAGGTCCGCGAGGATGCCATTGTTGCTACAGGCCGCTCGGACTACCCAAATCAGGTCAACAACGTGCTGGGGTTTCCATATCTGTTCCGTGGCGCGCTAGACATCCACGCCCGCGCTATCAATGATGAGATGAAAATCGCCTGCGCCCATGCTCTGGCAGCCCTCGCGCGTGAAGATGTTCCTGATGAGGTGGCGCTGGCTTACGGTAAAAACCTCAGCTTTGGCCGCGATTACATCATCCCAACCCCATTTGACCCACGGTTGATCCATCGGATTCCAGTTGCAGTGGCCAAGGCCGGCATGGACACCGGMGTTGCGCGTCGYCCWATCATCGACATYGAGGCYTACGAGCTGARCCTGAAAAGCCGGATGGATCCTACTGCTTCGATCCTGCGMGGCTTGAACGCCCGTGCRCGTACAGCGCAAAGCCAGATGATCTTTGCCGARGGCGACGATCCACGGGTGYTGCGCGCTGCGGTGACCTATCAGCGCTCGGGCTTTGGYAAATCGCTGGTGGTTGGTCGCGCGGATGACGTGAAACGAATGTTGGAAGAGGCCGGCCTGGCTGACGCGGTGAGCGAACTGGAGGTGGTCAATGCCGCCAACACGCCGCATTTGGAGACCTATAAGGATTTCCTCTACTCCCGCCTGCAACGCAAAGGCTTTGATCTTAAGGATGTGCACCGCTTGGCGGCACGGGACCGGCATGTGTTTTCAGCGCTGATGCTGGCGCATGGCCACGGTGATGGTCTGGTCACTGGTGCCACCCGTAAATCAGCGCATGTGCTGGACCGGGTTAATCACGTGTTCGACGCCGACGCGGCGCATGGTGCGGCCGGCGTGACGGCCTTGCTGCACAAGGGCCGGATTGTGCTGATCGGTGACACATTGGTGCATGAATGGCCGGATGAAAACGATCTGGCCAATATCGCCGAGCGCGCCGCCGGGGTGGCCCGCCACATGGGGCTCGATCCGCGAGTGGCTTTTGTCAGTTTTTCTACCTTTGGCTACCCGGTGTCGGAACGCGCCGAAAAAATGCATCTGGCGCCCGCAGTGTTGGACCGGCGCGGCGTGAGTTTTGAATACGAAGGTGAAATGACCGTCGACGTGGCCCTGAACATTGCCGCGCAAGAGGCCTACCCATTCTCACGTCTGACTGGCCCGGCCAATATCCTGATCGTGCCCGCACGCCACTCGGCCTCGATCTCGGTCAAACTGATGCAAGAAATGGGGGGCGCCACCGTGGTTGGTCCAATCCTCAGCGGCGTCGATAAACCGATCCAGATCTGTTCAACCACCGCCACCGCCAATGACATCCTCAACATGGCGGTGCTGGCCGCCTGCGATATCGGGTAAGCGGGCATAGCTCCCGGGGCTAACCAGATCGTCTTTTCATCTGGCTATAAATATCCCGGAGGATACAAAGGGGGCTGGCCCCCTTTGTATCCTCAGTGCGGGTCCGCAAAAGGCGCCGCATCCCCCCACAACTGCACCACTCGCGCATCACGGCCGCAGGCCTGGCGATAACGTTTATACGCCTCAGACTGTCGTTTGGGGCCAAACCGAGTGAACACCAGACTGCTGCCCTTATAGTAATCCTGGTGATAGGCTTCAGCCGGATAAAACGTGGTCGCTTGCAGCACCGGGGTCACGATAGACTGTCCCAGATCCGCTTGGGCCCGCGCCTTGACTTGGCCAACCAGAGCCTTTTCCCCTGGGTYAGAGACAAAAATGGCTGAGCGATAACTGTCACCACGATCGCAGAACTGACCCCCGGCATCCGTGGGATCAATGGATCGAAAAANCTGCCCCAACAGGGTTTCACGGCTGACCTTTGCCGGATCAAAAAAGATCTGCACCGCCTCATAATGACCGGTGCCGCCCTTGCTGACCTGTTTGTAAGTCGGATTATCGATGGTGCCGCCGATATAGCCAGAGACGGCACCCGTCACACCGGGCACCGATTCAAAATCGCTTTCGACGCACCAGAAACATCCGCCAGCCACAATCAGAACTTCTGGCGATTGCGCCTGTGCCTCATGGCTGCGCAACAGCGCCACCAAAAGCAATAGCCCAGTTAGCGCCAAGGGCTTTAGATTGTCGGATATACCCATCATAGTCTCCCTTTTCCCCACCCTGACTTTGGCGCGATGCGGGCTCAATAGGCTGACATCAAATGTCACAGACAGGTGAGCGAATTTTACCGCTTGGAATGCAAGTGCAACCCTCCTAGCGTCGCCCGACAGGAGGATCAAATGACCGAGAAGATGAGCACCCACCAGGCCGAAGACGATCAGCGCAACGAATCGATCCTGATCTATGTAAACGGTCGTATTGTGCCCCGGGCCGAGGCCACGGTTTCGGTCTACGACAGTGGCTTCATGCTGGGTGACGGCATTTGGGAGGGGTTGCGCCTGTATAATGGCACCTGGGCCTTTCTGGATGAACATCTTGACCGGTTGTTTGAGGCCGCCAAGGCCATTGACCTGGATATCGGTTTGGACCGCGCCGGAGTGATTGCTGCACTGATGGCGACGCAACAGGCCAATGGCATGACCACGGATGCCCACGCCCGGCTAATGGTCACGCGTGGTGTAAAAACCCGGCCCTTTCAGCACCCCTCACTGTCGCAACAGGGGCCGACTATTGTGATCATCATGGAGCACTCAAGGCCCAAGCTGCCACGGCCAATCCGACTGGCCACGGTGCCGCATCTGCGGGGGCTGCCGATGACCCAGGACCCCAAACTGAACTCGCATTCCAAACTGAATTGCATCCTGGCCTGCATTGCCGCCGAGAAGGCCGGCGCGGATGAGGGATTGATGCTGGACGTGAACGGTTTTGTGAACACCACCAACGCCTGCAACTTTTTCATTATACGCAAAGGCGCGGTTTGGACCTCGACCGGGGATTACTGCATGAATGGCATCACTCGGCAGAAGGTCATCGACCTGTGTCGCGCCAACGATATCCCGGTGTTTGAGCGCAATTACTCGCTGGTGGACACCTATGGTGCGGATGAGGCGTTTTTGACGGGAACCTTTGGGGCGCAAACTCCGGTCAGYGAAAYTGACGGCCGTCAGATTGGGACGGGGGATATGGGGCCCGTTACCAAAAAAATCCGCAGCCTTTATAAAGCACTGATCGAACAGGAGGCCGCCTGATGCGGATCGCCATGTGGTCGGGGCCGCGCAATCTGTCGACAGCGATGATGTATGCTTTTGGCAACCGTGCGGATTGTGCGGTGGTGGATGAACCGTTTTACGCGGCTTATCTGGCGAAATCGGGTTTGGAGCATCCTATGCGGCAAGAGATTCTGGACAGTCAGTCACAGGATCCAATTGTGGTCGCGGCCCAAATTTCCGGCTCTAACCCAGGGGCAAAGCCCTATTTTTACCAAAAACACATGACGCAACATATGATCCCTGGTGTGCCACGCAACTGGATGCGTGAGGTCAAAAACGTGTTTCTGATCCGCCACCCGGCGCGGGTGATTGCATCTTATGCGGCGAAACGAGAGAATCCAACGTTGGACGACATCGGGTTTTGGCAACAAAGCGAACTGTTTGACGAGGTGAACAGTTGGGGAGGCACTCCAATTGTGGTGGACAGTCATGACATTCGCGCCAATCCGGCGGCGATGTTGGAAGTGTTGTGTGATGCCATAGACATGCCGTTTTCACCGCAAATGCTGAACTGGCCTAAGGGTGGCCACAAAGACGATGGTGCCTGGGCCCCGCATTGGTACGGCTCGGTGTGGACCTCAACCGGGTTTGCCGGTCCCGAAGGAGATTTGCCATTGGTGCCGGAGGACCTGCAAGCGGTCCTGGATGCAGCGATGCCGTATTATGAACGGATGAAGTCTGTGAAATTGTGAGGGTAAGGGGGGCTTTGCCCCTCTGTGCCTGCGGCCCATTCAYCCCAGAGTATTTTTGAAAAGATGAAGCAGGCTCAGCCCAGTAGCTGGCCCAGTTTCATTGCAACACTCATGTTGCCTGAGATTTTCAGTTTGCCGGTCATCACTCCGGTCATCGGGTTCAGTTTGCCGCTCAGCAGCTTAACCAGATTATCCTGCGACAGGCGGAGGGTGCAGTCGGTGTCCTGATCCGTGGTGCTGGCCTGATTGTCGGCCAAAACGATAACACCGTCATCGCCACAGTCGAATTTCAGCGATCCGTCAAAGCGGGTGCCGTTGAGCCCTGTCTGAATGCGGTCCGCGATCTCGTGAAGTGTCATCTGTYCCTCCCCAGCTTGACGTTAACGTTAGGCTGGAGAGGGACACTGAGCAACGCTGACTAGGGGGAACTTAGCGGCCTAAATGCCGGAAAGCGTTTTAACCGTGAGGGGGCAGAAGGTGCCTTCAAAAAACGCGTCTAGAACCTGTACAAATTCGGATGCAGCGCCGGGAACAGCGGCAAACAGGGTCATCGAAGACCGTAATTTTTTGGCATCTGTGGTGCCAAGAATTTGGTCTGCCGGGGTGTTTTTATGGGACAGCATCAGGCGGCTGACCTTGAGCAGACGACGGTTCAACTCGGGATGTGCCAGATAGGCGGTGGCCTCGGCCAGATCCTCGATCCCGTATAGCTGCGCCATATTGGACTTGCCCAATTCAGCCAGCTGGGGAAAGACAAACCACATCCAGTGGCTTGCCTTTTGACCCGCTTTCAACTCGGCCAGGACATCGTTCCAGACGGTGTCCTGAGCCTCGATAAACATCTCTAATTCATCAGAGAAGTCGTCGTCTTCCATTATTTTACCCGTTTGTTCCGCATCGCAATCAGCTTCAAACGTAGGGCCTGCAATTGGATAAAGCCACCTGCGTCTTTTTGGTCATAGGCGCCGGCGTCGTCCTCAAATGTCACGTGCTCTTCCGAGTACAGCGAGTGTTCGGACCAGCGGCCAACACAAGAGGCGGAGCCTTTGTACAGTTTCAGGCGTACGGTGCCGGTGACATGGGTTTGACTGGCATCAATGGCGGCCTGCAGCATTTCACGTTCGGGCGAATACCAGAAACCGTTGTAGATCAGCTCGGCGTATTTTGGCATCAGTTCGTCTTTGAGATGCATGGCGCCGCGGTCCATGGTGATCGATTCGATGCCGCGGTGGGCCTCCAGCAGCAGGGTGCCGCCGGGAGTCTCGTAGATGCCGCGCGATTTCATGCCAACAAAGCGACCCTCAACAAGGTCCAGACGGCCACAGCCGTGTTTGCCGCCCAATTCGTTGAGCTTGGTCAGGATGGTGGCGGGCGACATCGCCTCGCCATTGATGCTGACCGCGTCGCCTTTCTCAAAGCCAACCTCGATGAATTCGGGGGTGTTGGGGGCGTCTTCGGGGTGCACGGTGCGCTGATAGACGTAATCGGGCGCCATCACGGCCGGGTCTTCCAGCACTTTGCCCTCGGAGGAGGTGTGCAACAGGTTGGCATCAACCGAGAAGGGAGCCTCGCCGCGTTTGTCCTTGGCCACCGGGATTTGGTTTTCCTCGGCAAATTCCAGCAGTTTCGTGCGCGAGGACAGATCCCAGATCCGCCAGGGCGCGATCACCTTGATATCGGGGTTCAGCGCATAAGCGGCCAGTTCAAATCGGACCTGATCGTTGCCCTTGCCGGTGGCACCGTGTGCGATGGCGTCGGCACCGACGGCCTCGGCAATCTCAACCAGGCGTTTGGAGATCAGCGGACGCGCAATTGCGGTGCCCAGCAGGTACAGCCCTTCGTAGACTGCATTGGCGCGGAACATCGGGAACACAAAATCGCGGACAAATTCTTCGCGGACGTCTTCGATATGGATGTTTTCCGGTGCGAYCCCCAGCAACTCGGCCTTGGCGCGGGCGGGCTCCAGCTCTTCGCCCTGGCCCAGATCGGCGGTAAAGGTGACGACCTCACAACCGTACTCGGTCTGCAGCCATTTCAGGATGATCGAGGTATCAAGGCCACCGGAATAGGCCAGAACAACTTTTTTGGGCGCGGACATGGGGATTTCCTCTTAAGCAGAACGACTGGCCGATAGCGGTTTTTACGCGGGAGAGCAAGGATTTCCGGGCTTCTCACGGCGGGTTACCGAGACTAGGGTCGGGGCAGGCTGGTTATGATATTTGAAAGGAAGAGATATGAAAGGTTGGAGCATATTTGCTCACTCGGTGGGGATGGTCACTCGTAACCTGTCCGAAGCGCTAAGAATTGCCCTGGTGCCGGTGCTGATCGGCTTTGCACTGATCGTTGCACTGACATTAATGACCGGGCTGTCCATCGGCACCATGTCTGACCCAGAGGTAATGGACAAGATGATGAGGGATGGCGGCATGGGGGCATTCTTTTTCCCGTTTTTCCTGTTCGCCATCGTGTTCATTGTAATCGAGCTGTGGATCTTTGTGTCCTGGCACCGATTTATCCTGCTTGAGGAATATCCCACAGGTTGGATTCCAGAGTTTCGCTTTGACCGGATCATGGCCTATTTTGGTCGCGGGCTTTTGATTGGGGTCATCATGATGGCCATGTGGATACCGGTGATGATGGCGGTAATGTTCGCGGGCTCCTTGGGCGTTCTGATCATGCTGGGCGCGATGTTCTTTTCGGTTGTCTTGGTCTATCGGCTGGTTGCCATTCTGCCCGCTGCTGCCATTGGCAGGTCGCTGACCGTGGGGCAGGCTTGGGAGGCCACCAGGGGGGCGTCTGGCACAATTCTGGTGCTGGTCTTCGTCATTTTTCTGGCGCAATTTTTACTGCAGCTTGTGACCGGGCTTTCGATGATGGTGTTTCCGCCGCTTGGCATCGCCTTTCAGCTGKYYKWWNCSTYRSKMMTGTCSMNTSGYGRATKNTCMGYRKTCTGACCACGTTTTACGGCCACTATGTCGAAGGTCGCGAGATCGAATAACCTGGCCGGTATTCTTATGTATGCTTTGCGCCTGCCCCTTGCCTTGGGGGCGGGCATGGGCCACTCAATATGGCATGACTGATTTCCAGACCAAGGCGCGTGCCGCCGAAGCCGCCATGCGCGACGTATTTCCCGCCACACCACTGCAGCGTAATGCGCATTTGTCCGACCGCTTTGGCGCCGAGATTTATCTGAAACGCGAAGATCTGAGCCCGGTGCGCTCCTACAAGATCCGTGGCGCCTATAACGCCATGCGCAAACAGCCGGATCAGGATCTGTTTGTATGTGCCAGTGCCGGCAATCATGCCCAAGGCATGGCCTATATGTGCAGCCACATGGGGGTCAAAGGCGTGATTTTCATGCCAGTGACCACGCCGCAGCAGAAGATCCTGAAAACCCGGATATTTGGCGGCGATCAGATAGAGATTCATCTGGTTGGCGACTATTTCGACGATACTCTGGCGGCGGCGCAGGAGTGGTGCCAACGCGAAGGCGGGCATTTCTTATCGCCGTTTGATGATGCCGATGTGATTGAAGGTCAAAGCTCCATCGCGGTTGAGATCGAGGCACAGCTGGGTCGCGCGCCCGATCATGTGATCTTGCCGGTGGGCGGTGGTGGCATGTCCTCCGGTGTGGTGTCCTGGTTTGGCGACAGGGTGCATTGCCTGTTTGTCGAGCCCGAAGGCGGCGCCTGCCTGCGGGCGGCGCTGACCGCCGGGCATCCGGTGTCGCTGGACCATGTTGATACCTTTGTTGATGGTGCTGCAGTTGGGCGCATTGGGGTGCTGCCTTTTGCCGTGCTGCAACATGTGCCGCTGCCGGATGTGCTGAGCATTTCCGAAGATCGGATCTGCACCACAATGATCGAGATGCTGAACGTCGAGGGCATCGTGTTGGAGCCAGCCGGCGCTCTGGCGGTTGAGGCGCTGGGCGATGTGCGCTCGTGGATTCGCGGCAAGACGGTCGTTTGCATCACGTCGGGTGGTAATTTTGATTTTGAACGGCTGCCCGAGGTCAAGGAACGGGCGCAGCGCTATTCAGGGGTCAAAAAATACTTCCTGCTACGGCTGCCGCAACGGCCCGGCGCGCTGAAAGAATTCCTTGGCATTCTGGGGCCAGAAGACGATATCGCCCGGTTTGAATACATGAAAAAGTCTGCCCGCAACTTTGGCTCGGTGCTGATAGGGATTGAAACCAAACGGCCTGAAAATTTTCCGAAGCTTTTTGCCCGACTTGATGCGGCTGGGTTCACCTATACTGACATTACCAATGATGAAACACTTGCACAGTTTGTGATTTGAACCGGGCGTGTTGCAGTCAAAACCGAGTTGGTAATTCGTTGATAAAAGTGGTCTTGGAGGTTTGAAATTCCGCAATAATGGCAGGAACATCTACGGTGTCGGCTTTGCCCAAAGCGGATTTGCTCTCCCCATCCTGGCACAGTGTTGAAAAAGCTTGAAAGCCCAGGCTCAACGCGCTGCCCTTTAGAAAATGCAAATCTTGCTCTAGCTGAGTGCGGTCCAAGTTTTCTCCAAGTTTGGAAATCACTTCTTCAACCTCTTCAAGGAATAGATCGACAACTTCTCCAAAATCTTCCGCGCCTACTTCTTCGCGCAATTCTTTCACTCTTGGCCAGTCAATCATGGCTTTCATCCTGTTGCTCATACTCAACGTCCCCATTCTTAGCCTGCAAAGCGTAAAAGTATGGTGAACGGGGGGAAGTACATCAAATTGTATGATTCACTGCTTGTTAAGTGGCAAGTATGATATTGCCATCAGTTGCGAGACATCCGGCGAGATTAACGAGGTAAAATCGGTGTTGCCAGACAGTACATTTTATAACGATGAGCAGGTCGACAATGGGTCGGTTCGACGGGTTCTGGTTGTCGACGACAGCCGTCTTCAACGCCGTATTCTCGTGGCGTCGTTGAAAAAATGGGGATTCGAGGTCGTCGAAGCTGATAGCGGTGAGGCTGCAATGGAGATTTGCAGTACAGATCCGCCGGACCTGATTCTCAGCGATTGGATGATGCCCGGAATGAACGGCCTGGAATTTTGCCGGGCGTTTCGAGAGCAGTCCAAGGAAAGCTACAGCTATTTTATCCTGCTGACCTCAAAAAGCGAAAAGAACGAAATTGCCCAGGGGCTGGACGCTGGTGCGGATGATTTCCTGACCAAACCAGTCAGCTCGGACGAGCTGCGCGCGCGGATCTCGGCCGGTGAGCGCATTTTGCGCATGCAGCGTGAGCTGTCGGAAAAGAATCGCATTGTTTCGGATACTTTGGACGAGTTGCAACGGGTCTATGATGCGATTGACAGGGATCTGGTGCAGGCGCGCAAGATCCAGCAATCTTTGGTGCCCGAGCTGTCGCGCAAATTTGGATCATCCTCGGTCAGCCTGCTGTTGAAACCCTGTGGCCATATTGGTGGCGATCTGGTGGGGATGTTCTCACCCGGGGTGAACCGACTAGGGTTCTATTCCATTGATGTGTCCGGCCACGGTATCACCTCGGCAATGATGACCGCCCGTCTGGGCGGATATTTGTCGTCGACCTATTTTGATCAAAACGTTGCGATGGAAAAGCGATTCAACCGATTTTATGCACTGCGCCAGCCCGAAGAAGTGGCCAGCCTGCTGAACGCCCGACTAATTGCTGACACTGGTATCGAAGAATATTTCACCATGGCCTACTGCATCGTGGATCTGCGTAGCGGTATCTTAAAACTGGTGCAGGCTGGCCACCCACACCCGTTGGTGCTGCGCAGGGACGGCTCGACCGAGTTTCTGGGCGAGGGCGGGGTGCCGGTKGGGCTGATMCCYGAYATYCCSTATWCRCARGTTGAAACRGTSATGGAGCCGGGCGATCGTYTGCTGCTSTATTCGGATGGTTTTACYGAGGCGCGGCTGGAAAACGGTGAAATGCTGGATTCCGATGGGCTTTTGGAGCTGGTTGCAAAATGTGATTCCCGGCAAAGCGGCCAGGAATTTCTGGATGACCTGTATTGGAACCTCACCCAGGTGATGTCGTCGAAGTATGGGGTGGAAGATGATGTCTCAGCCACGGTGTTTGAATACAATGGTCCCTGAGGGTTCCACATCCAAAAGCTCCCGCCCAACCCTGACCGGGGGCCGACAGGCCATCGACGTCCGGGGCGGGAGCTTTTGTTTCAGCAGCCTGTCATCCGCTTAACCAATTGTGCGGCAAAATAGCGATCACCAGGGTTGCCAAGAAGATCAATGGCCTTGTCCTGATCCATCCAAACCGCCTCGTGCCCTTTTTCCTTTGGTGGCCCAATGCGTTGCAATGGACGTGCGACATAGATCTGGCACAGTTTTTCGGCCCACAGATCATACTCCGGCATATAGACAAACCGCCGGAAAACTCCAAACCGCCGTGGTGTGGAAATGGTCCAACCCGTTTCTTCATGCACTTCGCGGTGCAGTGCCGGGAGCGGCGATTCYCCGGGATCAATGCCGCCGCCGGGCAATTGCAGRTCCGGGTCAGGATCGTATTGACAGGTCAGCAGCAGCCTGCCGTTYCGCGGYAGCAAAGCATAGRCGCCGGGACGGCGATGATAGCGGCGGCYCSKYTSKGGYGGYTCTCCAAATCGTCTGATCACGCACTGACCCCTTTCATCCAAATGCGATACACCTATATAGGCTCGATATGCCAACCTCGGGCGTGTAAGGAAACCCCATGACTCTTGGATTAAAAATCGCGTGGGACGATACTGTCCTGCCATTCCAACTGGATATTGCTGACATGCGCGGCCGCGTTGCGCGGCTGGACGGCGTGCTAGATGGTATTCTAAAACAACATGATTACCCGCCATTGGTCGAAGCATTGGTGGCTGAAATGGCGTTGCTGACCGCTCTGATTGGCCAAACCATCAAGCTGCGTTGGAAATTGTCGCTGCAGGTGCAGTCCAATGGCCCGGTGCGGATGATCGCCACCGACTATTATGCACCGCAAGCCGAGGGCGCGCCGGCCCGGATCCGTGCCTATGCCAGCTATGATGCTGATCGCCTGACTGACGGCACCCCGTTTGATCAGGTTGGTGAGGGCTATTTYGCKGTYMTSATCGACCARGGYGARGGWAMYAAACCYTATCAGGGYATYACYTCRCTGGAWGGSGACWCYMTKTCKRCCTGTGCCGAAGCCTATTTTGCCCAGTCCGAGCAGTTGCCGACACGCTTCAGACTCAGCTTCGGCAAATCTTCTGAACCTGGAAGTACGGAGCACTGGCGCGCCGGTGGCATCATGCTGCAACACATGCCCAAGGCCTCTCCCTTTGTTGTGCAGTCTGAAGATGCCGGAGAGATCCTGACTGCTGCTGACTTGGTCGACGGTGAAGAAGGCGAGAATTGGAACCGGGTTAATATCCTGCTGGACACTGTTGAAGATCTGGAACTGATCGGACCTTCGGTGCCGCCAGCCGATCTTCTTCTTCGCCTGTTTCACGAGGAAGCGCCGCGGGTGTTTGAGCCACAGGCCGTTGCCTTTGGATGTACCTGTTCCGAAGACCGCGTGCGCCAGAGCCTGTCGATTTATTCGGCTAAAGACCTCGAGAAGATGACCACCGACGACGGGCGAATTACTGCGGACTGTCAGTTCTGCAGCTCTCATTACGATCTCGACCCCAAAACGGTTGGGTTTGACGCGGAAAAATCAGCGGGTGCCTGACCTGATCAAATCCCTGCGGGCCGCTCTCGATCAACCGGGGGATGGCTCGTCGGATTTTGATCTGAACCCGGATTTCGAACTCCCAGCGGGGCGTAAATTGCGTCCTGCTGGGGTTTTGGTGCCCATTTCTATCACCAGCGGAGCGCCGCAGGTGATCCTGACCAAACGCTCATCGGCGCTGAAACATCACCCAGGCCAGATCGCATTTCCCGGCGGCAAGCAGGACGAAGGGGATGTTGATGTTACAGCCGCTGCCCTGCGTGAAGCCTGGGAAGAGATTGGCCTGCCGCGCAATCTGCCACAGGTTATCGGCCACCTGCCTGAGCATGAAACCGTTACTGGCTTTCAGGTCACGCCGGTGGTGGCGCTGCTGGATCAGGATTTTCAACTGCGTCCCGAACCGGGTGAAGTGGACGAGGTGTTTTTGGTGCCATTGGCGCATCTGCTGAACCTGGACAATTACATCATCGAATCGCGCCGCTGGCGCGGTACGCGACGATATTACTTCACTGTGCCTTTCGGCCCCTATTATATCTGGGGCGCCACGGCGCGGATGTTGCATGGGCTGGCCACACGGATGATATGATGACCCAAATAGATCAACCTTGGCTGCAAGATCCTGCCACTCGGGCCGTTTGTGATGCGATAACAGCAGAAGGTGCTTTGCTGTTGTTTGTCGGCGGCTGTGTGCGAAATGCATTGTTGGGGGTGGCGGTGTCGGATCTGGATCTGGCCACCGACGCGCATCCCGAAACCGTGATGCACTTGGCAAAGCAGGCCGGGCTGAAGGTGATCCCAACCGGCATTGATCACGGCACCGTCACGGTTGTCAGTGGTGGTATCCCGTTTGAAATCACCACCTTTCGCAAAGACATTGCCACTGATGGCCGCCGCGCCACTGTGTCTTTTGCCAGCGATATTTCTGATGATGCGGCGCGGCGCGACTTCACTATGAACGCGCTGTACGCCCGCCCGGATGGCACCGTGGTTGACCCGCTGGGCGGCATGGCCGATCTGCGGGCGCGCCGGGTGCGGTTTATCGGCACGGCACAGCACCGGATTCGCGAGGATTACCTGCGCTCGCTGCGTTATTTCCGTTTCCACGCTTGGTACGGCGATCCCGATGCCGGCTTTGACCCCGAGGCTTTGGCCGCGATTGCTGCCAATCTGGACGGATTGGCGCAGTTGTCACGCGAAAGGGTTGGGGCGGAACTGCTGAAACTGTTGGGCGCTGATGATCCGGCCCCGGCAGTGGCGGCGATGCGGCAATGTGGTGTGTTGTTGCAACTTCTGCCTGGGTCCGATGATCGGTCTTTGGCGCCTCTGGTGCATTTAGAGGCCGGATTAGCGCCCAACCCGATCCGCCGTCTGGCCGTGCTGGGCGGATCTGAGGTGGGCGAACATTTGCGGCTTAGCAAGGCTCAGACCAGCCGCTGGACCACTCTGCGCGATCAGGCGGTTGGCACCAAAGCGGCGGCAGAACTGGGATATCGTTTGGGCGAAATTCAGGCACGTGACATCCTGTTATTGCGTGCGGCTTTGCTGGAACAGCCTTTGAACCCCAATTTAGAGACTGATATTTCACGTGGGGCATCGGCGAAGTTCCCACTCTCGGCGCGGGACTTAATGCCGGAAATCACCGGTAAAACGCTGGGCGAAACGCTCAAACAGCTCGAGGCGGATTGGATCGCATCGGGGTTCACTCTCACCCGCAACGCCTTGCTGAATAAACACACCTAAACGACGCTCAACCAAAGCGCGTGACAAAGGCAAAAATCTGTCCTACGCATGAGCAATCTGACACTGTCACCTGACGGAGGAATGCATATGTATCGTGGGATCTGGTTCACTTAACGCCGAAATCCTGTCCGATTGACCGGGCGGCTTCGGCGCCGCCTCTGTCTGCATTTGCATTATTTAGCTCACTTGGAGCACCGACATGTTTCGATATTTCGAAAACCTCATAGACCCGTATTGCGACTACCCCGAACAAGACACACCGCCAACGCGGCTGTGGCCGTTCATGCGCGACTATTGCCGCCCCTTTGCCCGCGTCTTTGTCTGGACCGCGCTGATGTCGGTGGTGGTTGCCGCGATTGAGATCGGGCTGATCTATTACATGGGCCGGATGATTGATTTCCTGGGCGAAGGCCCGGAGCAGGTCTGGGCCAACTATGGCACCGAGCTGATCCTGGTGGCCCTGTTCATCCTGCTGATTCGCCCTGCGCTGCAATTGCTGGACGTGGTGTTGCTGAACAATACAATCCTGCCCAATCTGGGCACCCTGATCCGCTGGCGGGCACATCGGCATGTGCTGCGTCAATCGGTGGGTTGGTTTGAGAACGATTTTGCCGGCCGCATCGCCAACCGCATCATGCAGACCCCGCCCGCAGCGGGTGAGGTGGTGTTTCAGGTGTTTGACGCCATATCCTACTCGCTGGCCTATCTGATTGGCGCCGCGCTGCTGCTGATGTTGGCGGATGTGCGACTGCTGTTGCCGATGCTGATCTGGTTTGTCCTATACGGGCTTCTGGTGCGCTGGACGGTGAAACGGGTGGGACCAGCCTCGCAGGCCTCGTCTGATGCGCGCTCGGCAGTGACGGGACTGGTTGTCGATGCGTATTCCAACATCCATTCGATCAAAATGTTTGCCCATCACGATCTGGAGCTGACCGGCGCCAAAACTGTTATCGAAAGAACCCGCCAGACGTTTCAGGCCGAGATGCGGATCTTCACCACGATGGATGCGGTCTTGGTCAGCCTGAACGGGTTGCTGATTGTCGGAGTCATCGGCTGGGCAATTTACCTATGGATGCAGGGCGAGGTCTCGGTTGGGGTGATTGCCGCCGCTGCCACGCTGACCCTGCGGCTGAACGCAATGACCGGCTGGATCATGTGGGCGCTGACCTCGTTTTTCCGCCAGCTGGGCGTGGTGGCCGAGGGGATGCAGACCATTGCCCAACCGATCGAGCTGGTCGATGCCGCCAATGCCACTGAACTGCAGATGGCTGACGGCGAGATCGAGCTGCGCAACCTTAGCCATCACTATGGCCGTGGGGCAGGTGGGTTGGATCACATCAACCTGACCATCAAACCGGGCGAGAAGATTGGCCTGATTGGTCGCTCGGGCGCCGGCAAATCGACCTTGGTGAAACTGCTGCTGCGGTTCTATGACATCGAAAGCGGACAAATCCTGATCGATGGTCAGGACATTCGCACGGTGACGCAGGACAGCCTGCGCAGCAATATTGGCATGGTGCAACAGGACAGCTCGCTGCTGCACCGCTCGGTGCGCGAAAATATCCTGTATGGCCGTCCCGAGGCGAGTGAAGACGAAATGATCGCCGCCGCCAAACAGGCCGAAGCCCATGACTTCATTCTGGATTTGCAAGATCCGCAGGGGCGCACCGGCTATGATGCACAAGTCGGCGAACGGGGCGTAAAACTGTCCGGGGGGCAACGCCAGCGGGTGACTTTGGCGCGAGTGATTCTGAAAAACGCACCGATCCTGCTATTGGACGAGGCAACAAGCGCGCTGGATAGCGAGGTCGAGGCGGTCATTCAGCAAACGCTCTACGGTATGATGAAGGGCAAGACGGTAATTGCAATTGCAYATAGGTTGTCCACCATCGCACAGATGGACCGCATCCTGGTGCTAGACCAAGGCCGGATTGTCGAGGAAGGTAGCCACGACGATCTGCTGGCCGCRCAGGGGCAATATGCTCAGTTCTGGGCCCGGCAATCGGGCGGATTCCTGAATGTTGAGGCTGCAGAATGAAGATTGGCKATTGGATTGACSCCTTCCGCCCCGCYGAGGGGCCGCCGCCRCAGACATTAGCGGCRTTTCTRCGYTGGTGCCTGTCCGGTGCCTGGTCAATGCTGGCAATGGCGGCGGCATTTTCGGCATTGGCCGGCGGCATGGAGGCAGGCACCGCCTTTATCCTCGGGTTGGTTATCGACACGGCCATATCCAGCGGTCCCGACGCGTTTTTCACGTCCAGAAACCTGGGAATGATCGCTGGCGCACTGGGCTTTTTCCTGCTGCTGCGGCCAGTGCTGTTTGGCCTGTCTGCGGCCTCCAACGCAATCATTGTGCAGCCCAACGTTGGTCCGCTGGTGCTGTCGCGGTTGAACCGTTGGACCCTGGGTCAGTCGGTTAGCTATTTCGACGATGATTTTGCCGGTCGGATTGCCCAGAAACAAATGCAGACCGCCAGTGCCGTGACCTCGGTTGCGGCCGAGGCGATCAACGTGATTGCCTTTGCGCTGGCCTCGCTGCTGGGCGCTCTGGCGTTGCTGGGGATGATTGATCTGCGCATCACTGCGCTGTTTCTGGTTTGGCTGGTCGCCTATTTTGCACTGATTCGCTGGTTCCTGCCACGGGTCCGCAAACGCGCCGGGGCGCGGGCTGGGGCGCGGGCGATGGTCACCGGCCAAGTGATCGATACCATCACCAATATCAAAACGGTGAAACTGTTTGCCCACTCCGACCACGAGGAAAGAACCGCCCAGAATGCCATGGTTGATCTGCGCGAACGCACGCTGGAGTTTGGCTATATCGCGGCCTCGTTCCGGTTCTGTCTGATGTGTCTGGCGGGTCTGTTGCCGGTGCTGTTGATTGGTGCAACGCTGCTGCTGTGGCAGTCCGGGATGGCCACCGAGGGGGACATTGTAGCCGCTGGTGCAGTGTCGATTCGGATTGCCCAAATGACCGGCTGGGTCAGTTTCACCCTGATGGCGATCTATTCCAATGTTGGCGAGATCGAGAACGGCATGAAGACCCTGACCACCGGCGACCGGCTTGAAGACAGCGCTGATGCGGTGGACCTGGTGGTGCCACGCGGCGAGATCACGTTTGAGGATGTTGGCTTTGCCTATGGTCGCGATATCGGCGGTATACGGGACATTTCCCTGACGATCAAACCAGGCGAGAAGCTAGGCATCGTTGGGGCCTCGGGGGCCGGGAAATCGACCTTGGTGTCGCTGCTATTGCGGCTCTACGAAGGCGAAAATGGCCGTATCTTGATCGACGGTCAGGATATCGCCGAGGTCGGACAGAACTCATTGCGCGGCCAGATTGGCATGGTCACTCAGGAAACCGCGATGTTCAACCGCTCAGCCCGCGATAATATTCTGTACGGTCGTCCCGGTGCCAGTGACGACGAATTGTTCGAGGCCGCGCGCAGGGCCGAGGCGGATGAGTTCATCACCCTGCTGCAAGACGGACAGGGCCGTCAGGGCTATGATGCGCATCTGGGTGAACGTGGGGTGAAACTGTCCGGCGGGCAGCGGCAGCGTATTGCTCTGGCCCGTGCGATCCTGAAAGACGCGCCGATTCTGGTGCTGGACGAGGCCACGTCGGCACTGGATTCCGAGGTKGARGCSGCSATYCARRMRRMSCTGKMGMSGSTGATGCAGGGCAAGACGGTGCTGGCCATTGCGCACCGGCTGTCGACGCTCAGCGAGATGGACCGGATTATCGTGATGGAAGAGGGTCACATCGCCGAAAGTGGCAGCCACGATCAACTGCTGGCACAGGATGGGCTCTATGCGCGTTTCTGGGCCCGGCAGTCCGGCGGCTTCATCCGCACCGAGGCCGAAGCAAAGGCGGCAGAATAAGGCTTTTGCCAAATGGCTCCGCTGTCTGTATCAGGGCGGCCATGAGTATGTCAGCCAGAACCACCGCCACCATCACTCGTCTCGGTCATCAAGGAGACGGTATTGCCGAAGGCCCGCTATTTGCGCCGCGCACCCTGCCGGGTGAGGAGGTGACGGGCGTTGTCGAGGGCAATGCGTTAAGTGATATCCGTATCGAGACGCCATCCGAAAACCGGGTGCAGCCGCCGTGCCGCCATTACAAATCCTGTGGTGGCTGCCAGTTGCAGCACGCCGATGATGGATTCGTGGCAGAGTGGAAGTTGGGCATTGTCCGCAACGCCCTCGCGGCGCAGGGGCTAACAGCGGAATTTCGACCAATCCACACCTCGCCGCCGCAATCCCGCCGCCGCGCAACATTGGCGGTGCGCCGCACCAAAAAGGGCGCCATGGCTGGGTTTCATGGCCGCGCCTCGGGGGTGATTACCCAGATCCCTGATTGTCATTTGCTGGATCCTGAGCTGCTCAAGGCAATCCCGATGGCCGAGGATCTGGCGCTGATCGGTGCCAGCCGCAAGGCGCTGCTGGCGGTCTCTGTGACCCTGTCCGATATTGGTCTGGACGTTGTGGTGAAAAACGGCAAGCCGCTGGACGGTCCGCTGCGACTGGCGCTGGCGCAGTCGGTGGAAAAACTGGGCATCACCCGTTTGACCTGGGATGATGAACAGATCGCCATGACCCAGCCACCTACCCAGACATTTGGCCGCGCCAAGGTCTGCCCGCCTCCGGGCAGTTTCCTGCAGGCCAGCCGTGATGGCGAAGCGGCGCTGCTGGCAACGGTCCAGGAGATCGTTCAAGGGGCCAAGCGAATCGTCGATCTGTTTGCCGGCTGCGGCACCTTTGCGCTGCCATTGGCTGAAAATGCCGAAGTGCTGGCGGTTGAGGGCGACCGTGAGATGGTACAGGCGCTCGAGGCCGGCTGGCGTCAGGCCAAAGGCCTGAAAGTGGTCAAAGCCGTGGCCCGTGACCTGTACCGCCGCCCCCTGCTGCCGGATGAACTGAATCCCTTTGGGGCCTTTTACCAGGCCGCAGTGATCGACCCGCCCCGTTCCGGTGCCGAGGCGCAGGTGGCCGAACTGATCAAGGCCGGCACCAAGACCATCGCCTATGTGTCGTGTAATCCGATCAGTTTCGCCCGCGATGCCAAGGCTTTGGTTGCGGGTGGCTATATGCTGAACTGGATCCAGGTTGTTGACCAGTTTCGCTGGTCAGCCCATACCGAACTGGTTGCGTCTTTTACGTTTACCGATTGAACCCGTACCAGGAACCCTCCGAATGCCGATTCTCCAGCGCCTGAGTGCCCTTCTGGACTGCCCCCGTTTTGGCCAGTTCATTACTGCTGTTATCCTTGTCAACGCAGTCACTCTGGGGTTGGAAACGGCACCTTCTATCATGGCGCGGGCCGGCGGCATTATCACCCTGATCGACGAGACCTGTCTGGCGATCTTTGTGATCGAGATCTTTTCCAAGCTGTTGGTGCAGCGGCACCGATTCTTTTTGAACGGCTGGAACAATTTCGATTTTATCATCGTCGGCATCGCGCTGGTTCCGGGCGCCCAAGGGCTATCGGTGCTGCGGGCCTTGCGGATCTTGCGGGTGCTGCGGGTGATCTCGGTTGCCCCCAGTTTGCGCCGGGTGGTCGAGGGTTTCATCACCGCGCTGCCGGGCATGGGCTCGGTGTTTGTGCTGATGGCGATCATCTTCTATATAGGCTCGGTCATCGCCACCAAACTGTTTGGCGGCAACTTCCCTGAATGGTTCGGCACCCTGGGCCTGTCGGCCTATTCCTTGTTCCAGATCATGACGTTGGAAAGCTGGTCGATGGGCATCGCCCGGCCAGTGATGGAGATCTACCCCTATGCTTGGGCGTTCTTTGTGCCCTTCATCATGGTCACCACYTTTGCGGTGGTGAACCTGCTGGTGGGCYTGATCGTGAATTCRATGCAGGCCGCCCATAGTGTCGAGGATGTCGAGCGCACCGATGCGTACCGCGATCAGGTTCTGGCCCGACTTGAGGCAATTGAGCAGCGGTTGTCCGTAAAAAGTGACCGCATTGCAAAGAAGTGATTTTGTTTAACGGCGCGTTTTGGGGTATTTTCGCCAAAAGCAAAAAGAGCAGAGATCAGAGCAGTATGGACAGACGAGCATTTGGATTGAGCGCGGCAGCGACTTTGACCCTGGCGGGATGTGGTGGTGTAACCAATCGTTTCCACAGTTATAGCGGTCCCGATGTCACCTCGGTGGTGATCAACAAGGGCGCCCGCAAAATGTACTTGCTGCACAACGAAGAGGTGCTGCGGGAGTACAAGGTTGATCTCGGCTTTGCTCCGGTGGGGGCCAAGACGATCGAAGGTGACGGCAAAACGCCCGAGGGCACCTATGTTATCAACCGTCGCAATCCCAACAGCGCCTATCATCTGTCAGTGGGAATTTCATATCCCAATCGTCAGGATGTTGCCGAGGCCAGTGCCGCTGGCAAAAGACCCGGCGGCGAGATCTTTATTCATGGCCAACCCAATGACGTCAAAGCCCGCAAACGCGCCGCGCGGGTAGATGATTGGACGGCAGGCTGCATCGCAGTCAAGAATGAAGAGATTGAAGAGATCTTTGCCATGGTGAAAGACGGGACCTCGATTTCCCTGCGTTTGTAAAACCGGCGGCAAAACAAAGGCGGCTCAATAAGGCCGCCTTTGTTTTTATCAGTTGCTAAGGGGCTTAGCTGCCCATCACCAGGGTCCACCAGATCTTGCCGTTGGATTCCTGGAACCACGAGAACCCCATGTTGGCCGCCTTTGGATCCATGATCACGGCCCGTGTGCCAGAATCTTCCATCCAGGCCGACAGGGTTTCCACTTCGCCTTCATAGGTCTCGGAAATGGCTTCGCCCCGCATGGTGCCGGTATATCCGGTCCGCGCCACCCGGTCCAAAGGCGATGATCCGTCCGAGCCAAAATGCCAGGGGCGGTTTTGCACCGACATATCACGCGAATGTGTTGCGGCCGCCGCATTGAGCTGGGCATTCAATTGCACTGCGGGGTTGCCTGTGGCCTGTCGCAACGCATTTATCGAATCAAGCATGCGGAACTGAACCTTGTCGGCATTGCGGATGCGATAAACCTTGCCGCTACCGCTCGAACCGCCATCTGGCACAGGGGTACAGGCGGCAACCAGCGTCAACACTGTTGCGGCAACAATTAATAATACACGCTTCATTTTGCACCTTGTCTAATATCTAGGTACAGCACTTAGCGTTACTGTGGCATTGGCGCAAATGTACTGGCATCAAAATGCCGGTAGTGACGCGTGTTTGATTTGCGACTGAGGCATTCACGTCATATGTTGCCCGCCAACAGGTTCCTTTTTGTGCAGGTAGTGCCGATCATGTCGTCCAAGTCATTTCAACTCCCGTCTCGACGGTTGTTCCTAACGGGTACAGCAGCGCTGCTGAGCACGCCTGCATTGTCCCAGGTTGCGGATCCAGCAGCTGAACCGGTTTATGACCCATTGCGGCCGCCACCCGAGCCTGAGCCCGCTGTGCGTCGCAATATCTCGGCTTTTCGGGCCAAGAAGTGGCAGCCGTATTTCGACAATCTGAAAAACGGGGCGATTCTGGTCGATATCGATAGTCGCGCTTTGCACTATTGGTCTGCGGATGAAATAACTTACAAGCTATTCCCGTCCTCGGTACCGCTGTCAGATGATTTGACTCGCCGTGGTCGCACCCACGTTGTGCGCAAAGTCGAAGGTCCGTCCTGGTCGCCAACCCCGAACATGCGCAAACGTAATCCAGAATGGCCGGCCTATGTTGCACCGGGTCCAGACAATCCTCTGGGAACACACGCATTGTATCTAAGTTGGAAGTATTATCGCATCCATGGGACCCATGACACACGTAAGATTGGTCGAAAGTCTTCCAATGGCTGTATTGGTCTTTATAATGAGCATATTGCACAGCTTTTTGCGATGGTTAAAATAGGCACTCAAGTGTTGCTTATTTGACCACAATTGGGTCCAGCTAAGCTGGATTCTTTCAACAAGCGTTTGCAATCTCGGGTTTTTACTGGTTAGAAAAAACCACGAGGTATGTCTTGGCTGCGTAGGTCATTGTTGAATGGCCGCGCCTTTTTTGGAGGTTAATATGAAAAAACTCGTTCTTGCCGCTGCTCTGTCTGCTGCTGCTTCGACCGCATTTGCTGGTGGTTACTCTGAGCCGGTTGTTGAACCGCCGGTTATCATCGAAGAAGCTGGTAGCTCGTCCAACGGTATCCTGCTGCCACTGCTGCTGCTGGTTCTGGTCGGCGCGGCTGTTGCAAGCAGCTAATTGCTACGACACAGTTACGAAAAAGGCGGTGGGTTTCCACCGCCTTTTTTGTTGGCCGCTAGGCATGGCCGCTGAGAGAAGTTTAACATAATACGTTTCGCACGCGAAACAACCTAAAGTAATGTTAACATTTTAGACTTGGCCTATCTCGGCCAGAATCTGGTCCAGAGTTGTCAGGATCATCTCAACATCTTCTTGATCAATGGTCAGTGGCGGGCGGATTTTCAGGATGTTATCTTTGGGGCCTTCGCTGCCGATCAGAATACGGTGGTCGCGCATCCTGTTTTTGACGTAAGAACAGATCTTGGTAGCCTCTGATCCATCTTGGTTGATCAACTCCAGCCCCAGAAACAAACCCATTCCGCGCACATCGCCGATACAGGCGTATTTCTGGTCCAGCGCCTTTAGCCCGGTGATCAGTCGCGCGCCCATTTGCCGGGCATTGTCCTGCAACCCTTCGTCGTCGACAATATCCAGTACCTCCTTGCCAATCCGGCAAGACAGAGTGGAACCGCCGAAGGTTGAGAAGAACTCGGGACCCTGTGCAAAGCTGTCGGCGATGGCTTTGGTGGTGACCAGAATCCCCAGGGGGTGGCCATTGCCAATGGGTTTACCCAAGACCACGATGTCAGGCAGTACGCCTTGGTGTTCAAAACCAAAGTAGTACTCCCCCAGCCGCCCCAACCCGGTTTGCACCTCGTCGGCGATGCAGATCCCACCAGCGGCGCGGATCTTTTTATAAACGGCACTCAGATACCCCTGCGGCGGGATGATCTGACCCCCAACCGAGGGGAAGGTCTCGGCGATAAATCCAGCCAGGCGGTGACCTCTGTCTGTCAGCGCAGTGATGGCAGGATCGACCAGATCGGCAAATTTTTGGGCCCGGTTCGGATCGTCCCGCTTGAACGAGCCGCGATAGTCGTTGGCCAGTTCGATCAGCTCGACCCAATCCACCTGGCCGCTGCCACCCGGAGCGTTGAATTTATAGGCTGAGACATCAATCACCCCGGTGGTATTGCCATGATAGCCATGGTCCGGCGTCACCATGCCCTTGGCTCCGGTGTGAGCGCGGGCCAGCCGCAGCGCCAGCTCGTTCGCCTCGGTGCCGGAATTGACAAAGAAACAGACCTCGAACGGGGCAGGGAGCTTTGACAGTATCTTTTCCGCAAAGGCGGTCTGGGCCGGATGCAGATAGCGGGTGTTGGAGTTCAACCGTTTCAATTGATCCGCCGCAACAGCCTGAATGCGCGGATGGGCATGGCCGACGTGGGGTACGTTGTTATAGGCATCCAGGTAAGGCCGCCCCCATTCGTCGAACAGATGGTGTTTCCAGCCGCGCACCAGCATCACCGGATCGGCATAGCTCAGGGACAGATTGCCGCCAAAATGCGCCTTTCGCTGGGCCAGGATGTCAGCCTTGTTGGTGGGCTGATAACGTACCTTATCGTCCGGTAGATTGAGCAAGGCCGCAGGATTGGGGCAGACTGCGCGCCACAGGTACATCTCGTCGGGGTCGCCAACACCGGGCCAGTCGGCCTCGATCCCTTTGGTGGTCAGTGCCAGTTGAAAATGCACATGCGGCGCCCAGCCACCGTTTTGACTAGCATCGCCAAGGCGGCAGAATTCAGTCCCCTTTTCGACCACATCACCGGGGCTCAACCGGGTGCAGCACTCCGGGTCCAGATGGCCGTATAGCGTATAGAACTGATCCCCGCCTGGGGTGTCATGGCGCAGGATGATAACGCCGCCATAGTCCAGGTGGTTGTTCCGGTTTTCGACCACAAACACCTCACCACGCAGAGGGGCATACAGCGGCGTGCCAGCCGGGGCAAAGCCATCCACCGCCAAATGCACAGTACGTCGGTCGCTGGCCTTGTAGGGGCCGTTGCGAAAGGCCGGTTCGGCATAGATCAACCGCGGCTCGTGGTAATAGCCAAGCCACCAGCCCTTGCCAAATTCCTCGCCGACGCGGGCGGCTTCCTCCACCGGCATGTGAAACGGGTTTTGCGGCCAGGTCGAATTTTCAACCGACAAGGATCCCATTGGCGTGTCGGCAAGGTTGGCGCCCATCAGCGGCGCAAAATGCCCGCGTTCTTCCTCTAGATAGGCCATCACCCGGTCGGCGCCATCAACCACAGGCAGGTCACAGGCGGCTCGCAGCCGGGCCGATAGCAGCCCGCCGTGGATGTTGTGGCCTTCGAGAAAGCGCCAGGCTGGGGCCTGAGAAATCACCACATAGGGATCGTCAGGGTTTTCAGCGGCCATGATGGTCGAGTTGACCACGCTGACCGCCAGACGGGCCCTCAGTAGGGGCCAGATTAAATCAACCTCAGCCGGGCTCAGCACGTTTGCGGCGTGATAGCCTGCGACCAGTGCCGCCAGTGCCGGTTCTGGCTTGGCATGGTCCAGCACGATATAGGCTGCGGCAATGGCCAGATCGCAAATCCGCGGTGCGGCACACATGTCGCCAAAATCAATCAGGCCAGACACGCGGCGGGAATCGTTCAATTCCCCGGTTACCAGGATGTTGTAGTCATTGGCGTCGTTATGGATTGCCTGCTTGGGCAGTTTGGCCAGTGCCGGTTGGATTTCGGCAAAACCTTGGGCAATCTTGGTCAGGATGGCCCGCCGGTTCGGATCGGTGACGCAGTCCAACCGAGTGGCAATCCACCCCGTGCGCATCAGATCCCATTTGAAATCACGCTCCAGCCCACTGTGCTGAAARTCCTCAAGTRCCTTAGCTGAGCTGCCCAGCACATGGCCCACCTGATAGATCAGGTCCTGAGATTTGGGGGTCGCCTTGGCATAACAGCCCCCCGGAAGTCGCCTTTGCAGCCAGACCCATCGCAGGTCGCCGTTGTCATCAGCCAGCTCTAGCATGGGGGCGCCATCCGGAGTGCGGATCACTCGGGGGCAGAGCAGGGCAGGCGCGCGGTTCGCGATATGCTCTAGCGCTTTGATCTGCATATCGACCAGCCAATCCTCGCAGCCGGGACGCATGGCTTTTAGCACATAGTCCTGCCCGCCGTTGCCTTGGGCAAGAAAATTCAGATCATACTCGCCATCCAGCCGTGACAGATTGGCAGTGATGCCCCAAGTATCCTTTAGGGCCGCTGCCCAATGCTGTTCGCTCATTTATTCCCTCAAAGTGATATCCACGACGACAATCATTCAAACCGCTCGCCCTGCCTTGTGGTTTTTAGGTCTAGTCCAGCCAGCCCTGCAAATTCTCTTCAACAACGGCTGACAGCGCCGCAATATGGGCATCACCGTCGTTCAGGCAGGGGATGTAGCTAAAGCTCTCGCCACCTGCATGCTCGAAACTCTCGCGGATCTCTTCGTTGATCTCTTCCAGCGTTTCGATGCAATCCGCCGAAAATGCCGGCGCCACCACCGCGATGTTCTTTTTGCCCTGCTTGGCCAGTGTGGCGACGTGATCGACGGTATAGGGTTTCAACCATTTTTCGGGGCCGAATTTGGACTGGAAGGTGGTGACAATTTCATTGTCACCCCAGCTTAACCGCTCCTGTAGCAGCAGCGTGGTTTGCTGGCATTGGCGGTGATAGGGATCGCCCTGCTGCTCATAGCGATCTGGCATGCCGTGGTAAGAGCAGACCAGAATATCGGGGCGGGTCTCCATCGATGCATAGGCTGTCTCAATCGATGCGGCCAGCGCGTCGATATAGGCTGGGTGGTCAAAATAGGCCGACACCGTGCGCGCGGCAGGTTGCCATGCCTCGTCCATCAGGGACCGAAAGAATTCGTCATTGGCGGTGCCCGAGGTGGCGCCGGCGTATTGCGGATAAAGCGGTAGAAACAGGATTTTGGTGCAGCCCGCGTCAATCATTGCCCGCACCTTGGACCGGGTCGAGGGATTGCCGTATCGCATACAGAAATCAACCATCACTTGATCGCCGTACCGTGCCTTCATCGTCTTCGCCATCTTGGCGGTCTGATCTTTGGTGATGGTCAGCAGCGGGCTTTCGCCCTGGTCGTGGTTCCAGATTGATTTATACGCCGCACCCGAACTGAACGGGCGTATGCTCAGAATGATCAGTTGCAGCACCGGCTGCCATTTCCATTTGGGATAGTCGATCACCCGTTGATCCGACAGAAACTCGCTCAGGTAGCGCCGCATTGGCCAGTAAGTGTAGCCGTCCGGGGTGCCAAGGTTGGCTAGTAAAACTCCAACCTTTTCGGCGGGCTTGGCAGCGAGGGTTGCTTGTATTGTAGCGTCCGGCATGGTGGCGTCCTGTTAGGCTTGGTCGAGCGGATGAATAGGCATAACCCGATGTTGGTCAATCTGACAAATGCGCGCTTGAGTTATTCCGGCAGTTTGGTTTCAGGCACTTTCAGCGCATCGGCCAGTCGGGACCGGGCTGATCCGGGTCGCAGTGGCTTTTGTTGACTCTCCGATGGCGACCAGCCGGTCAGGCAGACAATCTCAAAGGTGGCGGGCAAGCGGCCCTGATCGGTGGCAAAATGTTGCCGGTACAGCTGGTCGGCCATCTCGAACATGAGCCGCGAAGAGGGATGTTTTTGCCGCTGTGCCAGGGCGTTGGTTTCCCCCATGTCGCGCAGATCGTGCATCAGGTGCATCAGGTCGCGGTACTCGGCGGTCAATGGCACCAGATCGGCAACAGGCAGCGCCAGTCCGGCGCGTTGCAGCAGGGCGCCCAGATCGCGGATCTCGCCCATTGGTGAGACGCGCGGTGACAGCCCGCCGGTGAGTGTGGTTTCTGCCTCGGCCAAGGCGCTGCGCAGCTGATGCAGGGTCTGGCCGCCCAGCAGCAACACCAGCAGCAACCCGTCTTCTTTTAGGGCGCGGCGACACTGGATCAGCTGGCCCACCGGATCATTGGCCCAATGCAGGCACATGGCGTGGACCAGCACATCGTGGGCACCAGGTTGCAGCGCCAGCAGATCATCGTCCGGTACGATGACCGCGTTTGGCAGGCTGTTCTGCCAAATCTCCGCAAAAGGGGTAACAATCGCCGGGGTCGTAAAGCTTCTGTTAACCATGGACAGCCGATCTTCGACCTCATCTCGGGCTGCTTCATGCAGAAACAGCGCCGCCGGTTTGCGGCGGGCGCGATGGGCGGTCAGGGCCTTGTGGTCGAACAGGGTCGGCGGGGACTGGGAGGCTTGGGTCATGGGGGCTGTTTAGGGCGATGCTGAGGCAGATACAAACGGCTGTTGCATTGATCTATCCGCCGCGTTGTCTGGGCTGCGGTGGTCTGGTCGAGAGCGATTTTGGTCTGTGCGGCCCCTGTTGGCGAGAAACTCCGTTCATTGGCGGCACCATATGCGAGAGCTGCGGCATGCCTTTGCCGGGCGTGGATGACGGGTTTCGGCTGGATTGCGATGACTGCATGACGCATCCTCGGGTGTGGAGCCAGGGACGTGCGGCTTTGTTGTACCGCGATCAGGCACGGGCCTTGGTGCTGGCGCTGAAACACGGGGATCGCGGTGATATCGCCAAACCCGCTGCAGGCTGGATGCTGCGCGCTGCACCTGCGTTGCTGGGGGACGATCCGTTGATTGCGCCGGTGCCGCTGCATTGGACCCGGCTGCTAAAGCGGCGCTACAATCAGTCGGCCTTGCTGGCGCGAGAGTTGGCTAAGCAATCCGGGATAGAATGCTGTGTGGACTTGCTGCTCCGACGAAGACGTACGGAAACCTTGGATGGCAAGACCCGCGCGCAACGATTTGTGGCGCTGGGCGATGCCATAGCGCTAAATCCACGTCACGTGGCAATGATGCGGGGGCGGGTGATCCTGCTGGTTGATGATGTGATGACCTCGGGGGCCACCCTGACCGCCTGTAGCGATGCCTGCCTGAAGGGCGGCGCCAGAGAGGTGCGCGTGGTGGTGCTGGCGCGTGTCACTAAACAGTGATTCGTTGATTACGTTTTCGCGCCCCCCTCGCAATTGTTGCAATGACCCCCTAAATCCCCCACAAAGCCGAAACTCGAATATTTGGAGACCTGGATGAAAACGGTCGAAATCTACACCTCGCCGCTGTGCGGTTTCTGTCACGCTGCCAAGCGGTTGCTGACCCAAAAGGGCGTGAATTTTGCTGAAGTAAACGTGCTGGCCGAGCCAGACCGCAAGCCCGAGATGATCCAGCGTGCCAATGGGGGCCGCACCGTGCCGCAGATATTTATTGGGGAGACCCATGTCGGCGGCTGTGATGAGCTTTATGCGCTTGAGCAGGCGGGTAAGCTCGACCAGTTGCTGGCAGCCTAAAGGCGGAGATTCAACATGCGTGCGGCCCTGTTGCAGATGACATCAAGCGATGATCCGGGTGGAAACCTGGACATGGTCGAGGCAATGCTGGCTGAGGCTGTGGCGGGTGGCGCCGGGTTTGTGCTGACCCCAGAAGTCACCAATTGCCTGAGCACCAGCCGCAAGCATCAGCAGGCGGTGTTGCATCACGAAGAAGATGATCCAACGCTGGCGGCGCTGCGTGATAGCGCGGCGCGGCATGGGATCTGGTTGCTGCTGGGATCGCTGGCGGTCAAGACCCATGACAGCGATGGTCGGTTTGCCAATCGACAATTCCTGATCTCGCCGCAGGGTAAGATCACCGCGCGTTACGATAAGATCCACATGTTTGATGTGGATGTGAGCCCTGAGGAAACATATCGCGAATCAGATGGCTATCGGCCCGGTGATCGTGCTGTGGTGACGGATACCCCGTTTGGCCGCATTGGCATGAGTATTTGTTACGATGTACGGTTTGGACGTCTGCACCGGGCGTTGGCAAAAGCGGGTGCCGAGATTCTGACTGTGCCGGCGGCGTTTTCGCCGGTTACTGGAGCCGCCCATTGGCATACGCTGCTGCGGGCCCGCGCGATTGAGACCGGCTGTTACGTGTTGGCTCCGGCCCAGACAGGCAAGCACCCGGCCAGTGTTGGGGGGCGCCGTCAGACCTATGGGCATTCGCTGGTGGTGGCGCCCTGGGGGGAGGTTCTGGTTGATGCTGGCACTGAACCCGGAGTGACCTACGTTGATCTGGACATGGAAAAAGTGGCAGAAGCACGCAGGCGCGTCCCTGCGCTGACCCATGACCGAGAATTCGACGGACCCTGATGGACGACAATAATTCTCTTGCGGTTTCGCTGTTTAGCGAAATTTTGATGGCCGAACAATTGGCCCGCTCGCGCCTGAGCAAGGTGCTGCCCAAAGGYATGGAACTGTCGCATTTTTCAGTGCTGAACCATTTGGGCCGGGCCGGGGTGGAGCGTTCGCCGGCGCAGCTGGCCAAGGCGTTTCACGTCACACGCGGTGCGATGACCAACACGCTAAGCAAGCTGGAAGTGGCCGGCTATGTCCATATCCGTCCGGATTGGGACGATGCCCGGCGCAAGATGGTGGCGATCAGCCCGGCTGGTCGTCAGGCCCGCGATGCGGCGTTGGCTGGTATTGCTCCGATGATTTCCGAGGTGGTGAAGGAGCTGGGCAGTGACCGGGTCCGTGCTGCCTTGCCAATCCTGCGTGAATTACGGGCCAAGCTTGAAAGCGAAGGCTGATGTGTCCAACCTCAGAATGAGGAAACGGGGCGTCTGCTCCCAGACACCCCGCTGTTCCAATAGGTCCCGTGAGTGAGAACATCCTATGGGAACTCAGTAGCATTCACTCGGTTCATGGGCTTATATTGCCCAATCAACCCCCAGGGTCATTCCTGAGTGTTGAAATGAAAATAGCATTTGTACCAAACTAAGACAAAAGCGCAGAAGGATCGTGACCTATCCTAAAGTATAGGAGGCGGGATCAGGCTTTGAGGCTGGCGGTGACATAATTGACACTGAGGTCGCGGTCGGTGATCGACCAGTTCCAGGTGATCGGGTTGAACAGGAAGCCCTTGCGATCGACCGGGGATAGCCCAGCTTTCGTCAACAGATCAAACAACTCGTCCGGAGTGATGAATTTTGACCAGTCATGGGTGCCACGCGGCAGCCAACGCATGATGACCTCGGCGCCGATGATGGCCATCGCATAGCTTTTGGCGTTGCGGTTGATGGTCGAACAAATCTGCAACCCGCCAGAGCGCAACAGTTGCTGGGTGGCCGTCAGGTAGGCCAGCGGATCGGAGACATGCTCAACTACTTCCATGTTTAGAACCACATCGAACTGCTCACCCGCCTCGGCCAGGGCCTCGGCTGTGGTGTGGCGATAGTCGATGTCGAGCCCGGATTGTTCGGCATGGACGCGGGCCACGGGCAGGTTGCCCTCGGCGGCGTCGGCCCCAACCACCGTGGCCCCCAACCGTGTCATCGGCTCGGAGAGCAAGCCGCCGCCACAGCCGATATCCAGCAGTCGCAGCCCGGCAAAAGGGTTGGGCTTGGTCAGGTCGCGGTCAAACTCACCGGCGATCTGCTGGGTGATATAGTCCAGCCGGCAAGGGTTCAGCATGTGCAGGGGCTTGAATTTTCCGTTCGGATCCCACCATTCCAATGCCATCGCTTCGAATTTTGCGATCTCTGAAGGGTCCACTGTGGATTGAGACGTTTGCATTCCTGTCTCCGTGTGTTCTTGTTCGTTTAAATAGTCTCAACCAGGTCAGTAATGGACAAACTCCGAGATCAAAAGCGCGCAGTACAATATCTTCATCCTCCGCTTGAGGCGTTTGATCAGCGGATGGTCGATGTTGGCCAGGGTCATCGCATATATGTGGAGCAATGTGGCAACCCGCAAGGGGTGCCGGTGGTGGTGTGTCATGGCGGCCCCGGTGGCGGTAGCAACCCGGCGATGCGACGCTATTTTGATCCGGATATCTACCGAGTGATTCTGTTTGATCAGCGCGGCTGTGGGCGATCAACGCCGCATGCCTCCTGTGAGGACAACACCACCTGGCATCTGGTGGAGGATATGGAACTGATTCGCCGCTTGCTGGAGGTTGAGGCCTGGATGGTGTTTGGCGGCAGCTGGGGCGCCACATTGGCGCTGATCTATGCGCAGGCCCATCCTGACCGGGTGCGTCATTTGATCCTGCGCGGTGTGTTCTTGATGACCAAGGCTGAGCTGGATTGGTTCTATGGTGGCGGTGCTGGCAAATTCTGGCCGGAAACCTGGGCAAGATTTGTGTCGCTGATCCCCGAGAACGAGCGTGGCGACATGATTGCTGCCTATAATAAGCGTTTGTTTTCCGGAGATGTTTCCGAAGAGATTCGCTATGGCAGGGCCTGGTCGGCCTGGGAAAACGCACTGGCATCGGTCCATTCGAATGGAAAGTCGGGCGAAAGCCACGGAGACTATGCCCGGGCCTTTGCCCGGCTGGAGAATCACTATTTCATCAACCGCGGGTTTCTCGAGAAAGATGGACAGATTCTCGCCAATATGGGGCTGATATCACATATACCCGGTGTCATCGTGCAGGGTCGGTATGATATGATCTGCCCACCAGTCATGGCCTGGCGGTTAAGCGAGTTGTGGCCTGCGGGTGAGCTAACGATGATCCGGTGCGCCGGGCACGCCCTGTCAGAACCGGGGATCAGTGCCGAATTGGTGCATGTGATGAACCAGATTGCGAAGGAGCAGTAGATGAGCCGGATCGACCGCCGTGCGCTATTCACATCAGGTGCTGCTGCCGCGTTGCTGGCGGCCACAGGTGCGTCGTTGTCGGCGGCCCCTTTGCGCGGCGGGACGTTGCGTTTGGCTGTGCCACGCGACGGTCATATGCTGGATCTGGTGGCGCGCGGCGCGCTGTACGACACTCTGACAGAAATTGCGCCCAACGGGGTTTTGCGCGGCGAGCTGGTCAGCCAGTGGCACAGCAGCCCGGACGCGCGGGTTTGGACTTTTGATCTGCGCCCGGGGGTTCGTTTTCATGATGGTCAGTTGATGAGCGCCGCAGATGTGGTGGCCTCGCTGACGGCGCATGACCTGTCTGAAGGCATGGAAATCCTTGGCTTTTCAGTGTTGTCAGATGTGCAGTTGCAAATTGAATTGGTGAGTTCAAACCCGGATTTCCCGTATCTGCTGGCCGATCCACTGCTGATCATTGCCCGTGCGGGTCGTGTGGATGCGCCGCTGTCCGAGGCCTGTGGCACCGGCTGTTACCGGGTCGATCATTTCCAAGCGAACCGACATTTCCGCGCATCGCGGGTCGACGGTAACTACAAGGACGGTCAGGCCGGCTGGGCTGATCAAATTGAAGTGATTGTGATTCCCGACGCCAAGGTAAGGGCCGAGGCGCTGCGTGACGGTTATGTCGACATCTCCGCGCTGCCTGATCCCAAGGGGCTGATCAAACGCGGCGATTTTCGCTATCTTCCGACGCAGCAGGATATGGCCCTGGCCACCCATTCCGGAGTTGGCGTGCCCAAAGTGATCGGTCGCCGTGCCGCACTGGATGATGGCCGCATCGCCGAGCGGTGGTGGCGGGTTTGAGAAACGAGTAGAGCCTGTCTTTGACGGGTTAATCCGGGCAAGAAGAACTGAGGGCTTGCAGACTCGCCCTGTCCCGCCTATATCCCGTTTCAACAGCGGCGCGTCGGGCCTTGGGTACGAAGCACCATCGGGATTTTCGACGGGCCGCGCGCCCGTTTTTTTGTGCTGTAACGCATGTGATGGATCATGATGACAAACGACCTGATTGCCAAAGCTGCCATTGACCGCCGGATGGCGGATATTATCACTCCGGTGATTGAAGATCTGGGTTATGAGCTGGTGCGCGTTCGGCTGATGTCCGGCAAGACAACCTTATTGCAGATCATGGCTGACAAGCCGGATGGCGGCATCGAAGTAGATGATTGTGCTGTGATCTCAAATGCTGTGAGCGCGGTTTTGGATGTAGAAGATCCGATTCTGGACGCCTATGCTTTGGAGGTGTCGAGCCCGGGAATTGACCGGCCGCTGACGCGTTTAAAAGATTTCGCCATGTTCGAAGGCTWTGARSCCAWSAYCRARWSSRSWRMRMKAMTSRGTGKSNGMMRMYGCWKKMRGSRTSAKCYRNGMAGSCGTSGNNARGGCGAWNGANGGTRCTGATCAATGTTGAAGAAGGCACCATCGGATTGCAGTTCGACTGGTTGACCGATGCCAAACTGGTATTGACCGACGAGTTGATCAAAGAAATGCTGCGCCAGCGCAAAGATGCAGGCGCGTTGAACGAAAACGCATTCGACGAGATCGAGACCGAAGGGTCCGAAGGGGAGACAGAATAATGGCAATCACCTCTGCTAACCAGCTGGAGCTCTTGCAGACCGCCGAGGCGGTGGCCCGCGAGAAGATGATCGACCCCAGCCTGGTTGTCGACGCGATGGAAGAAAGCCTGGCCCGGGCTGCCAAGAGCCGCTACGGCAGCGAAATGGATATCCGGGTGGCGATTGATCGCAAGACCGGCAAGGCCACTTTTACCCGTGTACGCACCGTGGTTGAAGACGAAGATCTGGAAAACTATCAGTCYGAGTTCACTGTCGAGCAAGCCAAGCAATATATGGCTGAACCCTCTGTAGGTGATACCTATGTCGAGGAAGTGCCGCCGGTTGAGATGGGTCGCATTGCGGCGCAGTCGGCCAAGCAGGTGATCCTGCAGCGGGTGCGTGAAGCTGAACGTGATCGTCAGTACGAAGAATTCAAGGACCGCGCCGGCACCATCATCAATGGTCTGGTCAAGCGCGAAGAATATGGCAACGTGATCGTTGACGTTGGTGCTGGTGAAGCAATCCTGCGCCGCAACGAGAAAATCGGCCGCGAGAGCTATCGCCCGAATGACCGCATTCGGTGCTACATCAAAGACGTGCGCCGCGAGCAGCGCGGACCGCAGATCTTCTTGTCGCGCACCGCGCCTGAATTTATGGCCGAGCTGTTCAAGATGGAAGTGCCGGAAATCTATGACGGCATCATCGAGATCAAGGCGGTTGCACGGGACCCAGGATCGCGCGCCAAGATTGCCGTGATTTCTTATGACGGCTCGATTGACCCGGTTGGCGCCTGTGTTGGTATGCGCGGATCGCGTGTGCAGGCCGTGGTGAACGAGCTGCAGGGTGAAAAGATCGACATCATCCCGTGGAACGAAGATCAGCCGACCTTCCTGGTCAATGCGCTGCAGCCAGCCGAGGTTTCCAAGGTTGTGCTGGACGAAGAGGCTGGCAAGATCGAAGTTGTGGTCCCTGAAGAGCAGCTGAGCCTGGCGATTGGTCGTCGTGGCCAGAACGTGCGTCTGGCGTCGCAGCTGACCGGACTTGATATCGACATCATGACCGAAGAAGAAGAAAGCTCGCGCCGCCAGAAAGAATTTGAAATCCGCACCAAGCTGTTCATGGAAGTTCTGGATCTGGACGAGTTCTTTGCTCAGCTGCTGGTTTCGGAAGGCTTCACGAGCCTTGAAGAAGTGGCCTATGTCGAGCTGGACGAGCTGGTGGTGATCGACGGTGTTGATGAAAGCACCGCGTCCGAGCTGCAGGCCCGTGCCCGCGACAATCTGGAGGCTCAGTCCAAGGCCGCCCTTGATGCAGCCCGCGCCTTGGGTGTCGAGGACAGCCTGATCAACTTTGAGGGTCTGACCCCGCAGATGATCGAGGCACTGGCCAAAGATGGCGTCAAAACGCTGGAAGATTTTGCAACCTGCGCCGACTGGGAGCTGGCCGGCGGCTGGACCACCGAGAACGGCGAACGTGTCAAAGACGACGGCATTCTGGAGCCCTTTGAGATGGAGCTGGAAGTGGCTCAGAAACTGGTGATGACAGCGCGCATCCTGTTGGGCTGGGTTGATCCGGCTGACTTGGAACAGGACGTTTCTGATGACGCAGATGAAGATGAGCAACAGTCGGAGGCCGAGGCCTGATCTCAGGTCTCGAGGGGTTGAACATGGGTCGCGGTGGCACCTCTACGGACCGGAGTGATGGTCCAGATCGCAAGTGTCTTGCCACAGGTGAGGTGCAGCCGAAACACGGATTGGTGCGTTTTGTCATCGGTCCGGATGGGCAGGTAGTTGCGGATATCATGGGTAAATTGCCCGGTCGTGGGGTCTATGTGACCGCCGAGCGGGACGCGTTGGAGCTGGCGGTAAAGAAGAAACTCTTTGCCCGCGGCTTTAAGACTCCGGTCACGATGCCCGACGGGCTGGTGGACGAGGTCGAGCGACAGTTATTGCGGCGGGTGGTTGAATTAATCGGCCTGGCGCGCAAAKCGGGGGCAGCAGTTGGTGGCTATGAAAAAGTCAAAGACTGGCTGTCCAAAGAAGAGGCCCGGGTGCTGATACAAGCAATAGATGGGTCGGGGCGTGGTAAGTCAAAACTGAGCACGCCRCACATGGGYAKCTATATTGGTTGCCTWACCGCAGATGAGCTAGGCATGGCYTTTGGGCGTCAAACTGTGATACATGCGGCGCTTGCCTCTGGTGGACTCAGCAAACGTGTTGTAGAGGAAGCGCAGCGACTGCAGGGCATGCGTAAAACGGTGGGCGGCACGGGCCGCACAGAAGGATAAKTATCTTAATGAGCGATAGTGACGGCAAAAAGACTTTGGGTCTTCGTGGTGGGTCCCGGCCCGGGAACGTGAAACAGAGTTTCAGCCATGGWCGGACYAAGARTGTCGTRGTGGAAACCAAGCGCAAGCGYGTWRTRGTSCCCAAGCCGGGTGCYGGYCGGRGCGGTKCAASYRMYAYGMYYGTTGGCGATCCRTCRCGTMGGCCYGCTGGCATCACCGATGTGGAAATGGCSCGYCGSCTGAAGGCGGTTMARMTCGCCMRSGCWCGKGARGYKGAAGACRCTGCCAAGCGCGCYGCYGAMGAAAAAGAACGTGAAGAAAGCCGCGCGCGTCGTCGTGCGGAGATGGAACWAAAAGAGCARGARCAGCGCGAWGCTGWWGARCGCGCCAAGGCKAAGGTCGWAGARGCSGAGCGCAARAAGCGYGAMGCTGARGWYRCCGCCRARCGYGCWGCTGCTTCTGAAGTAGAGAAAAAGACTGGCGGCGGCGTAGCTGCTGCACCTGCACCGCGTAGCGGTCCTGCTGGGCGACCCGCTCCGGCGGCCACTCCGCGCAAATCTGATCGTGAGCGCGACCAGCGCCAGAACCGTGGCAAAGGTCCGACCGATAATCGTCGTTCCGGCAAGTTGACACTGGGTCAGGCCACCGGTGGTGCCGGAAACCGTCATCGCTCGATGGCCTCAATGAAGCGTAAGCAAGAGCGTGCGCGTCAAAAGGCGATGGGCACGGTCGAGCGCGAAAAGGTATTCCGCGAAGTTCAGCTGCCCGAGGCCATTGTGGTGTCAGAGCTGGCAATCCGGATGGCCGAACGTGTTGGTGACGTTGTAAAATCGCTGATGAACATGGGCCTGATGGTTACTCAGAACCAGACCATTGATGCGGATACTGCGGAATTGATCATCGAGGAATTCGGCCACAAGATGGTGCGGGTTTCTGCCTCGGACGTTGAGGACGTGATCAAAATCATTGAAGACAAAGACGAAGATCTGAAGCCGCGTCCACCGGTGATTACCATCATGGGCCACGTCGACCACGGTAAAACCTCGATCCTGGATGCGATCCGGGATGCACGGGTTGTGGCTGGCGAGGCCGGTGGCATCACCCAGCACATCGGTGCCTATCAGGTGGTGACCAAAGATGGTTCGGTGCTGAGCTTCCTGGATACTCCGGGTCACGCCGCGTTCACCTCAATGCGCTCACGTGGTGCTCAGGTGACCGATATCGTGGTTCTGGTTGTGGCAGCGGATGATGCGGTGATGCCGCAGACTGTCGAAGCCATCAACCACGCCAAGGCTGCCAACGTGCCAATGATCGTGGCGATCAACAAAATAGACAAACCGGCTGCTGATCCGATGAAAGTGCGCACCGATCTGCTGCAGCACTCAGTTATCGTGGAAGAGATGTCGGGTGACGTTCAGGATGTCGAAGTTTCGGCGGTCACCGGCCAGGGTCTGGACCAACTGCTGGAAGCGATTGCGCTGCAGGCAGAAATCCTGGAACTGAAAGCCAATCCAGATCGTGCCGCCCAAGGTGCGGTGATCGAAGCACAGCTGGACGTGGGCCGTGGCCCGGTTGCCACCGTGCTGATCCAAAACGGTACCCTGCGTCTGGGCGACATCTTTGTGGTTGGCGAGCAATACGGTAAAGTTCGTGCGCTGATCAACGACAAGGGTGACCGCATCAAAGAAGCTGGTCCTTCGGTTCCTGTCGAAGTGCTGGGTCTGAATGGCACACCCGAAGCGGGTGATGTGTTGAACGTGACCGAGACCGAAGCGCAGGCACGTGAAATTGCCGAGTACCGGGCTCAGGCCGCGAAAGACAAMCGCGCYGCTGCSGGTGCTGCGACYACTCTGGAACAGCTGATGGCCAAGGCCAAGGATGACGAAAGCGTCTCCGAGCTGCCGATTTTGGTCAAAGCAGACGTGCAGGGTTCGGCCGAAGCGATTGTTCAGGCGATGGCCAAGATCGGCAACGACGAAGTCCGCGTTCGGGTGCTGCATTCGGGTGTTGGTGCGATCACCGAATCCGATATCGGCCTGGCCGAAGCCTCGGGGGCACCGGTGATGGGCTTTAACGTCCGCGCCAATGCCTCGGCCCGTGCTACAGCCAACCAAAAGGGCGTCGAGATCCGGTACTATTCGGTGATCTATGACCTGGTGGATGACGTCAAAGCGGCGGCCTCTGGCCTGCTCAGCAACGAGATCCGCGAGAACTTTATCGGGTATGCGAACATCAAAGAGGTGTTCAAGGTTACTGGCATCGGCAAAGTCGCTGGCTGTCTGGTTACCGAAGGCATTGCACGTCGGTCGGCTGGTGTACGTCTGCTACGCGACAACGTGGTTATCCACGAGGGCACACTGAAAACTCTGAAGCGCTTCAAGGACGAAGTGCCCGAGGTTCAGTCTGGCCAGGAATGTGGCATGGCGTTTGAGAACTACGAGGATATCCGCCCCGGCGATGTCATCGAGATCTTCGAGCGCGAAGAGGTCACCCGGACGCTTGAGTAATCAGGCAATCAAAGCAGAAATAGAAACCCCGGCCAGGCGCCGGGGTTTTTTTATGGGCACCCCAAAATAAAAAAGAGGACAGCCAAGGGGCAGTCCTCTTTAATGGGTTCCGTGATGTGGTGTCTGAAAAACGTTAGGCCGCTGTTTTGACCGGACGCCCTTCGTACACCTTTTGGCCAACCTTCACGGCAATTTTGCCATCCGGAAGCGCGCAAACATAGGTGCCCTGAACCGAGACACAGCTGCCCATAGTGATCGTACGAAGCATGTCAAATCCTCCCCAAAGGAATTACATAGGAGTGAGTTAAACGCATTTGACACCAATTGGATACAATAAACCTTAATAAAACGTTCATAAAATTGGCCAAACTGTACTGAATGGCCGCAATTTTTCAGAAAATTACACTATATCCGGTATTGCCGCGCAGGGCATTCACCTAAAATCCACTGTTACAGCCAGTCTCGCAGTATTGGGATGAGCGGTATATCTGCGGCTGGCATCGGGTAGTTGCGCAGGTCATTGGGCCGCACCCATTTCAGGGTTTGACCTTCTTTGGGGTGTGGAATTCCCTCCCACTTGCGGCAGGCAAACAGCGGCATCAACAGATGAAAATCGTCGTAGCTATGGCTGGCAAAGGTCAGCGGAGCCAAGCAAGAGGACCAGGTATTGATGCCCAGCTCCTCCTCCAACTCGCGAATCAGGGCGGCCTCGGGGGTTTCACCGGGCTCGACCTTGCCGCCGGGAAACTCCCACAGACCCGCCATCGATTTCCCTTCGGGGCGCTGCGCCAGCAACACCCGACCTTCGACGTCAATCAGGGCAACGGCTGAGACAAGCAGAGTTTTCAAGACCGGTAATCCGCGTTGATAGAGATGTATCCGTGGGTCAGATCGCAGGTCCAGACGGTGGCGCGGCCGGTGCCCAGCCCCAGATCCACCTTGAGGGTGATTTCATCCTGCTTCATCAGCGCGGCGGCGTCTTCTTCACGGTAGCTGGGGGAGACCCAGCCTTTTTCCGCCACCAATAGGTCGCCAAACGAGATCGACAGCAGATCGCGGTCGGCGGTGGCGCCGGATTTGCCAATGGCCATCACCACACGACCCCAATTGGGGTCTTCGCCGGCAAAGGCAGTTTTAACCAGTGGAGAGTTGGCAATCGACAGCCCATGCACCTTGGCGTCAGCGTCGGTTACAGCACCGGTGATTTGAATTTCGACAAATTTGGTGGCGCCCTCGCCATCGCGCACCACCTGATGTGACAGGTCCAGCATTATGGCTTCCAAGGCGGCTGCAAAGGCTTCCTCGCCCTTCACGTTGACGCCAGAGGCGCCGGTGGCGCAGAGCATGAGGCTGTCAGAGGTCGAGGTATCGCTGTCGACGGTGATGCAGTTGAAGGTGCGGTTACAGATCGTGGCCAACAGGTCCTGCAACGCGGCTTGCTCCAGCCTGGCGTCGGTGAAGATATAGACCAGCATGGTGGCCATATCCGGCGCGATCATGCCGGATCCCTTGGCAATGCCAGCGATAGAAACCGTCTGGCCGTCAATCACCACCTGAGCCGAAGCGCCTTTAGCATACGTGTCGGTGGTCATGATGGCCAGCGCCGCGTCTTCGATCCGGGTTTCGGACAGGCCATCCTTCAGCTCGCTGATCTTGGCGATGATACGATCATGCGGCAGTGGTTCGCCGATAACCCCGGTTGAGGCGGTAAACACCCGGGGTTCAGGCAGACCGGTAAGATCGGCAACCGCAGCGGTAATTTCCGCCACCGAGGTTTGGCCGATATGCCCAGTAAAGGCGTTGGAGTTGCCGGAGTTCACCAGAATGGCGGCGCCATCCTTGCTATCGCCGTTCAGTTTCGACTGACAATCAAGCACTGGCGCCGACCGGGTGGACGAGCGGGTGAAGACACCAGCCACGGTGGTGCCGGGATCCATCTGCGCCAACATCACATCGGTGCGGCCCTGATATTTTACCCCAGCGCCAATGGCGGCAAAGCGCACGCCCTTGATCACAGGCATATCCGGAAACCTGGCCGGAGCCAGCGGCGATCGGGACAGCGATTGCACCATGGTCAGTTCCTTACCAGGTCAAGGTTCTGCAGGATTGCGTGGTCCAGGTCTTCGATCACTGGGCGTTCAATCTTTGCTGCTGTGGTGAGTTCGGTGACGCGGGCCTCAACAGCCTCATTTTGCAGCTTGGAGGCCAGCTCTTCGCGCACGGCTCCGAACTCGGGGGCCGCGGATTTGCGGCGTTCGTTCAGGATGATCACATGCCAGCCAAATTGAGTTTGCACCGGCATTGAAACCTGACCCGATTTCAATTTGAGAACAGCCTCTTCGAACGCAGGAACCATGGCTCCCTTGACGAACCAGCCCAGTTCGCCGCCGCTGGGGCCGGAGGGGCCGGTGGATTTATCTTTGGCCAAAGCCGCAAAATCGGCACCAGCRTCYAGTTCCRTYTTYACSGYGTTRGCYTCKTCYTCGGTTTCCACAAGAATRTGCGASGCRTTGAATTSRTCRCCACCGTCRCCRTCKGAATARGYGTCMTCRTARGCGGCMAGCAAATCYKCYTCRCTGGATGCTTTWTCCATMACYRTYTCMAGYACRTCWGCGGCCAAYAAKGAMCGKKCTTCGTTYTCAAGMGAAAGCTYKATGTAATGKGGRAYYTCGCCRTGCAGSGCCTGTTTYARYGCSGTTTGYTGAATCARTTGRTCCAAWATCGCWTYGTAYARAACATCCGSMGGCARTTSCTGRTATTGGGTYGGWAGRCTCGMYCGWGAGAGGATCATATGGCCGAKRGTGATCTCTTCGYCATTCACWATGGCAACSACRGTATTGGCGTGTGGCGCGGCMAYKGCRGGYAKRGGKAGGGTCAGCAGAGCGGCCAATGCCAGGCGAGGCAAAAAAGTGAGACCTTTACGCATTCGATTCGTCCTATTTTGTTGCCGCAAACGGGCATAGCGTTGACACTGTAAATCCTGCCGCTTACATCGCTTAGTGGCCCGTGGCAGGACCGTCATTCCCACCCGTGTCTATGGGTTGTGAGCAGGGCGGGCAACCCTACCGGAAATTAGGGGCCAAGACAGGATCGTTGGAGAACACATGCTGGGTATCGGAACACTCGCCAAAAAGGTTTTCGGGACACCGAACGACCGCAAGATCAAGGCGACAAAGCCGCTGATCGAACAGATCAACGCGTTGGAGCCCGAGTTTGAAAAGTTGAGCGACGACGGGTTAAAGGAAAAAACCGCAGAACTGCGCCAACGGGCGCTGGACGGCACTGAGCTGGACGATTTGCTGCCCGAGGCCTTTGCCAACGTGCGCGAAGCGGCCCGGCGGGCTTTGGGCCTGCGGGCCTTTGACACGCAGCTGATGGGTGCCATCTTCCTGCACCAGGGCAGCATTTCAGAGATGAAGACTGGCGAGGGCAAAACCCTGGTGGCGACTCTTCCGGCCTATCTGAATGCGCTGACCGGCAAGGGCGTTCATATCGTTACCGTGAACGAATACCTAGCCAAGCGGGATTCGGAATGGATGGGCAAGGTGTTTTCCCAATTGGGCATGACCACCGGTGTGATCTGGTCCAACATGCCCGAGGCCGATAAGAAAGCCGCCTATGGCGCCGATATCACCTATGCCACCAACAACGAGCTGGGTTTCGATTATCTGCGCGACAACATGAAATCTGACTTGGATCAGGTGTTCCAGAAGCATCACAATTTCGCGATTGTGGACGAAGTGGATAGCATCCTGATCGACGAGGCGCGCACACCGCTGATTATTTCCGGCCCTGCCGAAGATCGTTCGGATTTGTATTCCACCATCGACGTGGTGATTCCGTTGCTGCATGACGATCACTATGATCTGGATGAGAAAACCCGTGGGGTGACCTTTACCGAGGACGGCAACGATTTCCTGGAACAACTGTTGCTGGACCGCGGGTTACTGGCCGAGGGGGCGAATCTGTATGATCCCGAAAGCACCAGCGTGGTGCATCACGTCAACCAGGCCCTGCGCGCCCACAAACTGTTCCAGCGCGATAAGGATTATATCGTCCGTGACGACGAAGTAGTGCTGATCGACGAATTCACCGGTCGTATGATGCCCGGACGCCGTCTGTCCGAAGGTCTGCACCAGGCCATTGAGGCCAAGGAAGAGGTGACCATCCAGCCCGAGAACACCACTCTGGCCTCGGTCACCTTCCAGAACTATTTCCGTCTGTATGACAAGCTGTCTGGCATGACTGGTACCGCCCTGACCGAGGCCGAGGAATTTGCCGAGATCTATGGGTTGGCAGTGGTGGAAGTGCCCACCAACATGCCAATTGCCCGGGTGGACGAAGACGACCGGGTGTATCGCACGGCGGTTGAAAAATACCGGGCCATGATCGACGAGGCAAAAATTGCCCATGCCAAAGGCCAGCCGGTCCTGTTGGGCACCACCTCGATTGAGAAGTCCGAGCTGCTGAGTCAAATGCTGGAGAAGGAAGGCGTCAAACATAACGTCTTGAACGCCCGCCAGCACGAGAAAGAAGCGCAGATTGTTGCCGATGCAGGCCGTTTTGGCGCGGTAACCATTGCCACCAATATGGCCGGACGTGGTACCGATATTCAGCTTGGCGGTAACGTTGAGATGAAGGTGCTGGAGGTGCTGGCGCAAAATCCGGACGCCGACCMKSMASYKYTRNCNGCRCTGAKKWRGWKRMKNGGCACRTCKRMSRWWASMRWWNNGTGAYCGRYRYKNNTSGCSTRMKTSWGRTGGSNTCGGAACGGCACGAAAGCCGCCGCATCGACAACCAGCTGCGTGGCCGTTCGGGCCGTCAGGGTGACCCTGGGTTGACCCGGTTCTATCTTAGCCTCGAAGACGACCTGATGCGGATCTTTGGCTCGGAGCGGCTGGACAAGCTGCTGACCACACTGSGCATGAAAGAAGGCGARGCGATYATTCACCCCTGGGTGAACAAATCGCTGGAGCGCGCCCAGGCCAAGGTCGAAGGTCGCAACTTTGACATGCGCAAAAACGTGTTGAAGTTCGATGATGTGATGAACGACCAGCGTAAGGTTATCTTTGGTCAGCGTCGCGAGATCATGGCTGCGGCGGATCTGTCTGACATTGTCAGCGACATGCGTCACGAGGTGGTCGACGATCTTCTCGACGTGCACATGCCGCCCAAAACCTATGCCGATCAGTGGGATACCGAGGGTTTGCACAAACAGGCCGTTGAGAAGCTGGGCATTGATGTGCCGGTGGTGGACTGGGCTGCCGAAGAAGGTGTTGATGACGAAGAAATTCGCGAGCGTCTGATCAAGGCAAGCGATGAGTTGATGGCCAAAAAGGCGGTCGCCTTTGGCCCTGAGAACATGCGCAACATTGAAAAGCAGATCCTGCTGCAGACCATCGATGCCAAATGGCGCGAGCATCTGCTGACGCTGGAGCAYCTGCGCTCGGTTGTTGGSTTCCGYGGMTATGCYCAACGKGATCCGCTGAACGAATACAAGAACGAGAGTTTCCAGCTGTTTGAAAGCATGTTGGAYRGTCTSCGYGAAACKGTCAGTCAGCAGYTRAGCCRTATTCGYCCRATGAACGAAGAAGARCAGCAGAAAATGCTGSSTGARATGGCCGCSCGTCAGGCKGCRYTGCAAGGGATMKCAMYYGCGCCCGAGCAGGCMSYKGMKGGTGAAGCTGCACCGGGATTTGTTGAAGATGACCCCTCCACCTGGGGGACACCGTCGCGCAACGACAAATGCCCCTGTGGATCGGGTCAGAAATTCAAACATTGCCACGGTAAGTTGGCCTAAAAGTAAAATGGAACGCGGGTAAATTAGTTAAATTTGCCTGAATCAAACCAAAAGGCGGCCATAAACTGGTCGCCTTTTGGCGTCATTCTACCCTAATTCATCTGGTGAGGTATGTGGTGATGCTGAACAAACGTCTGATGGTTATGAGCGGAATGACCCTGGTCACGGCCTTGGGAATTGGCTTTTCCATGCAACACGGCACGGAGGCTCGCGACTGGCAGTCGACTGTTTCGCCGTCAGCAGAGGTTGAGGCCGACTTGGTTCTGCAGGACATCACCCTGACCTCAGCTGTGCATATTGAGGCGCCTGCCAGGACAGAACGCGATAGATTACCCCTGTCAACGATGCTTGTTGAGGGGGACTGTAGCGTATCGGCGCAGGCTACTCCGGCACCGCAGGCCTCGGTGGATCTGACGTTTTCGGCCCCCTGCCACGGCAGTGAGCGGGTCACCGTGCATCACTCCGGTCTCATGTTTACTGCAACCACGGATATTGACGGCAATCTGTCGGTCCTGGTTCCGGCCTTGGCTGAAACCGCCGTGTATATTGTCGAACTGGCCTCAGGTTCGGGCGCGGTGGCAACCACTCAGGTGAGTGGCCTGGATGAGATTGATCGCGTGGCGCTGCAGTGGACCGGCAACAGCGGATTTGAAATCCACGCACGTGAATTTGGCGCAGACTATGGGCAGGCTGGCCACGTCTGGTCTGGCTCTGAGGATATTGGCCGCGCCAGTCAGGTGCTGCGTTTGGGCGATTCGCATCAACTGGCGCCGCGCATGGTCGAGATCTATAGTTTTGCCCGAAACAGGGATGATACCAGCGGAACTGTGGCCCTGAGCGTTGAGGCCGAGGTCTCGGCTATCAACTGTGGCCGTGACATTTCGGCCCAAACTCTGGAGTTGCGCGGCGATAATAGACTGCGAACACGGGATTTGGTGCTGTCKATGCCCAATTGTAATGCGATTGGTGACTTTCTGGTGTTGAATAATCTGGTAGAAGACCTGAAAATCGCCGCTAATTGATCTGCGGTTCAACAGGGTTTCTACATGGCTTGGCATCGTGCGGCGGTTGGCGCCGTACTCTTTCTTTTTGGTTCATCCGTCTTGGTCTCGGCACAGGATGTAACGCTGTCCTCGCCGGATGGCGCGGTGGAGATCACCGGTAACCTTTTAGGGTTCGACGGTCAGTTTTATCGTGTCGACACCAAGTTTGGAGAGTTGACGGTGGATGGGTCAGGGGTGACCTGCGACGGGCCGGGATGCCCGAATCTGGCGGATTTTGTTGCTGAATTGACCCTGGCCGGATCCTCGACCATGGCCGAGGTGCTGTTGCCCGCGTTGATCGAAGGATTCGCGCTGAGAAATGGCTACCAAACCAGCCGCAACAGCCTGCGTGACGGGCATTTTGAGTATTTGTTGATGCGCGGTGGTTCGACCCCGGTCGCGCGGTTCACCTTTTTGGTCAGCAACACAGATGAAGGGTTTGCCGACCTTCTGGCCAACGAGGCAGATGTGGTGATGGCGCTGCGTGAAATTCGCCCGGAGGAGCGCCAGGAGGCGCGGAATGCGGGGCTGGGGGATATGACCGGGGCCAACCGTAGCCGGGTACTGGCGCTGGATGCGATGGTGCCGGTGGTGGCACCCGGCAATCCGGTGAACAGTATTTCGGTGCCGCAATTGGCCGAGGTATTTGCGGGCAAAATCACCAACTGGCAGGATTTGGGTGGCCCGGATGCGCCAATCTCACTGCATCTGCCGGTGGCGGGCTCCGGTCTGGCCCAGGCTGTCGAGGACCGCCTTTTAAAACCGGCAAAACTGCCGCTGTCCAAGGATCTGCGGCGCCATGATCGCAGCAGTGGACTGGCGCGTGCAGTGACGACAGATCCCTTTGCCATTGGCATTGCCAGCTACGCCGAAACTGGCACTGCGCGGATGTTGAGGCTGACTGGGCCCTGTGGTTTTTCTCTGGCAGCAAGCCGACGTGCCATCAAAACCGAGGATTATCCGTTGAGCGCGCCGATGTTTTTGTACCTGCCGGCCCGGCGTCTGCCCAAAGTCGCGCGCGATTTTCTAAGTTATGCCCGTGGCCCGGCGGCCCAGGTGGTGATTCGTCGCGCCGGGTTTGTCGATCAGGCGCCGGAACAGATCCCGGTAAATGCTCAGGGCCAACGCTTGGCCAATGCCATTACAGCGGCCGGAGACGAGGTTGATCTGGCTGAGTTGCAGCGTTTGGTTGCCTTGCTGGGAGACATGAAACGGCTGACCACGTCGTTCCGGTTTGAAACCGGGTCAACCCGGCCAGACGCCCAGTCTCGCGCCAATATCGCCCAGCTTGCCCGGGCGATGGAAGTTGGAATCTACGATGCCAAGCGGCTGATATTTGTTGGGTTTTCTGACGGGGAAGGCGCTGCCGGGGGCAATCGAAAGATCGCCATGAAACGCGCCGAAGCGGTGCGGGATGCGGTAGTCAAAGCCGCCGAAACCGCCAATCTGGAGCGTTTGGAAATAGAAGTGGCCGCCTTTGGCGAGGCGCTTCCCATGGCCTGTGATGACAGCGATTGGGGCCGCCAGGTGAACCGTCGGGTCGAAGTCTGGCTGCGCTGAAGTATTGATGGATGGTGCGTGCAAGCATGCACCCTACACCGAAGGCACAGGACGGAAATGGCCTAGAGATAGCCTTCGCTGCGAAAGCTGAGCTCGCGGGATTTGCCGATGATCAGGTGGTCGTGCAGCACCAGCCCCAGCGCCATCAGTGCGGTGTTGATGCGATCGGTCATATCAATGTCACTGTCCGAAGGGGTTGGATCCCCGGAGGGGTGATTGTGCACCAATATCAAGGCGCTGGCATTTAACTCCAAGGCCCGTTTGGCAACCTCGCGGGGGTAGACCGGCACGTGGTCGACGGTACCGCGCGCCTGCTCTTCGTCGGCGATCAGCACGTTCTTGCGGTCCAGATAGAGCACCCGGAATTGYTCGGTCTCACGATGGGCCATGGTGGTGTGGCAATAGTCCAAAACCGCATCCCAACCGGAGATCACTTGCCGTTGCATGATGCGGGCACGGGCCATGCGATGGGCGGCGGCCTCAAGAATTTTGAGATCGGTGATCACGGCGGCGCCRATGCCTTTTAYYTCMKMYAGACGCTCGGRKGGGGCGGTGATSACCCGATTGAARTCCTGRAACTTGTCYAGCARSGCGCGGGCCAGGGGTTTGACGTCACGGCGCGGGATGGAGCGGAACAGCACCAGTTCCAGCAGTTCATAGTCAGGCATCGCCTTAGCACCACCCTGCAGGAACCGTTCACGCAGGCGGGCGCGATGGTCTTGAATATAGGAGGGCAGACGGCCCTTTGGCAGCGCCACCACCGGCGCTTCGTCACTGCCCTGAAACAGCGGCAGAGATGTATCCTGAAAGGAGTCGCGCCGTGGCATGACGACAGGGTGCTCTGGTTATGGTTGATAAAGGGTTAATGGTAGCTCAGCCAGAGTTTCGTGCAGGAACGACTCTGCTGATCCAGGTGCGGAGATTGCCTATTAATTGAACGTGAAAAAGGGCGCCGACCGGAGTGGTGACGCCCTTTGTTGATCTACCCATAGGGCCGCGATCAGTTCTTCATCGAATCCCAGAAGCTCTTCACCGAAGAGAAAAACGTGCGAGATTCCGGGTTGGTGGTATCCTCGGAGAGATCCTCAAACTCGCGCAGCAGTTCTTTTTGCCGGGTGGTCAGGTTCACCGGGGTTTCCACTGCCAGTTCTATCAACATATCCCCAACGCCGCCGCCGCGCAGGGCTGGCATGCCCTTGCCGCGCAGGCGCATTTGGCGACCGGACTGGCTGCCTTCGGGGATTTGCACCCGACCACGGCCACCGTCGATGGTGGGCACCTCAATAGCGCCACCCAGCGAGGCCTTGGCCATGCTGACRGGYACCCGGCAATGGAGGTTCAGGCCMTCGCGYTCAAACAGYTTGTGCGGCAACATYTCGACAAAGATATACARATCRCCGGGRGGGCCRCCRCGCATKCCRGCYTCGCCYTCKCCRGMCAGGCGRATGCGSGTGCCDGTTTCGACRCCKGCGGGRATGTTGACCGAYAGCGACCGRTCTTTTTCGACYCGRCCATGACCGCCRCAGCYTTTGCAGGGGTTYTTGATGACCTGACCCARRCCSGARCAKGTYGGACARCYSCGYTCRACRGTAAAGAAGCCCTGTTGYGCSCGCACYTTGCCCATGCCKGARCASGTCGGGCAGGTGGTSGGYTCGACGCCACCCTCGGCMCCGGTRCCYTCGCATGASGTACAGCTRACAGCGGTGGGSACGTGGATGGTTTTCTGCAATCCAGCAAAGGATTCTTCGAGAGAAACACGCAGGTTATAACGCAGGTCGGCACCGCGTGCGGCACGACGGCCGCCGCCACCAGGCCCACGTTGCCCCCCCATGAAGTCGCCAAACAGATCGTCAAACACGTCTGAGAAGGCGGAGGAGAAATCACCGCCGCCGCCGCCAAAGCCCTGACCGGCACGCGCAGCGCCATTGCCACCCATACCGTTTTCAAAGGCGGCATGACCAAAGCGGTCATAGGCMGCTTTTTTCTCGCCGTCCTTTAGAACGTCGTAGGCCTCGTTGGCCTCTTTAAACTGTCCCTCGGCGTCCGGATCACCTTGGTTCCGGTCGGGGTGCAGCTCTTTGGCTTTCGTGCGAAAACCCTTTTTTATTTCGTCAGCAGAGGCCCCTTTGGCCACGCCGAGAACATCATAATAATCACGCTTGGACATCGGTTTATTCCTTCTGCCTCAACGAAAGTAGGCCGGCCCCGACTTCGGGCCGGCCCGCCTTGGCCTAAATTTGCCGTTTAGGCGCGTTTGTCGTCGTCCAGATCTTCGAACTCGGCATCGACAATGTCATCGTCAATCGGACCGTCAGCCGGAGTTGGCTCGTCGCCCTCTTCGGCGGTGGCATTTTTGTAGATCGCCTCGCCCAGTTTCATCGCCGCTTCGGTGACGTTCTGGATGCCGGATTTGATCTTGTCCGTATTGTCGGTGTCGATCTCGTCCTTCAGCGCAACAATCGCCAGTTCGATCGCTTCGATGGTGGTTGGATCCACCTTGTCGGCGTGCTCTTCCATCGACCGCTCGGTCGAGTGGATGAGGCTCTCGGCCTGGTTCTTGGCTTCGATCAGCTCGCGGCGTTCTTTATCGGCCTCGGCGTTCTCTTCGGCTTCTTTGACCATCTGATCGATGTCGGCTTCGGATAGGCCACCCGAGGCTTGGATGGTGATCAGCTGCTCTTTGCCGGTGCCTTTGTCTTTGGCACCAACTGAGACGATGCCGTTGGCGTCGATGTCAAAGGTCACTTCGATCTGTGGCAGGCCGCGCGGCGCTGGCGGGATGCTTTCCAGGTTGAACTGACCGAGGATCTTGTTGTCCGCAGCCATTTCACGCTCACCCTGGAACACCCGGATGGTCACGGCGTTCTGGTTATCTTCGGCGGTCGAGAACACCTGCGACTTTTTGGTCGGGATGGTGGTGTTACGGTCGATCAAGCGGGTGAACACGCCCCCCAGGGTTTCGATGCCCAGCGACAGCGGCGTCACATCCAACAGCACCACGTCTTTGACGTCGCCCTGCAGAACACCGGCCTGAATGGCGGCGCCCATGGCAACAACTTCGTCCGGGTTCACACCCTTGTGCGGCTCTTTGCCAAAGAACTTGGTCACTTCGGCAATGACTTTGGGCATCCGGGTCATACCACCCACCAGAACCACTTCGTCGATGTCAGACGCGGACAGGCCGGCGTCTTTCAGCGCAGCAGCGCAGGGCTTCATCGAGGCTTTGATCAGGTCGTTGACCAGGCTTTCCAGCTTGGCGCGGGTCAGCTTCATCACCATGTGCAGCGGCGCGCCGTCTTTGCCCATCGAGATGAACGGCTGGTTGATCTCGGTCTGCGAGGTCGAGGACAGTTCGATCTTGGCCTTTTCAGCGGCTTCGCGCAGCCGTTGCAGAGCCATCTTGTCCTTGGACAGATCGACGCCGTGTTCTTTTTTGAACTGGTCGGCCAGATATTTGACGATGCGCATGTCAAAGTCTTCGCCACCCAGGAAGGTGTCGCCGTTGGTCGATTTGACTTCAAACAAGCCGTCGTCGATTTCCAGAATGGTGACGTCAAAAGTACCGCCGCCGAGGTCATAAACCGCGATGGTCTGGGTTTCTACTTTGTCCAGGCCATAGGCCAGTGCCGCTGCGGTCGGCTCGTTGATGATACGCAGCACTTCGAGACCAGCGATCTTGCCGGCGTCTTTGGTGGCCTGACGCTGGGCGTCGTTGAAGTAGGCCGGAACGGTGATCACCGCTTGGGTCACTTCTTCGCCAAGATAGCTCTCGGCGGTTTCTTTCATCTTGCCCAGAGTGAAGGCGGAGATTTGCGAAGGCGAATATTTTTCGCCGCGGGCCTGAACCCAGGCGTCGCCATTGCCACCGTCAACGATGGTATAGGGCACCATCTTTTTATCTTTGGAGACGGCTTTGTCGTCAAAGCGGCGACCGATCAGGCGTTTGACGCCATGTACGGTGTTTTCCGGGTTGGTGACGGCTTGACGTTTGGCCGGCTGGCCAACCAGACGTTCGTCTTCGGTAAAGGCGACGACGGACGGGGTGGTCCGGGCGCCTTCGGCGTTTTCGATCACGCGAGGCTGCGATCCGTCCATGATGGCCACACAGGAGTTGGTGGTTCCCAGGTCAATGCCAATAACTTTGCTCATACTGTTCGATCCCTTTACTTCATAAGGCGATTACCCGAGGTCAGAACCCGTTTCGGCATCCAGACCCCGATTCACTTGCGCAATGGCCTACACCATTGTGCGTCCCGGCGTATATAGGGAGCAGAAAAGAGCCCTGCAACCATCACATGGCACCGGATTATGCGAATCTATGCGGTTTTTTGAATGGGCTTGGTTAAGATTGGAATAACGACGATGGTCATGCTGCGTCTGCGCGGGTTTGAAATCCACAAGGGTTATCTGGATTTAGCGGCACAACGGGCGCTGATCGAGGCCCTGAGGCCGGTATTAAAAGCGGCCCCATTGTTTTCGCCCAGCGTACCGGGAGGGGGGCAGATGTCGGTGCGAATGACCTCGGCTGGGGCGTTCGGCTGGTATTCGGATGCCTCTGGCTATCGCTATGCGGACACCCATCCCAAGGGACAAGCCTGGCCAAAGATCCCGGACGCGGTACTGGCGATTTGGCAGCAGTTGACTGGGGTGGACCGGCAGCCCGAATGCTGTTTGCTGAATTATTATGGCGAAGATGCAAAAATGGGGCTGCATCAGGACAAGGACGAGGCGGATTTTTCTTATCCGGTGGTTTCGGTGTCCTTGGGCGATGACGGGCTGTTTCGCATGGGCAATCAGACCCGTGGCGGCAAGACGGAATCGCTCTGGCTCAGCTCGGGCGATGTGGTGGTGATGGGAGGCGAGGCGCGGTTGACCTATCACGGGGTGGATCGGATTCGTTATAAATCCTCGCGGTTGCTGCCCAAGGGGGGCCGAATCAACCTGACCCTGCGGGTGGTGACCTGAGAACCTCATGTGGTGAATATTTGCTGAGGAAGTACTTGGCGCAGGCAGAGAAACTGCCCATATAGTGGGCATGATTACACGTCCGGTCAAATACGCTTGGCAACATGTCAGGTATGTTCCTCTCTGGTCATTGCTGACAGTGTCGCGTTGGCGCTCGTTCGAATCGCGTTCGGCTGTGCTTGGGCGCGCTGCTGGCGCCGTGATGCGCTGGTTCCCGATTGCGCGGCGTCGGTTTAACCGCGAAGTGAAGCGGGTGTTTCCCGATATGACCCGGCATGAGCGCAATTGTTTGCGGCGCCGAATGGGGCAGAACATGGGTCAGACCCTGTTTGAGATCTATCACAACGCTGAGTTCCACACCCGGCTGGACCATTTTCACGTCTCAGGGCCAGGATTGGCTGCAATTGAGGCGGCGCAGGCGGCAGGCAAGGGCGCCGTTATCGTCTCGGGGCATTTTGGCCAGTGGGAGGCGGTGCGCGCCTCGCTCAAGGCGCGCGGCATCGAAGTTGGCGCCGTATATCGCCGTCAGAGCAATCGCCACTACCAGCGCCGTTTGCTGGCCGGAATTGAGGCCGGCGGGTTGCCGATTATGGAAACCGGCCGGGTTGGCACCAAGACGTTGATCCGGCACCTGCGTGCCGGTGGAGTGGTGGCGATACTGCTGGACGAGAAACACCCGGACGGCGCGAAGCTGCCATTTTTGGGACACCCGGCGCTGACCTCTCTGGCGGCAGCGCAGCTAGCCTTGAAATATGACCTGCCGATGGTTCCGGCTTTTGGCACGCGCATCGGCGATGGCAGTGATTTTGCGGTCGAATATGAAGCGCCGATCGTCCATAGCGACGCGGTGACCATGACGCAGGCGTTCAATGACAGCCTGTCAGCGCGCATCCGGGAACATCCGGATCAATGGTACTGGTTGCTGAATCGCTGGCAGGGGGCATAGGGCGGCCTCCGGTCAATGCCATAAATCAGCGCCGCGCGCCCCAACTGATTGAGACCTGACGGCGGGTGTAAAACTCGCCCATCAACCCGATCACGATCAGCACCAGTGCCACCCAGGCGGCATATTCCCAGTTGCTGTTGTGTGGGTTGTAATTGATGAAAACGTATCCGCGTGCCTGATCAATACAATGAAACAGCGGGTTCCAGTCGAACATCGACAGCATGAAGCTTGGCAGGGTATTGGCGAGAAACATTTTGCCCGATGCTATCATATTGGCACGCTGATAGATGGTGGTGACAATGGCAACGATATTGGGTGCCCAGGGTTTTAATACCAGCAAAATTAGCCCCACGCCCACGCCCCCGATCCACGCCAACAACAACATGCCAAAGGCAGGAATCGGTTCTTCAATATGCAGCGGTGTAAAGGCGACGTGATAGACCAGCAGGATGATGAACAGCGACAGCACCTGAATGTACAGCGATCCGAGGGCCGCTGACAAAATTGCAACCATTGTGTTCATCGGCGCGTGCTGCATCATCGGGCTGCTTGGGCCTTCGGCACCGGCGACTGCGCCTACTGCCTTAGTGTGTATAATGAACAGGAAAATACCGGACATCACATAGAGCAGAAAATCACCGCGAACGGCCGCGCCCCTCATGTTCAGTACTGAGAACATCACATAAAAAACGGCAACCATCAGCAGGGTCTGTAGTACGTTCAACCACAGTGCCATAAAGGCATTGTTGTGTTTGGATCGCACGCTGCGCACGATAGAATGAAACACCACCTCGGACATTGTGAGGAAGCCGGAAAAGGCTGTCGGCTGTGTGGATTGTTGAAACATGATATCTGTGAACCTGAAACTCTGCTCAAAAACGGCACGGATTTCTTGCTGTTCCGTTGCTGCGCTATCATAAGGGGGCAAAGGTGTATTTTCAACAAATCCCGTGCGGTGGAGTTTTTTTGTGACTTATGATGCTCTTATACCCGTGATCCGTCAGTTGGCCATCGAGGCAGGCGACAAGATTATGGAAATCTATAATTCAGATGATTTCGAGGTGAAACAGAAGTCGGACGATAGTCCGGTAACCGCGGCGGACGAAGCGGCGGATGCGCTGATTTCGGCGGGGCTGCGGGCCGCATWCCCTGACATGTTGTTGGTGACCGAAGAGCAGGCGGACTCGCATAAAATCAAGGGTGACACCTTTTTGATTGTCGATCCGCTGGATGGCACCAAGGAATTCATCCACCGCCGCGGTGACTTTACCGTCAATATTGCGCTGGTGGAAAAAGGCGTACCAACGCGCGGTGTGGTTTACGCACCGGCCAAAAATAGATTGTTTTATACACTGCCGAGCGGGGCTTCTGTTGAAGAAATCCTATACATAGGCAGTGATAAGCACACCGTGGAAAGAACGGGAGTGCTTGAGCAAATAAGCGTCCGACACGCTGACAATACTGCGCTGATGGTGGTGGCCAGTAAATCGCACCGCGATCAGGCCACAGATGATTACATCAATAAATACAACGTGAAGGACAGCAAAAGTGCTGGCTCGTCGCTAAAATTCTGCCTGGTGGCAACGGGTGAGGCTGACCTTTATCCGCGCGTGGGCCGGACTATGGAATGGRACACTGCTGCCGGTCATGCGGTGCTGGCGGGCGCGGGCGGCAAGGTGGTCCGGTTTGATGACCATACCCCGCTGACCTACGGCAAGGACGGTTATGCCAACCCGTTCTTTATTGCCTATGCACCTAGTGTGGAGCTTAAGGAAGCCTGATGTCTGTCCTGGTTGTTATCCCCGCCCGCTATGCCTCCAGCCGTTATCCCGGCAAGCCCCTGGTTGAATTGACCGGGGCTACCGGCGAGAAACGCACGCTGATTGAACGATCCTGGCGGGCCGCCACTGCGGTGGCGGGTGTGGATCGGGTGGTGGTGGCCACCGACGATGACCAGATTCAGGCGGTGGCGCAGGGGTTTGGTGCCGAAGTGGTGATGACCTCGTCCAGCTGCGCCAATGGCACCGAACGCTGCGCCGAGGCGTTTGACACCTTGGGGGGCGGCTTTGAGGTTGTGGTCAACCTGCAGGGTGATGCGCCTTTGACGCCACATTGGTTTGTCGAGGAACTGATCGCGGGATTGCGTAACGATCCCATGGCCGAGGTAGCGACCCCGGTGCTSCGCTGTGATGGCCGGGCGCTGAATGGATTTCTGGATGATCGCAAGGCCGGTCGCGTTGGCGGCACCACGGCGGTATTTACCCAGGATCACCACGCGCTGTATTTCTCTAAGGAAGTGGTACCGTTTACCTCCAGGGTCTATGGCGATGACGAGGCAACACCGGTGTTTCACCATGTTGGGGTTTATGCCTACCGCCCGGCGGCGCTGGGCGCCTACCCGCGTTGGGAGGCCGGACCATTGGAAGCATTGGAAGGACTGGAGCAGTTGCGGTTCATGGAGCATGGGCGCACGTTATTGTGTGTCGAGGTCGAGGCGCGCGGGCGGCAGTTTTGGGAGCTCAACAATCCTGAAGACGTGCCACGGCTTGAACAAATGATGCGTGAGATGGGGCAAAACTAATATTTTTGGCGTAACCTGACTGCAATATACCTGTGTTATCGGGGGGGAGACCATGTATACGCTGGAGTACATTTTTGTCCCTTTGGGTAGTTGGTTTGATGACGGTGCGGTTATATTTTGACTAGGCAGGCACAGACCTGCGTTCAGCGCACGAAATTGTACGTGTCATCCGAGTATGAAATTGAGAGTTTGATATGCGTAAAAAAGTGACCAAGGCAATTTTTCCTGTGGCAGGTCTGGGGACGCGTTTTCTGCCGGCAACAAAATCTGTACCCAAAGAAATCATGACTTTGGTGGACCGTCCCTTGGTCCAATATGCCATTGACGAGGCGCGCGCTGCCGGGATCAAAGAATTCATCTTTGTCACCTCGCGCGGTAAGGGTGCGTTGGAAGACTATTTCGATCACTCGCCTGTGCTGGAGCAGGAATTGCGCAAAAAGGGCAAGACTGAGCTGCTTGAGGTGCTGAAATCCACTTATATGGATTCGGGCGCCATTGCCTATATCCGCCAGCACCGGGCGTTGGGGCTGGGCCATGCGGTCTGGTGCGCGCGTCGGCTGATCGCCAACGAGCCTTTTGCGGTGATCCTTCCTGACGATGTAATCGCAGCTGAAACCCCCTGCCTGCAGCAGATGATTGAGGCTTATCAGGAGACTGGCGGCAATATGGTCGCCGCGATGGAAGTGCCGCCCGAGCAGACCAGCAACTATGGCGTGCTGGACGTCGAGGACGACATGGGATCAGTGGTTTCGGTCAAGGGTATGGTGGAAAAGCCMRMSRCSGGMGAAGCGCCGTCRAATCTGGCSGTSATYGGTCGCTATATTCTKRSKCCKTCGGTKYTGCRSAATCTGAACAAGMTGAAATCMGGYGCRGGYGGCGAGATYCAGCTGACCGAYGCSATYGCCSMSRAYATTGGCACTGATKYGCCGGTTTACGGCTWTCGSTTCCRSRKYSAAYKGTYWGACTSCRSYTSYAARKSKSSRWTTSKCSAKSCWWCSRYSKCTKWTKYYYWSKYYYGYGRTSAYMWGMGYRASGATCTGAGCCGGTATCTGAACGAAATTGCTCAAGTGACCAAGGCGGCGGAATAATTACCGCTATAGGCTGGCGCAGGCAGAAGGCGTATTAAATGACTAATATCCTGGTAACGGGCGGCGCGGGTTATATTGGCTCGCACGCCTGTAAGGCATTGAAGCAGGCGGGGTTTACCCCTGTCGTTTATGATAATTTGATCACCGGGTGGCAGGATGCGGTAAAATTCGGCCCGTTTGAACAGGGTGATCTGACTGATCGGGCGCGACTGGATCAGGTGTTTGCCAAATATCAACCCGTGGCGGTGATGCATTTTGCAGCGCTTAGCCAGGTCGGCGAGGCGATGAGCCAGCCGGGACGCTATTGGGCCAATAACGTTGGCGGCTCGTTGAACCTGATCGAGGCCTCGGTTGCGGCTGGCTGTCTCGATTTTGTGTTTTCCTCGACCTGCGCCACTTACGGCGAACATGACAATGTGGTGCTGGACGAAAATACCCCGCAGCAGCCGCTGAACGCCTATGGCGCCAGCAAACGTGCGGTTGAGGATATCCTGACGGATTTTGAGGCGGCCTATGGGCTGCGCTCGGTGATCTTTCGCTATTTCAATGTCGCCGGTGCCGACCCCGAGGCTGAGGTTGGCGAATTTCACCGCCCCGAGACCCATCTGGTGCCCTTGATGCTGGACGCCATTGAGGGCAAGCGCGAGGCACTGACGGTGTTTGGCACCGATTACGACACGCCTGATGGCACCTGTATCCGTGATTATGTGCATGTCTGCGATCTGGTGGATGCGCATGTGCTGGGGCTGAAATGGCTGCAGGATGGCAAGGGCAGCCGGGTGTTTAACCTTGGCACCGGCACCGGATTTTCGGTGCGCGAGGTGATTGACCAATCGCGCAGCGTCACCAACCGCGACGTTCCCTATACCCTTGGCCCACGGCGGGCCGGGGATTGTACCAAACTGGTGTCAGGGTCGACCCGTGCGGAACAGGAACTGGGGTGGAGCCCGTCTCGCTCGACGCTGGATATCATGATCAAAGACGCCTGGGCCTGGCACCAGTCAGGCCACTACGAGTCCTGATGTGGCGACACCCCTGGAGCAACCGATAAACTGGCGTGAGGCTTATCGGCTGCGTTGGCGGCGGCGGCGGGCTCTTTGGCGTTCCTGGCGGGCGCGACATCAATTGCGCGCGGTTGTCGACCGTACTGACACGATAGATCCAAATGATATCCTTGCCGTCGTGGTGCTGCGCAACGAGATCACCCGGCTGCCATATTTCATGGAGCATTACCGGCGTTTGGGCGTGACTCAGTTTCTGGTGGTCGACAACGATAGCGATGATGGCAGCGGTGCGTATTTGGCAACGCAGCCCGATGTTTCGCTGTGGCACACAACGCATGGCTATCACGCTTCGCAGTTTGGTCTGGATTGGCTGACCTGGCTGCAGATCAAGTTCGCGCATGGGCATTGGTGCCTGATGGTCGATGCAGACGAGTTGTTGATCTACAGCGGCGATGAGACGCATAACTTGCAGGCCCTGACTACCTGGCTGGACAGTCAGGGACGAGAGGGGTTTGGCGCCTTGATGCTGGATCTATATCCCAAGGGGCCATTGGATCAGTGCTCATATACGCCCGGACAAGACCCGCGTGAGGTGATGCCGTGGTTTGATCCGTCGTCTTACCGGGTGGTGCGACAGGAACCGATGGGAAATCTCTGGGTGCAGGGTGGTACGCGCGAGCGGGTGTTCTATGGCGATGATCCACAACGCTCTCCGACCCTGAATAAAATACCGCTGGTGAAATGGCATCGGCGATATTCTTACGTCAATTCAACCCACTCGTTGCTGCCGCCACAGTTGAATAGGCTTTATGATGGGCCCGGCGGGACAGCGCCATCGGGGGTGCTGTTGCACACCAAGTTTCTGCCAGAGATTGTTTCCAAATCGGCAATAGAAAAACAGCGCCAACAGCATTTTCACGCGCCAAGCGATTTTGATCACTACTACGACAGGCTCAGCACTGCGCCGGACTTGTGGCACCAAGGATCCGTGAAATTGCAGGGTACAGCGCAATTGGAAGCGCTGGGACTGATGCGTGCGCCGGGGTGGTGAGGCCCTAACTCGCAGCCGATGCGGCGGATCACTTATAAAGTTTCACACTGTGCTCGTAACGCTTTCTAAATCCATTGATTCCAGAAAGAAATCCATGACATAATACCTTAATATACTGGGGCAGACTGGATTGAGACGATCCTGCAGGCTTCCTCTGAGTTGTGAATGGACTAGACGTTGAGCCTTTGGGATTCTTATCGGATGCGAGTGCGGCGTAAGCGTCGTATTATTCGTGCGCTGCGTAAATCTGACGAATTACGCGCGGTGCAAAACAACACCAACAGGATCGGACCGGCGGATATTTTGCTGGTATCCACGGTGCGAAACGAGAAGATCCGGCTGCCGTATTTTCTGAATTACTATCGTGGGTTGGGGGTTAATCATTTCCTGATCGTGGACAATGGCAGCACGGATGGCACCGAGGCCTATCTGAGGGGTCAGCAGGATGTGTCGCTGTGGCATACCACGTCCAGCTATAAGCGGGCCACCTATGGCGTCGACTGGATGAACTAYCTCAAACGCAAATACGCGCATGGGCATTGGGTTCTGGTGGTCGACCCGGACGAGTTCTTTATCTATCCGTTCTGCGATACCCGGCCGATCCGGGCGTTGACTGATTGGCTGGACAATTCAGCCATTCGCAGTTTCTCGGCGATGTTGATTGATGTGTACCCCAAGGGGCGGATTGACGAGGTGCCTTACCGGTCCGGGCAAAATCCGCTGGAGATCGCGCCGTGGTTTGACAGTGGCAATTATTCGGTCAAGAAAAACCCGACCTATGGCAACCTGTGGATCCAAGGCGGGCCACGGCGGCGGGTGTTTTTTGCGGATGAGCCGAAAAAGGCACCGGCGCTGAATAARATCCCKCTGGTGAAATGGGACCGCCGGTTTGCCTATGTCAGCTCAACCCACACATTGCTGCCACGCGGATTGAACCAGGTCTACGAGACGGATGGCGGTGAAAAGGCCAGCGGCGCATTGCTGCATACTAAGTTTCTCGACACCTTTACTGCCAAGGCAGCCGAAGAAATGACCCGCAAACAGCATTTTTCCGGGTCTGCCGAATATAAGGCCTATGCCAACATCCAGCAGGGCCAGCCGGATCTGTGGTGCAAATGGAGCGAGAAATATATCAACTGGCGTCAGCTTGAGATCCTCGGTCTGATGTCCAAAGGAAACTGGGCATGAGTACGGTTGGCATTGTCATGTTGGTGCATACGGCCCTGGACCGGGCAGAGCAGGTGGTGCGCCATTGGACGGCCGGCGGTTGCCCGGTGGTGTTGCACGTGGATGGCAACGTGTCGCTTAAGGCGTATCGGGCTTTTGTTGCGGCGCTGGCGGATGATCCGATGGTGCGGTTTTCTCAGCGTCATCGCTGTGAGTGGGGCACCTGGGGCATTGTTGCCGCCTCGCAAAGTGGTTCGGAATTGATGCTGGCGGAGTTTGCCGATGTGCGGCACGTCTATCTGGCCYCGGGGTCGTGTCTGCCGTTGCGACCGGTGCAGGAGCTGATCGATTATCTTGCCGCGCGGCCGCGCACCGATTTTATCGAAAGCGCCACCACGGCGGATGTGCCCTGGACGGTTGGCGGGTTGGATGCAGAGCGGTTTACCCTGCGGTTCCCGTTTTCGTGGAAGCGGCATCGGCAGTTGTTTGATCAATATGTTGAATTGCAACGCAAACTGAAGATGAAACGCCGGGTTCCCACCGGGTTGGTGCCGCATATGGGCAGTCAGTGGTGGTGCCTGACGCGGCAGACTCTGTCGGCGATTCTACAAGACCCGGAGCGGGCTGCCTATGACCGCTATTTCCGCAAGGTGTGGATCCCGGATGAAAGCTATTACCAGACACTGGCGCGGCAGTATTCCGGCAATATCGAAAGCCGCTCCCTGACCCTGTCCAAATTCGATTTTCAGGGTAAGCCGCATATCTTTTACGACGACCATTTGCAGTTGCTGCGGCGGTCAGACTGTTTTGTAGCGCGCAAAATCTGGCCACATGCCACGCGGCTGTACCAGGCGTTTCTGACTGATCAGGCGGGGGCGATGAAAAGGACCGAACCCAACCCCGGCAAAATCGATCGCATTTTTGCCAAGGCGGTGGAGCGGCGAACCCGGGGGCGGCCGGGGCTGTATATGCAAAGCCGGATGCCGCGGCAGGGGGCAGAAAATGGTATCACCTCGAACCCGTATTCGATGTTCCAGGGGTTTGCCGAGCTGTTCGAGAATTTCGATTCCTGGCTGTCTCAGGCTACCGGAACCCGGGTGCATGGACATCTGTTTGCACCCGAGCGGGCCGAACTGGCTGAAGGGCAGATGCTGATCAATGGGGCGCTGAGCGACAATGCCAAAACCCGCGACTATAATGCCGAAAGTTTCTTTACCAATCTGATCTGGAACACCCGTGGGGAGCGTCAGTGTTTTCAATTTGGCCCTGGTGACAATCAAGAGATTAATTGGCTGGTGGCGCGTGACCCCAATGCACAGGTGTCGGTGATTTCGGGGGCCTGGGCGGTGCCGCTGTTCAAATCAAACCGGAATTTTGCCGATCTGAGGAAAGAAGCAGCTCGGCTGCAGCGCATTGAGAGCCTCCATTTGAAAATTCTGCGGTCGCAGCACACCAAGGCGCGGGTGCGAATCTGGACCATGGCTGAATTCATCGAGGCGCCAATGGAGCCGATCCAGACCATCGTTGATGAAATTGGCAAATCGCATCAGCGTCGGCTGAGCGAGGCCCCAACGATGGTGGATCTGGACGGGTTTGGTCAGTTTCTGCAGAATCTCAAGAACCAGGGCATGCATCCCTATCTGATGGGGGATTTTCCGGTAGAACAGGGGCCGGTCAACATGCCAAAACCGCCGCGTAAACCCTATTTGGTGCGATGATCCTTTATGACTGATCCATTTGACTATTTTATTGTTTTTGCCGAAATGCGCACGGGCTCCAATTTTCTGGAGGCCAACCTGAACGCTTTTGATGGGATGTCTTGCTATGGCGAGGCGTTCAATCCGCATTTTATCGGCTATCCCAACAAGAATGAGATCCTGGGCGTCACCCAGGGGGATCGTGACGAAAATCCGGGGCGCTTGATTGACGAAATTAAATCGCAGTCCGGCACGCTGGGGGGATTTCGCTATTTCCACGATCACGATGCGCGGGTGTTGGATATCGTKCTGGAAGACCCGCGATGTGCCAAGATCATTCTGACCCGCAACCCGTTGGACAGCTATGTATCCTGGAAGATCGCTCAGGCCACTGGTCAGTGGAAACTGACCAATGTGTCGCGCCGTCGAGAGGCACTGGCTGACTTTGACGGTGCCGAATTTTCTGGTCACGTTGAGGCCTTGCAGGATTTTCAGGTACTGTTGTTGAACCGGTTGCAGAAAAGCGGGCAGACCGCTTTTTATATTGCTTATGAGGATCTTCAGAGCGTTGACGTGATGAACGGGCTGGCCCGCTGGTTGGGGGYGGCTGAGACGCTGGAGGCGTTGGATAGCAAATTGAAGCGTCAAAACCCGGCTCCGGTCATGGCTAAGGTGGCCAATGCTGAGGAGATGGCGGTGGCCTTGTCAGGGTTGGACCGGTTCAATCTGACCCGAACGCCGAATTTTGAACCCCGCCGAGGCCCTGCGGTGCCTGGCTATGTGGCCGGAGTGGTGACGCCGTTGCTATACATGCCAATCAGGGGTGGACCCGAGGTTGAAGTGATCGATTGGTTGGCCGGACTGGACCGCGTTGAGGCGGACGGGTTGCTTAGCAAAATGAACCAGAAACAATTGCGTCTGTGGCGGCGTGGCAATCCCGGGCACCGCAGCTTTACCGTGCTGCGCCATCCAGTGGCGCGGGCGCATGCGGTGTTTTGTCAAAAGATCTTGCCGGTGGGACAGGACAAATACCAAAAAATCCGCGAGACACTGCGCAAGAGATTCAAGCTGTCGATCCCTAAGGATGGGCCGGACCAGAACTATTCCAAGGCGGATCATCGCGCTGCGTTTGAGGGCTTTCTGGAGTTTTTGCATGCAAATCTGGCAGGCCAGACCGCAATTCGGGTGGATGCGGCTTGGGCAAGCCAGTCACAGGTGTTGTCGGGGTTTGCCGAATTGGGATCACCAGATCTGGTGCTGCGTGAAGAGGAACTGGCTGGAGAGTTGCCACATCTGGCGCGCCGTGCTGGGCGGATGAAGCCGGGCGAGGTGGCTGTGGCCGCAGCGGATCTGCCCTATGCATTGGAAGAGATCTATGATGCAGCGCTGGAAGAAAAAATCGCCAAGATTTATCATCGTGACTATGTGATGTTTGGTTTTGGCCCCTGGCGTGGCCTGACGAAGTAAGAAATTGGGGGCCTGCCCCCTTGGGCTCCGCCCGCTCGCAGACAAAACCATCCCCCCTGGGTGGTTTTCAAGATGCCTGCTCGCCCCAGTGTATATTTTTAACCAGATGAAATCCGGACCTTAGGGGATGGCTCAGGCGGCCTGGACTGACTGGCTTTCGGTAAGGATCGTATAAAGAGTTGCGGCATCCGGATTGGCGCGCAGTTTGGTGCAGAAGCTCTGCTCGCGCAGGGTCCGTGACACCAGCGCCAGCGCCTTGAGGTGCTCAACCCCGGCATCTTCGGGGGCAAACAGCGAAAACGCTATATCCACCGGTTGCCGATCGACGGAGCCAAAGTCGAGCGGCTTTTCCAAAATTACAAAAACCCCGATGACATCCTCGACACCGCTGATTCGGGCGTGGGGGAGGGCAACCCCGTGGCCAACCCCAGTTGGACCGAGGCTCTCACGATCCAGCAGCGCCTCGACCGTTGACGGGGCCTCTAGGGAATAGGCCGAGTTTGCCACATCGGCAATTTCCTGGAACAGCCGTTTTTTGCTTGAGACCGAGCCGATAACCCGCACGGCCTCTGGCTTGAGGATGTTGGAAAGTTGCATTGCCCTGTGCTCCGCTTGAGTGCCCCGAAAGGCATCTAGGGTTATCGATGTTTACGGGTCGATCCAGCCGATATTGCCGTCGTCCCGTCGATAGACCACATTTAGCCCATCCTGTCCTTCTTTTCGGAAGATTAGCACCGGGGCGCCGACCAGTTCCATCTGCATCACGGCCTCACCAACCGACAGCGATGGGATTTTGGTCTCCATCTCGGCCACAATGATCGGCTGCAGTGAAGACGGCTCCTCTTCTGCGTGCGTATCTTCTGAAGCGAGGATATAAGAGTTGGCAGTCAAAAGTTCAACCGGCTCGGTTCGATTGCGGTGATGGTCCTTTAGGCGGCGCTTATAGCGGCGCAGCTGTTTCTCCATTTTTGCACAGCAGCTATCAAACGCAGCGTAGATCTCGGTTGCGTGCGCCTTGGCCTGGGCGGTCAGCCCGGTCGAAAGATGCACGGTTGCTTCGCACACATATTCATGCGCCGAACGGGAAAAGACCACATTGGCGTCGGTCGGGCGTTGGGCGTATTTTGCCACCACCCCACCCAGTTCGGTCTGCACATGTGTTTGCAGGGCCGTGCCAATRTCGATCTGTTTTCCGCTGATTTGGTAACGCATGTGATCTCCTTCACGTATGGACATCCAAAGCACTGACCGGACCGGGTCCGGCAAGTTCACTCAGCTTGGGATGGGGGGAATAGGCGGATCTGCTGGTTGCATCCAACCGGACCTTGTCGCCAAGGTCAGATCCAGAATTGCATCAAGCGGAGCTTTTGCCATAGGGTAATTCGATGCCAATATGGCAGGAGAGTCAATGGTAACCCGACAACAACCGTACGGTATATCATCGGATTCGGCATTAACTGGCCGATCTGAGGTGGGTATCAGACTGTCAGGAAATGCGGAAATTGTCGCCCAGGTAGACGCGGCGGACGTTCTCATTTTCGACCACTTCTTCCGGGGTGCCGGACATCAGCACCTGGCCGTCATGCAGGATATAGGCGCGGTCGACGATTTCCAGCGTTTCACGCACGTTATGGTCCGTGATCAACACGCCAATGCCGCGTTTTTTGAGGTCTGAGACCAGATGGCGGATATCGCCAACCGAGATCGGATCAACGCCGGCAAAGGGCTCGTCGAGCAGCAGGTATTTAGGTTCAGCGGCCAGACAGCGGGCGATTTCCACCCGGCGCCGCTCACCACCTGACAGGGCCAGCGCAGGCGCGCGGCGCAGATGTTCAATAGAGAAATCCGACAGCAATTCTTCGAGCCGCTCACGTCGCTTGTGGGCATGGGGCACAGCGATGTCGAGAACAGCTGAGATGTTGTCCTCGACCGATAAGCCGCGAAAGATCGACATTTCCTGCGGCAGGTAGCCAATGCCAAGCCGGGCGCGGCGGTACATTGGCAAGGTGGTGACGTTCTGCCCATCGATGGTGACTGTGCCCGCCTCGGGGAACACCAGACCGGCGATGGCATAAAAACTGGTGGTCTTGCCCGAACCGTTGGGACCAAGCAGCGCCACCACTTCACCGCGCTCCAACGTCATGGTGACATCGCGGATCACTACCTTCTTGCGGTAGGATTTGCGAATTTTGTGAATTCTGAGTCCGGAGGACCCGGTTGTGACTGTGAGTTTTGGCTTGGCCATCAGTTGCCGCCATCGGGGTTGAGAATGGTTTTGACCCGGCCTGACATTTGGGCGGTGCCATCCTTCAGGTTCACCACCATCTGGTTGGAGGCGAGGGTGCTGTTGCCCTGGCTGAGCAGCACATTGCCGCTCATCACGATGGTGCCACTGTCGATGGTGTATTCGGCACGTTCAGCCTCGGCGGCGTCGGGGCCGTTGACCAGGATGACGTTGCCAATTGCCTCAAGCCGGTCGATGCCCTTTTGCTCGGGCTTGTAGGTGACCAGAATCTTGTCTGCGGACAGGCGCATCACGCCTTGGATCACCAGAACATTGCCTAAAAACTGTGCCGACCCGTCAGTCTGGTTGACCTCAAGCGTATCGGCGGTGACCTCGACCGGTAGCGAGGGATCGGCCTTGATGGTGCCAAAGGCAATCGAGGCGGATTGAGCCGTTGCCAAGCCCGAAATAAGGGCCAGCGGCAGGCAGAAGATCAGGGCACGAAAATAAGACACAAGTTATCTTTCTGATTTTTTAGGATCGTATACCAGTTTTACCCCGTTATTGAATAGCATATGCAATGCACCACCTTCGGTTTTTGTCTGCAATTGCATACTTCCGGCGTTTAGGCTGCCAATTGGGCCAGTGGCCTGCACCGGGCCGGGGCTGTCAGCCGATATGCCGCTGAGGGTTGCGTTTAGCAGATCGGTAGTCACCAGCAGACCTGCCGCCGAGGTTATTTCAACGTTGCCGATGAAGCTTGCGATATCCTTGTCGAGCTGCACAGCACCGCTGTCGGAGCTCAATGTCAGGCGCCCGCCATCGGCCATGCGGATCACGGCGACCAAATCGGTGGCCACCGCAGGTGTGGCAGGTCCGCCGGGACGTGCCACACCTGCGGTGACCGTGATTTCGTCGCCCTGCGCGGTGGTGCCGGAAAAGAACGGTGCGGTGATCTGCTGGCCACGCATGCGTTCCTCGATTTCATGTGCAGCAAAGGGAATGGTGGCCTCGGTGTTCACACTGCGGGAAATCAGGAACAGTGTGGACAACAGTCCCAGTGCGGCCAGTGGTAGCAGCACCTTGAGGAAAGCCACCATGCGGGAATAGCGGTCCATGCCGGGTGCCCTAACCTAGGCCGACGCGCAGGCAGTCGTGGATATGCAGCAGGCCTTCGGCGCGCTGGCCGTTGTCCGAATCCACCACAAACAGGCAGGTGATTTTGCGTTGGTTCATGATTGCGACGGCTTCTTCTGCCAGCGCGCCAGGAGAAATGGTGGTGGGGTCGGGTGTCATCACCTCGGCGGCGCTCAGGTCCAGCAGCCCGTCCATATGGCGGCGCAAGTCGCCATCGGTGATGATGCCCATCAGCCGTCCGTCGGCATTGGTAACGCCGACCACGCCAAAGCCTTTTTGGCTGATCTCGATCAGAGTGTCGGACATTGGTGCATCCAAGGCTACGGTGGGCAGCGCTGGGCCGCCATGCATCAGATCGCTCACCTTGGACAGGCGGGCCCCCAGTTTGCCGCCAGGGTGGAAGTCGCGGAAATTTTCGGGAGTGAATTTGCGATGCTCCATCAGAGCAACGGCCAGCGCRTCSCCCARYGCMAGGGTCATGGTKGTGGAKGTGGTGGGMACRATRCCGGTGCCRCAGGCCTCKKGSGCRGYGGGCAGCACCAGCGCCACGTCGGACTGTTTCAGCAGGGTCGAGTCGGCGCGGCTGGCGACCCCGATCAGCGGGATGCCAAAGCGGCGGGTATAGGCCACCAGATCGGCCAGTTCAGGAGTTTCGCCGGAATTGGACAGCACCAGCGCCACGTCGCCCTGTGCCATCATGCCCAGATCACCGTGGCTGGCCTCGGCGGGATGCACAAAATGCGCCGGGGTGCCGGTGGAGGCAAAGGTGGCAGCGATCTTGCGGGCGATATGGCCGGATTTGCCCATGCCCGAGATGATTACTCGGCCAGTGGCATTCAGCAGCGTTTCAACCGCGCGGTCAAAACTGTCGTCCAGGCTTTCGGCCAGTTGTTGTAGCGCCTGCGATTCGATGCTGATAACGCGGCGGGCGATATCCTGAAACTGGCTCATGAGTGGGCAAAGATGTCGGTTTCGGGCCAACCAGCCAGGTCCAACTGGGCGCGCATTGGCAGGAAGTCGAAACAGGCCTGTGCCATCTCAGTACGGCCCTCACGGGCGAGGCGTTTGTTCAACTCGGTGCGCAGTTGGTGCAGATGCAACACATCCGAGGCAGCATAGTCCAGCTGCGCTTTGGTCAGCTCTGGTGCGCCCCAGTCGCTCATCTGCTGCTGTTTCGAGATATCGACGCCGATCAGTTCCTGAGTCAGGTTCTTCAGCCCGTGACGGTCGGTATAGGTGCGGATCAACCGGCTGGCGATTTTGGTGCAATAGATCGGCGCGGTTAGGGCACCAAAGGCGTTGAACATGGCGGCAATGTCGAATCGGCCAAAGTGGAACAGTTTCAAAACCTTTGGGTCTTCCAGCATCCGGCACAGGTTCGGCGCTTCGGTCTGGCCCTTGGCGACCTGAACGATATGGGCATTTCCATCGCCGCCGGACATCTGAATGACGCAGAGCCGGTCGCGGTGCGGGTTCAGCCCCATGGTCTCGCAGTCGATGGCAACAATCGGGCCAAGGTCAAGCCCGTCGGGCAGGTCGTTTTGATAAAGATGGTTGGCCACGAGGATTGTCCTTTTCTGCTGCCGCAATTGGGCGTCTTGGGCTGGAAATAGGCGCTTTGGCGAGTAAACTCAACTGCGCCGCTTGATGAGTGTGACGGCAGAATGCCAATGACGTAAAAATCGACTGGCATTCGCCTGTTTGGTAACGGTGCTGGGCTGGGGTTTGCTGTTAAGCCAGACAGTGTTGCGCTTTGGCTGCTGGATGCGGCGTGAAACCAAAATGGAGAATCGGTGAAATGGTCGAACGAACCCTGGATGCAAAGATTCTGGAGCAATGGATTGGCAAGACCGAGGTTTGCGAGGATTCCATTGATGCCAAGCAGGCCAACCTGATGGCGGCCACCTTGGGCCGTCGGCAAGTGTTTGACGATGGCGATGCGCTACCCGCCCTTTGGCATTGGATTTATTTTCTGACCGCCCTGCCGACGCAGGATCTTGGTCGGGATGGGCATCCTAAACTGGGCGGGTTTCTTCCACCTGTAAAGCTTCCCCGTCGGATGTGGGCTGGGGGGAGGTTTGATTTCTTATCCCCTTTGCGCATTGGCGAGATAGTCGAGAAAACCTCATGTATCAAAGCGGTTGCGGTAAAGCAGGGTCGCACTGGAAGCCTGTGTTTTGTGACCGTCTCGCATAAGTTTAAAGTTGCGGGCCAACTGCGGTTGACCGAAGAACATGACATTGTCTATCGGGAAGATTCCAAGGCGGACCAGCCCAAGARGCAACCGCCCGTGCCGCCGCAAGGGGCCGAAGTTGTGGCAACGGTACGGGCTGATCCAACCTTGTTGTTTCGATATTCGGCCCTGAGTTTTAACGGACACCGTATCCACTATGACAGGGATTATTGCCGCGAGGTCGAGGGTTATCCGGATTTGGTGGTACATGGCCCGTTGATCGCAACGTTGCTGGTCGATCACGCGGTTGCTCAACAGAGTGGCAAGGTGTTGCGGAGCTACAATTTCCGGGCCCTGAGCCCAATCTGTGGTGAACAGGCTTTCGCGCTTAATCAAAAACAGGATCAGGCAGGCAGCACCCTGTGGGTCGAGGCTGCTGATGGTGCACTGGCTATGTTGGCATCGGCAGAGTTTGCCTGAGGGTTGCGCTTGAAATTGGGCACCCCTTCGAGGATCATTGGCGCGTATCGCGATGGAATTTTCAGGCGGGCTTTGCGGCGCCCATGGGCGTCAACACGACCGGATGCCCATGCGAATCAGATCTATGCCTCTAATAAGATGCATGCCACCGATCTTATTGCGGCCTGTGATCATATACCAGTTTCGCAACGGCTCCGGGTAATATTGCGCGATGACGCGAGAATAATACTCCAACTTGTCACCCTTTAGCAGTTTGCCGTTGAGCATGGGGCCGTGAAATCCAAAAACTGTGTTTGGTGAAATACAGGTCCGCGGTAGGCCCAGCAGCATGGTGCAGGTGGAGTAACAAATGTCGCCGCGTATCTCGACGGGCTGACCGGAGGCCCGCAGATAACGTATTTCCAGCAACCGGTCGCGGACCTTACCGCCACGGTCGTTATAAACCAGATAGGGCTGAGGGCTGGTATGGGATGGGGCAGGTCCTGGGCTGCTGACAATGCCCAGGCTGACTATGATAGCCAAAACAACCAATCCAGGTTTTGCCGTAAGACCTATCCGGTTGGTAGTAGAACTATGTTGGAGCAAAGCGGCTCTATTCACTCTTTTCAGCCCCCCTTTTATAGCTGCATGGGCCCGAGTTTTCAGGTCCCCCCACGCCGTGAGAGCGCAGGATCCACCGAGCATGTCGGTGGGCAGCAATTGGTTTTGAGGTGTCCGCTTTATGTAGCGCGATATTGGGAAATTTCTACGAGTGCTAGATCCGGGGCATGTCCGGCCTTTTCAGAGCCTTAACCGGCCATTGTTCCCTACAATCCCTTGGGGATCCGGTCTTTTGAAAGCAACCTATGGTGCTTTGCATTGGCGAGCACAGGGACGAGCCAAATGGGCGGCTTTCCAAAATTCGAAATTTTTATGGTGAGGTGGTGCCCAGAAGAGGACTCGAACCTCCACGACCTTGCGGTCACTGGCACCTGAAGCCAGCGCGTCTACCATTCCGCCATCTGGGCACGGATGTAGTGAGGGGCGTATAGGCGGAGTCGCAGGGGGCGTCAAATAGAAATTTTGGGTGCTTTTTTGGGTGCTTTGAAAAATGCCAAAATATCGAGGTTTTCCAAAAGCACTAAAATTTTCAAACGCTTGGCTGAATGGAGCGATCTCAAGAGAGGGGGGATTTCGGGATGAGGCATCGTAGTGATATCCAAAACGCCCAGATCAGGCGCAAACAAAGATGAGAGGGTGGTCGATCCCTTCGCGATCATCGGGAATCGGCGCCGCGCTTGAGTGCCGTCCCTTTTGGGGTGTGGTCTCTGGGGGAGCTAGTCATTGGGTCTAGTTGCAGCGCTTGATCAAGGTCGAATCATCTAGTGCGGGCCCACTGGTCAATCACAGGCCCTAACTCTGGCGTACCAGACCGCCTGCTCAATTTTGCGCCGCTCGCGACCTTAATGTGCTGCGAGAGAGGTTTACTCAATAGAGCTGTTCGGCATTGCACCCATCGGCGATTCTGCGGTTTCTCAACCTTTGYWWWTRMSRWWWGMYMWTRYCAYMAARRCMACCRMWMWYGAWRSWWRMRMYKGKTRWSSRTRGRWRKCMMMWTMYAKKKYMWWMCSCSTMMYTCCTGGGAGGAGGGGGGGCAAACCATGCAACGCGAAAATAGAGGGAAATCCAAATATTCAGAAGGACGTCATCTGAGGGACAGGCCACAAAAAGTGCTATTTAATTGATTATTTCAACTCAGATTTGTAGGTCAAGTTTTGCCCTAAACGGGTACCGATCAGTTCTATTCCGTGCTTTTTCAAGGATTTCTGGGGGGGCAAAAATAATTGCAAAGACGTGGAAAATGACCTTGTAATACTGCCGCTTGCGCGGATATACGGGTCAGCGGAGACGTGGCCGAGTGGTCGAAGGCGCTCCCCTGCTAAGGGAGTAAACGGAAACGTTTCGAGGGTTCGAATCCCTTCGTCTCCGCCACTAACCCCCTGAAAACAAATAGTTTTTTCGTGTTTTTAGGGGGATGAATGTGAGCAAGTTAAAAACTGCTTTGCACGGCGCGCACCCATTTGCACCCATTTGCACCCATTTGCACCCGTTTTTTCCGGCAATCTCCGACAAATGTGTGCAAATCGCGTGCACGATCTAGGCGCCAGCCTGCCAATTTTGTGCCCGACTTTTTCCGGGGGTGTTGTCTTTGTTAAGGGTAATTTGACAGCGCCAATTTTACTGGGCGTAGCGCTTTACTGTGTTCGGGGGAGGGTCAACCGCAGACATGCGCTTGGCAGGCAGGCAATGGCCGTGCTTGTGTAGATTGTGGTGGTGCCGGTTTGGTGCAGCGCCAGTTTGGCCGTTGATCCGCTGCCCTGGCGCTGTCATGGTTGCGATGGCCAGGGGCGTGTTCCGATCCCCCCCCCGCATGAGATAATCGCCGACCAATTGGCCGAAAAGGCCCCGCTGGGTACTGGCGCCGAGGTGGTTTGGCTGGATACATCAAAAGAACATACTGAGCGCGCGGCAATGGCACATCATGACATGCGGCCGGGGACACTCGATATTGCTTTCCATCCGCGACTTGGGCGGCAGCGCCCTAGCTGTTCCATCCCGGATGGTCACATAGACCCTCGCCGCTCCGCGCTTTTCATGGCACGTTCGGTTCTGAGGGACATTCGGGAGGGCGTTCAATGC